>NZ_WVVW01000010.1 GCF_009857815.1 Pseudomaricurvus sp. HS19 | reverse complement strand
CCTCTCTCCGGCCTGTCTGCGGCGCGTGCCATAGGAACTGAAAACAAAGTTTGTAAAGCACGTTTGAGACTGCGACTAAGTCCACATCGTCATCGCGAGCGCAGCGTGGCGATCCATTGCTGCCAAAAAGTGAACTACAGAGTGCCACACATGGATTGCCGCGGCGCTAAAAGACGCGCCTCGCAATGACAGTGCACGGGTTTGTTTTACCTTTTCATATCTGAAGATGGCACGGACTTGGGGCCCCTGCGTAGAGCCGAGCACCGTAGTGCTGGAGGGGGAAGACGGCCATGGACGGCCGGCTTAGCCTTGTTGCGCCAGGGACGGCGCATCAAGGCGACCCCGGAAGCGCGAGGAGCGCAGGGAACCGGAAAGCGTTTTTTGCTTTCCGGCGCGGAGGTGGGGCTGGGCTTGATGAACAGGGATGTTCGAATGCCGCGGGCACATGGATGTGCAGGAGCGGCCTTTTGGTTACTCACGTGTGCCCGCTGTATCGGTATTTCTTTGCCCAAACAAAGAAAAGTGACTCGCCCGGCAAAGCGAAAAGGGCAGCTGAAATTCACCACGGCAATTAACGATCCTTCCTGCTTTACGGCAACCCATACCTCGCCAGCCCAACAAAAAGACAAAAAAATACCCGCACAAGGCGGGTATTTTTTGTTCCGAAGAAACTCAGGCTTATTCAGCCGGAGCCTCCTGGTTGCCGGCAGCGTCCTGCGCTTCTTCCGCCAGAGCTTCCTTGATGGAGAGCTTGATGCGGCCGCGCTGGTCCACGTCCAGGCACTTAACACGCACAACCTGACCCTCTTTCAGATAGTCAGTCACGTTGTTTACGCGCTCTTCAGCGATCTGGGAGATGTGTACCAGACCGTCCTTGCCAGGCAGGAAGTTAACGAATGCACCGAAGTCCACAATGCGCACTACGGTACCTTCGTAGATCTCGCCGATCTCGGCTTCGGCAGTGATCTCGCCGATGCGGGCCAGTGCAGCCTGCAGGGACTCGGTGCTCTCGCCGTAGATCTTCACAGTGCCATCATCGTCGATGTCGATGGAAGCGCCGGTCTCTTCGGTGATGGAACGGATAGTCGCACCGCCCTTACCGATGATGTCGCGGATCTTGTCAGGATGAACCTTGATGGTTTCAAACTGGGGTGCGGTATCGGCAACGGTGTCACGAGACTTGTCGATGATCTTGTTCATCTCGGCCAGGATGTGCAGACGGGCGTGCAGGGCCTGCTCCAGGGCGATTTCCATGATCTCTTCGGTGATACCTTCGATCTTGATGTCCATCTGCAGCGCGGTGATACCGTCGGAGGTACCGGCTACCTTGAAGTCCATGTCGCCGAGGTGATCTTCGTCACCGAGGATGTCGGTCAGTACCGCAAAGCCGTTCTCTTCTTTTACCAGACCCATAGCGATACCAGCCACAGGAGCTTTCAGCGGAACACCCGCATCCATCAGCGCCAGGGAGGAACCACACACGGAAGCCATGGAGGAAGAGCCGTTGGACTCGGTAATTTCACTCACTACACGGATGGAGTAAGGGAACTCGTCTTCTTTCGGCAGCACAGCCGCTACACCGCGGCGGGCCAGACGACCGTGGCCGATCTCACGACGGCCAGTGCCACCCATACGACCGGCTTCACCTACAGAGTAGGGAGGGAAGTTGTAGTGCAGCATAAACGGATCGCGACGGGAGCCTTCCAGCGCATCGATCATCTGTGCGTCGCGGGCAGAGCCCAGGGTCGCAACCACGATGGCCTGGGTTTCACCGCGGGTAAACAGTGCGGAACCGTGGGTCTTGGCCAGTACGCCAACTTCCACCTGGATAGGACGTACGGTCTTGGTGTCACGACCATCGATGCGCGGCTCACCGGCAACAACGCTCTGACGTACGGTTTTCTTCTCCAGGTCCTTGAAGGCGCCCTTGATTTCGTCAGCGGCCAGGGTCTCGGTCGCCAGCTGAGCAACCGCCTGGTCACGCAGCTCGCCAAGACGGTTGTAACGGGCCATCTTGTCGGTGATGCGGTAGGCTTCTTTAACAGATTCGCCAAAACCACTGCTCAGAGCCTGGGTCAGCTCAACATTCTCGGCTTCAGGAGTCCACTCCCAGGCTGGCTTGCCGGCATCGCGTGCCAGTTCGTTAACAGCCTGTACAACAGCCTGCAGCTCCTGGTGAGCAAACAGTACCGCTCCCAGCATGATATCTTCCGGCAGCTCTTTCGCTTCGGATTCCACCATCAGTACGGCGTCCTGGGTACCGGCTACCACCATGTCCAGCTCGGACGTTTGCAGCGCGCTGTAACCCGGGTTCAGCAGGTAGCCGTCGGCCTCAGTGTAACCCACACGGGCGGCACCGATCGGGCCGTTGAACGGAATACCGGAGATGGCCAGTGCCGCGGAAGTACCAATCATGGCACAGATATCCGGATCAACGTCTTTGTTGGCGGACATCACGGTACAAACCACCTGCACTTCGTTCATGTAACCGTTAGGGAACAGGGGACGAATAGGACGGTCGATCAGACGGGAAGTCAGGGTCTCTTTTTCACTTGGGCGGCCTTCACGCTTGAAAAAACCACCGGGGATCTTGCCGGCGGCATAGGCCTTCTCAATGTAGTGTACGGACAGCGGGAAGAAGTCCTGATCGGCTTTGGCACTCTTGGCGCCCACCACGGTACACAGCACTTTGGTATCGCCCACAGAAGCCATGACAGCGCCAGTTGCCTGACGAGCGATACGACCTGTTTCCAGGGTTACGGTATCTTTACCGTATTGAAAGGTTTTAATGACGGGATTCACGACATTTTCCTTATTAGCTTTTTGCTTTTGCTTACGTTTACTTTCGATTAAATAGATTCAGATCTGGATTTCCCAGTCGCCTGCCCTTGCAGGACGATCTGCTGAAATAGACGGCCCAAAGGCCCCATTTCCTGAATTTTCCTGAATTATTGCTACGCCAGAGTCCTGCGGGCCTGTGCGATCTGTACTTACGGACAGCCCTCTTTACCTGCTGCCCCTGACCGCTGGTTCGCGCCCTCTCTGCTGGCGGCTTGAGAAAAAAAAGTGCCCGCATACGCGGGCACTGGGTATCGCTTAGCGACGCAGACCCAACTTCTGGATCAGGGCGGTGTAGCGACTGGCGTCCTTACGCTTCAGGTAGTCCAGCAGCTTACGACGCTGGTTTACCATGCGGATCAGGCCGCGGCGTGAGTGGTGATCCTGCTTGTGGTCCGCAAAGTGGCCCTGCAGCTTGTTGATGTTAAAGGTCAACAGAGCTACCTGAACCTCAGGGGAACCGGTATCACCTTCCGCTTGTTGAAAATCTTTTACGATTTCAGCTTTTTGAGCAGCACTCAGTGCCATAGTCTTTTCCTCAAATTAATATGCCTTGAAACATCCAGCCGGGCCCGTGCATATTTACAGGCCGGCTAGTATTGGGGTTTTGGCGGCAAAAGCCTCCATTTCCACCAATTCTGTCGTGGTCAGCTAGCTGCTGACCACCAGACGTTTGGGCGCCACACGACCTTCATCGTCCAGTACCCCAACGCCCAAAAAATCACCACTTTCGGCGAAGACACGCACCATATCACCTTCCTGCCCCAGGCGGTAGACCTGCGGGTCCATTACCGGATTGCCCTGGCGGAAGTAATAAGCCGAGTCCTCCAGCAGCGTCAGTGCCGGCAGCTCCTGCACCGGGGTATCCACCGGCAACAGGTGATGATCCAATACCTCCGCCAGCTGCTCACCGCGCTCCTCGCGCAGGTCATCCAGCTCCAGCATATCCGCCTCGGTGAAGGCGCCGGCCTGGGTGCGATGCAGCTTAACGACATGAGCGCCAACCCCCAGGGCCTTGCCCAGGTCTTCCGCAATGGAGCGGATGTAGGTGCCCTTGCTGCAGTGGATATCCAGATCCACCTGCGCCTGCTCGCCGCCACGGAAATCCAGCAGCTCGATGCTGTAGACCGTGACCGGGCGCGCTTCGCGCTCAATCTCTATACCCTGGCGGGCCAGCTTGTAGAGTGGCTCGCCGTTGTGCTTCAGCGCCGAATACATGGGTGGCACCTGCAGGATATCGCCGATAAACGGCTGCAGTGCCTGCCACACCTGCTCGCGGGTTACACCTGCGGCACTGACCGCGTCCAGCAACTCACCATCGGCATCGCCGGTGGTGGAGAAGGCTCCCAATTGATAGGTGGTGCGGTAGCGCTTGTCCGCGTCCAGCAGGAACTGGGAGAACTTGGTCGCTTCGCCGAAGCAGAGGGGCAGCACGCCGGTCGCCAGGGGATCGAGGGCACCGGTGTGCCCCGCCTTGGCAGCAAACAGCAGGCGCTTGGCCTGCTGCAACGCATCGTTGGACGTCATACCGGTCGGTTTGTTCACTACCAGCACCCCGTTAACGGGGCGACCGCGGGCTTTTCTGCGTGCCACCAGCTACCTCTCCGGCCGACTCAGTCAGCCGCGCTGTCGTCGTCACGATCGCCGGAAGCGGCGCGATCTTCACGCATCGCCTTGTCGATCAGGTTGGAGAGCTTCTGGCCACGCACGGAGGTGGTGTCGTAGATAAAGTGGAGACGCGGGGTGGTGCGGATATCCAGCTCCTTGGCCAACTGGCTGCGCAGGAAACCCGCCGCCTTGTTGAGGGCTTCTTCCGCCTCGGCACACTCCTCGTCCGACTCCTTACCGACAAAGGTAACGTAGATCCGGGCTATGGACAGATCGCGACTGACACTGACGTCATTGATATTCACCATACCAATGCGGGGGTCACGCACCTCGAACTGCAGCAGCTGGGCAAGGATGCGCTGAATCGCATCCCCCAGCCGGTCAGTACGCTTGAAATCACGGGCCATAACAACGCTTACCTCAGGGACGCGCGCTTACAGCTCGCGCGCCACCTCTTTCACGTCGAAGACTTCGATCTGGTCGCCGACTTTTACGTCGTAGTCTTTCACGCCGATACCACACTCAACACCGTTACGGACTTCATTGACGTCATCCTTGAAGCGACGCAGGGACTCCAGCTCGCCTTCGTAGATCACAATGTTGTCACGCAGTACACGGATAGGCTTGCTGCGGTAGACAGTACCCTCGATCACCATACAGCCGGCCACCTGGCCAAACTTCGGTGAACGGAATACTTCGCGTACTTCGGCAATACCGACAATCTCTTCCACACGCTCGGGCTCGAGCATACCGGAGAGAGCGCCTTTCACTTCATCGATCAGCTGATAGATGATGCTGTAGTAGCGAATCTCGACCTCTTCCGCCTCGGCCAGCTTACGGGCGCTGTTGTCAGCACGTACGTTAAAGCCGATAACAATGGCGCCGGAGGTCAGGGCCAGGTTGATGTCGTTCTCGGTAATACCACCGACACCGGTAACCACCAGGTTGACCTGCACCTCTTCGTTGCCCAGATCGATCAGCGCCGCCTGGATAGCTTCCAGGGAGCCGCGTACGTCGGTCTTCAGAATAACCGGCAGCACCTTCTTCTCGTTGGCGCCCATGTTGGCGAACATGTTCTCCAGCTTGGCGGCCTGCTGACGCTGCTGGCGCTGCTCACGGGCTTTTTCAGCGCGGTATTCGGCCACTTCACGAGCCTTACGCTCGTTGGGCACGATTACAAACTCTTCACCGGCTTCCGGCGGATTATCCAGACCCAGCAGCTCCACAGGAGTGGATGGACCGGCCTCTTTCACGGACTTGCCGCGTTCGTCGGTCATGGCACGCACACGGCCATAGCTTTCGCCGGCCAGCATGATATCGCCACGCTGCAGCTCACCAGCCTGCACCAGTACCGTGGCAACAACACCGCGGCCTTTGTCCATGCGGGATTCCACCACCACACCGCGGGCAGGAATGCCCACAGGCGCTTGCAGCTCCAGCAGTTCGGCCTGCAGGGATACCGCTTCCAGCAGCTCGTCGATGCCCTGGCCGGTGTGTGCAGAGACGTTTACAAACTGCACATCACCGCCCCACTCTTCGGGGATAACATCTTTGGCTGCCAGTTCGTTTTTAACACGATCCGGATCCGCCGCTTCCTTGTCGCACTTGTTCACGGCAACAACAATCGGCACACCGGCGGCACGGGCATGCTGCACGGCTTCTTCGGTCTGTGGCATAACACCGTCATCGGCGGCCACCACCAGGATTACCACATCGGTACACTGGGCACCGCGGGCACGCATGGCGGTAAACGCGGCGTGGCCGGGGGTGTCGAGGAAGGCGATCTCGCCCTTGTCGGTTTTCACCCGGTAGGCACCAATGTGCTGGGTAATACCACCGGCCTCACCGCTCACCACTTTGGTGTTGCGGATGTAATCCAGCAGCGAGGTCTTACCGTGGTCAACGTGACCCATAACGGTAACCACCGGCGCACGGGGCTGCATTTCACCTTCGCTGACGATGGTTTCGGCCAGCGCCTCTTCCACTTCGTTGCCAGTGACGAGAACTACCTTGTGACCCATCTCTTCCACCACGAGCGTCGCGGTTTCCTGATCGAGGATCTGGTTCATGGTGGCCATGGTGCCCATCTTCATGAGGGTCTTAACCACTTCGCCTGCTTTGACTTTCATGCGTTGGGCCAGTTCAGCCACGCTGATATTTTCTGGGATCTGTACTTCGTGCACCATCTTCGCCGTCGGGCGCTTGAACCCGTGTCTGTTAGAGAGTTTCAGCGACGGACGTGAGGACTTGCGGGATTGACCATCGTCACCCTCTTCCTCATCCAGGTCATGCAACAGTGCCGCCTTGTTAGTTTTCTTGGAACCGGTTTTCTTGGGAGACTTAGGTCCCTTCTTGCGCTGCACACTGTCGTCATCGTCTTCGGTCTCGACAACGAGCTTCTCTTTCTTCTTACCGTGCTTGCCTTTCTCTTCTTCCTGCTGGGCTTTCAGTGCGCGGGCTTCGGCCTCGGCGCGCAGCTCGGCGTCGGTGAGGTTCTCTTCCTCGGCCTTGGCCTTGGCTTTTTCTTCCGCCTGCTGACGTTTCAGTTCGCGGGCTTCTTCCTCAGCCTTGCGGCGCGCTTCCATGGCAGCAACGCGAATGGCTTCAGCGTCATCCACAAAGGTCGGCGCGTCGGCAGCAACAGTCTCTTCGACTACCGGCTCAACCACAGGCTCAACAGCCGCGGCCACAGGCTCTGGCTGTGCCGGTGCTTCGACCAGGGTCTCTTCAGCCACAACTTCAGCATCCGCTGATGCGGTTTCAGTCTTGACGTAAGTGCGCTTCTTGCGCACTTCGACATTTACAGTCTTGCGTGCAGCACCACTACCGGTTTTCAGGGTCGTGGTGGTTTTGCGCTTGAGGGTAATTTTCTTCGGCGCACCAGCCGCTTCACCGTGGCTGGTTTTCAAAAAGGCCAGCAGTGTCTGCTTCTCTTCATCGGATACCAAAGCATCCGCTGAGCTGTGCTTGAGGCCGGCTTCTGCCATTTGTTTCAGCAGGCGATCCTCTGTGGTGCCTACCGATTTAGCGAGTTCGCTAACGGTTACTTCTGCCATGATCTGTCCTCAATCCTCGTGTTACTCAGCAGCGTCGCTCTGCTCATCTGCAAACCACGGTTCGCGAGCTTTCATGATCAATGCGGCGGCACGTGTTTCATCCATACCTTCAATGTCCAGCAGGTCATCCACGGCCTGCTCGGCGAGATCGTCCATAGTGGCGATACCGCGGCTGGCCAGCAGATAAGCGAGGTGCTTATCCATGCCTTCCATTGTCAGCAGGTCTTCTGCCGGCTCTGCGTTGTCCAGCTGCTCTTCTGACGCCAGTGCCTGGGTCAGCAGTGCATCCTTGGCCCGTGAGCGCAGTTCTTCTGCGATATCCTCATCGAAGCCATCGATGCTCAGCATCTCTTCCATCGGTACGTAGGCGATCTCCTCCAAGGAGGTAAAGCCTTCGTCCACCAACACACCGGCAATATCTTCATCCACGTCGAGCGCATCCATGAAGGTCTGCATGTAGCTGCCGGTTTCCTCTTCCTGCTTGGACTGCCAGTCGTCAACGCTCATGACGTTGATTTCCCAGCCGGACAGCTCACTGGCCAGACGCACGTTCTGGCCGCTGCGGCCAATGGCCTGGGCCAGGTTGTCCGGCTGTACTGCCACATCCATGGAACCGGTATCTTCATCCACCACAATGGATTCGATCTCGGCGGGCGCCATGGCGTTAATCACAAACTGGGCAGGGTTGTCGTTCCACAGGATGATATCGATACGCTCGCCACCCAACTCGTTGGAAACCGCCTGCACACGGGAGCCGCGCATACCCACACAGGCACCGACCGGGTCAATACGACCGTCGTTGGTGTGTACGGCAATCTTGGCGCGGGAACCGGGGTCGCGGGCAGCGGCACGCAATTCGATCACCTGCTCGGAGATCTCCGGCACTTCAATCTTGAACAGTTCGATCAGCATCTCCGGGCAGGAGCGGCTCAGGTAGAGCTGCGGGCCACGGCTGTCTGGACGCACATCCAGCAGCAGGGCGCGCACGCGGTCGCCCATGCGGAACACTTCGCGGCCCACCAGCTGGTCGCGGGGCAGCAAGCCTTCGGCATTGTTGCCGAGGTCCACAATAATGCTGTCGCGGGTAACTTTCTTCACGGTGCCGCTGACCAGCTCACCGAGACGATCGCGGTACTGCTCAACAATCTGCTGACGCTCGGCGTCGCGCACTTTCTGCACGATCACCTGCTTGGCGGTCTGCGCAGCGATGCGGCCGAACTCAACGTTCTCCACCACCTCTTCGTAGACATCGCCTACCTGCAGGGACGGATCTTTCTCTGCCGCCTCTTCGGTGGTGAACTGGGTTCCCAGCAGAGCCAGGGTGTCATCATCAACCACTTCCCAACGACGGGTGGTAACGTAATCACCGGTCTTGCGATCAATCAATACCTGAATGTCGGCATCTTCGTCGTAGCGCTTTTTGGTGGCTGCAGCCAGCGCCTGCTCGATGGCTTCAAAGATGATGCCGCGATCGACACCCTTCTCGTTCGAAACCGCCTCTGCAACCAACAGAATTTCTTTGCCCATGTGTAAGCCTCGTTCACCTGAAGCGAGCCAATTGGCTCTTAACTGATCGCAGCCTGCTCCGGCCGCTACTTCATTACTGCGAACAAACCCCTGTCGTCCTTAAAAACGGGGGATTATGTTTGCCTTGTCAATCAACTCGATGGGGAGCATGTATTCATGATCCTCCACCACTACCAGCACTTCGTCTTCTTCGACGCCGCGCAGGATACCTTTGAATTTTCTCCGCCCTTCAAACGCCGAACGCAGCTTGATCTCCACCTGCTCTCCGGCAAAGCGTGCAAACTGCTCCAGGGTATAAAGCGGACGGTCCATGCCCGGGGAAGAGACCTCAAGGGTGTATTCACCCGCGATCGGATCTTCCACGTCGAGTACACTGCTCACCTGGCGACTGACGGACTCGCACTCTTCCAGGCCTACGCCAATTTCAGGGCGGTCAATGTACAGGCGCAGGGTACTGTGGCGCCCCTGGGTGAAGTACTCCAGCCCCCACAGCTCACAGCCCAGTGACTCAACCACCGGGGTCAGCAGTTCAACCAACTGATCGTGCTTAGATGCCATGCGTTCAACCCTGTGTGCACAAACAAAAAATGGGCACGAAGCCCATCCAATACTGCGATCACAGCTCCGCTGGGATCATTGCAAGCTCCTTCGCAAGAGCCTCCACCGGCTGACGGCAGATACGAAAAAGCCCCTGAAAAGGGGCCTGTTCGAAGCACCCGATCCGCCTGGACCGAGCGCAGAATGTGGTAGCGGGGGCAGGATTTGAACCTACGACCTTCGGGTTATGAGCCCGACGAGCTACCAGACTGCTCCACCCCGCATCAACAACTTAGCGAGGTATATCTCCTCAACCAAGGCCGCAAATTATAGAGACCAACCCCAGAGTGGTCAACCCCTAAATCCTTAAAACTACAGTGTTTTTACATTTTCGGCGGCACCAACCACGGCATCACCGGGGCGAGCGCCCGGAGCGACTGCGTGCAGGGCAGGCAGCCGCTCCCGCAGCTAATTACAGGTGGCGCACGGAGTCGATTTCGTACTCCACTTCGCCACCCGGGGTGATGATCACCGCAACGTCACCCTCTTCCTTGCCAATCAGGCCACGGGCGATGGGGGAGTTGATGGAAATCTTGTTGGATTTCACGTCCGCCTCGTCGTCGCCAACGATCTGGTAGGTCTTCTCTTCTTCCGTATCCACGTTGATGATCACCACGGTAGTACCGAAGATCACCTTGCCGGATTCCGGAATCTGGGAGATATCGATCACCTGGGCATTGGAGAGCTTGCCTTCAATCTCCTGGATACGCCCCTCACAGAAACCCTGCTGTTCGCGGGCCGCGTGGTACTCAGCATTCTCTTTCAGGTCACCGTGCTCACGGGCCTCGGCGATAGCCTGCACAATACGCGGGCGATCAACTTTCTTCAGGCGTTCCAGCTCGGTGCGCAGGGCGTCCGCGCCCTGCTTGGTCATTGGAATCTTGCTCATCCTTTTACTCTCCCGTGCAGCTCCTGCAGGCTACGCACCTTGTGCTGCTGGCCGGAACGAATGGCCATGCACACAGCCGCCGCACCGGCGATAGTAGTTGTAAAGTAGACACTGTGGTTCTCGGCGCTGCGACGGATAGAAGCGGAGTCGCGGATCGCCTGCTTGCCTTCAGTGGTATTAATGACGATATCGATCTCGTCATTCTTGATCATGTCGACGATGTGAGGGCGCCCCTCCATCACCTTGTTGACCATTTGTACCGGCAAGCCCTGCTCACCCAGATACTTGGCGGTGCCACGGGTGGCGACCAACTGATAGCCGAGATCCACCAGCTCTTTGGCCACCGGCAGCAACTCTTCCTTATCGAAGTCTCGCACACTGACAAAGACCTTGCCGGATACCGGAATTGGGTCGCCGGCACCCAGCTGGGCTTTGGAGTAAGCCTCGGCAAAGGTATCACCCACACCCATCACCTCACCGGTGGACTTCATCTCGGGACCAAGAATCGGGTCAACCGCAGGGAACTTGTTGAAGGGGAATACCGCCTCTTTGACGCTGAAGTAATCCGGCACCACTTCCTGGGTGAAGCCCTGCTCTTCCAGGGATTTGCCGGCCTGCACCAGCGCTGCCACTTTTGCCAGCGAAGTGCCAATGCACTTGGAGACAAACGGCACGGTACGGGAGGCGCGCGGGTTCACTTCGATTACGTAGATCTCACCGTCCTGATAGGCCAGCTGCACGTTCATCAGACCGATAACGCCCAGCTCTACCGCCATCTTGCGCACCTGCTCGCGCATCTCGTCCTGCACATCTGCAGGCAGGGAGTAAGGTGGCAGGGAACAGGCGGAGTCACCGGAGTGCACACCACACTGCTCAATGTGCTGCATGATGGCACCGATGACGACGGTCTTGCCGTCAGACACTGCATCAATATCCACCTCGATGGCGTTATTGAGGAAGTGATCCAGCAGCACCGGCGCATCGTCGGACACCTGTACAGCCGTACGCATATAGTGGCGCAGCTCGTCTTCCTTGTAGACGATCTCCATGGCACGACCACCCAGTACATAGGAAGGACGCACCACCAGCGGGTAACCCACCTGCACCGCCATGCGCACCGCTTCTTCGGTGGAACGCACGATGGCGTTGGATGGCTGCTTCAGATCCAGGCGCATCAGCATCTGCTGGAAGCGCTCACGGTCTTCGGCGCGGTCGATCGCCTCAGGCGAGGTACCGATAATCGGCACACCTTCGGCCTCCAGAGCACGAGCCAGTTTCAGCGGCGTCTGGCCACCGAACTGTACGATCACACCCTTGGGTTTCTCTTTACGCACGATCTCCAGCACATCTTCCAGGGTCACCGGCTCAAAGTAGAGACGGTCGGAAGTGTCGTAGTCGGTGGAAACTGTCTCGGGGTTACAGTTGACCATGATGGTTTCGAAACCATCTTCGCGACAGGCCAGGGCGGCATGCACACAGCAGTAGTCAAACTCGATACCCTGACCAATACGGTTGGGACCGCCACCCAGCACCATGATCTTGTCACGGTCGGACGGGTTGGACTCACACTCTTCTTCGTAGGTGGAATACATGTAAGCGGTGGAGGTTGCGAACTCGGCTGCACAGGTGTCCACGCGCTTGTAGACCGGGTGGATACCCAGCTTGGTGCGGTGTGCACGCACGGTTTTTTCGCTAACACCCAGCAGGGTCGCCAGGCGCTTATCGGAGAAGCCCTTGCGCTTGATGCGGAACATCATGTCAGCAGTGATATCACCCAGTGGCATGGCCGCCAGGCGCTGCTCTTCCTTCATCAGGTCTTCGATCTGCACCAGGAACCAGGGGTCGATAGCAGAGACTTCGAACGCCTCTTCCACACTCATACCAGCACGGAAGGCGTCCGCCACAAACCAGATACGCTCGGCGCCGGGAGTGGAGAGATCGCGACGGATCTGCGCCATGGCGTCGTCGGAACTCAGGTCAACCTTGGGCTCAAAGCCGGCAGAGCCCACTTCCAGGCCGCGCAGGGCTTTCTGCAGGGACTCCTGGAAAGTGCGACCGATGGCCATCACCTCACCCACAGACTTCATCTGGGTGGTCAGGCGGGCATCGGCATCGCCGAATTTTTCAAAGGTGAAACGCGGCACCTTGGTAACCACGTAGTCGATGGAGGGCTCGAACGAGGCCGGGGTCGCACCGCCGGTGATGTCGTTCTGCAGCTCATCCAGGGTGTAACCCACCGCCAGCTTGGCCGCCACCTTGGCAATGGGGAAGCCGGTAGCCTTGGAAGCCAGCGCCGAAGAGCGGCTCACGCGGGGGTTCATCTCGATCACCACCAGACGGCCGTTTTCGGGATTCACCGCGAACTGCACGTTGGAGCCACCGGTTTCCACACCGATTTCACGCAGCACCGCCAGTGAGGCGTTACGCATGATCTGCAGCTCTTTATCGGTCAGGGTCTGGGCCGGTGCCACGGTGATGGAGTCACCGGTGTGCACACCCATGGGGTCAAAGTTCTCGATGGAACAGACGATGATGCAGTTGTCGTTCTTATCACGCACAACCTCCATCTCGTACTCTTTCCAGCCCAGCAGCGATTCGTCGATCAGCAGCTCGTTGGTGGGCGACAGATCGAAACCGCGGTTACAGATCTCTTCGAACTCTTCCCAGTTGTAGGCGATACCACCACCGGAACCACCCATGGTGAAGGAGGGGCGGATAATGACCGGGAAGCCGTACTTCTTCGGTACTTCCAGTGCCTCTTCCATGGTGTGCACGATGTCGGCGCGGGCACACTCAAGGCCGATCTTCTTCATCGCCTTGTCAAACAGGTTGCGGTCTTCCGCCTTGTGGATGGCTTCCTGGGTGGCACCGATCAGTTCAACGTCGTACTTCTCCAGTACACCGTTGTCGTGCAGCGCCAGCGCACAGTTGAGTGCAGTCTGGCCGCCCATGGTAGGCAGGATGGCGTCGGGACGCTCTTTCTCGATGATCTTCTCTACCGTGCGCCATTCGATGGGCTCGATGTAGGTGGCATCGGCCATGGTCGGATCGGTCATGATGGTGGCCGGGTTGGAGTTCACCAGAATGACCCGGTAACCCTCCTCGCGCAGTGCCTTACAGGCCTGGGCGCCGGAATAGTCGAATTCACAGGCCTGCCCGATCACAATCGGACCAGCTCCCAGAATCAGAATGCTTTGGATATCAGTTCTTTTTGGCATTGTGCTCTCGCTTGACGCTGAGTGTGGAGCCCGCAGCGGGCGTCAGCTCCACAAAAGTATTCTCTGTAACCCTTGTTGTTGCCCGATCCGCGCTTAGCGGCGGGCTGCCATCAGCTCGATAAAGTGATCGAACAGCGGCGCCGCATCGTGCGGACCGGGGCTGGCCTCAGGGTGGCCCTGGAAGCTGAAAGCCGCCTTGTCGGTGCGATGAATGCCCTGCAGGGTGCCATCGAACAGCGACTTGTGGGTGGCTTTCAAGGTGGCTGGCAGAGACGCCTCATCCACCGCAAAACCGTGGTTCTGCGCGGTGATCATCACGGTACCGTCTTCCAGGCTCTGCACCGGGTGGTTACCACCGTGGTGGCCATGACCCATCTTCACGGTTTTGGCACCGGAGGCCAGGGCCAGCAGCTGGTGACCGAGACAGATACCGAATACCGGCACGTCGGTCTCCAGGAGTTCAGTGATCGCGGTGATGGCGTAGTCACAGGGCTCCGGGTCACCAGGACCATTGGAGAGGAAGACGCCATCGGGGTTCATGGCCAGCACTTCGGCGGCGGTGGTTTTAGCCGGCACAACCGTCAGGTCACAACCGCGATCCACCAGCATGCGCAGGATGTTGCGCTTCACACCATAATCGTAGGCCACAACCTTGTAGGGCAGTTGCTCGGGAGTCACAAAACCCTTACCCAGCTGCCAGCTGCCCTCTTTCCAGTCATAGGCTTCAGCGGTGGTCACTTCCTTGGCCAGGTCCAGGCCCTTGAGGCCACCGAACTCTTTCGCCGCCTTGAGCGCCGCCGCCTCATCGAGGTCGCCGGCCATGATGCAGCCGTTCTGGGAGCCCTTGTCGCGCAGGATACGGGTCAGGCGACGGGTATCGATATCGGCAATGCCGAGGATATTGTGCTGCTGCAGGTAGGCATCCAGGGTCTGCTGGGAGCGGAAGTTGCTGGCCAGCAGGGGCAGGTCGCGAATCACCAGACCGCGGGCCCAGATCTGACCACACTCCTCGTCCTCACTGTTAGCACCGACATTACCGATATGGGGGTAGGTCAGGGTCACAATTTGCTGGGCATAGGATGGGTCGGTGAGGATCTCCTGATAACCGGTCATGGCGGTGTTGAACACCACCTCGCCGGTTGCCAGGCCGTCAGCGCCGATGGCGCTGCCGCGAAATACACTACCGTCTTCAAGCACCAGAATGGCGGGTCTTTGGGCACCAGTGGTCAAGTCAGCCTCCTAGGGAATGACAAGCGTGTTGCTGCGTTAAAAGCCCCTAGTGGCGGGCTCTTACGCATGTTTAATTCTGTTTCTTCAGACCGAGAGCTGCTGCCGCGCGAGTTCGCACGGGTCCGGGCAATATCTGCCATATCAATTAACTGAAAGTTGGAATTTCCCGGCGTCAAGTTGCAAAAAAGCGAGATGAAACCGCTGGCTTCACCTCGCTTAGGGCATTTTGCGTCTTACTACCAGAAGACCGGTGTCTCCGCTGCACCGATCAGACTCGCTTAAGCGACTTGGCCAAGATCGATCTGAGGCGCGATTGTACGCGATACGGACAGCCACTGTCCAATCCGGAATCCCCCTGAATGCCCCAAAACCGACCCCCGAAAAACCCCACAAAGTGAGTGCTTACCCGGGGGCAGGAGTACGCCTTCGCCTCAGGGGGCCATCAGGCACCGGCCCGGCACAGCGACAACCCGGAAGACGGCCTGCCGCAGCGCGCAAGGAGAGGGTTACAGGCCCAGCACGTCCTGCATGGAGTAGAGACCTGCGGGGCGATCCGCCAGCCAGCTGGCGGCACGTACTGCACCACGGGCAAATGACATGCGGCTGGAGGCCTTATGGGTAATCTCCACCCGTTCACCGTCGGCCATAAACATCACCGTGTGATCCCCCACCACATCACCACCGCGGACGGTGGCAAAACCGATGGTTTCACGCTGGCGGGCACCGGTCTGGCCTTCTCGACCGTAAACCGCCACTTCGCGCAGGTTACGGCGCACACCGGCCGCTACCGCTTCACCCATGGCCAGCGCAGTACCGGAGGGAGCATCCACCTTGTGACGGTGGTGCGCTTCGTAGATCTCGATGTCGTAGTCGTCACCGAGGATTTCTGCCGCCTGGCGCAGCAGCTTCAGGGTCACATTCACACCGGTGGAGAAATTGGCGGCCTTGCACAGTGCCGTGGCGGCCTGGTTGGCCAGCAACTCCTGCTCCTGCTCCGGGGTGAAGCCGGTGGTACCAATGACGATCTTCTTGCCCGCTGCCGCACAGGCAGCAGCGTTGGCCAGGGTCGCCGCCGGCGCGGTGAAATCGATCAGCACGTCAAAGTCATTAATAACGGCATTGATGTCGCCAGCGATGGTGACGCCGTTTTTGCCCAGGCCGGCCAGCTCGCCGGCATCCGCTCCCACCAGGGAGCTGTCGGGACGCTCCAGTGCCGCGGTCAACTCGGCACCATCTGCCAGCGCTACCGCCTCAATCAGGGTCTTGCCCATACGACCGGCGGCGCCGGTCACTGCAATTCTTACCATCGCTTGTTCTCTTTCTGTTCAAGGCGCACCCCCACCCGGGCTGCGACGACAATAATGGCCTTCAGAAACGACAAAGGCGCACACAGGGCGGAAGTTTACACGAAGTAAGCCCCCGGTTGTGTACGCCTTGCCAGATCCCTTGCGGATAAGGGTGTTACAGCTTCATATCGCCGAAGAAGTTTTTCATGCCCTCAAACCAGCTGTTCTGCTTGGGGGAGTTCTTGTCACCCTCCATAGAGGCCTTGAACTCCTTCAGCAGATCCTTTTGCTTGTTGCTGAGGTTGACCGGCGTCTCCACCATCACCCGGCACAGCAGGTCACCCGGGGCACCACCGCGCACCGAGGTCACACCCTTGTTGCGCAGGCGGAACAGCTTGCCGGTCTGGGTCTCGGCCGGCACCTTGAGTTTGACCCGTCCGTCCAGGGTGGGCACATCAATCTCGCCACCCAGGGCGGCATCCACAAAGTTGACCGGCACCTCGCAGTAGAGGTTGCGACCATCCCGCTGGAAGATCTCATGCTCTTTGACCGACACCTGCACATAGAGGTCGCCGGTGGGGCCACCGTCCACACCTGCCTCACCTTCGCCGGAAAGACGAATACGATCGCCGGTATCCACACCTGCAGGCACTTTCACCGACAGGGTCTTGGTCTCTTCGACCCGGCCGTGGCCATGACAATCGCCACAGGGGTCCGTAATGATGGTGCCTTTGCCGCGGCAGTTGGGGCAGGTCTGCTGCACCGAAAAGAAGCCCTGCTGCATGCGCACCTGACCGATACCGCCACAGGTGGTACAGGTCATCGGCTTGCTGCCGGACTTGGCACCGCTGCCATCACAGGTCTTACAGCTGACCAGGGCCGGCACCCGGATCTTGACGGTGGTGCCGCGCACGGCATCCTCCAGGTCCAGCTCCAGGTTGTAACGCAGGTCGGAACCACGAGCCGGGCCACCGCGACCAGCACGGCCGCCGCCCCCACCACCAAAGATGTCGCCGAAGACGTCACCAAAGATGTCACTGAAGCTGCCGGCACCACCACCAAAGCCGCCACCACCAAAGCCACCGGCCTGCTGGTCGACTCCCGCGTGACCGTACTGGTCGTAGAGCGCACGCTTCTGGGAATCCCCCAGCACCTCGTAGGCTTCGGTGGCCTCCTTGAATTTCTCCTCGGCCTCTTTGTCATCCGGGTTGCGGTCCGGGTGGAACTTCATGGCCACCCGGCGATAGGCCTTCTTCAGGTCCTTCTCGGATACCTCACGGTCAACTCCAAGTACTTCGTAGTAATCGCGCTTCGACATAGATCAGTTACTTCAGGGCAAATGGTTTAACGTTCTTCTGGTCAGCGGCGCATGCTCAACACAAACGGCAGCCACTGACACGGCGACGGGAGACCGGGTTTCCGGCCGCAGCCGGACGCCCTGCGCCTCCCGTTTAGCTCATCAGATGAGCGGGTTTTGCTGACCGCGCTTACTTGTCGTCTTTGACTTCTTCGAACTCAGCGTCGACCACACCGTCATCAGCCGCACCGGCATCCGCCTGGGCAGCACCCTCGGCCTGGGCTGCCTGTTCGGCATACATCTTCTGTGCCACAGGGCCGGTCGCCTCGGTCAGTTTGGTGCTGGCAGCTTCCATCGCCTCCTTGTCGCTACCCTTCACCGCCTCTTCGGCTTCGGCCAGGGCAGCCTCAATGGCAGACTTCTCGTCGGCAGTCACCTTGTCGCCAGCCTCTTCCAGTGTCTTTTTGGTGGCACTGATCAGGCCGTCGAGGGTGTTGCGGGCGGTTACCAGCTCCTCGAACTTCTTGTCCGCCTCGGCGTTGGCCTCGGCGTCCTGCACCATGGCTTCGATCTCCTCGTCGCTCAGGCCGGAGGAGGCCTTGATGACGATGGACTGCTCTTTGCCGGTAGCCTTGTCTTTGGCGCTTACGTTGAGAATACCGTTAGCGTCGATATCGAAGGTCACTTCAATCTGTGGCATGCCACGGGGTGCCGGAGGAATGTCTGCCAGGTCAAAACGGCCCAGGGATTTGTTCTGTGCCGCCTGCTTGCGCTCACCCTGCACCACGTGAATGGTTACCGCGGTCTGGTTGTCGTCAGCAGTAGAGAACACCTGCGACTTCTTGGTCGGGATGGTGGTGTTCTTCTCGATCAGCGGAGTAGCCACACCGCCCATGGTCTCGATACCCAGGCTCAGCGGGGTTACGTCCAGCAGCAGTACGTCTTTTACGTCACCGGCCAGTACCGCACCCTGGATAGCAGCACCCATGGCAACCGCTTCGTCAGGGTTCACGTCACGGCGCGCTTCCTTGCCGAAGAACTCGGCAACCTTCTGCTGCACCATTGGCATGCGGGTCTGACCACCCACCAGGATAACGTCATCAATGTCGCTGACAGAGAGGCCGGCATCGGCGATCGCCTGCTTCACAGGACCCATGGAGCGGATCACCAGCTCTTCCACCAGGGACTCCAGCTTGGCGCGGGTCAGCTTCACCACCAGGTGCTTGGGACCAGTGGCATCCGCAGTAATGTAAGGCAGGTTCACTTCGGTCTGCTGGGAAGAAGAGAGCTCGATCTTGGCCTTCTCGGCCGCTTCCTTCAGGCGCTGCAGGGCCAGCGGATCGTTGTGCAGGTCGATGCTATTGCTCTTCTTGAACTCAGCCGCCAGGTACTCGATCAGGCGCAGGTCGAAGTCTTCACCGCCAAGGAAGGTGTCACCGTTGGTGGCCAGCACTTCGAACTGGTGCTCACCATCAACGTCGGCAATTTCAATCACGGAGATATCGAAGGTACCACCACCCAGGTCGTAGACGGCGATGGTGTGGTCACCCTTGGCCTTGTCCATACCGTAGGCCAGCGCCGCAGCGGTTGGCTCGTTGATGATACGCTTCACTTCCAGACCGGCAATCTTGCCGGCGTCCTTGGTGGCCTGACGCTGTGAGTCGTTGAAGTAAGCCGGTACGGTGATGACAGCCTCGGTGACTTTTTCACCCAGGTAGTCCTCAGCGGTCTTCTTCATTTTCTTCAGCACTTCGGCAGAGATCTGTGGTGGCGCTTTCTTCTCGCCCTTCACCTCAACCCAGGCGTCACCGTTGTCAGCCTGGGCGATACCGTAAGGCACCATGGAGATGTCTTTCTGCACCACGTCATCGGTGAACTTGCGACCGATCAGGCGCTTCACCGCGAACAGGGTGTTGGTAGGGTTGGTTACGGCCTGACGCTTGGCGCTCTGACCTACCAGGATTTCGTTGTCGTCAGTAAAAGCGACAATGGAAGGCGTAGTGCGATCGCCCTCTGCGTTTTCGATCACCTTGGGCTTGCCACCCTCCAGTACAGATACACAGGAGTTGGTGGTACCCAGGTCGATGCCGATGATTTTGCCCATTTCGATATTCTCCGGAAATGTTCGCGGTAATCTGCGTGGCGGGTGGCGGGCCTCTGCCCGGGCCTCTCCGCCGGTTGTCTTCTATATAAGTGCGGTGCCGGCTATTTCAACCCCCACCACACAAAGGTTACGGTTATTTTTCAGTGCAGCCTGTGGTTACAGAATCAGTCAGCTGCTTTGGCTACCACCACCATGGCCGGGCGCACCAGGCGACCGTGCAGGGTGTAGCCTTTCTGGAACACATTGATCACGGTGTTGGGCTCTGCGTCCGGCGCCGGCACCATGGCCATAGCCTGGTGCAGCTGTGGATCGAACGGCTCTCCCACCGGATTCACTGCCTCAACCTTGTGACGCGCCAGGGTGTCCTGGAAGGACTTCAGGGTCAGCTCAACACCTTCCACCACCGGCTTCAGCGCTTCATCCACTTCAGCCATGGCCTCCAGGGCGCGTTCCAGGTTGTCGACAATGGGCAACAGGTCGTTCACCAGCTTCTCCTGGCCGAACTTGTGCGCTTTCTCGATATCCTGCTCGGCACGACGGCGGGCGTTTTGCGCCTCAGCCTGCGCCCGCAGGGCCTGCTCCTGGGCCTCTGCCAGCTGTGCTGCCAGGGTCTCCACTTCAGATACTTCGCCCTCTGCCGGGGCCTGCTCTTCCGCAGCCGCAGCCGCTACTTCTTCCACTTCAGGGGTGGTCTGCTCTTGATCTGACACCTTGCTCTCCGTCTTTACCTGAATGAGTCATGAGATCTGACGCCTGATATGGGGACAGTTACGCACCTTTCAAGCCCTGCAGTGACGATTGCATACACAGAAAAAATACTGTACATATAAACACTGTATATTAAACCACTACTTTGCTGTCCTCACGGATACTTTGCCCGCCCTCACGGAAGGAGCCCGCCATGCTGACTCACCTCAGCGTACAGAACTTCACCCTGGTCGACCTGCTGGAGCTGGAACTGCAGCAGGGCATGACCGTCATCACCGGCGAGACCGGTGCCGGCAAGTCCATCCTGCTGGATGCGCTGGGGCTCACCCTCGGCGACCGGGCAGAATCCGACCGGGTGCGACAGGGCCGGGAGCGGGCAGACATCTGTGCCACCTTTAACGTCAGCGACATCCCCGCAGCCCAGGCATGGCTTGATCGCCACGACCTGGACAGTGGCGAAGAGTGCCTGCTGCGCCGCGTGGTGACCCGCGACGGCCGCTCCCGCGGTTACATCAATGGCCAGCCGGTGCCGCTGGCACAGCTGAAAGAGCTGGGGGAGAAGCTGATCGACATCCACGGCCAGCACGCCCACCAATCCCTGCTGCGGAAAGACAATCACCGCCACCTGCTGGACGACTACGCCGCTCACCCGCAACTGCTGCAGACCACCCGTGAGCGCTACCAGGTGTGGCAGAAGGCACAGCAGGCGTTTGAGCAGTGGCGCGACAACGCCGAAGAGATCACTGCCCGCACCCAGTTACTGCGCTACCAGCTGGACGAGCTGGAAGCCCTGGCGCTGGAGCCCGGTGAGCTGGAGAAACTGGAACAGGAACAGCGGGAGCTGGCCTCCGCCGAGACCATCCTGCAGGCAGGCCAGGGCGTGGTGCAGATGTGCGAAGACGACGAGGCGGGCCTCACCAGCGCCATCAGCCGCGCCCTGCAGCAACTGCACCGCCTGCGCGACAAGCCCGACGCCCTGCAAATTGCCGAGGATCTGCTGCAGAGCGCCCAGATTCAGATTCAGGAGGCCCAGCACGAGCTGACCCTTTACATAGACAGCTTCGAAATGGACCCCCAGCGGCTGGCCTGGATCGATGAACGCCTCGGCAGCTGCTACGACATTGCCCGCAAACACCGCATCGATACCGGTGAACTGCTGGCCCTGCAGCAGTCCCTGACCGAGGAGCTGCAACAGCTGGGTGGCGACGAGCAGCAACTGGACCAGCTGGAAGAGGCCGCCCGCCAGGCCCGCGCCAGCTACCTGGAGAGCGCGGAAAAGCTCTCCGGCAAACGCCGCCTGGCGGCGGAGCGACTGCAGAAAGCCATCAACAACCAGCTGCAGGCGCTGGCCATGAAGAATGCCGTGCTGGCCATCAGCCTGCAGAGTAACGCCGGTCAGCCAGGCAGCCACGGCATTGATGACATCGAATTCCTGATCAGCACCAACCCCGGCCAGAAGCCCAAGGCATTGGCGAAAGTGGCCTCCGGCGGTGAACTCTCCCGCATCAGCCTCGCCATTCAGGTGGTAACCGCGCAAAGCTCCACCACCCCCACACTGGTGTTTGACGAAGTGGATGTGGGTATTGGTGGCGCCACCGCCGATGTGGTGGGCGAGCTGCTGCGTACGCTGGGGGAACAGGGCCAGGTGCTGTGTGTAACTCACCTGCCGCAAGTGGCCAGCAAGGGCCATCAGCACCTGCAGGTACGCAAGGAGTCAGATCAGGCGTCGGCACAATCCACCCTCACAGCGCTGGAGGGGGATGAGAAGATTATGGAGATTGCCCGCATGATGGGCGGCCTGCAGATGACCAAACAGACCATTGCCCACGCCCGGGAGATGCTGGAGCTGGCGGGCTGAGGCGCCGCCAGCCGGGGATCAGGCTCAGCCTGCGGCTTGATCCTGCTCTGCCGAATCCGGTGTCACAGCGGCCGCTTCCTGATCGCGACGGGGGTACTGCTCCGGATCGATAAACATCAGTTTCAGGGTGAGCTGGTTTTTGGTACCGCGCTCGATACCCAGCACCATGACATTAAACTGCTCGCCAATGCGTACCACGCCAGGCTGATGCACCAGCAGGGTGTTCTGCTGCTGGTTGGACATAATATTAAGGTCACGACGGGCACGCATGGTGTTGCCGATCTGGTTGAGCATCCCCTGCAGGGCCGCCCGAAACGCCGGGAAACCAAAGCCCGGGCCACGGAACTCGGAGTAATCCAGCTCCAGTGACAACGGCATCTCCATCACCGGCTGCTCGGCACCCTCGGCATCTTTGCGGTTGAGGTTCATGGCGCCGACCGAAATACGCTTGCCGGACTTGAGATCCTTTAACAGCGTCTTGGCCTTGGCCTCTGGCTGCTGGAAAAAGCCCTGATGCAGAATACGGCAGGCCAGATCCAGAACCTGGACCAGATTGATGTTGATAGCGGGCTGGGATTGGGCTTGAGCCTGTTCACTCATGGTGGGGATACCTCGGTACATCGCATAATTATTATTGTGAGTTGCACCTGCGCCGCAAGGCACAGGTCAAAATCAGTCAGGCCTTACTGTAACGGGCTTTTTCGGGTGAGAAAAGGGATTTTGCGACGCTGACGATGCCTCAATCGCACACTACAGGGAGTGGCGCGCCAACCCCGGGGGCCGACGCCGGCGGACATCAATAAGGCAGGTTACTTCCTGGGTTTAACGTAGAGAACAAGGCTGTGGCCGCTGATCTCGTAGCCGTGCTCGGCCGCGATCTGCTCCTGCAGGGCCTCGATTTTTTCGTTGTGGAACTCGATTACCCGGCCAGTCTCCACACACACCATGTGGTCGTGGTGATCACCGCGCTCCAGCTCAAAGACAGAGTGGCCATCGTCAAAGTTGTGGCGCACCACCAGCCCGGCGGACTCAAACTGGGTCAGAACCCGGTAAACAGTAGCCAGGCCCACGTCCTCATCGGCCTCCATCAGCTGCTTGTACACATCTTCAGCACTCAGGTGACGCTGCTCGGACTCCTCCAGCATCTGGAGAATCTTTACCCGCGGTAAGGTTACTTTCAAGCCGGCTTTGCGCAGCTCCTGGTTCTGGTCTGACATGTATTCCCCTGCTGTCGGTTATTTTTCCCGAAGTTCCAGGCTGGATCCCGGATTTTCCCGTGACCCTTCTCAGTCGAAAGGCAATTCAGGTATTATCCCCTCTCATTTTCGCTTGTGGAACCCCTGCCATGCAAAAACACGCAGTACGACTCCTGTTCGCCATGTCATTGATATTGCTGGCCGGATGTCAGTACTTCCAGTTCCCAGGCGTGTACCGGATCGATATTCAGCAGGGCAACATCATTACCCAGGAAATGATTGATCAGCTGAAGCCCGGCATGACCCGCCGCCAGGTGCGCTATGTCATGGGCAACCCCATGATTGAGGATACGTTCAATCCCAATCGCTGGGATTATTTCTACACCATGACCCCGGCCAAGGGTGAAACCACCAAGGAACACCTCTCCATCTTCTTTGATGGCGATGTCATGACCCACTTCAGCGGCGACTTTGTGCCCGGCAAGGCCAGTACCCAGAGCGCCTCCAGCGAAGGCGCTAACTAAGCACCACCGAGCCCTGAGCGCTTACTCGGCTTTGGCAGCGCGCTTGCGACGCGCCTCTTTCGGGTCAGACTGCAGCGGACGGTAGATCTCTACCCTGTCCCCCTCCTGCAGCTCGTGCTCATTGGCCTTCTTCAGGCCTTTGGTACCCAGCGCCTGGCCGAAGATACCCATCTTGGCGGTATCGTAGTCGATCTCCGGAAACTCCTTCTCCAGCCCGGAGCGGCGTGCAGCCTGCAGCGCGGTGGTACCCGGCTCCACCAGCAGGGCGACGATCTTCTGCTTGTGAGGCAGCGCATAGGCCACTTCGACTGCAATCATTTCAATATCGGACATAAGAATTACCTCTGGCCGGCCGCCGGCCCGTAAACCCATTTGGCACGCTGACACAGACCATCCACCAGGTCATTGGCCACCGCATCCAGCCAGCGCCCTGCGGCCTTCGCCACCAGGCCGCCGCTGAGCTCAAACTCCAGCTTCAATGAGACCTTGCAGGCCCCTTCGGTGAGGGAGAGAAATGACCAGTTGCCGGTCAGGCGCCGGAACGGCCCCTCCACCAGCTGCATCTCCATCAACACAGGCGGGGTCAGCTGATTGCGGGTGGTGAAGCTGTAGCGCATGCCCAGCTTGTTCAGGTCCAGCCGTGCCACCAGGGTGTTTTCATCCCGTTCCAGCACCTCAGCGCCGATACAGCCGTCCATATACTGCGGGTAGGCTTCGATGTCGTTGACCAGTTCAAACATCTGCTGGTCGGAGAACGCCACCAGGGCGCTGCGCTGAATCTGTGTCACTCGCTCATGCTCAATTGCCATTCTGGCGGTGGATTGTAGTGACTCCCCCCTGAGCTGCCAAGCGCCTCCGGCTCCTGAACTGGCACTGCAGGGCGCATCGTTGCTAGTATCAGGGGAGTGATTCGGGGGAATAAAGAGAACAACAATGACAGCAACTCGTGAACATTTCGGCTCTCGTCTGGGCTTTATCCTGGCCGCCGCCGGCTCCGCGGTGGGCATCGGCAACCTGGTGGGCTTTCCGGTCAATGCGGTAAAGAACGGGGGCGCAGCCTTCCTCTTTATCTACGCCCTGTTTGTGGTGGGCATCTGCCTGCCAGTCATGCTGGCGGAACTGGCCGCCGGGCGCGCCAGCCAGCGCAACCCGCTGGGCGCCTTCCGCCACTTTGCCGGCCACAGCCTGTTTGCCACCGTCGGCGGCTGGCTCTCCCTGATCACCCCCTACATGATTGCCGTGTTCTACTCTGTGATCACGCTGTGGGTGCTGGGCTACCTGGTGGCCATTGTCAGCGGCGACCTGCAGCAACTCAGCGACCCAGCCTATTTCGGCCAGTTCATCAACTCGCCGCAGGTGTTCCTGTTTATGGCCCTGATCGCGCTGATTGTCGGCGTCATCCTGCACTTTGGTGTCAAACAGGGGATTGAACGTGCCGCCAAGGTGATGATGCCCATGCTGTTTGTGATGCTGGTGGGCATGGTGATCTTTGTGCTCACCCTGGACAACGCCATGGCCGGGGTGAAGTACTACCTGATACCGGACTTCTCCAAGATCAACGCACAGGTGATCAACGGGGCCATGGGGCAGGCGTTCTTTTCCCTCTCTCTCGGCATGGGCATCCTGATTACCTACGGCTCTTATATGGAGCGCAACAACAGCATTCCCGGTTCCGCCAAGATGGTGGCCCTCACCGATACTGCCGTGGCCTTTACCGCCGGCCTGCTGGTGATCCCCGCCATCTTCTCCTTCGACCCCGGCACCAACGCCGAAGAGCTCTCCACCTCCAGCGTGGCACTGGTCTTCACCTTCCTGCCCAAGATCTTCCTCGCCATGCAGTCCAGCGTCGGCTACTTCGGGGCCAGCGTGGCCGCCGCGGTGTTCTTCCTGCTGGTGCTGTTTGCCGCCCTCACCTCGCTGGTTTCCATTATCGAGGTGTCACTGGCCGGGGCCATGGACCAGAACTCCATCAGTCGCAACAAGGCCCTGGCCTGGGTGGGCGGCTCCATGGTGGTGGTGTCGATCGCCTGCGCCGTCTCCTTCGGTATGGTGCCGTTTTTCACCGGCTTCACCCACTACGCCGGCATCGACAAATCCTTCTTTGATGTGGTGGTGGATGTCTTCTACGACACCATCCTGCCACTCAACGGCTTGATGGTTTGCCTGCTGGTGATCTACCGCTGGCGCAAGGAAAACTTCAACCGCGAACTGGAAGTCGGGGAAACCAAATACAAGGGCACCCTGCTGGAGCGTTATACCGACCTGGCCCTGGGCACCTTTATTCCGGTGATCCTGCTGCTGGTGTTTATCAACACTGTGCTGGCCAAATTCTTTGCCATCCACATAATCTGATGCCTTGCGCCACCCGCCCGCCGCGGGTGGCAAACAACTGTATCCCGCGCCCCGCCTTGCCGCTATAATCCGCCGCCATGTCGAAGAAGAAAGCCAAAAAGCCTACGGGCACCACCATCGTTCTCAACAAGAAAGCGCGTTTTGATTACGAGCTGTCGGACCGCTATGAGGCCGGCATTGTGCTGATGGGTTGGGAAGTGAAAAGTCTGCGTGAAGGCAAGGTCAACATTGTCGACACCCACGTGCACTTCAAAAACGGGGAAGCCTGGCTGCTGAATGCGCTGATTACCCCACTCAATACCGTCTCCACCCATTTCGTGATCGAGCCCAATCGGCCGCGCAAGCTGCTGCTGCACGATAAAGAGATCGTCAAACTGCAGCAAGCCGTAGAGCAGAAAGACTACACCTGTGTGGTCACCGCCATGTACTGGAAGGGCCATCTGGTGAAGTGCGAAATTGCCCTGGCCAAGGGCAAGAAGATGCACGACAAACGCGAGACCGAAAAGCAGCGCGACTGGAATCGCGAGAAACAGCGCCTGTTCCAGAAGCAGACCTGACCGCGCATCGCGGCCGGCCTGCCCGGTCGCACCCTCCCCGTTACCACAGCACCCGCAACGCCACTGCCACCAGCAGCAAGGCAAACACCCTCTGCAACAAGCCTCCATGGGCACGCAGTCCATCCAGTACCCGCGGCCGCGACACCAGCATCACCACCACCACGTACCAACCGGCATCCACACCCGCCGAGACCGACGCCATGGTCAGCTTCTGCAACAGCGGCATTTGGGCTGTAAGGAACTGGGTGTAGACCGCCAGAAAGAACAGCGCCAGCTTGGGATTGAGAAACGCCGTCAGGAATCCGGTTAAGGCCCCGCGCCGGCGACTCAGTGTGGCCTCCCCCGCCTGCCCATAGTCCACTGGCGCCCGCCAGCTCTGCCACGCCAACCACAACAGGAAACCGGCACCGATCCAGCGCAGGCCGTCGTACAACCAGGGCGTCTGTGTCACCAGCAACGCCAGCCCAACCGCCGCCAGCAGGGCGTACACCCCCACCCCGACACCGTGGGCGATGGCGGCCACCAGGCCCTGCGCCTTACCGCCCTGCAGCGTCTGGCCGATGATTACCGCCAGGCTCGGCCCGGGGCTTGCGGCTCCCAGCCAGCAGAGGCCGGCCAGGGTCAGCCACTCTATCCAGGACATACCAATGATTTCTCCAAAAAATTGCCGCCCTGAATGGCCGGCAGAAGATTGTCTTGTACAGGCGTCGCCGTGCCTGAACCTGCTTTGGGTGGATGGTAAACCTTGATCGCAGAAGCGACGTAGGGCAACAGATCGCCCGGGGGACCGGGCTCCTACAATGGTGCGACACCACGGCGTAGGAGCGCAGTGGCCCAGACCATCCTCTCTTCCTGCGGTGCAGGAATTCACCTTATCCTCTGCGCGATCTTTTATATCCCTTGAAGCAAGTCCTTTAACCCTGCATCGGGATCTATCTACCAATCCGCACAACCCACAAAAAAGGGGCCCGCAGGCCCCTTTCGCTTGCCGCTTCTGTATCAGAAGCTCTTGCGTACCGTTACACCCAAGGTACGCGGCTGATTGGTAGCGAAAGCCAAGCGTGCACTGCCACCACGTTCACGATCCAAGGAGAGATCCGCATTCTCGTCCGTGACGTTGTTCATGTACACCGACATTTCCAACGTATCGTAGATCAGACCCATGTTCAGGTTCAGGATCGCGTAGGCGTCCAACTCAAGATCCAGGCTGGTTACTTCGTCACCGGTTGCTCCGCCATAAGGTAATTCAGACGTGAAATCACCTGCACCACTCACCTGATCTCCTGGCTGGGTTATACGATCACCCACATACTGCACAGAAGCAGATACCCAGGAGTCATCAGCGCGCAGGATTGGCTTCAGGAAGGTGTAGGTACCCGAGAGAGATAGCTGCACTTCTGGCACAGATGCCAAACGATTGCCATCTTCGATACCACCTAAAACGTTGCCGTTAACGTCCCGGACCGTGGAGTCAAATTCCGCTTCCAGCACGCTACCGGAGAATGCCAGGTAGAGCGCGTCGGTCAGCTGCGAACCTAGCTCGAATTCAATACCCGCAGTGTGCGCATCCGGAACGTTTACTGAAACCCGTGAAGAGCAGGATCCCGCATCCAAAGTCGCTTGCAGATCAGAAATATCAGCATAGAAAGCAGCAACATTGAGCGAGAAGTCGCCCCAGTTACCCTTCATCCCGACCTCGTAGTTCCACATGGTTTCGTCGTCATAGGTGGGATTGCCACCATAAGTGGCCAAATCCTCAGGTTCACACAACGGGGCGTTCAACGGATCATTTACCCCGCCAAGTCGAAAGCCCTGTGCCACCTGCGCATTCAAAACAACTTCATCATTCAAATCGTAGCTAGCCAACACCCTCGGGGTGAAGCCATCAGAAGTAGTGTCATCGACCTGATCATTCTGATTCGAGAAAATACCTCCAGTCGTGAAACGGCGGGACTCCTCAAAGTCATACCAGCGCCCACCCACCGTCATATGCAATCGTTCGGTGATATCAAAATTCACCTCCCCAAAGACGGCAAACTGCTCAAGATCAAACGGATAATCTGCATTATAAGGCGAGTCCGCAGGAAAACCGTTCGCAACGCTGGCCGAAGTGTTCGCACCCAATTTGGCATCCACGAATGCATCGTAGCCTGGGGTTGGCAGTCGCTGAGAATACTCTCGAGTGGTATCAGAATAGAACACACCAACCAACCACTGGAAAGCCCCATCATAATCGGAGCTTAAACGGATCTCCTGCGTGAACTGTTCAAGGTCTGTAGTGTCGAGCAGGTTGGAGGGCAACAGCACGGAGGCAACGTCTAAATCCAAGGGCCTGATGCTAATGCTTCCGGTCAAGGCGCTGGCATCACGACTTACCAGAATCTCTCGCTCGGTATAGCTGGAGATGGAGGTAATATCCACCGAACCAAGACTCCACTCCATCACCACATCAGCAATCATGGTTTCATCTTCGAATGCCTCGTCCAGCAGCAAATACTGCTCACGCTCATCAAAGGTAATGGCCGGGCGGGTGGTGGTGTAGGGGTTGGCGTAGAGGTTGTACACCTCCTGACGGTTGAAGCCATCCATCTCGATCTTCTGGTACACCACGCGCGGGGTGATGGAGAAGTTATCGGTTGGCTCCCAGGTCAGGGCGATACGACCGCCACTGCGGTTACCGTCGTTGACATCCTCTTTCTTGCTGCCGTTTTCACCCAGTGCATCGATAAAGCCGGCGTACTCGGTGGTGTAGCCCACCACGCGCAGGGCCAGGGTCTCGGTCAGCGGCAGGTTGTACATGCCTTTCAGGTGGCCACCCTCTTCACCGTCGGTGACCGTATTCAGGTTGGCTTCGATCATGCCCTCAGGGCCGTCAAAGCTCGGCTGGTTGGTGATGTAACGTACGGTACCGCCCATGGAACCGGAACCAAACAGGGTGCCCTGTGGGCCGCGCAGGGTTTCCACACGGTTGAGGTCAAACAGGTCCAGGTCGGGGGTGAACAGTGACAGGGAGATCACGCTCTCGTCCAGGTAGACACCCACCTGCTCTTTCACACCCGGCTGGTCGCGCACGATCTGGCCGGCAGAGACACCACGGATCGCCACCTGGCTCTGGCCGGGGCCCAGGTTCTGGATGGTCAGGCCGGCAACATTGCGGGACAGGTCTTCCAGGCTAGTGGAGCCGGAACGCTGGATATCTTCCTGGGTCTGGGCGTTGATCGAGAAAGGCAGATCCTGAATGGTAGCCTCGCGCTTGGTGGCCGTTACCGTCACCTCCTCCAGAGCAGGACGGTAGGGACGAACGGTGGTTTCGTCCTGGGCAACGGCACTGCTTGCCACTGCGGCGATACAGGCAGGCAACACCGCTTTACGAAAACAAGGCATCTGCAAACCACTCAAGGCTTTACGAGATTGGGACATGGGTCTCTCCGCTGGTTATACGCTCTCCCCTGACGGCCGCTGTTATAGGATGCTTGTTACGGCTGCGGACAGTAGCAGAGCTGTTTTTATGTCGGGTTGTAACACCTGAAGCCTAGACCAATACCGGAGAATTGATCACAGGGACGGCAGCCCCCACCACAAAAACAGCTCTTCCCCCCGCCCGGGGCGAAAAAAGGCGGCATTAAAACGAACAATGCGCCAAAATAAAAATAACTGTTCGTTATATCAAACACCCAAATCCATATCTGAAATTAAAGACTTGAACCACCCCCGACTCTCAAAGCACAATATTCAACCGCTCGGCGGCATCCGCCTCATCGTCTGACTTTGCTGGAGCTCATGGCTCAACAGCTCCAACGAACAGAATTTTTTACATGGCATCCAGAGAACAGTTTTCCTCCCGTACCGGCTTTGTGATGGCCGCTGCCGGTTCCGCCATCGGCCTTGGCAACATCTGGGGTTTTCCCACCCAAACCGCCAGCAATGGCGGCGCCGCCTTTGTGCTTGTCTACCTGCTGATGGCCTTTTGCCTGGCCTACCCGGCACTGATGGCAGAGCTGATTATCGGCCGCCACGCCCGCGCCAACATCGTTACCGCCCTACGCTACATCGCCCCCAACAAAGCCACCCGCTGGCTCGGCACCTTTGTCGGCGGCTGCGGCGTGGTGGTGGCCAGCCTGATCCTCAGCTTCTACACCATTGTGGCCGGCTGGATGCTCGCCTACCTGGGACAATCCATCACCGGGCTGCTGAGCTGGCAAAGCGCCAGCGACTGGCTGGTGACCTTCAGTTTTCCCCGTAACCTGGCGACCGGCGGCCTGTTTATGATCCTTACCATCGCCATTGTGGGTAAGGGTGTAAGCGGGGGTATCGAGAAGTGGTCCACCCGCCTGATGCCCATGCTGCTGGCGATCATGGTGCTGCTGATTGTCTATGTGATGACCCAGCCCGGCGCCATGGCCGGCCTGCGACTCTACCTGCTGCCGGACCTCAGCCACCTTGAGCCCAGCCTGATCGTGGACGCCCTCGGGCAGGCGTTTTTCTCCCTCTCCCTGGGTGTGGGCACCATGCTGGTGTACGGCTCCTACCTGAGTGAAAAAGAGAACCTGCCGTCGCTGGGTGCGACCGTGACGCTGGTGGATTCCGGGGTGGCGTTTATTGCCGGACTGCTGATCCTGCCGGCGATCTATGTGGCCCAGGCACACGGCGCCGACATCTTCGATGCGCAGGGCAATCTCTACGCTGGCCCCAACCTCATCTTCCAGGTGCTGCCCGCTCTGTTCGATTCCATGGGCACCATCGGCCTGGGGGTTGCCCTGGCCTTTTTCACGCTGATGTCCATCGCCGCGCTCACCTCTTCCATCTCCATGCTGGAGGTGCCGGTATCGCTGGCCGCCGAAGAGACCGACCTCGGTCGCCCCAAAGCCACCCTGCTGATTGGCGGGCTGGTGTTTGTGGTGTCGGTGCTGATCATGCTCAACTTCGACACCCTGTTCGACTTTGTCATCACCCTTACCACGGTCTACAGCCAGCCCATACTGGGACTGATGCTGTGCATCTTCGTAGGCTGGATCTGGCACCGCGACAACCTGCTGAAAGAGATCAAGGCCGGACACCCGGAGATCGAAGGCACCTGGTTCTGGCGCATCTGGCCCTTCTACGTCAAAGCCTTCTGCCCGGTGCTGATTCTCGCCATCGTGATACCGAGCTTTACCTGATATCACCCATACAAAACTCCGGCAGCCTGCAACAGACTGCCGGAGTTATTCCAGAGCACGAATCCAATCAGAGTTTAGCCGCGAATGACGACGGCGAGCGACAGTTACAGCGCCGGCGCGTGCAGACAGACTGCCTCGCCACCCTGGCAAAACGCCACCCGCCCACCAAAACGCCCTTCGATAAAGTCGCAGAAACTGGCCAGCAGTTCCGGGTCGTAACGCTCGCTGGTGTCCACCAGAATCTGCAACGCCTCAGAACTGGAAACGCCCTTGTGATAGGGACGATCCATAGTGACCGCGTCGTACACATCCCACAGCCGCATGATGCGGGCATAAAAGGGAATATCGTCGCCTTTGCGCTTCTCCGGGTAGCCGGTGCCATCAAAGTTTTCGTGATGGTAACGGACGATGCCGGTAATCCGCGGGTCCAGGTTCAGGGGTGCCAGCAGCTGATAGCCCAGCTCCGGATGCTGGCGAACCAGCTCCATCTCGGTGGCAGTCAGCCGTGCCGGCTTGTTAAGAATATGTTCGTTGATGGAGAGCTTGCCCAGATCATGAATACTGGCCCCAATGCGCAGTATCTGACGCTCTTCCCCGGTACAGCCAATGTGCTCGGCAAATTCACTGATACCTGCCGCCACCCGCTGGTGGTGCTCATTCAGCACCGGGTCACGACCTTCCACAATCCCACTGATAAAGACGGATATACTCTCGAGCACTACCTCTGCCCCCCAAATTCATCCGACATCCCTATCGCACTGTCATAGAACTACAGGCGGCATAAAGCCATACCTGCTATATGCGTTTATCTTATAGAAGACCCCCAAATCGGGTTTTGATCCAGCGCATGGAAGCTCTTTTTTTGGCGCCGAAATAGACCAAAGTCGGGGATGCCATCATCCGCCCGCTGTGTTGTCGCGTACTTCCCACACTCCCGCCCGTTACTGCCCACACGGAGAAGCCTCCATGACCCGACTGCTGCTGCACACCCTCACCCACCAGCGCCAACTGCAGCTGGTGCTGGAATCCTTCGAAGGCTGCATCTACCAGGCCTACCTGAAGCGCGACATCGGCGAACAGCTGATCTGGACCGACCCCCACACCCCGCTCAAAGCCCGCTCCCTCACCGACCTGCGTGAACGCCTGCAGGGGCTGGACATTGCCAGCCTGCAACTGCGCCAGCGCAGCGCCTACGACGAGATGGTGGGACAACCGCCCAAGGGCGATAACACTCTGCTGATCCCCCTCAGTCTGCAGCAGTGGGAACCCGTCCCGGCCAGAACTGTCTGAGCAGCAGGCAAAGCGGTTGAAATCCGCCCAGCCGCCCCAATATTTGGGGAAGAGACTGTTTAGAGGTGACGATAAAGCCTATAATCCGCTCTCTTGAGAATTCGGGGCCGATTTGGATTCGACGCCGGTAACAAAACCTCAGGTGCATGTCGTGATGGCAACCAATCACGTTAATCCAAAGTTGCACATTATTAGTTGCCAACGATGACAACTACGGTGCTCAACTGGCTGCGTAAGTAGCCCTTTGAAACACCATCTAGTGGTTCGCCGCTAGCGGTCCTTAACAAGGTGCCTGTACCGCGTTACTGACTGTCATATAGAACAGGATCGCCGTGAAGCCTGCCTGGGGTGGATCAGCTAAATTCTTATCAGGATCGCCTGCTACGTCTTGGCCACTGGGCTGTAGCGGGTTAAACCAAATAGTGGAACTAAGCATGTAGACCCTAAGGCGGAGTGCTGACGGACGGGGGTTCAAATCCCCCCGGCTCCACCAAATGAATAAGGCCACCCTCGCGGTGGCCTTTTTTATTTGGCCGTGCCCGGTGGGTGAATAATCCCCCGGGTTCAGCCGCAGCAGGTGCAACCTGCGGAGACGACGCCCGCAGGGCGCCCCGAAGGGGTGGCACGCACAGCGTGTCATCCAATCCCCCGACGCACTAACCGTTGGCACTTACTCTCCAGTAACAACCCGTCGCGGTGGCCTTTTTTATTTCGCCGTGCCCGGTGCGTGAAGAACCCCCTCGGGTTCAGCCGCAGCGGGTGCAACCCGCGAAGACGACGCCCGCAGGGCGCCCCGAAGGGGTGGCACGCACAGCGTGTCATCCAATCCCCCGACGCACTAACCGTTGGCACTTACTCTCCAGTAACAACCCGTCGCGGTGGCCTTTTTTATTTCGCCGTGCCCGGTGCGTGAAGAACCCCCTCGGGTTCAGCCGCAGCGGGTGCAACCCGCGAAGACGACGCCCGCAGGGCGCCCCGAAGGGGTGGCACGCACAGCGCGTCATCCCCCCCCAACACACTGCGCACCTGCACCATCTCAAATTAGAACTTCCGGTGTCCTTTTTGATTGACTGTGCCCGGTTGGTGAGTGCCCCCCCCCGCAGAAACGACGCCCAGGAGACACCCCGTAGGAGCGCAGTCCCCTGCGCGATCTTTTTTAATCACCGCACGCCGCCTCCGCCCCCCGCCAACCAAACACCTCAACATCCATTAAGTTTGGTGGAGCCGGGGGGAGTTGAACCCAGGCCCCAATAAAGGTGGCCTTGCCGGAACGACAATTGCCAATAGCGAGCGATTTCTTCAGGCATCCCGCACAGGCGGAAAACAGGCATCACCCCACAGCGTGGGCTTACTCTCCATCATGATTTGCAGCATCTCAACCACGAACTTCTCCAGAAACGCCACACAATCTCGTATCTGCTCCCGATTCATGGCACTGTCCCAAGTGGCGCCACCGTGCACCAGCTGATTACGCAGCACATAGATCCGGGAAAAGATAATGGCCAGGGTGTCCGGCGTATTCTGCGCAGCCAGGGATGCATTAGCGGCCCGTTTGGTGCCTGCCGCTCGCTTTTGCCACGTATCGCGGTCGATATTACCGCGCTGGAACTCCCAGAAATCGGCGTTGACATAGGGGTTGTCCAGCAACACACGGATACTTTTGGGGAACTCGCTCCACACCAGTGTGGAAAGCCGCTTATCCTCGTCCAGGTCGCACAGCTTTTTGAAGAAGTCTCCGAATATGGCCCGTTCGCTGGTACCGCGCTGGGTGTCGACAATCTCGGTGGCATAAGCCGCATTAAAGGCGATCCAGAGAAAGATAAAACGGCCATCGGCGTCGTCGCACTGCTCTGCCCGGTTGAGCCAGCTAAGCGCCCGGTGTATACGCAGGCTAAGATTCAGGTGTTGCTGATCACGGATGCTGCGGTGGAGCTCCTTTAAAGTGCTGTACATTCCCAAGACACATTTTCTCCCTGTTATGTAATGCAATGCCGGCCTAACCCGCCGTCAGCCCCTGTGCTAATTGGGTATCCCGGTGGTAAGTAACCATCAGGTTTTGGGTGGCACGGGTAAAGCCCACATACAAACGGTACCCGCTATTTACCGTGCCCTTGCATCATCAGCAGAAGGTTTACTACTCTTGCCGCCGGACACCAGGAATCGGGCAGACTCTACTAAAGCATACTCATTGGCTCTGGCAGCGGCTTTGCGCTTCTCTTTTTCCCGCAAATAGCGTTCCTGCTGATGCAGCACAAACTCAAGCACGAGCCCCAGGCCGGCCGCTATCAGGCCTGTTTCCTCCAGCGCCAACCAGGCGCCCTCGACCAGCAATATTCGTAAGAGGTTGTTTAACCAGCTGTAGGAGAACAAGCGAGCTTTCAAAAGCAGCCTGCCAGATCATCCCCGGTCACAGTATCTGCGGCTACTACTGCATCACTCAGATCAATCTTGTTACTGAGCAGGCTGTTTAGCTGCAAATCGAACGACTTCACCTCCGGGTGCAGAGCCATCGGAATGTAGACGTTAACTGGCTTGGTCTGGCCAATTCGATACACTCGATCAGTAGCTTGCGCCTCTTTTGCGGGGTTCCAGTGCCGTTCCAGGTGGATAACGTTGTTGGCCCCCACCACCGTAAGGCCAACACCCGCAGCAATTGGCGACATGACAATAGCTCCAAACCCTGGCTGTGATTGAAAACGATCAATAATCGATTTACGCGTTTCGTTATCCTTTTTGGTAGGAACAGCCTTGGTTTCTCCATTGATAATTTCAACAGGAACCTTGAACAAGGTAGATACCAACGTACAAACATAGGCCTGAACTGATTTTGTGGTCGCAAAGATCAGTACTTTCTCCTCTCTCTCCTTAATTTCATGCAGGAGTTTGACCATCGCCGAAATCTTTGAGGATATCTCTGCCTGTTGCAGAAGCTCTTTTACGGAGCCGGCCGGGCGGAAACTGCCAGAAATATCCGGGTGAATACTGGTGATCTTGAGATTGTGCAGGCTGGGCAGGATAAGACCACGCTTGTCATCTGCTGTGCTGGATTTCACGGCCTGAACGATATCGTCATAACACGACAGTTGCCTTCCGTTCATCACACCGGCCAGGCGATCCATGTATTGTTCATTTACCGCAGCCTTGTCTCCGGAAAATACCCGTTTCTCAGGCAACCCTTTCAGTTTCTCGGCTTTCGTTCTTCTCAGCATGTAGTCGCCAACGGCGGCACGCAGCGACTTGCCAACGTCGATCTTAACTCCAGAGCCATCACCTTCAGATGCATCCAAAATCGGCTGAATATAGGTCTCCCGAAAGCTCTTCCAGGATCCAAGCAACCCGGGTTCCGCTGTATCAAACAAACACCAGAAATCCTTCAGTGAATTCTCCACGGGAGTCCCCGTAGCCAGTAATTTAAAGTCCGCCTTAAGGCCCTTTGCAGCTCTGGTTGCCAGCGTGTTCGGATTCTTGATGTTTTGGGCTTCATCGAATGCCACTATGCCCCAATCAACCCGACTGAGGGAAAACTGGTAGTCTCGAAGGGTCTGGTAGGTCGTTAGCACCAATCGACCAGGCATATCGAGCCGGTCAGAACCGTATACACTCCCAATTTTCAACGAATAGCGAATTGAGTCCTGGTCTTCAATCCGGTCTCCCGCACTAAACTCCTGCTGGGTTTCCCTACCCGCTCCGGTGACTCGAAATTTGCTCATATCTCCGCCGGACTGCAGTACCACAATGTCGGCAAACGGCGATTTATTAAAGGTCTCGTCCACTTCGACCTGCCAGTTCTCCAGCAGGCTAAGTGGGGCAACAATCAGGGTTGGCTTTTCCGGCAAGCCCGAACTGCGTTTGCGCCTATTCCATTCGGCAACAGACACTAGGGTCATAAATGTTTTTCCGAGGCCCATATCATCAGCCAGCAAAGCGCCACTGCTTTCACCACGCTCCTCGACTATGCCAAGATGCGCCAGCAGCCACTGAATACCCTCCTCCTGATGAGGAAAAGGCGTTCGTTTCAGATTGCCTATTTCAAAAGATTGAGCGGCCAAATCAAGTCCCATCACCCGGGCATCTTTCTGAAACTCAATATCTTCGTCATTGGTGTCGATGGCCACTACGGCCTGCTCAGTTTCCGCCCTGCCCGGGCCCGGTTTATCACCCTCAGGCTCATCCTCCGGATAGTCGTCTCGATCCTGACCCGGTTTATCGATAATTCCGGATTTGATTTTGTCGATCGCGCCCTTGACTCGGACGCCATCAGAGATATCGAACTGCTTGCCATCAAAGTCTATAATTTCAGCCCCTTTTGCTTGGGCATCTTCAATGAGCCTCTCAAGCTCAGCCAGGCTCTCATCAGAATCAATGAGCGGCGCAATACTTTCTATAGGCTCCGGTTCGCCACTATTGGCCGAAAACCAGTCAACACCCGATTTTTCCACATCGCCAAAGTACCGATGAACAAATCGCTCAGCCCCATGAACCCTTAACGAAAAGCCAGTATCAAGGTCAATCAGGGCTGCATTCAGGTAAGCGGTGGGTGATCTTAGAAAGTTTGCGACCTGTGATTTCGGGATTCGTCGATTGGTGAGAATTTCCTGTGCCGCATTCAACCGGGCCTCATTCAACAGTACAAATCGGTTCTTCACTCTGAGAATGCAGTGATCTTCACCGGGCTGCATTTGCCCCAGCCGAGATTGAATATCCGCAATATTGATACCGGAACCAAACGTTGGAGTTAACAAAACATCGCCATTCGGCAGTTCTTCGAGGGACACACCAACAGATTCCGGGCTGCTCAATTCGAGATTGTTAAAATGCGCCAGATCGATAGGCATGCCCGATTTTTTCGCGACCTGAAGCTGCAGAATCAGCCAGTTATTTTCATATTCCCCGCGCTTTTCCGGCGGTAACTTGCCGTGGTTCTCTACCGCGTTCAGAGCGCGATACTCTGCCGCCGACAGTCGGTAGACCTCACCTTCGGCCACCTTCAGAAACGGGCCAAATAGAGCCGCAGAAGGAATATGACCACCGTCGCCAAGCGTTAATTCGACATTGACAGAAAAGTCCGCATTGGCTGTGTTGCCTCGAATATCTGCCTTGAACTTACCTTTACTGAATGCGGGAAGCTCAAACAGCGTGAAAAAATCATCTTCCAATTCGGGCACAGTCGCGGAAGGAATGGTAAAGCCGTTAGAGTTTCTGTCAGCCAAATTCTGCTCTACCAACGCCTTAAGGTAGGCGAACTGCATACCGAACAACGGGTTAGTCATGGCATGACTTTCTGGATCGGAGATAACCTTTGAAGGAATTAAGAAGTCGAGACCTTCATAAGGATCTATCGACCAAGAGATCAGTTCATGGATAGCCGGGGATTTAAACCTCTGAATAAACTCTCTAATACGCATACTAACTTGCTCCAAACTTAGACTTGTATGTCCGATACTTAGATGGAGCAATTAGTTTCCCTACGTCCAACTTCAAATTAAACTTTGCCAAATGACTAATCACTTTATTCTGCCAAGTTAAGTCTGGGTTATGAGCTGTTTCCATCAATCCTCCATCACGCTGAAACTGCCACAGATAGAACTCTGCCAAACCAACGCCTAAGTCTCTCGAGTTAAAGACATCAATAGAGTAATCCGTGATTCCTGGCTTCTCAGGCAGCTTATTCATCACCCTTATTGAAAAGCTGTGAGTCCCTTCAACCATATGTAGGCCATTTTTAAGCTGTAAGTAAATTACAGACGCCTGCCCCCCCTTTACAAGGGCGTATGATGGAAGCTTTTCTTTCTTGTAGTTTTTCTTTAAATAGCTTTCAGCTGAACTCGTGAGAAAAAGGCGAGACTCATAAACGGCTTCCTGTTCGACCAATCCCTCCATAAAGGTTTTTCTTGGAGCAAACATTCTCTCCATAGCATCATTTCTATCATCTTTGGCACTTTGCTCCAAAACCCCAAGAAAAAGAGCAAGATCAAACCGGCTCAACCATCCTCGCATCAATGCAATGCGCTTATCACCGATAATAGACCACCACTGCTGGTAGCTGGCGCTCGACTTGGGCACCCTGGGGTCGCCAGCAATCGTCAGGATGGCGTTTTGCCATGCTTGACTGATAACCTTACCTGCCGATCGATCAATCAGAATTTCAATGATCGAGTGGCCCAGCAACTTTCCCTCAGCCGCAGGAGCATTCACCACGTCAGACTTAACCACTTCCTTGAGTACCGGGTGATTCTCACCAACCTCCATAGTTCTCAAGGTTTCCAGATAATATTGATAGCGACAAAGTTTGATATACCGCCCGTCAGCAAAGCCGTTAAGGCCCAATTTTCTCAAGGCCGCATCGAAATCAATTCCGTTTTCCCTGGCAAAATTGACCACTTTGGAAGGTCCGGACACAGAGAAAATAATCTCCGAGAAACGTGAATAGCGGACCAGATCACTGGTATTGTTATCGCCTCCAAGACCAGCCAGCTGTTCGCGTAAAAAATCACACCAGTCACCCAAGGCCCTTCCTTCAGCCAACAGATCAAATCGCTCCAGAAACGCCCTTATCAGCTGCATCAGGGAAAGCTTGGTCATCGGCCGTCTTGGCATCAACAGGCGACCCAACAGGTTACGGTCTACCCTCGCCAGCTGGCAAAAGTCATCTGAACTGACTAGCAGAAAGGTGCATGCCCGAACATCAACAGGTGTTGTTATCTCCTCAAGCCAATCGGTTCCGGCTCCAGCCATAACCATGGCTAACAAACGCCGGCAGGCGACCTGAAAAGTATCAGAGTTCATTCCCGCACCTTTCGCAATAGCCACAACCACTTTTTCAGCCGCAACGATCTTGTCAAAATCCGTCTCTTTCCATTCAGAAAGCTTGATATCAAGGAATGGCAGTTTAATAGGCACTTAGCTTTTCTCTTATATCTACAGATTTCGCTAACTTCACAGTAAACCTGATATCAATACGCCGATTCATTTTGAGAGACTCAAGACTATCGATTCTACCGCGCGGACAAACATCTTGATTGTCTACATCAGGGCTTGCATTCGAGCAAGAAACAGGACGAGTTTCTGCATAACCACTGACAGAAAATAGCTTTTTCCCTACGTGATTTTTCAACTCATCAAGCCTGGAGCCCTCAGGCATTTCACTATTCCAATAATCCCAAACAGATATAGCTCGAAAGGTTGATAGCCCCCAATTCCCTTTAATTGCCTGATTACTGTAGGGAGCACGATCCGTATGACCTTCAACAAATACCGTATCTAAATACTTCCACCTATTCTCTTTTCTAATACTCTTATATATTACCTCTCCTATTGCCAACGCATTCGCCAAAGACCTTTTGTCGTCCGGAAGGTTGAAGCTTCGCTGCCGAAACGACAGAACATCATTGGGTATGCGAATGACCGTATCGTTTTCACTGAGCTTAACAGGTATTTTCATGCTATTAAGTTCGCCAACAATATCCTTAAGAATATCTCGTCGAACCTGTTCGGCCCTCGCGAGCTCGCTCATATCCTCCTGAATTTTCTCTTTTAATTGAGTCAACTCAAGCACCAGTGCAATAGCCGCCAGGACAAAAATCACCAGCAGTCCCGCCATAATGTCAGAGAAAGAGATCCAGTATGGATTCTCCTCGTCCACCTGATGACTGCTGTAACGACTACCCAGGTTTCTCATGACGGACTACCAACTCTATGCGATGAAACCTTACTGTCCATTTCATCCACAACACTGCTCAATGTGCGTACAGCATCGGTCATTGACGAGATATAGCTATTGGTCTGCTCATTCCAGGTGTTTAGTCTATTGACTGTTTGCGATTGAACTCTGTCTGCATAGTCAGACAATAGATCCGCAACCTGTTTTTCAAGCGCCGCCACATGATTTTGCAACGATTTCCCGAGCGCATCGAAATGGCTGTTGACTGCAGAAAATCCGTGTTCTGCTTTAGTCGCCGCGTCGCCAAGTCTGCTTGAAGCTTGTCCGATCTGCTCGCCAGTGCCTCTCAGCTCACTGACGACCTCATCGAACAGGGCCGCAGTCTCGGCATTTTCCTTGGTAATCGTGTCGGCACTGTCTATGGCCTGGGCAAGCTGATCACCCAATGTATCTATAGCAGTTTTAATATTGCTGGAAAGCAGCCCCAACTGTACCGATCCCGCCTTCAGCTCTGAGGCAGCACCCTGCATGGCGCTGGTGGCTGTTTCGTGACTGGAAGCAAGCCTCTGGAACCTGTCTGTCAGCGCCGACAGCCCCGATAGCAATTCGGTATTCTGTGCTTTTTGTGCGCTCAAGATATCCTCTATTCCCTGAGTCACGCGCGCCTGGTCCTCCTGAAAGCCTTTCAGCTGGCCCTGCAAGAGCTCTTGACGGGCAATTTCCCGGGCTTGCTGTTGTTCCAGCTGTCCAGTCAACTCGCCCTGAACGGCTTTGAGAGTCTCTGCGTTCTGCTGAGCAAGCAGGTTCAGCTGTCCCTTGAGCCCGCTCATAAACTCCTGCAGGTTACTGGTCATTTGAGCCTGGCGCTCTGCTTCTCTTTGATTCTGAGTATCCAGTTGCGCCTGTATCGTGCTATTTACCTGAGACAGCGCATCTGCATTCTGGGTCATCATGCTACTGATCTGGGATTCCATACTATCGGCAAAGCTTTGCATGCGCTTTGCCATCTCACCGGAAGCCGATGCCATATCCTGGCTTGCCTGCTCCATCATAGCTTTCTGGGCATCACCCGCAGAGCCAACCCCCTGCAGAAAGCGATCCAATAACGACTCCAAAGCCTTTTCCGAGCCAGAGTGGGCATTGTTTACCAACTGCTCTACCGCTGGCCCAAGAATCGTATTCAGACTTTGAGCAAGGCTATCGCTGATAACTCCTGATGCCTCGCGCATCGCCTCCTGCATCTTGTTACCAATTTTTTCATCCAACTCAGCCAATCTGTCATTGCTCTGCCGGGTGAAATCTTCAATATGAGCAAGACTTTGTTCTGCGGTAATTCTGGGGTACAGATAATCGACGTCGTTCTGAAAGGAGGCGATAGACGACCGAATATTCCTCTCTAAAAACTTTTCGAAGAAGTTAAAAGCCACACTGGTGAACACGCCCCACACAGATGTCATAAAGGCAATAGAAGCCCCGCCTATCATCCCGAAAATACCGTGAGTGAGCTCGTCAACCTTGGCTTGTTCAGGATCAAGGTCACCAAGTGGGCCAAGACCCAACTGCAAACCAGCGAAAGTACCAATAACACCAATAGCAGTTAGAAAGCCCGGTACCGCCGCCAGCAGTCGGTTCTCAGTCAACCCCCGCGCTAACGTGTGGGTATTGAAAAAATGTGCGGCATCCAACGTATTACACAGGCGCTGCTTTTGAGGGATATGGACCAGAGATTCATCAAATTCCCGCCAAAGCCGTCCATATCCAGGATGCTTCATGGCAGCATTGGAAAGGTCTCTTCGTTTCTCCAGCAGCTGGTCAAGAGTCAATCCTTTAATCAGATTCTGGTAAAACCTGAGGTGAGATCGAGCCCTGAAGTAGTTAATAAGCGACAAACTAACAAAGGAAAGCGCCATTACAAACAACAGAGCAACGAACAGCGCGCTAAGGCCTTCTGGTGACGTTATATCCCCGTTCATCAACCGGGAGAACTCCGGCCACAGATTTATCAAACTGTACGATGTGGAACTCATTAAACTATCCTTACTACACAAAAATCGCTTAGCGGCCTTTCAACGTGCCTGTCATACAGGATCGCATAGTGGCCGGTTATTTTTTATTGGTTGACCTGAAGAAAGAAAACAACCAGATACTGTTCCTGCCGACCTATTCGTTACCATTCAAAAATTTGTTCAAGCGTTGGGCAATCAACTGCCGCCGTTCGTGCATAAACTGCAGGTAAGCATCCTTTTGCAGCAATTCCGGGGCCAGTGGCACACACTGAGCGTCAAACATCGCAGGGCCGTGCTCCTTGCTCAGAGTAAGCAAGTAATCGTCCGGAGCCTTATCCCGAATGCGGCGGTTGGTTTTACCACCGATAAAGCTGAGGTTGGCTATATCGTTGATTTGCTTGTTCTCATAGCTTCCCTTTAAGTAGGCCTGCGGAAAGATATGGTGAAACTGGAGTTTGTGGCTGCTGCCCTGATGTTTGAAATCGATGGCGAGTCTGGAGTGCCAGTCGCGGGCACCATCGTGACGAAACGCCAGAAACATGGTTTTGAAATAACCGCTGCGCTGGGAGCGGCTTACCAGATCATCCGCTTCGATCTCTACGCGGCCAAACTGTTGCTTCAGGTTATCAATCAGGCCCGCAACACCCAGACCGCGGCGGAGCGCACCCAGATCCTGATCGAGCATGCTTTCTGATGAACCCCGGCTGTAGCGTCCTTTGGCGTTGGCTGCCAGGAACCAGCGGCGTAATCCGGCTTCTGTCTCACCATCCATCTCGTAGCCGTGCTGCTCGCCATAAACTGCCAACAGAATCAGAAAGTAAGGCGATGACAGCAGCGTTGAGGAATCCACCCCGATATTGCTGCGCAGGTAGTTGATGGCGTATTCAAGGCCGCTTTTGGCTCTTTCCCATCCGTCCTGCAGCCTTTCCAGGCTGAGACTGTTTACTGTCAAAAACCGGCTTTGCCCGGTTGCAAAGCAGACCAGAGTTCTGACAAAGGTACCGATCTCTGAATCAAAGCCCCGATCGGCACACCCTGCCTGAAAGCTTTCGAAGATTTTGAGGGAGTCACGCCATTTCGCCGTTATCTGGGCCAGCGCCAAGTCTGAGCCACGCAGTTTGGCACCCAGCGAGTTTACCCGTACAAAGATCTCGGTTACCTCTTCGTAGGAGAGGGTGCGCTCCAGAATATCGAGCCGGTATTCGTAATTGACGATGCTCTTCAACTGGCGCAAGCGGGTCTGGTATTTCTCCAGACGCGGATCATCAAAGCTGGTTATGCCCACCTGTTTGAGAATTTCGGTTTCCGATTCGCTCTTGAACACCTCGGTCACAGACACCCAGTGCGGCAAGCTGGCGATCTTCTTGCTGCCCACCACAAAGGTCATCTGATCCAGTCTTTTCTGGATCTCATCATCGGATGCGTCGTGCTCGTCTTCCAGCAGCTCGTCATCCCCCTCGCCTTCATCCACCTCAGTGACCAGCGTTAGTTTGTCCGGGTGCTCCAGATTGAACAGAATATCGATAGGTTTCTTGCGGCCGCGCACAGAAACCGGCTCCCCCCGAATCACAGACGAGAGACTGGTCAAACGCTGCTGACCGTCGAGTAGCAGCTTGTTGGTGGCGTAAGGGCTGGACTGCTGGGTGACCGAGAAGTCCCGCTCGGGCACTTCCATATCGGTTTCCCACAACAGGATGGCTCCGCTGGGATAACCCCGGTAGAGACTATCTAACAGATCCCGCACCCGCGGTGCACGCCACACATAGCGGCGCTGCATTTCCGGTAAACGAATTTCGCCGCGCTCGATCATGCCGACGAGCTCGCTGACTTTTGCCTGAGACTTGGCCACCTGTGCTTCCTTCTATCTGCAATCTGTTCTGGTGTTAATCACACAGTGTTATCGGTTGAACACCACGTTAAAGTAACCATCCACACTTTTCTGAATCCTGAGCTCGTCGCCCGCTTGCGGCTGATGCATTCGGTAGAACTCCCGCACCGCACTGCGGTTTCTGAGTATGCGTTTGGACCCATCGATATCGCTGAGCACCGAGCTTTCGAGGCCGTGGAATTGCCACTGCACTTGTTCACCGGCTTCGTGTTTGTTTTTGCCACCCCAGACAGATTCCGGGAATAGCTCTGTGTGACGCGGGATGTAGAAGTGGGCGTTGTTGATGTTGCCCTGGGTCAGGGCTATACGCAGTTCTTTGGTGGCACTGCCCCTCTCTTCAATCATTGCGTCGCTTTTGCCGTTCACACTATTGTTACCGCGGTTTTCCGGCTCGTTTTTCATACGTTTGAAGGCATCGGCAGACTGCTCGACTTTATCAACGGCTTTAGCACGCTCCATCGTCATTTGAGTGAGCGAGTCGCCGGCACTGACGGGTATGCCTTCAAGTTGCTTTTGAATACCTTCGATAGCGGCCTGATCCAGCTGCACCCAGGTCACAGCGCCGCTTTTGTGTGCATAGGGCACTGACTTTGGCAGCGGTTGAATCTCGCTCAGCTCCCAGGCGTACCACCATTTGTAATCTGGTCGAGTAAAGAGACTCGAGCCGACGCAGTGTTTGTGCACCGTATCGGCCAGACCAGCCATATCGTAGGGGCCGGAGACGCCGGTTAAATTGGCCACACCCACTACCTGACCACTGCCTTTGCGAATCAGGGCAAAGGCACCGCGATGGGAGGTGTGCTTGGAGCGCATCTCCCAGACTTTTTCGCCATTGAGGATCTTGCTGATCCATGGCTCGTCGATAATTAGCGCTTTTGTTATTTGCATGGGTGCTGTCCATTTCATTTTATTCAAGGGTCATTTTGATCAGCTGGTAATTTCGGGGTTTATAGGTTGGACTTCTCTGCCCTCCCCTATCAATCTTCCCACATAAAAATCAATGACTCCGACCCCATTGATATCCCATTGATCCTGACCCCATTGATCCCATAAAAATCAGTGACTCTGATCCCAATCATCCAGCGCATGAGAAAAGGCCTTTTGACTAATGGACTCAAAACTATCACTACCCATGCTTATTGAAGTAAAATTCCTTTCACATAACCGCTCATACTTTTGATAGATATACGAGAATTTCAGCTGGCGATCTAACGGTGGCATCGGAATTTTCAATGATTTTAACTTTTCAGCAGTTAAGTGTGAAAATGTGACTTCTGAAACAGAATCCGAAAGACCACCAAGCCTAGCCATCCAAAAGAAATACTCCTGAACATATTCAGAGGTTAATACTTTTGAATTCGGCCGAATTCTATGTAAAGCTTTTTGGAAGTAGCAATCGTTAATATTATCCCTCCAGATAGCACACCTCCCCACCTCGCCGCCCTCGCAAACGAGAAGATCTCCATTTTTCAGGTTAAACTTCTTTACTTCATCGGTGTTGAAATCCATTTCTAGAAGGTCATTAAGATCAAAACTCCGCCACCTGACATTTGCGTTACGCAGGTATTTTTTAGGCGACCTTCCCTCTTTGGCTTTTTGGGATAGCATTTTTCCCAGCTGTGATTCAACAACCTCTCCTAACCTTTTAACTTCCCACCCTTTCGGATTAGTCACCGGATCACCAAACATATGCAGAAACACGGCGCGGAGGAATTCGTCGGCGAGCTGGATGGCTTGCTGGCGTTTGCGGCGGATGGCGTCGGCTTTGTCGAGGGTGGCGGCGATGCGTTTTTGTTCGGTTAGGGGTGGGAGGGGGATTTCTAACCCTCGAAGTACATCTAAAGTAATACCTTTAACTGTCGCTCCCTTACCCTGCTTCCCAATAAATTCGGACTTCGACTCCAAGAAACGAAGCAGATAAGGCTTAGAAAGCTCACTTTCATCTTTGACGATTAATGCCTTTAGATCCTGGTTGATCGCCATATCCACTTTGTTTACGGCCACTTTCCCAAGAGCCATACGAGTTGGAACAATGATATTTCCAGCAGGAATGACATTGGTCGCAGATTTTTTTACACCGACGTCAGTTATGTAATCAGCAGTTGTGTGTAATTCGCTAGATTTAAAATCTTTTACCGATGCCCAAGGAATCGTCCCTCCCCAAAACTCAGGATTATCTTTACTTGGTGTTCCACCACCAACAATTTCAACCAGCTCCCCCAGCTGCTTTTTCACAGCATCCCCTCCAACTCATTCAGGTCAGCCAGAATCTCGCTTTCCAATGCCTTGAGCTTTTTCAGGATTGCCTTGGGGTCTTCATACTGCTCCTCGTCGTACACCACCTCTTTGTAGCGGTTGATGGAGAGATCGTACTTGTTGACGGCAATATCTTTGGCATCAACAACGAAGGCCTTTTGGGTTTTGTCTTCCCATGGCAGAAATGGATTCCCGCCTGCGCGGGAATGACTGAGGTATTCATCGACCGCCTTGCGGTATTGCTTCCACTGGGCAATGGCATCCGGCAGGTCGTTGCTGCCCTCCCCTTTTAAGGGGGTGCGCTTATCATCCAATGAGTAGCCATCAGCCTGCAGGTCGTAGAACCAGACCCGCTCGGTGGTGCCGCCTTTGGTAAACATCAAAATCGCGGTACTGACCCCGGCATAGGGTTTAAATACCCCACTGGGCAGGCTGACGATGCCTTCCAGCTGGTTGTTTTCGATCAGCTCCTGGCGCAGTTGCTGGTGGGCTTTGGAGGAGCCGAACAGCACCCCATCGGGCACGATCACGGCGGCGCGGCCGCCAAGCTTGAGCGCACGCAGAATATGGGCCACAAACAGCAGTTCAGTTTTTTTGGTTTTGACCAGCCCCAGTACATCGGGGTTGGTGTTGGTCTCGTCCAGGCTGCCCTTGAAAGGCGGGTTGGCCAGGATCACATCGAAGAAGTCCTGCTCCTGCTGTGGGTAGTGCTCTTTGATGGATTTGCTCAAGCTGTCCTGATAGAGGATGTTGGCGCCGTTCACACCGTGCAGGGCCATGTTCATACTACTCACTCTGAGCATGGTGGTATCGAAATCGAAGCCCCAGAACATCTGTTTGTTGATGTGGTCGCGGTAGGGTTCCAGCAGGTCGCCGCTGTAGTGGGTGTTGCCGTCTTCGTCTTGCCAGGTGCCGCCTTCGGCCTCGGAGCTGGAGTAAACCCGGTTGAGGTACTCCATGGTGCGGGCGAGGAAGCCGGCGGTGCCACAGGCGGGGTCGCACACGGTTTCGGTAGGCTGCGGGTCGGCCAGTTCGATCATGGCGTCGATGATGTGGCGCGGGGTGCGAAACTGGCCGTTGATACCGGCGGTAGTGAGTTTACTGAGCAGGTATTCGTAGATATCGCCCTTTACATCGCTCTGAGTGAGGGGCAATTCGTCCACCATCTCCAGCGCTGACACCAGTACGGATTCGTTTTTGATCTCCAGGTCGGCATCCTGCATGTATTCGCCGATGTGGCCCAGCGCTTCAATGGCGGTGCCCTCTTCGCCCAGACCATCCTGATCATCGGACTTCTGCCCCAGCGTGGCGAAAAACGGGTAGACCTCGCTCTTCAGGTGCTTGTGCAGCTCCTTGCCGCTGAGGTTTTTAAAGTTCTTCCAGCGCAGCAGCTGGCCTTGCGGCGTATCGGGGAAGATGCGATCCACCGCCTTGCCAGTACGGGCCGCCTTGCGCTCGGCCACCTCCTCCTGCATGTCGAGCATGCGGGCAAACATCAGGTAGCTGATCTGCTCGATCACGGTTAAGGGGTTGGTGATACCGCCGGTCCAGAATTTTTCCCAGAGTTTGTCGATATCGTTGCGGATTTGGCCTGTTAGCATTTTGTCTCTCTAAGTTACCGGGTGCAGCTGTGGCTGCACCTTGTTGTATTTGGTGATTTCGCCCCTCAAGGGCGGGGTTCGTTCTTTAAAAAGGGTTTAAGCACTGCAATCAATTCACCCACATCGTCGGGGGTGAAGACGCCATCAATCCCCTCCGGCGAGACACTGTTAAACGGTGCCTCGTAGAGTTTGTCCACCACGATGGAGCCGTTCTGGGCGATGAAGTTTTTCAGCAGGTTCATAAAACGCACCTGTTGGGCGGTGAGGCCGGGGTGGGCGTGCAGGAACCCTTTGAAGTGGTCCTCGATGGCTTGCGGGTCGAGGCCGATGAGCTCGCGCACGGTGAGGTGCAGTTGATCGGCGGTGCGGCCGTAGAATTCGTTGAGGGTCTCCAGGCTGACGCCCGGATGGCTGGTGAGTATGGCGGAGGTGAGGGTTTTCAGCTCCGCCTCGGCTATGGCCTCTCCCTTGCGGATCTTTTGCAGGGTGGGGTTGGCGGCCACCATGTTGTCCAGAATCTCTTTCAGGCGGCGGCGGTAGAGCATGGCCTCGTTGGCGCCGGCAATGACTACCTTGCGCTCGGTTTCCTGAATGCCAGTGTCACCGGTACGGGTGGCTGGCATATCGTATAGACCACCGCCGCCAGACTGGCGATATTTCATGATGCCGCGCAGCTCTTTGCGGGTGTGTTCCAGCTTGTCGATGGTGGCGTTGTGCCAGAAGTCGGCGCTGCGCACTTCGGCAATGGTGGCATCTTTCTGGCGTACGGCCTGAATATTGATCGCCAGTTTATCCAGCTCCGCCAGCAGCTGATCACGCCCATCCTCGAAGCAGCTTGCCTGCTCCACCAGACAGCGCTGGATACTGGCCATGAGCTTATCCAGCTGGGTGGCGTGCTTGTCACTCAGTACCCGGGCTGACATCAGCGGCGCAATGGTGTTGGCCAGCAGGTGCTGGGTCTTGGCGTCCAGCTTTTTCAGCAGGTCGGTTTGCTGCAGCTGATGGACCGAACGCAGCTGGCGACGGACGGCGATGCTGTTTTCGGGCAAATCGTTGATATCCGCCCGCAGCAGCTCAATGGCGGCATCGAAAGCCTGGGCGTGATTGTGCTTGAGTGCGGCCTGCGCCATCTCCAGGCGGGCTTCGAAGGTAGTTTGTAGCAGGGATTTACCGCTGGTGTCTTCGGGCTCCTTGTATTCCTGCTCGAAGAAGTCGAAGTTGCCGTAGTGATCGAAGATGAGGAATTCGGTTTTGGGCTTGCCCGGGCCAAACAGGTTGGGACGCAGGCGCGTACCGCGACCGATCATCTGCCAGAACTTGACCCAGGACTTCACCGGCTTGGCGAACACCAGGTTGACCACCTCAGGCACGTCGATACCGGTATCGAGCATGTCCACCGAGATGGCAATGCGGAAGTCGTTATCGGGCTTTTTGAACTCCTTTATCAGGCTCTCCACATGGGGAATGGCGTTATGGATGACCTTGCACACCTTGGTGCCATACTGGGGATAGAGCTTGCAGAACAGCTTTTCCAGATGCTCGGCGTGATCCTGCCGCTGGGCAAAGACAATGGTTTTGCCCACCAGGGAGCCGGTTTCATCCTTGATACCGTTGTTGATCAGGTTTTCGAGGATGATGCGGTCGGTATCTTCGCTGAAGATTTTGCGGCCGATGTCCTTTCCGGCAATGGTGGTATTTTTGGCCTCGTCTTCCCCCAGATCCTCTTCCAGCTGCTTCTTTTGCTCGTCCGACAGCTGACTGTAGTGAATGCCGTCGCGCAGAAAGTCGGTGGTGAGGTCCTTCACCCGGAATGGCACCAGGTAAGGGGGATCGTTGTTGATGGCGGCGTCCAGCCCAAACTCGAACGTGGGATCGGTGGTTTCGCAATCGAACATATCGAATGTGTTGCGGCTGATGAACTTGACCGGGGTAGCGGTCAGGCCTACCTGCAGGGCATCGAAGTAGTCGAACAGGTCGCGGTACTTGTTGTAGATACTGCGGTGCGATTCATCGGCGACGATCAGGTCGAAAAAGCCCACATCCAGTTGGGTAAAGCGGTTCATCATGCCCGGGTAGGTAGCGATGTAGACACGGGCGGTCTGGTCGATCTTGTTGGTTTCACCAATGACACAGCGTGGCTCGGAGGGCAGATTCTGCTTGAAGGCGTCATCGGCCTGCACCCGCAGCTCTTTGCGGTCACAGAGGAACAGCACCCGCTTGGACCAGCCGGTGCGCAACAGCAGCTCGGCCAGGGCAATGGCAACCCGGGTCTTGCCGGTACCGGTGGCCTGAATGATCAGTGCCTTGCGGCGCTGCCCCTGGAAATGTGCGGCCACCGTCTTGATGGCTTCGATCTGGTAGGGGCGATCGGCAATGCTCAGTTCCGGATTGAAGCGCTCCAACTCGGGCTTGCGGTAGCTGCGCTGGTAAATGACGTATTCGAGGCTGTCCTTGCTGTAGAAGCCATAGACCGGACGATAGGTGTTGTACTGCTTGTCATCCCAGATAAAGGTTTCGTAACCGTTGGTGTAGAAGATTACCGGCCGTTGATAGCCCATGTTCTCCAGAGCATCGGCGTAAAGGCGCGCCTGCTCCCGACCGGCCTGCAGATTGGTATTGCCGGACTTTTTCGCCTCCACCACTGCCAACGGCTGGCCGTTGTCGCCCCAGAGGACATAGTCCACATAGCCCTTGCCGGAGCGGTTATTTGGGAAGGTAACTTCCACCTCTTGCCCAACCTGTTCGGCATCAGCGATATCCCATCCAGCCTGCAGTAGCATGGCGTCGATCAGTAGGGCACGGGTCTTGGCCTCGTTCCACTGCAGGCTGTCGGCCACCTTCTGGCTTTGCTGCTGGCGCTTCTGCTGGTCGGGTTTGGCGGGTGCATCCAGCTTATCGAGATTTCTGGTGCGTTCCCGCTCCAGCTGCTCCATCACCCTTTCGAGCTCGTCCTGCTGTTGCTTCAGCTCTCGCTCGTAGCTGGAAACGGACTTTTGCAGTTGAGCCAGCTGGGCAGAGGGGTCTTTTACCTCCTGAAAGGCAGGGATATCCGCTTTGCCCTTGCTGTAGTACTTAATGGCCATGTACATGGCCAGCTGGTGCGCGGTACCCAATGCCACCTGGGCATTGCGCAGCTCACCCTCGGCACCATGAGCCGCATCGTTACCCTGAATGCGCAGGAAGTTGATCTGGTGAATGAGCGACGTGCTGACACAATCCTGGAACACCGGACTTTTGACCAGCTCGTAGAAGCTGGATTCCGGCAGGCGTGGCAGCACTTCTTCCTTATAGATGGATTTGGTCAGTTCTTCCGCGAAGCTGCGCAGGCGGGTCAGGGCGCTGCCCGGATCGATGTGCAGGACGGCCTCGGCCAGACCTCCCAGGTTGGCCAGGATGTCGTTCTCGGGGCGGAGAAACTCAAAATTGGTCGATTGCATAAAAATAATTCTGTCCATGACAGCCCTATAGCGAAGGCTGTGCCAGTTTTACTGGTCGTCGCTGGTGATTCCCAGTTTTTCCATTTGATTGCTGAGCGTCTGATAATTGCCGAACCCCAACAATTCCGCTGCTCTGGTCTTTTTGCCCTTCGCAAATACCAGCGCCTGGCGGATATATTTACGCCTTAAATCATCACAAATCTCTTGCAAATCAATACCCTGAGACCAATCTATCGGAGTATCGGTTGCAGATTGCTCGGGCATGGCGATCAGCGCCGAACGGATATCCTCTGCACTGATGTTTTCCCCCTCGCTCCAGATGGCAGCCCGAAAGATGGTGGAGTGAAGCTCACGCATATTGCCCACCCAAGGGCGCGAAAGGATAATATTTCTTGCTTCTACAGAAAACTTTTTACCCTCAAGGCTGGTGTCATCCTTCTGCAGGGAGTCCAGAACGGCATCCATCAGCAAGGTCAGATCTCCCTCCCTCTGTCTCAAGGGCGGCAAGTGCAAGACGCCTACTGCGACCCGGTAGAAGAGATCCTCACGAAAACGCCCTTCGGCCACCTCGGCCATCAGATCTTTATTGGTCGCACAGATGATCCGCACATCGACCGCCTGCTCATCTGCGGCTCCGACAGGCGTTATCACTCCCTCCTGCAAAGCTCGCAGCAAACGCACCTGTACGGACGGCTCCAGCTCACCGAACTCATCCAGAAACAGAGTCCCGCCATCAGCCTTCTTAAACACCCCCTGACGATCCTGATGCGCGCCGGTAAAAGCCCCTTTCTTATGGCCAAAGAGCACGGAATCCACCAGCTCCGACGGGATAGCGCCGCAGTTGAGCGCGACAAAAGGACTGGCAGACCTGGAGCTGGCATTGTGAATAGCCCTGGCAAAGAGCTCCTTCCCGGTACCGGACTCCCCATATATCAATACCGGTACCGCCTTGGTGGCCAATAGCGACGCTTGGCTGATCAAACGCTGCATCACCGGGGTTTGTGTAACAATGTCATCAAAAGCGGCATCAGCAGGCGCCCTGGATAAAGACAAATCCCACAGGCCTTTGGACGAAATTTGATCAGCAGCAGGCCGGTACTCAGCAGAAATATGAAAGGGAATATGGACTTGCTCGACCCCGGCCTCTTTTGAGCTCTGCCAGAGGGTCGCTTGCGGGAATTGGGTTTTGCATAGCAACACCCAAACGGCGTGCATAACCGGAGTGCCAGGGCTGAGCAGGACGTGGATTTCATCCCCGCGTTCATCCATCCGGCCCAGCTGACTTTTCGCGGCGCGATAGATATCACCGTAGTGGACGGGAGAGGAGAGCTGAACCGGGGTATAGGTTACGGGCAGACCTGATTGCTCACTGAGCCACTTTACGTAAGGAGCCGCAGGCAAGCTTCGCTCATCAATCAGCAACTCAACCCGCTCAAATGACTCGGCCAGAAGAGTAGACAATATTGGCCCTGCCGATTCTGCTCCCGGCTCCATACCGTCCAAATCGCGCCTACCAACCCAGGCTGTTATCGCCTTGGCCACCCTGCCCCCTCAAATTCCACAATTATCGTAATGCTTTAGACTTAAGCCGTTAAAGATAACAAGCGGGGTGCCAACGCGCTAATAATGGATAGTTTAGTGATGTTAAGGATCTATTCCGCACAACAGGCAGCCATTCACGAACAGATGAAAACGCAATCAGGTTATGCAAAAGCGGCACACATAGCTCAACAATCAACCAGCCATTTGATCAATCAAACGCTAGCCGATTTACCAATCGAAGTAGACTAGCTGGTGCTTCGGGCAGGAAGGTTCAGGCAACCCAAATAGCCAACCGCTTTTAATAGGGGGCACTTTTGGGGGCATAAATCTAGATTGAAAACTATTTATACTGATAAATCATATAGTTACAAATAGTATTCAGTAGACCCCGGCCACCACTCCAAAGTACGAATAGCTATGGTCTTCCTTGTAGTGATTCAGGAGAGGCTCCCGCTGCAGACAAAATCAGCATCTCCAATTTGCAGGTCAGTAGAATCCCCATTAGATTCTTCATTAACCAATGTTTACGGCCATTGATTCAAAGGGTTACAGAAAAACAGTGCCCAGTCCTCTCCTTGGCGCCATCACTTCTAGGCGAGTGAAGGCGTAGCGCTTTCACCGCCCTCTCACTCCCAACCGCTTCATCAACCGCAACAAATTACTCCGGTCCACCCCCAACTCCCGTGCCGCGGCCGCCACATTAAAACCGGTTCTCCGCAACGCGGCTTCAATCACCTGCGCCTGGAAGGCGTGGGTCTGGCTGGTCAGCGAGCCACCACCGCTCGCAACGGGTGCGGGCGCACTCTCCTCAAGACTCTCAGCCGACACATCACTCAAGTCCAGATGCCGCGCGCCGATCTGCACCAACCCGCCAGCAGTCGGCGTACGACTGGCCTTGAGGGCAGCACGGCTGAGCAGGTGCTCCAGCTCGCGCACGTTGCCGGGCCAGCTGCAGCTGAGCAGTGCACGGCGCGCGGCATCGTCCAGCAACAACTTGGGAATATTGAGGCGGTGCTGGTCACGCTCCAGAAAGTACTCTGCCAGCTGGAGTACGTCATCGCCGCGTTCGCGCAGTGCCGGTACCCGCAACGGGAATACACTTAGCCGATGGTAGAGGTCGGCGCGGAAGCGCCCTGCTTCCACCTCTGCTTCCAGATTACGATTGGTGGCAGCAATGATACGCACATCCACCTTGATGGCGTGGTCGCTGCCCATGCGCTGCACTTCGCCCTCCTGCAGGGCGCGTAGCAGTTTGGCCTGCAGCGCCAGCGGCAGCTCGCCCACTTCGTCGAGAAACAGGGTGCCGCCGTCGGCCAGTTCGAAGCGGCCGGCGCGGGCCTCGGTGGCGCCGGTAAAGGCGCCCTTGGTGTGGCCGAACAGCTCGGCTTCGGCCAGGGTCTCGGGCAGGGCGGCGCAGTTAATCTGTATCAGGGGTTGGTTGATGCGGCTGGATTTCAGGTGCAGGCGGCGGGCGATTAACTCCTTGCCCACCCCGGTCTCACCTTCGATCAGCACCGTCAGCGGGGTGGCCGCCACCACATCCACATCGCCCAGCAGGCGCCTGACCACGGCGCTGCTGCCAATAAACTCCGATGCCCCCAACTCGCGGTTCAGCTCGGCGGTGACCTGATGGCCGTGGCGCAGCTGCTGCTGCAACTGTTCGATACGCTCGGCGGCGGTGATCACCGCCTGGGTAAGGGTGATGGCCATGTCCTGCTGGCGCGGCGCCACATTTTCAAACTGGCCCGGCTGCACGGCGTCGAGGGTAATCACACCCCAGGGCTTGTCGTCGATGTAGATGGAGACTCCCATGCAGTCGTGCACATGCAACTGCTGGTCGGGCACATACATCAGGCCGTCGTAAGGGTCAGGCAGGTCGGAGTCGGCGTCGAAGCGCAGCAACTGGCGACTCTCCAGGATGGCCTGCAGGCGCGGGTGCTGGGTGAGCAGGAAGCGGCGACCGCGGGTCTCCTCCCTCAGGCCGCTGAAGGCCACCGGCCGCAGGACATCACCATCGAGCCGCAACAGGCCGATGGCATCGCAGGGGATGGAGTGGCGAATCGCTTCCAGCAGGCGCCGGTAACGCACCTCGGCGGGCAGGTCGCGACTCAGGTCTTCAATAACGGTGATGTAGTGTTCGAGGCTCATGCGGTCAAAATTACCACATCGATGTCAAAATGACACCTCTCAGCGAGGTGTCATTTTGACATCATAATTTTAAAAACCTAATAATTTCATGGGGTTAATGGTTGGCACAAGAATTGATTTATTACCGCGAAAGGAGTGTCAGAAGCTCCGGGGTCACACCCGGTCGCTGCGCTCCCCACCATAACAACCAGAGGAAGACCCTATGCTCAGTGAAGCCCAGATTGCCATCATCAAAGCCACCGCCCCGGTTGTCGGTGCCCACGCCCGCGACATTACCGAACACTTCTACCCGTTGATGTTCTCCCGCTACCCGGCGGTAAAGGCCTACTTCAACCAGACCCACCAGCAACAGGGTTCGCAGCGCCAGGCGCTGGCCAATGCACTGGTGGCCTACGCCACCCACATCGACAAGCTGGAAGCGCTGGGCGATGCGGTGAGCCTGATTGCCCACAAGCACTGCTCCCTCAACATCCTGCCGGAGCACTACCCCATTGTGGGCGAGTGCCTGATGGAAGCCATCGGCGCCGTGCTGGGCGACGCCGTCACCCCGGAGATTGCCGACGCCTGGGGGACTGCTTATCAACAACTGGCGGATATTCTGATCGGCGTGGAAGAGCAGATCTACCAGAACCACAGTGAGCGCCGCGGCGGCTGGCGCGGTGAGCGGCAGTTCCGCATTCGCGAGATTACCGCCGAGAGCGATGTGATCGGCAGCTTCTACCTGGAGCCCTGCGATGGTGAACAGGTGATCGACTTCCTGCCGGGCCAGTACGTTGGCCTGCTACTGACCATCGACGGCCAGAGTGTGCGCCGCAACTACAGCCTCTCCAACGCCCCGGGTAAGAAGTGGCTGCGCATCAGCGTCAAGCGCGAGGACGACGGCCTGGTCTCCGGCTACCTGCACCAGCACGCCCGCGTGGGTGACGTGGTGACCCTGACCGCCCCCTGCGGTGACTTTGTACTGGACACCTCCAGCAGCGCACCGCGCCGCCCACTGGTGCTGGTGACCGGTGGCGTCGGCATTACCCCAGCCATGAGTATGCTCGACAGCTGTGTGGCCAGCGGTCGCCCCATCGTCTTTGTGCACGCGGCCATCAACAGCAGTCACCACGCTTTTGCCAGCCATGTGGAGCAACTGGCCGCGCAGCACGACAACCTGCGCAGTGTGGTGATTTATGAAAAGCCGCTCCCCGGCGACCAGCCCGACGCCGTGGGCTTTATCAACACCCATCTGCTGGCGGAGCTGTTGCCGGAGGATCGCAACGTGGATCTCTACTTCCTCGGTCCCAAGCCGTTTATGGCCTGTGTTAACCAGATCGCCGGCGACTTGCAGATCCCTGCGGAGCAGCGTCACTATGAGTTCTTTGGCCCTGCGGCTGAACTGAGTGTGCAGGAAGCCGAGGGCGCTATTGCCTGAACCCGGAGTCGCCATGACAGACACCGCCAACCGCGCTAACACCACCAGCACTGTGCCAGTCCCGTTTCTGCGGCTGGCGTTCCGGCCGCTGTTCTGGCTCGGCGCGCTGTTCAGTGTGGTGGCGGTCGCGCTCTGGTCGCTCCACATCGCCCTGGGTATGCCACTGACGCCCTACGGCGGCAGTTACTTCTGGCACACCCATGAGATGCTGTTCGGTTTCGTGGCGGCGATCATGGCGGGCTTTCTGCTGACGGCGGTACAGAACTGGACCGGGGTGCGCAGTCTCAACGGCAAGCCATTGGCGGCACTGGTGCTGATCTGGCTGCTGGGACGGGTGGTGATGCTGGCGCCAGTGGCCATGCCGCAGGCGCTGGCCATTGCCATCGACCTGCTGTTCCTGCCGTTAGCGGCGCTCTGGCTCACCCGCCCCATCATCAAGACAAAGCAATGGCACAACATCCAGTTTGTGCCGATCCTGCTGCTGATGGCGGTGCTCAACGGCCTCTCCCACCTGTCTCTGCTGCAGCCTGCCAGCAGCAATTTGCTGAACTCGGGTTTTGTGGGGATTGCCCACAGCATGATTCTGCTGGTGGCGCTGGTGATGGTGATTATGGGCGGCCGGGTGTTCCCGATGTTTACCGCCAACGGTACCGGCACACCGCGGGTGGCGCCCCTGCCCTGGCTGGAACGACTGGCCATCGCATCGATACTGGCCAGCGTGGTCGTCAGCCTGCTGCCCGCCGATACCTGGGCAGCACTGCAGGGCACACTCTTTTTGCTTGCCGGCCTCAGCAACATTGCGCGCGCCTTGCGCTGGCGTCCGCAGGTAACGCTGCGGGTACCGCTGGTGTGGTCGCTGCACCTCAGCTACCTGGCCATGTGCCTGGGGTTGATACTGTTGGGCCTGGTGGCGTTCGGCATACTGCAGCAGGCCTCCATCGCCTACCACGCCATCACTGTAGGCGGCATGGGACTGATGATCCTGTCGATGATCTCGCGGGTCTCCCTCGGCCACAGCGGCCGCCCCATTGTTGCCAACCGTGCCGTCACCCTGTCACTGCTGCTGATGGCGGCGGCCTTTATTACCCGCGTCACTGGGCCCCTGCTGGCCACGCATTATGAGTGGGTAATCCTGCTCACGGGAGCGCTGTGGGTAGCCGCCTACGGCCTGTTTACCATCACCTATTCCAGGTTGTTGTTTTCGGCGCGGGCGGACGGCGTTACCCACTCCTGACGTCCGGCATGAAAACCAGCGAATACTCCTACCTACTCGCACTAACCACGGGCTTACCCGCCTGGCGCGGACGCTTGCGCTGCACCAGCAAGGCATTCTTCAGCTCTGGAGGATAAGCCTCCACAGCGGCCTTCAGCAGCGCTTTCAGCGGCTCCAGAAATGGGTAGCGAGGGTTCAACTCGTAATTCCTGACCTTGCCGATGAGCTGGCTAACCACCACGCCGTCAGCCTCCAGCCGTGCCAGTTGTTTCTGCACAGGATTGGTGGCAGCGCCGTAAAAGTCGGCTATCGCCTTGCTGTAACCACTGCCACGCAAAAGCAGGTAAATCAGGACACTCTCCTGGCTCTCTGCGCGCAGAATCCCTTTCAGTATGAACATAACACCTCCATACCACTTAGTGGCCAACATGTACCATATTATGATTTATATAAACCAAATTATGGTACATAAAGAAAGACTCCTACAGTAAGGCTTCTTTGATCCGGATAATCTGCAATACTCAGTTAACCACCCTAACCACCGCCAACACCGGCGAGGATCGGCAATGCGCTACAGACGCTGGCCACTGTTAGCCCTGATACTGCTGTTGCTGGCCGGCTGCAGCAGCACCACCTTTATCTACAACCGCCTCGACTTTTTTATCCCTTGGTACCTGGGGCGTTACGTCGACCTCAATCACGAGCAGGACCAACATCTCGACGAGCTGCTGGACCCGTTCCTGGTGTGGCACCGGGACGAGGAGCTGCCCGCCTACCTGGAGTGGCTGGATCGAGCCGGGGAGCAGTTGAAGCAGGAGATTACCGCGGCACAGCTGGCCGAACTGGGCGGTGAAATCCAGCAAGCCTGGGGCCGCATCGAAAGCCGCGGGCTGGAGTGGATGATCACGCTGGGAGAGACGCTCAGCGACCAGCAGATGGCGGAGTTTATGGCCGAGCTGCGACAGCAACAGGTGGAGTACGCGGAGGATTTCGACCGCAACGACGAGGATTACCGCGAGAATGTGCGGGAAAACCTGGAAGGGTCCATGGAGAAATTTCTCGGCCAGTTGAACGGCGCCCAGGAGCAGATGCTGGACCGGGCTGTGGCCCAACTGCAGCGCTCCGACCAGGTATGGCTGGCGGAGCGGGCGCGCTGGCTGGATCTGCTGGATCGCATACTGCAACGCCAGCCCGGCTGGCAGGATGAACTGCGCCACGCCGTCGCCACGCAAGGGGAGTTCTATTCAGCGGAATACCGGGCCGTCTATCAATACAATTCAGAGGTGCTTTACGGGGTGATTGCGGAGGTGCTCAACAGCCGTAGCGACAAACAGGAGCGGCACCTGCAGCGCAGTCTTAAGAAGCTGCGCAAGGACCTGCTTGCACTGCAGGAGAAATGACCGCCCCACTGCCGTCCGTTACATGCCAAACAGGCTCTGCAGCACCGCCTCATTGCGTTGCACCGCCGCCTTGTCTTCCGCCGGGGTATCGGCGATGGACTTCAGGGTGGCCAGGCTCTGCTGCAGTATCGCTTCCATGGCCGCCTTCTGCTCCGGGGGGATGGCGTTGCTGTCGAGCATCGCCTCCAGCTGCCGGATCTGTGGCTCCATGTCTCCCTCGGTGTGGTTGGCCAGGAACGCCTTGAAGATACGATCGCCCACCACGGCCCACTGCTGCGGGTCGCTGTAGCCGTTGCTCTTCACCACCCCCGCCAGCTCCTGGTAGTAACCCTGGGCCTTGGCCTGCATCATCATCTGCCCAAAGATGTCGTTTTGCTGGATGGATTTCTGGCCGGCGGCGAAGTCCTGCTGGATCGAGGTTTTGTTGGCCCAGGCCATCACCGCCTGATAGGTGTTGGCCCACTGACGGATATCCGCGTCAGACAGCGGGGCCGCCTGCAGTGAGGCACAAAACAGCAGCAGCAACAATGAGAGCGGGGCGTTGAGACAGTGTCGCATGGTATCGATCCTTGATGGGCTGAGGGGCACAGCTTTGCATTATCCACCGTCACTGGCAATGGCAGTGGGCGACACAACGGTCCCGACCCAGCTACTGCAGGGCCGGGGCCTGTCACAGAGTTCTACCCCCGTCGCAATCCGGGCAAATCGCCGGCAAAATCCGCCGCTGGCGCTGGCTTCTACACAGCAAAACCAAAATAATAGCGCCAACCGCGACCGCCGGCCCGGAGCACCGTCGCATGCTCCTGCCAATTCATTGACCCTGTGTCGCGCGCAATCACATCCGTATTTATCGGGGGAACCATGAAGAAATTGATGTTTACCGTACTGCTCCTGACCGGCTGCCAGACCGCAGGCCAGCTGGGCACCATGTCCCAATCCGGCATGGCAGGGCTCTCCTGCGACCAGATCGGCGCCGCTTTCCGCGCCTACGAGGCCGACCGCTACTCCATGGATGCCTGGGTGCAGCTGGTGAAGCTGGTCAACCCTGAGCTGGACGCCCGTGCCGCCGCCGCCAACACCACCGCCGACCAGCGCTATCAGGAAGCCAAGACCTACGCCAATATCGCCATGGCGGTACAGGGCTGTCAGCCGCTCTGATCCCCGGGGAGCCCAGCTCCCATGGGTATCACTGGTGAGCGGACGGGAAACACCTGTCTGCTTACCTGATACCGGGCAACGCTTGCTGCCCTACCTCGCTCTCACCACTATCCCCTGCTCCGCCCTGCCGGCGACTCAACGCGCACCCTCTGCCGCCAATCGCTGCCGCTCCGCAATCAACCGATCCTGCTCCGCCTGTACCCGGGCAATTTCACGCCGGTAACGGTTCTGCGCCGCCTGTATCTCTTCATCCAGTTTGTAGTCGGTTACCGACATCACCAGGTAACGGCCGGCATCCGAGCGTCGACTCTCCAGCTCGGCCAGCTCCCGGTCGCGCTCCTTCGCCAGCACATCCAGCTCATAGCCCTTGTCGCGGATAGCAGCATCCAGCTCCCGCAGGTGACGGTTGTGGGTCAGGGTGCTGGTGACCGCTTCGTCTACCGGCTGGGTCTCCAGGGCGTTGGGGGTCTCAATGGTGACGGTTTCGGCATGGCCGTCACAGGGGTGCTGGCTGAAGCGCGGGTTGCCATTGCTGTCGATGCACTTGTAGATCTCCTCCCCCATGGCCAGTGGAGCCATCAAAAGTAGTATCCAGAGTGGCGCTCTCATCACTTCTCCACGACAGGTCAGGTTTAAAGGTCCGGGGCCCGGCTCACAGCACCTTGCGGATGGCCCGCTTCAGGCGCCAGGAAGTGGGGGAGGTAAAGTTGGAGTAGTGCTCCACCACATTGCCCTGGCGGTCCACCAGGTACTTGTGGAAATTCCACTTGGGCGCGCCCTCTGCCTCACCGAGATGGGCGAACACCGGATGGACCTCATCGCCTTTTACATGCACTGGCGTGGTCATCAGGAAAGTGACGCCGTAGTTGTAGCGGCACACCTTGGCGGTCTCGGCCTCGTCGGCCGCCTCCTGGTTAAAATCGTTGGAGGGAAAACCGATCACCACCAGCCCCTGGCCACCAAACTCCTTGGCCAGCTCCTCCAGCCCTTCGAACTGGGGCGTAAAGCCGCAGTGGCTGGCGGTGTTGACGATCAGCACCGCCTTACCGGCGGTGGCTTCGCAGAGGTTGATCTGTTCGTTACTGTGCAGCGCCTTGATGGAGTGGTTGAGCCAGGAACTGCAGGCAGGTGACTCGTCACTTGCCGTCACGGGCACTGCCAGTGACAGCAGCAGTACACTGCCAGCCAGCAATATGGCTAAAGCGCGCAGGAGTGCAAAACGTTGGTGAGCCTGGAGGGTGAGGGTTCGGGTCACAATCGGGTCCTTCAGCAGCGGTCCGCGGGAGCGAACCGGGTGGAATCGGCACTTGTCGTCCAATGTAGCACAAAGCGGCCATTGCAACGGCGTCTGCACATGCAGATACTACGTGCGCTGCCGGCACAGGGATCATGCTGCCCCTCGGGCGAGAATGCCGGCGGCGTATATACTGGAGTCAGTTACCCCGATCGGACTATAAGGAGCGTTCCATGATCACCTACCTCTACTGGGCACTTGTTTTCGCGGCAGCCATTCTGCTTTTGGTGCTGTTTGGCAAAAAGGACATGTGGAAGCCGGCGTTGATCAGCTGTGTCTCGGTGCTTATTGTCGGCACCCTCGCCTACTACTTCCACTTCCAGCAGATATTCGTCAAACACTACGGCGGCGTGATGTCACTGTCGGTGCCCGAGGGCCAGCAACACATTACCGCCACCTGGAAAGACGACAACCTGTGGGTGGAGAACTACGACCCGGCCACCAACACCTGCCACTTTAACGAGTACTCCAAGGGCAATGTGCTGCAGGGCAAGGTGACCATCAAGAACTGCTCACCCGTAGCCGCACAACCATTCAACACCAGCATACCGGCAAAGTAGTCCCCCCGGACACCTCCAGCCAACTCCCCGCTGCCATTACCGGATGGCTTGACCATCCGGTAATCACACCTGAAGTCCATTCACCGGATGGCGATGCCCATCAAAGCAACGCTGTTTGATCCAGCGCATTTGACTTAATCAAGTGATTAACTAATCTTCTGACTATGCACACCTCCACCCCCGCTTCGGAACGCGGTGATGTCAGTCGCAAGGCGTTGATCGAAGCCGCGCTGATTGAGTTCGCCAGCCACAGCTATCACGCCGCCAGCAATCGTGACATTGCCGATCGCGCCGGCGTTAACCAGGCGTTGATTGCCTATCACTTTGGCGGCAAGGAGGGGCTTTATCTGGCGGTGTTTGAGAACATCTGCGAGCGCATCCAGGAACGCCTGCAACCAGCATTGCAGGCCATCGGTGATGCCTTGACCGCTGGTGCAACGCAGGCGTCACACGAACAGAAGCTTGAGCTTTTACTGCAACTGCTGGAGCGAGTGGTGCGACTGTTTGCCGACCCCGGTCTGAAGACATCAGCACAGCTGGTGCTGCAGGAGCAGCAGCAACCCACCCGCGCCTTCGATATTCTCTACCGCAGTTTTATGCAGGAGGCGCTGCAGCGGGTGACCGACCTGGTGCAGTTGCTGCGACCGGACAAGAGCCGCGACGAAGTGTCGCTGCTGGTGATTACCCTGCTGGGACAGGCGCTGGTGTTTCGCGCGGCCCGCACCACAGTGCTGCGGCATTTACAGTGGGACGACATCAAGCCGGCGCAGCTGCAGGCCATCATTCATCAAGTGCGGGCCAATGTGCTCGCCATTTTATCCTCACAGGATTGATTCATGAGTCGCAGGCAGTTTGTACTCCCCCTGATTGTGATTGTGGCACTGGCGGCAGCGGCCGCCGGCTGGCACCTGCGGCCGGGCAACGGCAATGGCACAGTGGTGCTCTACGGCAACGTCGACATCCGTGAAGCGGAGCTGGCGTTCCGGCAGGCCGGGCGCATGGACGCCTTGTATGTGGACGAAGGCGATAAGGTCACCGCCGGCACCCTGCTGGCGGAGCTGGATGCCACCCCCTACGCCGCCGCCCTGGCGCTGGCGCAGGCCAACCGCGCCCAGGCACAGGCCAACGTCTCCAAGTTGACCCGCGGCTTTCGCACCCAGGAGGTCTCCCAGGCGGAAGCGGCCGTAAGGCAGGCAAAGGCCGCACTGGAGGAGGCGGAGCTCACCCTCAATCGTCAGATCGATCTCTCCAAAACCGGCTCCACCAGTCGCAGTGCCCTGGACCAGGCCCGCACCGGCCGCGACCAGGCCCGCGCCGCGCTGGACAGCGCCCGCCAGAACCTGGCGCTGCTGCAGGAGGGCTATCGCAGTGAGGATATCGCCGCGGCGCAGGCGGCACTGGCGGCAGCCGACGCCCAACTGACGCTGGCGCAATCCAACCTGGACGACACCCGCCTGCTGGCGCCGGCGGACGGACTGATCTCGGCACGACTGCGAGAGGCCGGCAGCATGGTTAACGCCAGCACCCCGGTCTTTACCCTGTCGCTGCAGGACCCGGTCTACATTCGCGCCTATGTGAGCGAACCGCAGCTGGCGCAGGTGCAGCCCGGCAGCGCCGTGACCATCACCATCGACGGCAGCGACCGGCAGTTCGATGGCAGCGTCGGTTTTATCTCACCGCGGGCGGAGTTCACCCCCAAATCGGTGGAGACCACCGACCTGCGTACCGACCTGGTCTACCGGGTGCGGATCCTGGTGCCCGGCGCTGCTGATGCCTTGCGTCAGGGAATGCCGGTCACTGTCCATATCAACGGCGGTTCCTGAGAGCGGCTATGGCTGAGTCGCAGCCCGGGGGCATTGAACTGCAGGGGGTGGTAAAACGCTTCCCCCAGGTGACGGCTCTGGACGGCATCAGTGCCACCATCCGGGCCGGCCAACTCACCGGCCTGGTGGGGCCCGATGGCGCCGGCAAAACCACTCTCATGCGCCTGATGGCAGGGTTGCTGCGTCCCGATGCCGGCCACATTACCGTCGCCGGTGCCGATACAGTGCAGCAACAGCACCTGATCGCCACCGGCGTTGGTTATATGCCCCAGCGCTTCGGTCTCTATGAGGATCTCTCGGTGCTGGAGAACCTCTCCCTCTACGCCCAACTGCGGCAACTGCCGGCCGCCGAGCAGAAACGCACCTGGGAACGGCTGCTGGAGTTCACCCGGCTGGCCCCCTTCAGCAAGCGGCTGGCCGGCAAACTCTCCGGCGGCATGAAACAGAAACTGGGCCTCGCCTGCGCCCTGATGGGCCGCCCCCAGGTGCTGCTGCTGGACGAACCCAGCGTGGGTGTAGACCCGGTCAGCCGGCAGGAGCTGTGGCGCATGGTGGGGGAACTGACCGACTCCGGCATGGCGGTGGTCTGGTCCACCGCCTACCTGGATGAAGCAGAGCAGTGCCGCCATGTGCTGCTGCTCAATCAGGGACAACTCGCCTTCGACGGCCCGCCGGGTGCGCTCACCGGCCGCCTGCAGGGGCGCAGCTTCCGCCTCCCCAATCCCCGCGGCGACCGCCGCCACCTGCTGCAGCGGGCGCTGGACCTGCCAGCCGTCAGCGATGGCGTCATTCAGGGTCACGCCGTACGACTGGTGGCCGAAGCCGATGCCGACCTGCAGCCGCTGCAGGTGCTGGCTGCCAGTGCCGGTTCGCAGCTGGAAGCAGTCGCGCCCCGCTTTGAGGACGCCTTTGTGAGTCTGCTGGGTGGTGGGCCCGGCGGCACCTCGGTGATTGCCGAGCTGATGGAGCCGGTGAGTCTGGAGAGCGATATCGCCGTTGCCTGCAGCAACCTGACCCGCCGCTTCGGCGATTTTGTCGCCACCGACGATGTCAGTTTTGAAGTGCGCCAGGGGGAAATTTTCGGCCTGCTGGGCCCCAACGGCGCCGGCAAATCCACCACCTTCAAAATGCTCTGCGGCCTGCTCAAGCCCAGCACCGGACAGGCACAGGTGGTGGGGCTGGACCTGGCCCGCGCCGCCAGCGAGGCGAAGAACCGCCTTGGCTATATGGCGCAGAAGTTTTCCCTCTACGGGCTCTTGTCGGTGCGCCAGAACCTGGAGTTTGCCGCCGGGGTTTACGGCCTGACGGGCGCCTGTAAGCAGCAGCGTATCGACGAAATGGTGGACGTCTTCGAGCTGCGCCCGCTGCTGGATTCCGCCCCCGACGATCTGTCGCTGGGCTACAAACAGCGGCTGGCGCTGGCCTGCTCACTAATGCACCGGCCACCGGTGCTGTTTCTAGATGAGCCCACCTCCGGCGTCGATCCCATTACCCGGCGCGAGTTCTGGACCCACATCAACGGTCTCGTGCGCAAAGGGGTTACGGTGATGGTGACCACCCATTTTATGGATGAAGCGGAGTACTGTGACCGGGTGGCACTGATGTATCGTTCGCGCCTGATTGCCCTGGATACCCCCGACGGTCTCAAGCGCGAAGCGGCGCATCACGGCGACGAAGAGCTCACCATGGAGGAGGCGTTTATCCGCCTGATCGAGCGTGCCGATTTAAGTGAGCTTCCCGTATGAACCCGCATATGAGTCAGCGTTTCAGTATGCAGCGGCTGCTGGCCATCACCCGCAAGGAGACGCTGCAGGTGTTCCGCGACCCCTCCACCCTGCTGGTGGCCTTTGTGCTGCCACTGGTGCTGCTGTTGCTGTTTGCCTACGCTGTCTCCCTCGACACCCGCAACGTGCGCATCGGCGTGGTGCTGGAGAGCGACACCGAAGCGGCCCAGTCGCTGGCCGCCGCCTTTGCCGGCAGCCGCTACTTTGCGGTCACTCCCACCCGGGACCGGCGCGAGGCAGCGCCCCTGCTCACCGCCGGCAAGTTGCGCGGCTATGTGGTGATCCCGCAGGATTTTGATCGTCGCCTGCAGCAGTTCCCACCGCAATCGGTGGTGCAGGTCATTACCGACGGTACCCAGCCCAACACCGCCACCTTTGTCGCTAACTACGCCCGCGGCACGGTGCAGCAGTGGCTGCAGGATCGCGGCGTCATGCCCACCCAGCCGGTGGCCCTGCAGCAGCGCTTCTGGTTTAACCCGGAGATGGAGACCCGCCGCGCGCTGGTGCCAGGTGCGCTGGCCATCATCATGACCATGATCGGCACCCTGCTCACCGCATTGGTGGTAGCGCGGGAGTGGGAGCGCGGCACCATGGAGGGCCTGTTTGCCACACCGGCCACGCCGCTGGAGATTCTCACCGGCAAGCTGGTACCCTACTTCGTGCTGGGCCTGCTGGCCACCGCACTGACCACCGCCATGGCGGTGTGGGTGTTCGGTATTCCGCTGCGCGGCTCGGTGTTTACGCTGCTGTTTTTGTCGGCGGTGTTCCTGTTGCCGGCACTGGGCCAGGGGCTGCTGATCTCCACCCTCGCCCGCAACCAGTTTATCGCCTCGCAGGTGGCACTGCTGGCAGGCTTCCTGCCCGCCTTCCTGCTATCGGGCTTTCTGTTTGAGATCAGCTCCATGCCGCTGCCGCTGCAACTGCTGACCCATTTGGTTCCGGCACGCTATTTCAACTCGGCACTGCAGACGGTGTTTCTCGCCGGTGATGTGTGGCCACTGTTGTGGCCCGCCATTGGCGCCATGTTCCTGCTGGGTGTGATCCTCATGGCGCTGGTGGCCAGGAACACCCGCAAGAGTCTGGAGCGCTGACCATGGGCGCCCGTTATACCCGCATCCGCGCGCAGGTGGTGAAAGAGATGCTGAGTATCCTGCGTGATCCCAAGAGCCGTTTCATCCTGCTGGGCCCGCCGCTGATGCAGCTGTTTATCTTCTCCTTCGCCATGACGCTGGAGGTGAGCAACATTGATGTGGCACTGCTCAATCGCGACAGTGGTGCCGCGTCGGTGGAATTTATACAGCAACTGGAGGCCTCTGACCTGGTGCGCCGCACTCACCGGGTGGCCAATGAAAAAGAGCTGGCCCGCCTGGTCGACACCCAGCAGGTGATTGCCGGCATTGTCATTGCCGACAACTTCAGTGCGCGGGTGGCCAGCGGCGAAGGGGGCGAACTGCAGGTGATCCTCGACGGCCGCAAGGCCAACACCTCGCAGATCACCCTGGGTTACCTGCAGACCATTGCCGGTAATGTCTCCGCCACCATCCAGTCCCACGGCAGCCGTGGCGCCAGTGATCCCGCCACGGTGCGCCACTGGTTCAACCCCAATCTCACCTACCGCTGGTTTGTGGTACCGAGCCTCACCGGCATTCTGGTGATGCTGATGGCACTGATGGTGACCGCACTCTCTATCGCCCGCGAACGGGAGCTGGGGACCTTCGACCAGCTGCTGGTCTCCCCCTGCACACCCACCGAGATTATTATCGCCAAGACGATTCCGGCGTTTCTGGTAGGCCTGGTGCTGGGCTGTGTGATGATGGCCGCGGCCATATTCCTCTTTGGCGTGCCCTTTACCGGCTCACTGTGGCTGCTATTGGTCTGCATGATGCTGTTTATTCTGTCGGTGGTGGGTATCGGCCTGATGATCTCTTCCGTCTGCTCCACCCAGCAGCAGGCAATCCTCGGCATCTTCGCCATTGTGGTGCCGGTGGTGATCATGTCCGGCTTTGCCACCCCGATTGAGAATATGCCCAGGGTGCTGCAGTGGATAGCGGAGGCCATTCCCCTGAAACATTTCCTGATTATCCTGCAGGGCAGCTTCCTCAAATCCCTGCCGCCGCAGCAGGTGTTTGCCAACGCCTGGCCATTGGCGGTGATCGCGCTGGTGACACTGACGCTGGCGACGCGCATGGTGCGCAGCAAGTTGCAGTAAACTTGCCTGTCGCCAGTGCGGTATTACACTACCCCTTTTTGACCAGGCACGAGCCCGGGCCACCGGATGAAATACAAAACAGTCGCTACAATCGTCCCGCTGCTGGCCCTGCTGTCAGCGGCAGCCGCAGGGGCGGACACCCCTCGCAAGGTTAACGCCGGTGTCCTCCCTTACGCCTGCACGGACCAGGGTGCCCGCTACCTCTTGGCCTTCGACCCGGCCCTTGGCCGCCGCGCCTGGGCCGCGTTTGGCGGTGGCCCCAAGGGTAACGAAACCGCCGACGCCACCGCCCGGCGCGAGTTTTATGAAGAGACCAACTGCAGTTTCAACCTGAAGGAAATCGCACTGGTGGGCCCCTCGGTCGCCCACGGCTTTTACGCCTTTGTAGCGCGGGTACCCTACATCGATACGACCACCATCAGCACCCCTCGCCAGTGTCAGGATGTGGAACGCTCAAGGTGGATCTGGGTGGAGCACAAGGTATTGCTGTCCGCACTAGACAGCCCGCAGCCGAAACCGACCGTCACAGCCATTGGCCAGGGCGCCACCGCATACCCGCTGTGGAGTAAATCCCTGCGCGCCATGCGCCAGCAGCTGCAGGATGGACTGCTGAGTGAACAGGATCCTTGCCTGAAATAAGGGAGCCACCCGCAGAAAGCGTACGAGCTCCCGCAGGTGGTCAACAAACTTCGGGAGAGATTAACTGCGCCGCTTTTCCGGCAGCAGCCACGCACACAACAACGCCAGCGGTAACACCCACCACACCATGGCAAAGCCCGCCTCATAGGAACCAAACCGGTCGTACAGGTAACCGCCCAGCGGACCGGGGATAATCAGGAAGACGGTCATCGCCAGGGTCATAATGCCTTTCACCCGGCCAAATGCCGCCGGCCCGAAGTGCAACGCAATCAGGGTCGCCCACAACGGGGTCATGCCACCTACCGCAAAGCCCACCAGGGCAGCCGAGGCCATCAGCGCCGCGGTGTTTTGCCACACCACCATACATAGCCAGCCCAGGGCCCCCACCAGCTGAATCAACACCATGATCTTGCGGCGGGAGAAGTGATCGCCCACCCAGCCCAGCAGAAACTTGCCCACCACCGCCGAGCCGGCATAGAGAGAGATCAGCAGCGCGCTGGTGTCACTGCTCAGTCCGGCGACCCGAGCGTAGGGCACCATAAAGGTCACCATCATGATGCTGCAGAGAGACAGCAAACCGATGCAGCCGGTCAGCAACCAGAAAGTTTTCTGCATGACGATGGCTTTGGCGGTCAGGGCTGCCACTGCTGGCTGTTCTGAAGAACGGTCAAAGTTTTCTGTGCCGGCCTCACTGGCAGAGTCCGGCGTGTCGCCATCCGCAAATTGCCCCACGTCCGCCGGCCGCCCCACCACCAGCGCCCAGCTCAGGGGCAACAGGAACGCCGCCACAAACAGTCCCAGCACCAACAGGCTGGTGCGCCAACCCAGCGCGTCGATCAGACCATTGGCAATGGGCGGCATAACGAAACCACCCAGCGAAATACCGATCGCCGCAATGCCCACAGCAAAACTCTGGCGCCGCTCAAACCACTGCACCAGCAGCGTGGCGCAGGGCAGAACCCCGAGCATGCAGGCCCCCGGCGCCAACAGGAAGGTGCACACCAGAGCGGCCTGCCAGAGGCTGCTCACCAGGGACATCAGCACAAAGCCGAGGGCAAATACCAACGCCCCCAGCGTCAGCACCAGCCGGGCGTGGCCTTTATCAACCCAGCTGCCTACCAGTGGCCCCATGGCCGAACTTATCAGGTAAAAGATGCCCATGCCCCAACCCAGTGTGCCGGGGGAGACATTGAACTCTGTGGCCAGGGGCTGAATGTACAATCCAAGGATGTAGATACTGAACCCCATGGCAATAAACTGGCTGATGGTGGAAAACCCGACCAGCCTCCAGCCATGGAAGTGGGGCTGTACGGCGAAACGACGCAGACTCATAGATTCACTGTTTTATTGTTATGGGCATGAAGTCTACAAGCGTAATGGAAATGGCAGTGGAGAGCCACGCGACGGCGCGAGGTAAACAAATCCTTACGCTTTACCCTGCGCAGCGTCACTCGCAGGGGTAGCCATCACCATTGTACCGGGTCGAGCTGATAATAGAGGCGCAGCTGTTCGTACAGATCGCCGTGGCGCTGTTGCAGTTGTTGCGGCTTTTCGAAGAAGACTTCTGTCACCACGGCAAAAAACTCGGCGGCATTTTCGGCACCGTAACTGTCGATAACCAGGTCGCCGTGACGGCAGAGCTGTTCGTACTCAGCACTGAAAATCCGCGCCCAGTCTTTGTATTGGCCGCTGCTGCGCAACAGCGGCAGCCCAGGGCCGGTGCCGTTCTCCTCATCCAGCTTATGGGCAAACTCGTGCATCACCACATTGTGGCCATCGCGCTCGTGCAGGGCGCCGCGCCACACCTGGTCCCAGGCCAGCACCACCGGCCCCCGGTGCCAGGACTCACCGGCGCGGGTGTCGACATGGTCAGAGCGCAGGTAGCCCTCCTGCCGCTGCACAGGCGCCGCGTAGCTGGAGGGGTAGACCAGAATGCTTTCAAAGGTGGGGTAGTAATCATTGCCGTTGTTGAGGATCAGCAGGCAAGCCTGCGCGGCGATCAACAGGCGCACTTCATCGGTAACCACAAAGCCGTCGCAGCCCACAAAGACCTTCTCTGCCATAAACACCTGCATATGCCCCTGCAGCTTTTGCTGCAGATCGGCAGGCAGGCGACGATACAGCGGGAAATCACTCTGTAACAGTGCCAGCCACCCGGGGGCCAGTGGTGTGGACCGCAATAGTTGCCGGCGCCGCTCGCGGCGTTGGTGCAGGAGGTTGATGATCAGCCGATAAAACAGGTAGGCGACCAAAGGACCGAGCAATACCAGATAAAGCATAAGAAGACCCGATTATTGTTATTCACGGGACAGAAACTCCGGTTGGCCCCGGATAAACGCCGTCTCTGCCGTGACACAAATACCGTCATTCCCCGGGGGTGACTTTTGATGAGTTGGAGAGCTACGGTTCTCCTCCAATGGACCCCCGCCTTCGCGGGGGTGACAGCAGGGGAGACTGGTCCGGGCTGCCAACGTTTACAGTACTGTGTTCGAAAAATGGCTTAGCTCAGGCAACAGCCGCCAGTCCCTGCAGCAACCGGATCTCGTCCGGCCATATGGATTCATCAATGGTCTCCAGCACCAGCGGGATACCATCAAAACGCTTGTCGGTCATGATGAACTCAAACACGCTCATACCCAGGTTACCGTCACCCAGGCTGTGGTGACGGTCCACATGACTGTTAAAGGCGGACTTGGAGCCGTTGAGGTGCATGCCACAGAGATAATCAAAACCCACCACCCGCTCAAACTCGGCAAAGGTCTGCTCACAGGCCTCCGGTGTGCGCAGGTCGTAGCCGGCAGCAAAGCTGTGACAGGTGTCGAGGCAGACTCCAATGCGGCCCTTGTCCTCCACCTGCTCGATGATCGCTGCCAGGTGTTCGAAACGGTGCCCCAGGTTACTCCCCTGCCCGGCGGTGTTTTCGATAACAGCAGTAACTCCTGCCGTGGAGTCCAGGGCGATATTGAGCGACTCGGCAATGCGGCTGAGACAGTCCGCCTCGTCGATCTTCTTCAGATGCGAGCCTGGGTGAAAATTGAGATAGACCAACCCCAGCTGCTGGCAGCGCTCCATCTCGTCGATAAACGCCGCGCGGGATTTTTCCAGCGGCTCCGACTCCGGGTGACCGAGGTTAATCAGGTAGCTGTCGTGTGGCAGTATCTGTTCCGGTGTGTATCCGTATTTTTTGCAGTTCTGTTTAAACGCAGTAATGCTTTCTTCCGTGAGCGGTTTGGCCTGCCATTGGCGCTGGTTTTTGGTGAACAGCGCGAAGGCGGTGGCGCCGATCTTGTGGGCATTGATGGGGGCGTTCTCCACCCCGCCAGAGGCGCTGACGTGGGCACCGATGTATTTCATCTTATGTGTTTCCAGCAATAATTCCGATGGCGTACAGTCTATCACGGAGAGAACCCCAAAAAGTTCGCAGGGCGATCTTTTTACCGCGTAGAAAAACGGCGACATATTGCTATGTCGCCGTTTCGTTTACATCACCCGGTTCCGGTCAGGCCGGCACCGCAACCGCATCAGATATCGAAGCGATCAGACTGCATCACCTTGACCCAGGCCGCGACAAAGTCGTCAACGAACCTCTCTTTGGCTGAGTCTACCGCGTAGGCTTCAGCCACCGCACGCAGCTCGGAGTTGGAACCGAAGATGAGGTCCACAGGAGTGGCGGTCCACTTCACCGCACCGCTGTCGCGATCACGACCTTCGTACAAGCCCATGCCCTTGTCAGACTTGGTCCACACGGTGGACATGTCCAGCAGGTTAACGAAGAAATCGTTGCTCAGGGTACCTGGCTTGCTGGTGAAAACACCGTTAGAGGAGCCGTCGGCGTTGGCATTGAGGGTACGCATACCGCCCACCAGCGCGGCCATCTCCGGCACACTCAGGCCCAGCAGGTCGGCACGATCCACCAGCATCTCTGCGGGTGACAATGCCGCCTCTTTACCGTAGTAGTTACGGAAACCGTCAGCCCTGGGCTCCAGGTATCCAAAAGAGACGACATCGGTCTGTGCCTGGGAGGCGTCAGTACGACCTGGCGCAAAAGGCACTTCCACATCGTAACCGGCATCTTTTGCCGCTTTCTCGATCGCTGCCGCACCGCCCAACACAATCAGGTCAGCCACGGAGACCTTGGTGTTGCCCCACTTGCCTTCGTTGAACTCCTTCTGGATGGACTCCAGCTTGGCCACAACCTTCTTAACTTCCGCCGGATTATTCACCGCCCAGTCTTTCTGCGGCGCCAGACGCAGGCGTGCACCATTGGCACCACCACGCTTGTCGGTATCGCGGAAGGTAGAAGCCGAAGCCCAGGCCGTGCGCACCAGCTCGGGTACAGTCAGGCCGGATTCCAGGATCTTGCCCTTCAGTTTCTTGACGTCACCTTTGCTGATCATCTTGTAATCGGCGGCGGGCACAGGATCCTGCCACACCAGCTCTTCAGCTGGCACCAGGCTGCCCAGGTAACGGGCGCGCGGCCCCATATCACGATGGGTTAACTTGAACCAGGCCTTGGCAAACGCCAGTTCAAACTCTTGCGGATTCTCCTGGAAGCGCTTGGCGATCTTGCGATACTCGGGATCCATCTTCAGCGACAGGTCAGTGGTAAACATGATCGGGGTATTGAACTTGCCTTTCACATGGGCGTCGGGAACGAATTTGGCCTGATCCGCATTCTTGGGGACCCACTGGATGGCGCCGGCCGGACTCTTCGACTTCACCCACTCAAAAGCAAACAGGTTATCCAGGTACTGGGTAGTCCAGGCCGTTGGGTTGGCAGACCAGGCACCTTCCAGGCCACTGGTGAAGGTGTCGGCGCCTTTACCGGTACCACACTTGTTTTTCCAGCCAAAGCCCTGCTCTTCGATATCGGCGGCAGCGGGCTCAGCGCCCACACAGTCAGCCTTCACCGCACCGTGCGCTTTACCAAAGGTATGACCACCGGCGATCAGCGCCACGGTCTCTTCGTCGTTCATGGCCATACGGCCAAAGGTGTCACGGATATCCTTGGCTGCAGCCAACGGATCGGGATTATGGTTGGGCCCTTCGGGGTTAACGTAAATCAGGCCCATCTGTACGGCTGCCAGCGGACGTTCCAGTTTTTTCTCACCCTTGCCGCGATCACCTTTGCCCTCGTAGCGGTGGGCATCATCCAGCCAGGTTTTTTCTGCACCCCAATAAACATGGTCCGCCTCCCAGTCGTCAGCACGACCACCAGCGTAGCCAAAGGTTTTGAAGCCCATGGACTCCATGGCCACGGTGCCTGCCAGCACCATCAGGTCAGCCCAGGAGATGTTTTCACCATACTTCTGCTTGATCGGCCACAGCAGCCGACGGGCCTTATCGAGGCTGACGTTATCAGGCCAGCTGTTGAGTGATTCAAAACGCTGCTGACCGCCACCGGCGCCACCGCGACCATCAAATACCCGATAGGTACCGGCACTGTGCCAGGCCATGCGAATAAACAGCGGACCATAGTGACCCCAGTCCGCTGGCCACCAGTCCTGGGAAGTGGTCATCAGGGTTTTCAGGTCAGCCTTGACTGCTTCCAGGTCGAGCGAGTTGAAGGCCGCCGCATAATCAAAATCAGCACCCAGAGGATTGGACGCAGCGCCCTGATCGCGCAGCTGGCTCAGGTCCAGTTGATCAGGCCACCACTGCATGTTGGTGGTTCCCTTATCGCCGGCAAATGCCGGGGCGGATGAGATCGCGACTGCCAGGGCAGCGGCGATGGGCAACGTTTTCTTGAACATAGGTTGGTCTCTCTGTGTTGTTTAGCGCCAACAGCATTGGCAGATTTTTTTGTTGTTAGCAGGCACCAAAATTTATATATCAACCAAACTGTCTAAAAATAATAGAAATGCCCTATCGTTATTTTAAGTACTATCAATTGTTAATTTACGGGCAACGGGCTTGCGATGCAGACCACTTTAAAAAATTACCCTTTACCTTTAGTTCATCCCGGACAAATATCAAGTTGCCATCCGGGCGGAATCAAACCCGTTAACGAAAACGACGCCCATAACATCGCTGCAAGCCGCAACACAGCATGCCACGCCCGTGCTATTGGATTTTTTTATGGCCTCAATTTAAAGAATCTAACTCCTGCTTACGTTTATGAAAGTTTTCGCAAACACCTCTTCTTACAACCAGCAAACGCCGCAGGCATGATTCAAGCCGACCTGTCGGTCGCAACACTTTGCTGACCTGCAGAGAAGCAATGTCGACGCATCAGGAAAGAACTCCGCGCCAGAACTCACGTTTTGCGTGTCAGAAAAAATACGGCCGGCGCAATAGCATCGCTACCGACGGAGCCACGTCGGTGCCATACTGAATACATCACACCCGCATAACCCCTTACACGACACAGCGAATCCAATGCATGAACTGGATCGAAAACGAAGGCTTCTGGCGACTGCTGATTTTTATTGCAGTCTTCATGCTTATGTATCTTCTGGAACGGCTGCGGCCACGACGTCACAATGACAGCGGCATACGTGCTTCACGCTGGCTGGGCAACCTGTCACTGGCGCTGATCAACACACTGGCCATAAGAGTGCTGTTCCCGGCTGCCGCAGTGGGCACCGCGCTGCTGGCGCAGCAACAGCAGTGGGGGCTGTTCAATCAAGCTGGCTGGCAGTCAGAGCACACACCGATATGGCAGTGGATCCTGTTGCTGGTACTACTGGACCTGGTGATATGGGCACAACACCTGCTGTTCCACAAAGTGCCCTGGCTGTGGCGTCTGCACCGTGTACACCACACGGATACCGAACTGGATGTGAGCAGTGCCCTGCGTTTTCACCCACTGGAAATACTGCTCTCCATGCTGATCAAGGCAGTCGTTATTGTGAGCCTGGGAATACCAGCGCAAGTGGTGCTGCTGTTTGAGATTATTCTCAATGGGTTGGCCATGTTTAATCACGCCAACATCGAGCTGCCTCCACCGTTGGAGAAACGACTGCGCTGGTTACTGGTAACGCCGGACATGCATCGCGTACACCACTCCTGGTACCAACAGGAGACTGATTCCAACTACGGTTTTAACCTGAGCTGTTGGGATCGCCTGTTTGGCACCTACGTGGCACAACCCCGTGACGGTCATCAACAGATGGCCATAGGGCTACTGCAGTTTCGTTCGGCCAAGAATCGTTCGCTGTTACGGCTGCTGATGCAGCCGCTGCGTCGCAGTGAATGGGAGCCCTGATCCGGCCCCGCAAGATTGGCCCCCTGTCAGGGCTTGATAAACTTCAGCGTCATGCGATCGCTCTCACCGATCGCAAGCCATTTGTCGCGCTGCTCATCACCGCCGCGCAGGGTGGGAGGCAGACTCCAGACCCCGTTGGGATGATCGGCGTTATCGTTGGGGTTGGCGTTGATTTCCGAGCTGGCCACCAGCTTGAATCCGGCTCGCTCCGCCATGGCGATCACAAACGATTGGTGCATATAACCGCTGGCTTCCATATCTGCAGCGGGGCGCGACTCCGGCAGGCGATGATCAACAACCCCCAGCATACCGCCGGGCTTCAGGGCTTTGAAAAACGCACTGAAGGCAGCCAGCACTTTCTCTTCACCGCCACCGCGCATATACCAGTTATGCACATTGCGGAAGGTGAGTACCCGGTCCGCCGTGCCGGCAGGTGCAATCTCCAACAGAGCTGGGGGACTGAAGGTAGTCACCTGCACCTGATCGTAGAGCCAGGGTGCAGCATTGAGCTTATCCCTGAAGGCTTCCACACTACGCTGGTAATAGCCCGGTACGCTGACATCAAACTGGGCGGCGTAGAAGGTGCCCTCATTACGCAACCAGGGCGCCAGTATCTCGGTGTACCAGCCACCGGACCCGGGCCAGATCTCCACCACGGTCATCTCTGGCTGCACCTCGAAGAACGCCAGCGTCTCCGCCGGATGACGGTAGCCATCGCGAGCCGACGACGCCTGCCGATGCTGGGCACCCAGTACCGACTGCAACGCTGTAGCGGCGTCCGAGGAAGACGCCGATACCGGCGTACTGATCACGCAGCTGGCGGCAAGGGCCAGCAGAAATTGTCTGAGCATGGAAAACTCCTGTTGTTTTTAGTGTGTCTGTCTACTACCGCCCCGACCGGATCAGGCCAGCACAACGTCCATTACAACCACTGCAGGTCTGCCGGCTCATCAATATCCCGCAGTGCCGGCCATTCGTAACAGCTCAGCCCCGCCGCCGCCATTCTCTGCCGGGTGAGATCTGCCACCTGCGCCGTGCTCCAGGGCATCGCGCTGAACAAATCGGCCTGCCAGCGGGCCAGGCCCAATAATACATAGCCGCCATCCAGCGCCGGAATCAGGCAACAGTCATACTCTGCCAATGACGCCGCAGCGTCCCGTAACAGTTCTCCGGTCAGCTGCGGGCAATCAGTGCCAATCAGCAACACAGGGTCACCGCCGGACAGCGCCCGTTGGGCAGCCCGTCCCATGCGCATGCCCAGGTCACCCTCGCCCTGGTCACTCCACTGCAGGCGGGTTGGCAGCGGCAGCTGTCGCCAGAGAGGATGATGGCGGGATGGCGCCGCGCACAACTCCACAGGGCCCACATTCGCCGCCAAGGCTTTCTGCAATGTCTGCAGCAACTGCTCTGTGGCCAACGCCGCCGCCCCTTCCTCGCCAAGCACGGTAACAAGACGGGTTTTTACCGCGCCAGGCAAGGGTGCCTTGGCAAACACCAGGATGCGCACCGGCATCATTCATACTCCCGCGCCAACGCCGACGCTGGCACCCCACGCCAGTAGCGCCAGCGCAGTCGCCACATCAAGCAGATGGTGCTGCAGACACCGCCCTGTTGCCAGCGGCGCCCGGAGGTCATCACCCGGCTGCGCAGGCAGCGGGGTGGCAACCTTTGCCGCAAGCGCCGACAGAGTTCGACATCTTCCATCAGCGGCTGCTGCGGAAAACCTCCCACCTCATCAAACAGTTCCCGGCTGATAAACAACGCCTGGTCACCGGTGGCGATACCGCTCACTCTTGAGCGTTGATTCATACACCAGGCTACCAGCCGCAACAGCGGTGAGCCTCCGCTGATCTGCACATCGAAACGTCCCCAGCCACAACCCTCCTGCAACGCCTGCAAAACTTCCTCATCCGCATTGTCCGGCAGTCGGGTATCGGCGTGCAGAAACAACAGCGCAGAGCCGTGACTGAAGGCGGCGCCCCGGTTCATCTGCAGGGAGCGACCCCGCTTGCTGCGGATTACCGGCCAACCCTCTGCCTGTGTCATCTGCAGTGAACCGTCACTGCTGCCACCGTCCACCAGCAGAATCTCACAGCCACGGCTTTGCCAGTGCCGCAGGTGAGACAACAGCGTCGGCAACTCATGCCGTTCGTTCAGCATGGGCACGACGATGGAGAGTTGGGGTTGCCGGGCCTCCTCACTGCCGTGTGCCTGTGCCGGTATCATCACCGCTCCCCTTCCTGTCGGGTGAAGCCGCTGCCACGACACCAGCTGTGATAGCGTTGTAACCAGGGCATCAACCATTGTGGGGCGTGTGCCCGGCTCCACTCGCCGGCGGCGTACTTGTTGGCTTCTGCCCAGGTGGGATAAACATGAATGGTGGCGAGGATTTTCTTCAACCCCAGCCCATATTTCATCGCCAGCACAAACTCTGCCAGCAGGTCACCGGCACGCTCCCCGACAATGGTGACACCGAGGATGCGATCACTGCCCGGCTCTGTCAGCACCTTGATAAAACCACGGGTGCTGCTGTCGGTAATGGCGCGATCCAGTTCAGCAAGACTATAGCGGGTCACCTCGAAGGGCTGCCCCTGCTCTCTGGCTTCCCTCTCACACAGCCCCACCCGTGCCACCTCCGGATCCACGAAGGTGGTCCAGGGAATAAGCCGGTAATCCACCCTGAACATCTTCAGCTGGCCGAACAGCGCATTGACCGCGGCGTACCACGCCTGATGCGCCGCCACATGGGTAAACTGAAAGGGACCGGCCACATCACCAGCGGCGTAAATGTTGGGCAGCAGGGTCTGCAACCAGGCATTGGTCTGCAGGCTTTTGTCGCAGGCTATGCCCAGCCCCTCCAGCCCAAAACCGGTCAGCCGGGCTTCGCGGCCGACCGCACAGAGCAGCAGGTCAAAAGCGATGGAGTACTGATCCCCCTCGCGCTCCACCATCAACCGCTGGCCGTCGGTTATCGTCTCGCAACGCAGGGCGCGGCAGTGGGTCAGCACCTTGACACCATCGGCCTGCAGGGACTCCTCCACCAGCGCCGACACCTCGCTATCCTCGCGCATCATCAATCGCGGTGCAGATTGCACCAGGGTGACCGACGAACCCAGGCGAGCGAAACATTGTGCCAACTCGCAACCAATAGGGCCGCCACCCAGCACCAGCAGCCGTGCCGGCGGCTCATCCATCTGCGCCAGCCGTGACCACAGGGTATCGCTGGTGACGTAATCACTCTCCGCCAGGCCGGGCAGATCCGGCAGCGCTGCCTTTGCACCAGTGGCCAGCACAATGGCCCGGCTGGTGAGTTGCTGCAGGGACCCATCCGGGCGTGTAATTTCCACCGTCCACGGATCCTGCAGACGCGCGTAGCCCTCCACTACATCAACACCCAGACCGCGATAGCGCTCGGCACTGTCATGTGGCTCGATGCGCTGAATAATGGACTGCACACGTTCCATCACCTTGCGAAACCCGAAGCGGGGTTCGATCGGCTCCAACCCATAACGCTCACCCTGACGCATACGCTGCAACTGCCGCGCCGTCTGTATCAGCGCCTTGCTGGGCACACAGCCGGTGTTGAGGCAGTCCCCGCCCATACTGCCCGCCTCTACCAGCGTCACTTTGGCCTTTACCAGCGCGGAGATGTAGGCCGTCACCAGGCCACCGGCGCCGCCGCCGATAACAATCAGGTTGCGATCGAAACGCCGGGGACGACGAAAGCCGGCATAGACCCGACGCCCCTGCAACCAGTTGAGCAGCCGTCGCGCCAGCAGCGGAAACAGGCCCAGCAGAACAAACGAGAACAACAACGCCGGCGAGAGAATACCGCCGAGGCTTTGCAACTGTGCCAACTGGGTGCCGGCGTTCACATAAACCAGGGTGCCAGCCAGCATACCCAGCTGGCTGACCCAGTAGAATGTGCGCGCCCGAATGGGCGTGAGACCCATGAGCAGGTTGATCAGAAAAAACGGGAACAGCGGCACCAGCCGCATGGCGAACAGGTAAAAGGCGCCGTCGCTGCGGACACCGTCGTTGATGGCCGACAGGCGCTTGCCAAAACGCTGCTGTACCAGGTCACGTAACAGGTAGCGTGACACCAGGAACGCCAGCGTCGCACCAATACTGCTGGCAAACGAAACCAGCAGCGTGCCCCACAGCAGCCCGAACAGGGCTCCGGCAGCAACGGTCATTACCGCCGCCCCCGGCAGCGACAACGCCGTAACGGCGATATAGAAGAGCAGGAAAAGCCCACCCACCAGCAATGGACGCTCCTGCCACCAGCGATCGAACTCCCCCAGCCCCTGCTGCAATCCCTCCAGGGTCAGCAGGCGCTGCAGGTCAAACCAGAAGAAGGCGGCCACCAGCACCAGCAACAGTGCCAACAGCAGCAGCTTCGGCGCTTTCATTTACAGCGCCCCGCCGCAGCTGCTGCCCTGACCGGCGGCACAGCCATAACAGTGGTCGCCGACACACACATCGTTGCCTTGCAGGTCCGCGGTTAACAGGTCCCGCAGATGCAGGGGCCGCGGAGCCGGCAGTGGCAATCCCAGCTGTTGATTGAAATCGCAGTCGTAGAGATAACCCTGCCAGTCCACACTGACCAGGGAGCGACACATCACCTGCTGCAGGTTGGCACTGCAAAAGTTCTCTTTCAGCAACGTCATGTAAGCCGAGAACTGACCGCGGGAGATCAGGGTGGAACCGAAACGGTTGATGGGCATGTTGGTGAGGGCAAAGAGCTGATTGAACTCAACACCAAAATGACTGCGCAGTTCACGGCGATAATCTGCCTCCAGTGCCAGCTGCGCCGGTGGCAGGGAGGGTCCCTGGGGGTTGTAAACCAGGTTCAGGAGCAGACCGCTGCCCTCATGGCCATAACCCAGGTGGTTCAATTGCTGCAGCCCGGCAATGCTGCGTGCGAATACTCCATCGCCCCGCTGGGCGTCGACATTGGTGGCCGAGTAACAAGGCAGCGACGCCACCACCTCTACCCTTCGGGAAGCTAGAAAGCTGGCCAGCTCCTCCTGCCCGGGCTCCGACAGGATGGTGAGATTGCAGCGATCCATCACCCGCACACCGGCTGCACAGGCGTCGTCTACCAGTTGGCAAAATCCCGTGTGCAGCTCCGGCGCGCCACCGGTGAGATCCAGCGTGGCAATTCCCCTTGCCTGCAATACCGGCACTATCTGGGCCAGCGTCTCCGCGCTCATCATCTCCGTACGGGTGGGACCGGCATTGACGTGGCAGTGGAGGCAGCGCTGATTGCAGCGGTAACCGAGATTGACCTGCAGTGTGTCAATCTTCTCTCGCTGCAGCGGCGGGAAATCGGTGATTTCCAGCAGCGGTAGTGTGTCGTGCATACCTTCCTCCCTGCCCACAATCCGCAGACGCTTGCCCCTGCGGACCGCCAACATTGACTGGCTTTGACATTCTGTTGGTCGTCCCTGAAAGAACCATCTTACACAGCACCGCAGCCACAGGGATAGCGTCACCAAAATCCGCCATGCAAAAAAATTATAGTCGCGCTGTAAGAAACCCCAACCTTCCGGCGACTATCAGGTACAACGCCGGTAACGCCCCGCCCCCGGGGACTGCGCAGGCATTGGCCAACAATTTTGTTGATACCCCGATAAGGAGATTGTTATGAAGAAACCACTGATCACCACCCTGGCCCTCAGCTCCACCGTTGCTCTGGCCGCTCTCTCTACCCAGGTCAGCGCCACCGGCAACCCGTTTGTGGCCGACCCGCTGCCCAGCGGCTACCAGCTTGCGGGTGACAAACCCATGGAAGGCAAGTGCGGCGAAGGTAAATGCGGCGAGAAAAAAGCCAAAACAGCGGCAGAAGGCAAATGTGGCGACAAAGGCAAAGCCGAAGGCAAGTGCGGAGCCAAAGAGAAAGCCGGCGAAGGCAAGTGCGGCGGCAAGGAAAAAACCACCGAGGGCAAGTGCGGCGGCAAGAGCTGATACTTTCCCTCTCAGCAGTGGCAGCCGGCCACTACCGGCCCGGCTGCCCGGCTTTTATCTGCCATAACGTTAGGGGGTTTGTACCCATGACATTACAGAAGCGTGTAAACGCTGCGCTGGATTACAGTCGTCGCGCCGACTGGCTGGGACCACTGGCGCTGCGCATTTACCTGGCGCCGATTTTTATTCTCGCCGGCTGGCACAAGCTCACCGCACTGGAGCCCACTGCCGCCTGGTTTGACTATCTAGGTTTGCCACTACCTATGACCCTGGCACTGCTGGCCGGGCTGACGGAGTTCATCGGTGGCTTGTCGCTGCTGCTGGGACTGGGACTGCGCCTGCTGGCAGTACCGATGATGGTGACCATGCTGGTGGCAGCGGTTACAGCCCACTGGGAAAATGGCTGGCACGTTCTCCCGGAATCGACACTCACGGTGCCCTGGGAGTGGCGCGGCGACCTCATCGCCGAGGCCCAGAGCCGTCGCGAGACTGCCCGCGAGTTGCTGCAGGAGTACGGCAATTACCAGTGGTTGACCGAGGCCGGCAGCATCACCATTTTAAAGAATGGTATCGAGTTTGCGGCCACCTACTTCATCATGCTGCTTATGCTGTTCTTCAGCGGTGCCGGCCGTTTCATCAGCGTTGATTACTGGTTAACCCGGCACTGGAACTGCGAGACACACGCACCGGAACCCCGGACCGCGTCCACTGCCGACGCCCAATAACGGTCACTCAAGCCCGGACCATCAATCTTCCCCGTCTGCCTTGCTGGCGGTATCGCCTGCCGCGTCCGGCTGGCGGGAGAAGTGGCGGGCGAAGTCCCGCAGGGCAACCACCTGGCGGGAGAAGTTGCGGCAACTGCCACACATCAGCAGGTGAGTACGCAAGGCCATTTTCTCGGCCGCTGTGAGCGGACGCTCCAGGGCATCGGACATCAGGCGGGTTGCACCCCGGCACTTCTTCATCACCGCTCACCCTCCTGAAACCAGCGCTTATCCAGACATTCACGCAACCGCAGGCGGGCACGGAACAGCATCACATGCAGGTTGCTGGTACTCACTTCAAGCGAATTACAGATCTCGTCACTTTCCAGCTCAAGGAATTCGCGCATCATAAACAAGCGCGCCTGTTTCACCGGCAGGCCATCAAGGCACACCTCGAACACGCGCCAGAAGTGTTCGCTTTTTACCGCCGTATCCGGCTCGGCCCAGCGATTGGGGCGATCCTCCTTATTCCAGTGCCCGCTCTGGTCAAACAGCCGCTCACCGGGGTCATCATCCTCCCCCGGCAAACTGACACCTTCCGCCATGCGCGCCCGCTGGCGGATGATATCGACAATCTTGTTTTTGAGGATAGCAAACACCCAGGTCTTTACCGCCGCACGGCGGGCAAAGGAGCCTGCGTTCTGCAGCGCACCGATCAATGCCTCCTGCACCGCGTCTTCTGCCAGCGACTCGTCCTGCAGCTGCATGCGGGCAAACTGCACCATCTGCCGCCGCAACTGACCGAGAAACTGCTCGTCCAACAGGTCGTTGTCAGTTACGTTGAGCGCCCCTCCCTGACCACTCATGTTTTTTTGCTCCCTTTCCTCACTGCTGCGTCCTTCCCCTTTATCACGGCTATTTATCCCCGCTTATCCCTGCGGATTTCATTACGGGCCGCACTGAAGGTGGCCACACAGTAAGGCACCAGATAATTGAGCAGGAATTGCGACCAGATAACACCGGCGCCCTGCCACAGTTGCTGGCCCTGATTGATCAAATTCAGCAACGTGCCCACCACCAGCGACACCTGCAGCGCGTTACGAATGATGGGCCACTGCATGGCCGCCCGACAAAACTCTCTCACCATCCCGGTCGCCTCCCGCCGCTATCGCGCTGCAGTGAACACTTATGCGCTATCCCGCCGCCTACTCGAAAATACCCGCCAGCTCCGCCAGGTGCGCCTGCAGGTAATTCAGGAACGCCTGCATCGCCGGTGTCGGGTGCTTGCCCTTGGGATAGACCGCACACCAGCTGCGGCGGATGGGGAAACCCTCCAGCTCCAGCGGCTTGATCAGGCCCAGTTTCAGCTCAGCAAGGATGCTCAACCGCGGCAGCACCGCCACCCCCAGGCCCGCCAGCACCCCGTGTTTGATGGTGTCGTTGGAACCCAGTTCCATTTTCGGTGCCAGCGTCAATCGCTGCTGCTGACAGAAAAGCTCCAGCGCCAGCCGACTGCCGGAGCCCGCTTCGCGCAACAACAAGCCGGAATCGAGAAACTGCTGCACCGTGAGATTCTTGCGGCTGTGCACCGGATGGTCCGGCGCCGCCACCGGCAGCAACTCGTTATCGAGAAACGGCAGCGACGCCAGTGGCCGGTTTTCGGGCACGATGCCCATCACCACAATGTGGTCCTGGTTTTCACCCAGGCGCCGCAGCGCCTCGGCGCGATTGACCACGCGGATATTGATATCCACATCCGGATGTTCCTGCAGGAAGCCTTTCAACAGGTAGGGCACCACATACTGGGCGGTACTTACCGCCACCAGGTTCAATTGCCCTGCCACCTGCCCCTGCATGGCTGCCAGGTCTGTCTGCAAGCTGCGCAGCTCGGCAAAGATCACGTCAATGCTGGCCGCCAGCTTCTCACCGGCAGCGGTGCAGAACAGCTTGCGGCCGATGTATTCAAACACCGGCACCTCAAGGGCTGCCTCCAGCTGGCGCATCTGGCTGCTGACTGCAGGCTGGGTCAAACCCAGCAGCTCACCGGCGCGGGAGTAACTGCCGGTTTTATACACCGCCAGGAATACCTGCAGCTGGCGAAACGTTATTCGGCTAACCAGTTTTTGTACGGTCAGAGGCATCTCGATCCACCCTTGCAAACAAAGGCATAAGTTATCACTTATGGAAAACCCAACAAATATGAATTTTACTTTATAGGCGCAGAACCTATCCTCTGTCTACTGATCGTTATTCGGACAGGGGGTCCCCCTACATGCTGAAAAAAATCCTCATTGCCAACCGCGGCGAGATCGCAGTGCGCATTATCCGCGCCTGTGCCGAAATGGGCATCCGCTCGGTGGCCATCTACACCGAGCCCGACCGCTACGGCCTGCACGTCAAACGCGCCGACGAGTCCTACTCGCTGGGCGAGGACCCCATTGCCGGCTACCTGGATCCCCAGCGCATCGTCAGTCTCGCCAAACAGGTGGGCTGTGACGCCATCCACCCGGGTTACGGCTTCCTCTCCGAAAACGCCGAGTTTGCCCGCCTCTGTGAACAGCAGGGCATCCGCTTTATCGGCCCCAAATCCGACGTCATCCACAAGATGGGTGACAAGACCCAGGCCCGCGACAGCATGCGCGCCGCCGGGGTACCGGTCACTCCCGGCTCCGAGGGCAACCTGAAGGATCTGGATGAGGCGCTGACACTGGCGGAAGAGATCGGCTACCCGGTGATGCTGAAAGCCACCTCCGGCGGTGGCGGTCGCGGCATCCGCCGCTGCGACTCCGCCGCCGAGCTGCGCACCCAGTACCCGCGGGTGATCAGCGAGGCCACCAAGGCCTTCGGCAGCGCCGAGGTGTTCCTGGAAAAGTGCATCGTCAACCCCAAGCATATCGAAGTGCAGGTACTGGCGGACAGCCACGGCAATGTGGTGCACCTGTTCGAGCGCGACTGCTCCATCCAGCGCCGCAACCAGAAGCTGATCGAGATCGCCCCCAGCCCGCAACTCACGCCCGAGCAGCGCAACTACATCGGCCAGCTGGCGGTGCGCGCCGCGCAGGCGGTGGGCTATGAAAATGCCGGCACGGTGGAGTTCCTGCTCACCGGCAACCAGGTCTACTTCATGGAGATGAACACCCGGGTGCAGGTGGAACACACCATCACCGAGCAGATTACCGGAGTGGACATTGTGCGCGAGCAGATTCGAGTCGCCTCCGACCTGCCCCTGAGCTACCGCCAGGAAGATATCAGCTACCGCGGCTTTGCCCTGCAGTTCCGTATCAACGCCGAGGACCCGAAGAACGATTTCCTCCCCAGCTTCGGCCGCATCACCCACTACTACGCCCCCGGTGGTCCCGGTGTGCGGGTGGATACCGCCATCTACACCGGTTACGAAATCCCACCCTACTACGACTCCATGTGCCTGAAGCTGGTGGTGTGGGCGCTGGACTGGCAGGACGTAATCGATCGCGGCCGCCGGGCGCTGGACGACATGCGCCTGCAGGGCATCCGCACCACCGCCACCTACTACCAGCAGATCCTTAACCATGCGGATTTCCGTGGGGCGGAGTTCAACACCAGCTTTGTGCCCGAGCACCCGGAACTGCTGCAGTACTCGGAAAAACGCCACCCCAGAGAGCTGGCGCTGGCCATAGCCACTGCCATCGCCGCCCACGCCGGCCTGTAACTGACTGTCGCACCCAGGGAATTCAGAGGACTTACCATGACCACTGCCAAGAAAATCGAAGTCACCGACGTTATCCTTCGCGACGCCCACCAGTCGCTGATCGCTACCCGCATGCGTACCGAAGACATGCTGCCCATCTGCGCCAAACTGGATCAGGTGGGCTATTGGTCGCTGGAAGTGTGGGGCGGTGCCACCTTTGATGCCTGTGTCCGCTTCCTCAAGGAAGACCCCTGGGAGCGCCTGCGCCAGCTGAAAGCGGCCCTGCCCAATACCCGCCTGCAGATGCTGCTGCGCGGCCAGAACCTGCTGGGCTACCGTCACTACGCCGACGATGTGGTGGAAGCCTTCGTGCAAAAGTCTGCCGATAACGGTATTGATGTGTTCCGTGTCTTCGACGCCCTCAATGACGTGCGCAACCTGGAAACCGCCATGCGCGCGGTGAAGAAAGCCGGCAAGCACGCCCAGGGCACCCTCTGCTACACCACCAGTCCCGTGCACACCCCGGCCACTTTTGTGGAGCTGGCGAAAAAACTGCGCGACATGGGCGCCGACTCCATCGCCATCAAGGACATGGCCGGCCTGCTCACCCCTTACGCCACCTATGAGCTGGTGAAAGCGCTGAAAGCGGAGGTCGACCTGCCACTGGCGCTGCACAGCCATGCCACCGCCGGTCTGGCACAATTGTGTCAGCTGAAAGCCGTGGAAGCTGGCGTAGATCGTATCGACACCGCCATCTCCTCCTTTGCCAGCGGCACCAGCCACCCCGCCACTGAGTCCCAGGTCGCGGCCCTGAAAGACACGCCCTATGACACAGGGCTGGACCTGACCCTGCTGAGCGAGATCGCCGACTACTTCCGCGACGTTCGCAAGAAGTACCACCAATTCGAGAGCGAATTTACCCGCGAGGATGTGTCGGTACAGATCAACCAGGTACCGGGCGGCATGATGTCCAACCTCGCCAACCAATTGAAAGAGCAGAACGCCCTGGACCGTATACGCGCGGTGTTCGACGAGATCCCCCGCGTGCGCGCCGACCTCGGTTACCCGCCGCTGGTCACCCCCACCTCACAGATCGTGGGTACCCAGGCGGTCTACAACGTACTCAGCGGCGAGCGCTACAAAACCATCACCAACGAAGTAAAGCGCTACCTGCAGGGTGGCTACGGCCAGGCACCGGCCGCGGTGGATGCCACTTTGCAGAAACGCGCTATTGGTAATGAAGCGGTGATTGACGGCCGCCCGGCCGACCTGCTGTCGGCGGAGATGGACAAGCTCACCAAAGAGATCGGTGAACTGGCCCTGAGCGCCGAGGACGTGCTCACCTACGCCATGTTCCCGGATCTGGGTCGGGAGTTCCTGCAGCAGCGTCAGGACGGCACCCTGCAGCCGGAAGCGCTGGCACCACCGTCTGACGGCAAAGCCAGCGGCGCCACCGCCACCGAATTCAAGATCGACGTCCACGGTGAAACCTACGAAGTGGCTATCACCGGTATCGGTGACGCCGGCAGCGGCAAGCGCAAGATCTATCTGTCGATGGACGGCATGCCGGAAGAGATCGTGTTCGAATCCCTCAACGAGTATCAGGCCGAAGGCGGCAGCAAGCGCCGCAAGGCTACCGAACCCGGCCACGTCACCGCCGCCATGCCCGGCAATGTGGTGGACGTGCTGGTGAAGGAGGGCGACGAAGTCACTGCCGGCCAGGGCATCCTGGTGACCGAAGCCATGAAGATGGAGAACGAGATCCAGGCCAATATCAGCGGTACCGTGAAAGCGGTCTACGTGGCCAAGGGCGATCGCGTTACGCCCGGTGAAGTTCTGGTGGAAATTGGCTGAAACCCAATTGGCTGAACCCGGTGAACTGGTGTCGCGTATAAAAGCGGCATCAGCCACATTTGCGGATTACAATCCGCCTCTGAATACCTGAACCTGCATACCTGAAATTGAAAGACTGAAACTGAAAGACTGAACCTGAGAGAAAAGAAAAAGGACCAGCCATGGAAAATATCGTCAAGGGCGTGCTGCACTTCCGCCAGAATGTCTACCCGGAACACAAGGACCTGTTCGGCACCCTCGCCACCGGCCAGAACCCGGACATCCTGTTCGTCACCTGCTCCGACTCGCGCATTGACCCCAACCTGCTCACCGGCACCAACCCCGGCGACCTGTTTATCTGTCGCAACGCCGGCAACATCATCCCGCCCCACAGCAACGAGACCGGCGGCATGACCGCCTCCATCGAGTATGCGGTGGCAGTGTTGAAAGTGCGCCACATCATCATCTGCGGCCACAGCGACTGCGGCGCCATCAAGGGCGCGCTGGACATGAGTTCCGTGGAAGGCCTGCCGCACGTGAAGGAGTGGCTGGGTCACTGCCGCTCTGCCATGGAGATTGTGCGCGAGCGCAACGATATCGAAGCCGGCTGCGCCATTGGCCACGATCACCTCAACGAAGCGATTGAAGAGAACGTACTGCAGCAGGTGCAGCACATCCGCACCCACCCAACAGTCGCCGCCAAGCTGGCCACCGGCAAGGTGCAGATCCACGGCTGGGTCTACAACATCAAGACCGGTGGTATCCGTTGCTGTGACCAGAACGATACCAACTTTACCGGGTTTGACGAGTTTTACGCGGACATTATTAAGGGGCTGTAACCCCAACCGCCCCAAAAGATCGCGCGGGGGACCGCGCTCCTACGATGTGTCGCTGCCCTTGTGGGAGCCCGGTGGCCCAGACCATCTCCTCTCCCGGCTGCGCCGAAATTCACCTTATCCCCCGGGCGATCTTTTCACACTGCCCGCCGCGATGACTAAGGAGTCGTATCGGCGGGCCGTGCCACTACTTGCCGCTTGCCCTCAGTAGCTTCCGCCAACTCCCGCAGCCCATCCGCGTCAAAGGCATCCACCCGGATCACGTCATAGAGCGCCCGCAGCGCCTCCAGCAGCCCTTCCCGCTCCTCCGGTTTCACCACGCCCCGGGCACAACCCCACTCCACCAGTTCGGCATATTGATGACCCAGTAGCATATCAATCGCTTCCGGCTCATCGTGCTCGCGCTCGCGAATGGCAGTGTGTAAACGCTCGCGCAGTGGGCGGGTCTCGTTGGCAAGGCGGTAGGCATTCAAGACTCGACCAAGGGCGTCATCCGGTTCGGTATTGAGGTAGCAACCACGCGCCACCCGTAAACGCAGTGGCGTGTCGCGCACAATACTGGCCGCCACTTCGCCACCCAGCTTGTCACCTGGACCCTTGTGACCAACGGCGCCCAGCGGAAACAGCAACAACCGCAGTGGCCAGCGCAGGCTTTTTACCGGGAAGTTGAGGATCAGGCGGTGCATGGCCAGCTGCAGATCCCGCAGGCAGCTCTGCAGGCACCACTCCACCAGCGGTCGCTGCTCCGCGGCATAGCCCTCTTCGTGCCACTGCTTGATCACCGCGCTGGCGTAGTAGAGCTGCACCAGGCAATCCGCCATCCGTCCTGACAGCCGCTGCCGTGCCTTCAGCGCCCCGCCGAGAGTCAGCAGTGACACATCCGTCAGCAGGGCAAACGCCGCCGAAAAGCGGCTCAACTGGCGGTAATAACGCTCAATGCCACCCGCCGCCGGCACCGCCTCCAGGCGCCCGCTGGTCAGCGCCCCCAGCCACGCCCGCAGACCATTGCGGGCAGTGTGGGCAAGGTGCCGGTAGAAGACACCGTCGAGTGCCGCCACCGCCTGGTCGCGATTCTCCAGACCAGCGGCCTCAATCTCCTGCACAATAAACGGGTGACAGCGAATGGCCCCCTGCCCGAACACCATCAGGCTGCGGGTGAGAATATTGGCCCCCTCCACGGTGATACCAATGGGCACCGCCTGGTAGCCGCTGGCGAGGAAGTTGCGCGGCCCGCTGATCACCGCACGGCCGGCCACCACATCCATGGCGTGATTGATCACCACCCGCATAAGGTCGGTGTTGCGGAATTTCAGCAGCGCCGACGGCACCGAGGGTTTTACACCGCGATCCAGCATTCCCACGGTCAGCAGGCGGGCGGCGTCCATCATAAAGGTGTACCCGGCGATGGGTTCCAGGGCTTCCTGCACCCCTTCGAACTGGCTGATGGTACGGCCGAACTGCTCCCGCACCAGCGCGTAGGAGCCGGTTGCCAGGCCCGCCAGCTTACCGGCACCGGTGCCCAACGCCGGCAGCGACACCGAGCGACCGATGGAGAGACACTCCAGCAGCATGGTCCAGCCCTTGCCCAGCATCGCCTGGCCACCGATCACCTGGGACATGGGGATAAACACCTCGTTGCCCCATGTAGGCCCGTTCATAAACACGGTATTCATGGGCAGGTGGCGGGCACCGACATTCACCCCTGCAGTCTCCCGCGGCACCAGCACACAGGTAACCCCGATATCCACCCCGCCGCCCAGCAACTTGTCCGGGTCGTAGACCTTGATGGCCAACCCGATCAACGTGGCAACAGGCGCAAGGGTGATGTAGCGCTTGTTCCAGGTGACCTTGAGACCCAGCACCTCCTCACCCTGCCACTGCCCCCGGCACACCACCCCCAGGTCGGGAATGGCACCGGCGTCGGAGCCTGCCACCGGTGAGGTCAATGCAAAACAGGGGATCTCTTCGCCACCGGCCAGACGCGGCAGGTAGTGCTGTTGCTGCTCGTCAGTACCGTAGTGCATCAGCAACTCACCGGGACCGAGAGAGTTGGGCACCATCACCGTCACCGCCGCCGACACACTGCGGGTGGAGAGTTTCATGACGATCTCGGAATGAGCGGTGTGGGAAAAGCCCTTGCCACCCTGCTCTTTGGGAATCAGCAGCCCGAAGAAACCGTTATCGCGGATAAACTGCCACACCGGCTGCGGCAGGTCGTAGTGTTCCTGGGTGATGGCCCAGTCGTCGAGCATCCCGCACAGGGCTTCCACCGGGCCATCGAGGAATGCCTGCTCTTCGCTGCTGAGGGTGGCCGGCGCGGTATCCAGCAGCCGCTGCCAATCCGGCTGGCCGGAGAAGAGCTCACCGTCCCAATCCACCGTGCCAGCCTTGAGTGCCTCGCTCTCGGTTGCGGACAGTTTGGGCAGTCGCCCACGTACAAACCCAAGCATAGGGCGGCTGACCAGCTCCCTCCGCCAGCGCCCCGGCAACACCAACACCAGGCTCAGCCCAAGCAAGGCACCGCCACACACCAGGCTGATAAGCCCGAAACCATCCAGCGCCCAACCCGCCAGCGCGGCGACCACCAGCACCGCAGCGGCGGTGGACCCCGCAGCTCCCAGATAAATCAGCACCAGCGCGCTGATAAGCAACAAAAGCACACTCACCGCATCACCCTCCCTATTGCCCGCAATTGCATGGTTGCAGCTATAACCTTGGGTGATGGAACAGAGGCTTGCAAGTTGCCCGCTGGGGACAACACGACAACAGCCAGTCATCCTGAGGGCCATCCGGCAGCATCGCAACGGCGGTTTACGGCGCGCTGTCAGGGGGTACAAGGGCCACCAGAGCCTTACCGGCTCGCAGGCCTTCAGGTGGCGTCCGGACTTTTGTGATCCCGCAGCCGCACCAGGCAGATCGCCCCTGACACTCCCACCAGCACCAGCGCACAGTAGACCGGCACCATGGTGTCGCCAAAGTTCAGCGCCAGCAGACCCGCCACAATAGTGGCTCCGGTAGCCTGCCCCACCATACGTGAGGTGGTGACCACGCTGCCGGCGGAGGCCGAGCGTTTGGTAGGCGCCGAGGCGATGATCAGGCGTGCATTGGGGGAGAAAAACATGCCGAACCCGGCACCGGTGATCCACAACCGCCACACCATATCGAAGCGCGATGCATCCGCCGGCAACAGGGCGATGGTGACCAGCCCAATGGCAGCCACGCACATGCCCGCACTGCAGAGATAGACCACCGGGATGCGGTCAGAGAGGTATCCGGAGGTGGGGGCAATCATCACACTGGCCGCGGCGTATCCCGCCACCACACCGCCCACCTCCGCCGGCGACAGTCCATAGCTGTGCTGCAACATAAACGGCAGGAACAGCAGCACAGTCATGGAGGCCAGCACAGCACTGAAGTTGGAGAGCAACGCCAGCGCCATGGGCAGGCGAGCCAACAGATCCACCGGCAGCACCGGCTGCGGTACGCTCAGTTCGTGTTTCACAAACCACCAGGCCACCGCACCGCCCGTTGCCAGTACTGCAACCGCCAGCCACAGACTGGGCCCGTGAGTCGTCAGCTCCAGGCCGCCGATCAGCAGCCCGAAGGTGAGCGCACAGAGCGCCGCACCGAGCAGGTCAAAGGGCTCCATGTGGGGGTCAGGGTCGGGCATGGCACGACTGAGCAGCAGCGCCAGCATGGAAAACGGAATGGCAGCAGCGAACACCCAGGGCCAATCCGCCACCGACAACACCAGACCACCCACCACCGGTGCCAGCGCCGAACCACTGGCATTGGCAATGGTGTTAATGGCCAGCCCTTTCCCCAGCTGCTCCGGTGGGTAGATGGTGCGCACCAGCCCAAAGGCGACGCTCATGGCCGCGGCGGTGCCTATGCCCTGCAGGGAGCGGGCCATCACTAACGAGAGGAGGGAGTCGGCGCTGAAACAGAGCAGCGCCGCGAGGCTGTGCAACACCAGGCCGCCGCAGTAGAGGCGCCGGTAACCGATGCGGGTGCCCAGCGCCGCCAGTGGCATCAGCGCCATGGCCAGCACCAGCTGGTAGGCCGTCACCACCATCACCGCTTTGGAGCTTTCGATGCCCAGCTCCCGGGCAATGGTGGGCAGTGCGATATTTGCAATATTGGCGTCAATCATCAGCATCAGGCCGCCGCTGCAAACCCCGAACGCCGCTACTGCGCGGCGCGGCATGGGCAAACCCCGATGTAATTCTGTCACGCTCTTCTCCCCGAACACTGGCACCTGACACAACAAACGCCCGGCAAAAATGAGCACTATTCTTCAGAAATTCTGTCGTATTTCAAACCGCAGTCTTTCTGCAACCCGATTTTGCTATGCTAGCGCGAAGCCCTGCGCTCTGCCCGCAAGCCGTCATTCACGGAGTACTACCATCACCGACACCGCACTGCTCAACCGTCTGCACGGCCTGCACAGCATCACCTCGCCGCACCTGCGGGTCAGCAAGCTGGCCGATGTGGAACACCAGGGCCAGACCTACCCGATCCACGCCATGGCGCTGGGCTCGGAGTCGGAGGATGTGCCCTGCCTGGCGTTTGTCGGTGGCGTACATGGCCTGGAGCGGGTGGGGGCCGAAGTGGTGGTGGCGTTTATGGAGACCCTGGTACAGCGACTGAGCTGGGACGATTCACTGATCTCCGGACTGGAGCGGTTGCGGGTGCTGTTTATCCCGCTGCTCAACCCGGTGGGTTACGCCCGCGGCACCCGCAGTAACGGCAACCATGTGGACCTGATGCGCAACGCGCCCATCGACGCCGAAGTGCGCCCGCCGTTTCCGGTGGGCGGGCAACGGGTGTCCCGTCGCATTCCCTGGTACCGGGGCAAAAAGAACGCCCCCATGGAGAAAGAGGCGCAGGTGCTGTGTGAATTTGTGCAGCGCGAACTGTTCCCCGCCCCCTTCAGCCTGGTACTGGATTGCCACTCCGGCTTCGGCTTTGAAGACCGTATCTGGTTTCCCTACGCCTGCAGCCGCGAGCCCATTCCGCACCTCGGCGAGACCTACGCCCTGAAACAGTTGCTGGAGCAGACCTACCCCCACCTCAACTATGTGTTTGAGCCCCAGGCGCTACACTACACCAGCCACGGTGATCTGTGGGACTATCTCTACAGGCAGTCGCTGGCGACCGGCAACCCATTCCTGCCGCTGACCCTGGAGATGGGTTCCTGGCGCTGGGTGAAAAAGAACCCCCGCCAGCTGGCCAATATCGACGGGCTCTTCAACCCGGTGGCACCCCACCGCCTGCGACGCGCCCTGCGCGGCCACATCGTTTTAATGGAGTTTCTGATTCGCGCTGTACGCGCGCACAACAAGTGGCTGCCTGCTGACGAGCGCGCCCGGCAACTGCAACAGGAAGCCCGGAAGTTTTGGTATGAACAGTAACTCTGGTATGCACACCAATAGTCAACAACCCCTGCTGCCCGTGCGCCACGGGCGCCGTTGGGTGCTGCTGCGCGGACTCGGTCGCGACAGTCGCCACTGGGGAGAGTTTATCGGCATCATGGCGGAGGCCTTCCCCCATGACGACTTTATCTGTGTCGACCTGCCCGGCTTCGGCCGGGCGCGTAACTTCCCCGCACCGGACAACATCGCTGCGATTGTGGAGTTTGTGCGCAAGCAGAGTGAAGAGCTGCTGGTGGATGGACCGGTCAACCTGCTGGCCATCTCCCTCGGTGGCATGGTGGCCGCCGACTGGATGGCCCGCTACCCCGATGAAATCAGCCGTGCCGTGCTGATCAACACCAGCAGTACCCTGAGCCCGCTGTCGCAACGCATCGCCAAACCGGCTCTGCTGCAGTTGCTGGGCAGCGCCATGCTGGCGCGCCTGCTGCGCCGTCCGGAGTTACTGGAGAAGCGGGTAGCCCAATGGGTTATCAATCGCGAGGAGAAAAGGTCGCTGATCGCTGAGCGCTGGGCCTCGTTTTACGGCGATAGCAGGATCAACCTGCGCGGTCTGCTGCGGCAACTGCAGGCGGCGTCGGCCTTCCAGCCCGCCATGGTTACCCAGCCGGTACTGCTGCTGCGAGCACTGGGTGACCGCCTGGTGAGCCCTGCCTGCAGCACCGCGCTCTATGTCCACTGGCGCAGCAGCAACCCGGCCACGGAGATGCACGCCCACCCCGGCGGCGGTCACGACCTGCCGGAGGACGCGCCGGCGTGGATCGCGCAACAGATCCGGCAGTGGCTGCACGCCGGACAATCCTTCAGCGCCGATAATGAGACAGCAGCGAGCGAGCCATATCGCGGGCCGTGAGGGCCGCATCCGCATTCCCCCCCGCCTGGGCGGAGACAATAGCGCCATCCATCAACAGCGCCAGCCGCTCCGCCAGACCAGCACGACTGACCTCCGGCACGGTTGGCAACCATTGCTCCAGTAGCTGGCGCACACTGGCCTTGTGCTGACGGGTGCAGGCCAGGATGGCCGGGCTCTCCTGCGCGTACTCGGCACTGGCATTGATAAAGTTGCAGCCGTGAAAGTCCCCGCTGTGAAACCACTGGTGCAACAGGTCAAACACCTGCAGCACCGGCTCTCCTTCAGCCGCCTGCAGGTGTCGCTCCATGGCCTGCAGAAACTGATCATGACGGCGTCGCAATACCGCCAATACCAACTCCTCCTTGCTGGCAAAATGCTTGTACAGCGTTGCCTTGGACACCCCGGACTCCGCCAGGATGCGGTCGATACCGGTAGCGTGATACCCCTCTGCACTGAACAGGCGCTGGGCGGTATCCAGCAACAGTTCGCGACGCGGCTGCGCAGCCATGAGACCTCCCCACTTCATCACTTTGGCGTCAGTATAGCCCTCCTTCCTTGACATAGACAGATCTGTTCACCTAACCTTGCCAGGAAGGGTGTACAGATCTGTACACCCCCAACGCCCAGGCGTCAGCCATGACACCACTCATCACACACAACAAAGGGATTTGCCCTATGTCCGCCATCACCCAGGGTCTACACCACCTCGGCCTTACCGTTTCCAACTGCCGCCGCACAGCCGACTTTTTCTGCCAGCAACTGGGGTTCCGGGAAGTGGGAGAGAAGCCCGATTACCCAGCCGTTTTTGTCAGTGATGGCAGCGTGATGCTGACCCTCTGGCAGGCGCGGGATACCGGCCCGACGACAGCTTTCGATCGACACCACAACATCGGCCTGCACCACTTTGCCCTGCGGGTGGCAAATATCCCCGACCTGCACGACCTGCACCAGCGCCTGAGCGAGTTGCCGGAAGTCAGCATTGAGTTTGCACCGGAAGCGCTGGCCGGCGGGCCAGCAGCCCATATGATGTGCCTGATTCCGGACGGCCTGCGGGTTGAATTCATTGCCGTGCCGGGGTGAGACAGGTGAGCACTTCAGATCTGCCCTGGCACCCGGGCGAACTGCGACTGCAACAACAGCACGGCAGTCTGGAAGTGATGGCAGAGCTGGGCCCCCGGGTGGTGAGGCAGTACATGCCCGAACAGCACCAGCGTTTTTTTCGAGCCCTGCCGCTGCTGCTGTTTGCGGCACGGGCCAACGATGGTCAACTGTACGCCAGTGCGCTGTTCGGCGAGCCGGGTTTTATCCGCACGCCAGACCAGCAACACCTGTCGATCAGCACGGACGGGGCACACCCGTCGGATCCAGCCGTGATCGCCCTGCAACAGGGGGCGCCCATCGGTCTGCTCGGTATCGAGTTTCACAGCCGGCGACGCAATCGCTTCAACGGCGTTGTGACAGAGCACATCGCCGGGCGGCTGACCGTGGGCTGCCAGCAAAGCTTTGGCAACTGCCCCAAATACATTACCCGCCGCCAGCGCCTGCCCAATCCCGCCTACGGCGCATTTGCGCAGCAGGCCTTCCACCACCCCGACGCCGACACACTGGCGTTTGTGCAACAGGCGGACACCCTGTTTATCGCCAGCGGCTTTGACGACGGCCAGCGGCTGTACAATCGCGGACTGGACCTGTCCCATCGCGGTGGCGTACCAGGTTTCATCAAAGTGGATGAACAAAATCGCCTGCTGTTTGAGGACTACCCTGGCAACGGCTTCTTCTGCACCCTGGGCAACCTGCTGCAAAACCCGCAGGCGGGGCTGCTATTGATGGACTTTACGCGGGGACACCTGCTGCAATTGCAGGTGCATACAGAGATTATTGCAACGGCGTCTGCGCCGCGGCTGCTGCGCTGCGCCATCACCTGCGGCCGCTGGCTGCTGAACGCCAGTCCCTGGCTGTGGCAGCCCCTGCCGGATACTCCTCCGGCAGGGGCGCCGTCATCCTGACAGCATCAATCGCGCAGGATTTTGCAGGTCGCAGTGGCGTGGGCGTAGAGCTTACCCGACTCATCCTTCAGCGACGCCTCGGAAATGGCAATAGTCCTGGAGAGATGCAGCAGGTTACCCTCGGCCAACAGGGTGCGCCGCTGCGGTACCGGCCGCACCATCTTCACATTCAGGTCCACCGTGGCAAAACCAGTGCCCGCCTCCAGCGCCGAGTGCACCGCACTGCCGGTAGCGGAGTCCAGCACGGTGGCGGCAAAACCACCGTGCACGCCGCCCATGGGGTTGAGGTGACGCTCGTCGGCGCTGGCTTCGAATACCACTTTGCCATGTTCAGCAGAGCGAATGCCCATGGGTATGCCCTGCGCAATGGAGGGCGGTGGTATGTGGCCGTTGATAATGGCGTGAATCAGTTCCAGTCCGGAAAGTTCTGCGGCTGACATGGGCTTCCCTCCGCTCACGCTGACGGCAGCAGCGTCGGCTGCGATGCCAGTTTATCCAACAAGCGCTGCACCGACGGGCGGGCAGCAAACGCCTTGTACCAGCGCGTCAGGTGCGGATACTCACTGATGTCCATGCTGGTGCTCTCCTGCACCCGGAAATAGGGAAAGGCGGTGGTATCGGCCAGGGTCACCTCGTCACCGCAGAGAAATTCGGTATCGGAGAGGAAGGCGTCCAGGGCCGGCAGCACACTGCCCAGTAACAACTTCGCCCCGTCTACCATGGCGGTATCCGTCGGCTCCTTGAAGAAACCGGGTCGGATCACCTCCTGCCAGAAATGGGTGCCGGCCTGCGGCCCCACATGGCAGATCAACATATCCATCACACCATCAATATGAGCCGCCTGCAGCGGGTCGGTGGCATAGAGCCGGTGGTCATGCAGGCGGGAGAGGTAGCGGCTGATGGCCGCGCTTTCGATGATGAAGTTGCCGTCGTGCTCCAGCACCGGCACCTTGCCCAGCGGGTGCCGCGCCAGGTGTTCGGGGCTTTTGTGCTCCTGCCGGCCCAGCTCCACTTTTACATAGCGGTAGTCGATACCCAGCTCTTCCGCTGCGAGCATCGCCTTTTCCGGGTTGAAGGTGTTGTAGCCGTAGATGGTGAACATGTGAGTCTCCTTGCTTTCAGGTACGCGGGGTTTTCAGGTGCCGCTGGATTCCGGTGTCTTGTGTGTCAGCTTTTCGTGTTTTCAACTTCAATGGTTTCAGTTTCAGTGGCTTCAGGTGCAATTGGATTTGGATGCCAATGCACCTATACTTGCATAATGCAACCAAACTAGACCCATGACTTGCATAATGCAAGTTAAAATTTCCTGACCATTTAACCCGAAACCGTTACTGCGATCATGGTTACCAAAAACGAACACCTGTCACGCTCCCACTGCCCCCTGGCCCACTGCCTGGATATTGTCGGCGATCACTGGACACTGCTGATCGTGCGCGACCTGCTGCTGGGCAAGCACGAGTTCCAGGAGTTCCAGTCAAGTCCCGAGGGGATCTCCAGCAACATTCTCAGTAACCGCCTGAAAAAGCTGCAGGAGCAGGATGTGATCCGCTGGATCACCCACCCGGAGAACAAAAAGCGCAAGCTGTACTACCTCACCACCAAGGGCAAGGAGCTGCTCTATGTGATTGGCGGTCTGATGCGCTGGTCACTGAAATACATGCCAGGTGACAAACCTGTGCCGGGCTTTGTCGCCGACATTGCGGACAACCCGGCGCAGGCCAGGCAGGAGATATTGCAAACATTGCAGGCGTGGGAAACGGAGTACAACATCGAGAACGGTTGATAGTGAAGCTTATCAACCGGCACAAAAAAAGCAGACGACCGGATACAGTCGTCTGCTTTTTCTGAAGCCAATTCCGGTGTTACCGGATCAGGCTGACAGTGCGGCCTCCACAGCCTGCAACAGAATCGGGTTGTCGGCATTCACATCCGGGGCAAAGTGCCCGACCACCTTGCCATCACGGCCCACCAGGAACTTCTCGAAGTTCCAGGCCACGGCGTCATCTTCTACCGGAATGCCGTAGCCCTTGAGTTTGTCCAGGAAACCGGATTCAGGATCCAGGGTGCGCTCCGGCAGCTGGGAAAACAGCTCCTGGTAGAGCGGGTGACGCTCGTCACCATTGACGCAGATCTTGCTGAACATGGGGAAGTCGACGCCGTAGGTGCTGCGGCAGAACTCGATGATCTCCTCGTTGCTGCCGGGCTCCTGGCCGCGGAATTCGTTGCTGGGGAAACCCAGGATTTCCAGACCGTCATCCTTGCGCGCCTTGTAGAGTGCTTCCAGTTGTTCGTACTGGGGGGTAAGACCGCACTTGGAGGCCACATTCACAATCAGCAACACCTTGCCGGCGTAGTCGCCGATGCTGATGTCGCGACCGTCGATGGTGGTGACGTTAATGTCTGACAACTGACTCATATCCGAGACTCCTGTTTATCTGTTCTGGTTGTTGTTCTGGCTCTGATTTTTTCGACCTGGGTCGTGGCTCACTCAACACCGGCTGCGCAGCTGCGGCGACCGGCAGGCCGCTACTGTAACGCGCACGTGAGCAAATGTCCTGTGCGCAAGCGCCGACTCAGCGATCGCTGCCGGGAATACCGCCAGCGGTGAGCAGCGCCGGATCCAGCAGTGTTTGCAGCCGCTCTTCCGGCAGGCCGGTCTCCTCCCGCGCCACCTCCAGGATGGGACGGTTTTCGGCGTAGGCGCGCTTGGCAATCGCCGCCGCCTTCAGGTAACCCACCTCGGCATTGAGCGCCGTGACCAGCACAGGGTTACGGGTCAGCGCCTGTTCCAGATTAGCGTGGTTGACGGTGAAACCATCGATGGCCTGCCGGGCCAGAGATACCGCCGCATTGCTCAGCAGATCAATACCCTGCAACAGATTGTTTGCCACCAGTGGCAACATCACATTGAGCTGGAAGTTACCGGACTGCGCCGCCACCGTAATGGCAGCGTCATAGCCGATCACTTGCGCTGCCGACATGCAGACCGCTTCCGGAATCACCGGATTGACCTTGCCAGGCATGATGGAGGAGCCCGGCTGCAGCGCCGGCAGGGCAATCTCGCCCAGCCCCGCCAGCGGACCGGAGTTCATCCAGCGCAGGTCATTGGCGATTTTTATCAGTGCTGCCGCCAGGGTTTTCAGCTGCCCTGAAACCAGCAGCGCCCGCTCCTGTCCCGCCAGCAACGCAAAGCGGTTGTCGCCCGGATGGAAACCCAGGCCGGTGGTCTGTTGCAATCGGGCACACAGGCGGGAGGCCAATTCGGGATGGGCGTTGATACCGGTACCCACGGCAGTGCCACCCTGGGCCAGGGCCAGCAACTGCTGCTGGCCGGACTGCAGGGTCTCGCGGCAGAAGGCAATTTGCGACTGCCAGGCCTGCAGCTCCTGGGCCATGGTAAGGGGCATGGCGTCCATCAGGTGGGTGCGGCCGGTTTTCACCACCGATTGCAGGTCGGCGGCCCTGGCAGCGATGGTCTGCTGCAACTCCTCCAGCGCCGGCAACAACCGCTCCTGCAGGGCGATGGCCGCACTGACATGGATGGCGGAGGGAATAACGTCGTTGCTGCTCTGCCCCATATTGACGTGGTCATTGGGGCTGACAGCCACACCGGCGCTGTCACTGGCCAGTCGCGCCAGCACTTCATTGACGTTCATATTGGTGCTGGTGCCGGAGCCGGTCTGGTAGACGTCCACCGGAAACTGATCGGCGAACTCGCCATCGGCCACCCGCTGTGCGGCGGTTTCGATGGCCTGCGCCAGCCCTGCCGGCAGCAGTCCCAGTTCACGGTTGGCGCCGGCAGCGGCCTGCTTGATCAGCGCCACGGCGCGGATAAAGGCTTGGGGCAACGGCTGGCCACTGAAGTGGAAGTTGTCCACCGCACGCTGTGTCTGCGCGCCATAGAGGGCATCGCCGGGCACCTGTACATCGCCCATGCTGTCACGTTCAATTCGATAGCTCACATCCCCTCCCTCTCCCGCCAGCAGCGGGTCTGTGCATCAATGACGCCCCCGCAGTGGCAGGGGCCGCCATCACCTGAGTGTAGTCAAAAGCACCGCGGACCTGGCGGTCATCCCATCAGGCCGGGATAACCGACGTCGGCGCTTCCGTCACTTCCGCAGCCGCCCCACGACGGCTCCAGACCTTCTCGTGGAAGTAGTAGGCCACGGTGTTACAGGCTGGCTCCACCAACGCCATGGTGCCACCCACCACCACGTCTCCGGTCATGACGTAGCCGACGGAGAAGGCCACGGTCATGTGTACCGATGCAAAACTGATTGTCTTCTTCATACGCCACCTCCGGCTGAATGCAGTGGACTGGATGTCCTCTCTGGCATCCATAGTGGCAAAGCCCGGCTCTGTATAAAAATCGGCTGTGCAAGCCGTTCTGATAGGTAATGCCTATCACAGAAACGACAAGGGGCGACCCATGGCCGCCCCCTGCTTTCTGATTTTGCCGTTACCGGTGGTGCTTACTCGACACCGAACTTGTCGTGGTATTCTTCTTTCACATCTTTCAGCTGCGGAAACAGAGCCTTGGCAGCCGCTGCATCACCGGCTTCCAGTGCCGCCTTCACCTGCAGAGCCAGCTCTTCCACCTCTTTCAGGCCCTCTTCAAAGGTGGCCTGGTCTTCGGGATTGACCACCTGGCTTTTGGCTTTTTCCAGCGCCACAAAGAAGGCATCGGTCTGGGCCTTCATCTCATCCAGAGATTCGGTCTGGTAGATCGCCTTCAGCGAACCGCCCATATCCTCCATGGCGACATGCAGTTCGCTTTTGGAGCACCCCAGCAGGGCCGCGGACAGAGCGATGGCGGCAATCATTGGTAACTTTTTCATACGACTTCCCTTAAGTTAATGGTCATGGTTGATTCAGAATTCGATCAGGACACAGGCGCCCGGTGTTTACGGGCCGTGCGAGATGGCAGCAGGCGGTATCCCAGTAACAACAGCGTCAGCAGCGCATAAACCAGCGCCTCGGCGTAGTTGGAACGCACCAGCCAGACCACATGCACCACCCCTAAAATGGCGATAACGTACACCAGCTTGTGCAGTTTGTTCCAGCGCTGGCGCAGGTGCCGCAGCGACCACTGGTTGGATGTGGCGATCAATGGCAACAACAACAGCCAGGCGAGGATACCAACTGCCATATAGGGGCGTTCGCTGAACTCCTCGAGAAAGCGACCCCAGTTCCAGCCGACAACATAGGTCATCACCGCGGTGAAGTGCAACATGGCGTAGAAGCCGGTAAACAGCCCCAGCATACGGCGATAGGCCAGCAACTGCGGTTTGTGCAGCAGGCGCCGGGCCGGCGTCACAGCGAGGGTAATCAGCAGCATGCGTATGGTCCAGTCACCGGTGAGGAGCACCAGATCCTTACCCGGATCCGGGCCGCCACCGCTCACCAGCTGCTGCACCACAAAGCCCAACAACGGCAACAGTGACGCGCCAAACAGCAGTTGTTTTTTACGGGTGAGTGAGAGAGTCATCGCCATTGCCATCAGTAGTATTTGCGCAGGTCCATTCCCTGGTAGAGATGGGCCACCTGCTCGCCATAGCCATTAAACAGCTGCGTATCAATGCGATTGGGATTGAACAGGGTGGAGGGCAGCCGACGCTCGGTCTTCTGGCTCCAGCGCGGGTGATCCACCTGGGGATTAACGTTTGCGTAGAAACCGTACTCCCGCGGCGCGATCTGCGCCCAGGTGGTCTGCGGCTGCTTTTCGGTAAAGCGGATACTGACGATGGACTTGATGCTCTTGAAACCGTACTTCCAGGGCACTACCAGACGCAGCGGGGCGCCGTTCTGGTTGGGCAGGCTGCGGCCGTAGAGGCCGGTAGCCATAAGGGTCAGCGGATGCATAGCCTCATCCATGCGCAGCCCCTCCACATAGGGCCAGTCGATGGTGCTGAAGGCCGAGCGCTGCCCGCGCATCTGTTTGGGACGGTAGAGGGTCTTGAACTCCACGTAGCGGGCCCTGGAGGTGGGGCCCAGCTGCCTGATGAGGTCCGCCAGCGGAAAGCCCACCCAGGGAATCACCATGGACCAGGCCTCGACGCAGCGCAGCCGGTAGATTCGCTCCTCCAGCTGCACTTTGGCCAGCAGGTCTTCCAGCGCATAGGCGCCCGGCTTCTCCACCTCACCACTCACCTCCACGGACCAGGGGTCGGTGACCAGACTACCGGCATACTGGGCCGGGTCCGATTTATCCATGCCAAATTCGTAGAAGTTGTTGTAGCCGGTAACGTGTTCGTAGGGGGTTCGCGCCTCGCGGGTGTCAAATCCCTGATCGGTGGCGTCTGCCGCCACCGGTGAATACGTCAGTGCCTGCCCCGCTGGCGCCGTCGAGTCTTCAGCCATCAGGCTGCCGGGCAGCAACCCGGCGGCGATGCCGGCCAGGGAGCCACGCATAAAGTCGCGGCGACGCAGGTAGATGGCCTCCGGGGTAATTTCAGAGGACGGGATGTCAGTTGGGCGCTTGATAATCATAACCAGTCTCGCAATGGGGTCAGGCCTCTGCCGCTTTGTGACCCGGCAGCAGGCGGAAAATTCCTCTCTTTTTCCCTTTGTCGCCCGAGGTTAGCAAAACCTTACACCCGGGTCTTTAAATGCTCCCGGTGCCGCGGCCAGCGTTGCAAGTCAGGGGCAAAACCGGTAGCCTTCCACCCGCTTCTTAGGGGAGTAGTCTCTCAGCCTGACTGAGATGGCCGTCAACAGTCTCCGAACCCTCCGGTTCGTGGCGGTCATGTCCTGGTAGTACCGGATTGACAAGACCTAAGGCACTGCACTGGCGCGGGGTGGCGTTGGCGCGTGCCTTGGTATTGGCCAACCACCCCAGCGGACATGATCGTGCACCACTCGCTTCTCCAATACTTCGCCGATCCTGCCCGTACCGCACGGCTGCGTCCTGTGTCCCTGACCGCCCTGCACAACATACATTGATGAGGTGAATATGATTCTGGCTTTAATTGCCATCCTGGTTGGCTTTGCCATTCTGGTCTGGAGCGCCGACCGTTTTGTGGATGGCGCCGCGGCTACCGCGTTGCACGCCGGCATGCCATCGCTGCTGGTGGGTATGGTGATTGTGGGCTTCGGCACCTCTGCGCCGGAGATGGTGGTCTCCGCCATGGCGGCACTGGACGGCAATCCCGAGCTGGCTCTGGGTAACGCCCTGGGCTCCAACATCGTCAACACCGGCCTGATCCTCGGCGCTACCGCCATGGTCACACCACTGGTGGTGCACTCGAAAATCGTTCGCCGCGAACTGCCGCTGCTGCTGGGCATTGGCGCCCTGTTCGGCGCCCTGCTGTGGAACGGCTCCCTCAGCCGCACCGAATCCCTGTTGCTGCTGGCGGGCTTTTTCGCCCTCATCGGCTGGTCCATCTACTCCGCCCTCAGTGGCCGCGGTGACGCCCTGGAGCAGGAGACAGAGCAGGAGCTGGCCGAACCCTCCATGTCATTGGGAAAAGCCATTTTCTGGTTGCTGGCGGGACTGCTGTTACTGGTAGTCAGCTCCCGTATCCTGGTGTGGGGAGCGGTTGAGATTGCCACGGCGCTGGGTGTCAGCGACCTGATTATCGGCCTCACCATTGTCGCTCTCGGCACCTCCCTGCCGGAACTGGCGGCCACTGTAGTGGCCGCGCGCAAGGGCGAATTCGACATCGCCATCGGCAATGTGGTGGGCTCGAACATGTTTAATATTCTGGCGGTCGCCGGTATCGCCGGCTCCATCATGCCCATGCCGGAGCTGCTGCCGGAAGTGCTGACCCGCGACTGGCCTATGATGATGGGACTGACCGCTGCCCTCTTCCTGATGGCCTACGGATTCCGCAATAAGGGTCGTATTACCCGCCTTAACGGGGCCCTGCTGGTAGTGGCCTTCACCATCTACAACGTCTGGCTGGTGCTGGATGTGATGGCCAGCCGCATCGCCTGAGGCCGGCCACTTTTACCCTGTACGCAGGGGCTCAACTGAGCTCCTGCAACATCTCCTTGGCGTAAGCCTGCAACTGATCCGTCTCCCCCTCACGCACCTTGCGGGCCCAGTCCGGGTTGGCAATCAGGGCCCGGCCTACCGCCACCAGGTCAAACTCTCCACGATCCAGCCGCTCCAGCAAAGTGTCCAGGCTGGCAGGCGCCGCATCCTTGAAGTCACTGGAGCCCTCCGGCAGGAAGTCATCGTTTAGTCCCACACTGCCAACAGAGATGGTGGGCTTACCGGTGAGTTTTTTCGTCCAACCCGCCAGGTTGAGATCACTGCCCTCAAACTCCGGCTGCCAGAAACGCCGTGTTGAGCAGTGGAAAATATCCACGCCGGCATCGCAGAGCGGCTGCAGGAAACTCTCCATTTGCTGTGGCGTTGTCGCCAGGCGCGCGTTGTAGTCGTGCAGTTTCCACTGTGACCAGCGCAGGATAATGGCAAAATCCGGTCCCACCCGGCGGCGCATGGCACTGACAATTTCCGTGGCAAAACGGGTGCGCTGCACCAGGTCTCCACCATACTCATCGGTGCGCTGGTTGAGCTGGTCCCAGAAAAACTGATCGATCAGGTAACCGTGGGCGCCATGAATCTCCACTGCGTCAAACCCCACCTTTTGGGCATCCGCCGCCGCGTCGGCAAAGGCGTTAACCACGGCTTCGATATCGTCGAGAGTCATGGCATGACCGTTCACCTTGCCCGGCATGGACATACCTGAAGGGCTGTAGCCCGGTGTGTCGCCGCCAGGCAGGTTAGCGCCCTTAGCGGGACGACGCACACCACCCACGTGCCAGAGTTGCGGGGCAATTTTGCCACCGGCACCGTGCACGGCATCCACTACCTCGCGCCACCCCTCCAGCGCCTGCTCGCCATAAAAATTGGGTACATCCGGATAGCCGTGGGCAGCCACATGATTTACACAAGTGCCTTCGGTAATGATCAAACCCACATCGCCTTCGGCACGGCGACGGTAGTACTCGGCCACAGCCGGGCCGGGAATGTTGCCCGGCGACGCGCTGCGCGTCATGGGAGCCATCACCACGCGATTGGAGAGGGAGAGGTTGCGACTGGTGAAAGGGGTAAACAGACAATCTGCAGAACTCATGGCGATGCCTCGCTGCCGTTAAAAGTGCCGCCTACCTTACTGCGTGACAATTTCAGAATTCAAGCGCGAAATGCAAAGCCGACGCCGCCGGACAAATTCGTAAATCCTTCTGATCGGATTTGCCATTGTGCCCGGCGGACACTGTTTTAAGCTGTTTACCTGCGATTCCTGCGTAAGTTGTGGCACTTGTTGTGTCCGGCTTGTGCCGCTCCGAACCGGACCGGTTGGTCTTCACACGTTGATCCTGCGCAGCGCAATCTCCGTCACAATAACAATATCGCGGGGCCAGACATGCAGCCGTTTACTTTTTCCAGCGTGCGTCAACTCATCAGTGAAATTGGCGCCCTGCGCCGGATAGGCGAGATCTGTCGCCACTACAACATCCACAAGCCTCTGGTAGTGACCGACCCCGGTATTGTCTCCCTGGGCCTGCTGCAACCACTGCGCAACGCCTTGCATAACGCCGGCCTGCCCTTACTGGTCTACGACCAGGTCTGCGCCGATCCGCCCGACACTGTGGTGGAGGAAGCACTGCAGGTAGCACTGGAGAGTGGCGCTGACGGCGTCATCGGTTTTGGTGGTGGCAGCTCCATGGACACGGCCAAACTGGTGGCACTGCTGGCACGTTCCGGCGAGCGTCTGGAACAGATCTATGGTGTGGAGCAGGCCCGCGGTCCGCGCCTGCCCCTGATCATGATTCCCACCACCGCCGGCACCGGCTCCGAAGTAACCGCGGTGGCCATTGTCACCACCGGCGCCACCACCAAAATGGGCGTGGTCTCTTCACACCTGTTCGCCGACTGCGCCCTGCTGGATGCCGAACTGACCCTGGGATTGCCGCCACACATCACCGCTATGACCGGCATCGATGCCATGGTGCACGCGGTGGAAGCCTATACCAGCATTCACAAAAAAAACGCCTACACTGATATGTTGGCGCGAGAAGCGCTACGCCTGTTGGCGGCAAACCTGCTGAAAGCAACACGTCATGGTGAAGACATCAACGCCCGCCAGGCCATGTTGCTCGGCGCCTGCCTGGCGGGGCAGGCGTTTGCCAATGCACCGGTGGCGGCAGTTCATGCCCTGGCTTATCCCCTTGGGGGCCATTACCACATCCCCCACGGACTGAGTAACTCGCTGGTGCTGCCGGAAGTGCTGCGTTTTAACCGGCCGGCGGCCCAATTCTGGTATGCAGAGCTCGCCGCGCTGCTGCTGGAGCCTGCACGACTGCATCCCGGCGAGGCTACCCGCAGCGAGCAGCTGATCGACTATTTCGAAACGCTGATTGCACAGCTGTCACTGCCAGCGCGGCTCCGCACCGCCGGTGTCCAGGAACAGGATTTGCCCATGCTGGCCGCGGCCGCCATGCAACAGCAACGATTACTGGTCAACAATCCGCGCCCCCTGCAGGAGAGCGATGCACTGGCCATTTATCGCAGCGCATTCTGAAGGATTCATCGCTCCTGTGACTTCTTGCCCCAATCATTTTCTTGTCCCTTGCCCGGAGCCAGGCTTATGACACAGAACAGCTCAAGCACTAATAACTCTGAAAAAAGCCCGGGAAACAACCCGGCAAATGATCCGGCAAATTTGTCGCGACAGAACTATCGCTGGTTTCTGCCCATCACCACCCGCTGGATGGACAACGACATCTACGGCCACGTCAACAACGTGCACTACTACTCCTACTTTGACAGTGTCGCCAACACCTTCCTGATTCAGGAGTGCGGACTGGATATACATCAGGGTGAAGTGATCGGCTACATCGTTCACTCACAATGCCACTACAAACACGCCATTGCCTTTCCCGACCAACTCGAAGGTGGCTTCCGCGTTAACCGGCTGGGCAACAGCTCGGTGGAATACGGTATCGCCATCTTCCGGCAGGGGGAGGAGCAGGCCGCCGCCTGCGGCACCTTTACCCATGTATTTGTCGACCGTCACAGTGAACGTCCGGTACCCATACCCGGGCCACTGCGCCAGCGACTGCAGCAGGTGCTTGTCGGTTAAACAGCCAAAAGCGCCTTAAAAAGAATCACTCAGAGAGAACACAGACATGAAAGCCGATGCCATTCCCCGCAACAAAGATAATGATTACAGCCGCGAAGCCGCGGCTGAACGCCGCCGCTTTGTGGAAGAAGCCACTGGCGCCAGCCTTGAACACACCGGACGCTTCTCGTTTGATCCCGCCATCCTGCCAGGTAATATCGAGAACTTTTCCGGTGTCGTGCAAATGCCACTAGGCTTCGCCGGTCCCCTGAGGGTTAACGGTGAATATGCCCAGGGGGATTTTTACGTGCCCATGGCCACGACCGAAGGCACCCTGTTGGCCAGCTACAGCCGCGGCATGAACATCACCCGCGCCGCCGGCGGCATCACTACCACGGTAGTCAACGACGCCATGCAACGGGCGCCGGTCTTTGCCTTTGACAACGCCCGCGATGCCCGCGCCTTCAGCCACTGGGTCACCGACAATTTCGAAGCCATCAAGAGTGCCGCGGAAACCACTACCCGTATCGGCAAACTGCGTAACATTGAACAGTATGCCGCCAGTCGCATGCAGTACCTGCGCTTCAACTTCACCACCGGCGATGCCGCCGGCCAGAACATGACCGGCAAAGCCACCTACGCCGCCTGCCAATGGATCAGCAATAACTACCCTGGCCCCATCGGCTACCACTTCCTGTCCGGCAATATGGACACTGATAAAAAACATTCACAGCTCAACACCCTCAATGGACGCGGCAAGCGGGTGATTGCTGAAGTCACCCTGCCCCGGCAGCTGATCATCGAGCGCCTGCGGACCTCACCTGAAGCCATGTACGCCGCGCGCCGCACTTCCCAACTGGGCGGCCTGATGGCCGGCGCCGTGCACAACGGCGTACACCCGGCCAACGGCATCGCCTCGGTATTTATCGCCACCGGCCAGGACGAAGCCAATGTGGCCGAGTCCCACGCCAGCCTGGTCTACGCCGAAGTGACTCCGGATGGTGACTACTACTACTCCGTCACGCTGCCCTCACTGATTGTCGCCAGTTACGGTGGTGGCACGGGGCTGGCGACCCAGCGCGAATGCCTGGAAGTGCTCGGCTGCTACGGCGAGGGCAAGGCCAAAAAGCTGGCCGAGATTATTGCCGCCACCGTGCTCTGTGGCGAGATCTCACTGGGGGCCGCGGTGGTCTCTGAAGAGTGGGTCAGCAGCCACGATGAACTGGGACGCAATCGCCCCTGAACCAACGCGAGGAGTGAAACCTATGGGACGTATCGATAAACAACGACTGATCTTCGGCGCCTTTCTGATTGTTCTGATCATCGCGGTGGAACTGTTACTGCACCAATGGCACCTGCCGGGGTGGCCACTGTTTCTGCTGATGATCTTCTTTTTTGAGATGCACATGGATCGCAGTCGGGCTCACCACCTGATCTGCGGCGGTGCCGTTGGTATTCTCTGTTATGTGGCGACGGTGGCGTTTGTGGGAGCTGCGCAGGAGTGGCTGCCGGTAAGCAGCGCGCGGCTGTTGTTCATCTGCCTGGTGGTTTACGCCATCGTTGCCTTTGGCACCGTGATTCCCGCGGTGTTTAACAACTACGCCTTTATGTTCTACCTGATCAGCGGCGTTGCCGCCAGCGCCGGCAATCCCGCGCCCTGGTTATGGCTGGGTATGGTAGTGGTCGGAGGACCGCTGTTGCTGCTGGCTATCATGGCCATTCCCAAGCTGATGCAGTTGCTGTTAGCTCCCACTGCTCCGGCGGAAGATCACCCGTCCAACTGATTACAGAAAGATAATCCCCTGCGGCCACGGCAGGATAATGTGGTCCGGGGCTGTGCCACACCCGAAAAGATCGCTCACAGAGTGAGCTCCTACAAGGGAACGCGGACAACCCGTAGGAGCGCACTGGCCCAGACCATCCTCTCTTTCGGCACAGCCAAAATTCACCTTATCCCGTGCGCGATCTTTTTCGGCTTCATATTGAAAGGCAAAAAAAAGGCCGGCACCAGGTACCGGCCAAGCGCCTGACTCCGAGCGTTATCGCAGCGGAGGAGTGAGGTAGAGAGAGGTTTCAGCCAACTGACCGGCGCTGTTCTTCAGTTCCAGCCTGGCAATGGTTTGCAGGTGTACTTCGTCCGGGCCGTCAGCAAAGCGCAGGGCACGGCCAGTGATAAAGATGTCTGCCAGCGGGGTATCCGGGGTCAGCCCCATGGCACCAAACACCTGAATGGCCCGGTCTGCCACGGCCGTGTGCACGGTCGGCACCACCGCCTTGATCATGGAGATCTCCTTGCGCGCGGCCCGGGCACCGTATTTGTCGATCAGCCAGGCCGCCTTCAACACCAGCAGCCGCGCCTGCTCAATCTCCATGCGCGAGCGGGCAATCCACTCACCCACAGTGCCATGCTGGTGCAGGTATTTGCCAAATGCCTTGCGCTCCTGGGCGCGGGCCGTCATCAGTTCCAGCGCCAGCTCCGCGGCACCGATGGAACGCATGCAATGGTGTATGCGACCAGGTCCGAGACGAGCCTGCGCCAGTTCAAAGCCGCTGCCCTCCTCACCCAGGCGATTGCTGACAGGAACCCGTACATTGCGGAACAGAATCTCGCAGTGGCCTTCGGGGGCAGTGTGATGGAATACGGTGGGATTGCGCACCACCTCCACACCGGGCGTACCGACCGGCACCAGTACCATGGTCTGCTGGTGATGGGTGTCGGCTTCGGGATCGGTCTTGCCCATCACAATGTAGAGCTTGCAGTTGGGATGAGCGGCATTGGTGATAAACCACTTGCGCCCGTTGATCACATAGTCATCACCGTCGCGGGTGATGGAGGTGGTGATGTTGGTGGCATCGGAGGAAGAGACGTCCGGCTCCGTCATACAGAATGCGGAGCGAATCTCGCCATTCAGCAGTGGTACCAGCCACTGCTGGCGCTGCTGCTCGTTGGCAAACATGTGCAGCAGTTCCATATTGCCGGTGTCCGGCGCATTGCAGTTAAACACTTCGGAGGACCAGCTCACCCGACCCATTATTTCTGCCAGCGGTGCATACTCGAGGTTGGTCAGCGCCGTGCCCGGCTCGTCATCGCGCAGGTGAGGCAGGAACATGTTCCACAGGCCCTGCTCCCGGGCCAACTGTTTCAGGTCTTCCATAAAGGGCACAGGCAAGTGCCCGTCATGTACGGCATCGTTGTACTCGCGAATACGGGGCACGATGTACTGGTCCATAAACCGCGTCAGCTGCTGACACAGCGCCTCGGTTTTGGGGGAATAGGAAAAATCCATAAAGGGCTCCGGAATCAAAATGCCGATACACCACCATCCACCGCAATGGCCTGGCCATTGAGGTAGCTGTTGGCGGGATCAATCATGGTGAGCATGGCGTGAACTATCTCTTGTGGTTCTCCCAGACGCTTCAGCGGTGAGGCAGAGGCGAACACCTCCTGACGCTCTTCAATAGGGCTGTTGGCGATCAGCGGCGTGGGGCTGAAGTAGGGGCAGATGGCGTTGCAGCGAATGTTCTTGCTGCCGTACTCAATGGCGGCGGTTTTGGTGAGACCTACCACCGCGTGTTTGGCCGCGCAGTAGGGCGCAATTTTCGGAGCACCACCCAAACCGGCCATGGAAGAGACGTTGAGGATAATCCCTCCCTGCTGAGTCAGCATCTGCCGGATCTGGTACTTCATCCCGAACAGGACACCTTTGGTATTGACCGCAAAGTTAATGTCCATGTCTGCTTCGGTGGTTTCGATCAGCGGCTTCATGGCAGAGGAGATACCGGCGTTGTTAACAGCGATATCCAGGCGACCAAAGTTTTCCACCGCGGCATTGACCAGCGCCTTGCAGTCCTCCTCCACTGTAACGTCCAGCGCCTGGGCCACCACCTCTGCCGAGTACTGATCACGCAGCTGTTGTGCCAGTGCTTCCAGCCCGGTCAGGTTGCGATCTCCCAGCGCCAGCTTGGCCCCCTGTTGTGCCAGCGCTTCAGCCAGCAATTTACCGAAGCCGCTGGCGGCCCCGGTGATCAGTACTACCTGTTGATCAAATGGGTTCATGTCTGCACATCCTTACAGGGTGAGTCCGCCATCCACCACCAGGCACTCGCCGTTGGTGTAGGAGGCTGCGTCCGAAACCAGATAGAGCACCGCACCGGCCATCTCTTGCGGCAGCGCGTGACGGCGCAGTGGCACCTGACCAATGACCTGATCGTAGATCGCCTGTTGTTCAAACAGGGCTCCCGCCAGTTTGGTTTTGGTGAGGCCAGGCAGCAGGGCGTTAACCCGAATACCCAGAGGCCCGCACTCCCGGGCAAACGCCTTGGTCATGTTGATCACCGCGGCTTTGCTGATGGAGTAAATGCCCTGCCCCTCTGCCGGGTGCAACCCGTTCACCGACGCGGTATTGACGATCACGCCGCGCCCCTGCTCCCGCATCAGCTTGCCGGCCTCAACGGACATAAAGAAATAGCCGCGCAGGTTAACGTCCACGGTTTTCTGGAAGGCAGCGAGGTCCGTTTCAAGAATGTGACCAAAATAGGGATTGGTGGCGGCGTTATTCACCAGGATATCCAACCGACGGTGCTGCTCCCGCAGGTGGCTGAACAGCGCGTCGATATCATCCATATTGCCGACGTGGCAGGCGAAGGCCTCCGCCTTGCCGCCACCTGCAACAATACTTTCGGCAACCTTCCGGCAATCCTCCAGTTTGCGACTGGAAACAATCACGTGAGCACCCTGCTCTGCCAACAGGCGGGCAATGGCCTCACCGATACCGCGGCTGGCACCGGTGACTACGGCGATACGGCCGCTCAGATCAAACAGTTGTGTAGCCACGACAGTGACCTCCTCATTACTTCTCTTCTTGTGTTCAGGGAATCAGCACCAGCTTGCCTTTCACGTCGCGATCCATTAATCGCGCCAGCGCCGTGGGCGCTTCAGCTAACGGCATGGACGCATCGGTTACGACAGTGACCTGGCCTTGCAGGTACCACTGGAACAGCTCCTTCAGGTTGTCGGCGTAGACCGCTGGTTCATGCTGGGTGAAATTGCCCCAGAAAACGCCAGTCACGCTGTATTCCTTCACCAGTGTCATATTGACCGGCAGGGTCGGGATTTTGCCGCTGGCAAAGCCGATCACCAGCAGGCGACCGTTGCGCGCCATACTGCGGGTACAGGCATCAAACGCCTCACCACCCACCGGGTCGTAAACCACATCCACCCCTTTGCCGGCAGTGGCCTCTTTCAATGCCTGGCGCAAATCCTGATCGCGATAATTAATCAGAACGTCGGCACCGTTCTCTTTAGCCACCGCCAGTTTTTCCGCGCTGGAGCATGCTGCGATCACAGTCGCTCCCATGGCCTTGCCGATTTGCACCGCCGCAATACCGGTACCACCTGCCGCGCCCAGCACCAGCAAGGTTTCGCCTGACTGCAGTTGGGCACGCTGCTTCAGCGCGTGGTGCGCAGTGCCGTGGGCGCAGGCCAGGTTGGCAGCGTCCGCATAGCTCATATCGTCCGGAATAGGAATTACCGCCAGGGCCGGAACCGCAATTTTTTCTGCATAGGCACCATAGGCAGGCGACAAGCCCATCACCCGGGCGCCCACCGGCAAACCCTGCACCCCGGCACCGACAGCGGTGACATCTCCGGCAAACTCGAAACCGGGAATAAACGGCCGCGGCGGCTTCGCCTGATAGAGCCCCTGCACCACCAGTGCGTCGGGGTAGTTAACCCCGGCGGCCTTCACACTAACCACTACCTCATTGGCGCCGGCTTCGGGATCCGGCACATCCATATAGGCCAGTTGATCGAGCGGAGCGAATTCGTTACAGACAATTGCTTTCATGATTTCAGTTCTCTTGTTGTGCTATGACGCCCAGAGCCATATCCGCCAACACGTCCACCAGGCGACCGATCTCCAGAGCATTTTTATTCGACGCGTTGCCCGCCAGGGCGCGCTTATAGACACCCTGTACAATGGACGCCAGGCGGAAGAAGCTGAACGCCAGGTAGAAATGCCAGTGCTCAATGGTGTCGATGCCCCGCAGTTTGCAGTAGTGGGCAACGATCTCACTCTCCGCAGGAATACCAAGCCCCTGCCGGTCAAGCCCGCCGAGACCGGCGCCGTGCTGGCTGGGCGGCAGGCGCAGGCACATACAGAAGTAAGCCAGGTCAGCCAGCGGGTGCCCCAGGGTGGAGAGTTCCCAATCCAGCACCGCCTGCCCCCGTGCCTCGCCGTGATGAAAGATCACGTTATCCAGGCGAAAATCGCCGTGCACCAGCGCCACCGTGCCGTCGTCTTCCGGGCAGTGCGCCTGCAGCCATTGCATCAATTGCTCCATGGCTGGCTTGTTACCGGTTTCCGCAGCCCGGTACTGCTGCTGCCAGCGCTCCAGCTGACGCTGGAAGTAATTTCCCGGACGACCAAAGTCAGCCAGCCCGACCCTGGACACATCGACACTGTGAATCGCCGCCAGGATACGGATCATCTCGCGGTAGTAGCCGGCACGTTCAGCCGGCGGCACGTCGGGCAGCGCAGGGTCCCAGAAGATATCCCCCTGCTCATAACTCATAAGGTAAAACATGGAACCGATGACACCTGGGTCTTCACACAGGTGCCAAACCCTGGCCACCGGCACTTCGGTTGGAGCCAGCGTCTGTAACACCCGGAACTCCCGGTCGACGGCGTGGGCAGACCGCAGTAGCTGGCCCGGTGGCTGACGACGCAGTACATAGCTGCCGCTATCAGCCTGTAATAAAAAGGTGGGATTGGATTGCCCGCCGGAAAATTTTGTTGCCGACTGCAGACCGTGAAAGCCGGCCACATGGCTCTCCAGATAGCGCCCCAACAGGGGCACATCCAGTTCGGCAATGGTGTTGGACGTCATGACTAGGGAACTCCGGACTTAAGGCTGGCGGAGATGTTATTGATCTCTTTTGACCACCAGCGATTTCTGTACACTTACCAACACATCACAGTTACCGTTCGCCTGTCCCAAAAAAGTGCGCATCCTTGCGCCTCAACCCTCTTGAGCACAAACTCGTTTAGACCTGTCCGGAAACTGTCTGAATGGTTTCGATACTTTGACGCTGAGACGCGCTGCTCTCAATAACCAAACAAACCAATCCCATTGGCAATTCGCCTGCAGTATTGGCCAACTCAGCGCAACTCACGACGCAGGATCTTGCCGACATTACTTTTCGGCAGAGCATCGATCTGCTCTATAAACTTTGGAATCTTGTAGCCGGTCAACTGTGTGCGCAGATAGGTTTTCAGTTCGTCGGCATTCAGACCACCGGGTTCAGCCACAACATATAACTTCACAGCCTCACCTGAATCTTCGTCCGCCACACCAATGGCCGCACACTCCACCACCTGAGGATGCTGGCACGCTACGTCTTCCACTTCATTGGGGTAAACGTTAAAGCCGGAGACTACAATCATGTCTTTCTTGCGATCGACAATGCGCACATAGCCATCCGTTTGAATCAGTGCCATGTCGCCGGTGCGCAACCAGCCATCCACACTCAACACTTCGGCAGTGGCTTCCGGTCGCTGCCAGTAACCTTTCATCACCTGGGGGCCGCGCACACAGAGTTCGCCAACGGCCTCGAGGCCGAGATCAACACCGGCTTCATCGATTACTTTTAACTCCGTGCCTGGCACGGCCAATCCCACAGTGCCAGGGTGTACCCGTCCGGGCGGATTGCTCAGCACCACCGGCGCTGTTTCGGTCAAGCCGTAACCTTCCGCGATCTGGATGCCGGTCAGCTCTTTCCAGGCGCGGGCAATCTCGGTATTGAGCGCCATACCACCGGACGTGGTGCTGTTCAGGCTGGAGAGATCCAGGTTACGGAACTCCTCGTTATGCAACAGGGCATTAAACAAGGTGTTGATACCGACAAAACCGGTAATCGGGTAAGGCCTGATCTCCCGCACCAGAGACGGAAGATCCCGCGGGTTGGCAATCAGCACGCTGTGGCATCCCCGGGAAACCATGGCCAGGCAAGTCACTGTGAATGCATAGATGTGATAGAGCGGCAACGGGCAGACGGTGATCTCCTGCCCTTCACGAAAAATTTTGGCACAGTGCTCCACCACCTGATGGCGATTGGCCACCAGATTGGCGTGGGTCAGCATGGCCCCCTTGGCCACACCGGTTGTGCCACCGGTATACTGCAGCATGGCCAAGTCGTGGGCAGCAATGGCAACGGGCTGCCAAGGCAGGTCGGCACCACGACGCAACGCCTCATCAAAGTTAAACCATTCAATAGTGTTATCGGCAGCCATGACCGATGAGACGGAAGCGGAGACAGCCCCACCGTGTCCTTCGCTTAACAACGGCTGCAATTCCAGAGGTGTGGCGACCACCACCTTGCGAATACCACTCTCCGCAATGACTTCCCGGGTAGACGCCAGCAGACCATCCACCACCACCAGTGCGCTGACGCCGGCATCGGTAAACTGATGCCGTAACTCCCTCGGCGTATAGAGCGGATTGGTATTGACCACCACCAGGCCGGCCCGCAGGGCGCCAAAGATTGCGATCGGATACTGCAAGAGGTTCGGCATCTGCATGGCAATGCGCTCACCGGGTTGCAGGCCCTGACTTTGCAGGAACCTGGCGAAATCCATGCTCAGGCGCTGCAGGTCAGCGTAGATCAACTCCTGTCCCAGTCCCGAAAAGGCAATATTGCCGGGGTAGCTGTTACAGGCGTTATCAAAAAGCTGCAGGATATGTTCAGAGGTTTTCATAGAGCACCGGGTCCGGGCAGATTAGTCTGGGAATGACGGGCACAGGCCCGCCAACCGACCGCCAGGCGGCGGCTTGTATTACAGATAACGAAGGGAAGAACGGAGCCGACGGGCGACAGCCCTGCAAACACAGGCACTGCCACCGCCGGCTGATACATCAGAAGTTGTACTGAACTTCGGCGCCGTAGACACGGCCCTTGGACAACGGCGCGAAGGTACCGGAGCCAACCGTCGCCGACAGCTGGGTATCACCGCCGTGCTTAACCTCGTTCAACAGGTTGCGGCCATAGATTCCAAACTGCCAATGACCGTCGTTGCTGTAGAAATCAATACCGGCATTAACGATATCCTGCTCCATAATGTAGCCCAGATTATCGTCTGTGTAGGCTGATTCATCGCGGTAAGCGTAACTGACCCGGGTGGCCATGGAACCCCAATCCCCGATTTCCAGCTCATGGGTCATGCCGACGCTGTAGGTCCACTCCGGTGCACGGGGCAGGTCCAGCGACTTGTCTTCGGAGTCGATATTGCCGTCACCGCTGATGTCGTACTGGATGCTGGTGTACTCGGCATTGAGCCAGCCAACAGAGGCATTCAGCACCAGGTTATCGGTAATGGAGAGCACACCATCCATCTCAATACCCCAGATATCCGCATCGGCGGTATTACGTACCACCTGAATTACACCCAGAGGGCCAACACCGCGGTTGATTTCCCGCTGCATATCAGAGACATCGTTGTAGAAGACGGCGGCATTCAGACGGCCCCTTTCAAAGTCAGCCTTGAAGCCCACTTCGTAGTTATCCACCTGCTCCTCATCAAACGGCCCGGGCACATCGGCTGGATCCGGAGAGGTGTTACGCAGGTTATAACCCCCGGAGCGGAAACCGCGGGTCCAGTGGGTATAGAGCAACGTGGTGTCACCCAGCTGATAGGTAAAGCCCAACTTGGGAGAGACACTGGTCCAGCTGTCGTCATCCTCGAAATCCGTATTACACTTGCTTTCACCGGAGGACGGGGAGACCAGGTTACAGCTGCTGCCTGGCAAGCCTACGCCGGACACATTGGCAATCATGGAGGCAATCTGCGCCTCTTTCTCCTCGCGGGTGTAGCGCAAGCCGGTAGTCAATGTCAGCCGGTCGGTCAGTTGATAATCCACCGCCCCGAACACAGCCATGGTCTCTACCGAGTAGTAGCCACCACCATCAGCCACCCGGAAGGGGACTGCATTGCCGGTGAGAGCGCCCAACAGGTTACGTCGCTCGTGGTAATCCGCATCCATATTGAAGTAGTAGACACCGGTGGTTACCGTGGCATTGCCGAAGGTGCCGGTGTAGCGCAGCTCTTCACTAAACTGCTCGGACTCCAGCCAGGTGGAGGAGTGGAACAGCCAGGCCGGCTGGGAATCGATATCCCCGAGGGTATCCGCGTCGTAAGCGCGCCAGCCAATGATATTGGTAATGGTGCCATCGCCAAAACCTACATCCAGATTGACTTCCATGCTGGCAGAGTTGGTTTCGGTTTCCGAAAAGCCATGCTCGTCGATGGAGAAATCAAAACTGTCACGGTCATTGTTGACCGGTGTGCCCGGCACACCGCTGCCGTTGGTATGGGACTGGGCGGCCGGTCCGTCACCATCGGTCTCGCTGTGTTCGGCGCGCAGGATAATTTCCAGATCGTCGGTTGGTGTCCAGACACCGACACCGCGATACATGGTCTGCCGCAGCTCACCAAAGTCTTCACCGTTGTAGTCGTTTTCAAACCAACCGTCATCTTCGTTCAGGTAAGCGGTAAATTTGGCAGCGAAAGTGTCGGTCAGGGGTCCGCCCACAGAAGCCATGGCGTAGCGGTTCAGGCCGCCTCCTTCGTCACCGCCATCCACAGCGGCACGCACGGACATCTCGAATTCATCACCAGGCTTTTTGGTATTGAGGAGGACCGCACCACCGGTGACGTTGCGCCCGAACAGGATACCCTGGGGTCCGCGCAGCACTTCCACGCTCTCGATATCGAACATGTCAAACACCAGGCCGGAGGAGAGTCCCATGTAGACGCCGTCCACAAAGACACCCACGGTCGGGTCGATGGAGATAATGGAGCTGTTAATACCCAGCCCGCGGATGGAGAAGTTGGCGTAGCCCTTGGCCGACCCGGCATCGTCCAGTGAGACGTTGGGCATGGCCACGGACAGGTTACTGAGGTCACGAACCTTTAATGCTTCCAGCTGGTCAGAGCCGTACGCACTTACCGCCAACGGAACATCCTGGATGCTCTCTTCGCGCTTACGCGCACTTACTACAACCTCTTCCATCAGCGCCTGCGACGCGCTGCGTTTGGCCGGGGCCTGCTCCTGAGCCTGTGCCGCAGGTGCCGCGGAGACAGCAACCAGACCACTGGTGATGACGGCGGCAACAGCACTGCGCAATGAAAACGATGGGTGTCTTTGATGTACCAGAGAGACGTTATTGTTTGAGGTACTCTCCATGAATTGCTCCTGTTTATTATTATGGAACTTATTTTTTCATGCCTATGGCACAGTCAGCAGCTGTTGTCATTGAACAGCTGTGAGCGGCCGAACCGATCATGATTGCTGCTGCGACCCAAAACCACACAGCCCCTTTTGACAGCAGCGATCAGTGTGACTCAGTCTATAAAATACGCCCCGGCCAACAATAACAATTTCTGCCATAGTAAATGGCAAAATTAATCGCCCGCCCGCCGTCGGCAACAGCCTGGCCGGGGCGCAAAAATTCTCTTCCTGGCATCACCCCCGCTGCCGTTTCAATAGGTAACACACAGTCTTCGTTGCGCCGCTTTTTGTTACCGATATTGCAACAAGACACGGTTACCCGTCACTGATACCAAGGCTCGCAATTTGAAATTTACCCGATGGTGTACCCCGTGTTCTGTGGTAGGCTTAACCGTTCTGCCACACCCAATAACATAACACTAACGGGCAGTACGGGATCGAGCTCCAGATCGGCCACAGCGCCAGACCAGCTCCCCGTAATCACGACGAGGCCAGCGCTTTATGGGAACGGAAATGATTGGTGCCGAAGAGATCACCATTCCGGCCAGCTATATATCCAATCTTCTGCGACAGGTGGAACAGAGCGGCTACGATCCGGAAAAACTGTTTGCCGACCTCACCATTAGCCGCGAGCAACTCACCAGCGAACGCTACTGCTCAGCTCCCCTGTACGGAAAACTTTATCAACGTGCCATGCTCGCCATGCAGGACGAGTGGTTCGGGATGCTCAGCGGCGGCAAAATCCGCTCCGGGTCATTCCGCATGCTCTGCCTGCTGATGGTGCAGTGTAAAAACCTGCGCCAGGCGCTGATGCGTGCCTGGGAGTTTGGACGCATCTGCCGGGGCTTTAAAATCAGCCAGAAACTGGAAGTCGAGGGCGATGTAGCCCGGATTCGGCTGGCACCACTGGAAGGCGTCAGCGAAGCGGAGTTTCGCGCGCTGCTGCAACAGGCCGAGCCGGTCAAGGTACGCACTACGCTCGCCGCCTCCCAGCACCACTGGAGCTGGCTGATTGGCAGTGAAATAAAGATTATCCGCACCTGTTACGACTTCCCCAAACCGGATCAGGATTGGGAGATGGCGCAGATCAACGTCGACACCGAAGAGTTCGACCAGCCCTTCAGCGGCTTTGAATTCCCGGCAAAATACCTGGACTACTCCATTATCCAGACCGAAGAGACGATGGAGAACTTTATCCGTACCGCTCCTTTCGGCCTGCTGATTAACCTGGACAGCGGCAACAGCACCAAGGCGCGAGTCAAATCCATTCTCAACCAGAATGTGGGCCGCACCATGCTCGGTGCCGAGCGGGTGGCCGACCGTCTCAACATGTCAGTCACTACCCTGCGCCGGCACCTGCAGATTGAAGGCACATCGTTTCAACGACTGAAGGATGAATGCCGCATGGAGGCTGCCTTCCACTACCTGGCCTGCCCCGACTTCAGCAACCGCGATATTGCTGACCGCCTGGGTTTCGACGAGCTGAGTGTTTTCTTCCGCGCTTTCAAGAAGTGGACCGGCGTTACCCCCGGCCAGTACCGTGCCTCGCTGACAGGCGCGCCCGCCACCGACAACTGATTCTGCAGCCATAAAAAAGGCCGGGGATCTCTCCCCGGCCACAGGCTGCACCGATCGTCGGACAATTACAGTCCGAACACACCCTCACCCATATCCATCAGATTGTCTGCGCCGGAGCGAATGCTGCTCGCCAACGCCTGCGCCCTTGGCAGCAGGCGCTCACAGTAGAAACGGGCATTGGCAATCTTGGCGCGGTAGAAGTCGCCGTCACCGGAGCCCTGCTCCAGGGCCTGCGCCGCCACCGCGGCGCCACGCACCAGGAAGTAAGCCAGGGTGGCGTAACCGGCGATCATGAGATAGTCATAGGCGGCTGCGCCGATGGCGTTTTTATCGCCCGCCATCGCTTTGGCCCCCACCTCTTCCGTAACGCTCTGCCACAGCTGCAAACTCTGCTGCACGCTCACCACCAGCGGTGCTACGGCATCGGGCTGGCCCTGCTGGCAGAAGGCTGTCACCTGCTTCATAAACGACTCCGCCACCTTGCCACCGGAGGCGAGGATCTTGCGCCCCAGCAGATCCAGACCCTGGATGCCGTTGGTGCCTTCATAGATAGCAGTAATACGGGTATCGCGATACTCCTGCTCCATGCCCCACTCGGCAATGTAGCCGTGACCTCCCAGCACCTGCACGCCGTTAGAAGTGGCCTCCATACTCATCTCGGTGATGAAGCCCTTGGCAATCGGCGTCAGCAGCGCCAGCTCGGTCTCGGCCCGCTCACGTTCGGCGGCGTCGGCGCTGTCGTGACTGATGTCCACCAGTTGCGCGCAGTAGTAGTTGAGCAAACGCGCGCCCTCGGCCAGCGACTTCTGGGTCAGTAACATGCGCCGTACATCGGGGTGGGCAATGATGGGGTCCGCCGGCTTGTCCGGCAGTACCCGCACCGGTGCGCGCATCTGTACCCGTTCTTTGGCGTAAGCCAGGGCGCCCTGGAACGACGACTCAATATGCGCCTGGCCCTGCTGAGCCACACCCAGTCGCGATTCGTTGATAAAGGTGAACATGGCGCTCATGCCTTTGTGCGGGGCACTGATAAGGTAGCCCCTGGCACTGTCAAAGTTGAGCACACAGGTGGCATTACCGTGAATACCCATCTTGTGCTCAATGGAGCCGCAGGTAACGCCGTTGCTGTCACCCGCATTGCCTGACTCATCGATCCAAAACTTTGGCACCAGAAACAGGGAGATACCGCCGACGCCCTCGGGCGCATCCGGCAGTCGCGCCAGTACGATATGGACGATGTTTTCGGTCAGGTCGTGGTCGCCAGCGGAGATAAAAATCTTGCTGCCGCTGATGTTGTAAGTGCCATCATCGTTAGGCGTGGCTTTGGTACGCAGCAGGCCAAGGTCGGAACCGCAGTGGGATTCGGTCAGGCACATGGTGCCGGACCAGTGACCGCTGATCAGCTTGGGCAGGTAGCGCTGCTGCAACTCCTCGCTGGCGTGGGCGGCGACCGTCTTGATTGCACCCCAGGAGAGACTGGGATACATGGACCAGGCGTGACTGGCGCTGGCCAGCATCTCGTAGACAAAGGCGTTGACGGAGGATGGCAGGCCCTGCCCGCCCAACTCCACTTTCTGCGACAGGCCCGGCCAGCCACTCTCGATAAACTGATCGTATGCGGCCTTGAAGCCTGTAGGCGTGGATACCTTGCCATCCTGCCAGCGACAACCTTCACGGTCGCCCACCGGATTCAGGGGGCTGACCACCTGCTCGCAGAATTTGGCCGCCTCGTCCAGAATCGCCGCCACGGTATCCGGGGTGGCATCTTCCGCGCCTGGCAGGTTCTGGTAGTGCTGGTCGAATTTTAAAACTTCGTTTATCGCAAACTGCATATCGCGCAACGGCGCCTTGTACTCAGGCATTTTCTTTCTCCATAAATCTGTTAATAGGTGCTGACCGGTTTGGTCGTCAGGCCACTCGGGCACCAGTTAATTCAGGCATCGGGCGCTGCCATCAGCGTCAGGGTTCAATCACCATCAACAGGGATTGCGCCACCAGTGCCGGTTTCTCCGCACCCTCGATCTCAACGGTGGTATTCAGTCGCACCAGGGTACGCCCCGGTCCCTTCTCCTCCACCGACGCCACACTGGCGCTGAGTCGCACCCGGTCGTTGCTGCGCACCGGTTGCAGGTAACGCAGGTTGTCAGTGCCATAGTTAACCGTCGTCACCTGCTCGCTGGTATGCGGGGCCAGCAGTGGATAGAGCCAGTGAGGGATCAGCGACAGCGTCAGCAGGCCATGGGCGATGGTGCCGCCGAAGGGTGTTTGCGCAGCCGCTTCCGGATCCACATGAATAAACTGGTGATCACCGGTGGCATCAGCGAAGGCGTTAATACGCTGCTGATCCATCTGCAACCAGTCACTGACACCCAGCGACTCTCCCACCAATTGCTGCCAGCAAGTCATGGCGCAGCTCCCGGCCCTCAGGCCACTTCAAACAGGCCAGCGGCACCCATGCCGCCACCAATACACATGGTCACCACCACATAGCGGGCACCACGACGCTGACCTTCGATCAGGGCGTGACCCACCAGTCGGGAGCCGGTCATGCCATAGGGGTGGCCAATTGAGATACCACCGCCGTTGACGTTGTAGATCTCCGGGTCAATGCCCAGGGTGTCGCGGCAGTAGAGCGCCTGACAGGCAAAGGCTTCGTTCAGCTCCCACAAGCCGATATCGTTGATGGTGAGGCCATGCTGTTTCAGCAGTTTGGGAATCGCATAGACAGGACCGATACCCATCTCCTCCGGCGCGTTGCCCACCACAGTCATGCCACGATAGATGCCCAGTGGAGCCAGGCCACGCTGTTCTGCCAGCTTGCGCTCCATCAGCACACAGGCAGAAGCACCATCGGAGAGCTGGCTGGCGTTGCCGGCGGTAATACAACCACCTTCAACAACCGGCTCCAGCGCTTGCAGGCTGGCCAGGGTGGTGGAGGGGCGATTGCCTTCATCCTTCGCCAGGGTGACCTGCTGGTAACTCACCTCTTTGGTCTCCTTGTTGAACAGCGCCTGGGTGGCCGTGATCGGTACGATCTCGCGATCAAAGCGACCCGCCTCCTGGGCTGCTGCCGTACGCATCTGCGAGGAGAGTGCATACTCGTCCTGCGCGTCACGACTGACACCGAACTTCTTCGCCACAAACTCCGCGGTCATCAGCATGGGCATATAAGCGTGTTCGGCGCGGGCGATGACATTGGGGTCGGCTTGCGGACCACAGGCACCGAAGTAGGCTTCCTGACACGCCGAGATATTGTCCTGACCGCCGGCCACCACCACATTCATGCCATCCACCATGATCTGCTTGGCGGCAGTCGCAATGGCCATCAAGCCGGACGAGCATTGGCGATCGATGGTCTGGCCGGAAACGGTAACCGGCAATCCCGCCGCCAACGCCGACAGGCGACCGACGTTGATGCCGGCAGTGCCGGTGTTGAGTACCGAACCGATGATCACATCTTCAATTTCACCCGGGTCCACACCGGCGCGCTGCACAGCGTGGCTGATAGCGTGGCCCTGCAGGGTTGGCGACTTGATGTTATTCAGGGCACCTTTAAACGCACGACCAATGGGTGTGCGGGCGGTAGAGACTATCACTGCTTCTTTCATGGTTTTTTCCTTGCTGAATTCCGGTTAATGCTCAAACTTTCCTGAACGCGCGAAACGATTTTCCCCCGGCGGCCAACTGCTGCAACAGCGGCGCCGGACGGAACCACATCTCGCCGTACTCACCCAACTGCTGGCGATACTTGTTAATACCGTCTACCACGGTTTGCAGTCCGATCTCGTCGGCGTACTGCATGGGGCCACCACGCCAGGCGGGGAAGCCGTAGCCGTTGACGTAGATAAGATCACAATCGCTGGAGCGGGCCGCGATGCCCTCCTCCAGAATCAGGGCGCCTTCGTTGATCAGCGGGTAGAGGCAGCGCTCGAGGATTTCCTGGTCGGAGATCTCACGCTGCTCCACACCGAGTCGTGCCGCTTCGGCCCTGGCAATGGTGAGCACATCCGGGTTGGGGGATTTTTCACGGCCGTTGTAAATGTAGAAACCGCGGCCGGTTTTCTGGCCGCAGTCGCCCTGCTCATAGAGACGGTCACACACCACCGCGTAGCTGGGGTCGTGGGCGATGGCAGCGCGATGGGCCTGGCGCGTGAGGTAACTGATATCAATACCCGCCAGGTCACTCATGGAGCAGAGTCCCATGGCCAGGCCGAATTCGGTCAGCACCCGGTCGATCTGTTCCGGCGCAGCACCCTCCAGTACCAGGCGGGTAGCCTCGCGACCGTAGGGCTCCAGCATGCGGTTGCCCACAAAACCGAAACAGACACCCACCACCACGGGCAGTTTTTTGATGCGCTGGCCGAGTTTCAGAACCGTGACGATCACATCGTCGGCGGTTTTGTCAGCGCGTACGACTTCCAGCAGGCGCATGACATTGGCCGGACTGAAGAAGTGCAGACCAATCACATCCTGTGGCCGACGGGTCACCGCGGCGATCTCGTTCACATCCAGGGTGGAGGTGTTGGAGGCGAGGATAGCGCCTGGCTTGCACACTTCATCCAGGGTTTTGAAGACGGCGTGTTTGACTTCCATCTTTTCAAACACCGCCTCGATCACCAGGTCCACATCGCGCAGGTCATCGTAGCTGGTGGTGGGTTGCAGCAGCGCCATGCGCTGTTCAACCTGCTCCGCGGTGAGCTTGCCCTTCTTCGCACTGATCTCGTAGTTGGTACGAATAACACCGATACCCCGCTCCAGCGCCTCGCCATTCAGGTCCAGCATCAGGGTGGGAATACCGGCGTTGATAAAGTTCATGGCGATGCCACCACCCATGGTGCCAGAACCGATAATGGCCACCTTCTCCACCTTGCGCGGCGGTGTTTTCGGATCCACTCCCGGTACCTTGCCGGCAGCACGCTCGGCAAAAAAGAGGTGCTGCTGGGCGCGGGCCTGAGGTGTATTCATGCACTCAACGAACAGCTCCGCCTCACGCTGCAAGCCAACCTCCAGTGGTTGATTGCAAGCAATCTCCACCGCCTGGATACAGCGCTCCGGCGCGTAGAAGCCGCGACTGCGGCGGGCAATGGCCTGACGGTAGTCGGCAAAAAAGCTGTCACCGAGCGCCCCGGTTTTGGCCGGCATCTGTGCGCAATCCCGCAGCGGTGCCTTGCTGTCCACCAGCTCGTTGGCGTAGGCAATGGCGGCGTCCAACAGAGTGGCCGCATCACCGTGGACACGGTCAATCAGGCCAGCTTCCTGCGCCTGTGCGGCGGCCACCGGCACCCCGGAGACAATCATATCCAGCGCCAGGTCGACGTTGATCAGTCGCGGCAAACGCTGGGTACCACCGGCACCGGGAATAATGCCCAGGCTCACTTCCGGCAGCCCCACACGGGCTTTGGCATCGGCAATGCGATAGTCGCACACCAGCGCCAGCTCCAGGCCTCCGCCCAGGGCCATGCCATTGATGGCCGCCACCACGGGCTTGTGACTCAGCTCAATGGCTCGTAACACGCCGGGCAGGTTCGGCTCGGCGCCAAAGTTGCCACTGCCAAATTCGACAATGTCAGCACCACCACAGAAGATGGGTGATGACGAAGCGATCACTACCGCACGCACACTGTCGTCAGTACTGGCGCGGGCAAAGGTCTCCTGAATGCCGGCGCGCAGCGCCTGCCCCAGGCCGTTGACCGGTGGCGCGTTCAAGGTAATCAACGCGATACCATCGCGAATTTCGTAGAGCACCGGAGCTGTCATCTGTGCCTCCCTGATGAGTGATTGTTGGTAAAAAGGATTTATTGGAACCACTCGTCGCGCATGGCGAGCGGCGTGACATTGAGGCTCTGCAGCAACTGCAGTTGCGGCTGGATCTGGGGCAGTTCCCACTCCAGGTAGTAGCGTGCCGCCTGCAGCTTGCCGAGATAGAAATTCTGTTCGTCGAGGTGCAGGTCAGCATCCTGCAAATGGCGTGCAGCGATCACTGCCTGCCGCAGCCAGATCCAGCTGACAGTGACCCGACCGAATACATCGAGATAGAGACTGGCGTTGGCCAACCCGGTATCGGGATCGCTGCGCAGCAGGGGTAACAGCCGCTCGGTGATGGCCTGCAGCGCGTCGCAGGCAGCTGCCAGCGGCTGGGCCAGTTCACGGGTATCGCTGAACACCTTGGCCTGCGCCACCGTGTGAGCCATCTGTCGCTGCAGCAAGCGCAGCCCCGCCATCTGTTGTGCCGGCACCTTGCGTCCCAGCAGGTCGATCGCCTGTATACCTTCCGTGCCTTCGTGAATGGGGTTGAGGCGCTGATCACGGTAGTACTGCTCCACCGGGTATTCACGGATATAACCGGAACCCCCCAGCACCTGTATCGCCAGCTCGTTGGCCAGCAGGCCGTAGCGCGACGGCCAGGACTTCACCACCGGCGTCAGCAGGTCCAGCAGTAATGCCGCCTCACTGCGCTGCAACTCACTCTGCGCCGTGCGCGCATCCTCCACCAGGGAGCTGGCGTAAAGGCAAAGCGCCAGCGCGCCTTCGGCGTAGGCCTTCTGCGCCAGCAACATGCGTTTGACATCGGCGTGCTCAACAATAGGCACCTGTTTGCTGTCGCTGTCCTTACAGGAGGGCAGACGCCCCTGAGGGCGACCACGGGCGTATTCGAGGGAAGCATTAAAACCCTGGTACGCCAGTGAGGCAGCGCCGGTACCGACGCTGATGCGGGCCTCGTTCATCATCTGGAACATGTAGGCCAATCCCTTGTGGGGCTCACCCACCAGGTAACCCACGGCACCACCCTGCTCCCCAAACGACAACACGGTGGAGGTGGTGTTGCGATATCCCATCTTGTGCAGCAGGCCTGCCAGCGCCACATCGTTACGCTCTGTGGGGTTACCGTCGGCGTCCATCAGGAACTTGGGCACGATAAACAGGGAGATGCCTTTCACCCCGGCCGGCGCGCCTTTGATGCGCGCCAGAACCATATGCACGATGTTGTCGGTCAGCGCCTGGTCGCCACCGGAGATAAACATCTTCTGGCCGCTGATGCGGTAACTGCCATCCTCCGCCGGCACTGCCGTGGTGGTGATATCCGCCAGCGCCGAGCCCTGGGCTGGCTCCGTCAGGGCCATGGTGCCGGCACAGCGACCGTCGCGCATGGCCGGAAGGTAGCACTGCTTCTGATCCGCACTGCCAAAACTGTCGATCAGGTTGGCGGCGCCAATACTCAACATGGGATAGGCGGCGCTGCTGACATTGGCAGCGCTGAAACAGGCCATAGCGGCACGCAGCACCACCTCCGGCAGCTGCATGCCGCCCTCGTCAAACGGGCAGTGGGCAGCGAGAAAGCCGGCGTCGGCAAACGCCTGCCACGCCACTTTCGTCTGTGGAATCTGATGTACCACCCCATCCACAAACTGTGGTTCGCTGGCGTCACCCTGCTGGTTGTGATTGGCAAAACAATCGGCGGCGATACCGCGGGCGATTGCCAACGCGGCATTAAAGGTTTCCACCGAATGTTCGCGATAGGCGTCGCGGCTCAACAGTTTTTCGACTTGCAAAAACTCATAGAGCAGAAAATTCAGGTCGCGCTCGTTCAGTAATTTCGCGGACATAACGACTCTCTTCCGGCACGGAGTGACAATGAAGCGGACGCGGAGCTGTTATGGATTTATTTCCCCGGCCGTTATCGTGCAGCACCAGTGTCTGGTCTGCTGCACAGCATGGGGGAAGTGTATGTAGGGGGGGGAGCGGCTCTCAATGGCAATTCCTGCCAATGTGAATTACCAAATTGCACCAGCGGGGACCCGCTCCTGCAGGAGCGCGGTCCCCTGCGCGATCTTTTGGCTAGGAGCTAGGAGCTAGGAGCTAGGAGCTAGGAGCTAGGAGCTAGGAGCTAGGAGCTAGGAGCTAGGAGCGTCAGGGTAATACGATAGCGGGGTGACGCAAGAGGGTGTGGGTGTGGGTGTGGCTGTGACTGCGGCTTAACCGCAGCCGCCACAACCACCGCCCACCTGGCAGGGCGGCACGGAATTCTTCAGGGAGTTGGACTTCACCACCTGACCGCCATTGGCCAGTCGCTCCACCGGCGTATCGGCGGGTGTGTCGCCGGCATCAATCCCGGCCATCCGGGACAGTTCACCCCAGGAGGTAAGTTTGATTTGCATACTGTGCTGCACTTCCACTACTCGCTCGTTGGCCGCACAGAAATAGTCGTAGGTTGGCATAGGGGGTCGACTCCACAAGCCGCTGGACACAGGGGATGGCCAGCGGTTTTCCAATAATCCGGCGCCAGATTATGCAATCCGGCGGCGACGGCTGTACAGCACCGCTGCCTTGGCTGCCTGCGGTTCGTGGGCCTTGCTTGATCTGCATCAGTATTCCTTGATCACCACGCTTGCGGCACTGTCGCAGCGGGAGCTCCGTGTACACGGAAATTGGACTCTCAATCCGGCCTGTCTCGTGAATCGCCTTTCCTCTCGTCGTCTTTGCCGTCGCCACCATTTTCCGATGCGTCTTTCCCCGAATCATGTTGGCGCGATCTATCCTCCAGTGCCCGCTCGCTGTGATGCTCCAGCGACTCACGGATGGCGCGTTCATAACCCAGCAGCTCCCCCGGCGAACCCGGGTGAATATGCACGCCGCTGAGGGTAATCCCCGCCTGCTCCCGTCGCCCCTGCAACCAGCTCAGCAACCAGACACAAAAGACTGCCAGCGCCACAGAGCCGACGGCAATGTACAAGCTCAAGCGTCCGTAATCAGGCCAGACCCGACTGGCGCTGGAGGGGTCGGCAATCACGGTCACCTGTGCCTGTCGGTCAAACTGACGGGCCTCCAGCTGCGCCCGGCGCGCCAGGGTATCGCGATGCAACTGTTCCAGCCTGGCCAGGTCGGTCACCAGTGCCTCATGCTCGGCAAATACGGCCGTTACCTCTCTCGCCTCCGCCTTGCCCGCGGCAAACTCTGTCTTCAGGTTTTGCACCACGCGCTGCGCCCGCTCGTACTCCTGCTGCGTTTCTTCCAGGGCGCGCCTGTCACCAGCGGCCTCGATGGTCTGCAACTCCCGCTGCAGCGCCGCCACCTCTTCGGGGATCTGCCGTAACTCAGGCTGCAAATTGATGTAGTCGCGGGTGTAGCGCTGCCTCAGCACTGCCAGTTTGGCTTGCCCGGCGTTGAGGCGATTACGCAAGTCATTCACATACTCCAGCTGACTGGGCGCGATCACGGTTTTACCTTCGCGCTGCGCCGCCTGCGCCTCCTGCAGCTGCGACCGGGCTTTTACCTCCGCCTCCATGGCGGCATTCAGGGACGCATTGAGGCCGCGCAATCGTGACAGCACCTCATTTTCCTCGCGCTCGGCAGAGACGATATTGTGGGTTTCCCGGAAGCTGTCCAGCCGTTCACGCGCCCCCCGGACCTGCGCTGAAATCTGTGCCAGCTGACGATCAAGATCAATTTTGGTCTGTCCCACATTGCGTGTGACATCATCAGCCCGCATCGCCTGGTACTCCGTTACCCAACTGCTGACCAGCACGGGAAGCATAAGCGGATCGCTGCCCTCGGCAATGAGGTTAAGGAGATTTGTCCCCTCTACCGGCTGTGCCTGCAGCAGGGCACGAATATCGCTGACCGGGAGTCCGGCGCCACCGCTCGACTGCCCCATCCGCGCGGAAGTAAGCGCCAGCAGTTTTTGCCCCAGCAGGATTTCCCGTTGAATGGCCACCTGCTGCACATCCGCGTCTCCACTCTCCTGGTCGATGGCGACCGGCGCGGAAATCAGTAACGTCGCGCTGCTGCGATAAAGCGGGTTAAGTAACAGCAGTACGGAGAAGCCAATTACCAGGCACAGCCCCAGCACCACTGCAAACACCCTGAAGCGGGGCGTACGCCAAACGTCCCGCTCGCCCGGGAGAACAGCGCCGGCATAAAGGCCCTGCCGGTAAGATGCATACTGCTCCATAGATTTGCCCTGACCCGCTCTGCAGAGATGGTGAGCCGGGAAAATATCATCCGACACAGATTCCCGGCCTGTAACCCGGATACTGTTGAGTGTAGTCAAAGATACTGCTGCAAGGCCCTGGCCCCGCCGGAAGCTGCGCTGACCGGGAAGAGAGTCACAACTCCGGCGCGGGGATTTACCTGCATAACACAATCCCGGCTGCCGCGGCGGTGGTTTAGCGCAGGCATCCAGGGTCCAGCCCCAGCGTCTCCACCAATGCCAGCGCGGTGGTGCGATCCTTGTCGATAAATGCCCCTGCCGACTGCTGCAGTCGCGCCACCGAACCACTGCGCTGCGCCATGCGTAACACGGCGCTGTCACCACTGCAGTGGGTGATCGCCGCCAGGCTGGCATTCACATCGGCTCCCAGCTCCTGCAGCAAACGGCTGGCATCGGCGGCCAGTTTCACCTGGGCAGCAAACAGCAGGTTGTTTACCAGTTTGGTTTTCTGTCCGGCACCTAATGGCCCGACGTGGAGGATGGGACTGGCGTAGGCGCCCAGCACCTCGCGGCAGCGATCCAGCGCGGCCGCCTCCCCGCCCACCAGCAAGGTCAGTTCACCGGCAGCGATATTGTGGGGGCCACCGCTGACCGGCGCATCCAGCACCTGCACCTGCCGCGCCGCCGCCCGGGCAGCGATGTCGGTGGCGGTTTGCGGGCTGCCGGTGGTGTGCAGCACCAGCACGCTGCCGGGGCGCAACTGATCCACCAGCGCCGCCTCCCCCAGCAACAGCTCACGAACCTGTTCATCACTGTACAGGCAGACAATCAACAGATCGGCCTCTGCCGCCAGTGCCGCGGCCGAGTCCACAGCAGAGGCTCCCAACTGGCCGGCCGCCTCACCCACCTCCCGACGGCGGGCGAATACCGATACCTGATGACCACTGCCGCACAAGCGCTGCAGCATAGGCATCCCCATCACACCGAGTCCTATCATTCCAACTTTCATCGCTGTCCTCTGTTACCGCTATCGTCGGCGGTATGACCCACACCCGGCGGGCGTCACTGCACTGCCCGCGTCAATCGGTTAGGCTATCATCAATCTTCCCATCATGATCGTTGCCATCATGATTGACCTTGCAACGCTGAATCACCGGACCACTCCCATGACGCTTCCCACCCGCACCCTGCTGTTATCCATACTGCTTGTCGCCAGCGTGGTGCTGGCCTGTACCACCCGTATAAGCCAGGCTGACAGCGACTCCGTCACCGAAGTCGCACGCGACCTGGGGATTCCCTGGGGCATGGCGTGGGTCGCCCCCGGACAGCTGATCGTCACCGACCGCAACGGCCGTGCCGCGCTGGTCAACAGCGATTCCGGTGACGTTGCATGGTTGAGCGGATTGCCACCGGTTTATGCCCGTGGTCAGGGCGGGCTGCTGGACGTGGCCGTGCCCCCCGCCGGCGAGGCCGGGGGCTGGATCTACTTCACTTACAGCAAGCCGCAAGCAGCCGGTGCCGTGACCACCCTGGCCCGCGCAAGGCTGTCTGAGCGCCAGCTCACAGACTGGCAGGAGCTGCTGGTCACCCGCTCCGCCTCCGGCACCAGCCGCCACTTCGGCAGCCGTATCGCCTTTGATGGCCAGGGGCACCTGTTCTTCTCTGTCGGCGATCGTGGCCACCGCCCCAATGGCCAGGACCTGATGACCCACGCCGGCACCATCCTGCGTCTTAACCTGGACGGCAGCCTGCCCGCCGACAACCCCTTTGCCGGTCGCAGTGACGCCCTGCCGGAGATTTACAGCTACGGCCATCGCAACCCGCAGGGACTCTGCTACGACCACAGCCGCGGCGGTCTCTGGGCCAGTGAACACGGCCCCCGCGGCGGCGATGAGATCAACTGGATTACGGCGGGCAGCAACTACGGCTGGGCCACCGTCTCCCGGGGCAAGGAGTACAGCAGCCCCGCCTGGGTGGGCGACTACCGCCACAAGGCCGGTATGGAAGAGCCGCGCAAGGTCTATATCCCCTCCATCGCCCCCGGCAGCCTGCTCTGTTACAGCGGTGGCCATCAGCCATGGCGTGACAGCCTGTTTCTCGGTGCCCTCAAGCTCACCCACCTGAACCGGGTCACCATCGGCAAGGAAGGAGATCTGACCGCCGAGGAGCGGCTGCTGGAGAAGCAGGGGTTGCGCATCCGCGCCCTGTTGCAGGGGCCGGCGGGCGAACTCTACCTCACCACCGATGATGGCCGCCTGCTGCGCATGAAACCAAACTGACAGGGAAGAACCCCGGAAGGACGCTGACGCCAACTGCCGGCAATAACCCTGTATAATGTGCGTCAATTATTCACCACTTACCCACGTTTATCACGGAGACACCCATGATCTCGCAGGCAATGCAAAGCGCGCTGTCACAGCAGCTCAACGATGAGTTCTATTCCGCTTACCTCTACCTGGCCATGTCCGCCTACTGCAACCACACCGACTTCAATGGCGCCGCCAGCTGGTTGAAGGTGCAGTACGAGGAAGAACATATCCACGCCACCCTGATCTACAACTACCTCATCGAACAGGGCGTGCATGTGGAGCTGCAGAGCATCCCCAAACCGCCGTCGGAGTTTGGCGCCCTGCTGGACGTGTTCCAGTCGTCCCTGAAACACGAACAATTGATGACCCAGAAGCTGAATGAGCTGAGCGACCTGGCGCTGAAGGAAAAGGACCACGCCACCTACAACCTGTTGCAGTGGTTTGTGAAGGAGCAGGTGGAAGAGGAAGCCACCGTCAGCGGCATTATCTCCAAACTGAAACTGGTGAAGAACGATGGCTATGGCCTGCTGATGATCGACAACGAGCTGGGCAGCCGCACCGTCGCCACCACGGCTACTCCTGCTCCCTGAGTCACAGCACCCTGAAGCGGCTATTCCGCGGACTGTAACTCCCAGGCCTGGCTGAGGATCTGCCAGGCCTCTTCATGGGAATCGACGATGTGGAACAGGTCCAGGTCCTCTTCGTCGATGGCCCCCTGCTCCACCAGAAAGTCAAAGTCGATCAAGCGCGTCCAGTACTCCCTTCCCAGCAGGATTACCGGCAGATGCCCTACCCGGCCGGTCTGGATCAGGGTCAGGGTTTCAAACAGCTCATCCAGTGTGCCAAAGCCGCCGGGGCAGGCGATCAGGCCGACGGCCCGCAGCAGGAAATGCATCTTGCGGATGGCAAAGTAGTGAAACTGGAAACAGAATTCGGGGGTGATGTAGGGGTTGGGTTCCTGCTCGTGTGGCAGCACGATATTAAGCCCGATACTCTTGCCGCCGGCCTCCTCGGCACCGCGATTGGCGGCCTCCATAACGCCGGGCCCGCCACCGGTAACCACCACATACTCCTTGCTGCCGTGACTCATGGAGACTTCGGTAATGCGCCGCGCCAGCAACCGCGCTTCATCGTAGTAGCGGCTGTTGCGCAACACCCGCTGGGCACGACTGAGTTTGCGCATCAGGGTTTCGTTACCCGGGTCGCCCAGCAACTGCTGCTCCAGGTCCGCCAGTTGCTGCAATGCCTTCTCCTTATCCTGGAAACGGGCGCCACCAAATACCACCACGGTGGACTCGATGCCGTGCTCCTGCTGCACCATATCCGGCTTCAGCCACTCCAGCTGCAGGCGCACAGCGCGCAGCTCATCGCGCAGCAGGAAATCCTGGTCGGTGAAAGCGAGCCGGTAAGAGGTACTGCGCGGGTAATCGCAGGCCAGCTGCATGTCATCCCTCGCCGAGGGAAAAATATTGCGGCGTTTCTTATGTTTTTTCATTCTCGCCCTCCAGGGCAACAGCCTCGTCACTCTCCCCGGGGTCGGCAGTCTCCTGCCCGGGTTGATCCCGGCTATCTGTGAGCTTGTCGGTAATGCCGGTAACGTCATGCAGGCGCTGCAGGTAGCGCATGGCCTTCAGCCACTGCCGCGCCAGATGCAACTGCAACGCCGCCAGCTCTACCTGCACCAGCATCTCTTCAAACGGTAATTGATGTTCGGTGGTCACCACCAGCAGTCGCGCCTTGAGCATATCGTGCTCGGTCTGCAACTGCGTCTGGGCCTGCTCGAAATCCTGCTGCAGCAGTTCGGCGTGGGAGATATCGCTCTCCAGCACCCCGCAGAAACGCTGCCGAAAACGCTCCAGCTCGGTTCGCACGGCCAGCGGCAGCTGGCCATCCAGCGACACATTCAGCGTGTAGAGCTGATTGATCTCGTGCAGACAGCTGAGCAGGTACTGATCCACCCGCAGCAGCGACGCCAGCTGCTGGGTACTCTCTTCAGACAGGGGTTCGCGGGATACCTCCATCAGGAAATGCGACACGGCAGCGGCCAGCTGACGGATGTGGGTGGATTCAGTGTGCAGGCCATTGCCATCCAGCTGCTGCCGGCTTACCGCCAGCGCCAGCTGCGCAGTGCGCCCCGCCAGCGCCTCCAGCTCCTGTACCAGGGCGTTGACCGCCAGCGCCGGTGTGGCCGCCACCGTGCTGTCGATAAAACGGGGCAGCGCCGGCGCCGCCTCACGACTGCGGAAACGCTGTTCCAGCCAGCTCGCGAGGCGATTGTTAAAGGGCAGCACCAGCAATACCCCCAGCACATTGAACACGGTATGAAACAACGCCAGTGTCACGGCCGGCTCGGCATCCAGCTCCAGCAGGCGACCGAGCGCGTCCAGCAACAGAAACAGCAGCGGCAGCAACAGCAACGCCACCACACCCGTACCGACATTAAAGATCACCTGGGCCAGGGCAACACGACGGGAGTTGGAGGTGGCGCCAATAGAAGCCAGCAAAGCGGTGGAGGTGGTACCGACATTGGCACCGATAATCATGGCCGCCGCGGCGTTGAGGGAGACCAGGCCGGAGGAAGCGGCGGCAATGGTAATGGCAATGGAGGCGCTGGAGGATTGCGCCAGTACGGTCATGGCGATACCCGCCAACAGGAACAGCAATACACTGCGCAACCCGGTGGTCGCCAGTGTGCTCACATCAAACGTCGCCACCAACCCTTCAAAAGCTCCCTTGAGCAGGTCGATACCAACAAAGAACAGGCCAAAGCCCACCAGCGCCAGGCCATAGGCAGCGGCACGACCGTCGGGACGCAGCAGGCGTATCACCATGCCGACACCGATCATGGGCAGGGCGAAGGCCTGCACGTCGAGCTTGAAGCCCACCGCCGCCACCAGCCAGGCGGTGATGGTGGTGCCGATATTGGAACCGTACACCACCCCCAGCGCCTGCCGCATACTGAGCAGGCCGGCGTTGACGAAGCCTACGGTGGCCACAGTCACCGCACTGGAGGACTGCACCAGCGCGGTAATCAGGAAACCGGAAGCGATACCGCGCAGGTCAGTCTGGGTCCAGTTGGCCAGTATGGTGCGGAGGGAATTGCCGGCCGCCTGTTTCAGGCCGTCGGTCATCAGACCCACCGCCAGCAGGAACAGGCCCAGGCCTCCGAGCAGGGTACCCGCAACAGTCAGCATGGCGCCGGTCTCACCGATGCATGCCCATGATCAGTTGAGACTGCGACTGTTCACAGTGCTTACCAGAGAGCGCCCAGCGCCCCGGCCAGTTCACTGGCACCGGTGTTGGCGACCGCCGACTCCAGCAGCGGGGTAAAACTGCTCACCATACTGCTGTCCATACCCAGGGTTTCGAAACCACTGTTGACGTCCGCCATGCTCTTGACGCTGCCGGTAAGCTGGCTGCCCAGACCGCTCAGCATGCTGCTGCCGGAAGAGGATGAGGTGGGTAACAGCGCCTTGAGCTGGCTGGCGTAGCTCTCCGGCAGGTTATTGCTGGCGTAACTTACCAGCAGGCCGAGGCCGGCGGTCGCCTGGGACTTACTGATGCCCAGCTTGTCCGTCAGCTGCCCCACCAGCATATCGGTCAACCCACCTGAGCCGCTGCCTCCGGTGCTGCCGCCCGCGGCCGTAGGCTCCGAGGCGGCTCCGCCCAGCAGATCCCCAAGCCCCAGTGCCTGCGCCGGGCCACCCGCCAGGGAGAACAACATTGTCGCCAGCAATGCGCAACCGGTTACTTTCCTGAATTCCATAACAGCTTTCCTTGTAGTGTCAGTACCCGTGTTATCGGCACCGGCGTTATTCAGTTACTGCAGTATACGTCAGCCGCCACAACTTGTGGCCACCCCCCGCCCCGTACTACCCTTCTGGCCGCTGTCTTTTATCACTGCGGAGCCCTTGCCCATGCGCCACCTGTTTGTTGCCACACTGTGGTCCCTGCTGTTGAGCCACCCACTCACCGCCAGCGCCACCGGTGCACCGCCAGTGCCGGATTTCAACGCCCTGGAAAACCAGTTCGGCGCCGCCTGGCAAGCCGGGCAAACACCGTTACAGCTGCTGTTTGTGGACGACATGGGCGGCAATAAAATGCTGCGCCGCGCGCTGGAGGTAAGTGATCACACGTGCCTCAGCGATGGCCGTCTTGTCTATGTGGCTGACATCAGTGGCATGCCGGGCCTGATCGCCCGCGCCATTGCCCTGCCGCGCATGCGCAAACTTGATTACCCGATTTGGCTGGATCGCAACGGTGACGCCACCGCAATGCTGCCACGCCAGGAAGAGGGTGTAATCCTGCAGAACACTGGCGGCGGCGATGTCGAGCGCTTCAGCGACGGCGCCCTGCTACTGGCCAGATTACTGGAACTTTGTGGCACTGCTGTGGCGGAGGAAGCCGGGGCAGAGCCATAACCCATACCCTGGACAGTTCGATTTTTGCCCGCGCGCTGGTTATGCTTGCAGGCTGCAATTGTGAAACGTGGTAGCTGTAACTGATGACAACTGACTCCCCTGTGGCAGGCGCGACCCCGTTTGTCCCGCCTGCCGATGCCCCCTCCTGGTTTCTCGACAACCTTAACCACCCCGGCGAATCCCGCTATGCCACAGTCAACGGCAAGCGGGTGCATTTCCTCTGCTGGAACTGGCAGCGCACGGAACTGCCGGTGCTGGTACTGGTGCATGGTTTCTGTGGCAACGCCCACTGGTGGGCCTATCTGGCACCGTTCTTTACCGACCGCTACCGGGTGATTGCCATCGACCTGCCGGCCATGGGTGACAGCGATCACCTGGACCGCTACGAGGATGACAACTGTTACGCCGACGGCATTGTGGGAGTGATCCGTGAACACAACCTGGGGCCGGTCACCATCGCCGGTCACAGCTTCGGCGGTGTGCAGACCATCCGCGCCCTGGCGCTGGCGCCGGAACTGTTCCGGCAGGGACTGATCATCGACAGCATCGTGCGCTTTCCACCGGAGGAGACCATCCCCCTGATCAAGCCCCGCGATCACCTGCGCAGCCGTGCCACGCAGCTGGAGTGCCAGCGTGAATTCCGCCTGGCACCACCGCAACCGGATTACATCGAGGCACTGGTGCAGTACATCGGCTACCACTCCTGCCGGGTGACGGCAGAGGGCTGGAGCTGGAAATTTGACCCCAGGGCCATCAATGTTGGTGAGCTGCGCCAGCTGGAGTTGCTGCAGAAGGTAACCACCCCGATCAGCACCATTTATGGAGAGCTGAGCCTGTTCAGCGACAACGGTCGTCCGCAGCGAATTCTGGAGAGTTTCCTCTGCGGTGAGCGACTGATCGTCATCCCCAAAGCGCACCACCACCTGATGACCGATCACCCCCTGCAACTGGTGGAAGCCATGAACGCACTGCTGCACCCTCTCTGAGGTGCAGCTCTGAGGTGCAGCGCCGAACCCCGGCCCTCCTCCGCGGTCATAGAGGGAGCGCAACTGGCCAACCATCCGGAGGAACGCCTATGTACCACCCCACCCTGCTGCAGGCAGTGATCACCCTGACCCTGCTGGGCGCCACCCTTGCCTCCACTGTGCGTGCCGAAGAGGAGCGTCATGATACGACTCCCATCCACGAGGAGGTCGCCGGGACGGCAACCGTGGATAGCCTGCCGATCAACCGCATTGACCGCATAGACGTGGTTGATCGCCAGACCCTGCTGTTCTACCTGAACAACAGCGAGGTTTACCTTAACCGCCTGCCCAGGCCGTGCATCGGCCTGAACAAGCACAGCGCGGTGCTCTACAAGACGTCACAGCCGCGCTTGTCAGCGCTGGATATCATCACCGTGTTGCGCTCCGGGGGCAGCGATATGGAACGAGGTGCCAGCTGTGGCCTGGGTAAGTTTGAAATGATCAGCGCCGAGGACGCCAAGGCGCTGAAAAAATCCACCTCCTGAAGACGGCTGTAATCCCCCCGATCAAGGCTCGCTGCGATCGCGGGGCAGATGAGATGGGTTGTGTTTGGTGCCAAACAGGTGATCGAACAGCGGAAAGGTAATGTTGAAGTTAACCTTGCTCATCAATTCCCGGCGGTGGTGAATCAGGTGATTCACCCCCAGGCTCTTGCTGAAAGGTACAAAGCGGAACAGCGAGTCATCGCGGCAGTGGTAGGAGTAGTGCAGTACCTCATACAGCAGGTAATAGACCGCACACACAAACAGGAAGAAATACCCCTCACTGCTACCGAACAGAATAAACAGTGGCAGTGAACCCACCACAGCACCGGCGGAAATCGAGAACAGGTACAGGATCGGCAGGAACACGCCCATCAGGTCGCGGTCATCCTCAATCAGGTTTTTATCCCGGTCAAAGATAGCGTGGTGGATGGTGACGTGTTCAAACATAAACCCCAGCAACGGCATCTTGCGGTGCATGGGGTAACGGTGAATCCAGTACTCCACCAGATTGGCGATCACAAAGTAGAGAAAAAACAGCGGCAGGTGGTGAGGCCTGAAGTCCACCTGGCTGGCAAGGCCGACGCAGAGCGTGAGAATAATGGCGAACACCACCCGGATATAGAGCCTGCCGTTGGTGATATACAGAAACCTGGGCCCCGCATCCCTGGGCACATACTCTTCCCGGAAATATTTGCGAAAGCTCTCTGTTTTGTCCATCACCACACCCCGCATCCGTACTTTGGCCCTGTAGTATTATGGATTTACCCGTCACAGGAAAGCCGGGCAGGGTGCTGATTGCGCCAAACTGATACCTGTGCAACAGGAAGAGCACTGACAACAATCAAAACAGGAGTGGGGAATGACACTGGATCTGCCGGCAGCCATGATGCTGGGCCTGATTGGCCTGTTGGGCTTTGGCTGCCAATGGCTGGCCTGGCGCATCAAGGTACCTGCCATCCTGTTCCTGCTGATCACCGGTATCCTGCTCGGACCTGCCCTGCAGCTGTTGCGACCCGATGAACTGTTCGGCGACCTGCTGTTTCCCTTTGTCAGCCTGTGCGTCGCCATCATCCTGTTTGAGGGCAGCCTCACCCTCAAGTATGTGGAGCTGCGGGAGATCGGCCCCACAGTGCGCAACCTGGTGGCTCACGGCGCCCTGATAAATGCCCTGGTCACCACCCTCGCCGCCCACTGGCTGGTGGGGCTCAGTTGGCCACTGGCCGCCCTGTTTGGAGTGATTATGGTGGTCACCGGGCCGACCGTGATTGTGCCCATGCTGCGCACAGTGAAGCCCAACAGCCGCATCGCCAACACCCTGCGCTGGGAGGGTATCGTTATCGATCCCCTGGGCGCCCTGCTGGCGGTGCTGGTGTTCGAAGCGATTCTGGCCCAGAGCGCCGGTCGTGACTGGGGCCACGCCCTGCTGATCTTTGCCGAGACCCTGGCCACCGGCTTGCTGGTGGGCGCCCTGGCCGGCTACCTGTTCGGCCTGCTGCTGCGCCATCACTGGATTCCCGCCTACCTGCAGAACTTCGCCGCCATCGCCTTTGTCACCGGTGCATTCGCCTTTTCCAACACCTATATGCACGAATCCGGGCTGCTCACCGTCACCGTGATGGGGATCTGGCTGGCCAACATGCCCCGCGTCCACACCCGCGACATCCTCAACTTCAAGGAGAGTCTTACGGTGGTGTTTGTCTCGGTGCTGTTTATCCTGCTGTCAGCACGGCTGGATGTGTCCGAGCTGCTGGGCATCGGCTGGGCGGCGCTGGCAGTGTTATTGACCGTACAGTTGCTGGCGCGACCACTGAAGGTGCTTATCTCTACCCTGGGCAGTGATTTCAGCTGGCAGGAGCGACTGTTTCTCGCCTGGATCGGCCCCCGCGGTATCGTTGCCGCTGCTGTCTCGGCGGTGTTTGCCCTCAAGCTGGAGGCCGCCAATATCGCCGAGGCGCGGTTGCTGGTGCCGCTGGCCTTCAGCGTTATTATCGGCACAGTGCTGATCCAGAGCCTCACTGCCAAACCGCTGGCCCGGGCCCTGGGCGTGAGCGCCGCCGACCGCCGCGGCTACCTGATCATCGGCGCCAATCGGGTCGCCATTGCCATTGCCAAGGCCCTGCGCGAGGCCGGCGTTAACACCCTCCTCTGCGACCGCAACTGGCGTCACCTGGCCCGCGCGCGGATGGAGGGGCTGGAGACCTACTTCGGCAATCCCATCTCGGAGCACGCCGAACTGTACCTGGACCTGAGCAGCCTCAACGGTATGCTGGGCCTGTCGCCACAACCGTCCACCAACACCAGCGCCGCATTGCGTTTTCGCGAGGATTTCGGCGGCGGTAATATCTTTTTACTCTCCGTCCCCGATGAGGAGCGTGGCAGCGGCAAGAACCGTATCAGCCCGCTCTACAGCGGTCGGCGCCTGTTCGGCGAGGAGGTCAACTACTATACCCTCTCGGAGCAACTCGACAGCGGCGCCAGAATCAAGGCCACACAGCTCAGTGACAGTTACGGCTTCAGTGACTGGCAGGCCGAAAGCGACAACGCCACCGCGACGCCGCTGTTTGCCCTGGACAGCCGAAACAAACTACACTGGGCCACCCTGGATCGGCCCCTGCAGCCCAAAAGCGGCTGGCAGATTTTTGCCCTGGCAGACAGCTGATCCGCCCCCGACAGCCCCCTGTGTAGCACCATTGCCAACCTGCGCAGACTGAACTGCGACGACAGGTGAGACCAGACACCGGAATACAGCCAGACACCGCGGAATCCCCTGCCGGATGGACCAGAACGAATTCAGCCAGCTCGACAATCACTATCGCCGCCTGGCTCGCCTGCACAACCCCCTGATCGCCTGGATTGTGCTGGGCCTGTCACTGCTGCTCACCATTGCCGCCTACCTGATTGCCGACCGCAGCATTCACCTGCGGGCCCAGGAGCAATTCCACTTCCGCACCGGCGAAATTGTCGCCGCTATCCAGGAGCGCCACGCCCACTACCTGCGCGCCCTGCAGGCCGGGGTAGGCTTCTTCGCCGCCAGCAAGGGAGTCTCCCGCGAGGAGTGGCGCACCTTTGTTGCCGCACTGCGCCTGAATGATCAGCTGCCGGGGATCCAGGGTATGGGCTACGCGGTGCCACTGACAGCTGCCGATGTGCCCACCCATGAGCAGGCGATGCGCGCGCAGGGCTATAGCGACTATCGGGTCAAACCCGCCACGCCGCGGGAGGAGTACTCCGCCATTGTCTTCCTGGAGCCGTTTGACTGGCGCAACCAGCGCGCTTTCGGCTACGACATGTGGTCCGACGCCACCCGTCGCGAAGCCATGCGCGCCGCCCGCGACCGGGATGAGCCAGCCAGCTCCGGGCTGATCACCCTGGTGCAGGAGACGGATACCGACGTGCAGCGCGGCTTTCTCACCTACCTGCCGGTCTACAAGGTCAATCCCGCCCCAGGCACCGTGACAGAGCGCCGCCAGCAGTTTGCCGGCTGGGTCTACGCCCCGTTCCGCGCTGGCGACCTGATGCAGGGCATACTCGGCGACAACAACCCCAACCTGGTGTTCGAGATCTACGACGGCAACCGGGTAAATACAGAGGACCTGCTCTATCGCTCCTCCGGCGAACAGGTGCCAACCAACGCCACCTTCACCACTGACCGTACCCTGCTTCTCGGCGGCCACCCCTGGACCATGCGTTTTTACGCCACCGGGTTGGGAGTCAGCGGCGCGCAGCAACCGGTCTACATTCTGGTGGCCGGGGTACTGGTGGACCTGCTGCTGTTCTACGTGGTTTTCTCACTTCACTATCTCAATCATCGCGCCACCAGGCTGTCACAGAAAATCGCCTCCGAGTACCATCGTGCCAAGGCCCGTATCGACAGCCAGCAGCAGGAGGTGGCACTGACCCGCAGTGAGGCGGAGCTGTTTTTCCTGCGCGCCCCGGATGCGTTTATCGAGGTCAACACCAGTGGCCGTATCGTCAAGGCCAATCCCCGCGCCCACCAGATGTTCGAGTACCCCGACAACGCCCTGATTGGCATGCCCATCGAACAACTGGTGCCGGAGAACTACCGCCAGCAGCACTACCAGCAGCGCCACCAATTCAATCATCAGCCCACACCGCGGCTGATGACCAGCCGCGGCACCATCCCCGCACGTAAATCCAGCGGCAAGGTGTTTGAGGTACTGATCGACCTCACGCCCATTGAAGAGGGGCACGAGCACCGCACCCTGGCCGTGGTGCGGGACATCTCCATGCAGAAGGCGATTGAAAAGAACCTGCAGGAGGCCAAGGAGCAGGCTGAACTGGCGAGTCGCGCCAAGAGTGAGTTCCTCGCCAACATGAGCCACGAGATCCGCACACCGTTGAACGCAGTGCTGGGGGCGGGCCAGCTGCTGGCCAAAACCCGCCTCAATCACGAGCAGGTCAACTACCTCGATATGATCCAGCGCTCCGGCCAGGCGCTGTCTGGCATCATCAATGACATCCTCGACTTCTCCAAAATCGAGGCCGGCAAACTGGATCTGGTGGAACAGGTGTTCGCGCTGGAGGACCTGCTGGCAGGCGTCGCCAGCATGATGGCCACCAACAGCAGCGACAAATGGGTTGAGCCTGTGATCCGGGTGCAGCCCGACCTGCCTACCCACTGGCGTGGAGACCTGTTGCGACTGCAACAGATCCTGCTCAACATTGCCCACAACGCGCTGAAATTTACCGCCAGCGGCGAAGTGGTGGTCAGCCTCAGCGGTACGCCCCTGCAAGGCCAGCGCTGGCAGCTGCAGATGAGTATCCGCGACACCGGCATGGGCATGTCCTCCAAACAGCAGCAGCGCATCTTTAACGCCTTTTCCCAGGCGGACAACTCCATCACCCGCCGCTTCGGCGGGACCGGACTGGGGCTGGTGATCTGCAGCCGCCTGGTAACGCTGATGGGTGGTGACATCAGCTTCCACAGTGAAGAGGGGCGCGGCACCGAGTTTACGGTCTCCATGCCGCTGGAAACCGCCACCGCCCTGCCCGCCTCCCCGGCGGCCGCCAGCGACGGTAACCAGCCTCCACGACGGGCACTGCTGATGGCCAGCCACCCCTCCACCCGACTGGCCCTGGACGCCGCCCTGCAGGCACTGGGCTGGCAAGTGGATAACTGCAATGCCGAAGAGCTGTTGCCACGCCTGGCGGCAGCACCGGACCAGTTCCAGGTACTGCTGTGGGCGCCGGATAACCTCTGCCCGCTGCTGGCGGACCTGCTGCTGGCGGAGCAGCTGCCCGCCGGCTGCACGGTGCCGCCAATCCTGTCTGTGCAACACCCCAGTGCAGCGGAGTACGACAGTGGCTGGCCGCAGCTGACAGTGATCAAACCGGTAACCCGCGCCTCACTGGAGACGGCCCTGCAACAGCTGCTGGAAGGCAGCGGGGCCCCGGTCCTGAACACCGAACAGCAGCAGGCGCCACTGCAGGGACTGGAACTGCTGCTGGTGGAGGACAACCCCATGAACCAGGCAGTAGCCTCCGGGCTGCTGCAGGATATGGGCGCCAGGGTCACCATCGCCGCCCACGGCGCCGAAGGGGTGGCCCTGCTGGAACGGGAGCCACAGCGCTGGCAGGCGGTGGTAATGGATATCCAGATGCCGGTGATGGATGGTCTCAGTGCCACCCGGGAAATTCGCGAGCGGCTGCGGCTCGACATTCCGGTGATTGCCATGAGCGCCGGCGTGCTACCGTCCGAACAGTACCAGTGCCTGCAGGCAGGAATGAACGAATTTGTCGCCAAGCCGGTGGACCAGGCCGCCCTGCTGCAGGCCCTGCTCAACGTGCTGCAGAGGCAGGATCACGACCCCGCCTCTCAACGGAGCAATGCCAACCCTGACGAGGTGGATGAGAGCGCTCTGTTTGACGGCAGTAATGTGGAAGCCCTGATTGCCCGCAAGTCGGAGCGTACCAACTATTTCCGCAAAGCCCTGAACAGCCTTTGCGACAGCGCCGCCAGCCAGCTGGAGGAGGCCCGGGAGGCCTGGGAGCGGGGCGACAGTGACGATGCCCGCTTCCGCCTGCACGCGCTCAAGGGCAGCGTCGGCGTTTACGGCGCCCAGCCGCTGCGGGACCTGTTGCAACAACTGGAACATTCAGTGGACACCACAGCTTCCAGCCCGCGGGTGCAGGGGTTGTTCAAGGAGGCGGCGCAGATGCTGGCGCATTTCGTGCGCCTGGCGCGCAACTGGCTGCAACAGCTGGACTAAAACGGCCAGGCCAGATCAACGCGGCGGATCAACCCGCTGGTTGGTGGAGCTGTTGACCCGGAACCAGCCGGCGATGGAGTAGCGATCGCGCCGCGCCGGCAACACCTCATGGGGAAACTCCTCGCTCAGGAACACCGCCACCGTGCCAAACGCCGGCGTCACCCGCAGCCCCTCACTCTCCTGCTCATCGCGATAGAGCACCAGCTCCCCCCCGTCGTCCGGCAACCAGCCGGGATTGAGATACACCACCAGTGACAGCACCCGGTTGGCCTCGCCCTTGAAGGCATCCAGATGACGCTTGTAGAAATCGCCGCAGCCATAGTGGGCGAAGTGGCTTTCAAACGAGAACAGCCCCAGGAACAGGCGCCGGTTGAGATAGGTCTGCAGCGATTGCGCCCACTGCAGCCACTGACCGCCGGCCTCCGAAGAGCCGTCGATCCAGCACACCTCGTCGGTACGCACAAAGCCGTTAAGCTGGTGATCCTGCTCGCGACCGATACCGGCGCGATCGAATTCAGCGGCATTCATCTGCTGCAACTGCTGCCACAGCGCCTCTCCCAGTGCCGGCGGTAACGCCGAGTGGTTAATGCTGTAACCCTGCTGCTGCAGGTCCTGGGCAATGCGCTCAAACAGGGATTCATTGTAGTCACTGCCATCAAGGCAGTGGGCGACCGGCATGGGCACCATGGACGCTTTCTCCAAAAGGGACTGATCAATCGCCGTCCACACTGCTGGCCGGGGAGACGTATATAGGGCAGAACCCCGGCCACAGCAACTCTTTTTTGCTTACCCCCCGTCATTGCAGGCCTTCCCGGCAACAGGCTATAGTTTCGGGCTTTGGGGAATCAGTGCTCCGGCAATCACATTCGCGCCCGGGCCGCTGTCAAAACAACAACGGATCTGCATGCCGGCCACCCGCTCTGGCCCGACCTGCAGCGATTCAGTCCTGGATGAAGAAGATGGATTTTAAACAAGCATGGAGCACGCTCTGGCGTGGTCTGCGGGGAATCATTGTGGCCACGCTCAGCTGGCTGTGGCGCTTTCTGAAACAGCTGCTCTGCGGCAGCTGGCAACGCCTGAAGGCCATCGGCCACGCCCTGTGGCAGATCTGGCTCTCCCTCGGCACTCCGTGGATGCGACGCATCGCCATTGTGCTGCTTGTGCTGGTGGTGGGCTACCAGCAATTGCAGCAGTTCCTGCAGCCCAACCTGACCCGTGAAGAGATCACCGCGCTGCACTACCTCAACGATGGCTGGGACAGCCAGGATCGTGAGAACTACTACTACTCGCCCCAGGGTACCGAGCTGCTGGGCATCGACTACGACTGGTACGTCAACCTGGAACTGCCCATGTCGACGCGCATGCTCAACGATCCGGATAACATGCGCGGCTGGGGCTTTATCGTCGATCCAGGCCAGCAGGCCAGCAGCGCCAACCCCGGCAACCTGGCGGTGGGCCTGACCCGCCATATCAATCCCGACAACCAGAAAGTGCGGCTGGACATCACCTGCGCCGCCTGCCACACCGGCGAGCTGCATTACAAGGGCACCGCCCTGCGGGTGGATGGTGGTCAGGCGGTACAGAGTATCGCCACCCCCAAACCCGGTGAGTTCATTACCACCCTGGCCGCCGCCACCATTGAAACCTACATCAACCCCGCCAAATGGGACCGCTTTGCCGACCGTGTCGCCGGCCCCGGTGACGACGCCGCGCGCGATCAGCTGCGCAAGGATGTGCGGGAATTTATCGGCAATATCATCGCCTTTGTACGCGGCCCCGGCGCCATCTCTCTCTACCCGGTGGAAGAGGGTCGTGGCCGCACCGATGCCGTAGCCCGTATCGGCAACGTGGTTTTTGGCTACGACATCAAGCAACCGCAGAACTACCAGATTGCCAACGCCCCGGTGAGCTACCCCTTCATGTGGGATATCTGGCGCTTTGACTGGGTACAGTACTCCGGTTTCACCAATCAGCCGATGGCGCGCAACCTGGGCGAGGCCCTGGGCGTGCTGGCCCCCATCAAACTGGTGGACGAAGATGGCAAACTGCTCACTGACGACAGTTTCGGTGACACCGCCATCGACCTCACCGGTATGCACTGCATCGAGACCACACTGCGCAAACTGAAGCCACCCGCCTGGCCGGAGGAGATTCTCGGTCGCGTGGATATCGACAAGGCGCGGCACGGCAAGGCCCTGTTTGCCGACCAGTGTGCCTTCTGCCACGGGCCCCACGTCTCCAAACCCTACGACTGGCCGCTGGCCACCAAGGCAGGCGAACTGCTGCCGGGACAGGCCAGCAGCAACCCCGAGTGGGACCTGGCCGGCGACCTGGTTTACAAGGATGGCAAGCCCTACCGTCGTGACTGGCGCGAGACCATCTGGTCAGTGCCATGGATTGATGTGGATGTGGTGGGCACCGACCCCAACACCGTCGACAACTTCAACCGTCCCCGTTACGACGCCACCCTGCTGGCACCGGGCTCAGGCCCGGTCAACGCCGGACAGGGACTGCAGGTGTTGCTCAACATCCTGGTGCCACGCATCTACGAGAAGGAGGGCATCACCGGCGAGCTGATCCCGGATTACGACGGCACCAATGTTCCCTTCCGCATCAGCGACCGTCGCGCCTACAAATCGCGTCCGCTGCACGGTGTCTGGGCGACACCGCCGTTCCTGCACAACGGCTCCGTACCAACCATCTACGACCTGCTGTCGCCGCTGGAGGAACGCCCCACCAGGTTCGCCGTGGGCAATCGCGACTACGACCCGGTGAAACTGGGTTACGTCACCGCAGCCGGCCCCGGCAGTTTTGTGCATGACACCAGCGTCGACGGCAACAGCAACCAGGGACACCTGTTTACCGACGTGGCCATGCCCGGCCGCATTGGTGATCGGCTGTCGGCGTCTGATCGCCTGGCACTGATCGAATACCTGAAAGTGATGGGCAACCCCAAGTTCAGTGACGCCCTCGGTGGCGACCCGATGAACTGGGACAACTACTCACCACCGCCGGAGGACACCACCGGTCCGGCAGCCTGCGAAAAGACCATCCACCGTTTTGACCTGCAGGCCCGGGCGGAGGTGCAGCCATGAAACTGACGATATTGCGCCCCCTGGGTGGCCTGTTGCTCAGCACCCTGCTGCCCATAGTCGCTGCAGCCGATGATGCCGCCGGTACCACCAGCGTACCGGAGTGGGTTCAACAACTGGACCTGAGCCTGCCCGCCGGCGAGCAGAAGGCCATTGTCTCCGCCATGCACTCCTCCATGACCATCTCCAACCGCGCAGAGGAAACCAACGGCCTGCCCTACCGCCGCGACGCCCACGCCAAGGCCACCGCCTGCGTGCGCGCTACCTTCACGGTGAACGGTGATATCCCCGCCCGCTACCGCCACAGCGTGCTCAGCGAACCGGGCCGCGAGTACAAGGCGTGGGTGCGTTTCTCCAACGGCGACTTCCTGGTGCGTCCCGACAACACGCCGGATGCACGGGGGATGGCAGTGAAAGTGATGGGGGTAGAGGGCGATCCCATTGCCCCGGAATTCAGCGGGCCGCCAACCCAGGACTTCATCATGACCAACTCGCCGGCATTCTTTAACCGCAACGTGTTCGACTACGCCGACACCGCCACCTACCTGGCAAAGTTTGATCGTACCGGCGGTTTCATCGGGCTGTTGCCACCGCGCCTGCACTGGCCGCAGTTGCTGCGCGCCAAGCAAACCGTCTCCACCCGCATCGACAACCCGCTGGGTACCCGGTACTACTCCATGCTGCCCTATCAGCTCGGCAACACCGTGCTGAAGTTCTCCAGCCGTCCCTGCAGCGGCAGTCACTACCCGCCGGCGGAGAACAAGGACCACCCGGATTTCCTCACCACCCAGGTGAAGCAGTCACTGGAAAACGGTGCCGCCTGTTTCGAGTTTATGGTGCAGCCGAAAGTGACCGCCGCCGATATGCCGGTGGACGACGCCACCACCATCTGGTCCGAGCAGGATTCACCGTTTATTCCCGTAGCGCGCCTGCACATCCCCCCGCAACAGCTGGGCGGCCTGCCGCAGCAGGAGTTCTGTGAGAACCTCTCCATGAACCCCTGGCACGGCGTTGGCGACTGGCAACCACTGAGCAGCCTCAACCGCGCCCGCCGCGTGGTCTACAACGCTGTATCGCAGTTCCGTCATGGCAAGAATCAGGTGGCGGTGACCCAGCCTGACAGCTGGTGTGTGCCCGGAGCCGAAGAGCCTTGCAGCGACCAGCAGGGATTGATTATCCATAAACCCAAATGGCCACTGCCACGCTGCTTCGATCACCTCGCCCAGCCAGTGGATGGCAGCACGCTGGAGAGTGAGTGTGGCAGCGAAGGGTACGGTGCGCAGGGCGACAAGAGTTATGCAGAGAGTGACGGCAAGTCTACGCAATAACGACAAAGCGATGTAACTGGCACTGATAGCTCACCCGGCTGCCAGCCCTCGCAGTGGTAGTGCTCACTCGCTGAATCGCTGCTGACCCAGCCTGTGGATCCCCGCCTGTGGATCCCCGCCTGCGCGGGGATGACAATCCCTGGATTGGAACACGACCCGTATTGCCGACAACACCCAGAACCGTCATCGCGAGCGCAGCGCGGCGATCCATGTCTACTGCGGAGCACCGGATACCGTGCGAGACATGGATGGCGTCATCGCTGAAAAGCGCTCGCCATGACGGGGAAGTAAGGCTTGTGCCGGAAACTGCCTGACGCGAGCAGATCAATCCGCCAGGTGCACGCAGTTGCGGCCCGCTTCCTTGGCATCGTAGAGCGCCACATCGGCCTTGTAGATCAGGTCTTCGATATTGCGTTCGCCGCGGTAGTGGGCCACACCCACGCTGGTGGTAAAGCGAATCTCTGCCTCACCGGCAATCACCCGCAGGCGCTCCACCACCTGTCGCAGGCGTTCGGCAGTCTGCATGGCAGCGTCATTACTGCCTGGCAACAGCAGGGCAAATTCCTCACCCCCCAGGCGACCAAAAATATCGGTATCGCGAATCTCGATCTGTACGGTTTTGGCAAACAGTCGCAGCGCCTGGTCACCCACCTTGTGACCGTGGGTATCGTTGATCACCTTGAAGTGGTCCAGGTCAAATACCAGGATGCTGAAGGAGGCACTGCGGTGGCGACTGCGCTCCAGCAGCTGGGACGCCTTGCGGAAAAAACTGCGGCGATTGTCGGCACCCGTCAGCACGTCAGTAAGCGCTTCCTGTTCCGCGGCGGCCTTGGCCTTCTCCAGTTCACGGGTGCGTTCCAGTACCAGCGCTTCCAGTTCGGTCTTGGTGTTCTCCAGCTGGATCAGGTAGCGCTGCTCGGCGGCATCCTTTTCGGTACGCAGGCGGTTGAGACTCATGCCCATGGCAATCAGGATCACCACCATCTCGGTGTAGGAGCCCACCGCCGGCCAGTAATAGTTAACGAAATTGTGCTCCACATAGCCCAGGTCGCGCAGCGCCTGTGCCACCAGCCCGGCCACCAGGAAAGCCCAGGCCAGGGCAAACACACCAGCCTCTTTTACCCCCTGCAGCCAGCGCAGCACACCACCCAGGCACACCAGCGGGTACATAAACAGCAGCAGCGTAATAAGGATCACCGCCATCGCCTGCAACTGGAACATAGCCGCCACCACCAGTACCACCGCCAGCCACATCATGCTCTGCAGCAGGTAGTCGAGTTTCGGCGTGTAGCGATTGGATTGCAGGAAGTGGCGTGCAAACCAGAGTCCGGTGGCAATCACCAGCGCTCCGGTAATGGAGATATAGCTCCAGTGGTAGTTTTCCGACAGCACAAACTGATGGGTGAAACCCGCCATGGTCCACCACAGCGCGATCTTGGTCAGGGCATAGAGGCTGTAGGCAAAAAAGAGACGTTCACCGGTGGCCACGCCTACGGTTACCGACACCAGCGCCATTAACAGCAGTCCGCCCGCAAGGAAGGCGACCAGCATCAACTCAGCCAGCTGCGCCTGACGCAGGTTGTCCGGCGACCAGATACGCAGGCTGGGAAAGAAAAAGCCTTTCTCCGGGAAGCGCATCTGCATCAACAGCTCCCGGGTTTCCCCCGGCTCGAGAACTACCGGCACCACCAGCCGGTGGTGGGGCACCAGGCGCTCATAAAACGGGGCGTCCATCGCCAGGCTGGCGAGGGGTTGAAAACGGGTCTGTGCATCATCGTGTAGCCGACGCTCATAAGCGTCCAGGTTCACCAGCTGGTGATCCACATACTCAAGCTGCACTTCGCGGCGCTGGGTGGAGGGATTTTCCAGTCGCATGTAGGTCCACAGGTGACCGGACAGCAGGCCGCTGGACCGGGTATGCCGCAACGGCTCAAACCGGTAGCGGGCAAGAGCCCGCTCGGCATCGGCGAGCTCTGCGGTGGCCATCTCGTCGTGCCACACCAGTACCTGCCCCACCAGGCGCTCACCGTTTTCCTGCCCCGAGACCTGCCACGGGCGCAGCTCATCAGGCACCAGCACATCCTGCGCGGCCTCACCAATGGCAACGCTGGCCAGCAACATCCAGCAACAGAACCACCACAGATTTTTGATAGTTTTTCTCGACATGTTATCGATTAGCGCGATGCGCCATCCACAGCGGCTCACAAGTTGATACTATATCCGACGGAGAGAATAAATGTCGCCAGTGTCCCTGTCCACCAACCCATAACTGTCAAGCCGACAATGTCATCGTCCCGCCATCACCAACCGCCCTGCAGCGGCAATGGATTTGCGGCCACAAGATCACCCACAAAGGATTGCCACACCCGCCATGACGCCCGTAATTAATGCACTTCGTAAACTGCGCCTGTACACCTCTGCTTCGACATGCAAGCAGCTCGCTGTACTTTTATCGCTCGTCAGCCTGCCAATCCTGTGCCCACCGGCTATCGCAGCTGACGTCGATTTTGGTCAGGTATTGTGGTTTGCAGAGCGGGCCTCGGCCGCCTATCAGCCGGCAACAGAGATTCAGCAGCGGTTTCCGCAGGTGGTTCGTGTGGCAACCCCCGCAGGCACCGATGTGCAATATTTTCTGGAGCGTGACGACGCGTCGAAACGGCAGATCATCAGCGTGCGCGGCACCGACAACCTCACCAACGTCAAGGAGGACGCGGACTATCTCACTTCCCGCAATCCCAGACTCGGTATCTTTGTGCACAGCGGCTTTGATGCCGACACGCTGGCCCTCTACCAGGACATCAAGCCATTCCTTGAGCCAGGTTACGACACCGTTGTTACCGGCCACTCCCTGGGAGCCGCCATCAGCACCCTGCTGATGCTCTACCTGCACGAGGACGGTTACCGGCTGCTGCCGTCAATGAATTTTGGCCAGCCCAAAGTGACCAATGGAGCGGGAGCGGAGAAGTACGACTTCCTGCCGCTGACCAGGGTGGTGGATGAGAACGATGTGGTGCCGGACCTGCCGCCAGTGGATCTGCTGGACTCGGTACATGGACGCTATGAACACTTTGGCCGCGAAGTGGTGTTACTGCCAGGCCCCTTTTACGCTTACCTGCAACAGCATCAGGCAATGAGGGAATCACTGGATTCCTTCTGGGACAACATCGGCGAGGAGAGTGTCACCGAACACTATATGGTGCACTACCTCGCCCACATCCGCCCCAAATTGCAGCGTGAGCAGCAGATCAACTACAACGATCGGGAGCGCTACCTCAAGCCTGCGCCGTAACCGCTCGCGGGCGACGGAGAATGGCGGGCAGCAACACCAGCAGTCCCGCCAGCACACCCGGCAGCCCTTCGTAGACGTGGGCATGCCAGCCCAACTGACGCCAGCCAATGGCGACTGCCAGTCCCGCCACCAGTGCCAACAGACTCAGCCCCTGGCCGGGGCGCGCCCCGAGACACAGCGCCAGCAGCAGCGGCGCAAAGGCACTGCCCAGGCCGGACCAGGCGAGAATCACCATACTGAAGACACTCTGGCTGCCTGACAGGGCCAGCAACAGGGCCACACCGGTGACCGCTACGGTTACCAGCTTTAACAACAGCGGGCGTTCAATCCGGTGCGGCACCAGGTCATGGGTAATGGCCGCCGAGCAACTCAGCACCAGGGAGTCTGCCGTGGACATGGTGGCGGCGAAGATACCGGCCAGGATCAACCCCACCAGCGCCGCCGGCAGCAACTCCATAGCCAGGGTCGGCAGCGCCAGCTCGGCATCGAAACTACCGGTATCGGCAAGGAAGAGCCGGGACAACATCCCCACTGCCGTGGCCATGGCATAAAAGATAGTGAACCAGAGGTAGTACCAGACGCGGGCGCGGTTCATGCCGTGGTTATCGTCGAGGGTCATAAAACGCACCATGACATGGGGCTGCCCGATCACTGACCAGCCCGCCACCAACCAACTTAGCGCAAACATCAACCCGCCAACCCAACCGGGAAACGGCAAGTCCCGGGGCACCCAGTTCATAAAGCCGTCGATCTGCTGCCACTGCTGCAGCACCTCACTGCCGCCACCGAGGTGTTGCACCGCCGTAAACAGCAACAACCCCATGGCCAGCATCATCACCACCGACTGCGCTGCATCCGTCCAGATGGACGCACGGATACCGCCGGCGAAACAGTAGGCGCACACCATCACCGCCCCCATTACCGCCCCCGACCACAGGGGCCAGTGAAACAGCACGTGCAACGCCTTGCTGCCGGCCAGCAACTGCGCAGAGGCATAGGTGATCAGAAACAGCAGGGATACCAGTCCGATCACCCGCTGTAACTGTGAGTGATTCTGCCCATACCAGTTGGCCAGCACCGCCGAGTAACTGACCTCACCACTGCTCTGGGTGGCGTCGCGCAGACGTCTGTGTACGTAGAGCGACGCCAGGTAATCACCCAGCAGCCAGCCCACCATCAACCACACCGACGCCAGGCCGGTGACATAGGTGTAGCCGATAACACCAATAAACATGTAACCGCTGTTGTTGGTGGCCACCGCACTGAGCCCCACCAGCCAGGGACGCACACTGGAGCTGGCCAGATAGTAATCGGCCTTGGTTCCGCGGCTACTGATCACCGACGAGATGCCAATCAGTGCGAACACCGCAAGACAGATAATAAAAGAGATAACCATGGTTACGCGGGCTCAGCCTCCATTGTTTTTATTGTTTCCGACCCGGCACCCGGCTCCCTGTCCCGCAAGCCCAGCAGGAGCCGGGCAGCGGCATGTTCATGCAGAGGCTGCAGGGCCGGATCCACCAGCACCTGTTCGCGGTAGTCATCGCGCAATTCAATTGCCTGCTGCAGGTAGTTCAGCGCCTCTTCCGGCTGTTGCAGCACCGTGCAGGCGCAAGCCAGTTGATAGAAGGCGTGAGCGTTATCCGGGTCGATATCCAGCGCCTGGCGACACAGGTTCACCGCCCACTGCGGTTCGTGCAGCTCCAGTACCGCGTCCGCCTTGTAGGTCAGGGCCTCACAATCGCGGGGTTTGCGCTGCAGGATATCGTCGTAGATTTTGATCTTGGTGGCCGGAGAACTCTCCTGCTGCGCCCGCAGCCACATGGACTGCACCTCCTGGGTCAGCTCGATCTCTTCGCGGTTCTCTTCGATGTGGCGGGATTTCTGCTGCAGCTGCTGCTCGATATTCTCCAGTCGCTGCTCGTACTCGTTAATCAGGCGGGAGATCTCTTCGTCAGCCAGGCTGTGCACACGTTCCTTGATGTCGCGGATCGAACTCCAGCCCACCACCACCAGAATCGAGCTGGCGGCAGCGATCAGGTAGAAGAAGTAGGTTACGGTATCCGTAGCGTAGGAGACGGCGCGATCCACCGCCCGGTGTTCGCGATCCACAATCTGCTGCAGCAGCTCCTGCTTGGCCTGTGCCTGCTCGGAGCGCAACTGCCGCAACTCGTCGAGCATGTAGCGCTCAACAAACGGGGAGTAGAGAGGCTCCTGCAAGCCATCGACTGTGGCCTGCAGGTGCTCTTCATTGGCGGTCGCTGGTGCACTCTCTTGTGCCGCCACCAGCAGCGGCATCAATATCAATAAACCCAGAGTTAACAGGCGAGGCATATGGCTCTTCCGTGATCGTGCACCTCAACCAGTGACTGGTGCAGCGCCCTGACCGTCTGGTCGTAGTCGCTCTCATCCACCACCAACTGCATATCTACCTGACGCATGGACTGGTGAATGGCCAGGACGCTGACATTCTCCTGCGCCACCGCCTGCACGGTTTTAGCGAGGATGCCGGGGATCTTCATATCGCTGCCAATAGCAGACACGATGGCCACCTTGCGCACATCCAGCTCCGCATCCGGGTAACGCTTCTCCAGCAGGGCACGAATGCGCTTCACCGTCTTCAGGTTGGTCTTGAGGAAGTGGGTGATGGTATTGGCATTGATATCCTTGGAAATCACATGCCCCTTGAAGCGCTTGATGGCCGCGAGGATTTCACGATCATAGTCGTGGATGTTACCCGCCATGTCCTGGTCAAACAGCTCCAGCGCGTAGACACCGGTGCAACCGGCGATGATCTCTACGCAAGGCTCATCACTGACGTAGTCACCGGTAATCAGGGTACCGGTATGCTCAGGTTCAAAAGTGTTTTTGACCCGCAGGGGAATACTGTCCTGGCGCAGTCCCTTGGCCGCTTTCGGGTGAATGGCCTCCATACCGAGGTTGGCCAGCTGGTCCGCAACATCGTAGTTGGTGCGACCAATAGGCACGGCCTTGTCGGCGCCGACGAGACGCGGGTCAGCACTGCTGAGGTGGAACTCCTTGTGGATCACCGCCTCACGGGCGCGGGTGATAACCGCCAGGCGACTGAAGGTCATCTCGCTGTAACCGCGGTCAAAGGTGGACATCAGCCCCTCATCGGTGTGGGCATAGCCGGTGACGATAGGTACCTGCGTCTGCAGGTCCACCGCCGCCATTGCCTTCTGGATGTGCTCATCCAGCGGCAGGTGCTCGGCACTATTCCATCCGGAGAGATCCACAAAACAGGCATTGATGCCGTCGCGACGCAGCAGCGTGGCAGTATTCCAGGCGCTGTGGGCCTCACCGATACTGGCCAGCATTTCCCGCACAGTGGCGAGGTGGGAAGCCAGGGCGAAGTGACCATGGGAACAGAGGCTCTGCAGATCCTGCAGGCACTGGCGCGCCTGCTGCAGCCGCGCATCGATAAAGGTGTTGGCCTCCGCCAGCAGCTCACCTTCACCAAACAGGCGTCCGTTGATGGCCTGCAGCTCTTCGCGCAGCTCATCAAAGGCCCGCAACCAGCCACTGTCCTCTGTAGCGCTGGCAAACAACGCATAGATACCTGGCTGGCCATTCTTCTTGTGCTCCAGCAAACGGTCGGTAATACCACCGTAGGCTGACACCACAAAAATACGGGGAATGCGGTTGCCCTCTTCATCCAGCAGCGGTCGCGCAATGATGTTGTCCCGCACGGACCCATAGTCGGACATGGACGTACCGCCGATTTTTTCTACCGTGTGCTGCAAAGTCTGTTGTTCAGTCACCTCAAATCTCCTGTAGTCAGTCTCTGATTGCCATTACCCGGTGGCGCCACGCCCTGCGGCGCCCGCCACCCTGCCAGCAGACTCAGGATTCGATGCTCTCCGCGTCCAGCTCGTAAGCACCATCCTTGTTGTGGACTTCGGTACCGTGCAGTGGCGGGTTAAAGACACAGGCCATGGTCATCTCTTCGAACGCGCGCAGGATATGGCGGTCGTGCTTATCCAGCAGGTACAGCGTACCGGCCTCGATGGGGTAAACCTTGCCGTCTTCCAGGGATTCAATTTCGCCTTTACCGGCAACGCAGTACACAGACTCCAGGTGGTTCTGGTAGTGCATGCGGAAATCGGCACCCTTGTAGATGGTGGTGATGTGAAAGGAAAAGCCCATGCCGTCGTTTTTCAGCGCCATGCGCGTGCTCTCCCAGTTACCGTCCGGGGAGACAATACGACGGGAGGATTTATTGGCTTCTTGCAGGGTACGAACAATCATAATTTACTCCGGAATAAAGATAGCAGTCGGCCGCGCAGCGCCTATGGCGCTGCGACGGCAGAAACAAAAGGGTCAAGGCGCGATTCAGCCGGCCTGGGGAAAGTACTCTTTCTCCTCGGGAATCACGTCAGCGCGGGCACACACCTCACGGATGGACTCTTCGACAATGTCGATACCGGCCTTGAGATTGTCGTCGCTGATGGTGAGCGGACAGAGGAACTTCACTACCTGGTCGTCGGCACCACTGGTCTCGATAATCAGGCCCTTTTTGAAGGCGGCGCTGGTAATCTTGTCCGCCAGCTCGCCGCTGACACAGTTGATACCCTGGAACATGCCGCGACCGCGGGCGGTGAAGTTGCCTTCGCCGTACTTGCTGACAATGTCGTTGAGGCGGCCGGTCATGTACTCACCCTTGCGTTTCACGTCGTTGGCAAACTTGTCATCGGACCAGAACTGATCCAGCGCCGCCTTGGCCGTTACAAAGGCGAGGTTGTTACCACGGAAAGTACCGTTGTGCTCACCGGGCTTCCACTGATCCAGGTCGGGACGAATCAGAACCACAGCGAACGGCAGGCCGTAACCGCTCAGGGATTTGGACAGGGTAATAATGTCCGGCTGGATGCCCGCCTCTTCAAAACTGAAGAAGCTGCCGGTGCGACCACAACCCGCCTGAATGTCATCAACGATAAACAACAGGCCGTGCTTGCGACACACCGCCTGCAGGTTACGCAACCACTCAAAGGAAGCGGCGTTGATACCGCCCTCACCCTGCACGGTTTCCACAATCACCGCTGCCGGCGAGTTGATTCCACTGCTGGAGTCAGACAGCACCTTATCAAGGTAAACGGTGGTATCAATGTCCTCACCCAGGTAGCCGTCGTACGGCATGCGATGGGTACCACTGAGGGTGACACCGGCAGCGTTGCGGTGATGGGAGTTACCGGTGGCCGACAAGGCACCGAGGCTGACGCCGTGGAAACCGTTGGTAAAGGTGACAATGTTGCGCTGGCCGGTGACGTTGCGGGCAATTTTCATGGCCGCTTCCACCGCGTTGGTGCCGGTAGGGCCGGTAAACTGCACCATGTACTCCATGCCGCGGGGCTTGAGAATTTTCTCGTTGAGGGATTCCAGGAATTCACCCTTGGCCTTGGTGTGCAGGTCGAGACCGTGGGTCACACCATCGCTGGCGATGTAATCCAGCAGCGGCAGCTTGAACAGGTCGTTGTTGTGACCGTAATTGAGGGTGCCGGCACCGGCGAGGAAGTCGAGGTACTTGTTGCCATCCTCGTCCCACATAAACTCGCCCTTGGAGCGGGTAAAGATACGCGGAAAAGAGCGCGCATAGCTCATTACTTCGGATTCAATTTCCTCAAAAATTTTCATAATCAGTAGTCCTGTCTTGAATTCATAACTCGTGAGCCGGGAGCTGCCACACAGGACAGCACCGGGTGATTAGTTCCTGGCCAGCGCGCCAAACGGGCCGATGCAGACCAGCTCCTCGCTGTCGTGCAGGCCCTCAAAGTGGCGCTCGCGGTCCAGCCATACCGCTGCCTCCACCGGCGCCTCGCGGCGCTCGGCGAAACGCTCAAACAGCGCCCAGGAGGCCTGGTTATCCGGGGTGATGGTGGTCTCCATGTGGGTCAGGTCCTCATGGCGATCCACGATGTGGTGCAACATCCGCGATGCCAGCCCACAGCCCCGCGCTGCCTCAGAGACCGCCACCTGCCAGATAAACAGCGTCTGTGGCGCGTCCGGCCTGCGGTAACCGGAGATAAACCCCACCAGCTCACCATCACGCTCGGCGGCGACCGAGGTGGCGGCAAAGTGCCCGCACTGGAGGAAATTGCAGTAGCTGGAGTTGGGATCCAGCGGCGGGCACTGTGCGATCAGGCGATGCACCGCCATACCATCGGCGCGCTGCGGCGGCCGCAATTCAATTCCGTCATTCATTGCAGTTCTTTGAACTCTCTGGGATATATTCTTTAAGTTAGTTTTACATCTAAATGAATATTTAACGACAAAACCCGATTAAACACGCCAAAACCGTGAAATACAGCAAAATCAGGAGTCATATTTATTTAGACATCTAAACATAGTACACTAAATATTATTACAGATCCAATCGCCCCATCCCCCCGGATAGGCCAGAGGGCAGGCAACAGGCCGCAGCCGGTTATGAGGCATGACAGACCAAGGCGCCGCCGCGAGCGGCTGCCACAGGACAACTACACGACAACTACAGAGAGTCCGGGCAGCCGTGAGGCGCACCGGGAAGATCAGTATGGGAGATATGAAAAGCAGTAGAGATATAGACCCCCACCGCTATAATGTGCCGCTGCAACTGAACGGCGGAGAGCTGATTTTGAACAGCATTGAAGAGGTGCTGGTGGCACTGAGGCGGGTGATCCGGGCGACCGACCTGCACTCCAAGCACCTGGCCAAGACCACAGGCCTGACCGCGCCGCAGATCCTTCTGCTGCAGACCATTCGCGACAAGGGTGAAGTGACTATTGGCGAGCTGGCGACAGAGATGAGCCTCAGCCAGGCCACCGTCACCACCATTCTCGATCGCCTGGAGAAACGGGAGCTGGTCTACCGGGAGCGTTCACGGGAAGACAAGCGCAAGGTGCACGCCCACCTCACGGACGCCGCCCTGGAAACCCTGAAAGACGCCCCCATGCCGCTGCAGGATCAGTTCGCACGGCAGTTTGCCGACCTGCAGCCCTGGGAACAGACCATGATCATCTCCTCCCTGCAGCGGGTGGCGCAGATGATGGATGCCCAGCACATCGACGCCTCACCGGTACTGGATATCGGCACCCTCGACCGCCACGACACCCATTACGAAACCAACGACGCCTACCGCGACGACACCTGAGCCGGCCGCAACCGCCAATCTCAGCCCAGCACCACCGCCGCGCGCAGGCGTCCGGCACCAAACGCCGTCATGCGATCAAAGTCATCGCGGGCGATGGGCAGATACTGACAATCGATAGCCTGCTGCTCGGTGGCCAGCTCCGGATCATGGAGATAGAAGCAGTGCTCGTCCATGCCGGTCAGCGTCACCCAGTGGGGCGCCTTTTTGCCATCCAGGCGATAGGTGCTGATCAACATCAACACCGCCCGCCCTGACTGCAACAGCTCCGCCAGATCCTTCTGACCAATATCGCAATAGTGGACAGGCACCTGCTGCTGCACCGCCCGCGCCACAAACTGTTCGTGCACCAGGGTAATAATGTCTTTCTTGTGGGCGGTACGCACCCCATCGATAAACAGCGGACCATGGGTATTGAGATAGACCTCAGCGCGACAGCCACGCTGTTGCGCCGACAGTGCCAGCCCCACCGGGTGGCAGCCGCCATGACCGGAGGTCATGAAGATGGTGGTGGCCTCGCGCCACAAATCCAGCTCCAGGCCGCGATCCATCACCAGGTCGGAGCCGAGGCTGGCCATGGCCATCATCAGCGCCGCCGGACCACAGGTAAATTCGGTGGTCTGGGCGTACCAGGGTGTCAGCCGCTGTTGCGGATCCCGCATGCGCTGAATCTTTTTCTGCATGCGCAGCGCATCGTCGTGATCTTCGTAGTAGTCGAAGTATTCACCAAACACCTGATAACCGCAGGCCTGGTAGAGATCAATGGCACGCTGGTTGCGTTTGGCTACTTCCAATCGCATATAGAGCCGCCCACGGGCAGCCGCCCCCTTCTCCAGCGCTTCCATCAACTGCCGCGCCACACCGAGACCGCGGGCCGCCGGTAATACCGCCAGCGAATAGAGTCGCGCCAGGCGGGTGCCCTTGTGCAACCAGGCCAGGCCATATCCCAAAAGGTCTCCGCCCGCTTCAGACTCACTGCGCTGCGCCACCAGCAGCAGCGCATGACGGGCCTTGAGCCAGCGCCGGAAACTGCGCCGACTGAGGCGGTCACTGCTGAAGCACTGCTGCTCGATGGCCAGCAACTGGTCGACATCCTCCTCCGTGGCCGCCCGCAGCTGCAGTGGCGCAGACTGTGCTTCGGGCTTTACCTCCTTACTGGTCATGCCACGCTGCACGCTCAACGTCCCCGCGCCTCCAGCCGGCGCTGGAATTCAGCCATGATCTGCATGTACAGCTCGTTGCCCAGGTAGGCGTCCTCCACCTTGTAGTCGATGCTGGGGTTGTCATTTACCTCCAGCACATAGGCCTTGCCATCCAGCTCCTTCACATCGACACCGTAGAGACCATCACCAATAATGCGCGCTGCCTTCAGGGCCGCATCCAGCACACACTTGGGCACCTCAAACGTCGGCAGGGTTTCAAAACCGCCGGAAGAGAAGCGCTTGGAGTCGTGGTTGTAGATCTGCCAGTGGTTGCGTGCCATCAAATAGCGACAGGCGTAGATCGCCCGGCCATTGAGCACGCCGATGCGCCAGTCATAGTCGGTGAACAGATACTCCTGTGCCAGCACCAGCGCACTCTGCTGCAGCAGCTCCTGCAGCTTGTCCACCAGCTGGCCGCGATCCTTCACCTTGAACACACCCCGGGAAAACGATCCCTCCGGCATCTTCAGTACCAGCGGGTAGCCAAAAGCCTGCTCCAGCATCTCCACACTCCGCTCACCGGCATCATCCACCACCAGGGTTTTCAGGCTCGGCACCTTCTGGTAGCTGAAAGCATCGTGCAGGTAGACCTTGTTGCAGCAGCGCAGGATCGACACCGGATCATCAATCACCACCAGGCCCTTCTGCTCCGCCTTGGATGCCAGCCGATAGGTGTGGTGGTCAATGGCGGTTGTCTCACGGATAAACAGCGCGTCGTAATAGGCGATGTTTTCGATTTGAGAGATCTCTAACGGCTCGGCATTGATACCGTGTTTTTCCGCCGCCTTTACAAAACGACTGATGGCCTCGCGACTACTGGGCGGTACTTTTTCCTGGCTGTTCACCAGGATCGCCATATCCCAACGTAAACGCTTGCGCTTGCCGCCGATGCGCCAGGAGTTCTGCATAAACTCCCACAGGTCGGCGAGAAACTGCTCCCGCTCCCGCCCTTCCAGCGAAGAGTAGGAGTGACAGCTGACCCGCAGGCGAATACCACTGCCGGCCGGCTCCAGGGTCAGCTTCAGTACCGGCGCCGGGAACTGCTGAAACACCTTGCGCGCCAGTTTGCGCAGCGGCTCTGATGCGGTGCGCCCGAAGCAGACCAGATGCTCCTGTGCGGCCGCAATGGACCCCATGGCTGCCAGTTCAGTTTTGAACTGCGCACTGACATCGCCTTCATCACCGGCGCGCAGGCCGTTAATGGTTTTGACACTGGGCAACACCTGGTGATCGCGAGCCTCCGCCAGCAGCGAACAATAGTAGCCCTTGCTGAGGTAGGTCTCGGTATCGCACAGGTTGATAATCCGGGTTTTGGGCTCGTTCAGTTTCGGGTACTGATGCAGGTAATCCTGGAAACTGATGGCGGTTACGGCTTTGTCAGCGGGCAACTCCAGCTCGCCATCGAGCACAATCAAGGTCTTGAACATGGGTTACGCCTTATCTGTCTGTGGCCCGCAGGAGAGCCGTTTTAAAACTTCAATAAATGCCGCCACGGCTGCCAGCGGAGCCGTCTCCGACATGGTGTGATAGCCGGAGGTGGGGATCTGCAGGGTGGTGCCATCCACCAGGCCGTTGGAGGCCTTGATAATGCGCCCCATCTCCGTAGACCCCAGTGACATGGGATCAAGCCCCTTGTTCTTCAACTCCTGGTTATTCTGTTTGACGTACTCATCCTTGTACTGGGTTACCACCCCCAGTTCGGCACACAGCCCCGCCAGCACCCGGGTCAGGGGCGCACTGAAGCCGGCATTGGCGTCCTGGTTGCGCAGCACCAGCTGTTGCTGGCTGGCGGCCTCAAACGTGGGAAAGGGACTGGTATCCACCACGATCAGCTGGTTGGTGGAACCACCAAAGCGGCGGAACCACTCCAGCAGGTAGCGCCAGCTCTTGCCCGCCTCTTCCTGAGCGGTAAAGAACGCCGTGCCCTCAAACCCCAGCTCAAACAGGTAGACCAGCACCGCCGCCGTCAGCACATTGTCCAGCTGACCAATCAGCGCCTCATCGGTGACCCGCAGGTTATCGAGAAACGCCACCGGCGTGCCGGCCACCAGATGATCCATCCCCTCCAGGGTAAAGATCAGGTTGTTGCGGAACTCGCAGATGTGCGCCTCGCGAATAGCGCCCTTGCCGCGATAGGCCCCGGACCAGGGTTCATAGGCGTAGACTTGCTCGCCACTGAAGCGATCCACGATCTTGCGCATCAGCTGCTCATCTACCGAGTTCCCCAGCAGGTCAGAGCGGGCACCGGCGACGAAGGCCGCGTACTGGAACTCATTGGGGCCGGTACAGATAAGACCGTGGCGATCAATGTGCGCGGACAGGAACAGGCGCTCGGCATTGCCGCGCTGGGCCACCAGCAACCCTTCGTACCAGGTAACGGTCGCGCCGCGCTCTTCCAGCTCGCGCTGCAGCACACGGAAAAAGGAGTGTTCGGCCCCCACCACGGACGGGTGGCGCAAAAGATTGGAAAGCAGGTTGAGAAAATCCACCGGCAGACCTGCGCGGGTGGCGGCGTAAAAACGATCGGCGATAAGAGAGGAATCGTTCATTGGCGAGAAGTGCGTTACCTCCGGAAGGTATCAGCAAGTGTAGTGCGATATGGGGAAAACAGGGAACCGCAGAGCGGGTGAGCGCGGCGGACGAGCGTCGCCGCGGGCACAGATGTTAGCGGCCAACACGCGCCTCTGCTAACAAGGATTTTTTGTAGCCAGGAACAGTGTTGCTTGTGAAAACCCGGGGCCTCCCCTCTCCATCGGGGGAAGGGAGTACCCCGGGACAAGCGGGCGTCAGTCGCGATTGCGCTGCACAATCCCCATCATCTTGTAGGTCAGCAGGGCGGCGGAGAATTCGTAGGCATGAAAGCCGTCGATGGGCGCCAGCTCCATGATGTCGAAACCGATAATATCCCGCTGCTGGGCCACCGCCTCAAACAGCGACAGGGTCTGGTACCAGCTCAAGCCACCCGGTACCGGGGTACCGGTGGCAGGAAAGACGGAGGGGTCGAGCCCGTCCACGTCCAGGGTAAAGAAGACCTTGCTGGGAAAATCTTCCGGCAGCTCAAAACTGGTGACGTTTTTCGGTACCAGCACCTCCGCATCCAGGTGTTTTACACCGTAGACCTTGCGGGTCTTCGACTCCTCCTCGCAGAAGGCGCGGATACCCAGCTGGAACAGGGGGATATCCTCATCCACGATGCGTTTCATTACCGAGGCGTGACTGTAGGGGTTGCCCTCGTAGGCGTCGCGCAGGTCAGCGTGGGCGTCGATCTGCACCACTCCAAAGTCCTCCACACCGGCCGCCAGCAGGCCGCGAATCACACCGATAGTGACAGTGTGCTCGCCGCCCAGCACCACCGGGAACTTACCCGCACGAACAATGGCCTCGGTAGCCGCAGCAATGCGCTCCACTACCGCTTCCGGCGTGCCATCGGTATCCACCGGCGGCAGGGTGTGAATGCCCTCGCGGCAGGGATGCCCCTTGCCGTCCCAGGTCTCCAGCTGCCAGGAGGCCTGCAGGATGGCCGCCGGCCCTTTGGCAGTGCCGCCACCGTAGGAGACCGACTCTTCATAAGGTACCGGCAACACATGAAAGGCAGCCGCATCCGCTGCCGGGTGCTCAAACTCGGAGCCGAGGAAGACCGGATAACCGGGCGCTACCAACTGATCAAACTCTTCCATCTTCTGTTCCTCTACGGCTTGTCACGCCTTGAATATTGCCTGTGCCGCGCCTCTGTCAGGCAGCGGAACGCCGCTTATCCGGCCATCTGTAAAACTGCTCAAAGGCCGCCATGTTTATGATTCAGATCAATGAATTGCTGTGGACGGCCATCACTTATGACGCCAAAATTGCCCTCACAGATAATATGGATATTGCTGTTTAACGACTAAAAATAACAGGCAACACCACACCATTGCAGGAAGGTAATCATGGCTAAAATGTCTTGGGATGACTCACTGAACACCGGAATCAACATCATTGACCACCAACACCGGGGGATAGTGGACTATATCAATCAGCTGCACGATGCTGCCGTGGCTGAAGACCGCGAGCAGATCACCGAAGTCTTTCAGGGGCTGATCAACTACACCACCTCACACTTCGCCTTTGAGGAGGACCTGCTGGAGCAGAACAGCTACCCGCTGCTCGGCGCCCACAAAAAAGTGCACGCCAGCTTCGTCAACCGCATCCAGAAGTACTACCAGGCTCACCAGGCCGGCAAAAACGTCGCCAAGGCCCTGTCCGGCGAGCTGCAGATCTGGCTCACCACCCACATTAAAAATGAGGATGGCGACTATGCCAGGAACGTTCAGATCAAGGCGCCCACCGGCTCCCTGCTGAGCCGCATGGTATCCCGCTTCTTCTGATCCCCCTCCGCGGCCGCTGTCCTGCCAACAGCTGCACCATCAGGGATAAACCACAGGCGCTGGCCGCAAAAACCAGGCCCGAAGTATCAGGACAAGCGCTCCTTAAACGCCTCGTATCCAAACTCCCGCACCACCCTCAAGCTGTCATTGCCAGAGTTCCAGACAGCGATCGCCGGCAAGCCAATACCATTAAATGTAGTCGTCTTGACCATAGTGTAGTGCGCCATGTCATCAAACATCAGGCGCTGGCCAATCGTCAGCGGGCTGTCAAAGCTGTAATCACCCATCACATCCCCGGCAAGACAGGTCTGCCCACCCAGGCGATAGGTATGCGCCTTCTCCCCGGCTTCGCCGGCACCCCAGATCTGCGCCCGATATGGCATCTCCATGGTGTCAGGCATATGGCAGGTGGCGGAGGTATCGAGGATGGCCAGGTCCATCTGGTTGCAGGCCAGGTCCAGCACCTCGCTCACCAACACGCCGGAGTGGATGGCCACCGCTTCGCCGGGCTCGAGGTAGACCTGCACATCGTAGCGCTGCTGGAACTCGCGGATGCGGGCAATCAACCCGTCCACATCGTAATCCGGTTTGGTGATGTGGTGACCACCGCCAAAATTAACCCACTTCAGTGTTGGCAGGATATGACCAAACTGCTCTTCCACCGCCGCCAGGGTGCGATCCAGCGGACCGAAGCCCTGCTCACAGAGGGTGTGGAAGTGAATGCCGGACAACCCTTCCAGGCTCTGCCCGTCAAAGGCGTCGCGCACAATGCCCAGGCGACTGCCCGGGGCACAGGGGTTGTAGATATCAGCAGCACCCTCGGAATGCATGGGATTCACCCGCACACCAAACTCCAGCTCCGGACGCAGTGCTTTCGCCTCCTGAATCAAAGGCTGGAAACGCTGCCACTGGCCAAAGGAGTTAAACACCACATGGTGTGAGATTTTCAGGATCTCGCGCAGGTCTGCCTCGGTGTAGGCGGCGCTGAAGGTGTGCACCTCGCCACCAAACTCTTCAGCCCCCAAACGAGCTTCATAGAGCCCGCTGGCGCAGGTACCGGTGAGATAGCGACTCACCAGCGGCGCCAGGCTGAACATGGAAAAAGCCTTCAGCGCCAACAGCACCTTGGCACCGGACTCTTTCTGCACCCGGTCGAGAATTTTCAGGTTGCGCTCGATCGCCACCTCGTCCACCACATAACAGGGGGACGGTACCCGGGTCGGGTCAAAGGTGGCGAAGGTGTCGCAGTTGATCTGGCCGTGAATATCCATGCTCAATCCAATCCCGCGACTTAAACCAGCTCGTAGCCAGGCTCTTCAATAACTTGCCAGGGCAGGCCGTGACTGTTGAGGTCAGCCATAAAGGCGTCGGGATCCAGCTGTTCCATGTTCCACACACCATCCTGCATCCACTTGCCTTCGATCATCATCTTGGCACCGATCATGGCGGGTACACCGGTGGTGTAGGAGATGGCCTGGGACTGCACTTCTTTGTAGCAGTCCTGGTGATCTTTCACCTGGTAGACGTAAACCGTCTTCGGCTTGCCATCCTTGATGCCGGTAACCACACAGCCGATACAGGTCTTGCCCACGGTACGGGGACCGAGGGTGGACGGGTCGGGCAGCAGGAACTTGAGGAACTGGATCGGTACGATTTCGGTACCGTTGAAGTTCACCGGCTCGATACCGGTCATACCCACGTTGCCCAGCACCTCCAGGTGCTTCAGGTAGCTTTCGCCAAAGCTCATCCAGAACTGCGCTTTTTTCAGGGTCGGGAAGTGCTTGACCAGCGACTCCAGCTCTTCGTGGTACATGCGGTAGATGTTGTAGGTACCCACCTCATCCGGACAGGTGAAGCTCTGGTGCAGGGACATGGCCGGAGTGGTAACGAATTCGCCATTCTCCCAGTGACGGCACTCGGCGGTCACTTCGCGGATATTGATCTCCGGGTTGAAGTTGGTGGCGAAGGGGTAGCCGTGGTTGCCACCATTCACATCGATGATATCCAGCGTGTGGATCTCGTCGAAGTAGTGCTTGGCGATATAGGCGGTAAAGACGTTGGTGGCGCCGGGATCAAAGCCGGAACCCAGCAGCGCCATCAGGCCCGCCTGTTTGAATTTGTCCTGATAGGCCCACTGCCAGCTGTACTCGAATTTGGCGGTGTCCAACGGCTCGTAGTTGGCGGTATCCAGGTAATGCACGCCCGCTTCCAGACAGGCATCCATAATGGTCAGATCCTGGTAGGGCAGCGCCACGTTGATCACCATAAACGGCTTCAGCTCATTCAGCAGTGCCACCAGCTCCGGCACATTGTCGGCGTCCACCTGGGCGGTTTTGATCTCGCGCCCCTGGGTTTCCTTAATCTGTGCAGCAATAGCATCGCACTTGGATTTGGTACGACTGGCCAGGGTGATGTCCGTAAAAACGTCCGGCAACTGCGCACACTTGTGTGCCACTACCTGCCCAACGCCACCGGCGCCAATGATCAATACTTTAGCCATAGCGGTTCCCCTTAACTTAATAAACTTCTTTTTCGTAGTAAGTGTAGCCTTGCAGGCTCTCGCTGAAGCGCTTCACGATCTGCTGGCGCTCGCGCACGGTGATGCGCCCTTCGCGCACCGCGCGCTCGGCGGTGTTGCGATAACGCAACAACACATCCTTGGGATCGTACTCCACGTAACTCAGTACATCGGCGACGGTATCACCGTGAATCTCCTTGACGAATTCGTAACTGCCGTCGCGATTCAGGCGCACGCTGACCACGTTGGTATCGCCAAACAGGTTGTGCAGGTCACCCAGGGTCTCCTGATAGGCGCCCACCAGGAACACACCCAGGTAGTACTCCTCGCCATCCTTCAGGGCGTGCAGGGAGAGCGTCTTGTTGCTGCTCTCCACCGGATCAATAAAGCGATCGATCTTGCCGTCACAGTCACAGGTGATATCCGCCAGCACCGCCTGACGGGTGGGCACCTCCTCAAGACGGTGAATGGGCATAATGGGGAACAGCTGGTCGATGGCCCAGATATCCGGCAGCGACTGGAACAGGCTGAAGTTGCCGTAGTAGATATCCGCCAGCGAGGTTTTCAAACCCTCCAGGTCGGTGGGTACGCGATCCATGGTTTCGGTCTGCGCCACCACGCCGTGGAGGATCTCCAGGAACAGGTTCTCGGCCACCGCGCGGGTGCGCAGGTCGATCTGGCCGCGACGGAACAGCTCCCGCACCTCCTGGCGATGGAAGTGGGCGTCGTTGAAGCACTCCTGGGCGCTCTCCTGGCTGAGGTACTCCAGCACCTCCCGCATCTGCGAGATCTGCGGGTGCTCATCCTCGCGGAAAGGCTCGCTCTGGGTAGGCTCAAACAGGTTGACGTCGAGGATGTTGAACAGCAGCACCGAGGAGTAGGCCACGGTAGCGCGACCGGATTCAGTCACGATAGTGGGGTGCGGCACGCCATACTCGTCGAGGGTATCGCGGATGGTCTCCACCACGTCGGCGCAATACTCTTCCAGCGAGTAGTTACGACTCTGCTCGCCACTGTTGCTGGCGCCGGTGTAGTCCACCGCCAGGCCGCCACCCAGGTCGATATAGGAGAGCGCCGCGCCCTCGCGACGCAGGTCGGCGTAGTAGCGACACGCCTCCACGATACCACCACGGATATCACGGATATTGGGAATCTGGGAGCCCAGGTGGCAGTGCAGCAGCTGCAGGCAGTCGAGCATATCCTCTCGCTTGAGCTGGTCCACCACGTCAATCAGCTGACTGGTGGTGAGACCAAACACACTGCGATCGCCGCTGGTGGTGTTCCAGTGACCGCTGACGCGGGTGGTCATCTTCACCCGCACGCCAATGCAGGGCGAAACACCCAGCGCCCGGCTGCGCTCAATAATAATGGGCAGCTCGGTAGGGGTTTCGATGACGAAAATACAGATAAAGCCGAGCTTGCTGGCCTGCAAACCCAGTTCAATGAATTCGGAATCCTTGTAGCCGTTGCAGATAATCAGGCTGCCGGGCTCTTCCAGCGCCGACAGTGCCGCAATCAGTTCCGGCTTGCTGCCCACCTCAAAGCCGTGCTGGTAGCGCTTGCCGAAGTCGGCAATCTCCTCCACTACCTGCGCCTGCTGGTTGACCTTGACCGGATAGACCCCGCGGTAGATATTCTGGTAACCGGCACCCTTGATGGCTTCGCGAAAGGCGTTGTTGAGGCGGAACAACTGGGCGTCCAGGATGTTCTCGATCCGCAGCAGCACCGGCATATGCAGGTCCCGCTCTGCCAGCCCCTTGACGATGTCCAGGATAGGCACATCGGCATTCAGGGTCTTGGCGACCACCAAACCATCGTCGTTCAGGGCAAAGTAGTCGTTGCCCCAGCGGTCGATGCCGTACAGTTCCGCGGCCTGTGCCACGTCCCATTGAATATCATCCAACTCTTCCGATCCTCCCGGTATTTCACCAGTAAACATAGGGAATTGCCCGACCCCCGGCCGAGCAGGCGCGCAATTCTGCATGAAAAACAGGCAGCGCACCACAGAAAATTTGAGCCCTCCGCGGCCCACTTCCGGGGTGCCTGTTGACCCCTTTTCAGGGTAGTTGAAACCTGTGACAAAGTGACTGCAGCCAGCAGAACGCCAACCTCGCTGGCCGCCGTCCCACCCCCGCTTCCTGAGGGCGCAGAGCGACCATTAAACGGCAAAAACCACCACCATGCAAAACCGGCCACAGGCACCGCCGGCATGACAGTTATCCCCCTTTTCATTGACAATTGCGCCGCAGCTGGGACACTACACTCCTCAGGAAAAGCAGTCCGCAGGATAACAAGAGCCCTCTATGCAAATGACCAAGACTCTCGGCGAATTCATCATTGATTGTCAGGCCGAGTACCCGGAAGCCACCGGCGCCCTCACCAACATCTTCTCCGCCATCCGCCTTGCCGCCAAAATCGTCCATCGTGAGATCAATAAAGCCGGCCTGGTCGACATCACCGGTGCCGCAGGACTGGAGAACGTCCAGGGCGAACAACAGCAGAAGCTGGACGTCTACGCCAATGACAAATTCAAGGCTGCCCTGGCCGCCCGCGGCGACGTCTGCGGCATTGCCTCCGAAGAAGAAGAGGAGTACGTCTATTTTGAGGAGGGCCACAGCCCGGACGGTCGCTACGTGGTGCTGATGGACCCGCTGGACGGCTCCTCCAATATCGACGTTAACGTCTCCGTAGGCACCATCTTCTCCATTTACCGTCGCGTCTCCCCGGTGGGCCAGCCAGTGACCGCCGAGGACTTCCTGCAGCCCGGCGATCAGCAGGTAGCCGCCGGTTATGTGATCTACGGCTCCTCCACCATGCTGGTCTACACCACCGGCAATGGCGTCAACGGCTTCACCTTCGACCCGAGCCTGGGCGTGTTCTACCTGTCACACCCCAATATGCGCATTCCCCAGGAAGGCAAGATCTACTCTATTAATGAAGGCAACTACATCAACTTCCCGGCGGGCGTGAAGAAGTACATCAAGTACTGCCAGGAGAAGGATGCGGCCACCAACCGCCCCTACACCTCGCGCTACATCGGCTCACTGGTGTCCGACTTCCACCGCAACATGATCAAGGGTGGCATCTACCTCTACCCGCCCACCCACAGCCACCCCAACGGCAAGCTGCGCCTGCTGTATGAGTGCAACCCCATGGCGTTCCTGGCGGAGCAGGCCGGTGGCAAGGCGGTGGCCGGACCGGACCAGCGCATCCTCTCCCTGCAACCTACCGAACTGCACCAGCGGGTACCGCTGGTGGTGGGCTCTACCACCATGGTGGAGAAAGTGGAGAGTTTCCTGCGCGAAGACCAGTAAACCTGGCAACCTGTCAGTGACCGGCTACCGCCGGTCACTGACACCGCCCGTTCAGGCCCGGTACCACTCCAGCCCCAGAGACGGCAGACCGGCTTTCATTTTGGCAAACGCCTCCTTGGCCAGCAGTTGCGGCCCCTTCACCCCCAGTTCAATACGCGGATTCTCATCCATCACCGGCAGGCTGAAGACCTTGACGCCGGCGTACTCCGCCATCAGCTGCTCCATCAACGGAATGATGCGACTCTCATTGGCCCCCTTCACAAACAGGGAATACTCGCGATAGCCAACATCGCCCATATCGGCGTAGTGGGTATCCAGCACCCACTCCAGCATGGGCCAGGCCATCTGCGGAAAACCGGGGACAAAGTGGTGATGCTGAATGCTGAAGCCGGGAATCTTGTTCACCGGGTTGGGGATAATGTCGCAGCCTTTGGGAAATTCGATCAGGCGGTAGCGCTCGGCGGTCAACTCCTTGCCGGTATCGCGGGAAAACTGCTCCATCAATTCCACGCCAAAAGGGTGACGCTCGGTCACGGTACCCAGGGCCTCCGCTACCGCCTCACGGGTAAGGTCGTCCGGCGTAGCGCCGATACCGCCCGTGCTCAACACCACATCGCCGCGGGCGAAGGAGTCCCGGTAGCAGTTGACCAGGTCCTCGCGATCATCACCCATCACCCGCGCCCAGCTGAGACACAGGCCGCGACTGGTGAGCATCTTCACCACCCGCGACAGATGCTGGTCCTCGCGACGACCTGAGAGGATTTCGTCCCCGACTATAACCAGACCAATTTTCATAGAGCAGGCTTTCCCCCTGGTAAATTCACTGACAGCCAACGCGCTGCCGGGCTCTGGTTACGGAGTATATGCCAAGATGGTTGCCTCGCTCAGCTTCCGCTTCCGCCGGTGCCCCCAAATCCCTTGCCGGCAGACATAAAAAAAGGCGGCCCCGGAAGAGGCCGCCTTTCAACAGTGAAACAATAACCCCAACTTACTTGAGGGAGGCGTAATAAGCCGACACGTTGGCAATATCGGCATCGCTCAGGGGCGCGGCCATACCGGTCATAATCGGCGCCTGACCACCGGTACGCTGACCATTCTTGTATGCCTTGATGGCCATCTCGAGGTACTGGGCATTCTGGCCCGCGAGATTGGGGTACATGGGAATCATGGCCTTGCCATCAGCACCGTGACAGGCGGCACACACGGTGGTGGCTTTCTGCTTACCGGCTTCCAGGTCTGCAGCCTGGGCCATAACGGGCAACGCGGCCAAAGCCAGGGTGGAAATCATCAGGGACAGTTTCATCTTCTCTCTCCAGCGGTTGTTTTAATATACAGGCGTTCGAATTCTTCTGCGGCACAGCGGCCTTTTTTCAATGTCCGGCAGAATAGCAAAAAGTATACGGCGACAACCACCAGCAACCCCTGCCCGCCTTTGATATGGATCAGGGATATGGATCAGACCAGGGCCCTCAATCCCGCCTAGCGCCGCACGTAGACCCAGTTGCTCTCCTTCTGGTCACACACCCACAACAGCTCTCCCAGCGGACTGCACCAGCTGATATCCCGCGGCAGGGCCGAGCCATAGCGGTTCTGCACCGCCAGCCGCTGCTTGTCGCTCTTCAGGTACTCGAACATACGGGCAAAACGCCGGGAGGGGCTTTCACCCCGCTCTGCGGCGCTGCGCCAGACGTGGTGAAACTTGGTGTAACTCATGGTCGAGGCCCCCAGCCCTATGGAGAGCATGGCCTCAATATAGCGCCGGTAGTTGTCGATCATGTCCGCGCGATCGCTACTGGCCACCTCCTCCAGCAACAGCTGGTTACCCGTCTCCAGCGCCCCCTCTTCAAGGCGGCTGTTGGGCAGGTTGCCACTGAGCTTGAACTCCTGGTCACCACACAACAGGGAGTATCGTTGCAAGCGGCAGTTCTTCTGTGGCACCACCGCAGGCGCCGCCTCTCTGACAGTCTCCTGCGTTACAATCGGCGGTGCAGCCGGGTGCTCCGGCAACCCGGAGACAGGCTCCGCATCCGGCAACTGCAGGCCGGCACGGTGTGCGGGGCGGCTCAGCAACAGGCGCTGGGTGGACGGCGGATTGCGGCGAAAATCGGCCCAGGCGGGCAGCGTCTCACCCCGGGCCTGCAACTGACAATAGACCTGCTCCAGTGACGTGCGCGGCTCGCAGGCCATGGCCGGCAAAGCTACCCACAGCCCCAGCAATAACCCCGGCAGCAGCGTCCGGCGATTGAGCATCAGCAAATCTCCCCCAACAGATGTATTTCCGGCCGCAGCATCCCCCAGCCGTGAGCGGGTTACAAGTGTGTAAGACGATTGAACTGCGGCCGCAGGTAAGCCACCTGGTCCTCGCGGATGCGGCTGCCGTTGACCAGGGCCAGGTATTCGGCCGGATTGGGGCGATAAGGCAGGGCAATCAGTTCCATATCCGTCTCCTGCAACAGGCGATTACCCTTGCGCTGGTTGCAGCGGCGGCAGGCGGCCACCACATTTTCCCAGCGATCCCTGCCGCCACGGCTGCGGGGCATGACATGATCCCGGGAAAGCTCCCGGCGATGAAAATAGCCGCCGCAATAGAGACATTGGTGATTGTCGCGGGCAAACAGCGCCGGATTGTTCAGCGCCGGTGCGCTGCGATGGGGGGCCAGACGGCTGCCACCACAGGCGATAATGGCCGGCAGCTGCATCGTACTCAGGCGCCCGGTAAAGCGGTTGTGCCCGCCCCTGACGGAGCGCACCACCCCGCCAAGGCTCCAGAGCACCAGCTCGCGGGCGTAAAGACAGGCTGCCATCTGCCACTCCACCCACTCCAGGGGCTGACCGGCGGCATTGAGGCGAAGGATACGGGCATCACTCATACTCGGCATTCTCCTGGGAACGGGATGACCAGAAAAAAGATCACGAAGCTGAATCGGCGGGGGAGATGGGCTGTTGCCCGGTGACGGCTACTGCCGCGACGACAATCCGAAAGCGACCCGGTGGCCGCGAGCCGGCCTGAACAGCCAACCCTTATCGGGGTATTGCAGAAGAAGGCGAGCCCTCCATCTGAACAGGTTTTAAACAGTCCGATGCAATATCCGCCAGCCACTGGCAACTGTCAAGCGTCTCTCCGGACGGTGGCCGGTTGTGCACAGGGGCGCCCTGTCAAACCGCTATCACCCGGGCATAAAAAAGCCCCGCCGGCATCCTGCCGACGGGGCCTCATACTCACAGGTGCTTTGCCTATGCGTTACCCTAAGTCCCTTGTGTTTGCAGCTACGTTCCTTTCCCTGCCGCTGGCGTCCCTCTATCCCTGTAACCGGTCTGTACCGGGCATCCCTGTGTTGCTTCCTGCAACACTGATAATGATAGACCAATTTAAAAGAAGTAAAAGGCGACATTCACTTTCTGTTTTGTGAGACATGTCTCACAAAACCGGCCTTACCAATTGGCGCATAACCCAGCATAGGCCGCCCGCCCAGCGCCGGCCCCCAAAGCCCGGGAGCGTTGACCTGCCATGCGCCCTTCGGTAGGGTTCGCACTTCCCAATCTGTCGACGAGGTCCCCCTGTGGCCACCAAGAAAAAAGCCGCCGATTTTGAGCAGTCTCTGCAGCAGCTGGAAGCGCTGGTGACAGAAATGGAGAAAGGCGAGCTGAGCCTGGAAGAGAGCCTGGCCGCCTTCGAAGCCGGTATCCGCCTGACCCGCGAATGCCAGACCCGCCTGACCGAGGCTGAGCAGAAAGTACAACTGCTGCTGGAAGAACAGGGGCAGCTTACCGCCCTGCCCCTTGATGACGAGCAGGATCCCGCCTGACCTGCACCGACCTGTCCAGTCGCTACTGACCTGACCGATCGCTACTGAGTAGACCCACCCCGATGAATCCGGCTTTTAACGAGTTTCTGCAGAGCAGCCAGCAGCGCTGCGATACCGCCCTGACCGAGTGGATGGAGCGCGATCACTGCGGCGCTCCGCAGCTGCTGGCCGCCATGAAGTACAGCCTTCTCAGCGGCGGCAAACGGGTGCGCCCACTGCTGACCTACGCCGCCGCCATGGCGGTGGGCGGCATCAACACCGCCACCGATGCCGCGGCCTGTGCCCTGGAGGCCATCCACGCCTACAGTCTGATCCACGACGACCTGCCGGCCATGGACGATGACGACCTGCGCCGCGGCCAGCCCACCTGCCACATCGCCTTTGACGAAGCCACCGCCATTCTCGCCGGCGACGGCCTGCAGGCACTGGCGTTTGAGCTGCTGGCCACCGCACCCGGTATTGAGGCCGCCACCCGCGCCCAGCTTATGGCACAGCTGGCTACCGCCGCCGGCCCCGCTGGCATGGTGGGAGGCCAGGCCATTGACCTGGCGGCGGTAAACCAGCAACTGACGCTGGAGCAGCTGCAACACATGCACAACCTCAAAACCGGCGCCCTGATCAAGGCCGCCGTGCTGATGGGGGCCATCAGCGCCGGCGCCAGCGAGCAACAGCTGACCAGCCTCGCCCGTTACGCCGATGCCATCGGCCTCGCCTTCCAGGTGCAGGATGACATTCTGGATGTGGTGGCTGACACCTCCACCCTGGGCAAACCCCAGGGCTCCGATATCTCCCACAACAAGCCCACCTATGTATCTCTGCTGGGGCTGGATGGTGCCCGCGCCAAGGCCCGGGACCTGCTGAACCAGGCCCTGGCCGCTTGCGATGCCCTTGGCAACGAGGCAGAGCAGCTGCGTCAGCTGGCCCGCTATATTGTCGAGCGGGGCAAGTGACGCGACCGGCCGCTTGCCCCCATAAGTGGCATTAGCACTAGGCAAGTGGGGCCTATCCCCCTAGAATTCCCCCTCTATCAGCCCGAAAGCAGCCTGCCAACCTGATGTTTAAAGAGATCCCCCTGTCCCGGCCAGTTACCCCACTTCTGGATACCGTTACCACTCCGGAAGATTTGCGCCGCCTGGAGGAAAAGCAGCTGCCGGAGCTGGCGCGGGAACTGCGCGAATACCTGCTCTACAGCGTCGGCCAGACCGGCGGCCATTTCGGTGCAGGCCTGGGTGTGGTGGAGCTCACCATCGCCCTGCACTACTGCTACAACACCCCGGAAGACCGCATCGTCTGGGACGTGGGTCACCAGACCTACCCCCACAAGATTCTCACCGGTCGCCGCGAGCAGATGCACAGCATGCGCCAGCAGGGCGGGCTGGCCGGCTTTCCCAAGCGTAGCGAGAGCGACTACGACACCTTTGGCGTGGGCCACTCCAGCACCTCCATCAGTGCCGCCCTGGGCATGGCACTGGGATCGGAGATGGCCGGCAGCGACCGCAAGCATGTGGCAGTGATTGGCGACGGCGCCATGACCGCCGGCATGGCCTTTGAGGCCCTCAACCACGCAGCGCACACAGAAACCGACCTGCTGGTGGTGCTAAACGACAACAACATGTCCATCTCCCGCAACGTCGGTGGGCTGGCCAACTACTTCTCCAAGATCTGGGCCAGCAAGTTCTACACCGGCCTGCGGGAGAACAGCAAGCGTGTGCTCTCCAAGATTCCACAAGCCTGGGAGCTGGCCCGTAAAACCGAAGAACACATGAAAGGCATGGTGTCCCCCGGCACCCTGTTTGAAGAACTGGGCTTCTATTACATTGGCGCCATCGACGGCCACGACCTGGATCGTCTCACCCACGACCTGCGCAACCTGCGCGAGCTGCCCGGCCCGAAACTGCTGCACATTATCACCCGCAAGGGCAAAGGCTTTGTACCGGCCGAAGAAGATCCGGTGGGCTATCACGCGCTTAACAAAATCGAGCCCAAGCCCAAGGTTCAGGTGGCGGTACCAGTGGCGAAAAAGCCCAAGTACCAGGATATTTTTGGTCAGTGGCTGTGCGATATGGCGGCCGCGGACGACAAGCTGGTGGCCGTTACTCCCGCCATGTGTGAAGGCTCCGGCATGGTGGATTTTGCCGAGCGTTACGCCGACCGTTTCTACGACGTCGCCATTGCCGAGCAGCACGCGGTAACCCTGGCCGCAGGCATTGCTTGCGAGGGGCAGAAGCCGGTGGTGGCCATCTACTCCACTTTCCTGCAGCGCGCCTACGACCAGCTGGTGCACGACGTTGCCATCCAGAACCTGGATGTGACCTTTGCCATCGATCGCGCCGGCCTGGTGGGCGAAGACGGCCCCACCCACGCGGGCAGCTTCGACCTCAGCTTCCTGCGCTGCATCCCCAACCTGGTGATCGCCGCCCCCAGCGACGAAAATGAGTGCCGCCTGCTGCTCTCCACCGCTTACCAATTCGCCGGTCCCGCCGCCATTCGCTATCCCCGCGGCACCGGGCCCGGCACAGTGATCGACACCGGCCTGGCCACCGTGGAGATCGGCAAAGGCCTGCTGCGCCGTCATGGCGAGCGGGTCGCCATCCTCAACTTTGGCACCCTGCTGCCGGCCGCCCTGGAAGCCGCCGAGACGCTGAACGCCACGGTCTGCGACATGCGTTTTGTGAAGCCACTGGATCGCGAGCTCATCAGTCAGATGGCCGCCAGCCACGAACTGCTGGTCACGCTGGAAGAGAACAGTACCGCCGGTGGCGCAGGCTCCGCAGTCATGGAGTACCTGGCCGAACAGGGGTTCAACACGCCGGTGATGCCTTTTGGCCTGCCGGACCGCTTTGTGGATCACGGCAAACATCAGGCGCTGCTGGATGAAGTGGGCCTCAACGCCGCTGCCATCATCGAACGGGTACGTACCCGCCTGGCGCCAATGGGTAGCCGCGCGTCCGCCTCCTGAGCCCCAGAAAAAGCCCAATCCCGCACGTTATCCCCAAGGAGTTGCCATGCCCTGGCTGCAATTGCGAGTCGATACCAGCCGCCAACAGGCCGAAGCGGTCGAAGATGCCCTGCTGGCCGCCGGCGCGGTTTCCGTTACCCTGCAGGATAACGCCGACCAACCCATTCTGGAGCCGGCACTGGGTGAGACGCCACTGTGGGACCAGACCCGGGTGACGGCGTTGTTCGACGCCAGCATCGATACCGACATCGCTACCCACATCGCCAGCAGCGTGCTCGGCACAGCCCTGCCCCAGCACCAGTGGGAGCAGCTGGAAGATCGTGACTGGGAGCGGGAATGGATGCAGAACTACCACCCCATCCACTGCGGCGGCGACCTCTGGATCTGCCCCAGCTGGCTGGAGCCTCCGGAGCCGCAAGCGGTCAACCTGATGCTGGACCCGGGACTGGCCTTCGGTACCGGCACCCACCCCACCACCTTCATGTGCCTGCAGTGGCTGGCACAGCAGTCCGACCTGCAGAACACCAGCGTGATCGACTTTGGCTGCGGCTCCGGCATCCTCGGTATTGCCGCCCTGCTGCTGGGATCCGACAAGGTCACCGGCACCGACATCGATCCCCAGGCGCTGATCGCCAGCGAGGAAAATGCCCGCCGCAACGGCATTGCCCCGGAGCGCTTTCCGGTCTGTTTGCCACAGGACTGCCCTCCGGCACCGGCGGATATTGTGCTGGCCAACATCCTGGCCGGCCCGCTGGTAGAACTGGCCCCCACCCTCAGCGACCTGACCGCCGCCGGCGGCCGACTCTGCCTGTCCGGCATTCTCGCCACCCAGGCGGAGACAGTGATGGCAGCCTATCGCCCCTGGTTCGAATTTGATGCCCCGCGCCTGCAGGATGAGTGGGTCTGTCTCAGCGCCCGTAAACGCGCAGCGGCCGAATAAGAGCGGAAACAGGCTACCAGATCATAGATCGCGGCAGCCGCCAGCGGCATCTGTTTACCCCCGTCAGAGGAAGGACTAAACTCTGCCGCTGCCGATAATCTCCAGGGAACCTTCAAGCGCATGGCCGAGCGGATCACCTGCTGCCCCCATTGCAGCACCTCCTTTCGCGTTACCGATGCCCAGCTGCAAACCGCCAAGGGCGCGGTGCGCTGCGGCTCCTGCCTGCAAATTTTTCGCGCCCTGGATCACCTGGAAGAGGCTGCCGCGGCCACACCGGACGCAGCCCCCGCAGCGGCAACCTCGCCTTTCGACTCCGACGACGTCTTCGCCCCCGACAACAGCGAAGAGGGGTTCAGCAGATCAGGCGGCGACCGTTTTGACCCCCATCGCTGGGATGATGCCTACGAAGACTCCGGCGCAGACGACCATCCGGACCTGGATGACAATGAGCTGATTTCGGACGACATGGACAAGGATGACGGCGACGACCTCCACCTCGGTGAGCTGAGCGACGCCTTCCTCGAGGAAGCGCAGGGGCGGAAAGGCTCCCTGTTTGATCGTCCGGCCAGAATGCGTGAAACCCGCAACGATGACCACTCGGACGAATCATGGGCCCTCAACCTGCTGGAGGAGATCGAAGGGGAAGAGCAGAGCCCGAATTCAGAGTCAGGGTCAGACCCTGATGACGACATGCAGTCGCTGCAGCACCAGTTCCGCGACACCGACGACCTGGACAGCTCCCTCAGCCCGACAGATTTCGGTGAGCTCACCTCATTCGGCACAGAAGCTGGGGACAATGACCAGCTCCACAACTACGACCGCAATGACGCCGGCAGCTTTCACGTCGAAGAAGAGCAAGAGGATGACGATCACCTGCTGCAGGAGCTGGGAGAGTCACATCACAATGACGAACCCCTCTTCCGCCTCGCCGGCGATCCCGAACCGCGTCCCGCCACCGCCGAACGCACATCGTTTGTTGACGCTATTGCACCGGCACCGGTGGAGATGGACTGGCACCCGCCGGCCTCGCCCTGGCCGAAGCGGCTACTGTGGGGCAGCCTGAGCCTGCTGGCTCTGCTGGTGCTGGCCGCTCAGTACGGCTGGTATCGCTTTGACGACCTCAGCCGCCAGCAACCCTGGCGCAACGTCTACGCTCAGGTCTGCCCGCTGATCGGTTGCCAGCTGCCTTCGCTCTACGCTCCCGAGAAGGTCAAGGCCTACAACCTGGTGGTACGCAGCCATCCACGCACCCAGGGCGCCCTGGTGGTGGACAGCATCCTGCTGAATACCGCCGGCTTTGAACAGCCTTTCCCCGATTTCGTGCTTGCCTTCAGCAGCCTGCATGGCGAGCAGCTGGCCGCCCGTCGCTTCACACCACGGGAGTACCTGGGCGGCGAACTGGCCGGCGCCACCATGATGCCACCGGGACAACCGGTGCACATTTCCCTGGAGCTGGTTGACCCGGGCGCCGATGCGGTCAACTACACGGCACACATCCCCACCGACACACCCTGAACCACACCAAAAACCGTACTCAACAGGACCGAAATTGCCCTGTCGGCAAGCCCCTGCAAGGCTCTTCCGGCAGGGGCAAGGAATGTCTATTTTCCCGCCCCTGTCAACGCCTATTTTTTCAGCAATCTGTGCAAATTGTGCTTTTAAAGCAGCGCTTATCGCGGGTATCATAGCCCCCCTTTCTGAACCGCCCCGGCTCGCAACAGCGCCCCGGCGGTCAGTCAGACGGTTCGAAAAAGCGGCTCACACCGCACTGGTTACACTTGGGGTGCATCTTGTTTCATATCGGTCCTTACCACATTGAAAAGCAGGTGGTATTGGCGCCCATGGCGGGCGTAACCGATCGCCCTTTCCGCCAGTTGTGTCGACAGCAAGGAGCCGGACTGGTGGTCTCCGAGATGGTCACCAGCGACACCAGCCTCTGGCACAGCCGCAAATCGCAGACCCGACTCAACCACAGTGGCGAGGCCGAGCCCCGCTCCGTACAGATCGCCGGTGGTGATCCGTTCATGATGGCCGAGGCCGCGCGCATGAACGTCGAGCGTGGCGCCCAGATTATCGACATCAATATGGGCTGCCCGGCGAAAAAGGTCTGCAAGAAAGCCGCCGGCTCGGCGCTGCTGCGTGACGAACAACTGGTGGCCGATATCCTCGGTGCGGTTACCGCCGCCGTGGACGTACCGGTGACCCTGAAGATTCGCACCGGCTGGAGCCCGGACCAACGCAACGGTGTACGCATTGCCCGCATTGCCGAGGAGAACGGTATTGCCGCCCTCGCCGTGCACGGTCGCACCCGCGCCTGCGCCTATAAGGGCGAAGCCGAATACGACACTATTGCCGCCATTGTCGATGCCGTGACCATTCCGGTGATTGCCAACGGTGATATCGATTCACCCATGAAGGCCCGCGAGGTGCTGCAACGCACTGGTGCGCAGGCGGTCATGGTGGGGCGTGCCGCTCAGGGCAGGCCCTGGATTTTCAGGGAAATTACCCATTTCCTGACGACCGGAGAAACTCTGCAACCGCCAACGGCTGACGAGGTCCGGTCAATTTTGCTGGCTCATCTGCGTGAGCTGCACCACTTCTACGGTGACTTTATGGGCGCAAGAATTGCCCGCAAGCACGTCGGGTGGTACCTGAAAACCCTCGCCGGAAGCGAGGATTTTCGCCAGACATTCAATCACATTGAAAATGCTCAAGAGCAATACGCCAGCGTTCAGAATTTTTTTGAACAGCTGATAACGAAAGAGGATAAAGCGGCATGAACACTGCTGAAGCGCTAATGGCTGATGCGCCAATTGAACTGACCAGCCCTATCACCGAACCCACTCCCGCTGCCAGCCAGAACCAGTCGCTGCGTGACTGTGTGGAACAGGCCATGAGCAACTACTTCAAGCACCTGGACGGCCAGTCTGTCAGTGCTGTCTACGACCTGGTGATGGCGGAAGTGGAAGCGCCGATGCTGGAAGTGGTCATGAAGTACACCCGTCACAACCAGACCAAGGCGGCACAGGTACTGGGCCTCAACCGTGGCACCCTGCGCAAGAAACTCAAGCAGTACGGCCTGCTGTAAGACAGCAACGCGCCAATTTGCGGAAAGGGTGAGCATGTCTCGCCCTTCTTCGTTTAAAACACAAGCGTAAAGCAGTAACGAATTCCCAAAGAGGTCTGATGTTCGATAAGGGCCGCTCGCTGAGCCACACTTATTCAACATCCGCCTTCGACTCTGTAACTTTCGACAACGGAAGCACCCATGACTCAACTTGTTAAGGTTCAGCGCGCTCTCATCAGTGTCTCTGACAAAACCGGCATCGTGGAATTTGCCCAGGCCCTGAATGGCTTCGGCGTGGAAATCCTCTCCACTGGTGGCACCTACCGACTGCTCAAGGACAACGGCGTCCCGGCAGTGGAAGTGTCCGACTACACCGGATTCCCGGAAATGATGGACGGCCGCGTCAAAACCCTGCACCCGAAAGTGCACGGCGGCATCCTCGGCCGTCGCGGCACCGATGACGCCGTCATGGGCGAGCACGGCATCAAGCCCATCGACATGGTTGTGGTCAACCTCTACCCCTTCAAGGCCACTGTTGCCGACCCCAACTGTGACCTGCCCACCGCCATCGAAAACATCGACATCGGCGGTCCAACCATGGTGCGCTCCGCCGCCAAGAACCACAAAGATGTGGCCATCGTCGTCAACGCCCACAGCTACGACACAGTGCTGGAAGAGATGAACGCCAACGACGGCGCCCTCGGTTACGAGACCCGTTACGACCTGATGGTGCAGGCATTTGAGCACACCGCCCAGTACGACGGCATGATTGCCAACCACTTCGGCGCCCGCAACACCAGCAACGAAGCCCGCAGTTTCCCCAACACCTACAACGTGCAGTACGAGCTGGCGCAGGAAATGCGTTACGGCGAAAACCCGCACCAGCAGGCCGCCTTCTACGTCGAAGCCGACGCGCCGGAAGCCTCTGTTGCCACCGCCACCCAGATCCAGGGCAAGGAGCTGTCGTTCAACAACGTGGCCGATACCGACGCGGCACTGGAAACCGTCAAGCTGTTCGACGAGCCCGCCTGTGTCATCGTCAAGCACGCCAACCCCTGTGGTGTTGCCGTAGCGGCCGATATCAAGACCGCCTACGAACTGGCCTTTGCCACCGACCCTGAATCCGCCTTCGGTGGGATCATCGCCTTCAACCGCGAGCTGGATGCCGAGACCGCTCAGCTGATCGTCAACAAGCAGTTCTCCGAAGTGATCATCGCCCCGAAAGTTTCCGCCGCAGCCGCCGAAGCAGTGTCTGCCAAGAAAAACGTACGCCTGCTGGAGTGTGGCGAGTGGGGCGCCGAGCGCCCCACCGCGTTCGACTACAAGCGCGTGAACGGCGGCCTGCTGATCCAGGAAAAAGACAACGGCATGGTCAACAAGGCCGACCTGAAAGTGGTCACCAAAGCACAGCCAAGCGCTGAGCAAATGGACGAACTGCTGTTCGCCTGGAAGGTGGCGAAGATGGTCAAGTCCAACGCCATTATCTACGCCAAAGACGGCCGCACCATCGGTGTGGGCGCCGGCCAGATGAGCCGCGTGAACTCCGCCCGCATCGCCGCCATCAAGGCCGAGCATGCCGGTCTGGAAGTGAAAGGTGCGGTTATGGCATCCGACGCCTTCTTCCCCTTCCGCGACGGTATCGACAATGCCGCCAAGGTGGGCATCAGTGCGGTGATCCAGCCTGGCGGCTCCATGCGCGATGACGAAGTGATCGCGGCTGCGGACGAGCACGGCATGGCGATGGTGTTCACCGGCATGCGTCACTTCCGTCACTGAGTTACCGAGGGGGCTGCAAGAGCCCCCTTTTGTTTGTTTTTTGAGTTGTGTTGTTGCGCTCTCAAGGGCGTAACAGCAACCAGCAGATTACTGCACATCCCAGCGTATAAGGGAAAACACTATGAACGTATTAGTCATCGGTAACGGCGGTCGCGAACACGCCCTGGCCTGGAAAGCTGCCCGCAACCCGGCCGTAGAAACCGTCTTCGTCGCCCCCGGCAATGCCGGCACCGCCACCGAGCCCGGTCTGCAGAACGTCGCCATCGACGTTATGGACTTTGCCAAGCTGGCGGAGTTTGCCCGCGCCAACGATTGCGGCCTCACCATTGTCGGCCCCGAAGCGCCACTGGTGGGTGGTGTAGTGAACTACTTCACCGAGCAGGGCCTGCGCTGCTTTGGCCCCTCCAAAGGCGCCGCGCAACTGGAGGGCTCCAAGGCCTTTACCAAGGACTTCCTCGCCCGCCACAACATCCCCACGGCCGAGTACCAGAACTTCACCGAGGTGGAGCCGGCCCTGGCCTACCTGCGTGAAAAAGGTGCCCCTATCGTAGTGAAAGCCGACGGTCTGGCCGCCGGCAAAGGCGTGATTGTGGCTGAAACCCTGCAGCAGGCCGAAGAAGCGGTTACCGATATGCTCTCCGGCAATGCCTTCGGCGACGCCGGCTGTCGCGTGGTGATCGAGGAGTTCCTCGATGGCGAAGAAGCCAGCTTCATTGTGGTGGTGGATGGCAAGAACGTCGTGGCCATGGCCACCAGCCAGGACCACAAGCGCGTTGGCGACCAGGACAGCGGCCCCAACACCGGTGGCATGGGTGCTTACTCCCCGGCTCCGGTAGTCACTGCCGAGATCCATCAGCGAGTGATGGACGAGGTGATCTACCCCACCGTCAACGGCATGGCCGCTGAAGGTAATGACTACACCGGCTTTTTGTATGCGGGCCTGATGATCATGGCCGACGGCACCCCCAAAGTGATCGAGTACAACTGCCGCTTCGGCGATCCGGAGACCCAGCCCATCATGCTGCGCCTGCAGTCCGACCTGGTGGACCTCTGCAACGCCGCCATCGATGGCAAGCTGGCCGACAAGACCACCGAGTGGGATCCGCGCTGCGCCGTGGGCGTGGTACTGGCCGCCGGCGGCTACCCGGGCGACTACCGCAAGGGTGATGTTATCTCCGGCATTCCGGCGGAGAGTGAAGGCAAGAAAGTGTTCCACGCCGGCACCAAGCTGGTGGACGGCGAGGTGGTGACCAACGGCGGCCGCGTGCTCTGCGCCACAGCCCTGGGCACCAGCGTTACCGAAGCCCAGCAGAAAGCCTACGAACTGGTGCAACAGATCCAGTGGGCTGACGTCTACTTCCGCAACGATATCGGCTATCGCGCCATCGCTCGCGAACAGCAGGACTGATACCGCGCTCCCCCCAGCTGCCCGGCATTACGTCGGGCAGCTGCCCTCTTATTGCAAAACCATCTAAAAACCCGGTTCACAGCCCCGGGCTGGCAAGCTAGCATCCGCCTCTGGATTCGACCCCCTCCCTATAACAATAACCGAGACGGTCGCTATGCTCCCCACGCCCCCGCGCTACGCCGGTGCAAGCCGCCTGTTGCTCATTCTGCTGACGTGTACAGTCGCGCACAGCGCCAACGCATCCGATACCTTTCAGTACCTGTTCGACAACACGGTCAACACCGTCACTGATACATCCACCGCGGCACTGCTGGGTGCGCTGGTGATGCTGGTAGTGATTAACCTGGCCCAGGCCTGGTCACAGAAAGAGAAACTCAACCTGTGGCTGGCGCTGCAGATTGCCAGCATCAGTCTGCTGATCGGCGCCAGCTGGGTGGAGTCTCACGGCCAGCTGAACCTGGCACCACACTGGCTGAACCCCCGTACCTTTATGCTGCTGGCCATTAGCACCCAGCTCTGCCTGGTGTTGCGCTGGCCTGCAGACACAGCACCGCCCCACCGTTATCAGCAGCTGTTTGTTGGCGTCCAGCTGATTCTGCTGGCAGCCCTGGCGCTGCTGCCGGGCCGGCAGGAGGCACACCTGTTTGACAGTCATTGGCTGTTCTTCGCCAGCATGACACTGTCCGCTCTCTACCTGCTACAGCTGGGCCTGCAGGGAGCCCCGCTCGCCACCCAGACCGGGCGCCTGAAACTGGCACTGATCACCGTCGCCAGCGTCTGCTACTGGTGGTTCCCCCAAGCGGAGACAACACAACCCCTGGCGGCTTACTGGCTGAGCCTGTTGCTGGCCATCATCGATGCCACCTTCTGTACCTATGCGGTAATCCGCATCTCCATTAATTCAGCCCAGCGTCGCCTGCAACAGCACTACCAGCGCGCCCTGCACGCGCGCCTGCGCCGGCAGTACACCAACACGCTGAAACAGGCCGAGCGGGAACTGCGGACCCCCTTGAGCGGCATGGTGGGCACCGCCGAGCTGCTGCTGGAGAGTCCGCTCAGCCGCTCCCAGATGGAACAGGTCAACACCCTGCGGCGCGCCGGAGAAGGGCTGCTGAAATGGCTCAACCGCATTCACGACTGGCGCTCGCTGGAGAAGGGCAGCCTGTCACCCAATGTGGTGCCCTTCGACTTCGAGCACCTGCTCAACACCCTCTGCGAAGATGCCCGCCTGCGGGCCGAAGAACGTAAAATCCGCTTTATCTACCATCACAACCCCAAGACACCGACCCTCACCAAAGGCGATCCCGAGCGATTGAAGCAGATCCTCGGTACCGTTCTGGAGGTGGTGCTATGGTTCAGTCAACGGGGCGAAATTGACCTGCAGCTGGTACGCGCCGACGGGAGGCACCAATGGCTGCTGCAGATCCGCGATAACAACAGCACCCTGGACGAAGCGGAAATCCGCCTGTTGCAGGAGCACTACGACGAGCGCGACGCTGCCGACAGCGATACCCTGCACCGCAACTGGCGTATGGCATGCGCACTGGCGCGATTGCTGGAGGGCGACATCACCATCACACCCGAGACGGGGAGCACCGTGCTGTATGAATGCCAGCTGGTGCTGCCGCGCTACTCCCTGCTGCAACACCATGAACATCACTACGATCGCCTGCTGCAGAAAAAGCGTCTGCTGGTGGTGGATGGCAACCGCTCCAGTCGCCTGCTGCTGAGCCAGCGCGCCGGCAACTGGGGCATGCAGGTGTCGGCGGCGCCCAGCGCCGAGGAGGCCCTCAACCTGCTGGCCCAAACCACCCGCGAAGGCGAATGTTTCGATGCCGTGGTACTGGATTTCGACCTCCCCGCCATGAACGGGCTGCAGTTGGCGGAACAGCTGCAGCGGGCCGGGGCACCGGTGATCGTCATGCTTACCGGCGTCAACGATGGTCCCGGTGAGCTGCGTGCCCGTCAGGCCGGTATCAGCCGCCAGCTGCACAAACCCATCAGTGAAAAGAGCCTCAAGATTTGCCTGGCGGAAGAGCTGACCCTGCGTCAGGCCATGACCCGGCAGGTGCCGGTGGCGGACAGTGCCAGCATCGTCGCCGGTAACGCAGCGCTGTAGCACAGGTCGCGGAGTCCCTGGCGGCTGGAAACCCAATTTGCGTTCTGTCAATTTCAGACGTCGCCCAAGTTGGTTACAATGGCCCTTCATGCACCCGCAGGTTGAAGCCCATGTCCCAGCGCCAACTCTCCGTCCTCGACGAACTGCTCTCGCAGGCAGACAAGGCCTTGCGCACCCTGGCGCCGGGCAAGGTGAGCCACACCCGCCCCTCCCCCGCCACGGCCCACGCCGAAGCGGAGCTTAGCGCTGCCGAACGCCGACACGCTGCCGGCCTGATGCGGGTGAATCACTCCGGAGAAGTCTGCGCCCAGGCGCTCTATCAGGGTCAGGCTCTCACCGCCAAACTGCCGGCAGTACGACGTGAAATGGAGCAGGCGGCCGACGAAGAGGTGGATCACCTGGCCTGGTGCCAGGAGCGCATTCACAACCTCGGCAGCCACACCTCGGTACTCAACCCCCTGTGGTACGGCCTCTCCTTTGGTATCGGTGCTACCGCGGGCCTGCTGTCAGACCGTATCAGCCTGGGTTTCGTCGCCGCTACCGAAGATCAGGTATGTCGCCACCTGCAGAGTCACCTGCAGGAGCTGCCCGCCGACGACCAGAAGAGCCGGGCGGTGGTGGAAGTGATGCTTGATGACGAGGCCCGTCACGCCCACACCGCCCTGCAGGCGGGTGGTGTGCGCTTTCCGAAGCCGGTAAAAGGGTTGATGAGCCTGGTCTCCAGGGCCATGACCAAGACCAGTTACCGCGTCTGACCTCAGGCCACGACCTCAGGCCGCGGGGCAGAGGCTGCCGGGCGGCCGCCTCCGACAGGAGTCACTCAGAGCTCCGCCTCGACAATTTCATAACCGTGAGTCACGGCCACGCCAGCCGCTTCCATCATAATGGTGGCAGAACAGTATTTGGTGGCTGACAGCTCCACCGCGCGCTTCACCTGAGCCTCCTTGAGGCCTACACCGGTCACGACGAACTTCATATCGATGCGGGTAAACGGCGACGGCACACCCTCGGCACGCTCGGCTTCCAGCTCTACCCGGCAATCCAGCACTTTCTGGCGGGCCTTGGAGAGAATGCTCATGACATCAAAAGAGGCGCAGCCTCCCATGCCCAGCAACAGCATCTCCATGGGACGCACACCCAGGTTGCGACCGCCTTTATCCGGTGGGCCATCCATCACTACTGCGTGGCCGCTGCCGGACTCCCCCAGAAACATGGCGTTATCAACCCACTTAACCGTTGCCTTCATACCTCTTCCTCTATATCAGTAAGTGCCTGCCCCGACTTTATGTGTAGGCCGCACCGCAGTGCCCGGGCCGGGGCCGGCCTCAAAATCCGGATGCGCAAGCCTACCACAAAGCCCTGCCGGAGCGCAGGACTGGCACGCCCGGAGATCATTGTTTGACCAGATTTGCAAACCCCCAATGGCGCTGGACAGATAACGGGTTCACAAAGAGAATGAACAGAGGTACGCAAGTCTGGCCTGTCGTTTCGATAACCGACATAATGCGTCGGCATTATGTTAAGCCGTCAGAGCTTTGAGACCGGCGGTTGGCAAGTAAAATAAAAGCGATTAGGGTATAAAACTTCGGGCCTGTGGCCCCGCACTTCACTGAGGATAATCCATTGGTTGCCGTTTCATTGACACCGCACATCAAGAACGTGGACGAATTTCTCAGCCACTGTCACCGCCGTCGCTACCCGGCCAAAAGCACACTGATCTACGCCGGCGACAAGAGTGACTCGCTTTATTACATCATCAAGGGCTCCGTCACCGTTCTGATTGAAGACGACGAAGGCCGTGAGATGATTGTCGCCTACCTGAATGACGGCGACTTTTTTGGGGAAATGGGGCTGTTTGAACAGCAGGACTCTCGCAGTGCCTGGGTTCGCGCCAAAACCGAATGCGAAGTGGCCGAGATCAGTTACAGCAAATTCCAGGAACTGACGGAAGATCATCCCGAATTCCTCTTTGCCCTGGGCAAGCAGATGGCCAAGCGCCTGCGCAACACCACACGCAAGGTCGGCGACCTGGCGTTCCTGGATGTTACCGGTCGCGTCGCCCGCACCCTGCTGGATCTCTGCAAAGAGCCCGACGCCATGACCCACCCTGACGGCATGCAGATCAAGATCACCCGCCAGGAGATCGGCCGTATCGTCGGCTGCTCCCGGGAGATGGTGGGACGGGTACTGAAAACCCTGGAGGATCAGGGGCTGGTATCGGTCAAGGGCAAGACCATGGTGGTGTTCGGCACCCGCTAAGGGCAGCCGCTACACCGCCTGTAATCAGGGCAGTCTCTGTCGTGACTGCCCCGTCACCTTCAGGGGAGCATGCCTGTGGCAGGTTCACGGAGTTACGGGGTTTTCGCTATCACCGCGCTGGGCGTAGCCGCTGTCATGCTGCTGGCCCTGTCGCTGGTCAAACCGCAAGCCGTCGACCTGCACGGCATGCCACTGCAGCGCAGCGCCGCTGAATTCACCGCCAACGCCTACGACGGCACCCCGGTCAGCCTCTCCGGACTGCAGGACAAACCCACCTATCTCTCCTTCGGCTATCGCCACTGCAGCGAAACCTGCCCCGCCCAACTGGCCACCCTCAAACAGCTTTACGGGCAACTGGGTGATCAGGTGAATTACGTCTGGATCAGCCTCGACCCCGCCAGCGACCGCGAACTGCCACCGCTGCGGGACAAACAGGACTTCCCCGCCCTGCTGGAACTGTTCCCCGCCGATAATGCCGCCGCCGACACCCTGGCCGCCAGCTACCTGGCGTCGGTAAAGCGTATCCCCGGGGCCGAAACCAACGGCATTGCCCACAGCAGCCATATCTACCTGATCGACACCCAGGGCAAGTTGCGGGTGATCTACCAGGGCACACAGGTCACCGCCGCCATGATGCAGCAGGATGCCGAGCGGCTGCGGCTGCTTTAAGACCCAAACGACCCACGTGCGAGCTCTTGGCGATGTCATCGACAGGCATAAAAAAACGGAGCCCATAGCTCCGTTTTTTTGTCTTACCCGATCGGCCATCGTGATCAGTTAAACATCTCCAGCAACTTCACACCCGGGTCATCACAACGCATAAACGCCTCCCCCACCAGGAAGGTGTTGACGTTGTGGCCGCGCATGGCCATGACATCATCAATGGTGTGAATACCGGACTCGGTCACCACAATACGGCTGTCGTCGATGCGACTCAGCAGCGAAAAGGTGTGCTCGAGACTGGTCTCGAAATTGTGCAGGTTGCGGTTGTTGATACCGATCAGGCGGTTGGGCAGCTTCAGCGCATCCTCCAGTTCGTCGGCGTTATGCACCTCCACCAGCACATCCATCCCCAGTTCATGGGCCAGGCTGTTAAGGTGTTGCAGCTGGTCGAACTCCAGCACCGCTACAATCAGCAGGATGCAATCGGCACCGATGGCACGGGCCTCATACACCTGATAGTCGTCGACAATAAAATCCTTGCGGATCACCGGCAGCGAGGAAGCCGCGCGGGCCTCCTGCAGATAGCAGTCAGCGCCCTGAAAGAAATCCACATCCGTGAGCACCGACAGGCAGGCGGCGCCACCCTTCTCGTAACTGATGGCAATTTCCGAAGGATAAAAATTCTCCCGGATGACGCCCTTGCTCGGCGAGGCCTTTTTAATCTCGGCAATCACTGCCGCCTGACCGGCCTCCAGCTTGCGCTCGATGGAGGCCACAAAGCCCCGCGCCGGCGGCTGCTCAGCGGCCAGTGCTTTAACCTCTTCCAGACTGCGCTGCGCCGAGCGCTCGGCAATCTCTTCGCGCTTGCGCGCAATAATCTTTTCCAGGACCGTGGGGATCTTGTTCATACTGCAACCACTTTAACTATAGGGTTAGCCGTGCTCTTTCTGGCACAGGGTAAAGGCGGCTAATTCGGCAATCTTCTCTTTCGCCAGGCCACTGCCAATGGCGTCCTGCGCCATGGCCACGCCAGCCTTGAGGCTGTCGGCCACACCGCTGACGTAGATAGCGGCACCGGCGTTCAGGGCAATAATATCGGCAGCTTTCTGCGCCCGGGCGTCACTGCGCTTGCCCAGTGCGTCGCGGATCAGCGCCAGCGACTCAGCCGCACTCTCCACCGTCAGTCCCACCAGCGACTGCGATGCCACGCCGAGGTCTTCCGGCAAAATTTTATAGACCTGCACCGCGCCATCTTTCAGTTCCGCGACGGTGGTTTCAGTAGCCAGGCTGATCTCATCCAGGCCATCCTTCGCATGCACCACCAGTACATGCTCGGCACCGAGACGCGCCAGCACTTTGGCCAGCGGCTCGCACAGGTCACCGTTAAACACGCCGATCACCTGCCGCTTGACGCCGGCGGGGTTGGTGAGCGGGCCAAGGATATTAAAGATGGTGCGCATGCCCAGCTCGCGACGCGGGCCGACGGCGTACTTCATGGCACTGTGGTGAGCGGGGGCAAACATAAAGCCGATGCCCAACTCTTCCACACAGCGGGCCACCTGCGGTGGCGTGATATCCAGCTGCACACCGGCCGCTTCCAGCACATCGGCACTGCCGGTGGAACTGGAGACGGAACGGCCACCGTGCTTGGCCACCTTGGCACCAGCGGCAGCGGCGACAAAACAGGCGGCGGTGGAGACATTAAACAGGTTGGCACCGTCACCGCCGGTGCCAACCAGGTCCACCAGATGTTCACCACCGAGATCCACCCTAGACGCCAACTCACGCATCACGGTAGCGGCACCGGTGATCTCATCGATACTTTCGCCCTTCATGCGCAGGCCCACCAGCAGCGCACCAATCTGCGCCTCGGTGGCCTGTCCGGTCATCACCTGACGCATGACTGCACTCATCTCACCCTGGGTCAGGTCCTGACGCTCAACCACTTTGGCCAGTGCTTGTTTGATATCCATCCGCAGAACCCTCCTTTCAGCGCGCCAAAAAATTGCGCAGCAGATCGTGACCGTGCTCGGTGAGAATCGACTCCGGGTGGAACTGTACCCCTTCCACATCCAGGGTCTTGTGGCGCACCCCCATAATCTCATCCACCTGACCATCTTCGGTCTGGGTCCAGGCGGTGATCTCCAGGCACTCCGGCAGGCTCTCTTTCTCAATCACCAGCGAGTGGTAACGGGTGGCCTGATAGGGGTTTTTCAGCCCCTTAAACACCCCCACGTCGGCGTGGTAGATGGGCGACAGCTTGCCATGCATTACCTGGCGGGCGCGCACGATGTTGCCACCAAACGCCTGGCCAATGCTCTGGTGACCGAGACAGATACCCAGCAGCGGGATGCGGCCGGCAAAGGTCCTGATGGTCTCCACCGAGATACCCGCCTCATTGGGCGTGCAGGGGCCGGGGGAGATAACAATCTTCTCCGGCGCCATGGCCTCGATATCGGCAACGGTGATCTCATCGTTGCGCACCACCTTCACGTCGGCGTTCAGTTCCGCCAGGTACTGGACGACGTTGTAAGTGAAGGAGTCGTAGTTATCAATCATCAAAATCACGGGCAGCTCCTCCTTACAACACCATATCCACGGCGCGGAAAATCGCCCGGGCTTTGTTCATGGTCTCTTTCCACTCCAGCGCCGGCACGGAATCCGCCACCACGCCGGCACCCGCCTGTACATAGAGGGTCTGGTCCTTGATCACCGCCGTGCGAATGGCGATGGCGGTGTCCATGTTGCCGTTCCAGGAGAGATAGCCCACCGCGCCGCCATAGATACCGCGCTTCTCGCTTTCCAGCTCGTCGATAATCTCCATGGCGCGAATCTTCGGCGCCCCGGAGAGGGTGCCCGCCGGCAGTGCCGCGCGCAACACATCCATCGCCCTCAAACCACTCTTCAGCTGACCGGTGACATTGGAGGTGATGTGCATGACGTGGGAGTAGCGCTCCACCACCATCTTGTCGGTGAGCTTCACGCTGCCCACCTGCGCCACCCGGCCTACATCGTTGCGGCCCAGATCAATCAGCATCAGGTGCTCGGCGATCTCTTTCGGGTCGCTGACCAGCTCCTGCTCCAGTGCCAGGTCCTCTTCCGCGGTGTGGCCGCGACGCCGGGTACCGGCGATGGGACGCACCGTGACCTCGCCATCTTCCAGACGCGCCAGGATTTCCGGGCTGGAACCCACCACATGGTGATCCCCCAGGTCGAGGAAATACATATAGGGCGACGGATTCAGGCAGCGCAGGGCGCGATAGAGATTGAGGGGCTCGGCGGCAAACGGCAGCGACAGGCGCTGGGAGATCACCACCTGCATGGTGTCGCCGGCCAGCACATACTCCTTAATGGCATCCACCGCCTGATGAAAGTTCTGCTCGCCAAAACTGGAGGTAAAGTTACCCTCCTGGTGCGACTCCGGGTGCAGCTTCATGGGCGCGGTATCCGGGGTGATGGCATGCAGCTGTTGCGCCAGCTGGTCGAGACGGGCCTGGGCCTGCTCGTAGGCTTCCGCGTGCGCCGGATCGGCGTGCACAATCAGCGTCAGGGTGCCCGCCAGATTGTCGAACACCAGCACCTCGTCGGAGACCATCAGCAGGATATCCGGTGTACCAATCACATCCTGCGGTTGCGAGGCTTTCAGTTTCGGCTCCACGTAGCGCACGCAGTCGTAGCCGAAATAGCCCACCAGGCCGCCGTTAAAGCGTGGCAAGCCCTCCACTTCCGGCACCCGGTAGCGGTTCTGGAACTCTTCCACAAAGGTGAGCGGGTCGGCGCAGCGCAGCTCTTCCACCACCTGGCCATCGGTTTCCACAGTGACCAGGTCACCGCAGGCTTTCAACACGGTACGCGCCGGCAGGCCGATCATGGAGAAACGCCCCCATTTTTCGCCGCCCTGCACCGATTCAAACAGATAGGAGTATTGCCCCTGGGCCAGCTTCAGGTAGCTGGAGAGGGGCGTATCGAGGTCAGCCAGCACTTCCCGGTACAACGGGATACGGTTATAGCCCTGATCGGCCAACTGACAAAATAATTCCGGAGACATGGTGAGTCCTTCCTGGCTTTGTGTTTACGAACAAACAAACGACGGGCGCAGAGGCACCCCAACGGCCTGAGCGATGCTCAGCAGAGACTCAGGGACGCCATCGCCCCCGGCAGAAGGAAGAGAAACTTGCCAACACAGAAATACTCATGGGTACGCTGTTGCCTGTTGTATCACCGGAGCCATGGGCAATCCGGCAACCTGACTCACATCCGGTCAGCCACGCCCAAGTGGCGCGATCAGCCGGTCAAAAAACAGGCGCTAGTTTATCCCCTCACAGACGGACTGTACAGGCACAGCGCCAGTCAGCGCCTGTGCAAAGAGAAAAAATCCTGTGACAATGGTCGAGCCCCATGAAAATGTCCGTCAAAGCCCCATAAGACGAGCAAAATTCGAACAAGACCAGGCAGGCGATGAAGCTTTTTCACCACCACTGACTGCCGGAGGCCGACAGTCAGGCACCCGCTGTACCCACTACTGCACAACTGGCGCTACCCCTCCCCGGCGCACCGGTACTGCGGCTCCGTCTCATCCTCGGCCAGCTGCCCCTGCCACACCTGCTGCAACTGTGATCCATCCCAGTAGAAATAGACACTCTGCATACGCGCCGGCGCACGGGCACCCGGATTGACGATCAGCAGGTTACTGTCGGCCCGGTGACAGAGCCCGTAGGACGCCGACCAGTCCTCGTTCATAAACACCCGGCCATTGGTGACGTCCACAATGGCAAACTGCTGGCAGCCACTGCCGCAGCCCCAGTACTGCACACTGTAGTGACCGGCGAAGTTGGCTGGCCGCCCCTCCAGCGCCTGCAGGCGACTGCGGAATGTGGGCGCCTGCGGATGGCTCTGCAGATCCACCTGTTGCAGGGTTGCCCCGGAAACGGCAGCCGGATACTGCTCAAAGGCGGGCATGGCTGGCTGGCCGGCATCGGCGCCGACTGCCAGCAGACACAGCAGTGCCACTATCGATGCGTGTTTAATAGTCTTATCTCCTCGGTGGTTGAATATGGATCCGCAGCTCTTCGCCGCTGTGCCGGTCCCGCGCCAGATACCATGCGCCGTTGCCATCACGGCCCAGCAGCTGCAGGATCTCGTAACGCAGGGCGTAGCGTTGACCCGGCTGCAGTTGCAGGTCCCCATCCTGCTGCGCTGTCACCGCAACCGTGCGCAGCGACTCGCTATTCATGAGGACCTCGCTGCTCCTCCATACGCTGCTGCAGCCAGCTGCGCATGGGCTCCCGGGGCTGAACAGTGCCATCACTGGCCGCCTCGCATTCGTACACCCGATGCAGAAATCCCAACAGCCGATCGCTGCCAAAGTCTTCCGGGGCAGCCCCGTCCAGTAAAATGGTGAAGCGACTGGAAGGATCATTGGCCAGAGCATATTCCAGCCGGTAGTGAGGTACCCCTTGTGCCCCATCCCGCGCCTCAGCGGTGAAGGCCAGCTGATCGCCACGCTGCGACACCCTGTCGCGATCGTCCTGCAATCGCCCGTCAGCATCGTAGGCCACCGCCAGCAGGCGATCATTCTCTGCGAGATAGGATCGCTCGCAGCTGACAAAACCCGGTTCCGACAGCGCCAGCCAGTCGTAGATCATCTCCCGCTGACCCACCCGCCGCTGGCGGTAAAACTCCAGGCCCACGCGCTGCAGGGGAAGCAGGCGGAACTCCGCCTGCCTTCGGGCAGAAGGCCGCTCCATCTGCATAAAGTACTCACCATCGCGATAGATCAGCTCGAACTCCGTGTCATCGTTCTTGCGGGCCATAGCGCGAAAGCGGTAACCATCATCCATCGACTCCATCCAGGTCGCGCCATCACTGCCTGCGCCCAGACGGTGTTTCAGATCGAACAACTCCACCCGTTTCATATCGTCCGGTGTGAGCTGTTGAGGATCGACGCCGGTGTAGACCAGCAGGTAGGCGTCATAGCGATCCAGTTCCGGCACACTCGCCGCCCCGGCCAATCCGCCCAGCATCAATCCCGTCACAGTGCCGATCACTGCCGACCACCGTGACCGCTTTGACTTTGCCATATCACACTCCTTACACCCTTGCTGCGGGTTACCACCCTCCCACTACCACAGAGGACCGCACCGAAAAGTTTACTGTTTTTCCTGTTGTGCCTGCAGTCGTTGCTGCAGCCAATTGCCCAGCGGCTCAGGCGGCTGGAAATTGCCATCCGCATCCGCTTTGCATTCATAAATCCGGTCGAGAGAAGCGTGCAGGCTCTCATCACCGTGATTGGCCGGCGTGGCGCCGTCCAGCCACATGGCAAAACGGATCCGCTGGTTGCCCACCAGTGCATACTCCATCGAGTACAGCGTCGGCAACCCTCGCTCCGGTTGCGGGGTGAAGACCAGTACATCGCCCTGATCACTGTCGGCCAGCACCCCCAGGGTTCTGCGCTTGCCGGTAAGATCCGAGCGCACCGTCACGGCCTTGTCCCCCGCCGGAGCATAACTGAGGCTGCAGTGGACAAATCCAGCGTCCATCTTGCCGCGCCGGCTGTAAAACATATCCCGCTGCAGCAAGCGCTGCCCGTGGTAATAAGTGAGGTCGACCCGCTTCAAGGGGTACAGCCGGTACTCCACGCTCTTGCCCGAGCTGAGCTGTTCAATACGCCCCCGGTAGCTGCCGTCCCGATAGAGCAAGGTCAGCTCTGCGTCAGTGTTTTGGTCGCCGGAGAGGCGATAGCGGATACCATCGCCAACCGAGTGCAACCAGACCGAGCTACTGGCGCCGGCCGCCAGACCGTACTTCAGGTCCAGCAGCTGCATCTGACCCAGCTCGTCCGGTGTCATCTGTGCCGGGGTCGCCTCGCCCATCACCATCAGATAGGCCTCATGGCGATCAAGCGCCGCCTGTGACGGATCGACCGCCACGGTCGCCTGTACCAACCCTGCCAGCAGTATTGAAGCCAAACCCGCGAGGACAATCTGCCACTGCCATGTGCGTCGCCCTACCCTGTTCATGTCATTCCCTCCTGCCAACCAGAGCTGGCAATGCCCCGCCGGCGACCGCACTTACAGTTTGCGATTCTGGCTCGCCTGCCGCAGCATCTGGATAAAGCCCGCCCGGTAACCGAACTCATCGTCACCTTTACTCTGTTGCGCCAGAGTAATGGCATCTTCCAGTGTCCAGTTGCCGCTGTACTTGCCGCCACGCAGTATCTCCGCTGCACCAGCCACGGCAACGGCAAAATCCACATCCTGTTGCGTTGTTACCGACAGCGCCGTGCTATTACCCGCAGCCACCGGCACTTCCAGCAACTGCGACTGTTTCTCCCCCGGCCGCTTGTAGCGCAGTTTGACAAAGGCGCATTCATCGCCGTGACTGGCCGTTGCTACGTTGGCGCCGGCTGCGGCTTCATAGCGACCGGGCTCAATCCGCGGCGCGGTACCCGCCGGGGTGAATTCGTAGATGGCGGTTACCGTGTGACCGGCACCGATCTCGCCGGCATCCACCGCATCGTTGTTGAAATCCTCCCGCTCCAGGGCGCGGGTCTCGTAGCCAATCAGGCGGTACTCCTGCACCGTGGCCGGGTTGAATTCCACCTGGATCTTCACATCCTCGGCGATGGTAAACAGCGAGGCGCTGGCCTCGGTCACCAGTACCTTGCGGGCCTCGCTGAGGGTGTCGATGTAGGCCGCCACGCCGTTGCCGTTCTGCGCCAGGGTCTGCATCAGCTGATCGTTGTAGTTGCCCTGCCCCACTCCCAGCACCGACAGATAGATTCCCTGCTCACGCTGGCGGCTGATCATTGCCTTGAGCGAGGCGTCGTCACTCACACCCAGGTTAAAGTCTCCATCGGTGGCGAGGATCACGCGGTTCACGGCGGTCTTGTCGAAGTGCTCCCGGGCCAACTGGTAGGCCAGTTCAATGCCCTCGGCTCCAGCCGTGCCTCCGCCAGCCTGCAGGCTGTCCAGCGCCTGCAGAATGCGGGTCTTCTCACGCACCTCTGTGGGTGGCAGCACCACTCCGGAAGCGCCGGCGTAGACCACCAGCGCGACCCGGTCATCCGGATTCATTTCCGTCAGCATCATGCGCAGGGCCCGGGTCACCAGCGGCAGTTTGTCCGGCGCCGTCATACTGCCGGAGACGTCCACCAGAAACACCAGGTTGGCTTTCGGTCGCTGCTCCGGTGTGATCTCATAACCCTTGATGCCGATGTGCAGCAACTTACTGCCCTCGTGCCAGGGGGAGTCGGTTACCGTCACCTGGGTATTGAAAGGCACACCGGCATTTTCCGGCACCGGGTAGGTGTAGTCGAAGTAGTTGAGCCACTCCTCCACACGCACCATATCGGGTTTGGGCAGGCGCCCGTAATTAATCCAGCGACGGGAAGCCGAATAGGAGGCGGTATCCACATCAATGGAGAAAGTGGAGACCGGCGCATCCACCACCCGCTGCAGGGGATTCTGCAGCAGCGGCGCAAAACGATCCCGCTCCTCAGCCTGTGGCCCCGGGTAAAAAGGAGATGGACCAGGCGGCACCACAGCCGCCACCATCTTTCTCTGCGGCTCGGCCGCGGCACGTTCACGCAGTGCCAGTTCCCGGTCCCGCATAGCAATCGCCTGGGCACGGGCCTCCTCCTCGGGAGCGGAGTCCGATACGCTGCAGGCGCCGAGCGCCAGCGTCAGAACCGCCAGCCCCAATCTCAGGGACGGACGGTTAAAAAACAGGGAAGACACAGGGCACCTCCTGGGTGATGTTGTGGGTTCCCTGGCTTAGACGGACAGACCCGGCACTTACTGCACCGCCGGCGCCAAAAAATGTGGCCCACTTACTGTCAGGGGCAATCCTGCATCTGCATGGAGACGACAGTTAACGTCTCGCCCTGCCCATCCAGATAGATGAACTCATAGACAAACTCGTCCCTGTAGAACGCCCGGGTTTCGGGTTGGGTTTCAACCATACTGCAAATGCCATTGACGACATTGGCACTCACCTCCATACCCAACTGCTCCAGGTCAAAATCTGCCGCACGGGTTCCTAACAGGGTGTAGTAATGTCCGATCGTGCGGCCATCGCGACTCACGCGATCCGCCCGTACCCCGTCCCCCATCTCTTTGGGCAAATCTTTATTACCCAGGGCAATCTCCTCATCCATCTGCTCCAACAGCGGATCTTTGGCCGCCGGCGCCTGTTCCCTGGCCATGTCATACATCATGCGATTGAACTCGGCTTGCTGCTCCGCATCACGACGCTGTTTTTGGGCAAAGGCCATAAACAGGATGACCGCCAACAGCAACACCCCAAGGGTGATCAGAAGGACCTTGCCCCGGGTTTGCACCTGCGGCCCGGGTTGCAGCTCGGTCGTGGTATCCGGCTCTTCTACAGCTAAAGGCTCTCTTTCGGCTGAAGGCTCTACTACGACTGACGACGGATCAGGCGCAAGCAGTATCGCTTCCGCCTGCTGCAACCGCTGCAAAAAAGTGTCGAAGACCCCCGCCAGAGCTTCGCTGGCAGAGCTGGCTTTTTTAGCCTCGACCTCCGCTTGTTTGGTCTCCAGCGCCGAGGCGATCTGCGCGGGCGTTGCACCTTCCTGTAGCCCGAGGAGTTCGAGAGCCTCTTGTCTGTTCATGGTTCCCCCAATAAAAATCCAATGTGCAGAGCATTCGCAGCCGCTGCAGCCGTGCTAAAAATCCCGCACCAGACGGAAACCGTGTAACGGGATACGCAGGTCGACGGGAGCGCTGTGGCGGTCGGCTGCACGCAGGCTGTCCGCCAGATCATGCCAGGATCCACCCCGCTGTACCCGCCGCTCACACTCCCCATCCCCAATCCAGGCTGTGCCATCGTGCGGCGCTTCCACGTAAGAATCGTGCCAACAGTCCTGCACCCACTCGCGCAAATTGCCGTGCATGTCATACAGCCCCCAGGCGTTGGGGGCGAAGGATTTTACCGGCACTGTTTTGGGATCGTAGATGCACTCGCCCTTGAAGTTGTCATAGCGGGCCTGCGCGCAACTGATGCGGTTGCCCCAGCTGTATTCCGTGGAGCTTCCGGCCCGGGCGGCGTACTCCCACTCCGCTTCGCTGGGCAGGCGGAAGCGCTGCCCGGTCTTGATGTTCAACCAATCGATATAGAGCTGAACATCATTCCAGCTGACGTTGGTCACCGGTTGCCGGCCGCGCCCCCAGCCCATGTCTTCAGCATCCGGGCACACGCCGTCATCAATACAGGGCTGGTACTGGTTCCAGGTGACTTCGTGCTCCTGCATAAAGAAGCTTTGCAAGGTCACCTGATGCAGTGGCCGCTCTGAATCCAGTCCATCACTGGAACCCATCTGAAAACTGCCGCCGGTAATTTTCACCAGCGTGCCGATGTAGTCGTTGGCCGGAACCGTCTCTCCGGACTCATGCCGCTTTTGCAGATTGGCGGCAAGGGCCGGATTGGCGAGCAGCGTTAACAGCGCAGTCCCTGCAACCGTTCGGGACAGCATCGATAGCAGTGCCCTTGCTGTAGTCACCTTTATACCGGTCCGCACACTACGCTCCATCAACAAGGCCGACGGTTTGCTCCAGCAGTCTCGCAGCACCCGCCAGACGGTTAATCATTCTGCCAGCTACCATCGACGAAACGCCCCCTGTAGCGCTCACCAGATGCGCTGTAATAGATACCGGCACCGGGAGCATCATTTTTGTAGTCACCCACAAAGCGGTCGCCGCTTTGATAATGGTAAGTGCCCTTGCCGGATTTGTTACCACTCGCCCACGCCCCCTCGTAGTGATCGCCATCGGCGAAGTAGTAACTGCCTTGCCCGTGCCTGAGCCCACCGCTGAACGCGCCGATGTACTTATCTCCGGAGCTGTAGACGTACGTACCGCTGCCGTTGTAACAGTTACCCGACTTACAATTTGCCGACGGGGTATATTTGGTCATGGGGATTCTTGCGGTGGACGCCGGCTCACCGATGTTGCGCAAGGTGACCGTGCCATTCCAGTCTTGATAACCATCGGCCCGCACCAGAATCTTGTACTCGCCTGGCTCCAGCAGTATGCCCGGCTCGTATTTGGGCTTGATATTGAGGATATAAATAGTGGCATTGGGCACCGTATCTATGGTCAGCGCGATCTTGCCACCCTGCTTTTCCAGCAGGCCCTGCTTGTCGCTCTTCGCCAGTTTGGTGTCCCACCAGCTGCGGAAAGGCTCAACCAGGTGATAGCTGCCATCCACGGCCTGCCGGCAACCGGCTGTCAATTGCAGCTGCCCCATATCGCCCGCCTCACTCAGGTCTGCAGACAACGTATCAAGGTACAGCCTGAAGCCGGAACTGGTGTCGAACACGTACTCCAGGCCATACAGGGAGTCTTCACCCTCCTCATTCGGGATAAAGGCTACGGTGTCCCCATCCTGAACCATTTTGCCGTCCACATTGCGGCTGCCATCCGCCTCATACCAGAGTGAAATGACTTCTCCCTTGTCCAGCTCATAGGAAATTTCACAGGGGTAAGAGCTGGCGTCGAGTACCAGCTCCTCGACCAGGAAACTCTCGCGCTGGCCTATCAGGTGATCCTTGTAATAATCGATATCGACCCGACTCATCGGGTACATTGGCCACTCATAGACAGTTTCCGTTTTGCCCGCCTCGACCCGGACGAAGTAACTGCCGTCTTGATAGTGCAGCTCGATCTTGGTATCGATTGAATCGCCAGTCAAAAACTGGTTGTACTTCTCCCCCGGAACCAGTGCTCCGGTGCCGGTCGCAGAAGCCATGATCAGCAGCTCAGTATCCACAAGGACGACCTGATCCATTGTGTCCGGGGCAATTCCTTCCGGCGTTAAATCCGGCTCCCGCATCACCGCATAGACCTGGTGGCGACTCACCATCAGCCGTTCCAGAAACAGGCCCGTCATCACTGCTGCAACCAGCAACAGCGCCAACGCCCCGCCGACCCACCACCACTTGCGCTCGACGACAGGTTGCTGGTGCACCGCGGCACCGGCGCCGGTTGCTTGCTGCCCTTGCGGTGCCGGTTGCCATGCCTCAGGTTCAACTGCCTCTGGCGCTACTGCCATGCAGTCTTCGGCAAGTACACGTTCGGCCAGCTCCAAACGCTGCAGGAAAGTGTCAAATACGGCCGCCAGGGCGTCAGAGGAGGCACCGGCCTTTTTAGCAGCGATCTCAGCTTTTTTAGCTGCCACGGCAGCCGTAATATCCGCTGCAGTTGCCCCCTCTCGCAGACCGAGAATTTCGAGTGCTTGTTGTTTGTTCATCTGTCCCCCGGGACAAAGTGACGCAGTGCCATGAAGGCTCACGTCACAAGATCAATACTGCTGTCAGCCTGTGGTTTCCCGGACCGCTGACGGGTTGCCATCAATCACCTGACGGCGCACCCGCGATTCAAAAGCAATCCGCAGGTGATCCTGCCCACCCGGCTCAAGGTTGTATCTGTTGTTCGTCTTCCGCCTTACTCTCAAGGTCGTGCTGATCTATGACGGCCCGATAGGCGAAACGCCTCAGTTTTGGCCCAAGCTCACACCAGTCGGCCTTGCTAACCGGCACAAAAGATTCCAGCGCTTGCGGATAGCGGGCATGAATATCGGCAAAGGTGCTGGCAGCCTCCGCCGCGACATCACGATTTTCCGGCAACCATTGGGAATCGTTCATATCTTCGCTGATGCACCGCTCTGCCAGCCTTGAATGGGCAGCTGCGGCCATGGCAAACGGCATATAAATGCCACCCGGGCTCTCGGTCCAACCCAGGTAAACAGAAACATACATCTCCCAGGCTGCCACCGGCACAGTCTCTGCTGTATCTGCAGAGAGCTCCCGGGGAGCGGGTTCCAGGGTCTCGTCCCGGGCCTCTCTGGCGTAACGCTGCTCGATAGCCTCTGGTGGCGGTTTCATACGTTTGGCTTGCGGTTCCGGCCTCTGGCCGGCAGATCCCACGTTGACGATGGCACGCTCCTCCAGCTGAGGTGCGGACATCTCCGGTGCCGGGGGCACTTGCAAGGTCACCAGCAGCGCCACCACCACGCTCGCCGCCAATCCCAAGCCTCCGGCGAAGCGCCGCCGGCGCGCCTGCTGCTGACGTGTGGCAGCGGCGCTGGCGTTGATGACGTCAATCGCTTCGCGACAAGCGATCCACTGCTGGCGCAGGCGCGGATTGCCTGCCAGTGCAGCCTGGACACAACGGCTCTGATCCGGTGTCAGCGAACCATCGACAAAAGCGGCGAGTATTTCATCCTCCGAAGCAAACCCGGCCAACGGCGGGTAGGCGCGCATATCGCCAACGGGTGCTTCCCGGCTGATGGCCAGCAGCAACTCGGTAATCTGTTGGTCGTTCATGGGTATTCCACCTCAGTGGATGGTGTCTCGTCGCCGGCACCGGCCAGCAGCCCGGCCAGCTGATCCCGCACACGCTGCAGGCGCCTCTGCACACTACCGGCACTGGTGCCCAGCAAACTGGCGATCTTGCGGCTGGAGAGTCCGTCTTCGTAAGTCAGGCGCAGCAGCAAACGATCCTCGCTGTCCAGATCCAGCGCCCTCCGCCATTCAGCAATGACTTCTGCATCAGACGGACAGGCGGAGTGATTGCCGGGGTTATCGCTGAGGAGCTGACCCAACAGCGCCAGCAGCGTCTGCTGGCGGGCCTGGTCCAGGGACACATCAAGACTGTGGCCGGAGTCGTCCGGCAGGGTTTCCAACCCCAGCTCGGTCACGCAACACTCACTGAAACCGGGTTCACCACAGCGCGGTATACGCTGCTTGATGGTGCGCATGGCCTGCTCCAGCAAACCCGGCTGAAACTCCTCTGCCAGTTTCTGGCGAATCAACTCCGGCCACTGACGCTCCAGGCAGAGCATCTGCCAGAGCCGCACCCAGGCGTTACCCAGCGCCTGTAACCAGGCCGGGGGCCGGGGACGACCAAAGCGTTTGCGGGCAAAATCCTCCATGGCACGACTGGCCACGGCATAGGCAAAGGTGGAGGGTTGGCTGTTGCCGGAAAAGTGAGAGAGTTTCTGCCAGTTATCCGCTGACAGCGCCTCGATCATGGCGGTGACCGCCTCTTCCGCCAACACCGGCTGCACGAAACGACGGGCCGCCATGGCATCAAGGCTGGACATAAACGCGGGAGCAAAGATCAACGAGGGCCAATCAATGGCTGTTATTTCTTCCTGGGACATCGTCAAGGCGCAAGCTTTCTAATGTGTTATAAAAACACCACTTCTTAGAGAAATTGGCATGAGATTCTACGTTTTACCCAATTTCACCCGTGAATGCCACTTAAAGCAGGGTGTCGTTGCCCACGTGATGGCCCGACACCCGCGACCGGTCGCCACCCAGGAGATATGGACATGCCCCTGAATTCAGCCTTTACCTCCGTTCGCCTGCGCAGCGGCCTCCTGCTGCTGACACTCCTGACCAGCCTGCCACTGCAAGCCGCCACGCTCAGCCATGTGGTGATGATCTGGATGAAAGCTGACGCCAGCACCAGTGATATTGAAGCCGCCATGGCCCACAGCGCGGACCTCACCGCAATCCCCGGCGTGGTGGCTGTGAAAGCCGGCCCGCCACTGCCCAGTGAACGCCCGGTGGTGGACGACAGTTTTACCTTTGGTGTGCATATCGAGCTGCAGGACAGCAGTGTGCTGCCCGGCTATCTGCAGCACCCGCTGCATGTGGAGTATGTGGATCGCTACCTGAAAGGGAAGATGGAGAAGTTGCTGATTTATGATTTCTGATAAGCCCGGCCGGCGGCCGATTTCCGATCAGCGCAGCCCTGGCATTCAGCAGGGCTCGGCCTGCAGCGCGGCAGACAGGAATTCATTGAGGTTATCGGTGAGCCAGTCCGGCCGCTCCTGCTCTACCGGGCGGCCGTGGTTGTAGCCGTAGGTCACCGCCAGCACCGGCACACCGGCGGCGCGGGCGGCACCGATGTCGTTGACCGAGTCTCCCACCATCAAGGCATCCTGCGGTTCCACACCACACAGTTGCAGCAGGTGGTTGAGGGGGGCCGGATCGGGCTTTTTAACCGGCAGGCTGTCTCCGCCCAGCCAGCGTTCGAAGTAGCCATCGATACCCAGATCGGCCAGCAGGTCGGGCACAAACTGCGCCGGCTTGTTGGTCACCACCGTCTGCACGCAACCCTGCTGTTGCAACAGCTGCAGTGCCTCCGCTACACCGGGATAGAGGCGGGAGTGCTCACCACTGCTGCGGGCGTAGTGATGCAGGAAACGCTGCAGGCCATGACCCACATCCCGCTGCGCCACCGACTCTGCCGCCACACCCTGGCCGTGGGCCAGGGCGCGACGCATCAGCATCTCCGCACCGTTACCCACCCAGCCGCGGGCTGCCTGTTCGCCAGCCGAGGCAAAACCCAGCTCCAGCAAGGTGGCATCCACCGCGGCAGCCAGGTCCGGCACGCTGTCCACCAGGGTGCCGTCGAGGTCATACATCACCAGGCGCGGGGGGTGAGGGAAACGGCTGCGAAACTCCATCGTATTTACTTTGCCTGCGCCAGCTCGGCACGCATAGCGGAGATAGCGGCAGCGTAGTCGTCCTTGCCGAAGATGGCAGAGCCGGCCACAAAGGTGTCGGCACCAGCGGCGGCGATTTCACGGATATTATCGGCGGTCACACCACCGTCAATTTCCAGGCGAATGGGTTTGCCGATGGCATCGATGGCGGCGCGGGCCTCGCGCAGCTTGTCGAGGGTGTAGGGGATAAATTTCTGACCACCGAAGCCGGGGTTCACCGACATCAGCAGCACCATGTCCAGTTGCGGCAGCACGTGCTTGATGGTCTCCAGCGGCGTCGCGGGGTTGAGCACCAGCCCCGCCTCGCAACCGGCCTGTTTGATCAGCTGGATGGAGCGGTCTACATGGCGGGAGGCTTCCGGGTGGAAGGTAATAATAGAGGCACCGGCATCGGCAAACTGGCCGATCATATCGTCCACCGGCTCCACCATCAGGTGCACGTCGATGGGCGCCTCAATACCGTAGTTGCGCAGCGCCTTGCACACCATGGGACCAATGGTGAGATTGGGCACGTAGTGATTGTCCATCACATCGAAATGCACGATGTCGGCACCGGCGGCCAGCACTGCGCTCACCTCCTCTCCCAGGCGCGCAAAGTCTGCGGCCAGAATGGATGGGGCGATTTTGAATTCCTGTTGCATAGACTCTACCTGCGGTTAAATCTGGGGAGTAGGGAATAACCCGAAGCCGGGCACGGGGCGCGGGTGTCACGGCCACCAAAGCGGCGCATTGTACCGGAAGCCGCCAGCGGCTCCCAGCAACACCGGTCAGGAATCAACCAGTGCGCAGTTGCTGGTCCAGGGCCTGCAGCCGCTCGGGGGTACCGATGTCCCACCACTGGCCACGGAATACCTCACCACCCAGCGCCTGCTGTTCGATGGCGTAATCAAACACCTCCCGCAGTGGGAAGTTATCCCGCCGCCGGGGATAGCCGGTGAGCAGTGCCGGATGCAGCAGGCTGATGCCACTGAAGGTGTAGCCGCCACCGGGTTTGTGATTGCGGATCAGGCGACCTTCGCGCAGGTCAAAATCGCCGCCACTGTTATGACCGGGATTGGGCACCAGCAGCAGGTGCCCCAACTGGCCTTCCGCCAGGGTCATGCCCAGCAGCGGCGCAAACGGGCAGTCACTCCAGACATCGCCGTTCACCAGCAGGAACGGTTCCTCACCCAGCAGTGGCAGGGCGCGGCAGATACCGCCGGCAGTTTCCAGCGGCTCCGGTTCCCGGCTGTAGTGGATAGTGATACCCCAGCGACTGCCATCGCCCAGGTGAGCCTCTACCAGATGCCCCAGGTAAGCGAGGTTAATCACCAGTTCCCGCACACCGGCCGCGACCAGACGCTCGATGTGATAGTCGATCAGCGGCTTGTCCGCCACCGGCAGCAGCGGCTTGGGCAGCGTGTCGGTGAGCGGGCGCATGCGCTTGCCCAGACCCGCCGCCAGGATCATTGCCTTCAAACCTGTGACTCCCCGGCGCAGGTGTAGTCGCTGTACCACTCCTGCTGTTCACACAGGGGCAGCAGTTTCTCCTTAAACCAGTAGGTGAAGTCGCGCAGCTCCGGATAACCCTCTGCTACCTCCAGGGTGTAGCGCATCACCAGAGGCAGGTCGCGCAGGTAGCCGGCCTTGCCGTCGCGCAGCCACAGGCGGGCAAAGATACCCAGCACCTTGAGGTGACGCTGCAGCCCCATCAGGTCGAACCAGCGCAGGAAACCGCGCTGGGTCACCGGCGCCATCAGGCCAGCGGAGACAGCCATGTCACCATAGGCCAGCGCCCACTTCTCCACCTGCTGCCGCGGCCAGCGGATGTAGCAGTCGCGCAACAGGGAGACCAGGTCATAGGTAATCGGGCCGCGCACCGCGTCCTGGAAATCGATCACCCCCGGCGCCTGACCGTCGCGATAGATGAGGTTGCGGCTGTGGTAGTCGCGGTGCACCCACACCTGCGGTTGTTGCAGGGCGGCGCTTTCCAGTTGCAGGTAGACCGCATCCAGCAATTCGCGCTCGTCGGCGGAGAGCTGGTAACCCAGCAGCTGCGGCACAAACCACTCATGGAACAGAGCCATCTCGCTGTTGAGCCGGGCGGAGTCGTACCTTGGCAGGGTGTGCATGCCATCGCCATCAGCGGCCGGCATGGTAATGGTGGGGCACTGCTGCAGCCGCAGCAGGGTCATCAGCGCATCACCGTACATCTGCTCAACCAAGTCCCGCTCCTCCAGCAATACTTCACTGAAGAGACGCTGGCCCAGCTCCTCCACCAGCAACCAGCCATGTTGCAGGTCGACCGCCGGGATCTTCGGGGTCATCACCCCCTGGGAGCGCAGGTAGCGGGCAATGGCCACAAACGCTGCGGAGTCCTCGGTCTCCGGCGGCGCCAGTACCGCCAGTAGCGGCTGTTGGGTATTGAGACGGAAATAGCGGCGGAAACCGGCATCGCCGTTGAGGGGCGTCAGCACCAGGGCACCGTCGGTCCCGATGCCCAATTGCTCCAGCCGTTGTTCTGCCCACTGCTGCAAAGCGTTGATCTGTTCTGTGTTCAAGTCTGTACCTTAAGCGGTGATTGGGGGCGGTGAATTGAAGAAACCGCGGCCATTGTAAACGAAGCGCGAGCAGATGCTCACCTGTCGCCGCACAACACCCGGCAAAGGCTATTTTGAGCGCCGGGCCGCGGTAGCCTATTGTGAGCATCCCAAGTAGAATCGCCCCCTTAATTTCGAATAATGCGATAAAACTCACAGGATTGTCCCGCCAATGGCCCGACGGACGCCGCTGTTACGGCAACAGATTCAACGCGCACTCAGACCCCATCAGACTCCGCGACTGCTGGCGTTGGGCGTGCTGGCAAGCCTGCCTGTTACTCCGCTGCAGGCCGCCGAGCAGAATATGCAGTGGCACTGCAAGCCGGCCGGTGACAGCTGGGCCTGTGATGAGAAGCCTGCCCCGGGCCCCGCCTACAAGCGCCCGCCTCACAGCACCCCGCCCCCTCAGTCCGGCCCCCGCAGCACCCGCGGCCTGAGCGCCGCCGAGATCGACTGGGTGGCGGAAGAAGACCTGACCCCCGAGCAGCTGGCCGCGATGCCCGCCGGCTGCTGCGGCAGTTACATCGCCCCCGAGCGCAGCGACAGTGAAGCCACCCTCGATCCGGAGGCAGCGCCCCTGCGGGCGGAGGCTGACAGCTCCCGCTGGCTGCAGCAGAACACCGCCGTGCTGCAGGGCGATGTCAAACTGACCCAGGGCTACCGCCAACTGCAGGCCGATCGCGCCGAACTGGATAAAGCCAGCAACACCGGCACCCTCAGCGGCAATATACTGCTGCGCGAGCCAGGTGTGCTGATCACCAGTGAGCGCGCGGCCATGGATATGGACACCGGCGCGGCGGAACTGGAAGACGCCTCTTACCTGTTGCACGAGGCTCACCTGCGCGGCGCTTCCGCCAGAGTACAGATGACACCGGAGAAGGTGCTGACCCTCGAAGACGGCAGCTTTACCCGCTGTGAGCCGGACGGCAACGCCTGGTCGCTGCACAGCGCCGAACTCACCCTCGATCCCAATATCGGCGAGGGCTGGGGCAAGCACGTGCGCCTGCACGTGGCCGGCGTGCCCGTGTTCTACACGCCCTACCTGCGGTTTCCCATTGGCGACCAGCGCAAATCAGGCTTTCTGTTCCCCTCCATCAGCTCCTCTGACAATGGTGGCGTGGATCTGTCGGTGCCCTACTACCTTAACCTGGCACCCAACTATGACATGACCCTGACCCCGCGTTTCATCAGTGACCGCGGCGAGATGCTGGAGACTGAACTACGCCACATGTCGACCCATTTCGATACCGTGGTCAGTGCTGCCTGGCTCGCCGATGACTCCGGCGGTGACGACCAGGACCTTGAGGACCTGATCGACGACGGTGTCATTACCGAGGAAGAGGCCTACCCCTTCCGCGGCCAGGATCGCTGGCTGCTGGGCGTGGAGCAGCAGGGAGGCCGCCAGGCGCGCTGGTTTACCGAAATTGACTACACCGCGGTCAGCGACGTGGACTACTTCCGCGACCTGGGCACCACCTCGCTGGAGGTCAACAGCACCAGCCAGCTGAAGAAATACGGCACCGCCGGTTATCGTGGCGAGCACTGGCTGCTGCAGGCCGAAGCCACCGAATACCAGAAGCTGTGGGACGATGCCGAACAGCAGTACAAGCAGCTGCCGCGCCTCACCCTGGATGGCCACTACCGTATGCCGTCGGATTTTGAGCTGCAGCTGGATCACGACTTCACCGCCTTCGATCACCGCGACAAGGACCGCGACGGTCTCATCACCGGTGAACGGCTGCGGGTGGATTACGCCCTCACCTGGGACCAGCGCTGGATGTGGGGCTTCTTCCGCCCCGGCGTCAAGCTGAAGCACCTCAGCTACAGCCTGGATGACGAATACCTGCAGGCCGGCGCCAACGACACGCCGTCGTTCACCGTACCCCAGGGCAGCCTGGACACAGGGTTGTTCTTCGAGCGCGAAGGTGACTTGTTCGGCAATGGCTATGTACAGACTTTTGAACCTCGGCTGTTCTACTTTTACAGCGACCGGGAAAACCAGGACGAGCTGATCAATGTCGGCACCGGGCGCTTGCGCACCGTGGACTTCGACACCAACGACCTCACCTTTGGCTACAGCCAGCTGTTCCGCGACAGCCGCTTCTCCGGCAGCGACCGTATCGACGATGACAACCGCCTGTCGGTGGGGCTGACCTCCCGCTTCATCGACAGCAGCACAGGTATTGAGCGCCTGAGCGCCAGCGTCGGCCAGGTCTTCTACCACGATGACCGCGCCATCGCCATCGACCTCACCGAGGCACAGGCGTTGGCGCAGGCGGAGAACCAGCGCAGCAATTCGGACTACGCCGCCCAGATCAGCGCCCGCCTGGGCAAGTACCTGCGCTTCAACTCCGAAGTGATGTGGGACGCCGACAACAGCGACCGGGTCAGCCGCGGTAACGTCAGCCTGCGCTATCTGGACGAGCAATACCGCATTTTCAACCTCAGCTACCGCTACGACCGCATCCCGCCCCTGCCCAGCGACCCCACGGACCTGGATGGTGATGGTATCCTCAATGAAGAGATTGAGCAGAGCATTGAACAGGGCGACTTCTCCTTTGTCTGGCCCATCGCCGGCGACTGGAACGCCATTGGCCGGGCCAACTACGACTTTACCCATCAGCGTGAACTGGAGACGCTGATCGGCGTCGAATACAACGACTGCTGCTATCGTGTGCGCCTGGTGGCCCGTAAATGGCTGGATAACGCCAATGCCAATGTGCTTGAGTCACTGGACCTGGAAGAGGACCGCGGCATCTTCCTGGAATTCCAGCTGAAGGGCATGGGCAGCATCGGCAGCAAAGTGAGCGGCATCCTCAGTGACGGGATTGTCGGCTACGAACAACGAGATAACGGAATCCAATGATGATACGAACACTGACCCAATCCTGCCGACGCCTGCTGGGCGTGGCGCTTCTCGCCGGCAGCTCGGCCCTGCAGGCGGCCATGGTGCCGCTGGATTCGGTGGTGGCAGTGGTGGACAACGACGTCATCATGGCCAGCGAACTGCAACAGCGCACCCAGATGATCGTGAACCAGCTGCGCTCCAAACAGCAGACCAACCTGCCCCCGGCAGAGGTGCTGCAGCAGCAGATCCTGGAGCAGTTGATTGTGGAGTCCCTGCAGCTGCAAATGGCGCGTCGCGCCGGCATCACTATAAGCGAGGCCGAGCTGGACGATGCCATCAATGGCATGCAGCAGGCCAACAACCTCAGCCGCGCCCAGCTGCTGCAACGGCTGCAAGCGGACGGTATGACTCTGGACTTACTGCGCGACCAGATCCGTCGCGACATGCTCATCGAGCGGGTGCAGCGCGGTTCGGTTAACCGCCGTATCCAGGTGTCGGACCAGGAGGTCAACAACTTCCTGCGCTCCAAGCAGGGCCAGTTCTGGTCCTCCCCCAGCTACAACCTGGGCCACATCCTGGTGCCGGTTCCTGCCGGCGCCAGCGTCAGCGAAGTCGCCGCGGCCGAAGCGAAAGCCAACCAGCTCTACCAGCAGCTGCAGGGCGGCGCCGACTTCCGCCAGGCCGCCATTCGTGAATCCCGCGGCCAGGACGCCCTCAGCGGTGGCGATATGGGCTGGCGCAAGAGCTCGGAGATGCCGGACCTGTTCGCCGCTGCCCTCGAACCCCTGCGTCCGGGGCAGGTCAGCAAACCGCTGCGCAGCGCCGCCGGTTTCCACCTGCTCAAGCTCTACGACAGGAAAGGTGCCGAAGAGAAGATTGTCGAGCAGTCGCTGGTACGCCACATCCTGATCAAGCCCTCCGCTATCCTCAGCGAGGAGGAGACCGAGAGTAAACTGGCGGATCTTCGCAAGCAGATTATCAACGGCGCCGACTTCGGCGAGCTGGCCCGCCAATATTCGGAGGACGTAGGCTCCAAACTCAGTGGTGGCGACCTGGGCTGGTCACTGCCTGGCAAGTTTGTGCCGGAATTTGAAAAGACCATCGATGCCACACCGGTGGGACAGGTCAGCCCTCCCTTCCGCTCCCAGTTCGGCTGGCACATCCTGCAGGTACAGGAGCGCCGCCAACAGGACATGAGCGAAACCGTGCGCCGCAACCAGGCCACCATGCTGCTGCGCAACCAGCGCTACGAGGAAGAGCTGTTTAACTGGCTGCGGGAGATCCGCGACGAAGCCTACGTCGAGATCAAGCTGCCACAGCCATGACCCTGCGCCTGGCACTGACCCCCGGAGAACCGGCCGGTATCGGCCCCGACCTCACCATCGCCCTGGCACAACAGGCCAGCGAGCATGAGGTGGTGGCGGTGGCCGACCCGGACCTGCTGCTGGCCCGCGCCCGCCAGCTGGGCCTGCCGCTGCGCTTACGTGAACTGGACAGCTCACTGGCACCACAACCCCTGCAGGCCGGTGAGCTGTGCGTGCTGCCGGTACCACTGCAGGCGCCCTGCGTGGCCGGCACCCTCAACCCCGCCAACGCCGGCTATGTGCTGCGCACCCTTGAGACCGCCATCGACAGCTGTGTCGACGGCGCCTGCCACGCCTACGTCACCGGGCCGGTGCATAAAGGTGTGATCAACGAAGCCGGTATCCCCTTCAGCGGCCACACCGAGTTTCTGGCCGAACGCACCCACACCGATGAGGTGGTGATGATGCTGGCCTGTGAAGGCCTGCGTGTAGCCCTTGTCACCACTCACCTGCCACTCAAGGACGTACCGGCGGCCATTACACCGGCCAAACTGGAACGGGTGATCCGTATCCTGGATGCGGACTTGCGATCGAAGTTCGGGGCGGATACGCCACGCATCCTGGTGTGCGGTCTCAACCCCCACGCCGGCGAAGGCGGCCATATGGGGCGCGAAGAGGTGGACGTCATTGAGCCGCTGCTGGCGCACCTGCGCGGCGAGGGCATGAACCTGATCGGTCCCCTGCCCGCCGACACCCTGTTTACCCCCAGGGTACTCACCGGCGCCGATGCGGTGCTGGCCATGTATCACGATCAGGGCCTGCCCGTGTTAAAATTCAAGGGCTTCGGCGAGGCGGTCAACATTACCCTGGGGCTGCCCATCATCCGCACCTCGGTGGATCATGGTACAGCACTGGACCTGGCCGGCAGCGGCGGCGCCGACCTCGGCAGCCTGCTGACCGCCATCAATTACGCCGGCCATATGGCTCGCCAGCGGTCATTCTGACCTCCGGCCCCAGCCATACCAGCCACCCAATAAGTCCGGTGGCGCCGCAGGCGCTACCCAACTCCCTGTGAGCACCATGAAGATTGCTAGTGAACACCGCGCCCGCAAGCGCTTCGGCCAGAATTTCCTGGAAGATGACGGCATCATCCGCCGCATCGTCAAGGCCATCCACCCCCAGGCCGACGACAACCTGGTGGAGATCGGCCCCGGCAAGGGCGCCATCACCTCGCAGCTGCTGGCCGCCTGCCCCACGCTCAATGTGGTGGAACTGGATCGCGACCTGATCCCCATGCTGCTGGCGCAGTTCATCGCCAACTACCCGCAGTTCACCATCCACCAGAGCGACGCCCTGAAATTCGATTTCAGCCAGCTGCTGCAGGACAAAGATGGCAACCCCAAAGGCCCGCTGCGGGTGGTGGGCAACCTGCCCTACAACATCTCCACGCCGCTGATCTTCCACCTGCTCAGCTACCACGACCGCATTCGTGACATGCACTTTATGCTGCAGAAAGAAGTGGTACAGCGGATGGCCGCGCAGCCGGGGGAGAAAGCCTACGGTCGCCTCGGCATCATGGTGCAGTACTACTGCCAGGTGGAGAACCTGTTCGAGGTGCCACCGGAAGCCTTTGATCCACGCCCCAAGGTGGATTCGGCCATTGTGCGCCTGCGCCCCTACCAGCAACTGCCGCACCCGGCCCGTAACGTCAAACTGCTGGAACAGCTGGTGAATACCGCCTTCCAGCAGCGTCGCAAAACCCTGCGCAACGCCCTCAAACAGCTGCTGCCAGCGGAGGCTATTGAGTCACTGCAAATTGATACCGGCGTGCGACCGGAAAATCTCACCCTTGCCGAGTTCGTGGCTCTGAGTGATACACTGGACGAGCTGAAGAGGAATTCGCCGCCCACGGGCGAGGCACAGACTGAGACGTAAATGACCAATCCTGCCGATATCCGTATCTCCGTAAAAACCCGCTACCTGCCCGAACAGTCGGACATTGCGGAAGAGCGTTATGTGTTCGCCTACACCATCACCATCCGCAACGATTCCGGTGAGCCCTGCCAGCTGCTGAGCCGGCGCTGGGTGATCACCGACGCCAATGGCGAGGTGCAGGAGGTGGCCGGCAAAGGGGTAGTGGGTGAACAACCGCAACTGGCACCCGGGCAGGAGTACACCTACACCAGTGGCTCCCTGCTGAAGACCCCCACCGGCACCATGCAGGGTACCTACACCATGTGCACTGACACCGGTGACGAATTCGACGCTACCATCCCCACCTTTGCGCTGGTGCCCCCGCACCTGCTGCACTGAATTCTGACGCCGGAACGCTATGGCCACCTACGCTGTCGGCGACCTGCAGGGCTGCCTCGACCCGCTGCAACAGCTGCTGCGACAAGTGCAGTTCAATGAGGATCGCGACCAGCTGTGGCTGTTGGGCGACCTGATTAATCGCGGCCCGCAATCACTGGAAACCCTGCAATACCTCTACCCGCGGCGGGACAACGTCGTCGCGGTACTGGGCAATCACGACCTGCACCTGCTGGCCTGTGCCTACGGCCATCGCCTGCCGGGCAAGGGCGACACCCTCGACGCCATCCTCGCGACCAGCGATAGCCAGCCCTGGTACCAGTGGCTGCGCCACTGTCCACTGGTACACCACGACCCACAGCTCGGTTTTGCCATGGTTCATGCCGGCATCCCCCCCGGTTGGAGCCTGGAGGAGGCCCTGCGCCACTCCGCTGAACTGGAGAGCGTGCTGCAGGGACCGAAGCTGGACAGCTACCTGGGCAATATGTACGGCAACCAGCCGGATCTCTGGGATGAGTCACTTGAGGGCCCGGAGCGCTGGCGCCTGATCACCAACTACTTCACCCGTATGCGGGTCTGTGACGCCGAGGGACGACTGGAGTTGAAGTACAAGGAGGGACTGGAGTCGCTGCCGGCGGGCTACGCCCCCTGGTTCCGCCATCCCCACCGCCAGACCCGCCATGACCGCATCCTCTTCGGTCACTGGGCCGCCCTGCAGGGAGTCAGCAACACCCCCAATGTCTACGCCCTCGACAGCGGCTGTGTCTGGGGCGGCTGCCTGACCATGATGCGACTGGAAGACGAGGCACGGTTTACCTGCGACTGCTGAGCCCGCCGACCTCTCCGGCCCCCCACATGACCTCCTCCACCTTAGCCTTCCGTCGTAATTGAGGGGCGGATCATTTGTGTTAGAATCGCCGTCCTTAATTCACTCACCAGACCACGGAAGCCCGATCATGAGCTACGATCAAGTCTCTGCCGGTAAAGACCTGCCCAACGACATCAATGTCATCATTGAGATCCCTCTCAATGGCGACCCTATCAAGTACGAAGTGGACAAAGACTCCGGCGAGATTTTTGTCGATCGCATGCTCGGTACCGCCATGCACTACCCCTGCAACTACGGCTACGTGCCACACACCCTGTGTGGTGACGGCGATCCCGTAGACGTTATGGTAGTTATGCCTCTGGCCGTCATCCCCGGCGCCGTGATCCGCTGCCGCCCTGTGGGCGTGCTGAAAATGACCGACGATGGCGGCGAAGATGCGAAGATCATTGCCGTTCCACACGACAAGGTCACCCCGCTCTACAAAGACGTGCAGGACATCAGCGACCTGCCACAGCTGACCCTCGACCAGATTGCTCACTTCTTCCAGCATTACAAGGATCTGGAGCCAGGCAAGTGGGTGAAAATCGATGGCTGGGGCAACGCCGACGACGCGCGCAAGGAGATCTCCGACGCCGCCGCCACTTTTGCTGCCCAGGCAGACAAGCCGCACTTCTGATCTTTGCATCAGAGGCGCAGCCCATAACAAAGCCGCAGTAGCTGCGACTCAGACCGCCGAAAAATCCACCATCGTCATCGCGAGCGCAGCGTGGCGATCCATGTTTACCACAGGCCAGCCTATACGCTGCCTAACATGGATTGCCGCGGA
>NZ_WVVW01000001.1 GCF_009857815.1 Pseudomaricurvus sp. HS19 | reverse complement strand
GGGCTTTTTGGGGGGGGGCTGGTCTCAGCGGGTCATCAAACCTTGAAGGCCTTCTTCAACTTCTTCTCTACCATCACTTTCTTCAGACTGGCGTAGTCAGGCATGCCGTTTTTGTAGGGCGGGTAGTCCTCACCCTGAATCAGCGGCGCGAAGTATTCGCGAGCCTTGTCGGTAATACCAAAGCCGTCGGCAGTGATAAAGTCACGGGGCATCATCTTCTCGACGTTGGCTACTTGCTCCAGTGGTGCCTCCTCAATGCTCCAGCTGTAACGCTTGCCTTTACCGCGGATGATGGCCGGCATAACGGCATTCTTGCCAGCGATAGCCATTTCCACGGCGGACTTGCCCACAGCATAGGCCTGCTCGGTGTCGGTTGCTGACGCAATATGACGGGCGGAGCGCTGCAGGTAGTCTGCCAGGGCCCAGTGGTATTTGTAGCCCAGCTCGCTTTTGATCATGTTGGCCAGGGTGGGTGCTACCCCGCCCAGCTGGGTATGGCCGAACGCATCTGTCTGCCCGGAGTCGGCAAGGAAGGTGCCGTCTTTGTAGCGCGCGCCCTCTGACGCCACGATGGCGCAGTAGCCGTGCTTTTTCACGGACGCTTTCACCTTGGCCAAAAACTTTTTCTTATCGAAAGCAATTTCCGGGAAGACGATGATGTGTGGTGGCTCGCCTTCGTTTTGAGCGGCGATGCCTGCGGCACCGGCAATCCAGCCAGCGTGGCGACCCATGACCTCCAGGATAAAGATCTTGGTGGAACTGTCGCACATGGACGCTACGTCCAGCGCAGCTTCCTTGATGGATACGCCCACATACTTGGCGACAGAGCCAAAGCCGGGACAGTTGTCTGTGAAGGGCAGGTCGTTATCCACGGTCTTGGGGATATGGATGGCCTGGATGGGGTAGCCCATCTTTTCAGACAGCTGTGAAACCTTGAGGCAGGTATCGGCGGAATCACCGCCACCGTTATAGAAGAAGTAACCGATGTTGTGGGCTTTAAAGACTTCAATCAGGCGCTCGTACTCGGCCTGATTCTGCTCCAGGCTTTTCAGCTTGTAGCGGCAGGAGCCAAAAGCTCCTCCCGGGGTATGGCGCAGGGCGGCGATGGTCTTTGCCGACTCCTTGCTGGTGTCAATCAGCTCTTCCCGCAGGGCGCCGACAATGCCATTGTGACCGGCGTAGACTTTACCAATCTCTTTCTTGTGCAGACGGGCGGTTTCAATAACACCGCAGGCAGACGCATTAATCACTGCTGTAACGCCACCGGACTGGGCGTAAAAGGCATTTTTCTTGGCCATGATATAAACCTGATTGAGTGTGTCCGGTGTATACACCGGACACAAAGGGCTGAGTGTCAGAAACCGCGCATCATACGTGAAGTTGGTCGAAAATTCACCGAGAGTCCGGGCGCGAAAGGGTTCACGCCGGCGCTACTGGTCATTGGAATCCGGTTGCGCCTGCGTGTAAGCTGCGATTTTGGTTTTTAACTGGCAAATCACTCTATGCACATCCACATTCTCGGTATTTGCGGCACGTTTATGGGCAGCCTGGCGCAACTGGCAAAAGCCCTCGGTCACCGGGTGACCGGCTGTGATGCGAACGTCTATCCGCCCATGAGCACGCAGCTGCAGGCCGCCGGTATTGAGCTTACCGAAGGTTTTGATCCCGCCCAGCTGGAACCGCGGCCCGATCTGGTGGTGATTGGCAATGCCATGAGCCGGGGCAACCCCGCTGTGGAAGCGGTGCTGGACAAGGGAATTCCCTATACCTCCGGCCCGCAGTGGCTGTGCGATCACCTGCTGCAGGATAAATGGGTGTTGGCGGTAGCCGGCACCCACGGCAAGACCACCACATCCTCCATGCTGGCCTGGATTCTGGAATACGCCAATATGTCCCCGGGCTACCTGATTGGCGGCGTACCCCGTAACTTTGATGTGTCGGCCCGCCTGGGGGAGACACCCTTCTTTGTGGTGGAGGCCGATGAGTACGACAGTGCCTTTTTCGACAAGCGATCCAAGTTCGTTCACTACCGTCCGCGCACGGTGATCCTCAATAACCTGGAGTTTGATCACGCCGATATTTTCGATGACCTGGCGGCGATACAGAAACAGTTTCATCACCTGGTGCGAACCATCCCTGCCAGTGGCCAGATCATTCTCCCCGAGGGCGAGACCGCCTTGGATGAGGTGATCTCCAAGGGCTGCTGGACACCTTTGGTTACCACCTCACTGGCGGAGGGCAGCGGCGACTGGAAAGCGCGCCTGCTGGAGCCGGATGGCAGCTGCTTTGAAGTGCAGGTCGACGGCATGGCCGTAGGCTGTGTGCTGTGGCAGCAGACAGGTATTCACAATGTGCAGAATGCGCTGGCGGCTATGGCAGCTGCTCGCCATGTGGGGGTCACCCCGGATGCTGCCTGCGCGGCATTGGGGGAGTTCCGTGGGGTCAAGCGCCGTATGGAGTGCCTGGGTGAAGTGAACTCCGTACGCGTTTATGATGACTTTGCCCATCACCCCACAGCGATCACCACCACCCTGGAAGGGCTGCGGGCACAGGTCGGGAATGACAAGATTGTGGCCTTGATCGAGCCGCGCTCCAATACCATGCGCATGGGCGTACATCGCGGGCGTCTGGCGCAGAGTGTGGAGGCTGCGGATGTGGTGCTGTGGTACCAGCCGGCAGACGTCAATTGGTCGCTGGACGAGGTGGTGCACAGTAGCCATATCCCGGCCAAACTCTCACGCAGTATCGACGAGCTGATCGAAGATTGTGTGCACGTGCTGGAGCCCAATACCCATGTGGTGATCATGTCCAATGGCGGCTTCGGTGGTGTGCATCAAAAGCTGATGCAACGCCTGCAGCGGCAGGGCGAAGAGGCCTGATTGCAGAGGATGGAGCCTATGAGCGAGTACTCACAGACAGTGACCCTGGCCATCACCGGGGCTTCCGGTGCCCAGTACGGGCTGAGACTACTGCAGTGTCTGATAGCGGCGGATTGCCGGGTCTACCTGCTGTTGTCCGGTGCGGCACAGGTGGTGATCGATACCGAGACGTCGCTGACGCTGCCCGATGAGCTGGAAGAGCAGCAGGCGCTGCTGGCCAGTCGCTATGGTGCGGCCGACGACCAGCTGGTGCTGTTCGCCAAAGACGACTGGTTTGCGCCTGTGGCTTCGGGCTCCAGCTCGCCATCACAGATGATTATCTGCCCCGCCAGTGGCGGCACGCTGTCGGCCATTGCCAGTGGCGCCAGTAATAACCTGATTGAAAGAGCTGCGGATGTGGCGTTGAAAGAGCGCCGCAAACTGATTCTGGTCCCGCGGGAAGCGCCTTACTCCGAGATACACCTTGAGAATATGCTGCGGTTGACCCGTATGGGAGCGGTAATCCTGCCAGCCAGTCCGGGCTTTTACCATCGCCCCAAGTCTATTGAGGACCTGGTGGATTTTGTGGTGGCCCGGGTGCTCGACCAGTGTGGCATCGAGCAGGATATTATGCCCCGTTGGGGCGAAGACTGAGCCTGAAAACCCCGCAGCACCTGAGGAGCCCGCATGGCCATTGATCCCCTAGCCCCAAGCCGTGTTGTTCCCCTCGAGGGCGGCATCAACTTTCGTGACCTGGGCGGTTACGAGACTGCGGACGGAGAGCAGGTGCGTTGGCGCAAGCTGTTCCGCTGTGGTCATCTCGCTGACCTGAGTGCGGCGGATATTCGTGTACTGGAGCAGTTGGGTATCAGCCAGGTGCATGATTTTCGTCGTCAGGATGAGCAGGCGGGTACCCCCAGCCAGCCATTAGCGGCCGCCACCATCAATGATTACGACATGTCCCTGGGGAGTCTGGTGCGCTTTTGGGAGTTGCTGCGTGCCGGCCAGTTGAGTGGCAGTCGAGCCCATGAGCTGGTGGTGGATAGCTATCACAATGGTGCCGGTGAGGTCGCGCCGCATTACCGTCGCCTGTTTCAGGCCCTGCTGGACAACCGTGACCAGGCCACCCTGTTTCACTGCGCTGCCGGCAAGGATCGCACCGGCCTGGCGGCTGCCCTGATCCTGTCTGCCTTGGGCGTATCCCGTCAGCAGGTGGTTGAAGACTATCTCCTGACCCGTGACCACTTTGACGCGGAGGCCCTGATCGTCAAGGTGGAAGGGCACCTGCGCCGAGCGGGGGTGAGTGAGTGGGAGAGGGGCTGGCTGGAGCCATATTGCAGTGTGCACGAAGACAATATCGAGGCGTTTTTTGACGGTATCAGTCGCCGCTACGGCACTCTTGACCACTATCTGCGTACAGAGCTGGGGTTGGAGGAGGCGCAACGCCAGCAGTTGCGGGAGGCCTATCTCGAACGCTGAGTGCATGACCTGAGGTCATGCGGGCGGCAGAGATTAGCGGCCCAGAATAATAAACAACAGGATGCCAAGCGCTCCAGCCAGCAACAGAAAGCTGAAGGTCGCCAGCCAATTCAGCTGTTGGGGGGCTTCCGGCTCAATGCGATTGCCCGGTGAGGTGGGTTTGGTTTTCCACTGCTTGGGCTCACTGCTGGGCACGCGACGTTCCGGCGGCTGTGCTGTCGCCCGGGCTCGCCGGGGCCGGGGTTTGCTGCTCTCCGGCTCAGGTCCCACTACACGAAAACTGTATACATCCAGCCGTAGCCGATCACCGGGCCGCAGGGTACCTTCACGTACACGCTTATCATTGATGTAGGTGCCGTTGGCTGAGGCCAGGTCGCGGATGTGCAACAGGTTGTCGCGGATGGTCAGCTCGGCGTGTTGCTGGGATAGGTGGTTGCCCGGTACCACCAGGTCACAGTTGCTGCTGCGGCCAATGACGGATCGGCCCTCAGGCAGCGCATACTCCTTGCCAGCCAGCCAGCTGCTGTCGGACACCAGTGACCAGCGAGCCCCGGCGGCGGGTGACGTGCCGTCCTGCTCATCCGCCTCCTGTGGGTCGAGAATGTCAAACTCCACGCTACCCAGGCGGATGGTGTCGCCGGGCAGCAGCTGTTTCTCGGTGACCCGCTGGCCATTTACAAAGCAGCCGCTGTCGCTGTGGTTGTCCTTGAGGATGAGGCTGTTGTTCTCGGTCAGCAGGCGGGCGTGCAGCGGGCTGATGCCCGGTTCGGTAAGTACCAGATGATTGTTCAGTGAGCTGCCGATGGTGTAGCGTTTTTCCACAATCCATATGGGCGCTGTACGTCGATCCTTGTACTGAATCTTCAGCATGGAGCTGTATTTCTCGTCTGGTCGTCAGGTGGGTCGCTTTCTCACAAATTGAGATCAGTGGCGTATGAATACTGAATTAGTATACAAAACCCCGGTCCAATCCGACAGGCTGTTAATCCAGATCAGCGCGGAAACCGGATCATCGCGAACAGCGGGCGGACGGGCCAGTGAACCTGAAGCTGGCGCAGCAGCGTAATCAGGTTCGCGGGAACAGGCGGACATTTCCTTTTATTAATTCGAACCGTCATAATGGGCGGTCAACTGCAGCTGGCTGCGGTTGTGGTTCGGCAGTCAGGAAGATTGCCGCAGATGCTCAAGGGTTATTACTAGTACATGTTAGAACAGCTGATACGAATTTACCGGGCCTGGGTGATTGACCGACCAAGCGTTGTGCTGGCCATCGTCGCGGCGTTAGCCCTGTTTATGGCTGCGGGGCTCCCAAATTTCAAGCTTGATGCATCCTCCGACTCCCTGACCCTGGAGCATGATGCCGATCTCGACTATTTCCGGGAAATCAACCAGCGTTACCAGAGCAGCGATTTTCTGGTCATCACCTTCCGCCCCCATGAAGATCTCTTTTCGGACGCCTCACTGGCCCTGTTACAGCAGCTGACACACGACCTGTCGCAGGTCTCCGGGGTGGTGGGGACCACCTCCATGCTGGATGTGCCCCTTCTCTATAGCCCGCCGGCAGCGCTCAAGGACCTGAAGGAGCCGCGCACGCTGCTGACTCCGGGAGTCGACCGCCAGGCCGCTAAAAAGGAGTACCTGGAAAGCCCCATCTATCGTGAAATGCTGCTGGGCCCGGACGGGCAGACCACCGCTATTCTCCTCAGCCTGCGCCTCAACCGTCACTACCTGGAGCTGGTGCGGGAGCGGGATGCCCTGCGTCTGAAGCGGGACACCGAAGGCCTGAGTGTCCAGGAAGCAGAGCGACTGGAGCACGTTAGCCAGGAGTTTCTCGACTACCGTACCGAAGTGGCTGCCCGTGATCATGAGCGAGTGCAGCAGGTGCGGCAGGTGGTGGCCAGCTATCAGGATCGGGCGCAGATTTTCGTCGGCGGCGCCACCATGATCACCGCCGATATGATCGACTTCATCAAGAGTGACCTGAAAGTGTTCGGGGTCGGCGTGCTGTTGTTCATGATCCTGATTATGGCGATTATCTTCCGCCAGAAGCGCTTTGTGATCCTGCCGTTGCTCACCTGTATGACGTCGGTGTTGCTGATGCTGGGCTTCCTCAGCTGGGTGGATTGGCGCCTGACGGTGATCTCCTCCAATTTTGTCGCCCTGCTGCTGATTATTTCGCTGGCCATCACTATCCACCTGTTGGTGCGCTATCGCGAGTACCACGCCGCTGACCCGGATGCGCCCAAGGCGGAGCTGGTGATGGCCACGGTACGTTTTATGGCCAAGCCCTGCCTCTACACCACGCTGACCACCATGGTGGCGTTCGTGTCTCTGGTGGTGAGTGATATTCGCCCGGTGATCGACTTTGGCTGGATGATGAGCATTGGCCTGGCCCTGTCGCTGGTGCTCAGTTTTATCATTATCCCCGCCGGCCTGATGCTGGTGCCGAAAGGGGATCCAAAGGACAAGGGGGATAACTCCGCCGCCTTTACCACGGCCTTCTCCCGCTTCACCGCCCGTCATCCCCAGCTGTTGCTGTGGTTGAGTCTGGGGCTGGCCATTGCCAGTTTTGTGGGCATCCGCCAGCTGGAGGTGGAGAACCGCTTTATCGATTACTTCAAAGAGTCCACCGAGATCTACCAGGGCATGTCGGTAATCGACCGCAACCTGGGCGGCACCATCAGTCTCGATATTATTCTTGATGCCCCGCGGGCGCGTATGCCGGAGGCTGGCGCCGGTAGTGAGTTGGATCCTTTTGGTGAAGCCGACCCCTTCGACGAGCCGGATCCGTTTACCCTGCCGGACTCCCTGGCGGAGCAGGATCCCTTTGGCGAAGCGGACCCCTTCTCGGAGCAGTCCCAGCCGGTGTCCCGGGATAACTACTGGTACACCATGGGCGGGATTTCCGACATCCGTGCTCTGCACGACTACCTGGATAGTCTGCCCGAAGTGGGCAAGGTGCAGTCGCTGGCGACCTTTTATCAGGTGGCCAGCGATGTGAATTCATCGCCTCTGAACGATTTTGAGCTGGCCCTGATCCGCCGTGCGCTGCCCGCCGAAGTGGGTAATCTGCTGATCAAACCCTACCTGTCGGAAGATGGGCAGCAGGCGCGCATCAGCCTGCGGGTGAAAGAGACCGAGCCCAGCCTGCATCGTGCCGAGCTGCTGCAGAAAATTCGCACCACCGCCATCACCGAGCTGGGATTCGAGCCGGATCAGGTCCACCTCTCGGGCTTGTTGGTGCTCTACAACAACATGCTGCAGAGCCTGTTCAAGTCCCAGATCGTCACTCTCGGCGCTGTGTTTATCGGCATTCTGGTGATGTTTGTGGTGCTCTTCCGCTCAGTCTCGCTGGCGCTGATTGCCCTTATCCCCAACCTGCTGGCGGCTTCGCTGGTGCTGGGTGGCATGGGGCTGGCAGGTGTGCCGCTGGATATGATGACCATCACCATTGCCGCTATTACTGTGGGAATTGGTGTGGATGACACCATCCACTACATACACCGCTTCAAAGCGGAGTTTGCGGTCGACCGGGATTATGTGGCGGCCATGCACCGCTCCCACGCCTCCATTGGCCGGGCGATGCTTTATACATCGGTGATCATTATTGCCGGTTTCTCGATCCTGGCTTTGTCCCGTTTTATACCCACTATCTATTTTGGCCTGCTGACCGGTTTTGCCATGTTTGCGGCCATCCTCGCGGCTTTGACATTGCTGCCGCGCTTGATACTGTTGGTGAAACCGCTGGGAAAGCCGCAGGCGGCCACTGATCCCCTGACAGCCCGCGCTGCAGGGGAGGCGGCCTGACGCCACCCCAATCACTGAACCCTGCGCTTCGCGTGTGAGCGCAGGGATTACCTCACCGGAGCAGCTCCCCATGTGCCGTCGTTGGCTCGCGACACTCCTCTCATTTGCCCTGCTTGTTAGCCCACTGCCACTGCTGGCCGCCAACAGCGAACCCATCATCCGCTATGACAGTATTCACCATCCGGTGGTCAGCGACGACGGCATGGTCGCCACCCAGCACCGGATTGCCAGCGAGGTGGGGGCAGAGATTCTCTCCGCCGGCGGTAACGCTGTTGATGCGGCTGTTGCCGTGGGCTTCGCGCTCGCGGTAGTGCTGCCCCGTGCCGGCAACCTGGGCGGTGGCGGATTCATGCTGATTCACCTTGCCGGCGAGGGCAAAACCATCGCCCTGGATTACCGGGAGATGGCTCCGGCAGCAGCGCACCGGGATCTGTTTATCGGCAGCGATGGTGAGGTGGATGGTGAAAAGGCGCGATTCTCCCATGCGGCAGCCGGAGTGCCTGGTACTGTGGCGGGTCTGCTGCACGCGCAGCAGCGCTATGGTCGCCTGCCGCTGCGAACCGTCATCAAGCCCGCCATCAAGCTGGCGGACAAGGGCTTCCCGGTTACCCGCGACCTAGCGGAGAAGCTGGCCCAGGCAGGCCGCCTGCAGGCCAACGCCGAGAGCCGGCGGGTTTACTACCGCAAGGATGGCAGTGCCTACCGGCCGGGTGAATTATTGCAGCAGCCGGACCTGGCCTGGAGCCTGAAACAGATCCAGCGTCATGGTGCGGCGGCGTTCTACGACGGCGCCATTGCCGAGCACCTGGTGGCAGAGATGGAGGCCAATGGCGGCCTCATTACCCGCGACGACCTGCGTAACTATCAGGTGGTGGAGCGCCAACCCGTGGTGGGCAGCTATCACGGCTACACTATTGCCTCCATGCCGCCCCCCAGTTCCGGCGGCGTACACCTGGTGCAGCTGCTGAACATCCTGGAAAACTTTCCGCTGGCGGGCATGGGGGCCAACAGCGCCGCCGCGATCCATACCATGACCGAAGCCATGAAGTGGGCCTATGCCGACCGCTCGGTTTACCTGGGGGATCCCGACTATGTGGATGTGCCGGTAGCTGAGTTGACGGACAAGGCCTACGCCAGGCAGATTGCGACCGCCATTGATGGCGACAGGGCGTTAGCGTCCGAGGCGATCAGGCCGGGGGCGAAGCTGGGCTATGAGAGCCCGGACACGACCCACTATTCGGTGGTGGACAGTGAGGGTAACGCGGTGGCCAACACCTATACCCTTAATTTCTCCTTCGGGTCGGGTATTACCGTGCCGGGTACGGGCATCCTGCTCAACAACGAGATGGACGATTTCTCCTCCAAGCCCGGAGTGCCCAATGCCTACGGTCTGATCGGTGCCGAGGCCAATGCCATCGCCCCGGGCAAGCGCCCCCTCAGCTCCATGACACCTACGCTGGTGCTGCAGGATGGCAAACCGGTACTGGTAACCGGCAGCCCCGGCGGCAGTCGTATTATCACTACGGTGCTGCAGGTGATGGTGAATGTGCTGGATCACCATATGAACATGGCGGAGGCGGTGCACCAGCCTCGCTTCCATCACCAGTGGCAGCCGGACATGCTGTTCCTGGAGCCGGGTTTCAGTGTCGATACCGTTCGCCTGCTGGAGGCTAAGGGGCACAAGCTACGGCAGGTCAGTACCATGGGCAGCGCACAGTCGATCCTGCTGCAGAATGGCGTCAGCTATGGCGCGGCCGATCCCCGCAAGCCGGACGCGGCAGTGGCGGTGCCACGCTAGCCAGGGCGCACTTTCAGCCAAACACAAAAAAGCCGGCATTACGCCGGCTTTTTTGTGGGTAACGATTCTGCGTATTGCGCACTCAGTTGTGCTGCAGCAGAAACTCCATCAGCGCCTTCTGTGCGTGCAGGCGGTTTTCCGCTTCATCCCATACCACGGAGATTTTCTCGTCTTCCAGCAGGTCGGCGCTCACCTCTTCGCCGCGGTGGGCGGGCAGGCAGTGCATGAAAATGGCATCGTCGTGGGCCAGCGCCATCAGCTCGTGATTGACCTCGTAGCCGGCAAACTGTTGCTCGCGGTGGGCCTGCTCCTCTTCCTGGCCCATGGAGGCCCAGACGTCGGTGACTACCCAGTCGGCACCAGTGACCGCTTCCCGGGGATCGCGGGTAATGGTGACGCGGTCGGCGTTGGCTGCAACCAGCTCCGGGTCCGGGTCAAAGCCTTCAGGGCAGGCGATATTGAGTTTGAAATCACACATGGCGGCGGCGTTGATGTAGGAGTGACACATATTATTGCCGTCACCGATCCAGGCCACAGTCTTGCCCTTGGGGTCGCCGCGGTGCTCCACATAGGTCTGGATGTCCGCCAGCAGCTGGCAGGGGTGGAAGTCGTCGGTCAGGGCGTTGATCACCGGCACTCTGGAGTAGGCGGCAAAACGCTCGATCTTGTCGTGACCGAAGGTGCGAATCATGATGATGTCCACCATGCGCGACAGCACCCGGGCGGAATCCTCAATGGGCTCGCCGCGACCCAGCTGGGTGTCACGGGGAGACAGAAACAGCGCCGAGCCGCCCATCTGTGCCATACCCGCTTCAAACGAGACGCGGGTACGGGTAGAGGATTTCTCGAAAATCATCCCCAGCACCTTGCCGTGGAAAGGCTCATCGGCGGTGCCGTTGCGATGCTGAGCTTTCATCTCGATAGCGCGGGCGATGATCTGCTGCAGTTCCGCAGGGCTCAGATCCTTGAGGGTCAAAAAGTGTCTGACGGTCATGCTGCGACCTCCTGAAAATTCTCAATCAGCTGACACACAATCCGCAGGATCTCATCGGCGTGTTCACGCGTGATGGTCAGCGGTGGCAGCAGGCGAATGGTATTGCCGGCGGTGACGTTAATGAGCAGGCCGGCGTCGGCGGCAGCGCCCACAAGCTCGCCGCAATCACGGTTCAGCTCGATACCCAGCAACAGTCCCATGCCGCGGATGCTGGTGACGCCGGCGTTACCTTGCAGCGCTTCGCGGAAGCCCTGCAGCAAATAGTTACCCTGTTCCCGGGCATTGCTGATCAGCTGCTCCTGTTGCAGGGTCTCCAGTACCGCAGCGGCCACATGACACACCAGCGGGTTACCGCCGTAGGTGGAGCCGTGGTTACCGGGTTGCAGTATGTCGCCGGCTTTACCGCGAGCCAGGCAGGCGCCGATGGGCAGGCCGTTGCCGAGCCCCTTGGCGGTGGTAACCACATCCGGCTTGATGTTGGTGTGCTGGAACGCAAACAGTTCGCCGCTGCGGCCGTTGCCGGTCTGGATCTCGTCCAGCATCAGCAGCCAGCCACGCTCATCACAGAGTGAGCGCAGTTGCGCCAGGTAGTCGTCGGCGGGAACGCGGATACCGCCCTCGCCCTGTACCGGTTCCACCAGTACGGCGACGATGTTGTCATTCACCAGTGCGGCAACCGCCGCCACGTCATCAAACGGTACCTGCACGAACCCTTCCAGCAGCGGAGCAAAGCCGGTCTTGACCTTGGCATTGCCGGTGGCGGTGAGGGTGGCCATGGTGCGGCCGTGGAAACTGCCCGCCATGGTGACGATGGTGGGACAACTTACGCCCTTGTCATTACCGTACTTGCGCGCGATCTTGATGGCGGCTTCGTTGGCTTCGGCACCGGAGTTGGAAAAGAATACGTTGTCCATGCCGCTCAGTTCACAGAGCTGTTGTGCCAGCTGCTGCTGCGGCAGGGTATTGTAGAGATTGGAGCAGTGCACCAGGGTTGCAGCCTGTTCGCTGACCGCTTTGGTCACCGCCGGGTGGGCGTGTCCCAGACCACAGACAGCGATGCCGCTGAGGGCGTCAAGATAGCGTCGGCCCTGGTCGTCCCATACGTAGACGCCTTCACCTTTTACCAACGTGAGTTTGCGCTCACCGTAGGTATTCATCAGGGCTGTAGTGGCCATGCCTGAACTCCTCGACTGCCTGGGGCGGACGCGTTTGCGCGTCCCGAAAACAAAAACAGGCAGCCTGCAAGCTGCCTGACGCGAAAGCGAGATACTATAAGCTATCGCAGGGGTTGGCAATGCCGTGGCAGGCCCAATGCCGCGGCCTGTGGCACGGGAAAGATTCGCAGCCAAAACGGGAGTAGGGTAGAATGGGCGGCAATACCTGAGTGCGAAACTTGGTTATGGCACAAGCTGGGGAATCGCTCTCCCGCAACGGAATCGGGTCGGCGGTGTGCAGCTGACCCACAGGTTTTCATACAATGCATTTGATTCACGAGAGGTCTGAGTTGTCTATGGATATCATGGATACCATCAAGAAGCAGGTAGAGGAAAACGCCGTTATTCTCTACATGAAGGGTTCCCCCAATGCACCGCAGTGTGGTTTCTCCATGCGTACCGTGCAGGCGGTCATGGCTTGCGGTCAGCGCTTTGCCTACGTCGACGTGCTCTCCAACCCCGATATCCGCACCAATCTGCCCAAGTACGCCAACTGGCCAACCTTTCCGCAGCTGTGGATCAACGGCGAGCTGGTCGGCGGCTGTGACATCGTTACTGAGTTGCATGAAAGTGGCGAGCTGAAGCCAATGATCGACGCCGCTGTCGGTACAACCGAGAGCTGATAGCGGTCGCTTTTTCGCCATCCTGTGGTGGCGAAAGCAGAACCGTAAAAAAGGCCGCAATGCGCGGCCTTTTTTGCGTCCTGCCGGTGGCTATAGCCGGGGCTTTCCCTGTCACTGGCGGGCGATGATCTCCAGGCGCGCCCCGTCATCCCGAACACCTTTCTCACGTAACCCCCCCCTTTACTATCGCCGGGAGTCAAACGCTCGTTGGGCGAAATTTTCTGTAATAATATTGAAAAACATTCTCAATCCCATTAAATTTAACTCTCGTAATTAAGTTTTATTGGGGTGATAGGCAAGGGCTATTTGGGGCGCCTGCCTGTCTGGCTTCGTGACAAACCGTAAGAAATTGGGGAATAACATCATGTGGAAGAAGAGTGTGCTGGCTGTCGCCGTGGGCGCCGCATCATTGGCTGCGCAGGCGCAGCAGACGCCGTCTATGGAAGAGATGTGGCAGCTGATCCAGCAGCAACAGGCCGAAATCAAGGAGCTGAAATCCCAGCTCAACAAGACTGACAACAAGCTGCAGGTTACCGAGCAAAAGCTGGATGCCACCGCCGATGCGGTTGAGCAGGGCGTAGCTGTTGGCAGCAATGAGAAGCTGGCAAAGCTGGCTTCCTGGGCTGAAAAGACCTCTATTGGAGGCTATGGCGAGCACCACTTTAACCACAAAGAAGACGGTGATGATCAGATTGATGCCCACCGTTATGTGCTGTATATCGGACATCAGTTCACAGATAAGGTGCGCTTTTTCTCCGAGTTTGAGCTGGAGCACTCGCTGGCCGGCGACGGCAAGCCCGGTGAAGTGGAGCTGGAGCAGGCCTATATCGAGTACGATTTCGCTGAAAAACACAGCGTACAGATCGGTCAGTTCCTGATGCCGGTGGGTATCCTCAACGAAACCCACGAGCCGGACACGTTCTACGGTACCGAGCGCAATAAAGTGGAAGCCGAAGTCATTCCTGCTACCTGGTGGGAAGCCGGTGTGATGGCGCTGGGTGAGATCGCCCCGGGCCTGAGCTACAACGCTGCTGTTCACAGTGGACTGAAGACTGACAACTTCCGTATTCGCAGCGGCCGCCAGAAAAACGCTGAAGCAACAGCGGAGGATCTGGCATTCACCGGTCGCCTGAAGTACACCGGTATCCAGGGCCTGGAGCTGGCAGCAACCTACCAGTACCAGCAGGATATCGCCCAGGGCTTGCTGACCGAGTCTGCCGAGGCGTCCCTGATGGAAGCCCATGCGATCTACAACATCGGTGGCTTCGGCGTACGTGCACTGTGGGCTGAGTGGGATATTGACGGCGCTGATTTTGAAGCCGCCGAAGCTGACACCCAGAGCGGTTGGTACCTGGAGCCCTCCTACAAGTTTACCGACAAGCTGGGTGTATTTGTGCGCTACAGCGAGTGGGATCGCGGCGACAAGATGCTGTCCGACATCGATTACAAAGCCTACGACTACGGTATCAACTACTGGATTCACCCGCAGGTGGTGCTGAAAGCGGACTACACCGATACCGTTGGTAAGAACGATGAAGGCGATGCCCTGAACCTGGGTGTGGGCTGGTCTTTCTGATCGAGGTATCGCACCTGAAGCAAAACACCGGGGCGCCTGAGGGCGCCTTTGGTGTGTTCGGCTAGCGGAGTTTCTATGCACAGACTGCTCATCACAATGGTGCTTGCGGCGTTGGTCGTGAGCATGCCTGCACAGGCCCAGCGCGGCAGTTTCCTCTCCATGGAAGAGATGCGGCAAAACACCTTTGGCGAGCAGGCTGCGGCGCTGGAGTGGCAAACCCTGTGGGTGAATCAGGAGCAGCGGGACGCTATTGAGGCGATTCTGGGGCATCGCTTCCACGGTTTGCGCATCCGCTACCTGGGCGATGGCCAGAGAACCCTGTGGAAGTTTGAGGAGATCGGCAAGGAGCAGCTGATTACCGTGGGTGTTGTGGTGGACTCTGATCGCATCGCCAACATTGAGGTGATGGAGTACCGCGAGAGTCGCGGCGGAGAAGTCCGTTACCCCTTCTTTACTGGGCAATTCCAGGGGTTGGGGTTGTTGCCGGAGCAGGCTCCTGCCCTGGATGGTCATATCGATGGCATCACCGGTGCCACTCTGTCGGTGCGGGCCATGACGAAAATCGCTACACTGGCGCTCTTCTGTCACCAGCTAACGCCCTTTACTCACCGTGAATCCTCATCGCAGACAGCTGCACGCTAAACATCACTTGCTTCGTCGCCTGCGCCCTGCGCTGTGGCGCTGGCACCGTCGTATCGGTCTGTTTGCGATGGCGTTTCTGCTGTTGATCAGCGTCACCGGTATTCTGTTGAACCACACCTCCTCCCTGCATCTGGGCAGCCAGCCGGTGAGGCAGCCGTGGTTGCTCGCCCTGTACGGCCTCGACCTGCCCGATATCCGCAGCTACCAAGTGGGTGAGCAGTGGCTGGCCGGCGATGCACTGGGACAGCTCTATCTGCAGGGTGAACCGCTGTCGCAGTGCAATGGCTCCCTGCAGGGGGCCGTGGCGCTGGGGGATTTGGTGCTGCTGGCCTGTACCCGCGAGTTGCTGCTGTTAACAGCGACGGGAGAGGTGGTCGAGCGGCTGGATGGAGATTTCGGCCTGCCGCTGCCATTGAGCGCTGCAGGGCAGTGCGGCGACCGCGTCTGCCTGCGGAGCCAGGGGCAGGCCTATCTGGTGGATCTGGAACAGTTGCAGTGGTTGCCGGCTGTGGATGCAGCGGTCCAATGGGGCGAGCCCGGGCTGGCGCCTGCGGAGCTGCGGAAGCGCTTGCGGGCACATCTGGCAAGCCCGCTCTCCTGGGAAAAGGTCGTACAGGACCTGCACAGTGGTCGCCTGTTTGGGTCGCTGGGGGTGCTGCTGTTTGATCTGCTCGGTGTGCTGTTTATCTTTCTTGCCCTGAGTGGTCTCTGGTTGTGGTATCGTCCGGGGCGTGGCCGGCGCGAGCTGGATTCCTGATCGCTGCCCCGTCCGGTGCCCGTAGCTTCTGAGCCATGAGCCCCTGAGCCAGGAGCCCGGTGGGTTGTGCATTGATGCACTGGCCGCGCAAACCAGTACAATTAGCCTTCTGACGCCATCGATCACTGACGCACTGCATGATTCAAATTCCCGGCTACCGCGTTATCCGACTTCTCGGTAAGGGAGGTATGGCCGAGGTCTATCTGGCGATTCAGCAGAGTTTCGGGCGCGAGGTGGCGCTCAAGGTGCTGTCGCCCACTCTGGCAAAAGACCGCAGTTTCAGCGAGCGCTTCCTACGTGAGGCGCGCATTGTCAGTCGCCTGGTCCACCCCAATATTGTCACCGTGTACGATGTCGGTGTCGCCGACGGCCGTCATTACCTCTCCATGGAGTACATTCCCGGCGAGGATCTCAAGCAGGCGCGTTCGCGCCTGAATCTGGAGCAACGACTCAATGTGGTTCGGGATATCGCCCGGGCACTGGCCTTCGCCGGGCGCAAGGGTTATGTGCACCGCGACGTCAAACCGGAAAACATTCTGCTGCACGAAGACGATGGCCGCGCGGTATTGATGGATTTCGGTATCGCCCGTACCGCGAACCTGAAATCGGGCATGACCCAGACCGGTACTGCCATCGGTACCCCTCACTATATGAGCCCGGAGCAGGCCAAGGGGCAGGAGGTGGATCCCCGTTCCGACCTCTACAGCCTCGGCGTGGTGCTGTTTTTCCTGCTCTCCGGCCGTGTGCCCTTCGATGCCGACTCGGTGGTGGCGGTGGGGGTGAAGCACGTGGCCGACCCCATTCCGCAGTTGCCGGAGCCCATGCAGCGCTTCCAGTCCATTATCGATCGCGCCATGGCCAAGGATCCCGCCCACCGTTTCCAGAGTGGCGATGAATTTATTGCCGCCCTCGACCAGATTCCTGCCGCCGAACTGGAACGCATCAAGTCCGCCATGCTGATGGGCAAGGGGCGTATGGTAGAGGCGGATGCCGATGCGCCGACCCTGATGAGCCTTACCCCGGTGGCGACCGGTGGCTCCAGACCGGTGGCGGCGCCCACGGTGCGGGTTAAACGCACACCACCAGCCGCGGCGCCCAGGCGCCAGACTGCGGCGCGCGGGGTGCCACCGAAGGCCGCGCCAGCGGCGCCGGTTACGGTGGTGGCGGAACGCACATCCCACAGTCTCTGGCCCTGGTTGGCAGGGATCTTCATCGCCTCCCTGATTGCCTATGTGGTCTATTTCCAGCAGCAATTGCCGGTGGAGGAGCGAATACACTTGCCGCAGCACCTGCTGGCCCACTGGCGTGCCGTGGCGCGTGAGGTCGGGGGGGAGAAGCTGGCAGGCCTGCTGGGTGAAGAGGTTCCGGAGGTCGCAGCCGGCACCGATGAGGCTGCGGGGGCCGGGTCGGACAGTGCCGCGGCGGAGCAGGCCGCAAAAGCGGCCGCCGAAGCGCAGGCGGCGCGTGAGCAGCAGTTGAAGCAGGCGCAGGAGTGGTTGCGGACGCTGGAACAGCAGCCGCAGCAGGCGGCAGATATTGTCGGTCTCTCGCGCCAGCTGTTGCAGCAGGATAGCGAAGACGGTGACGCGCTGGCGTTGCTGGATCAATTTCGACAGCGCTATCAGTGGTTGTTCGATACCACCCTGGCGGCGGCCGACACGGAGGCAGCGGGTGAGTGGTTGACCCGGCTGGAGCGGGATTTTGGCAGCAGCCCCGAGCTGCAGGAGCGGCTGCAGGTGGTGCAGACACGGATCGCACGCCAGCGACAAATTGGTGAGCTGCTGACCGAGGCGGCGGCCCTGGCGCAGGACAAGGCCTGGACGTTGCCGGCCGACAACAGCGCCTTGCAACGCTACCGCGCTGTGCTGGCACTGGAACCGGGCAATGCCGATGCGCTGGAGGGCATAGAGCAGCTGGTTGAATTGCTGGAGCGTCAGGCGCGCCAGCAGATGGGGGTCTCGCAGTGGCCACAGGCACAGCAGAGCCTGCAGGAGGCGCTGAGCATTGATGGCGACAATCGTCAGTTGCAGAAGCTGCTGGCGCAAGTGGAAACCCGGCAGCAGGTGTTGAGCCTGATGCGTCGCGCCCGCCAGCTGGGCGACCAGGGGAAATTATTGGGCCACGGTGACGACAGCGTCTACAGCATCACGGGCAAGGTACTGAAACTGCAGCCCGGCCACGCCGGGGCCCGGGCCATGCGCCGGGATCTGGAAGATGGCCTGGTCGGGTCGGTGGAAGGGCTTCTGCAGAGCCAGCGTTACGACGACGTGCGGGCGGAGCTGGCGCGGGCGTTGTCCTACTTTCCTGCCAGTGAGCGTCTGCAATCCCTGAAATCGGCCAATGAGGCCGCCATTAAGGAGGCCAACCGCCCGTTGGTGGAACAGCTGCGGGTCAGTAACCAGCCAATTGACGACTTGAGTGGCCTGCAGGTCGCCCAGTTCCCTACTGTAAGGCAGCTGCATGTTGGCTTCCTCTATCGCCGTTTTGATGCTGCCGGCAGTGCGGTGACCGCGCACCTCTATGAGGGCGCGGATGCCATTGAAGTGGCGCAGACGGAGGTGACCCTGAGCCGCAGCGAAGGGGAGCAATATTTCCGCCTGGCCAGCCCGTTGCGGGAGTTTGCCGCAGACGCCTACCGGCTGGAGTTGCGCATGGAGCAGCAGGTGCTGGCGCAGCTGGTCTTCCGCCTTACCGAGCCCGCGCCTGAAACCAGCGATTCCGCTGCCTCACAGTGATTTCTGCGGCTGCAGCCCGCACCACTCTTCCTGTATAATCCGCCGTTTAGCGTGTCGTTTGGATAGATCATGAACGTAAAAGAGTATATGGCGTCGGTGGGGCAGCAGGCCCGGGCGGCGTCACGGGTGATTGCTGCGGCGTCCACCGGCGACAAGAACCGCGCCTTGCTGGCCACAGCCGAGGCGCTGGACAGTGCACGGGCGGAGCTGTTGGCGGCCAATGCCAAAGATATGCAGGCGGGCGCAGAGCGCGGCCTGGACAGCGCGTTGCTGGATCGCCTGGAACTGTCGCCGGCGCGTATCGACGCCATGATCGAAGGCCTGCGCCAGGTGGCGGCACTGCCCGATCCCTGCGGCGAAATCACTGATCTCAGTTTCCGTCCCAGCGGCATCCAGGTGGGTAAGATGCGCGTGCCTTTGGGAGTGATCGGGATCATTTACGAATCCCGTCCCAACGTCACCATCGACGCGGCCAGCCTGTGCCTGAAATCCGGTAATGCCACCATCCTGCGTGGCGGCAGCGAGGCCTACCATTCCAACCAGGCCATCGCCGCCTGCCTGCGCAAGGGTATGCTGGCCGCAGGCCTGCCGGCCACCGCGGTGCAGATTGTTGAAACCACTGACCGCGCTGCGGTGGGTGAGATGATCACCATGCCCGAATATGTGGACGTGATTGTGCCTCGCGGGGGTAAAGGGTTGATCGAGCGCATCAGTAACGACGCGCGGGTGCCTGTCATCAAGCACCTGGACGGCATTTGCCACGTCTATATCGATGACCGTGCCGACCTCAGGAAGGCTGTTGCCATTGCGGTCAACGCCAAGACCCATCGCTATGGTGTCTGCAATGCCATGGAGACCCTGTTGGTCCACGCCGATGTGGCTGCAAAGGTGTTGCCAGAACTGGCCCAAATCTACGGTGAGAAGGGTGTGGAGCTGCGCGGCTGCGAGCAGACCCGCGCCATTATCGAGGCTGTGGCCGCCACTGAAGAGGATTGGCACACCGAGTACCTGGCGCCGATCCTCTCTATCCGTGTGGTTGCAGATATGGCGGCTGCCATGGATCACATTGACCGCTACAGCTCACGCCACACCGAGTCCATCATTACTGAGGATTACACCCGTGCCCGCCAGTTCCTGGCGCAGGTGGACTCCAGTTCGGTGATGGTCAATGCCTCCACCCGCTTTGCCGACGGCTTTGAGTATGGTCTGGGGGCAGAGATCGGTATCTCCACCGACAAGATCCACGCCCGTGGCCCGGTGGGACTGGAAGGCCTGACCTCCCAGAAATACGTGGTGCTGGGTGATGGCCACATCCGCCAGTAAGGTGGTCGGGTGACCTCCATATCAGCGCCTCCGGCCCTGATCGGACTCTTCGGCGGCACCTTTGATCCTGTCCACAACGGTCATCTGCGCATGGCGCTGGAGTTGTACCAGCACCTGCAGATGGACCAGATGCGGTTATTGCCGGCCCATCGGCCTCCCCATCGCGATACTCCCCGCTGCAGCAGCGCGGATCGGGCGGCCATGGTGAGGCTGGCGCTGGCTGATTGTCCTGCGCTGACCGCGGATGAGCGTGAGCTGCTGGCAGACCGCCCCTCCTGGACCGTGGATACCCTGGCACAGTTGCGTCAGGAGCTGGGTAGCGAGGTCTCGCTGTGCTGGTGCGTGGGTATGGATTCACTGGTCAACCTGCACACCTGGTCCCGCTGGCAGCAGCTGCTGGACCATGCCCACCTGGTGGTGGCGGCCCGCCCGGGCTGGGCGCTGCCGGAGGAGGGTGAGGTGGCGCAGTGGCTGCAACAACATCAGGGTGACGAGGCGGACCTGCGCCAGTTGCCCGCAGGCCGGGTGGTGCTGGTGCAGCAGACGCTGCTGGAGATCTCGGCTACCGACATCCGGGCGCAGGTTGCCGCCGGCCTGTCCCCACAATTCCTGCTGCCCGAGGCAGTTTGGCGCTATATTAATGACAAGGGTCTCTACCGGGACCACCAATGAGGAAGCCTTTTACTGATGTCTGAAGAGTTGAACAGCGTGTTGATCGAAGCCCTGGAAGATCTGAAGGGTAAGGACATAACCGTGCTGGATGTGAGTAAGTTGTCCGACGTGATGGATACCCTGATTATCGCCTCGGGTACCTCCAATCGTCATGTGAAGTCCCTGGCCACCAACGCAGTACAGGAGGCCAAGGATCGCGGTATGCCGGCCATCGGTGTGGAAGGTCTGGAAACCGGCGAATGGGTGCTGGCGGATTTCGGTGACACCGTGTTGCACGTGATGATGCCGGCGACCCGTGACTTCTACGACCTGGAAAAGCTCTGGAGCATGGAGCCCCGCAGTCGCCAGCAGGACAAAGAGAAGTAATCACCCGGGCTGGCTGTCATGCGTTTCCGAATCATCGCCGTTGGTACCCGCATGCCGTCGTGGGTAGAGGAGGGGTACCAGGAGTACGCCAAGCGACTGCCCCGGGACTTCAGTGTGGAAATGGTGGAGTTGCCACTGGGGCAGCGGGGCAAAAACGCCTCTGTCGCCAAGGCCATGGCGAAAGAGGGTGAGCAGATGCTGGCCGCTATCCCCAAGGGGGACCGGGTCATCGCCCTGGATGTGCTGGGTAAACCCTGGAGCACCGAGATGCTGGCGGACAATTTGGGCAAGTGGTCGATGGAGTGCAGCAATTACAGCCTGCTGATTGGCGGGCCGGACGGGTTGGCACCGGAGTGCCTGGCCCGGGCGGATGCCAAATGGTCACTGTCGGCGCTGACCCTGCCGCACCCGCTGGTGCGCATCGTACTGATCGAGCAGCTCTACCGGGCCTGGACCCTGCTCAACAACCACCCCTACCATAAGTAACGGGGCACTGATTAAGAACGGAATAATAAGAACGGCATAAACCGTCACCGAGCCAAAGTGACCTCCAACAACCACCTGAATCACAAATAGGACAGCGGCTGCGTGGTGGCCGGCGTGTGAACTTTCTTATGCCGGTCAAAGTCCATACAATCTGCCACTTATTCTGATTTCCGCGCCAGCTGAGTCTGCATGCCCAAACAGCAACACCTTAAAGACCACTTTCAGGAGGCCCGCCTGTTCAACGCGCGCCTGCTGGTGGGTGTTATTGGCATCCTTATTCTGACTGGCGTCCTGCTGGCGCGCATGTACAACCTGCAGGTGGTCAATTACAAGGACTATGTCACCCAGTCCGATCGCAACCGCATCCAGGTGCAGCCGCTGCCGCCCACCCGGGGCCTGATCTACGATCATCGTGGCCGCCTGCTGGCGGACAATCGCCCCAGTTACACCCTCACGGTAATCCGGGAGCAGGTCCGTGACCTGGAACAGACGCTGCAGGTGCTGCAGGGCCTGCTGCATCTCGACGACGACGACCTGCAGGATTTTCACAAGCGCATGCAGCAGCGCCGCCGGCCGTTCGAGGCGGTGCCCCTCAGCTATCGCCTGACCGAAGAAGAGATCGCCATCATTGCCGTCAACGAGTACCGCCTGCCTGGCGTCAAGGTAGAGGCGGAGCTGGTGCGTGATTACCCCATGCTGGAGAGCTTTGCCCACTCGGTGGGGTATGTGGGACGCATCAATGACCGCGAGCTGTCGGCTTTCGATGAGGAGCAGTACCGTCGCTACAGTGGCACCCACACCATCGGTAAAATCGGTCTTGAGCATCAGTACGAAGAGCAGCTGCTGGGCGAAGTGGGCTACCAGTATGTAGAGACCAATGCCCGCGGTCGTGTGTTGCGGGTGCTGGAGCGTATCGATCCCCAGCCGGGGGAGAACCTGCGCCTGTTTATCGATACCGATCTGCAGGACACCGCCATCGAGGCCATGGCGGGCCGCCGCGGCGCGGTGGTGGCGCTGGATGTGAATACCGGCGGTGTACTGGCCATGGCCAGTACACCCAGCTACAACCCCAACCTGTTTGTCACCGGCATCAGTTTTGCCGAGTACAAGGCGCTCAACGAATCGCTGGACCTGCCCCTCTTTAACCGCACCATCCAAGGGCAGTACCCGCCGGGCTCTACCATCAAGCCCATGCTGGGTCTGGGTGGATTGCATACCCGTGCGGTGGATGCCAACCGGGTGATCTACGACCCGGGTTACTACCAGCTGGAGGGCGAGGAGCGACTCTATCGCGACTGGAAACGCACCGGGCACGGTCCCCGGGTGGACCTGATGCAGGCCATCCGCGAATCCTGCGATATCTATTTCTACGACATGGCTTTCCGCATGGGGATCGACAAGATCCACGATTTTGGGGCCCAGTTCTCCCTCGGCAGTCGCACCGGCATCGATGTGCCCAGTGAACGCCGTGGCCTGTGGCCATCGCGTGCCTGGAAGCGCGGCGCCCGGGGCCTGCCCTGGTTTCCGGGTGACACGGTGAACGTCGGTATCGGTCAGGGGGATGTGCTCACCACCCCGCTGCAGCTGGCGGTGATGACAGCGACTCTGGCCAATCGTGGTCACTTCATCCGGCCGCGACTGGTGCAATGGGTTGGCAGCGAAGAGACAGTGCCGCAGATTCAGGATGTGGACCCCATCCGCCCGGATCACTGGGATTACGTGTTCGAGGGTATGGAGCAGGTAGTGCACAACATTCATGGCACCGCGATCAGTGTTGGCCGCCATCTCAATTTCCATATGGCGGGCAAGACCGGTACCGCCCAGGTAGTGGGTATCGCGCAGGGGGAGAAGTACGACTCCGAGGCGCTCAAGGAGCGGCAGCGGGATCACGCCCTGTTCGTTGCTTTTGCACCGGTGGAGAAGCCGAAAATCGCTGTGGCGGTGATCGTCGAAAATGGTGAGAAGAGCTCCAAGGCGGCAGCGGTCGCGGCGGAGGTCATTGGCAAGTACCTGGAGCTGGAGGCGGTCGCAGAGGCGGGTGCCAGTGAAGAAGAGGGTAAGCAGCCATGAGTCGCATCAACGATTTTCAGCGTCGTATGCCGGAGGCCAGTCACGATCTGCGCCGCCGCCAGAGCGTCTGGCTGCGCTGGCACATCGACTTGCCCCTGCTGTTGGGGCTGTTGGTGCTGACCGGTTTCGGTCTGGTGGTCCTGTACAGCGGCAGCGGTGAAGACTGGCACTACGTCAAACGGCAAAGTGTGTTTCTGGTACTGGCCTATTGTGTGATGTTCACCGTAGCGCAGGTTCGCGTGCATGTGATGGAATACTGGGCACCCTGGTTCTACCTGTTGGGCGTGATTCTGCTGGTACTGGTACTGGTGATGGGGGTGGGCGCCAAGGGCGCACAGCGGTGGCTGAGTCTGGGCGGTTTTCGTTTCCAGCCTTCGGAGATCCTCAAGCTGGCGGTACCGGCGATGGTGGCGATGTTCCTGTCGCGCAAAATCTTGCCGCCGAAGTTTGGCCATGTGATCCTGGCTCTGGGATTGATCGGGGTACCGACGGTGCTGATCATGAAACAGCCCGACCTTGGTACCTCCATCCTGATTGCGGCCTCCGGGTTTCTGGTGCTGTTCTTTTCCGGTTTGCCCTGGCGCTACATGTTCGGGGCTGCCGGTGTGTTGGCCGCCGGCGCCTGGCCGGCGTGGATGTTTGTGCTGCGCGACTACCAGAAGCAGCGCATCCTCACCATGCTCAACCCGGAGGATGACAAGCTGGGGGCCGGCTGGAACATTATCCAGTCAAAGACCGCCATTGGCTCCGGCGGTATCCAGGGCAAGGGCTGGCTCAACGGTACCCAGTCGCACCTGGATTTTCTGCCGGAAAGTCACACCGACTTTATTATTGCGGTGCTGGCGGAAGAGCTGGGGTTGATTGGCGTACTCTGCCTGCTGGCCCTGTACGCGTGGATTATTGGTCGTGGTCTGGTGATCGCATCCAACGCCCAGTCCACCTTCGGGCGGCTGTTGGCTGGCAGTATTACGTTTACATTTTTTATCTATATCTTTGTGAACATCGGCATGGTTTCGGGTCTATTACCGGTGGTGGGTGTGCCACTGCCCATGGTCAGTCACGGTGGGACGTCCATTGTTACGCTGATGATGGGGTTTGGCATTCTCATGGCCATTGGCACGGAGCAGCGCAAAGTCAGTATTGGTTAATGTGGTAGGTGAACCTTGATGAAAAAAACAGGCAATAAAATAACCCGTCCCTCAATGCGTACACTGCTGGCGACAGCGGTCGCCTCCCTGGTCTTCTCGGCACCGTTTGCCGGGGCCGGCGAGCAGGCAGCGGGCTACAAGCTTAATCCGCAGGCACAGAGTTTTATCGATACCCTGGTGAAGGAAGAGAACTTCGAGCGCAAGGAGCTGGAGGCGTGGTTCGCACAGGCGCAGAAACAGCAGTCCATCCTCGATGCTATTGCCCGCCCGGCGGAAAAAACCAAAACCTGGGCCGAGTACCAGGACATTTTCCTGACCAGCTCACGGCTGGAAAAGGGGGTCGAGTTCTGGAAGGCCAATCGTGAAACCCTGCAGCGTGCGGAAGAGCAGTATGGTGTGCCGCCGCAGATTATTGTGGCCATTATTGGTGTTGAAACCCGCTATGGAGCCCATAAGGGCGGTTACCGGGTGATGGACGCGCTGTCGACATTGGCGTTTGATTACCCGCCGCGCAGCCCGTTCTTTACCAAGGAGCTGCGCCAGTTCCTGCTGCTGGCCCGCGAGCAGCAGCGCGATCCGCTGACCCTCAAGGGTTCCTACGCCGGAGCCATGGGCTATGGCCAATTCATGCCATCCAGCTACCGCGCCTACGCCACCGATTTTGATGGCGACGGTTTTGTCGATATTTGGGAGAACACCGAGGACGCCATCGGCAGTGTGGCCAATTACTTCGTGCGCCACGGCTGGCAGCAGGGGGAGAGTGTGGTGCACCGTGCGCGGGTAAACGGCGACTACGATACCGAAGTGCTGAACGATTCCCTCAAACCGCTGCATACGGTGGGCAAGCTCAAGGCCAAGGGGTTTACCCCGCTGGATAAGCTGCCGGCGGATGCCAGCGCCAGTGCCATCAAGCTGGAAGGCAAGCAGGGAGCCGAGTTCTGGATTGGCCTGCAGAATTTTTACGCCATTACCCGCTATAATCACAGCCGTCTTTACGCCATGGCTGTTTATCAGCTGAGTGAGCAGCTGCGTGAAGCGATGGACCAGCAGGCGGTAGCCCGCCAATAACCGATAACGCCATAGGCGGGAGAGCCGATACCCAATGACCTGCCGCACTGACATGACACCGGCGGCCGCCCGCAGCACCTGCACCACCAACGGTGGTGCCTGGCTGGCGCTGATGCTGGTGTTGACCCTGGCCGGTTGTGTGTCGCAGCCCGATGTTCCAGAGGGTACGCCCCACGATTTCCACATCAAGGACAGCTACCCGGAACAGCCCATGGATGTATCCCACATCCCGGATGCGGTGCCCCGGGTTGAGCCGCGTACCCGGGCGGGCAACAAGAGCCCCTACGTGGTGCTGGGTAAAACCTACTACGTAATGCAGGATGAGCGCGGTTTTACCGAGGAGGGTATCGGCTCCTGGTACGGCAACAAGTTTCACGGTCGCCGCACCTCCAATGGCGAGGTCTACAGCATGTACGGTATGACCGCCGCCCATAAAACCCTGCCGATACCGTCCTATGTGCGGGTCACCAACCTGGAAAACGGTCGCCAGATCGTGGTGCGGGTGAATGATCGCGGTCCCTTCCATACCGGCCGTATTATTGATCTCTCCTACGCTGGCGCCAGCAAGCTGGGTTATGTCAACAAGGGCACTGCCCGCGTGCGTATCGAAGTGCTGGAGCCGCAGAGCCCGCAGCCGGGCGGCGCGAGAACCTATGCTGCGGCAGCTGGCAGTGGTCTGCCACCGGCGCCCGCGCCTGCGAACTCCGCTGGTTTTGAGTTGCCTCCCAACACCTTCCTGCAGGCCGGCGCCTTTTCTTCCATCAAGGCCGCCGAGCAGCTGCGTCAGCGGCTGACGCACCTCACCGACCTGCCGGTGCAGGTGATTGTCCCCCAGAGCGACCAGCTCTACCGGGTACGGGTTGGCCCCATTGCCGACAACCTGGTGTTGCTGGACCTGCGTGAGCGCCTGCAACAGAACCGGTTGCCATCGCCCCACGTGGTGTACGACTAGCCCCGATTCGCTGCGATACCGCCGTTGCTGGACTGCAAGGGCAGGGCTGTTACACTAGCGACCATTCTCCCGGTGTGGCAGTTTCCGTAACAGTAGCGGGAATTTCCCGGGGCAATTGCAGTCACAGAGGCGTTCCAACCTTCGCCATAGCGTGCCCAAGCAGTCACAGAACTGCAGGCACCGTCACCCACATCCAACAAACTTTGTAGAGATGATGATTAACAAGACATTCCGACGTTTTATCGCTTCCGCTGTGACACTGATGACCGTGGCCGCGCCTCTGGCTCAGGCTCGTCAGATTATTCCGGCGCCGCCGCAACTGGCCGCCTCTGCCTACCTGCTGATGGATGCCGATACCGGCAAGATCCTGGTGGAGCACAACGCTGATGAACAGCTGCCACCCGCCAGTCTGACCAAGATGATGACCAGCTACATCGTCTCCTCCGAGATTCACAACGGTGACATCGGTCTGGACGACATGGTGAACATCAGCGTGAAAGCCTGGAAAATGGGCGGCTCCAAGATGTTTATCCGCGAAGGTACCCAGGTGCCGGTGAAGGATCTGCTGAAAGGGGTCATCGTCCAGTCCGGCAATGATGCCAGCGTGGCACTGGCGGAATACGTCTCCGGCAGCGAAGGTGCATTCGCCGATGTGATGAACCAGCAGGCTGCCCTGCTGGGTATGCACAGCACCCATTACGTCAACGCCACCGGCTGGCCGGCGGAAGGTCACCTGACCACTGCCCACGATCTGTCGTTGCTGGCCCGCGCCCTGATCAACGACTACCCCGAGCACTACAAGCTCTACTCGGAAAAGTACTTCACCTATAACGGCATCAACCAGCCCAACCGTAACCGCCTGCTGTTCCGCGATCCGTCGGTTGATGGCCTCAAGACCGGTCACACCGAGGCAGCCGGTTTCTGCCTGGTCGCGTCTGCCAAAAAGAACGACATGCGCCTGATCTCGGTGGTAATGGGGACCCGCTCCGACGAGGCCCGTGCGGCCGAGTCACAGAAGCTGCTCACCTATGGTTTCCGTTACTTCCAGACCTACAAGCCCTACGGTGTTGCTGATGAACTGGCTAGCCCCCGTGTCTGGTCCGGTAAGCAGGACAGTGTGGCGCTGGGTGTGGCAAAAGACCTTTACCTGACCATCCCGCGGGGCTCCGAAGATGACCTGCAGGCGACCATGGAGATCGACGAGATCATCAAGGCGCCGTTTGATGCCGGTACCGAGCTGGGACGCCTGGTGATCTCCCTCGATGGTGAGGAGCTGGAGAGTGTGCCCCTGGTGGCCAAAGAGGCAGTGGCGGAAGCCGGTTTCTTTGCCCGCCTGTGGGACAGCATCAAGCTCTTCTTCCTCGGCCTCTTCGGCTAAGGCGACTCCTCTGTGATCTCCCGGCCCTTGCCAGTGGCAGGGCCGGCTGTGCTCCCCTAAACACGCCAATTCGGGGTATAATGCCGCTCCTGTTTACCCCCTGAGACTGCGTGTTGTTATGGTTGCATCCCAGACTGGCTCCGGCCAGGAGCCACCGAAAATCGAGTTCCCCTGCGAAGACTACCCCATCAAGGTGATGGGTGACTCGGGCCCCGAATTCCATCAGTTCGCCATTGAGGTGATGGAACGCCATGCCCCGGGGCTGGATCAGGCCCGGATTACCATCAAGGACAGCCGCAACGGACGTTTCCAGTCCATCACCTTCATGATCACCGCCACTGGCATTGACCAGCTGCAGGCGTTGCATCAGGAGCTGATTGCCAGTCCCATGACCAAGATGGTGCTGTAAATGACCGGTACCGCGACCGATACCCTGGTGGTGCGCCACCTGGGCATGCAGGACTACCGCCCCGTGTGGCGCGCCATGTCCAACTTTACCGACCAGCGTGACGCCGACACCCCGGACGAGCTGTGGCTGGTGGAGCACCCGCCGGTGTTCACCCAGGGGCAGGCCGGCAAGCCGGAGCACCTGTTGATGCCCGGTGATATCCCGGTGGTGCAGGTGGATCGCGGTGGTCAGGTGACCTACCACGGTCCCGGCCAGCTGGTGGGCTATCCGCTGATTGACCTGCGCCGTCGCGGTGTGGGGGTGCGGGAGCTGGTGACGCAGACCGAAAATACCATCGTCAACGCGCTGGCGGAGCTGGATATCCAGGGTTACCCCAAGCCCGACGCCCCCGGTGTCTATGTCAACGAAGCCAAAATTGCCTCCCTGGGCTTCCGCATTCGCAAGGGCTGCAGCTATCACGGACTCAGCCTCAATGTGACCATGGACCTGCAGGCTTTCCTGCGCATCAATCCCTGTGGTTATCAGGGCTTGCAGATGGTTCGCACCGCAGACCTCTCCAGCGACCCGCGGGCAGCATCTGTGACAGAAATGGAGCCGGTTATAGCGCGCCATTTCGCCGGGCTGCTGGGCTACCAGCACCTCTCTGTGGCCGACGACCCTACCCGGGTGTTGGTCGATTTTGCCGATAAAGACGAACAGTAACCGGATCTCTTATGACTACCTCAGATTCCAATATGGAACCCGTCAAGCGCACCCGTCGCCTGCAACAGGGCGAAAAACTGCGTGATGCCGATAAAGTCGAGCGCATTCCGGTCAAGGTGATCGCCAGCGACAACCTGCTGCGCAAACCGGACTGGATTCGCGTGCGCATCGGCAACTCGCCGGATGTGGAGCGTATCAAGAAGATCCTGCGCCAGAACAAGCTGGCCACCGTGTGTGAAGAGGCCAGCTGCCCCAACCTGAGCGAGTGTTTCAGCGGTGGTACCGCCACCTTCATGATCATGGGCGAGATCTGCACCCGCCGCTGCCCCTTCTGCGATGTGGGCCACGGCAAGCCCAATCCGCTGGACGAAGGCGAGCCGGCACACCTGGCCCAGGCCATCGCCGAGATGCAGCTGCGCTACGTGGTGATCACCTCGGTGGATCGTGACGACCTGCGCGATGGCGGTGCCCAGCACTTTGCCGACTGTATCCGCGAGGCCCGTATCCTCTCCCCCAACCTGGAAGTGGAGATTCTCACCCCGGACTTCCGCGGCCGTATGGATATCGCGCTGGATATCCTCGAGAAAGAGGCGCCGGATGTGTTCAACCACAACCTCGAGACGGTGCCACGTCTCTATCGCCAGGCGCGCCCCGGTGCCAACTACAAGTGGTCCCTGCAGTTGCTGCAAGCCTACAAGAAACGTCGCCCCGATGTGCTCACCAAGTCCGGCCTGATGGTGGGCCTGGGTGAGACCAAGGAGGAGATCTTCGAGGTAATGCGCGATATGCGTGAGCACGATATCGACATGCTCACCATTGGCCAGTACCTGCAGCCCTCCCGCGAACACCTGCCGGTAGAGCGCTACGTACACCCGGATGAGTTCGAAGAGTACACCCAGCTGGCCAAGGAGCTGGGCTTCAAGCACGCTGCCTGCGGCCCCATGGTGCGCTCCTCCTATCATGCCGATAAACAGGCTCACGGCGAGCTGGTCAAATAAGACCGCTGTGGTGGTCGGCAGGGGCTCCCTGATCCCGACCACCACGAGGCTCCCGGCCGCCGCGCTCTCTTGCTGCAGCCTGCTGCTGATCTCCCTCCTGCTACTGACTGGTTGCCAGCCCCGCCACGATGGTGCCGCGCTGCTGGACGATTACGCCTGGCGCATGAGCAATGTGTTCGGGTTTGACTGGCAGGCTCCCGCACTGCCAGTGTTGCAGCCGCCTTATCCGGGGCGCCGGCAGTTGCAGCGCAGCGTCACCACCACCTCCATCAACCTGCTCGACTTCCTCAAACTCTCCCCCTGTGACCTGCAGCGCTTGCTGGGCGAACGTAACAGTAGCCTTGGCAAGGTGATGGCGGAAAGCCAGCGGCTCGCCTATGAGCTGGCGTTTATCGAGTCGGCCAATCGTTGTATCCGGCAGTTGCAGGCGGACGGGGATACCTCCGGGCTGGTGCAGATACTCAGTGCTGCAGTGCGCAGCAAACGCGCCAGCCTTGCCGATGTACACTGGAATGCTACCTGGGCCAGCCCCGAGTTCCAGACTCTCTTTTCTGAAGCGGACCATCCTGTGGTGGCCAGCTACTGGCAGCAACCGCTGACGGAACTGCTGGAGTCGCTGGAATCGTTGTTGGGTGGCCCCGGCAACTGGCAGCCCGGCGCTGAGGAGTCCTGGCAGAGCCTCCGCAGCCGCCGTGAACAGCAGCTGGGAGTCGTGGCGCGTGGCAACTACCTGGGGCAGCTAAGGCGGGAAATGTTTCAGGCGCGGCTCTACCTGCAGGCGGTGGAACGGCAGGTACGGGAGCGTCAGGCGCGGCGCCCCGTCTGCCTGATGCAGCGGCTGAGCGACGACGGCCGGGTGATGCAGCGGGTGATGCTGCGCAGCTACATCGGCGAGGTGCAGCCCCTGCTGAGTGCGCTGGATCGCCGCCTGTTGCAGTTGCGCCCGCTGTTGCAGGCATCTCTGCAGCAGCAGTCTGGGCTGCCGCAACCCATGGCTGACTACTGGCAGCAGGTTTGGAGCGAGGATGCCGGCAGCGAGTGGCAAGCCTTCCGCGCCGCTGTGGCCAGCCATACGCGGATGTGGCAGGAGCTTCTGCACCACTGCGGCCTGCAGCCGGGGACGCCGGCTGGCGCTGGGGGCTAACAAATACACGGTATTGGCCGGGTAATATGATCCGCCAAAATGTGCATTTGGCTGACAAATTGACCCGTAAGGGGTTACATTAGGCCATCTGGCCGCGCCTCAGGAGGAGGGCGGCAACCCGACGGGAAACCCACGTGTCGTCGATGACCCAGCTCAGCAATGCCCTTACCGGCGAGTCCAGCCTCTACCTGCAGATGTCGCAGCAGCAGCCAGTGGCTTGGCAGCCCTGGTCCGATGAAGCCTTCCAGCGTGCCCGGCGGCTGCAGCGTCCGGTGCTTCTCTCCATTGGCTACTCCGCCTGCTACTGGTGCCAGGTCATGGCCCAGGACTCCTACTCTGACGAGATTATCGCCTCGCTGATCAACGCCGAATTTGTGCCCATCAAGGTGGATCGCGAAGAGCGCCCCGATCTGGATGAGATCTACCAGCTGGGGCACCAGATGCTGACCGGCCGCAGCGGTGGCTGGCCCCTGACCATGTTTCTCTGTCCGGAGACCCGACTGCCCTTTATGGCGGCCACCTATATCGCCCGTGACGGTCAACCGGGGCAGATGGGCTTTGAAGATCTGCTGGCGCGGGGTGCCGCCTACTACCAGACCCAGCGCCAGGAAGTGGACCAGCTGTGCCAGCAGCTGGCCAGCGGTTTTGCCCAACTGCAGCAGATGCCGGCGCCCCGGGGGCCCCTGCAGCAGGATCTGCAGGGTGAGGCGCTGGCCACCCTGAGGGCCAGCGCGGATTTACAGGAGGGGGGCTTCGACACGGAACCCAAATTCCCGCTGCCGGTGAACCTGCTGTTTCTGTTGCAGGCCTTCCAGCGCGGGGAGTTACCGGACGACGATGTACGGCACCTGCTGTTTACCCTCAAGCGTATGGCCGAGCGCGGCATCAACGATCGCATGAGTGGCGGTTTCTTCCGCTACAGCAAGGACCGCAGCTGGCACGAGCCCCATTTCGAAAAGATGCTCTGTGACAATGGCCTGTTGCTGGAGGTCTACGCCCGCGCCGCCAGCCTCACCGGTGACGGCCTCTTTCACAGCGCGGCCAAGGGTATTGTGCGCTGGATGAAACGCTATATGCACTCTCCCCAGGGCGCTTACTTCTCTTCCATGAGCGCGTTTACCAATGGCAGCGAGGGCGCTTACTACCGTCATCCGGTGGCGGCTATCCGCGCTTGTCTCAGTGGCGATGAGTTCGAACTGTTCGACAGCATGTTTGGCCTGCAGGCGCTGGCCGACAGCGGCGTCGAGGTGCACCTGTCCCAGCGCGAGGATCTCTCGGCCGCGGCCCGGCAGGTGGGTCTAAGCCGTGAACGGGCGCTGCAACTCTACCGCAGTGGTCGCGACAAGCTGGAAGCCCTGCGCGGTGAGCGTGAGTGGCCTATGGTGGATGTCAAAATTCTCACCAGCTGGAACGCCCTGGCCGCCAAGGGGTTGCTGGTGATGGCCCGCAAGCTGGGGGATGCCCGTGACCTGCTCGCCGGTCAACAGGCGCTGGATGCCATCTGTGACAATCTTTGGCGTGACGGCCGACTCTATCCACTGCTGCAGGAAGAGGGCAGCACACGCCCCGCTTTCCTCGATGACTACGTCTACCTGATGGATGCCCTGCTGGAGAGCTTGCAGACCCGCTGGCGGGAGCGGGACTACCAGCGGTTGCTGGCCCTGGCAGACGCAGTGCTGCAATTGCATGAGGATCCGGAGCAGGGCGGCTTGTACTTTACCGCCAACGACGCCGAAGCTCTTATCCTGCGCACCAAACCCTGTATCGACAGTTCACTGCCATCGGTCAATGGTGTGGCCGCGCGGGTACTGATCCGTCTCGGCCGGCTGGTCTCCGAAACCCGCTACCTGCACAGCGGCGAGAGGATACTGCGCTATGCCCTGGGTGCCATGCAGAGCTCCCCGGAGCTGCACCTCAGCCTGATCGCGGCACAGCAGGAGTTGCTGAGCCCGCGGCCTTGCGTACTGATGCGTGACAATGGCGAACTGGCGGCCTGGGTGGAGGGGCTGCGACGCAACTTTGGCGGCCGGATACACAGCTACCGCATTGGTGTGGATTGCACCCGGATGCCCGCACAGGCCGCCAACCTGCAACCCGGTGAAGCGCGGGTCTGTTTTGCCGGACGCTGCCAGCCACCACAAACCACCCGCCTGCGACTGTTCGAGCAGATTGCTGTGGCGCTCGGGGATCGCCGCTGATTGCATGATGGTCTGGTGATGGGTAGTTGAGGGCCTGTTACCATCTTGGCGCACAGGGCTGGTGTGGTCGCTGGAAACGGTGGAGGCCCCCGGGCTTTTGCGGTATAACGATGGCAACTTTTCTATCAGATTGCCAGTGCCCCGGGATCGCCGTGGTGCCGCGCACCAGGGGTAAATTGCTCATCCATGAACACTCCGGAAGACCTGCTGCAATTCAACCAGCAATGGGCTGAAAACGTTAAAGCCTCAGACCCTGACTACTTCAACCGCCTCTCCCAGCAACAAACACCCGAGTATCTGTGGATCGGTTGTTCCGACAGCCGCATTGCCGCCAACCAGATTGTGGGTATGGAGCCGGGCAGTATCTTTGTGCATCGCAATATTGCCAATGTGGTGGTACACACCGATCTCAACTGTCTGTCAGTCATCCAGTACGCCGTGGAAGTGTTGAAGGTGAAACACATCGTGGTGGTGGGGCATTACGGTTGTGGCGGTGTACTCGCCGCCCTCGGCGATGCCAGTAACGGCCTGATCGATAACTGGCTGGAACACATCCGTGATGTGTACCGCACCCATCAGACAGCGGTGGACAGCGCTACCACGGACAAGGAGCGGGCCAATCGCCTGTGCGAGCTGAACGTGATTGCACAGGTGGGTAACGTGGCCGAGACCACGGTGGTACGCAACGCCTGGCGCCGTGGACAGGACCTCACCTTGCACGGCTGGATCTACAGTCTTGAGGACGGCCTGGTACGCGACCTGAAAGTCACCAAAGACGCCTCTTCACTGAAATAACCCGCATTAGAACACAGGAAACCGCTATGAGATTGCTTCTGGCCCTGCTGCTGCCATGGCTGCAGTTTTTCACCATTGGCCGCCCCTTTGCCGGCATCATTTGCCTGCTACTGCAGCTGACCCTGATCGGCTGGGTGCCCGCGGCCATCTGGTCGGTGTACGCACTGAGCCAATACAACACTGACAAGAAAATCCGCCAGGCCATGGGCAAGTAAAAGATTCGCAGGTGGTAAAAAAACGGCGCTGTAGCGCCGTTTTTTTATGCCTGTTCCCGGTCAGCATCCTGCTTGAAGGCCCGTAGCGGCGGGGCCTTTCCTGCACCCGCGCCCTCGCCCCCGGTTGCGACGCCCGTGATGGTCGCTGGGTAGCGGTCATCCGGACGCTCTCTGTGCATGGGCGCTCCCAATATCGTCGGGTCGGCCGCTAAATTCATCCAATCGGACGAAGTTATTTTCGTCCCGTTCTCCATACTGCACCTAATCTGGCTTAAAAGTAGTCGTATTCCGGTCACGGCACTTACAGAGGCACCAGTGCCTGCCTGTTCGTGCAGTACCATGGTCCGGTGAGCCTGCCTGGGTGGTGGTGTGCAGGCAGCTTGCGGGGCCCTGGATCAGGAGGTGGTGATCCTGATCGGGTAAAGGTGGTGCCGGGCTTGCCAGACCTTCTGATAACGATAATGAATCGACGAGAGACATACTCCATGGCGATGAATAACAGTACACCCGGCAATCGAGAGTTTCGTAACCCAACCCTGGCGGCGACTGCCCTCGCGGCAGCGATCATGGCGACCATCCCGTCCGTTGCCTCTGCCCAGAAAACCCTGCAACTGGAAGAGGTGGTGGTAACCGCCCAGCGTCGGGAAGAGAGTATGCAGGAGGTGCCGGTGGCGGTGACGGCTGTCAACGCTGACGAGCTGGCGGCGACCCAGGTGGACAGCATCACCAACATCCAGCAGCTCTCGTCCAGTGTCCGCTTCGACGTGGTCAACAGTGCCGCCAACAGCGCCAACATTGTTATCCGCGGTATCGGTACCGTGGGTAACAGCCGCGCGTTTGAGGGGGCCGTGGGTGTCTTCGTGGACGGTGTCTACCGCACCCGTGCCGGCCAGGCGATGCAGAACTGGCTCGACATGGAGGGGCTGCAGATCCTGCGTGGCCCCCAGGGGACCCTGTTTGGTAAGAACACCTCGGCCGGTGCGCTGATCATCAACAGTACCACGCCTGTCACCGATGAGTTCGGTGTGGATTATGAAGTGGAAGTTGGCAACTACGACAGCCGGCTGGTACGGGGCGCGGTTAATATGCCCCTGGGTGACCGTGCTGCGGTGCGCGTGGCCGGCCTGTGGGGCGAGAAAGACGGTTATATCGAAGACCCCAACGGCGGTGATTACAACGACCGTGCACCCCGTGCCGCCAAGGTGCAGTTTCTGTTTGAACCCACGGACACCTTTTCCGGTCGCCTGATCCTCGATTGGTCTGAAGAGGAAAATAACTGCTGTTACGGTCAGATGGATGCCATTGACGGCCCCACCCAACCGCTGGTTAATGCGTTGATTCAGGCGCGAGGGCTGCAGCTGCCGTCTGACAAACTGGAAGATTATGAGCAGGTGTTGAGCGGCCCCACCGATCAGGCCATTGAAGACAAGGGCGCGGTGCTGCACCTGACCTGGGAGCTGGACGATGGCCTGGTGCTGAAGTCCATTACCGGTGTACGTGACTGGAAAATTTCCCAGAAAGATATGGATGCGGATTTCTCCGGTGCCAATATTCTCTCTATTACCGAGTCGCTGCAGACCAAGATGTTCTCCCAGGAGTTTACCCTCAATGGTGACCTGCCTGCCTTTGGTCCCTTCGAAGGCGGTGACTATGTGGTAGGCCTCTACTACGCCGATGAGGATATCGACGCGCACCACGAACTCTGGTGGGGTGATCAGGCCCAGTTCTACTTTGATACCCTGTTCTTCCAGCTGTCCGGGTATCCGCCAGGCACAGTGGACGCCACCACCGGTCAGTGGAGTGATGTGGATATGCCGGCGGACAGCGTCTCCCAGGCCATCTTTACCCACTGGAACCTGGACTTCACCGATCGCTTTGGTTTGACCGCGGGTCTGCGTTACTCCAGCGACGAAAAGAACGGCGCCATGCAACGCAACTACTTTACCCCGGCACCCAACGCTGTGTTCCGTGCACTCCTTGCGCAACCCGGCCCCGAGTTTGACGACGACTTCAAAGACGAGGCAATCACCGGAACCCTCTCGGCCCGCTACCATTTCACCGACCAGATCATGGGTTACGCCACCTACAGTCGTGGCTACAAATCCGGTGGTGTAAACATCGACAACAGTGGCGCCGGTACCAACCTCAACAACCCGGATGAATTCCCCGGTGCGGTCCCTGAATCCCCCGTCTACGACTCGGAGTATGTGGATGGTTACGAGCTGGGTCTGAAGACCGAGTACTGGGACAGTCGCGCCCGTACCAACCTGGCGGTGTTCTACAATGACATTACCGACCTGCAGCTGGCCCAGTTCCAGGGTACCCGCTTCAGTGTGGATAACGCTCCGGAGGCGACTGTCTACGGTCTGGAACTGGAGAGCCAGTTCCTGCTGAGTGAAGTCTTTACCCTCATGTTTGACGTGACTCACCTGGCGGAAGCACGCTTTGGTGATGATCCGGAGATGGGCATCCTGGCGGATCGCGAATTCGCGGTAGCGCCGGAAATTGCCGCCAACCTGGCGCTGGGCTTTGACCAGCCCCTGGGTGGCAGTGGCCTGAGCCTGTTTGGTCGTGTGGGTGTGGTCTACAACTCGGAGATCTACTCCAATACCTCCAACAACCAGAAGGTGGACGCGGAAAGCGAATACGCGGCTAACATCGGCGTGCGTTCCGACGCCGGTACCTGGTCTGTCATGGCCTGGTGCCAGAACTGCACCGACAATCGCTACGCCAAGGTGCACTTCGACTCGCCGCTGCAATCCGGGGACTACAATGCCTATGTATCCGAACCACGGACTTACGGTGTAACCCTGCGAGGCCATTTCTGATAATGGAAGAGGCAACCCATCAGGATCAGGCTGCCGGGTCAGGCAGTCACCCGGGGAAGGGGGGAGAGCGATTCGACTTCCTCAACCCCCGGGGTGAGGAAGCCCTGCTTCCCGCTGACTCGGTCACCTGGCGAGTGTTCAAGAACCCGGTAGCCATGTTTGTCGGCGGTATCACCGCCGTCATTCTGGAACTGGCCGAGCCGAGGGTGTGTGACGGCGTCTGGAACAACACAGCCTTTCGCACCGACCCTCTGGGTCGGTTGCGCCGTACAGGGCTCGCGGCCATGGTCACGGTGTATGGGCCCCATACCAAAGCCGAAGCCATGATTGCCGGTATCTACCGCATGCACGACCGGATCGCCGGAGTAACGTCTGGAGGTCAGGCCTACCGGGCCAACGATGTGGAACTGCTGAACTGGGTGCAGGTCACGGCCAGTTATGGGTTCCTGGAGGCCTACTGCCAGTTGGTAGCGCCGCTGCCACTGGAGCAGAAAGACGCGCTCTATCGCGAGGGATCGATTGCCGCAAAACTTTATGGCGCTGTTACTGCGCCGGACTCGGTCGCGTCCCAGGAAGCCTTCTTTGCTTCCATGCGCCCGCTGTTACAGCCTACCGAGGTAATCGAAGAGTTTCTGGAACTGATGTTAAGCACCCCGGTCTTTCCGTGGTTTTTGCGGCCTTACCAGCACCTGCTGGTGAAAGCCGCCGTTGGCGTTTTGCCGCAGGAATTGCAGCAATCTCTACAGCTCGGGGCTCGCTGGCAGCTAAAGGGCTGGCAGCGGGGCCTGATCCGCTGGACCGGCCGTATTTCCGATCGGCTGGTGATCAAGGCAAGTCCTGCGGTGCAGGCCTGTCGGCGTTTGGGGTTGCCGGATAACTATCTCTATAAGGTGCAGTAAGCATCCTCTATACAGCACCCTCACTGATAACCTGCCGCTGAGGGAGGCTGCCTATACAGAATGGCAGTCGCTCTCCAGCTGGCCACACTCCCCACGCGATGCCCATCGGCGTCCCCCACATTTGTACGGCGATCCTGTTAGCAGGTGAATCCTGTCAATAAAATTCCCTTAACGTTTTCCGTAATCTGCCTGTAACTGCTATGGTTGGGACACTCTGGTCAAATTTTGGGTTGTCTGCAGGCATTGGGGGCTTGGCTATGGAAATGTTGAACAGTTTTGTGGGAACCGTGAACGGCATCGTCTGGGGGCCGGCGATGTTGGTGCTTATTCTGGGTGTCGGCCTGTTTCTCATGATCGGTCTGAAGTTGATGCCGATCCTGAAACTGGGAACCGGTTTCAAATTGCTCTACGCGGGCAGAACCGGAACCGGCAAGGACAGCGATGGTGAAATTTCCCCGTTCCAGGCGTTGATGACGGCTATGTCGGCAACGGTGGGTACCGGGAATATCGCCGGCGTGGCTACCGCGGTATTTCTGGGAGGTCCCGGCGCACTCTTCTGGATGTGGTGCACGGCCCTGGTAGGGATGGCCACCAAATACGCCGAAGCTGTGCTGGCAGTGAACTACCGCGAGGTGGATGAAAACGGCAACCACGTCGGCGGTCCCATGTACTACATCAAGAACGGTCTGGGCTCCAAATGGGCGTGGCTGGGAACCCTGTTTGCCATCTTTGGGGCATTTGCCGCCTTTGGTATCGGTAACACGGTGCAGGCCAACTCGGTCGCGGATGTGCTGCAGGCCAACTTCGGCGTGAACAAATGGGTCACCGGCGCCGCCATAGCGATATTAGTGGGCGCTGTACTGATTGGTGGCATCAAGCGTATTGGTCATGTCGCCGGTGCCCTGGTGCCGTTTATGGTGGTGGCTTACTTGCTGGCCGGTCTGGTCTCCCTGGCGCTCAACGTGGATGCCATCCCCCATGCATTGGGGCTGGTCTTTACTCACGCCTTTTCACCTGTCGCTGCTCAAGGGGGCTTTGCCGGGGCGGCGGTGTGGGCGGCCATTCGTTTTGGTGTGGCTCGCGGTGTCTTCTCCAACGAAGCCGGTCTCGGTTCTGCGCCTATCGCGCACGCCGCTGCGCAAACCAAAGATCCGGTGCGCCAAGGGCTGGTGGCCATGCTGGGCACCTTTATCGATACCATCATTGTCTGCAGTATCACCGGTCTGGTCATTATCAGCACCGGGCTGTGGTCATCCGGTGAGTCCGGCGCTGCACTTACCTCGGCCGCCTTTGTGCACTCGCTCCCCGGGATTGGTCATTATGTGGTGAGCTTTGCTCTGGCCATCTTTGCGTTTACTACCATCATTGGCTGGTCGTTCTACGGTGAACGCTGTGTGGAGTTCCTGTTTGGTATCAAAGCCATCCTGCCTTATCGCGCGCTGTGGATTATCGCCATACCGATTGGTGCGGCCAGCCAGCTGGATTTTATCTGGCTGGTGGCAGATACCCTCAATGCCATGATGGCACTGCCCAACCTGATTGCGCTGGTGTTGTTGAGTCCGGTGGTGTTTGGTTTGACGAAGAAGTATTTTGCTGGCGATAAGTGATTGGACTATTTGGGCGGCCGTGCTGTAACCGGGCGCGGCCTGATCACGCTGCTGGCGGTGATTTGTAAACCGCGGGCGGTTCGGCGCTTAGCCTCATAGCCCATGTCTCAAACAAAAAGGTTCACCTCTCGGGGTGGGCCTTTTTTTGTGGGGCGCGGGGTCTGGACAGAGTAAATACGAAAGCTGGGGGCGGGTGGTGCAGGGCACCGGTGGTGGCCAACCCTGTCCCGTCATTGCGAGGCGTGCTTTCAGTGCCGAAGCAATCCATGTTTTGCACGTTGTAGAGTGCTTTGCGGTGGACTTGGATCGCCACGCTGCGCTCGCGATGACGGACTTTTTACTTGGACTATAGAGCGATGCTCCTGATCGGAGTGAATGCTAAATGCCGGGGGACGGAGTAGAACGTCGGTGGTGGCCAACCGGCCCCCTTCATTGCGAGGCGCGTTTTTCAGTGCCGAAGCAATCCATGTTTTGCACGTTGTAGAGTGCTTTGCGGTGGACTTGGATCGCCGCGCTGCGCTCGCGATGACGTTGGGGCTATAGAGCGATGCTCCGGATCGGAGTGAATGTTAAATGCTGAGGGGCGGAGTAGAACGCCGGTGGCGCCCAACCAGCCCCCGTCATTGCGAGGCGCGTTTTTCAGTGCCGAAGCAATCCATGTTTTGCACGTTATAGAGTGCTTTGCGGTGGACTTGGATCGCCGCGCTGCGCTCGCGATGACGTTTGGGGGGGATGGAGTGATGCTCCGGGGCGGAGTGAATGTTAAAAGCCTTGTTGGCTTTTAACACCCCTGCGGGGCTGCGCCGCTGGAAGGCGCGGCTTGTTCAAATCGCTGGTCGCGATTTGTGAACCGGGGGCGGTTCTGCGTGGCACCGCTAGCTACCATCCCCAAACAAAAAAGGCCCACCCCTGCGGGGTGAGCCTTTTTCGCTTGAAGATGGTAGCTAGGGGCGGACTTGAACCGCCGACCCCAGCATTATGAGTGCTGTGCTCTAACCAGCTGAGCTACCTAGCCATCGTTTCGAGGGGCGCTATTCTCTGAGACTGGCGTCTCCTTGTCAAGCGCTTAAGTCGTTGTTTTGGGGCGCTTTTGGGAAAATCTTCGCCCTTCCCGCCGGCTGGCGGGGAAGGGCGTGTGGCGGCTTATACGTTGAAGCGGAAGTGGATGACGTCGCCGTCCTTAACCACGTACTCCTTACCTTCCAGGCGCCATTTACCGGCGTCCTTGGCGCCCTGCTCGCCGTTGCAGGCGATAAAGTCGTCGTAGCCGATCACTTCGGCGCGGATAAAGCCCTTTTCGAAGTCGGTGTGGATCTTGCCCGCGGCCTGGGGGGCGGTGGCGCCTACAGGGATGGTCCAGGCGCGTACCTCTTTGACACCGGCGGTGAAGTAGGTGTGCAGGCCCAGCAGCTCGTAGCCGCCGCGGATAACACGGTTGAGGCCCGGCTCGTCCATGCCGAGGTCTTCCAGGAACTCGGCTTTTTCGTCGTCGTCCAGCTCGGCGATCTCGGCTTCCAGCTTGTTGCAGATGGGGATGACCACGGCGTTTTCGTTGGCGGCGATACCACGCACCACTTCCAGGTGCGGGTTGTCCTCGAAGCCGTCCTCCGCCACGTTGGCGATGTACATGGTGGGCTTGAGGGTCAGCAGGTTGAGGTCGCGCAGCAGTTTCAGTTCGTCGGCGTCGAGGCCGAAGCTGCGCAGGGGCTGGGCTTCGTTCAGGTGCGGCAGGATCTTCTCCAGCAGCGCCTTCATCTTGATGGCGTCCTTGTCCTGGCCCTTGGCCAGCTTGGTGTAGCGCTGCAGGGACTTTTCACAGCTCTCCAGGTCTGCCAGCGCCAGCTCGGTGTTGATCACCTCGATGTCGGCAGCCGGGTCGATGGCGCCTTCAACGTGAATCACGTTCTCGTCGTCGAAGCAGCGCACCACGTGGGCGATGGCGTCGGTCTCGCGGATGTTGGCGAGGAATTTGTTGCCCAGGCCTTCACCTTTGGAGGCACCGGCTACCAGGCCGGCGATGTCGACGAATTCCATGGTGGTGGGGATGACGCGCTCGGGTTTGACGATGTCGGCCAGGTTGTTCTGGCGCGGGTCGGGTACGGCAACGGTGCCTTCGTTGGGCTCGATGGTGCAGAAGGGGAAGTTTTCTGCCGCGATGCCGTTTTGGGTCAAGGCGTTGAAGAGTGTGGATTTGCCGACGTTTGGCAGGCCGACGATGCCGCAATTAAAGCCCATGCTGGATTCTCTTGATACGTACCACAGATACTGGAGGGCCGCGCCGGTACGGTTCAGGCGCAGGCGTGGCGGCCCGGGAAAGGGCGCCATTTTACATGAGAGGTGGGGCAGATACGAGCGCGCCGGCGGTGACCGGCGATGGGGGCTCAGGCGCTGTGGAGCTCTTTCATGGCGTTGTTCCAGGCACCGTCCACCAATTGCGGCAGCACTTTAGTGGCGGCGTAGATGGCGTCTTCGGTGAGGCAGAATTCGTCCGCCGGGGCCTTTTTCAGCACATAGCCGGATACCAGCTTGGCGTTGCCGGGGTGGCCGATGCCGATGCGCAGGCGGGCAAAGCCGTTGTCGTTACCCAGGGCGCGAATGATGTCCCGCAGGCCGTTGTGGCCGCCGTGGCCACCGCCGATCTTCAGTTTGGCAACGCCGGGCAGCATATCCAGCTCGTCGTGGGCCACCAGGATGGCTGCGGGGGGAATCTTGTAGAAGTTGGCCAGTGCGCCGACGGACTGGCCGCTGCGGTTCATAAAGGTGGTGGGGATCAGCAGGCGGACCGGTTTGCCATTGATGCTGGCGACGCCGGCCTCGCCAAAAAACTTTTTGTCGCTGCTCAGGCTGACGCCGTACTGGCGGGCGACTTCGCGGACAAAATCCTCGCCGGCGTTGTGGCGGGTGTGCTGGTATTCACTGCCGGGATTGCCGAGGCCGACAATCATCTGAATCGGGGTATCCATGCGCTGGTGGTTCTGTGGCTGGTGGTTGGAGAGCGGGCATCTTATCACAGTGCCGGGGTGGTGTTGGGGCCAAAAAAAACGGCCGGGGAGCAATGCTCGCCGGCCGTTTTTCGCCTCGGGGGCTGAGAGAGGGGGAAGATTACTCTTCGCCGCCTTCCTCGCCTTCGGCTGCTTCTTCAGTAGCCACGCCCTTGGGCTTGTTGATGCTGCATACCGCACCATCGTGGTCAGCACCGTGGGACAGCTCTACTGAAGTCACGCCCTTAGGCAGCTTCAGGTCAGAGATGTGTACGGTCTGACCAACTTCAACGTCGGCCAGGTCCACTTCGATGAACTCGGGCAGGTTGGCAGCCAGACAGCTGATTTCCAGTTCGGTCATGGTGTGAACAACGATACCGCCGCCCAGCTTAACGCCTTTGCTGGTCTCTTCGTTGATGAAGTGGAGAGGTACCTTGACCTTAACTTCTTTGGTCTTGGAGACGCGCAGGAAGTCAGCGTGCAGGATCAGCGGCTTGGCCGGGTGACGCTGCAGGTCTTTCAGCAGGACGCTCTCGGTCTTGCCATCAACGTTGATGGTGATGACGTGAGAGTAGAACGCTTCGTTTTCCAGCTGCTTGGACAGGTCCTTGTGGGCTACCTGGATGTTCAGCGGGGCTGCGGTGCCACCGTAGATAATGCCAGGAGTCTGACCTTCCAGACGACGCAGGCGGCGGCTCGCACCTTTCCCCGCATCCTCACGGATGGTGGCATTCAATACAAAATCTTCAGACATGAGTCTTTCCTCAAAAATAAACTGCCAGGGTTCCGCGACCAGAAACTCCGACAGGTAGTAAAAACACCGAAGCCTGCACTCTATCCAGCGAACCCGGAGGCTCGTGAATCAGGCAGGCTTCAGCGGTTTACCCGAGACCCTGTTGCCGCTTGTCAGCGGAACATGGCGCTCAGGGATTCTTCATTGCTGATGCGACGTACGGCTTCAGCCAGCATCATCGACAGCGTAAGGGTGCGGATTCTACCACAATTCCTGGCTTCGTCACTCAGCGGGATGGAGTCTGTCACCACCAGCTCGTCCAGCTCGGAGCCGTTGAGATTCTGCATCGCCTTGCCGGACAGTACCGGGTGGGTACAGTAGGCCACCACTTTCTTGGCGCCGAAGCCTTTCAGTGCCTTGGCAGCGCCACAGAGGGTGCCGGCGGTGTCCACCATGTCGTCGACCAGCACGCAGGTGCGACCTTCCACGTCACCGATGAGGTTCATCACTTCTGCCACGTTGGCTTTGGGGCGGCGTTTGTCGATGATCGCCAGTTCCACGTTCAGCAGCTTGGCCAGTGCCCGGGCGCGAACCACACCGCCGATGTCGGGGGATACCACGATCAGGTCTTCGTACTTCTGCTGGTTGATGTCGTCCAGCAGGACCGGTGAGCCGTAGACGTTGTCCACGGGCACATCAAAGAAGCCCTGGATCTGCTCGGCGTGCAGGTCAACGGTCAGTACGCGGTCCACACCGGCGCCAACCATCATGTCGGCAACCAGCTTGGCGGTAATCGGTACGCGGGCGGAACGCACGCGGCGATCCTGGCGGGCGTAGCCGAAGTAGGGCACCACGGCGGTAATGCGGCCGGCGGAGGCGCGACGCAGGGCGTCCACCATGATCACCAGCTCCATGAGGTTGTCGTTGGTCGGCGCGCAGGTGGATTGCACCACGAAGACATCGCGACCGCGCACGTTCTCGTTCAGCTCGATGGTGATTTCGCCATCCGAAAACTTGCCAACGGTTGCGTCGCCCATGGGAATACCCAGGCGTTCAACAATCTGGTGGGCCAGTTCGGGGTTGGCGTTGCCGGTAAAGACCATTAAGTCTGCCACGTGCGGTACCCTTTCTGCTTGATTACTGTGTTCGCGTAAGAGATTAGCAGCCGCTGTCACATTCGCCCAATGACTTGGGCCGGCGGGTGCTGAATACAAAAACAGCCGACCTTTTCAGGTCAGCTGCTTTATTAGTATATAGCCGTTGAAACTTGTGTTTCGGCTGTAAGCCAAGTTCAGGGAACTGCAGCTTTAAATATGGCTGGGGTGGAAGGATTCGAACCTTCGCATGACGGGATCAAAACCCGCTGCCTTACCGCTTGGCTACACCCCAGTAGCAAATCACAAACCGAGTAACCGGTGTGCGGGTGAGTGGTTTACTCCCCTGGCAACAAACCCCTGCAAATCTGCCGGCGCTTTGGCCAAAACGGCTTCTGCTTCCTGTTGTTGCCCGAACGCTGCGAAAACGCTGGCGCCCGTTCCGGTCATCGTGGCAGGAGCGTATTGCTCCAGCCAGAGCAGTGCTTTATCTACCTCGCGGTAGAGTTTTCGCACCAGTGGTTGGCAGTCGTTGACGCCACCCTGCTCAAGAAAGGCCGCTACTGTAATGTCGGAATGGTCTCTTGTCAAATCTTTGTGGGAAAAAATTTGGGCCGTCGACACGTGGCAATCAGGCGTCAATACAACGAACCATTTTTCAGCCATATCAATAGGTTGCAGCACTTCACCGACACCTTCCGCCCAGGCGGTTCGGCCTCTGACAAAGACCGGTACATCGGCTCCCAACTGCCGGCCCAGCTCCGCCAGCTCATCCATCCCCAGAGGCAGTTGCCAGAGTTGTCGCAGGGCCAGCAGGGTGGTGGCGGCATCGCTGCTGCCACCGCCGATGCCGCCGCCCATAGGCAGGTGTTTGTCGAGGCGAATGTCCGCGCCCAGCGTGCAGTTGCAATGGCGTTGCAGCAGGCGGGCGGCCCGCACGATCAGGTTCTCCTCCGCCGGCACGCCGCTGAGTTCAGATTGCAGGGTGACAACATCATCCTGGCGCAGGTCAAAGTGCAGCTGGTCGCCAAAGTCCAGCAGCTGAAACAGGGTCTGCAGGGTGTGGTAGCCGTCATCACGACGACCGGTGATGTGCAGGAACAGGTTGAGTTTTGCCGGCGCCGGCAGGGAGAGGGAGGTAACCATGGGCAGGCTCAGTAAAAGTCCCAGTTCTTGATAATAAAGGTGAGGCGTATGTCGTCGCGTTGGGCAACCACCCGGCCAGGCAGGGGCCAGCCCTCTACCGGCTGGTAGCGGCTGTACTGCAGCGTCCAGCCGGACTGTTGCAGCTGGGCGATGGTGCCGTCGTCGTTGCGCTGCAGGGCTGCCTCATTGGCCAGCGGTGCCGGCAGTGCGCGGATCCAGTAGTGGAGCTCACTGACCGGCAGCCACCATCCCAGGTTGTCCAGCATCAGCTGCTCCGGGGTCCGGGCAGTGATCTTGCCGTCGCTGTTTTCCAGCTCGACGCCATTGTCGTTACCCCGTATCCAGGTGGTGCCCTGTCCCAGTGGTCCGCTGAGGTGGATGGCGTAATCGCGCTGCTGTTGTTGCCAGTTGACGTAGACACTGCCGGAGTGGTCGGGCACCCGCAGGCCCAGTTTGCCCTGCAGTTGCCAGTGGTCGATAGAGATCAGTAGCTGCTGGTACTGCTGCCACTGTTCGACAATGGCCGGCGGCGTGGGAATGTCACGGCTGCTATCCGGCTGCAGGGGCTGGCGGGCGCAGCCGGCCAGCAGGGTCAGGGCCAGCAGGCAGAGGCAGCCGCTGGCGCGAAGTATGTGGTGGCGATAGGCACGGGTGGTCATGGCGGGGCTCTTGATTTCGGAGAGGCTCTTGATTCCGGAAAGGCTCTGGCGCCGGGGATTAAGGTGCACTGCCCTGCAGGCGCTCTATGGTCCGCAAGATAACCGGACTGCCCGGTTGCAGTTCAAGCCCCTGCTGCCAGATCAGCGTTGCCTCTTCCTGCTGGCCGGTGGCCCAGAGTACTTCACCCAGGTGGGCGGCTACTTCCGGGTCGGGCATGGCGCGCAGGGCTTCCCGCAGCCTCAGCAGGGCCTCGTCGTAGTTGCCCAATCGGTAGTGGACCCAGCCCAGGCTGTCGAGAATGGCTGGTTCATCGGGCTGCAGCTGCAGAGCCCGTTCAATCAGTATTAATGCCTCTTCATAGCGGTCGGTGCGGTCGGCCAGGGTATAGCCGAGGGCGTTGAGGGCGGTGGCATTGTCAGGGTCCTCAGCCAGTATGGCCCGCAGGTCCGCCTCCAGCTTGTCGATACGGCCCGTGCGTTCGTAGATCATGGCGCGGCTGTAGCGCATCTGTACGCTGTCGGGGATGGCTTGCAGGCCGCTGGAGAGTATCTTTTCGGCGTCGTCATAGAACTCGAACTGGCGCAGTACTTCGGCTTCCAGCAGATAGAAACGCTCGGCGTCTGCGGGGAACTTCTCACGTGCGGATTGCAGCCGTTGATGGGCCAGGTCGCGCTGGTCGGCACGCACCAGTATCTCGGTGGTGCGCAACATGGCGGGCATAAAATCCGGGCCGGGGCTCACCTGCAGGTAGTGGCTCAGGGCCAGTTCCCACTGGCTGCGTTTCTCGGCGATGCGGCCCAGGTAATACTGGGCGGAGGAGGCGCGGGAGGGAAACTCCAGCAGCCGCTGGAAGTGGGTTTCGGCCTGCTCCAGGTCGCCGCGCTCGTTGCACACCAGTGCCAGGGAGAAGAGCAGTTCCGGGTCATCCGGCGACTGCGCCAGCAGCAATTCAAACTGGGATTGGGCGGCTTCCAGGTCGGTGCTGGCCAGCAGGCGCGCGTAATGCAGGCGCAGGCGGGGATTGTCCGGATGGCGGTTCACCATCTCGGCCAGCTCCTTCAGGGCTTCGGCCGGGCGTCCCATCTGTCCCAGCAGGCGGGCTTCCAGTATGGCCGCGGCGATCAGTTCCGGCTCCTGCTTAAGGGCCTGGCGTGACAGGTCCAACGCTTCGTCCAGCTGCTCCTGTTGCTGCAGCAGGAGCGCCAGCCCCACTTTCATTTCGGCGTTATCCGGCTGGTCGCGTACCAGCATGCGGTAGCGGGTGGTCAGCTGCTGGCGCTGCTCTTCAGATCCGTCGGCGGCGGCTGCAGCAATGGAGTGGAACAGGCTGTCGCTGCTGTGGTTATCGAGTTTGAGGCTGTAGTCCAGGGCATCCACCAGCTGGCCACTCTGGATCAGCTCGGTGGCGACGATGAAAATGGCTTCCTGGTTGTCCGGCTCCAGTTCGGTCCACAGCAGCCCGGTATTGAGGGCGGCCTGGCGGGCATTGAGGTAGCGGGCGATGCGGGTGGCGCGGGCGGCAATGCCCGGGTCGCGGGTCTTGTGGGCCTCCTGCACGTAATTGCCCAGGGCGATATCGTAGCGCTCGGCACTGCCGGCGAACTCGGCCACCAGCAGGGCGTAGAAGGTCTCGGCCTCAAAGGCCTTGTAGGGCAGTTCGTCGACCGGCTCCGGCGGGGCGACAGTGGCCTGTTCCGGTGCGGGCTGGTTGGCCTGTTGTTGGCTGGTGCCGGCGCAACCGGCCAGCAGACTGCCAGCCAGCAGACTGATAGCCAGGCAGAGAAGTGTCGGGCGAAGGGGCAGTCTTGGATGCAGGGCGCTCAAGGGGTGCTCTTATGGTCAGCTTTGGTGTTGGCAAGGGCTGTTCAGTTGCCGCAGTGAATGGCAGCCAACCCTTGGGACAACCTTACCTGCGATTGGTTGCCTGACTCAAGTGATTCCGGCGGCAGGCGGGTGCCGGGCGGCGGTTGCAACCGATTCCTGCGGTCGGGCATTTGTGCCGCAATTTTGGCATAATGGCCGCCGCTCCCGAGCCGCTCTTGCCAGCGGGGGAGCGTGAACCCACAATCCGCCTTTTCATACGCAACACCTTATATGACCCTGCTGGCCCTTGGCATCAACCACAATACCGCTGCACTGGATGTGCGAGAGCGGGTCGCTTTCGCTCCTGAACAGATGCAGGACGCGTTGGCGCAGCTGTGTGAGCAGCCGGGGGTAGAGGAGTCAGCCATCCTCTCAACCTGCAACCGCACCGAGCTCTATGTGCAGCTGGATGGCAGTGCGGACGAGGGCACGCAGCAGCTGTTGCACTGGCTGGCTACCTACCACAAGTTGCAGCCAGAGGATCTGGCCAGCTGCCACTACTGTCACGACGGCGCTACCGCCATTGGGCACATGATGTCCGTGGCTGCAGGGCTGGATTCGCTGGTGCTGGGTGAACCGCAGATCCTGGGGCAGATGAAGTCGGCCTACTCAGTTGCCTGTGATGCCGGCAGTGTGGGCCGATTCCTGCACAATGCCTTTCACCAGATCTTTGCCATCGCCAAGCGTGTGCGTACCGAAACCGCCATTGGTGAAAACCCGGTGTCGGTGGCCTATGCCGCGGTGAGCCTGGCGCAACAGATTTTTGCCGACCTGCGCCGCGAGACCGCCCTCCTGGTGGGTGCCGGCGAGACCATCGAGCTGGTGGCCCAGCACCTGTCGCAGCAGGGGGTCGGCAAGCTGATCGTCGCCAACCGTACCCTGGAGCGGGCGAGTCAGCTGGCGGAGCGCTTTGCCGCCGAGGCGATCCTGCTGGCGGATATTCCGGAGCACCTGCACCGGGCGGATGTGGTGATTACCTCTACCGCATCGCAGCTGCCGTTGCTGGGTAAGGGGGCGGTTGAGTCGGCGCTGAAAAAACGCCGCCACAAGCCCATGTTTATGGTGGACATTGCCGTGCCTCGGGATATTGAGCCCGAGGTCGGTGATCTCTCCGATGTCTATCTCTACAGTGTCGATGACCTGCGCGAGGTGATCGACGAAAACCGTCGCACCCGCGAAGAGGCCGCCGGCAAGGCCCGCACGATTATTGCGGAAGGTATTGAGCAGTTTCAGGCGGACCTGCGGGCGCTGGATTCCGTGGCCACCATTCGTGCTTACCGCCAGAAGGCCGAAGCGTTGCGGGACCAGGAACTGAAAAAAGCCCTGCGGGCGCTGGAATCCGGTGTTGAGCCGGAGAAAGTACTGGGCCAGCTGGCCCGGGGGCTCACCAACAAACTGCTGCACGCACCGACCTCCCGCATCAAGCAGGCGGGTGCCCGTGGCGACAGCCACATCATCGATATTTCCCACGAGCTGTTTGACCTGCCCCAGTCCGACACCAGAGAGCCGGCTGTACCGGGTGCGGAAACACCTGCAGCGGACAGCGACATCAAGCCCGGCGACTTGTAGCTACCCCGGCCATTACCCGTCCGCTGTGCCTGCTCGCATGGCAACCGTCATCAGCATCATAAGAATTAAACGAGAACACCTATGAAAGCCTCTATCCTGGAAAAGCTGGAACACCTGCACGACCGCTACGGCGAAGTGGCGGCGCTGCTCAGTGACGCCGACACCATCGCCAACCAGAACCGCTTCCGCGACCTCTCCAAAGAGTACGCCGAGCTGGAGCCGGTGGTGAAAGGCTTTGTTGCCTATCGCAAGGTGCTGGGGGATATCGAAGAGGCCCGCGGCCTGCTCAAGGATGGTGACGAAGACATGCGCGAGATGGCGCAGGAGGAGCTGAAGGAGAGCGAGGCCCTGCAGGAGACGCTGGAGCTGGAGTTGCAGCGACTGCTGCTGCCGAAAGACCCCAACGATGAGAAAAACGTCTTCCTCGAAATTCGCGCCGGTACCGGTGGCGATGAAGCGGCTATCTTTGCCGGCGACCTGTTCCGTATGTACAGCCGCTACGCCGAGAAACAGCGCTGGAAGATCGAGGTGCTGAGCGAGAGCGAAGGCGAACACGGTGGCTATAAAGAGATTATCACCCGGGTGGTGGGGCAGGGGGTCTACTCACAGCTGAAATTTGAATCCGGTGCCCATCGCGTGCAGCGGGTCCCGGAGACAGAATCCCAGGGTCGCATCCACACCTCCGCCTGTACCGTGGCGGTAATGCCGGAGGCGGACGAGTTGGAAGAGGTCAACATCAACAAGGCCGATATCCGCGTTGATACCTTTCGCGCCAGCGGCGCCGGCGGCCAGCACGTCAACAAAACCGACTCCGCGATCCGCATCACCCACATTCCTACCGGTATTGTGGTGGAGTGCCAGGATGAGCGTTCGCAGCACAAGAACCGCGCCCGCGCCATGTCGCTGCTGGTGTCGAAACTGAAAAGTTCGCAGGAAGAGGCCGCCGCCAAAAACATCGCCGATGAACGCCGCAACCTGGTGGGCAGTGGCGACCGCTCCGAGCGTATCCGCACCTACAATTATCCCCAGGGGCGGGTGACAGATCATCGTATCAACCTCACCCTTTATAAGCTCGACGAGGTGATGGAAGGCGCGCTGCAGGAGGTGATCCAGCCGCTGGTGAATGAGTATCAGGCGGATCAGCTGGCGGCACTGGCAGAGTAAGTGATGGCTACTCCGGATTCCGCGCCCACCATTAAACAGTTACTGCGCCATGCGCAGGCGACCATCGACAGCGACTCGCCGCGACTGGATGCCGAAGTGCTGCTGGCGCATGTGCTGCAGAAAGACCGCACGTATCTGTTTACCTGGCCCGAGAAAACACTCACGGAAGAACAGGCTGAACAGTTCCAGGCGTTATTGCAGCAGCGCCAGCAGGGATTGCCGGTGGCGCACCTGATCGGACAGAGGGAGTTCTGGGGCTTGCCGCTGGCGGTGGACAACAGCACCCTGATCCCCCGTCCCGATACTGAAACGCTGGTGGAGGTGGCCCTGCAGCTGCCGCTGCCGGACAACACCCGGGCGCTGGACCTGGGCACGGGCACCGGTGCCATCGCCCTGGCCCTGGCCAGTGAAAAACCGTCCTGGACCCTGCTGGGGGTGGATCGCTCACCCGAGGCTGTGGCGCTGGCGCAACACAATGCCGCGGCGCTGGGGTTGGGCAATGCCACTCTCCGCCAGAGCGACTGGTTCAGCGCGGTCACCGGGCAGAATTTCGATTTAATCGTCAGCAATCCACCTTATATAGATGAGGACGACCCGCACCTGGCTGAGGGCGATGTGCGGTTTGAGCCGCAGACAGCACTTGTGGCCGCCAATCACGGGCTCGCCGACCTGGAGCTGATTGTCGGTTGTGCACCGGATTTCCTCGGCGCTGGGGGGTGGCTGTTGCTGGAGCATGGCTACCAGCAGGGTGGTGCCGTGAGGGAGTTGTTGCGGGCGCGCGGTTTTGAACAGGTGGCAACCCATCGCGACCTGGGTGATCAGGAGCGGGTCAGCCTCGGATGCTGGCCCGGTAGCGGGGAGAAAAGCGATGAACGATGAACAGCTGCTGCGCTACAGTCGTCAGATCCTGTTGCCGCAATGGGATATCGCCGGTCAGGAAGCGCTGATCAAGGCCTCGGTTCTGCTGGTGGGGGCTGGTGGCCTGGGTTGCCCCGCGGCCATGTACCTGGCCGCCGCCGGTGTTGGTCGCCTGATTATTGCCGACGACGATCAGGTGGATCTCTCCAACCTGCAGCGCCAGATCGCCCATACAGAGGCGGATATTGGTGTGGCCAAGGTGGAATCGTTGCGGCAGACCCTGCTGTCCCTGAATTCCCACACCGAAGTAATCGCCTTGCCGGAGCGCCTGCAAGGGGAAACGCTGGCCGCGCGGGTCGGGGAGGTGGATTTGGTGGTGGATTGCAGCGATAACTTCACCACCCGCCACCAGCTCAACCGCGCCTGTGTGGCGGCGGGCAAACCGCTGGTCTCCGGTGCCGCCATCCGTTTTGAAGGGCAGGTGGCGGTGTTTGACCCGCGCGTGCCCGATGCCCCCTGTTATCGCTGCCTCTACAGCAACGACAACGATGAGGCCCTGAGCTGCTCCGAGAATGGTGTGCTCTCGCCGGTGGTGGGTGTGGTTGGTGCCATGCAGGCACTCGAGGCCCTCAAGGTGTTGAGCGGTGTTGGTGAGCCCCTGCTGGGCAAGCTGCTGGTGTTTGATGGCCTGCGCAGCGAATGGAGGCGGTTGTCACTGCCGAAAGATCCCGGCTGTCCGGTGTGTGGTACGAATTAGTTTGTGCATTGATTTGGTGCGACCGGCGTCAGGGTGGTTGGCGATGGTGCGCCGTCCTTGTGCCCGTCGCAGGATTTCGGCATTATCCTCCGCTGTAATCACGCACAAACGCTGATTGCAGCCAATTTTGGCGGCTGGCACGCCAATTGCTGTATGAAAAAGTGTCCGTACCCTTGTCATACAGGACAGCACAATTTGGTAAATAGAGTGCTAGGGTTCCGGTCAGGTATCAGAAAGATTATCAGCCTGACGACTGGTCCGAGAGCATTCGACCTCCCCTTTCAGTGAAAGGTATGGGTTACACGGCGGGATAAAAGCCCGGGAGACTTGCTTGGCGTGTATGCCAAGGGTACTCCGTGTAATGCAGAAACAACTGAGAGGCTCCAATGAAAAGAATCGCTTCACTCGCGCTCGCACTGTCGCTTTCCTCACTGTCGCAAATTTCCCACGCTGCTGACTCCTTTAAAGTTTGCTGGTCAATCTACGTTGGCTGGATGCCCTGGGCCTATGGCGCCGAGCAGGGCATTGTCAAAAAATGGGGTGAGAAGTACGGCATCGATATCGATGTGGTACAGATTAACGACTACGTCGAGTCCATCAACCAGTACAGCGCCGGCGAGTTCGACGCCTGCACCATGACCAACATGGATGCGCTGACCATTCCCGCTGCAGGTGGTGTGGACAGCACCGCGCTGGTGGTGGGTGACTTCTCCAACGGCAACGACGGCGTCGTGCTGAAAGGCAAGAAATCCCTCGCTGACATCAAGGGCCAGAACGTTAACCTGGTGGAGCTGAGTGTTTCCCACTACCTGCTGGCTCGTGGCCTGGAGACTGTCGGCCTGAGCGAGAAAGACGTTACTGTGGTGAACACCTCTGATGCCGATATGGTTGCGGTCTACGGCACCAAAGATGTGACCTCCGTGGTGACCTGGAACCCGTTGCTGAGCGAAATCGAATCCATGCCCAACAGCAACAAGGTTTTCGACTCCTCACAAATCCCCGGCGAAATCATCGACCTGCTGGTGATCAATACCGAAACCCTCAAGGCCAATCCCAAACTGGGCAAGGCACTGGTAGGCGCCTGGTATGAAATCATGGGCCTGATGAGCGGCACTGATGCTGCCGCCACCAAAGCCAAAACCGCTATGGCCGTAGCTTCCGGCACCGACCTGGCCGGTTACGAAGCCCAGCTGGCCAGTACCAAAATGTTCTACACCGCGGCCGATGCCCTGGCTCTGACCAACAGCAAGGAGTTGGTGGAGACCATGAAGAATGTTGCCAGCTTCTCCTTCGACCATGGCCTGCTGGGCGAAGGCGCTCCTGATGCCGGCTTTATCGGTATCGAGATGCCAGCCGGCACCTTCGGCGACAGCGGTAACATCATGTTCCGTTTCGATCCTACCTACATGCAGATGGCTGCCGACGGCAAGCTGTAATTGCACGAGGGCAGCACGGCACCCGCGGGTGCCGTGACTGCTCACCCTGATTCAATCCATGCGAATTAATGTCAGTGTTGTGAGGCACTGAGTAACAGGCTTCAGCCTGGAGCCTGACCGTGACGGAGCGAGAGCAATGAAAAAACTCATTAATCAAACCCCGAGTCGCACACTGACGCTGTTCCTCGGCCTGCTGCCTTTCGTGCTGCTGCTGGTGCTCTATGTGGTCAGTTCAGATGCGCGTCTGGAGCTGAATCCCAACGATAAGTTGTTGCCCGGCTTTGGGCAGATCGGTGATGCACTGTCCCGTTACGCGCTGGAGCCCAGTAAGCGCACCGGCGACTATATGTTTTGGCAGGACACCGCCAGCAGTTTAAGTCGTCTGGGCAAGGGCATTGCCATTGCCGCTGTGCTGGGGTTACTGATCGGTATGGTGGCCGGTGCGCTGCCGCTGTTCTCCGCTTGGATGTCGCCACTGCTGACGGTGATCTCACTGATCCCGCCGCTGGCGGTGTTACCAATCCTGTTTATCGTGTTTGGCCTGGGTGAGCTGTCGAAAGTGGCATTGATCGCCATTGGCATCACCCCCTTTATTGCCCGGGATATTGTCGGTCGTACGCGGGAAATTCCCGCCGAACAGCTGGTCAAGGCGCAAACCCTGGGAGCCAACACCTCGCAGATCATGATCCGTGTGATTCTGCCGCAGGTGTTGCCGAAACTGATCGATGCAGTGCGCCTGTCACTGGGTGCCGGCTGGTTGTTCCTGATCTCTTCCGAAGCCATTGCCGCTACCGACGGTCTTGGTTACCGCATCTTCCTGGTACGCCGCTATATGGCCATGGATGTGATCCTGCCTTACGTGGCCTGGATTACGCTGCTGGCATTCCTGATCGATCTCGGCTTGAAGGAACTCAATCGTCGCCTGTTCCCATGGCACGCGCAGGGGGGCAAGTAATGACTGATACCAAACCCATGATTGAAGTAAAGAACGTCTGGAAGCAGTACGGCGACGCCGTCATCCTCGAAGGCATGAACGTGTCGGTGAAGGAGGGCGAGTTTGTCACCCTGGTGGGCACCTCCGGCTGTGGCAAGAGTACGTTCCTCAATATGTTGCTGGGGACCGTGTCGCCCAGTCGCGGTGAAATCCTGCTGGATGGCGAGCCCATTGCCGATGAGCCCGGTCCGGATCGGGGCATTGTGTTCCAGCAGTATTCGGTCTTCCCGCACATGACCGTGCTGGAAAACGTGATTGCCACCAAGGCGTTCCAGAAACCCGGCGCTACCGGTTACCTGTTTGGCGGTGCCCGTCGCGCGGCCAAAGCTGAAGCCACCGAGATGCTGGAGCAGGTGGGTCTCGGTCACGCCCTGAAACGCTATCCCCATGAATTGTCCGGTGGCATGAAGCAGCGCCTGGCCATTGCCCAGGCGCTGTTGGGCAGGCCGCGTATTTTGCTGCTGGACGAGCCATTCGGGGCGCTTGATCCCGGCATTCGTGCCGATATGCACGAGCTGGTACTGAAGTTGTGGCGGGAGTACAAGCTTACTGTGTTTATGGTGACCCACGATCTCAAAGAGGGCTTCTACCTGGGCACCCGCCTGTGGGTGTTTGACAAGCTGCGCCACGATCCCCATGCGCCCAACCGCTTCGGCGCCAACATTACCTACGATCTGCCTGTGGGCCAGGCCGACAAGCAGATCTACAAAGAAATCAACGAGAGCCTCAGGCCTGTGCCCGAGCTCGTTGTGTAATCACTCAGGGAGTTCATCATGAGCGAATACATTCGTTCCATCGAATACACCACGCAGATGGCCAGTGGGTCCCACTGGTCGCTGCGGGTGCGTCGCGGCACCGTTATGCGTCTCACCGACCTGCAGGGTGGTGCCAACGTCGGCATGCTGTTTTACAACCCGGAAAACCTGCTGGAGCGCTACAACGCACCGGATACCCTCAAGTGCCAGCACACCTTCCGCCTGAGCCGCGGTAACTGTCTCTACTCCGACATGGGGCGCATCTTTGCCTCGGTGGTTGAAGACTCCCTTGGCTGGCACGAAACCGTGTGTGGTAACTCCCACGCCAGTCATGTGCAGGCGCGCTGGGGCAAGCGCGATTACCAGAGCGATCACAACGACTGGAAACAGAACGGCCACGATGCCTTCCTCACAGAGCTGGCCAAGTATGGTCTCGGTGCCGCGGATCTCGCCGCCAACGTCAACTGGTTCAGCAAGGTGGCGGTTAACGACGAAGGCGGCATGATTCTGGATCCGGGCCACAGCCAGCCCGGCAGTCAGGTCACCCTGCGTTTCGAGATGGATACCCTGGTGCTGTTGCACACCTGCCCACACCCGCTGGAGCAGGCGGCGGAGTATCCACGCAAGTCGGTACAGATTGAGCTGGGTGTTGCCGCACCGGTGACCGACGACGACTACTGCAAAAACTTCCGCCCGGAAAACGGTCGCGGCTTCCGGAACAATTCGCTGTATCAGCTGGGTCTGAGCTGACAGGAGAGGTAAATCATGTTGTATGAATCTTCATTAACTGCAGAAAACGCGGTGTTTCGTCAGGTGGTGGACGCCGGTGATTACTTTATCGGTGTGGTTAAAGCCGGTGAGACCTTCCGCATTCTCGATCTGGAAGGCAACCAGGCGGCGGACACCCTGTTCTTTAATGCGCACGATCCGGCTGAACGCTACAGCGCCACCGACACCATTCGCGAGCAGGGCAATGTCTACCTCACTGCTGGCTCGAAGCTGCGCTCCAACCACAACAACGTGATGCTGGAGATCGTGGCCGATACCTGTGGTCGCCACGACACACTGGGTGGTGCCTGTGCCACCGAGAGCAACACGGTGCGCTACGATCTGGAAAAGCGCTGCATGCACGCCTGCCGCGACAGCTGGATGCTGGCCATCGCCGAGCACCCGGAGTATGGCATCAGCAAGCGCGATATCAGCCACAACATCAATTTCTTTATGAATGTGCCGGTGACCTCCGAAGGTGGCCTCACGTTTGAAGACGGCATCTCGGCGCCGGGCAAGTATGTAGAGCTGAAGGCGGTGATGGATGTGGTGGTGTTGATCTCCAACTGCCCGCAGCTGAACAACCCCTGTAACGGCTACAATCCGACCCCGATCGAATACATCGTCTGGGCGGCTTAATTACGATTTCTGTTTGACGTTGTCATTTTTCAGCACAACCTCTTTTGACCAACCTCGACGGACGACCGTCGTTGTAAGAACTTCCGGGACGACCCGATACAGGTAGCTTATGTTTACCAAAGTTCTGATCGCGAACCGCGGGGCCATCGCCGTTCGTATTATTCGCACCCTGAAAAAACTCAATATCGCCTCCGTTGCGGTTTATGCCGACAGCGACGCCGACAGCCTGCACGTGCGCCTCGCCGATGAAGCTTACAATCTGGGGGAGGGTGCGGCCGCAGTCACCTACCTGGATGTGGACAAGATCCTCGCCATCGCCAAAGAGAGTGGTGCCCAGGCGATACATCCCGGCTATGGCTTCCTCAGCGAAAACTCGGCGTTTGTGAAGCGCTGCGAGGAAGCGGGCGTTGCCTTTATCGGTCCGACGCCGGAGCAGATGCAGGTGTTTGGCCTCAAGCACAAGGCGCGGGAGCTGGCACAGAACGCCGGCGTGCCCCTCTCCCCCGGTACCGACCTGCTCACCGATCTCGACGCAGCTCTGGTTGCGGCAGACCAGATCGGCTATCCGGTGATGCTGAAGAGCACTGCCGGTGGCGGTGGTATCGGCATGCAGCTCTGCCACTCGGCGGAGCAACTCTCCGGTGCTTTCGATTCCGTGAAGCGTCTCGGTGCCAACAATTTCGCCGACGACGGCGTTTTTATTGAAAAATTTATTGCCCGCGCCCGTCATATCGAGGTGCAGGTTTTTGGTGATGGCAGGGGCGAAGCACTGGCCATCGGCGAGCGCGACTGCTCGAGCCAGCGTCGCAACCAGAAGGTGGTGGAGGAGTGCCCTGCACCCCACCTGACTGACGAGGTGCGCCGTAACCTGCACAGCACCGCGGAAGCCTTGCTCTCCAGCGTCAACTACCGCAATGCCGGTACTGTGGAATTTATCTTCGACGCCGACACCAGTGAATTTTACTTCCTGGAAGTGAACACCCGCCTGCAGGTGGAGCACGGCGTGACCGAAGAGGTCTACGGTGTGGACCTGGTGGAGTGGATGGTACGGCTGGCGGCGGGTGATGAACTGCAACTGGCGGAAAAACGCCAGCAGCTGCAGCCACAGGGGCACGCTATTCAGGTGCGTATCTACGCCGAGGATCCCTATCGCGATTTTCAGCCATGCCCGGGTTTGCTGACCGAAGTGACGTTCCCGGAAGGGGAGGGTGTGCGCATCGATCGCTGGGTGGAGACCGGTATTGAAGTGCCGCCGTACTTCGACCCTATGCTGGCCAAGGTGATTGTGCACGATGGGGATCGGGAAGCGGCGCTGGCCAAACTGCAAAGCGTGCTGGATGAGACCAGCCTGTACGGCAGCGAAACCAACCTCAGCTACCTGCGTGCACTCACCCGCGATGCCAAACTGCTGGCCGGTGAAGTGACCACCCGCTACCTGAACGATTTTGTGTTTTCCCCGGCGCGTATGGATGTGTTGCACGGCGGCACCCAGACCACCATTCAGGATTACCCCGCCCGCAGTGGCTACTGGGATGTGGGCGTGCCGCCTTCCGGCCCGTTTGATAACCGCTCCTTCCGTCTCGCCAACCGCCTGCTGCAGAACGACCCCATGGTGGCCGGCCTGGAAATCACCATGCAGGGGCCGACCCTGCAGTTCAGCAGTGCTACTCAGGTGGTGATTGCCGGCGCCGACATTGATGCAAAGCTGGATGGCGATGCGGTAGCCATGTGGCAGGTCATCAACGTGGCCGCAGGCCAGACCCTGACGCTGGGTCGCATCAAGTCCGAAGGTGCCCGCAGCTATCTGTGTGTGCGTGGCGGTATCCAGTGTCCCGAGTACCTGGGTTCCCGCTCCACCTTTACCCTCGGCCAGTTCGGTGGTCACAACGGCCGTGCGCTGCGCACCGGTGATGTGCTGCACCTGAGCGCAGAGAGCGATGCGGTTGAGTCACAAGCGCTGCCGGTCGAGTTGCAGTCACCCATCAGTAACCAGTGGCAATTGCGGGTGATCTACGGTCCCCACGGCGCGCCGGACTTTTTCACCGATGAGGACATCGATACCTTCTTCGCCCATGAGTGGGAGGTGCACTACAACTCCAGCCGTACCGGTGTGCGCCTGATCGGTCCCAAGCCGAAGTGGGCGCGCAAGGATGGGGGCGAGGCGGGCCTGCACCCCTCCAACATCCACGACAATGCCTATGCGTTTGGTACCGTGGATTTCACCGGTGATATGCCGGTGATCCTTGGCCCGGACGGTCCGTCACTGGGTGGCTTTGTCTGTCCGGCGACGGTGATCAAGGCGGATCTGTGGAAACTGGGCCAGCTGCGCGCCGGCGACAAGATCCGGTTTGTGCCGGTCTCCATCGACGCAGCCGTCGAGCTGGAGGCATCGGACCTGCGCGAAGTGGATGCGCTGTCTGCAGAAACCATTGCGTGGCAACCGCAGCCACTGACCTCTCCCATTCTCGATACTCTGGATGCTTCGGAAGCCGGTGTGCCGGTGGTCTACCGCGCCGCCGGCGATCACTTCCTGCTGGCGGAGTACGGCGAGCAGGTACTGGATATCGAGCTGCGTTTCCGCGCCCACGCCCTGATGCAGTGGCTGAAGAAAAATCCGCTGCCGGGCATGCGCGAGCTGACGCCGGGTATTCGCTCCCTGCAGGTGCACTATGACAGCCAGCAACTGAGCTGGCGGCAGCTGGTGGACCATCTGCAGGCCGGTGAACGCTTTCTGGTAACCCAGTTGGACGAGCTGCGGGTGCCGTCCCGTATCGTGCATATCCCGCTCTCGTGGGATGACGAAGCCTGTCAGCTGGCGATTCAGAAGTACGACCAATCGGTGCGCAAGAATGCGCCCTGGTGCCCCAGCAACCTGGAATTTATCCGTCGCATCAACGGTCTCGACAGCATCGATGATGTGAAGAAGATTGTCTTCGACGCCTCCTACCTGGTGATGGGCCTCGGTGATGTGTATTTGGGGGCGCCGGTGGCCACGCCGGTAGATCCGCGCCATCGCCTGGTGACCACCAAATACAACCCGGCCCGTACCTGGACGGCGGAAAACTCTGTCGGTATCGGTGGCTCCTACCTCTGTGTTTACGGCATGGAAGGTCCCGGCGGTTACCAGTTTGTGGGGCGCACCCTGCAGATGTGGAACCGCTATCGCGAAACCACAGAGTTTACCCAGCCGTGGCTGTTGCGCTTCTTCGACCAGATCCGCTTTTACGAGGTCTCCAATGCCGAGCTGACAGAAATCCGCAAGCAGTTTCCGCAAGGGCGTTACCCGCTGAAGATTGAAGAGAGCAGTTTCAGCCTGGCGGAGTATCAGCAGTTTTTGCAGACCAACGCCGATGATATCGACCAGTTCCGCGATCTGCGCCAGCAGGCGTTTGAGGAGGAGCTGGCCCACTGGCACGCCACCGGACAATTCAATTACGAAGCCGAAGAGCAGGCCAGTACAGCCACCGAGGTGGACTGGCCGGAAGAGAGCTTTGTGCTCGACAGCCCAGTCTCCGGCAGTGTCTGGCAGTCCCAGGTGCAGGTAGGCGATGAAGTGACCGCCGGCAGCACGCTGATGATTCTGGAGTCCATGAAGATGGAGATTCCGGTGCAGACGCCGGTGGCGGGCAAGGTGACCCATGTGTTGCTAAACAGCGGACAACGGGTGGACGCCGGTCAGGCATTAATTGTTATCGAAGAGTCGCAGGACGCGTGAAGTGCGTCGCTGACGAACGCAGAAAAGATTGAAGAGGCTTACAACCATGACACAGATTTCCCGTAACATGACTGTCAGCGCGCTGCGCGGCGCTTATCTGGATGGCTCACTGACACCGGCAGAGCTGTTTGCTGAAATTCGTACCCGTGCCGCGGAGTACGAGGATCGCAATATCTGGATTCACTTGCTTACCGAAGAAGAACAGGCGCCGCTGCTGGCAACGCTGGCGGACAAGGATCCGGCCACCTCGCCACTGTGGGGCATTCCCTTCGCCATCAAGGACAATATCGATCTGGCCGGTATTCCCACCACCGCCGCCTGTAAGGAGTTTGCCTACACGCCCGAGTCCTCGGCCACCGTCGTGCAACAGCTGATTGATGCCGGTGCCATTCCCGTGGGCAAGACCAACCTCGACCAGTTTGCCACCGGCCTGAACGGTACCCGCTCGCCCTGGGGGCCCTGCAAGAACTCTTTCAACCCGGAATATGTCAGCGGTGGTTCCAGCGCTGGCTCTTCCGTGTCTGTGGCGCTGGGTCTGGTGAGCTTCAGTCTCGGCACGGATACCGCCGGTTCCGGTCGCGTGCCGGCCTGCTTTAACAACCTGGTGGGAGTGAAGCCTTCCATTGGCCTGTTGTCCGCCAGCGGTATGTTGCCCGCCTGTCGCAGTCTTGATTGCATTACCATCTTTGCGCTGGATACCGATGATGCCAATGACGTGCTGGCGGTCGCCGAAGGCTATGACAGCACAGATGCCTACAGCCGCAAAAACCCGTTCAATAATGCTGCTCGTCACTACGGAGAGCGCGGCGGCAATCTGCGGGTAGGTGTGATCCCGCCAGCGCAGTTGCAGTTCTTTGGCGATGAAGCCTATGAGAACGCCTATAACAAAACCCTGCAGGAGCTGGCGGCACAGGGCTTCGAATTTGTGGAGATCGACTACGCACCGTTTGAAGAGGCGGCGCGCCTGCTCTACGAAGGCCCCTGGGTGGCGGAGCGCTACCTGGCAGCGCAGCCACTGGTGGATGACAACCCGGACGCGATCTTCCCGGTGGTGCGGCAGATTATCGAGCCCGGCAGCAAGCCCAAAGCCACGGACCTGTTCAAGGCCCAGTATCGCCTGCGCGCGCTGAAGGCTGTCTGCGACGAGACCATGGCCTCGGTAGACTGTTTGCTCACGCCCACGGTCGGCCGCTGCTTCACCATTGAAGAGATGCTGGCAGAGCCGATCCTGCGTAACAGCCAGTTTGGTCTCTACACCAACTTTATGAACCTGCTGGATTACTCGGCGGTGGCGGTACCGACGCAGATGGCCACTAACGGTCTGCCGTTTGGTATCACGCTGGCGGGACAGGTGTTTAAAGATCGCGAACTGCTCTCCATTGCCCGCCGGGTTCACCGCCAGGCCGGACTCACGCTGGGTGCATCGGAGATGCCGGTAGAGTACGCGGACAGTGCAGTAACCGCCGCGACTGCCAGCATTGATGTGGTGGTGTGTGGTGCGCACCTGGATGGCCTGCCGCTCAACTGGCAGCTGCGCGAGCGCGGCGCTGTGCTGAAGAGCAAAACCCACACGGCGCCTTGCTACCGGATGTACGCATTGGCGGGTGGCCCGCCCTATCGTCCGGGGCTGGTCTGTGACGAGAAAGGTTCGTCGATTGAAGTGGAAGTGTGGTCTGTACCTGCGGCGGAGTTCGGCAGTTTTGTTGCCGGCATTCCCGCGCCGCTGGGGATTGGCAAGGTGCGTCTGGCTGACGATTCCCTGGTGACCGGCTTTATCTGCGAGCCTTACGGTATTGAGGGTGCGCAGGAGATCACCCATCTCGGTGGTTGGCGCAGTTACCTGGCAAGTAAATAACCACCGCCTTTGTGCGCACTGGCCGAGGCTAAGGATGGCCCGGTTTGGTCGCTCATGCCTCCTGATGTATGCTGCCCTCTGCATGTACGCAGAACGGAATTCATTCAGGCAGTAAGGGAGAGGCATGACGCAGGCACTATTCGATGTGGTATTCCATGGGGAAGTGCTGGCAGGTTTTTCGCGGGATGAGGTGAAGCAGGCTTTCGCCCGCAGCTTTAAGCTCAGTGACAGCAAAGTTGAGCAGATTTTCAGTGGCAATTGCTATTGTCTCAGAGCGGCACAGGAAGAGATGCCGGCCAGGGATTACCTGCGACGGCTGGAACGTCTTGGTGCCAGGGCGGATCTGGAGCCCAGCCCCGCTGGCGTGGTTGCGCCGGCCCTGGATTCCGGTGTGATTGCCACGGGGGAACCCTCCACAGAACAGGCCCACGGCTTCTGCTTTCACGGCAGCGGCGGCGAATATTTTCGTATCTGGATCGTCAACATCCTGCTCACCATCGCCACCCTGGGGATCTATTCTGCCTGGGCCAAGGTGCGCACCAGACAGTACTTCTACGGCAATACCGAACTCGACGGCAGCCGTTTCACCTATCTCGCCAATCCGGTCGCTATCCTCAAGGGACGTGTGCTTGCCCTCGCGCTGGTCGTCGCCTACGTCGTGGGGACGAGTACCCCACTGTGGTGGGTGTCGGCGCTAGCGGTACTGATGGCGATTCTGATGATTCCCTTCTTTGTACAGCGTGCGCTGACGTTTAACGCCCGCTACAGTGAGTGGCGTAACCTGCGCTTTGATTTTGATGGCAGCTTCCGGATCGCGATGTTGATCTTTACCGGTTTGCCGTTATCGGCGTTGATTTTAATTGGTGTGACGGCGGAAACGATAAACCTGTGGACCACTTCAGTCGGGTGGCTGGTTGCGCCGATGCTGCTGGTGCTGGTCATGGGGGTTCCCTATTTTCTCTACCGGCAGAACCGGTATTGGGTCAGTCATTCAATGTATGGCAGCCGTCATTTTCAATTCGGGGCAGACAGCAGCCAATTTCTGCGGCTATGGCTCAAACTGTTGCTGTGTGCCGCTGCCGCGGCACTGTTGGCAGGATTGGCACTGGCCTTGAAGGGGGCGCTGACCGCAACGTCCATGGTCGGGCCGGGTGGTGAAGATAGCAGTGCCGGCACGGTGTTGGTGCTGCCTTTGGTGTTGCTTGTGTATGCGGTGATGGGCCTCTGTTACCTGTTGCCGCTTATCTGCTTTTCGGTCGGGGCTAACAACCTGGTTTACAACAATACCCGTCTCGGGGATTTTCGCTTGCAGGCCAATTATGAGCTGGGTTCCTATGGCAAGCTGGTGCTGGTTAACGTGCTGCTGACCCTGCTGTCGCTGGGGCTGTATCGTCCCTTCGCCATGGTGCGCACGGCGCGCTACCGGGCAGCGCATACACGGCTGCTGGCCGCCGCATCGCTGGCCGCTTTTGTGGCCCGGGAGCAGGAACAGGTTGGGGCGCAGGGTGAATTCCATGAGCTCGACTTTGGTGTCTGATTTAGTGGAGATGGCATTGGGAGCGATTGCATGACTGAGGCGGCAAAGCGTGGCGCCCTGTGGCTTGGGCCTTTGGCGGCGCTGTTGACCATGGTATTGATGTGGCAGGCCGGCTGGCAGCGAGAGGCCTGCTTTGCCGGTGGCATTACCATCCTGTGCGCGATCTGGTGGGTCTTTGAACCCATTCCGGTGCCCGCCACGTCTCTGTTGCCGCTGGGCGGTTTTCCCCTGCTGGGTGTGCTCAATGGTGAGCAGGTGGCCAGTGCCTATGGCAGTCCGGTTATTCTGCTGTTGGTCGGTGGCGCCATGATGTCGAAGGGGATGGAGCGCAGTGGCCTGCACCGCCGCATTGCCCTGTGGCTGATCCGGGTGTGCGGTACCCGGAGCCTCGCCCGCGTGGTGTTTGGCTTTATGCTGGCGTCGGCGCTGCTGTCCATGTGGATATCCAATACCGCCACGGTACTGATGCTGTTGCCGGTGGCCATGGCGGTGCTGGAAGGGAGCGAAAATCGCCGTTTTACCGTTGCCCTGTTGTTGGGTATCGCCTATGCCGCCAGTATTGGCGGACTGGCAACGCCCATCGGCACACCGCCCAACCTGATTTTCATATCCATTTATCAGCAGTTGGGCGGACGGGAGATCACATTCATTGAGTGGATGGCTATCGGTATACCGGTGGTGGCGTTACTGCTGCCGTTGGCGGCCTGGTGGTTGAGCCGCGGCCTTGACGGCGAGTTGGAGCGGACACTTCACCCTCCCGGAATTATGCGCAGCGCCGAGCAGCGGGTACTGGTGATTTTCTCGTTGGTGATCCTGGCATGGCTGACCCTGAAAAACCCGGCTGGCGGCTGGAGCGATTGGCTGCAGCTGCCCTATGCCAATTACGCCGCCGTGGCCTTTATGGCAGTGGTAGTAATGTTTCTCTGCCCCGATGGCGAAGGGGGACGCTTGCTGGATTGGCCCAGTGCCAGCTCCATTCACTGGGGAGTGATGATTCTGTTCGCCGGGGGAATCGCGATTGCCAAGGCATTTACCGTAACCGGCATCAGTCACGCCGTTGGTGAGCAGCTGTCCGGGTTAGCTGGCTGGCCGTTGCTGGGGGTTATCCTGGTTATATGCCTCGGGGTTACTTTTCTTACCGAGGTCACCAGCAATACTGCTACGGCAACCCTGCTGATGCCGTTGCTGGGCGCTGCCGCAGGATCCACGGATTGGGATCCGGCGCTGCTGATGATACCGGCGGCGCTCAGTGCGACCTGTGCGTTTATGTTGCCGGTGGCCACCGCTCCCAATGCCCTGGTTATGGCTTCGGGGCAGTTGCGGGTAGCGGATATGGCCAGTCGTGGGCTTGTGCTGAATCTTATGGCAGCGACAGTGATTGCGGTGTTGTCCTGGCTGTTGCTGCCTCTGCTGGTGTGATCCGGTTAATAAATATGCTTATTGGTTTGTTTCTGATCGTCAGTGGCAGGGAAAAGAGTTGATTTTGGATAAAGCTTTTTTTGGTCACTTCCTTATAATCGAGTGTTTTAACTTGGGGACTACACGTTAGCGGCAGAGCCGCAGGCGTGAAGGGGGCAGGTGCAGTGATTACTGATTCGTTGTCGGGGGCCGGGCGCAGACCAGGCGGGCGATGGATACTGGCAGTGCTGGTGTTGGCGGGTACGGCAGGGCAGGTGTTTGCCGGAACTGCGGACGAGGTAACCACAGAGGTTGGTTACCAGGCTCTGGCCGATATGTCACTTGAGGAACTGGTGGCCATGGATGTCTTCAAGGCAGCCAACCTGCTGCCGGAGCAGCCCGCCAAGGCACCCGGTACGGTCTACAGTTTCGGCCAGGATGACTTCCGCCGTTTCGGTGTGCGTCGTCTCGACGAGCTGCTGGAATTTGTACCGGGTATGCAGGTCAACCAGTACCGCAAACGCCACCGCTCCATCTGGGCCCGGGGCGTTATCGAGCGTTACAACGACAAGTTTGTGATGTTGATCGATGGCGTGCGCCGTCAGCAGCTCTACTACGGCCATTTTTCCGCGGGTGAAGAGTTACCCCTCGAGTACGTGGAGAAGGTGGAGATTATTCTCGGTCCGGCCTCCAGTCTCTACGGCGCCAATGCTTTCAGCGGCCTGATTTCCATCACCACCCGTGACTTTGCGTCCAAGCCGGAGCTGACGCTCTCGCAGGAGTTCGGTAACCACGAACGCAGCAAAACCACCATGCATTACAACTCGGCTTCCTGGCAGGTGTTTGGCAGTTACCTGGATCAGGAGGCGCCCTTCAGCGATAACCGCCTGAGCTTTGTCGGTGACGATGTTGTGCAGCCCCTGGATGAGAGTTACCAGAATATCTCCGTCAAAGGGCAGCTGCTGCCGGGTCTGACCCTGATGGCCGACTATCGTGAGTCCGATACGCCGTTTGTCTTTATCCCCCCAACCCAGGATGCCTATATCGAGGGGGAAGCCTGGTCGGTTGCGCTGAATTACGAGGTGGGTACTTTCGAAGAGGGGCGGCTGGAGGCCAACATCTACTACCAGGACGACAAGGTTCTGGAGTACGAGCGTGAGCAGCTGACCGGTACGCTGGGCTACGAGGAGCATCAGAACGCCGTCATGTCCGGTGCGACGGTCACCGGCTTCAAGCGCTTCGGTGACCACACACTGGCTCTCGGCACCACCTGGAAGCACGAGCGGGCGGAAAAAATGAGCTATACCCGCAGCTTCAGTTACAACCGTGGCTTTTTCCCCGAGGAGTACGGTGAATTGCTGACTGAGCCCCATATCAGCAACGATGATTACGCCCTGTTCCTGCAGGATGTGTGGGCGCTGAGCGAAACGCTGAAAGTGACAGTGGGGTTGCGACAGGATCACTTTGAGCGCTTTGATGACTATTTCAACTACCGCGCGGCACTGGTCTATTCGCCGGCGGTGCAGCATACCTGGAAGCTGCTCTACGGTACCGCCATTCGCACCCCGACCCTGCGTGAGTACCTGAAGGTTCTGGAGAACACCAGTTTCATGCAGCCGGAACTGGATGCGGAGACCATTGATTCGGTGGAGGCCAGTTACCGCTACGCAGAGGGCGATTGGGATGCGGGTGTTACCCTCTATCACAACACCCTGCACGACTTTATCCGTGAGACACCAACCCCGGATGGTTTTGATGAGTACTTTGCCAACTCCTCCAGCGAGGTGGTTGTGCAAGGGGTGGAGGCGCTGATTTCCAGATCGTTTGGTGACCGGCTGGCGGTTCGTCTCGGCGTGGCCTATGTGGATTTCGATGTGAATAACATTCAGGCGACGTTTCACGATATGCCCTACGTCGCCGAGTGGACCGGTAGCCTGAACCTGGACTACGCCATCAATGACCAGCACCAGGTGGGCCTGTCGGTGATCAGTAACAGCAATCGTCGCGATCTCAACGGCATTGCCAGGGATGATGCCGACAGCTTTGCGCTGCTGAATGCCCACGTCAGCGGGCACCTGTGGGGTAATGTCGATTATCAGGTAGGGGCCGATAACCTGCTGGACGAGCGGGTGATGGATGTGGCCGCTGATTTCGGCACTCAATATAACGTGGAAAAGAGCCGCCGGCAGGTGTGGCTGAAGTTGACTTGGACCCCTGATTTGTAATGCAGACGCTGGTTGGGAATCTTCCTGCCGGCCGCTGCCGGCAGATGTTCTGGATGCTGTTGCTGGTTATGGCAGCATTGCCGGTGCGCGCTGCGGACGTGCAGCCGCAGATGGTCAAGGCGGCGTTTGTTTTCAATATCGCCAAATTTATGAGCTGGCCGGAAGGTACGGACGAACAGGCACCGTTCACCTTCTGTTTTTACCGGAGGGACTCCCTGGGGGAGGCGTTTGAGCTGTTACAGAGCCGGGGAATTGCCGGGCGGGAACTGCAGGCAAGGGTGGTGGAAAAGTGGCGCACATCCAGCGGTTGTGACCTGCTGCTGGTTCCGGAAGAGGAGCTGCTGGCCTTTAAGCTGGAGGCTCGGGGGCTGCCGACGCGTCCGACCCTGGTGGTGGCGGACCTGACCGACGAGGAGTCCAGGGGCATGGCGCACACAGGGGTTCACGTGGCGCTGGTGAGGCAGGGCGCACGCATCGCCTTTGAGGTCCATTTGGACGAATTGCAGCGTTCAGGCTTGAAAGCGAGCTCAGAGTTGTTGAAACTGGCAAGAATTGTCCGGGATAACGGTTAAAAGATGCAGATCTTGGGGCGCTATTCGATACGCAAAACCCTGCAGCTGGTCATTCTGGTGGCCAGTAGCTCGGCGTTGCTGATGGCGACCATTGGCTTCTCGGTCAACGACTGGTACGCCTCCCGTGCCCAGTTGTTCGAGCAGCTGCGCTCGGAAGCCTCCATTATCGCCAATAACAGCCTCGCGGCCCTCACCTTTGAGGACCAGGATGCGGCACGACGCACCTTGGCGAGCCTGGTTAGTGAGCGCAATATCATTGCCGCCGCGCTCTACCGGGATGACGGCACCCGCTTTGCCAGTTTCGAAAAACAGACCGGATTCCTGCCTGACTCGACCTTCGAGCAGGGGCAGGGCGAGTATGGGGAGCTGCTGTTCCTGCAGTTGCCTATCGTACTGGGGGAAGAGACGCTGGGGGCTATCCTGCTGCTGGCGGACCACAGTGACTGGCAGAAGCGCCAGGTGGTGCGGCTGCTGACCGCCTTCGGGCTGTTTGTGCTCTCCCTGATGTTGGCCATGCTGATTTCCTCGCGCCTGCAGCGACTGGTGACCCAGCCGTTGTTTGTGCTCACCGACACCGCCCGCCGTATTACCCAGAGCCGTGACTACAGTGTGCGTGCTGAAGTGCTTTCCGGGGATGAGATTGGCCGCCTGGCGTCGGACTTTAATGAGATGCTGGATCAGATCCAGCTGCGCGATGAGGAGCTGCGCCGGGCTCAGGAGCAACTGGAAGACAAGGTGGCCGAGCGCACCCTGGAGTTGCAGGACCTGGCCCGCCGCCTGGAGCACCAGGCCTATCACGACTCCCTCACCGGTCTGGCCAACCGTATTACCTTCGATAACCGCCTGCGTGACGGTATCAGCCAAGCACGGCGTTTCGGTGGCCAGCTGTCGGTGATGTTCCTTGACCTGGACCGCTTCAAGGTGATCAATGACACCCTTGGTCATGGTACTGGTGACCGCCTGCTGGTGGAGGTGGCGCGTCGCCTGAAGAATTGCCTGCGGGAAACTGACACCCTGGCCCGTCTGGGCGGGGACGAATTTGCGGTACTGCTGGTGGATGTGGATCCGGGGCACACCGGTGATGTGGCCAACAAGCTGTTGCACACGGTGCGGCAGCCCATGGAGATCAACGGTCACAGCCTGCAGCTTACCAGCAGTATCGGCATCTCGGTGTACCCGGGGGATGGCGATACTGCCGCCGCCATTCTCAAGAATGCCGACACTGCCATGTACCGCTCCAAGGATCGTGGTCGCAATCGCCTGACTTTCTTCGCACCGGATATGAACGAGCGCGTGGAGCGCCGGTTGGTGCTGGAGAACAAGTTGCGCAGGGCTATTCATGAGTCCCGTTTCTCCCTCGCCTACCAGGCCAAGTGGTCCTGCAAGGACAGCCAGCTGGTGGGTGTGGAGGTGTTGGTGCGCTGGGTCGACGAGGAGGAGGGTAATATCTCGCCGGAGGAGTTTATCCCGCTGGCGGAAGATTGTGGCCTGATTGTGGATATCGACCTGTGGGTACTGGAGAACGCCTGCCGCGATATGCTCAAGCTGCATCGCCAGGGCTTTGCCGACCTGCAGCTGTCGGTGAACTTCTCACCGCTGCACTTTGCCCACCACGACGCCTACATGGATGTAGCCAATATCCTGGTGAAAACCGGTTTCCCGGGGCACAAGCTGGAGCTGGAGATCACCGAGGGCCTGATTGGTCCCGACGCCGAAGATGTGTGCGGTCAATTGCGGGCCATCAATGATCTGGGTGTGGAGATCTCCATCGATGACTTCGGCACGGCTTATTCTTCACTCAGCCGCCTCAAGCAGCTGCCACTGCACACACTCAAGATCGACCGCGCGTTTATCCGCGATCTGGGTCGGGACAGCGATGACGAGACCCTGGTGAAAACCATCATCACCATGGGCCACAACCTCAACCTGAAGATTGTGGCTGAGGGAATCGAAACCCAGCAGCAGCACGACTTTGTGGTCAGCCACGGCTGTGATGCGGTGCAGGGGCATCTGTTCAGCAAGGCGGTCAGTTTTGCCGAATTGCAGCAGCTGGCGCAGCGCGCGGAATTGATCAGTGCCTGAGAATTATCGGGTTACCTGACAAGGTCTTAATGGGCCGGCGTGAGGTTCTTGCGCATGGCCAAGTGCTCAATGCCCGCTTCCATAAAACGCTCACCCTCGCCGCTATACCCCAGCCTTTCGTAAAAGCCGAGCGCGCTTACCTGCGCGTACAGCCAGGTGGACTGCAAGCCCGAGCGGATGGCCTCCGCTTCCAGTGCCTGCATGATCTGCACGCCCAGTCCGTGGTTACGCCACGGTGCCAAAACCGCCACACGACCGATCTTGCCCTGTTGCGGCGCCCCGGGTTGCAGGTCGAGGCGGCCACAGGCTATGGCCTCACCGTCACAGCGCAGCAGGGCGTGGACGCAGTGTGGGTCGCGATCGTCCCACTCCTCCTCCTGTGGCACCTGCTGCTCGTCGATAAAGACACGACCGCGCACTTCCCGCAGGCCGGTGGCCTGATCGGCAAACCGGCACAGGAGCAGCTCGCAGCCGGGAGGCAGGTTCACCGTGTCAGGCCAGCAGGCGGCTGAGAATGCCGCGGTACATGGCGGTGAGCTGCTCCAGCTCGGCGACGTTGGTGCTTTCGTCCACCTTGTGGATGGTGGCGTTGACCGGTCCCAGTTCCACCACCTGAGCCCCGGTGGGGGCGATAAAGCGGCCGTCGGAGGTGCCGCCGGCGGTGGAGAGCTCAGTCTCAATGCCGGCATCGCGGATGGCGGCCACGGCAGCTTCCACCAGCGGACCTTCGGCGGTGAGGAAGGGCTGGCCGCTGAGGCGCCAGTCGATGCTGTACTTGAGGCCGTGCTTGTCGAGGATGGCCTCGGTGCGCTCCCGCAGCTGCTGTTCGGTGAGTTCGGTGGAGAAGCGGAAGTTAAAAATCACTTCCACCTCACCGGGAATCACGTTGGTGGCGCCGGTTCCGGAGTTGATGTTGGAGACCTGGAAGCTGGTGGCAGGGAAGAAGTCATTACCCTGGTCCCACTCTTCGGCGGCCAGCTCGGCCAGCGCCGGAGCCAACCGGTGGATGGGGTTGTCCGCCAGGTGCGGGTAGGCCACATGGCCCTGCACACCGTGCACGGTCAGCCAGCAGCCGAGCGAGCCGCGGCGGCCATTCTTGATGGTGTCGCCGGTGACGTTGGTACTGGAGGGCTCCCCCACCACGCACCAGGTGATTTTTTCGTTCTGCGCTTCCAGCCACTCCACCACTTTCACCGTGCCATTTACCGCCGGGCCTTCCTCGTCACTGGTAATCAGGAAGGCGATGCGGCCCTGGTGGTCCGGGTGTTCCGCCGCAAACTCTTCACAGGCCACTACCATGGCGGCGAGGCTGCCCTTCATGTCGGCGGCGCCGCGGCCATAGAGCATGCCGTCCTTGATGGTGGGCTCGAAGGGCGGTGTCTGCCACTGGCTTTCGGGGCCGGTGGGGACGACATCGGTGTGGCCGGCAAAACAGAGGATGGGGCCGTCACTGCCGCGCACGGCCCAGAGGTTGTCCACCTCCCCAAAGCGCAGGTGCTCAATATGAAAGCCGCAGGCCTGCAGGCGCGCTGCCATCATCTTCTGGCAGTTGGCGTCTTCCGGTGTGACGGAGGGGCAGCGGATCAGATCGCAGGTGAACTGCAGGGTGGGGGTGACATCGCTCATGGTGACAGGGCTGGCCGTGTTTGCAAAAAGGGCGGGCATTCTACCGTAATTCGCCGGGAGCAGCGAGGTGGCCGGGTCAGGAGGGAAGAGCAATGGACGGAGCTGTAAAGGGGGAGAGGCCCGGGCACAGCAGACGCTGCACCCGGACAGGAGCGTGACGGCGATCAGTTGTTCGCGTGCAGCTCTTCGTTCAGCGCAATGGCGCTCTTGTTGGTGCGGCACTCCACCGCGCCGGAAACGGAGTTGCGGCGGAACAGCAGGTCGGACTTGCCGGCCAGGTCGCGGGCCTTGACGGTATCCACCACTTCACCGCGATCGTCCAGTACGGCGACACGGGTGCCGGCAGTGATGTAGAGACCGGCTTCCACCGTGCAGCGGTCACCGAGGGGAATACCGATACCGGCGTTGGCGCCCAGCAGGCACTCGTCGCCGACGGAGATGACGATGTTACCGCCACCGGAGAGGGTGCCCATGGTGGAGCAGCCACCGCCCAGGTCGGAGCCCTTGCCGACAAATACGCCGGCGGAGATACGGCCTTCGATCATGCCCGGGCCTTCGGTGCCGGCGTTAAAGTTGACGAAGCCTTCGTGCATGATGGTGGTGCCTTCGCCGATGTAGGCGCCCAGGCGCACACGGGCAGTGTGGGCAATGCGCACACCCTTGGGTACCACGTAGTTGGTCATTTTGGGGAACTTGTCGACGCAGTCCACGTCCAGCAGCTCGCCATTGAGGCGCGCCTGCAGTTGGCGCTCCGGCAGTTCCGCCAGGTCTACGGCGCCCTGGTTGGTCCAGGCGACGTTGGGCAGGGTGCCGAACATGCCGTCCAGCACGATGCCGTGTGGCTTCACCAGGCGGTGGGAGAGCAGGTGCAGCTTCAGGTAGACCTCGGGCACGGTGGTGGGAGCGATGTCGCTCTCCAGCAGGGTGGCTACCAGCGGACGCTTGCTGTTCTGGAAGGCGCGGGCCACGGCTGCCTGGGCGTTGTCACCGGCGGTTTCCAGGGCGTCGGCCAGCTGCGCGGCTTTGGCACCGTCCAGCGCGATGGCCTGGTTGCCACCGCTGTAGCCCAGCAGGTCGGCAATGGCTTTGGCGACGGCAGGGGTGGGGTTCAGTTGTGGCTCGGCGTAGAACACTTCCAGCCAGTCACCGTTCTTGTTGGTGGTGCCTGTACCCAGGCCCAGAGCGAAAAGTTGAGTCATGGTTGTTATCCGTCTGATTGCGAAAAGTTAGGGGGCTGCTGTCAGCCAAAAATGGCATCGTAGTCGGCTGCCTTGAAACCGACACCGGTGTGGTTGTCGTGCTCCAGCAGCGGACGCTTGATCAGTGTGGGGTTGGCGGTGACCAGCGCAGCGGCGGTATCAGCGTTGAGGCCTGCCTTGCTGGCGTCGTCCAGCTCTTTCCAGGTGGTGCTGCGTTTATTGACCAGCGTCTCCCAGCCCAGCTGTTCCACCCAGCCCTGCACCCGGGCCTGGTCGAGGCCGTCCTTGCGGAAGTCGTGGAAGCGGTAGTCGATACCGTTCTGCTCCAGCCACTGGCGCGCTTTCTTTACCGTGTCGCAGTTGCTGATGCCGTAGAGTGTGGTCATGGCTGCTCCTTCTTGTGTGAGGCCCCGCCGAAGGGCCGCCCGGGGGCGGCAAAGAATACCAAAAAGGTGTGGCTGAATCACCCGCACATGGGCTTCCGGCCCAAGCCGTGGTGCCTGCGTGTAACATTTCTGCCCCGGGGGAATTATCAACAGCGGCCTAAACGAATAGACTAGCGTGATAGCGGGGAGCGATCCCGGATTGCACAGGAGCATCAAGTGACATCCGCAACGGATAATAAGGATCTGGTCTGGGATCTGGATTTGTTTAACCAGCGCCAGCGGGCTGTGGACTTTGTCATGCGCTTCGAGAACAAGCTCTGTGTCTATTCCGATTCGGTGCGCCAGCTCTACACCAACTACAACATCTTCTTTCCCAAGGAGGAGAACCGGCGCCTGGTGATCCTCCCTAATCCCTATGCCCACCACGATATTTTCCATTCGGTACCGGAAGAGGCGATTACCCCCACCGGGCTGGCGGTGGTGCCGGGGGATGCCGTGGGGAAGCAGGGGCTGCACCTGCTGATCCCGTTCCGCAGTGGTAAAACCCGCTACCGGGCGGTGCCCCTGCAGGCGGGGCTGCGCATCGTCAATCAACAGCGGGCGGCCCATACGCCGCTGCTGCCGGTGCTGAAAAAGGGGGATCTGCGGGAGCTGGAAGCCAGGTCACCGTGCCTGCACCTGCACAGTATTCATCTCAACCGCCTGTTGCAGCTGTCGAGCCTGGAAGTGAAGGGGATTCAGCAGGTAATTCTGGAGCGCCTGGCCAGCATCAAGTAGTGGCCGTCAGGTCTGCCGGAGGGCAGATGGCCGGGGATGGGCCGGCGGGTTAACCGGGAACTTACAGGTTGGGATACTTTTTACAGAAGGGAGTTTTTGTAGAAGGGATTTTTGTAGCAGGGAATGTTGCTGCCAGAGGGTTGTCCGGTGAGCCTTGAGCAGCGACTCACCGGTCAACAGGGCCCCGGGCTTGCCCCGGAGCCGATTCATTACGCCAGTTGTGCCCGTACAGACGCCAGCTTCACGCACACTTCAAACACCTTCATGGCCTTGTCCACATCCCCAACGGTTGGAACGGTAGGCGCAATGCGGATATTGCGGTCAGCCGGGTCCTGGCCGTAGGGGAAGGTGGCACCGGCGGGGGTCAGTTTGACACCGGCCTCAGCGGCCAGCTTGACCACGGCCCTGGCGCAACCGGGACGGGTATCAAAGGAGATAAAGTAGCCGCCCACGGGCTTTTCCCAGCTGCCGAGATCGGTGCCGTCAAACGCGCGGGAGAGGTTCTCCAGAACGCTGCTGAAGCGAGGTTTGATAATGTCGGCGTGCTTCTGCATGTGCGCCTGCAGGGCTGCCATGTCAGGCAGCAGGCGCATATGGCGCAGCTGGTTCACCTTGTCCGGGCCGATGGTGCAGTTGCCCAGGGCTTTTTTGAAGCCGGCCAGGTTGGCAGCGGAAGCGGCCATAAAGGCCACACCGGAGCCGGCGTGGGTAATCTTGGAAGTAGAGGCAAACTGCAGCACGCTGTCTTCGGTACCGGCGCGGGCACAGGCTTCGGCGATATTGGCCAGCTGCGGCGGGTTGTCGATCAGGTCGTGTACGCAGTAGGCGTTGTCCCAGAAGACGCGGAAGTTGGGGTTGGCGATTTTCGCCAGCAGGGCGATGCGCTCAACGGTCTCATCGCTGTACACCACACCGGTAGGGTTGGAGTACTTGGGCACACACCACATACCAACGATCTGCTGGTCGGCCTTGAGCATGGCTTCAACCTTATCCATGTCGGGACCGGTGGCCAGCATGGGCACGGTGACCAGCTCAATGCCCACCTGCTCACAGACGGAGAAGTGGCGGTCGTAGCCGGGCACCGGGCAGAGGAATTTGGCGTTTTCCAGCTTGCCCCACGCGGATTCAGCGCCGGTGAGGCCGTATTCGTATGCAAACTGCACCGCCTGGAACATCATGGTCAGGCTGCTGTTGCCGCCGGCCAGTACATTGGCGGCGTCCACGCCCAGAATATTGGCGCCCAGCTGACGAGCCTCGGCGATGCCTTCCAGACCGCCGTAGTTTCGGGTGTCGGTGCCATCGGCAGCGAGGTAGTTACCCTGCAGAATGCCGTCCAGGTCGTCGGACAGGCTCAGCTGCTCGGCAGAGGGTTTGCCGCGGGTGAGGTCGAGGTTGAGTGACTGGGCCTGCAGTTGCGCGTACTGCTGGCTGAGCTCGGCTTCCCATTGTTGCAGTTGTTCGGGGGTGGCGTTATCCAGTTGCAAGGTCTTTATCCTCTGGGTGGAGTTGCAGGGAACTGCGACTCGCGTTGGGTGGACGGTATCGATGGTGTTCATCAAAGGGGCAGCATTATACCTGCGGTGCAGGGCTGATATAAAGCGTCCGCGAGGGTTCTGCAGGGTAACAAGGGGTTTTTGAGGGGTAAAAAATTACCGCGGTAACGGGTGTCGGGTGGGTGTGGGCTGGCGGTTGGGGAGGTGATGCGGCTGCCACAGGCGGAGGGCAGCCGGGAAGTACAGAAGGGGGGTTAGCCGGCGGCGTAGAACATGGGTTCCTGACCGGCCAGTTGGTGACTGGCAAGGGTCTCATCGACGATCTGCTTGGCCATAAGTCCGCAGCGACCGCACTGGCTCATGATGTCGAGTTCCTGGCGCACCTGACGCAAGGTGGTGGCACCACCATAGATGGCGTCTTTGATCTGGGTGTCGGTAATACCCCTGCACAGGCAAACGTACATAAAAGTGAACCCCTCAGTCCTGTTGGTCGCCTGCCCTGAAGTGTAGTCGCGGGCAGCTGCTGTTATTTGATCTACAGTTTCGATGCTAGTGGTAATGAGAATTGTTGTCAACTCCTTCTGAGATGGATTCGTATTTAGATTTGTTGGGTGTGTAGTGGCCGGGTTCTGTGATGCAGTGAGCATCATCATATTCCGGTAATCAGCGTGATATAAAAAATCAATGGGATTCACCGGTAGCGGTGTGTACTATAGTTAACTGCTATTGAGGGTTGCACTTCTCATAAATTGACGCCACTTGAGCGGGCGATTTTAGGGGTGCACTCTGCAAAGCCTGAATTCAATATGCAGTGCATTCGCGCTGCATACCACCACATCTGTTTGTGATGTATCAACAATAAGGGAGATTTCTCATGGGCGTATTAGTAGGCAAGCCAGCACCGGACTTTACTGCAGCGGCAGTTCTGGGCAGCGGCGAGATCGTTGACGGCTTTACCCTGTCCGAAGCCATCAAAGGCAAAAAAGCAGTGATTTTCTTCTACCCGCTGGACTTCACCTTCGTATGTCCTTCCGAGCTGCTGGCGTTTGACCACCGCTTTGAAGAGTTCGCCAAGCGTGGCTGTGAAGTGATCGGCGTATCCATCGATTCCCAGTTCTCTCACAACGCCTGGCGTAACACCCCCGTTAATGCGGGTGGTATCGGCGCTGTGAAGTACACCCTGGTTGCTGACACCAAGCACGCCATCTGCCAGGCCTACGACGTTGAGTCCGCTGGCGGTGTGGCTTTCCGCGGTTCTTTCCTGATCGACGAGGACGGCCTGGTACGTCACCAGGTAGTTAACGACCTGCCATTGGGTCGTAACGTTGACGAGATGCTGCGCATGGTTGACGCGCTGGCGTTCCACCAGGAGCACGGTGAAGTGTGCCCGGCTGGCTGGAACAAGGGTGACAAGGGTATGACTGCTTCTCCGGACGGCGTTGCTGCTTACCTGAGCGAGAATGCCGACAAGCTGTAAGCTGCCGGTTACTCCGCTCCACAAAAAAAGGCCAGGGTTCACACCCTGGCCTTTTTTATTGTCTGCCACTTAATCCAGCGGTGGCGGCCAGCCCCCCAGCGCTTGCCAGCGGTTGACGATCAGGCAGAAGAGGTCGGCGGTCTTCTCGGCGTCGTAGGCGGCGGTGTGGGCCTGGCTGTTGGAGAAGTCGATACCGGCCGCCTGGCAGGTTTTGGCCAACACTGTCTGGCCGAACGCCAGGCCACTGAGGGTGGCGGTATCGAAACAGCTGAACGGGTGGAAGGGGTTGCGCTTGATGTCGCAGCGGTTGGCGGCGGCATTGACGAAGCCCAGGTCGAAGTGGGCGTTGTGGGCCACCATCACGGCGCGGGTGCAGCCGTGGTGCTTGACCGTGCGGCGAATCTCGCGGAACAGCTCTGCCAGTGCAAAGTCCTCCGGTACGGCGTCACGTTCCGGGTCTTCCAGGTCAATACCGGTAAAATCCAGTGCCGACTGCTCGATATTGGCCCCTTCAAACGGCTCGATGTGGAAATCGAAGGTCTGGTCGCGCACCAGCAGGCCGTCGTCGTTCATGTCCAGGGTGACGGCGGCAATTTCCAGCAGGGCGTCACCGTCGGCGTTGAAGCCGCCGGTCTCCACGTCAACGATCACCGGCAGGAAGCCGCGAAAACGCTGCGCCAGTGGCGACTTGTTGCTGTTGCTGTCCAGTGTCACGGCGGGTTCCATCGTGGTCACATTCTGCTCCTTAGGCCCCATCAGGCGGTGCGGCGCCAATGCAGGGTTTCTCCACCCAGCAATGGTGTCAGCTCGTCATCACCCAGTGGCATGCGCTCGGGCAGCTGCCACTCCTCACGGGAGAGGGTGATGGTGTCGGTGTGGCGTGGCAGTCGATAGAAGTCCGCCCCAAAACCGCTGGCGAAATCTTCCAGCTTGTCCAGTGCGCCGGCACGGTCGAAGGCTTCCGCGTAGAGTTCGATGGCGTGATAGGCGGTGTAGCAGCCGGCACAGCCACAGGCCGCTTCTTTCTTGTTGCGGGCGTGGGGGGCGGAGTCGGTTCCGAGGAAAAACCTGGGGTTGCCACTGGTGGCTGCGGCGATCAGCGCCTGCTGGTGCACGTTGCGCTTCAGGATCGGCAGGCAGTAGTAGTGCGGGCGGATACCGCCGGCCAGCATGTGGTTGCGGTTAAACAGCAGGTGGTGCGCGGTAATGGTGGCGGCAATGTTGTCGCCGGCAGCGCTGACAAATTCCGCCGCGTCTTTGGTGGTGATGTGCTCCAGCACCATCTTCAGGGCGGGGAAGTCCTTGCTGATCTGCACCAGGGTGCGGTCAATAAAGGCTTTTTCCCGGTCAAAAATATCGATCTCGGCATCGGTGACTTCGCCGTGCATCAGAAAGTGGATGCCGTGTTTCTCCATCGCCTCAAGGGTGGGGTAGAGCTTGTTGAGGTCGGTCACGCCGGAGTCGGAGTTGGTGGTGGCGCCGGCCGGGTAGAGCTTGCAGGCCACCACGCCGGCCGCTTTGGCGGCGGCAATCTGCTCCGGGGTGGTGTTGTCCGTCAGGTAGATCACCATCAGCGGTTCAAACTGGCTGCCGGCGGGGACGTGGCTGAGAATACGGTCGCGGTAGCCCAGTGCCTGTTCGGCATTGAGTACGGGCGGCACCAGGTTGGGCATGATAATGGCGCGGCCAAAGGTGCGTGCCGCATCTGCAACCGTGTGTTGCAGGGCGGCGCCATCGCGCAGGTGGATATGCCAGTCGTCGGGACGCCGGATCGTAAGAGTCTGGGCCGTGGTGGTCGGCTGGGTCATGCAGGGCTCCTGGCTGAGAGGGTAACCGGTAAACAGGGCGGGGAGCGGCGACGCTCCGGGAGGCGCATGCTACAGGAAATGGCCCATTAAATCACGGTGGCGGGCGGTCTGTAAGGGTATTCAGGGTGCGGCAGAGTCCCGTTGACTGCCTGCGGGGCGGGTGTGGGGCTCGCGATTACGCCGGGGTTTGCGGCTACTGGTCTGAAATGGTGCGGCTGGTGCTGGCCTGGCGGCGTTGCAACTTGGAAAATGTACAATTGTTGTCCACAATGACTGGAGCTTGAGCGCCGCGGGCGCTGCGGGCACCTGTGCTCCTCAGATGGCCCTGCAATCTGCTGGGCTTTACGTATAAGAAAAGCTACAATTCGCGCCCAAAATTTCATGTGGCTGGCAGTAGATAGCTGCGGCAGCCATTGTCATTGTGCTTGTGCCGGAGATAGGTATGTCATCGATCAAAAAGGTAGTGCTGGCGTATTCAGGGGGGCTGGATACATCTGTGATCGTCAGGTGGCTGCAGGAGACCTATAACTGTGAGGTGGTGACCTTCACCGCCGATATCGGTCAGGGTGAAGAGGTAGCACCGGCGCGCGCCAAGGCTGAGGCCATGGGCGTTAAGGAAATCTACATCGACGACCTGCGTGAAGAGTTTGCCCGCGATTTCGTGTTCCCCATGTTCCGTGCCAACGCTATCTATGAAGGTGAATACCTGCTGGGTACCTCCATTGCCCGCCCGCTGATTGCCAAGCGACTGATCGAGATCGCCCAGGAGACCGGTGCTGATGCCATCTCCCACGGTGCTACCGGTAAAGGTAACGATCAGGTGCGTTTCGAGCTGGGTGCCTATGCGCTGATGCCCGGTATCCAGGTGATTGCGCCCTGGCGTGAGTGGGACCTGACCTCCCGCGAAACACTGATGAAATATTGCGAAGACCATAATATTCCTGTGGACTTCGCCAAATCCAAGAAGAAATCCCCTTACTCCATGGATGCCAACCTGCTGCACATCTCCTACGAAGGCGGCAACCTGGAAGATCCGTGGTGGGAAGCCAATGACCCGGAAATGTGGCGTTGGACCGTGGCTCCGGAAGACGCTCCGGATGAGCCTACCTACGTTGTGCTCACTTACGAGAAGGGCGATGTGGTGGCCATTGACGGTCAGCCCATGTCTCCTGCCCAGGTTATGGAGCATCTCAACAAGGTGGCTGGTGCCAACGGTGTGGGTCGACTGGATATCGTCGAAAACCGCTACGTGGGCATGAAGTCCCGCGGCTGTTACGAGACCCCGGCGGGTACGGTATTGATGAAGGCTCACCGCGGTATCGAATCCCTGACCCTGGATCGTGAAGCGGCACACCTGAAAGATGAGCTGATGCCACGCTACGCCAAGCTGGTCTACAACGGCTACTGGTGGAGCCCCGAGCGCAAGATGCTGCAGGCAGCCATCGATGAGTCCCAGCAGAATGTGAATGGCGACGTGCGGGTGAAACTGTACAAGGGCGCTGTGAGCGTTGTTGGTCGTCGCTCCGCCGACAGCCTGTTCGACGAGAAGGTTGCTACCTTTGAAGACGATGCCGGTGCCTACGACCAGAAAGATGCGGCGGGCTTTATCAAGCTCAACGCCCTGCGTATGCGCATCGCTGCCCGCAAAGGCCGCAAACTGCTTTAAGTCCGGCTGAGCCCGGATTGTGACCTGCTGCCCCGGGCAGCCGGTTGCAGTTGATTCGTATCAAACGCCGCGGCCCGTGGCTGCGGCAAAATGTCGCACCATACATTGGGAAGGTGCGCGCGCCGGCGTCGGTTTGACGCAGGGAGACAACGGCGGCCCTGATGGGCGATGGACAAAACAGCAAGAAGACGGATTTCGGAACTGAATTTCCATTACATTAAAAACCACTTAGGAACGTCACTATGAGTAGTAACCACGCAGTGGCTGGGGAACAGCCCGCATACGACTACAAGGTGGTACGCCAATTTGCCGTGATGACCGTTGTTTGGGGTGTGGTCGGCATGGCAGTCGGTGTACTGATTGCAGCACAGCTCGTATGGCCGGAATTGAATGACCTGTTCCAGCCTTACTCTCACTTTGGTCGCCTGCGACCGCTGCACACCAACGCAGTAATCTTCGCCTTCGGCGGCTGTGCACTGTTTGCTACTTCATACTACGTGGTGCAACGCACCTGCCAGACGCCGCTGTTCGGCGGTTTCCTGGTGCCATTCACCTTCTGGGGTTGGCAGCTGGTCATTGTGCTGGCGGCTATTACCCTGCCGCTGGGCTACACCTCTGCCAAAGAGTACGCCGAGCTTGAGTGGCCCATCGATATCCTCATTACCCTGGTGTGGGTCTCCTACGCGATCGTGTTCTTCGGCACCATCGTCAAGCGCAAGACCTCGCACATCTACGTGGCTAACTGGTTCTACGGTGCTTTCATCATCGTGATTGCGCTGCTGCATGTGGTGAACAGCATGTCTGTGCCGGTTACCATGACCAAGTCCTACTCCATGTACTCCGGTGCCATGGATGCGATGATCCAGTGGTGGTACGGCCACAACGCGGTAGGCTTCTTCCTGACTGCGGGCTTCCTCGGCATGATGTACTACTTCGTGCCCAAGCAGGCCGGTCGCCCGGTTTACTCCTACCAGCTCTCCATCGTTCACTTCTGGGCGCTGATCTCCCTCTACATCTGGGCCGGTGCTCACCACCTGCACTACTCCGCACTGCCTGACTGGGCCCAGAGCCTGGGTATGGTGATGTCCCTGATCCTGCTGGCGCCTTCCTGGGGCGGTATGATCAACGGCATCATGACCCTCTCCGGTGCCTGGCACAAACTGCGCACTGACCCGACCCTGCGCTTCCTGGTGGTATCACTCTCCTTCTACGGTATGTCCACCTTCGAAGGCCCGATGATGTCCATCAAGACTGTGAACGCCCTGTCACACAACACTGACTGGACCGTTGGTCACGTGCACTCCGGCGCCCTCGGCTGGGTTGCCATGATCTCCATCGGTTCCGTGTATCACCTGCTGCCAATCCTGTTTGGTCGCAAGGAGATGTGGAGCGTAAAGCTGATCAACACTCACTTCTGGCTGGCGACCATCGGTACCGTGCTGTACATCGCTTCCATGTGGGTTAACGGCATCATGCAGGGTCTGATGTGGCGCGCGTTCAACGCTGACGGCACCCTGACCTACAGCTTCGCCGAAGCGGTTGAAGCCAGCTACCCGGGTTACTTTGTACGTGTACTGGGTGGAGTCTTCTTCCTCACCGGTATGCTGCTGATGGCCTACAACACCTACCGCACCACGGCGCCTTCCAAAGAGGAAGAGGCCAACGCGCAGGCGCAGGCAGCGTAAGGAGAAGCGACTGTGAAAAATCATGACATAGTAGAAAAGAATATTGGCCTGCTGATGATCCTGGCTGTGGTTGCCATCAGCTTCGGCGGCCTGGTAGAGATCGTGCCGCAGTTCTTCCTCAAGGAGACCACCCAGCCGGTTGAGGGCCTCAAGCCCTGGAACGCCGTTGAGCTGGAAGGCCGCGACATTTACATCCGCGAGGGCTGCCACGTCTGTCACACCCAGATGGTGCGTCCGCTGCGTGCTGAAGTAGAGCGCTACGGCCACTATTCTGTGGCTGGCGAGTCTGTTTACGATCACCCGTTCCTGTGGGGCTCCAAGCGTACCGGTCCGGATCTGGCCCGTGTTGGCGGTCGTTACTCCGATGCCTGGCACAAGGCGCACCTCTACAACCCGCGCAACGTTGTACCCGAGTCCAACATGCCAGCGTTCCCGTGGCTGTTCGACAACATTCTTGACGGTAAAGACACCGGCAAGAAAATGGCTGCCCTGCGTTCCGTTGGCGTGCCTTACACCGATGAGGATATCGCCGGTGCGCAAGCCGCTGTTAAGGGTGTAACCGAAATGGATGCCCTGGTGGCCTATCTGCAGCAGCTGGGTATCCTGCTGAAGCAGAAGCGCTGATCGGTTGAGCCTGGTTTAGAGAAAAGCGAGCGACATCATGGATATCAACACGTTAAAAGGTTTGTCGACGGTACTGGTGATGATCACCTTCCTGGGGATCTGCTGGTGGGCCTTTTCGCCCAGCCGCCGCAAGGGTTTTAACGACGCGGCCAACCTGCCGTTTGCCGATGATGTCGATCCTCAACAGCATAAGCTTCATCCCAACTCTGATGAAGATAAGGCGGATAAATTATGAGTACTTTCTGGAGTCTTTGGATTACAGGCCTGACCCTGATCAACCTGGCGTTGCTCTTCTGGGTGCTGATGGCCAACCGCAAGGTCGCCGTTAACGATGACGCCGATCCTGAAAACAAAACCACTGGTCACGTCTACGACGGCATCGAGGAATACGATAACCCGCTGCCCAAGTGGTGGTTCCAGATGTTTTTGCTGACCTTTATTTTCGGTTTCATCTACCTGGCGCTCTACCCGGGCCTGGGTACCTGGAAAGGCCTGCTGGGCTGGACCTCCCATAACCAGCTGGAGCGTGAGCAGCAGAAGGCGCAGGAACAGTATGGTGAAATCTTCGCCGGCTTTGCGGCCATGCCCATTGAAGAGGTGGCGCAGGATCCCCGCGCGCTGAAGATGGGTGTACGCCTGTTCGCCAACAACTGCGCTGTGTGTCACGGTGCGGATGCCAGCGGCAGCTATGGCTTTCCGAACCTGACTGATGCCGATTGGCTCTACGGCGGCAGCGCCGAGCAGATCAAGCAATCTATCACCTTTGGTCGCAATGGCTTCATGCCTCCTCAGGGGCCGGTAATTGGTGAGGAAGGTGTTGTGGCTGCCGCGGAATACGTTCTGCAGATTTCTGGCAATGATCACGACCAGGTTCTGGCGGAGAAGGGCCAGCAGATCTTTGCCCAGACCTGTGCTGCCTGCCATGGTGCAGATGGTAAAGGCAGCCATCTGGTGGGTGCGCCCAATCTGACCGACAGCACTTGGCTCTACTCCAAGGGTGATCCAGCTGAGCTGCGTTCGGAAATACGTCACTCGGTGCGTGAGGGTCGTACCAACCAGATGCCAGCGCAGCAGGAAAAACTGCGTGAAGACAAGATTCACCTGCTGGCAGCTTACGTCTACGGCCTGTCCCAGGACGCCGAGTAATCCCGGCGGTTCGCTAAAGATCAACAACAAAGCCCCGTTTTCGGGGCTTTGTTGTTTTTACAGTGCGTATACTGTGATTATGGGTCGCTTTGACCCAGACAGCCTCTTAGGCTAATTCAAAAAACCGACTTAGGGATGTCGGGCGGGCGGGGTAGAGTGTGTGCCGCTTGCGCTTGGTCAAGTCGCGTATATTAGAATTTGTTTATAATCAAAACTGACAATGACAGAACCAGTATCGTCAGCCCGGGGCGGGATATCCTGTTTCGCTGTGGGTGCGGATGCAGCTGGCACCAACCCTGATTCCAAAGCCTGCAGACAGGAGCTGTATCATGGGAGAAAAAATTCCCGTCACTGAAGATAACGGCGGAGACAACGTCCGCTACCGCATGCTTTATGATTCCGCCGGCCGGGTTTACACCCGCAAGGTGTCCGGTTTTTTCCAGCGTGTCCGTCGCTACACCGGTTTGCCATTGCTGCTCGGCTTCGTGCTGATGCCCTGGTTTATGATCGATGGCCGCCCGGCCATGTTGTTCGATCTGCCGGAGCGCAAATTTCACATCCTGTGGATGACCTTCTGGCCCCAGGACGGCATGTTGCTGGCCTGGCTGCTGATTATTGCGGCGTTTACCCTGTTTACGGTGACGGTGCTGGTGGGGCGGGTATGGTGCGGCTTCACCTGTCCGCAGACGGTGTGGACGCTGATGTTTATCTGGGCGGAGCACTTCTGTGAGGGTGACCGCAACAAGATGATCAAGCTCGACAAGCAGGGCTGGAATACGGAGAAAATCCTGCGCAAGGGCAGCAAGCACTTTCTCTGGTTGCTGATCGCCTTTGTTACCGGTATCACCTTCGTCGGCTACTTCACGCCGGTGCGGGAGCTATTGCTCGGCTTTATTCCGTCGGTGGGCAGTAGTGGCTTCGTCACCTTTGATGTGCACCCGGCGGCGGCTTTCTGGACGTTGTTCTTCACCGGCATGACCTACATGAACGCCGGCTGGTTGCGGGAGCAGGTGTGCAAGTACATGTGTCCCTACGCCCGTTTCCAGTCGGTGATGTACGACACCGATACCCTGGCGGTGCACTACGATCGCGAGCGCGGCGAGGCCCGTGGTCCGCGCAAGGCCCACGAAGACTACAAGGCGGCCGGTAAGGGAGACTGTATTGACTGCTCCTGGTGTGTACAGGTGTGCCCTGTGGACATCGATATCCGCGAGGGTTTGCAGTACGAATGCATCAACTGTGGCCTTTGTGTCGATGCCTGTAACCAGGTGATGGACAAGATGGGTTACGAGCGCGGCCTGATTCGCTTTACCTCCGAGGACCAGCTGGCCAATGGCGCCACCCACTTCCTGCGTCCGCGGCTGTTTGGCTACAGCTTTGCGGTGCTGGCCATGATCCTGGCGTTTATCTACGTGGTAGGCACCCGCCAGCCGCTGTCGGTGGATGTAATCCGGGATCGCGGTGCCAACATGTACCGCATCACCAACGGCAACGTGCAGAACGTCTACACGGTCAAGATCAACAACATGGATGAGCGGCCACACACCTATGACATCTCCGTCAGTGGTGATGGTGACTTCACCCTGCGTGGCTATCGCGCCCTGCAGATCGAGGCTGGTGAGGTGTTCACCCTGCCGGTGCGGGTCTCCGTACCGCGGGAGCAGCTGACCTCCTCCAAGAGCACCATTCGCTTCACTGTGGTCTCTTCAGAGGACGCCGGTATCACGGCTGAAGAGGAAACCACCTTTATTGGTCCCTCCCGCTAGGGGAGGGTTGGGCACTGAGCAAACAAGTGTTAACGGGCGCTCCGGCGCCCGCATTGGTGCTAGAATGGGCGCCCTGACGGGTGCCGTCCCCCTGGCTGTCATCAGCCTGCATTCTCCGTCGGAAAGTCAGTTTCCCCAACAGTAAATACGTGTGCCGCTATGAATCATTCTGAAAAAAACCTCCATCAGGATCGCGACGATGGCCCCTGGTACAAACAGTTCTGGGCCTGGTTTGTGCTGATGCCACTGCTGGTGGTGATGGTGGCCTGGATTCCCTTTATGACCATCGCCGTCAAGGACGCCGATGATGTGGTAGTGGATAACTACTACAAAGAGGGGCGCATGATTAACATGCGTGTGGATGAGGATCGTGCGGCGGCCGCACTGGGACTGAGCGGTGAGCTGTTCTTTGACCATCAGGTGGGCGACGTGGTGCTGACCCTCAGCACCACCGACAGCAGTTATGTCTGGCCGCAGCAGTTACAGCTCTACCTGGATCACCCCATGGAAGCCGATAACGATCGCGTCATCATCCTCACCCAGGTGGTGGATGGGCGTTATCAGGGCGAGCTGCAGAGCAGCCTGCAGAACCACTGGTACCTGCGGCTGATGCCTGCCGGGGCAGAGCAGGGCGAGCAGCCTGCGGATGGTGCCTGGCGCATCGTCACCGAAGTCAATTTCTCGGAAGGTAATCGCCTGATCTTTGGAACCGGTGAGTGAGTAACACAGCCTGTGCCTGCTACCACTGCGGGTTGGCGGTGCCACCCGACAGTGACTACACCCTGAGTCTTGAGGGTCAGCCGCAACGCTTTTGTTGTCCCGGCTGCCTGGCAGTGGCCAGTGCCATTATCGACGGTGGCCTGGGCAGCTTCTACCAGTTTCGCAGTGCCCGCAGCAGTCGCCCGGGCGATCACCATATCGATTTCTCCATTTATGACCTGGACGATGTGCAGCAGGAGTTTGTCGATCAGTTGGCGGATGGCGAGCGCCAGGCCAACCTGCTGTTGACCGGCATCACCTGTGCCGCCTGTGTGTGGCTGATTGAGAAGCACCTCGCGCAGCTGCCGGGAGTGGTGGCGGTGCGGGTCAATGCCACCACCCACCGCTGCCTGTTACGCTGGCGGCCCGCCGAGGGGCAGTTGAGTGAGCTGATGCGCTCGCTCTCCGATATTGGCTACGAGCCGTTGCCCGCCACTGAATCCCAGCGCCAGCAGCTGCGCGAGAAAGAGGATCGCAGTGCCCTGATGCGACTGGCGGTAGCCGGTTTCGGCATGATGCAGGTGGGCATGGTGGCTGTGGGCCTGTACGCCGGCGCTGACGCCGATTGGCAGGGCTACCTGCGCTGGATCAGCCTCATTATCGCCACCCCGGTGGTGTTCTACAGTGCGCGGCCATTTTTCAGTGCCGCCCTGCGCGCCTTGCGCACCCGTCATCTCACCATGGATGTACCGGTCTCCATTGCCATTGCCGGTGCCTTCACCGCCAGTTGCTGGGCCACGGTGTTCGGGGGCGGGGAGGTCTATTTCGATTCCGTCTCCATGTTCACCTTCTTCCTGCTGCTGGGGCGCTATCTGGAGATGCGCGCCCGCCACCGCAACGGCATTGACTCCGACCGGCTGGCGCAGCTGCTGCCGGTAACCGCGGAGGTCTGGCGGGACGAGAAGTGGCAGGCGGTGCCGCTGAAACAGGTGGCGGTGGGTGACCGGGTGTTGGTGGCCAGTGGTGCCATCATTCCCTGCGACGGTACGGTGCTGTCCGGCACCAGTGGTGTGGTGGAAACCCTGCTCACCGGTGAGCCGGATGCGGTTATCAAAGGTGTTGGTGACACGGTTATCGCTGGCTCCACCAATACCGAAAGTTCGCTGCAGGTGGAGGTCTCTGCCGTCGGCCGCAGTACCCGTCTTTCAGCCATTGAGCGTCTCGTGGAGCAGGCACGGCAGAACAAGCCGCGCATGGCGGCCATCGCCGATACGCTGGCGGGTTACTTTGTGGCGGCGGTCCTGCTGGTGTCACTGGTGGTAGGGGCGGTCTGGTGGCAGATCGACTCCTCCCATGCCGTGTGGGTGGTGTTGTCGGTGCTGGTGGTAACCTGTCCCTGTGCCCTGTCGCTGGCATCGCCTACGGCCTTGACCACGGCCATCTCCTGGTTGCGGCAGCAGGGGCTGCTGGTTACCGGCGAGCATGTGCTGGAAGGCTTGCCGAAGGTGGATCGCGTTATTTTCGACAAGACCGGAACCCTCACCATTGGTGAGCCGCAGGTGGCGCAGGTGCTGCAGCCTGGCGGTGAGCCCATGGACGACGCCCGGCGCGCCCATCTGCTGGCAGTGTGTGCGGCACTGGAGACCGGCTCCCGTCACCCTATTGCCAGGGCGTTTGCGCCCTATGCCAGCCCCATGCAGGCAGAGGATGTTCGCCAGTTTACCGCCCGGGGTGTGGAAGGGCGGGTCGGCGAGTGCGCCTACCGGCTGGGTAAGCCGGCCTTTGCCGGGCAGCATAACTTGCCGCCACAGGCGCAGGGGCAGTGGTTGGCCCTGAGTTGTGATGAGCAGTTGTGTGCCTGGATCTGCCTCCAGGACCAGCTGCGTCCCTCTGCAGCTCCGGCGGTACAGGCGCTGCTGGCGCGGGGCATCCGGGTTGAGTTACTCAGTGGTGACGATGCCCGTGAAGTGGCACGGGTAGCCGGGCAGCTGGGTATCATCCAGTGGCAGGCGGATCAGTCACCGGACCGGAAACTGGCCATCACCGAACAGTATCAGCAGCAGGGCGAGCGGGTACTGATGGTGGGGGATGGCATCAATGATGTGCCGGTGCTCAGTGGTGCGTTTATTTCTGTGGCCATGGGCGGCGCTACCGACCTGGCCCAGACCCGCGCCGACAGTGTGCTGCTGGGCTGCGACCTGTCGTTGATCCCGGCGGCCATGCGCTGCGCGGTAATGACCCGGCGGGTGATCAGGCAAAACCTGGGGTGGGCGCTGCTGTACAACCTGATTGCGCTGCCGGCGGCTGCCATGGGGCTGATCCCGCCCTGGGCCGCGGCCATCGGCATGTCCGCCAGCTCCCTGATTGTGGTCACCAATGCCCTGCGCATCAATCGCATGAGGCTTCCCGTTGCTGATGCCCCCGTTGCTGATGCCCCCGCTGCGGCATAATGCCGCAGCGGGCCGGCTGGAACTTAACCCCCGTTAGAGCGACAATAGCCAGCCAATGCGGCCACGCCTGTCACCGAAACCGAGAGATCGTTGTGGAAAGTCTGTATCTGCTGATCCCCATAGCACTGGTATTTGTAGTCCTCGCCATTCGCGCCCTGTTCTGGGCGGTTAACAGTGGTCAATACGACGATCTCAATACCGAGGGCCAGCGCATTCTCTTTGAAGAAGAGAAGGTGGCGCCGAAGCGCCCGGACAGTCCTGTCGGCAGCGACACCGATGGCACTTCATCCCCGGCCACCGGTAACCCCACAGGCAAGTCGTCCTCTGATTGATTTCCCCGTACCCCGTCTCTTCCTGGATCCCCCATGTTTGAATCCGTAATGTCCCCCGAACTCTGGGCCGCGCTGCTGTCGGCTTTTGCCATGGGCCTGCTGGGAGGCGGTCACTGCGTTGGCATGTGCGGTGGTATTACCGCCGCCCTCAGTTTTGCGGTGCCGGCGGAGAAACGTGTACGCCGTTGGTCTATCCTGCTTTCTTACAATATCGGGCGCATCGCCAGTTATGGGATCATCGGTGGACTGTTTGGCTATCTGGGGCAACAGCTGATTTCAGGGCAGGGGCTCAGCATAATGCGTCTGCTGGCAGGTCTGCTGCTGATTGCCATGGGCCTGTATGTGGCCGACTGGTGGCGCGGGCTGACCCGGCTGGAGAAGCTGGGCAGTTACGCCTGGCGCTGGCTGCAGCCCCTGGGCAAGCGGCTTATGCCGGTCAGCTCTCCATCGCGGGCGCTGCTGCTGGGTGGTATCTGGGGCTGGTTGCCCTGCGGGCTGGTTTACTCGGCGCTGGCCTATGCCATGGCGCAGGCCCAGGGAGCGGCGGCAGCCGGCGTGATGCTGGCCTTTGGCCTGGGCACCCTGCCGGCGGTGCTGGCGGGAGGGTTGTTTGCCGAGCGCCTGAAACAGCTGCTGCAATCCCGCGGGCTGCGGGGACTCATGGGGGGGCTGATCATCCTCTTTGGTGCCTGGACTGTGTGGTTGACACTGCAGCACGCCAATCACGGTCAGCACACCGATCACAGCAGCCACAGCCAGCAAGGCAACCAGGCCGGCAGTCACGAGCATCACACGCCGGCGGCGGCCGAAGGGCAGGGTGTTGCTGAGCCGGACAGCGACGATATCGGCGATGTTGTGCCGGCGGAGGAGTCTGCCGGCGATAGCATGGATATGCACGAACACCACCATATGCATTGAGTCTGCCCTGCACTCTGTGGCGGCGGCTATACCAGAGGAGAATGATTATGCGTCTGTTGCACACCATGTTGCGAGTGGGTGACCTGGAAGCCTCACTGGCGTTTTACACCGAAGTGATGGGGATGCAGTTGCTGCGTCGTAATGACTTCCCGGATGGTCGCTTTACGCTGGCGTTTGTTGGTTACGGCGGTGAGGCGGACAACACTGTGCTGGAGCTGACCCACAACTGGGACACCGCGAGCTATGATCTTGGCGGTGGCTACGGCCACATTGCCATCGAAGTGGACGATGTCTACGCCGCCTGTGACAAAATTCGCGCCGCCGGTGGCAAGGTGGTGAGAGAGCCGGGCCCGATGATGCACGGCTCTACCATACTGGCGTTTGTTGAAGACCCGGATGGTTACAGAGTGGAATTATTGGGCGCAAAATAAGCAAAGCCCCATTTTTTGAGCTAAATTTTCTAACAGGGTAAATCGCTAGGCCGCAAGGCAGCGGCGCGGAGATGACAGATGGCGGAGCAGGTACCCAGGGAACCTCTGATGAGTATGGACAGTGTGCTGCCAATCCTGGACAGAATCGCGATCCTCGGCGGCTTGACCGAGGCCCAGTTGGGGCAGGTGTTCCAGCGCTTGCGCCCCATCAGTTTCGATGCCAATCAAGTGGTCTTCGAAGAGGGGGAGGCCGCCAGCTACATCTATATCGTGCTGGAAGGCGCAGTAAAGCTGGTGTTCGATGTCTATGGGGAGGCACACCTGAAAGCGGTGCTCACGCCGGGCAACTGTTTTGGCGAGACCTCCCTGATCGGTATCCAGCCTCACTCGGTGACCGCCATCACCCGTGAACCTACCGAATTGCTGGTGCTGTCCGGCGATGCCCTCAATGAATTGCTGCAGGAGGACAAGGAGCTGTTCTCCATGCTGGTGCTGAACATCGCGCGGGAAAGTTGCCGGCGCCTGTTCAAAACCAATGAGCAGCTGCGCACCTGTCTCAGTCACTGCCCCTCGTCGGTGGCAGACGGCATTCTCGCCTACTGATTCCCCGTTATAACCCCTGCCACAGGGTGGGCGCGGGCTTGCCCCGGGGCAGTGCATTGCTGCTAAATTCCCAGGATTTGTTGATGTTTTGAGCAGCAAATTTGGAGGGTGTGCCCCCATCTGCTAGTATCCGCCCCCTTTGTTAAGCCCGTTTTTCCCTGGAATTCCGATGTTCAAACTGATCACCTCCAATCAATACAACATCAAAAATGATGTTCTCTCCGGTATCACAGTGGCACTGGCACTGGTTCCCGAGGCTGTAGCCTTCGCGTTCGTGGCCGGGGTGGAGCCAATGGTAGGTCTCTATGCCGCGTTTATGATGGGACTGCTGACCAGTGTCTTCGGTGGTCGTCCGGGCATGATCTCCGGTGCTACCGGTGCCACGGCGGTGGTGATGGTGGCGCTGGTGGCGCAGCATGGTGTTCAGTATCTGTTTGCTACCGTGGTGTTGGCGGGTTTGCTGCAGATTACCGCGGGGGTTTTCAAGCTGGGTAAGTTTATCCGCATGGTGCCGCACCCGGTAATGCTGGGCTTTGTGAATGGCCTGGCGATTGTGATCTTCCTGGCGCAGCTGGGGCAGTTCAAGATCGAAGTGGCGGACGGCGAGCTGGCGTGGATGCAGGGTGAAATGCTCTACACCATGGGCGGACTGATCTTTGCCACCATGCTGATCATGCACTTCCTGCCCAAAATCACCAACGCGGTTCCCGCAGGCCTGGTGGCCATTGTCGCCATTACCCTGGCGGTGGTGGCCTCCGATATGGAAGCGCGCACGGTGATCGATTATGTGCGTGACATGCTGCCGGCGGAGCAGGCGGCCTCTGCGACCCTGAAAGGCGAGTTGCCATCCTTCGCTGTGCCGCAGGTGCCATTCACCCTCGACACCCTGCTGATTATCCTGCCCTACGCCAGCATCATTGCGGCAGTGGGCCTGATCGAATCCCTGCTGACCCTGACCGTAATTGACGAGCTCACCGAAACCCGCGGTCGCGGTAACCGCGAATGTATCGGCCAGGGTATCGCCAATACCACCAACGGATTCTTTGGCGGTATGGGCGGTTGCGCCATGATTGGCCAGTCGATGATCAACATTAACTCCGGCGGCCGCGGTCGTCTGTCCGGCATCACGGCCGCCCTGGTGCTGCTGGGCTTTATCCTGTTTGGTGCCGAGTACATTGAAATGATCCCGCTGGGGGTGCTGGTGGGCATCATGTTTATGGTGGTGCTGGGTACCTTTGAGTGGTCCTCGTTCCGCATCATGCGCAAGGTGCCGTTTGCCGACGCGCTTGTCATTGTGCTGGTCTCGGCGGTAACCGTGGCCTTCGACCTGGCCATTGCCGTGCTGGTGGGTGTGATTGTCTCGGCACTGGTATTTGCCTGGAAACATGCCCAGCATATTCAGGCGGATACCAGTATTGATGAGCGTGGCTACAAGGTGTACGACCTGCGCGGTCCGGTGTTCTTTGGTTCCGTCGCCAACTTCAAGGAGCTGTTTGATCCCGCCGGTGATCCGGAGCACGTAGTAATCGAGTTCAAACGCTCCCGCATCAGCGATGCCTCCGGCATCGAAGCGGTGGATGGCCTGGCGGAGAAGTACAAGGCGCTGGGCAAGACCCTGCACCTGCGTCACCTGAGCCCGGAGTGTCGCCAGCTGCTGAAACGCGCCGGGGATCTCTGCGAGGTGAATGTGGTGGAAGATCCCAACTATCGCGTGGTCTCCAACGAGCTGGGCTGAGGCGCAGCTGTTGCCGGAGAGGGCTGATTCCCGGAGGTCCGGACCCCGGGAATCAGCGAGTTTGCCGCTTTCAGTGTGCGGGCCAGGCTGTTCCGGCGCAGATAAAATCGTCTGATTTCCCTATTGGTTAGGATGGTTGTTTCTTTAAAGGCGTTTATTTGCCTTTAATTTGTTATTTTATCCTACTATATCTTTTTAATTAGGATGAGTATTGATTGCGGTGGGGCGGCTGGCTATAGTGAACCCCACTGATCCTGTGGATAAACCAATTTCCGGATAACCACCATGAGCGCCTTCTGCCAACATTCCCAGCTTTTGAGCCGTCCTTCCGGGCTGGCCGTGAGCCTGTTGTGCGCGCTGCTACGACTGCCTCGGGCAGTGTAGATATCTCCCGGCCCGCCTGCGGCCACCCCGACCGAATACCGAATACCCTATTTAAATTTGCCGGCAGCGACAGCGCTGCTGCCTGAGAGGCCATTATGAGCAAGGACAGATTGATTATTTTTGATACCACCTTACGCGACGGTGAGCAGAGCCCCGGTGCGTCCATGACTCGCGACGAGAAGGTGCGTATCGCCAGAATGCTGGAAAAAATGCGCGTCGACGTGATCGAGGCCGGCTTCGCCATCGCCAGTCCCGGTGATTTCGAGGCAGTGAAAGCGGTAGCCGAGTCCGTCAAGGATTCCACGGTTGCCAGTCTCGCCCGCGCTGTGCGTCCCGATATCGAGCGTGCCGGTGAAGCGTTGCGCAACGCCAACTCCGGCCGTATTCACACCTTTATTGCTACCTCCCCCATCCACATGAAGTACAAGTTGCAGATGGAGCCGGAGAAAGTGCTGGAGCAGGCCGTGGCGGCGGTCAAGATGGCTCGTAATCTCTGTGACGATGTGGAGTTCTCCCTGGAGGACGGCAGTCGCAGTGAGCCCGAGTTTATGTACCGTATTATTGAAGCGGTCATTAATGCCGGTGCCCGTACCATTAACATTCCTGACACGGTCGGCTATGGCACTCCGGAAGAGTACGGCGGTATGTTCCGTCGCGTTATCGAGAGTGTGCCGAACTCCGATAAGGCCATCTTCTCTACCCACTGTCACAACGATCTCGGCCTGGCGGTAGCCAACTCGCTGGCGGCGGTGATGAACGGTGTGCGCCAGGTGGAATGTACCATTAACGGTTTGGGTGAGCGGGCCGGTAATGCGTCGCTGGAAGAGCTCGTGATGGCAGTCAATACCCGTCACGACTTCTATCCTGTGACCACCGGCATTGATCCTGTGCATATCGTGCCGACGTCGCGCCTGGTCTCCACTGTCACCGGCTTCCCGGTGCAGCCCAACAAGGCCATCGTCGGTGCCAACGCCTTCGCCCACGAATCCGGTATTCACCAGGACGGCGTGCTCAAGCACCGCGAGACCTACGAGATCATGAAAGCCGAAGACGTGGGCTGGAATGCCAACAAGCTGGTGTTGGGCAAGCACTCCGGTCGCGCTGCTGTACGCGCCCGCTTCGAGGAGTTGGGAATCACTTTCGAGACGCCTGAAGCGTTGAACGAAGCTTTTGCCCGCTTCAAGGATCTGGCGGACAAGAAGCACGAGATTTTTGATGAGGACCTGCAGACCCTGGTCTCCGACGTGGAGCAGGAGCATCGCGAAGAGATCTACACCTTTAAGGGCCTCGAAGTCTCCTGCAAAACCGGCCAGAAGCCCAGGGCGACCCTGAGCTTTACCCGTCGCGGCGAAGCAGTAGTGGCTGAGTCAGAAGGCAGTGGCCCGGTGGATGCGGCGTTCAAGGCGATTGAGTCGGTGGTGGACAGCGGTACCGAGCTGGCGCTCTATTCGGTGAATGCCATTACTGCAGGTACCGAGGCCCAGGGTGATGTCACCGTACGTCTCTCCCGCAACGGTTCGATCGTTAACGGCGTGGGGGCGGACACGGACATTATCGCGGCGTCGGCCAAGGCCTATCTGGATGCCCTCAATCTGTTAGAATCCGGTAGCAGAGCCCATCCACAGCGGGATGGTGTGTAATCCAATCTCCTGACCCCGGGTGTCTCCGGGGTCTTCTTTTGACAGCGGCGGCCAATGAACGAATTGCAGCGCATGCAGTACCTGGAAGCCATGGGCATCGACAGTTATATGCCCAGGCGCCAGTTGTTACTGGGGCCGGCAATGCGTCAGTGTCAGCCGGTGCTGCCAGCGCAGCCGGCAGCAGTCAGTGGTGGTGATATTACGCCTGTGGCACCCGTACCCGGGAGCCAGGGTGAAGTCGCAGCAGCGGCCGGCAAAACCGGCGCAGGTGCTGTATCGGTGGCTGATATCCTCGGCCAGCCTGCGACCATCGTCACCCCGAAACCGGCACCCGTGGAGGAGGCGCTCAAGCCTGCGCCTGAAGCTGTCGTGGTGCCGCGTTTCGCCCTCAGCCTGTGGCGGGTAACCGAACAGCTGCTGGTGGTGGACAGCCGTCACGCCGAACTGGCGCTACCCACTGAAGCCCTGTTGCTCAACATGCTCAATGCGCTGGGATTGCAGTTGCGTGGCCTGCCGCGTGCCGAGATCCTGCGTTGGCCCATGGTGGAAAACCACTTCACCCGTCAGGGGGAGGCGGAGGCCCGCGAAGCCCTGCGTGCCATGCTGGAAGCCATGCACGAGGAGCAGCCTGTCACCCAGCTGCTGCTGATGGGCCCCGAAGCCTGTCACTACCTGGCCGATTCCCCGGGCTCCAGCGCTGAGCAAACCCTGGAGACCATGCAAGGTAAGGCCGTTGCCGCCGCGGGGCTGGGGCCCTGTGCCGTGGTATTGCCGTCGTTGACGCAGATGCTGCAGGCTCCCGCCCTGAAGGCGGTGGCGTGGCAGGCGCTGCAGCCGTTCCGCCTGCGTTGATGCGAACTTGCTGTGTCCAGCTGGTTTAGCGCCCCGCAAGCCGTCGAGGATCGCCAGGGTCGGTCGCTAACCCTTTCTGTAGTTGGTCCGGCCGAGGTGGAAGCCCTCTATCCCCTGGAGTTGGCGGCTCACTCCCATCCCATGCCGAAATCCACCTTGCTGGGTAACCTGCAGCGCTACCGTTGTGCCGGTCTGCGTGACGGCGAGCGTTGGCTCGCCTTTGCGCTGGTGTCGGTGGTGGTGGGTGAAGCAGAGTTGCTGGATATTGTGGTGGATCCGGCGGCGCAGGGGCAGGGCGTGGGGCGTCTGTTGCTGGAAGCGGTGCTTGACCAGCTGCAGGGGCAGGCCGAACGCATGTTCCTGGAGGTACGGGAATCCAACGACAGCGCCATAGGTCTTTACAGTGCCCTGGGTTTTGTCGAAGTAGGGGTGCGACACGGCTACTACCCGGCGGCCAAGGGGCGTGAAGATGCGATACTGATGGCGCTGGAGCTGGATTGGCGCTGAAGCCTGGTGAGGGTGGGGCGCGAGAGGGATTGCGACACCGGGTCTGCCGGCGTCGCAGGTTGCGCGAGGTTAGTCGATCAGCAATTCGGCGTAGAGCCCGGTAACGATATTCATGCTGCGCAGCATGGCGTCGGTGGTACCGGTTACCACGTGGATAAGGCGGGCCCCGGAGAGGCTCATGGCCCCTTCGAAACCGCGCATGGCGTAATTGAATTGCCCTTTTACCTTGACCAGCTGGGTGTCGATCTCGGTGGTGTTAACGCCGCTTTCGCTCAGATAGGAGAGGACGTTTTCGTACTCGGCCAGGTCTTCAAACAGCAGCTCCTGCACATCGCGGTTGCCCACGTGCCAGTGCGCGGCAAGAAAGTTCTTGGCGATGCGCTGTGACAACATGCGCTGGCGGCCGGATATATTGATGATCTCTGCTTTCTGGGTGCCGGATACCTTCTCCAGTTGCATTACATAGTTGTGGGCCTTGGCGAGGATGTCATTGCTCTCCGCCAGTAACAGCTCACCGTTGGCTTTGGTGATGGGGCCGGTGGCCAGGGCGCGGTAACTTTTCCAGGCGGATTCCACGTCGGCAATCTCCCGGGACAGGCTCTGTGCCGGGGCATAGCTTTTCAGGTCCTGCAGGTTATTTTCAAACTCATTGACCGAGCGCTGCAGCTGGGTAGCGCCGCGCTCGGACTCAGGATTCAACCCAATAAGGAAGTAGGACTGGGCGATGCGCTGCGACAACATCCGTTGTCGGCCGGCGATGTTGATGGCTTCACCCATGGTGGTAATGGCAGCGTGGGCACCGGTGCTGTAACCGAACACAGTTGCCATGGTAAGGCACAGCATGGTTGCCTGAATGGTGGAGCGATAGATCGCGTGCAGCATAAATGACTTCTCCTTAGGTACATCTGTTAAGGCCGTCTGCCTTGTCAGGTTTAACTTCCAATGAGTGATCCTCTGTGGTGCAAAAATGGTCGCTTCCAGAGGGCTTCCGGACTCAGAGCAATTTGCTTGCCAATAATGACTTGCGCGCAGCGTGCATTTACGGTGCAAAGGCGCCTGAAGTTGGTGCTACTGTGTGCGGAAGGGTGCTTGAGATAGCAAACGGGGTGCTGGCGTTCTGAAAAGCAGGCATATTAAGGGTGGTTCTGCGGGCTTGTGCTGGCGCTTCAGCGGACAGTGCCGCATGGTATGATCTTTGGGTGATGGACTGCTTGCGCCGGAGTGGGCGTGGTGGTGGTTCGGGGGCTTTGGTTGCTGTGTGCAGCCGTCGTCGGTTGTTGGCACGTTGATGGCGCAGGGAGACTGTCCGTATGCCTGATGTTAATAGCGCATTGATGCTCGCGTTGGCATTTGTTGTGGTGCTGTTGGCGGTAACCGCGGGACTGCTGGTTGAGCGGCGCCGGACGCGCCTGCAGCGCCAGGCCAGGGGATTGCAGTGGCTGGCGAGCCTTAGGGTGTTGCTCAGCCATATCCAGAAGCATCGTGGTTTGACCACCGGTCTGTTGAGTGGCAGCGAGCCTGGGATGGTTGCCGAAATTGAGGGGCTGCAAAACAGCGTCAGCCGGGACCTGGCAGCAATAGCTGCGGTGGATCTCAGTATCGAGGAGAACTCCCGTTGGCAGGGAATTACCCAGCACTGGGCACGATTGGCTGGCAACTACCGTCACGCCGAGCCGGAGAATAACCTCACCCAGCACAATCACCTTATAAAGAACATTCTCTACCTGATTGATGACCTGGCGCAGGAGTGCGAGCTGCTCTACCTGAAGAACGCCGCCAATAAGCCTTTGCATCTCTATTGGCGTGAGTTGTTGGCGGCGGCGGAATTTATCGGTCAGGCCCGTGCCATCGGTACCGGTGTGGCTGCGGCGGGCAGCTGCGATAATGTGGCGCGCATCCGCCTCGGTTTTCTCTGCGAAAAAATCCAGACCAACACGCGACGGCTCTGGTCCGAGATCGGTTGCGACAAGGAGCAGCTGGGCAGGATCAATCGTCTGATCACCTGTGTTAATGAGCACCTGATGGTGACAGAACCGGATATCTCTCCCACCGACTTTTTCGAGGTGGCCACTGATGCGCTCGACAGCCTGCTGGAGCAGTTTGATCGCCTGATTAAAGAGCAGCTTTGGCAGTAGTATTTTCTTCGCTTCTCGCGGTTGCATTTTTCGGAGCGACTCCCTTCGTCGGCAGTTGAGCTTCCGCTGTCCGTTTCACGGTGCTTTTATCTACAGGCAGGGTTTCGCTTCCTGGCCAGCTCGCCTCTTTGCAGCTTTATTCACTCTGTTTCCACTCTTCTTTCCTGTTCTCTGCACTTCTGTCTCAAGGCCTGAAATTCGGCGTCTCTGCGTTTTGCCCTATTTCGGGGCTTTGGATTTTGCGCCCACAAGAGCCATTTTCTACTTACTTCCGGTCGGCGCACGGGCTGATTAAAAAAACATCGGCAACAAGCGGTTCTGGCTAATTTGGCATTTTATTGGTGCGCCATGCACTGACTTGGCCATGGTTTTTTTCGTCATTAAATTTGGTCAGGCCAAAATTTCAGAGAAAAGTGGATTCAGTTGGTGCAAGTGTGCACCTGTAATGAGCATTTACGGCCGAAACGGCACGGAAAACTCGATTATTTGCCTTCTGTTAAGTCTTGGCACACTCGCTGCATTGTTCAGAGCCAACTGCTGCGACGCGTACTCTGAAAGCGCTAACCAAAGACGGCAGAGATAACAGGAGAGGAACAGGCGAGGATGCATTCACTTGGGGTGATTGGGTTCTACTGGTCTTTTCCTCGGGGAAGAAAGTCCTGTCCACGCGACAGAGAAATAACTGGAAACCATAACGAGGAAACACCTATGAAATGGCTGAGACCTTTCAAGCACGCCCTGATGGCAACCGTCGTCGGTGCTGGCCTTGGCACCGCTGCCGCCCACGCAGAACTGGGCTACCCGGAAAAAGAAGAACTGAAATTCGGCTTTATCAAGCTCACAGATATGGCACCCATTGCGGTGGCCTATGAGCAGGGCTATTTCGAAGACGAAGGTCTCTACGTCACCATTGAAGCGCAGGCAAACTGGAAAGTGCTGCTGGACGGCGTTATCGACGGTCGTCTGGACGGCGCGCACATGCTGGCAGGCCAGCCCATTGCCGCCACCATGGGCTTCGGCACCAAGGCTCACATCATCACGCCTTTCTCCATGGACCTTAACGGTAACGGCATTACAGTTTCCAACGAGATCTGGGACCAGATGAAGCCCAACATTCCCAAAATGGATGATGGCCGCCCGGTGCACCCGATCAAGGCCGACGCCCTGAAGCCGGTTGTTGAGAAGTACAAGGCAGAGGGCAAGCCTTTCAATATGGGTATGGTTTTCCCTGTATCCACCCATAACTACGAACTGCGTTACTGGCTCGCTGCCGGTGGCATTCATCCCGGCTACTACGCCCCGCACAAGGGTGACACCTCCGGTCAGATTGATGCCGATGCACTGCTCTCTGTGACTCCGCCACCACAAATGCCTGCCACGCTCGAAGCCGGCACCATCTACGGTTACTGTGTGGGTGAGCCCTGGAACCAGCAGGCAGTATTCAAGGGTATCGGTGTACCGGTTGTGACTGACTACGAGATCTGGAAAAACAACCCGGAAAAAGTATTCGGTATTACCGCCGAGTTTGCCGAGAAATACCCCAACACCACCATTCGCCTGACTCGTGCGCTGATTCGTGCCGCCAAGTGGCTGGATGAAAATAACAACGCCAACCGTCCGGCGGCTGTGAAGATTCTCTCCCAGCCCAACTACGTGGGTGCGGATTACGATGTAATCGCCAACTCCATGACCGGCACCTTCGAGTATGAGAAGGGTGACAAGCGCGCCGTGCCGGACTTCAACGTGTTCTTCCGTTACTTCGCCACCTATCCCTACTACTCCGATGCCATCTGGTACCTGACACAAATGCGTCGCTGGGGCCAGATTCCGGAAGACAAGTCAGACCAGTGGTACAAGGATCTTGCTGCCCAGGTTTACCGTCCGGATCTCTATATGGCTGCTGCTCAGTCCCTTGTGGCGGATGGCCTGGCAAAAGCGTCTGACTTCCCGGCTGCCGATGAAGATGGTTTCCGTGAGCCGCAGACACACTTTATCGACGACATCGTCTACGACGGCACCAAACCAAACGATTACATCAACAAGTTTTCGATTGGCCTGAAGGCCGGCGACAAGCTTTAACCGCCGACTCTAATCCAGAAGTAAAGACAGGTATCAGATCATGACAACCACGACTTCGTTCATCGGAAAGATCAGTGACACCGGGATGCTTTCCGCTAATGTCAAAAAGATAATCAGTGACTTCACCCGCTGGGTCGTTGTGCCCGCGATAGGGGTTCTGGTTTTCATGTTGCTGTGGTCTGCTGCCGCACAAAATATCGATACTTCACTGGGCAAGTTTCCCGGGCCGGCAGCGGTCTGGGAGCAGTTCGGAACGCTCTATGACGAGCATGTAACGGAGCGGCAGAAAGCAGCCGACTTTTATGAGCGTCAGGAGCAACGCAACGCGGAGCGGGTGGCGAAGGATCCTGGCTACGAGCCAAAAATCCGAGCTTACACCGGCAAGGAAACATTTCTTGACCAGATCGTTACCAGCTTGATTACGGTGATGAGTGGCTTCCTGCTGGCCGTTGCCATTGCAGTACCTTTGGGAATCGCCGTGGGACTCAGCAAAACGCTGAATGCGGCGGTGAATCCCATTGTGCAGATTTTTAAACCGGTCTCCCCTTTGGCTTGGCTGCCGTTGGTGACCATGGTGGTAAGTGCTCTGTACGTATCACCCGATCCAATGGTCGCCAAGTCATTTTTAAATTCCATGATCACCGTAACCCTGTGCTGCTTGTGGCCCATGGTGATCAATACCTCTGTCGGCGTGGCATCTATCGACAGTGACCTGGTGAACGTCAGTAAAGTGCTGCGTTTGCCCGCCCTGACTCATGTGCGCAAGATTGTGTTGCCGGCATCCATTCCCATGATCTTCACCGGTATGCGCCTGTCGCTGGGTGTTGCGTGGATGGTGCTGATTGCGGCTGAAATGCTGGCGCAGAATCCAGGCCTTGGAAAATTCGTGTGGGATGAGTTCCAGAACGGCAGTTCGGATTCATTGGCACGCATTATGGCGGCTGTGTTGGTGATCGGATTTATCGGTTTCCTGCTCGACCGTGGCATGTTGCAAATCCAGCGATTTGTCTCCTGGGACAAATCCAGCGCTGACCGTTGATCAAAGGAGGTAAACCCCATGAATCCATTTCTTGATATCAGCCATATCGACATGGTGTTCCCGACCCCGAAGGGAGAGTTTACGGCCCTCAAGGATGTCGACCTGAAAATTCAGAAAGGCGAGTTTGTCTCCCTCATCGGTCACTCCGGTTGCGGTAAGTCCACCGTGCTGAACGTAGTGGCTGGCCTCTACCAGGCATCCACCGGCGGTGTGGTGCTGAACGGTAAGGAGGTTAACGAACCTGGCCCCGAGCGCGCAGTGGTGTTTCAGAACCACTCGCTGCTGCCCTGGCTGACTGCCTATGAGAATGTCGAGCTGGCGGTAAACCAGGTATTTGGCAAGAGCAAATCCAAAGCTGAAAAAAAGGCGTGGATTGAACACAACCTGGAGCTTGTGCATATGGATCACGCCATGCACAAGCGTCCGGACGAAATTTCCGGTGGTATGAAACAGCGTGTGGGCATTGCCCGGGCGCTGGCCATGCAGCCAGAAGTACTGTTGATGGACGAACCGTTTGGTGCCCTGGATGCACTGACGCGAGCCCATATGCAGGATTCCTTAATGGAAATTCAGGCGGAGCTGAACAACACCGTCATCATGATTACCCACGATGTGGACGAGGCGGTACTGCTCTCTGATCGCATTGTCATGATGACCAATGGTCCAGCTGCAACTGTTGGGGAGATTCTTGAGGTCAATCTGGAGCGTCCGCGGGATCGGCTGACGCTGGCGGAAGATCCGGAATACACGCACCTGCGTTCTGAAGTGCTCAAGTTTCTCTACGAGAAACAGAGAAAGGTTGAGCCCATCAGTCGCAAGGCGAAGAACAAAGACAAAAAAAATACTGAGGCTGCCTGAGGCAGCCCGCCAACCAACAATCCCAGCAATCCTTTAGGAGAAGACCATGAAACATTTTAACTACAGCGCGCTGACCGTTGCTGTTGCCCTGGCTTGTGGATCCATGCAGGCGATGGCGGCAGACTCGATTACCGAAGCGCTGACCGGGGGTAAGGCGTACGGTGATTTCCGCCTGCGTTACGAATCAGTAGAACAGGACAATGCACTGGAAGATGCCGAGGCCCTGACGCTGCGCTCTCGCCTGGGTTATGTGACTGATACCATCGCCGGCTTCTCTGCGACCCTGGAATTCGAAGACAGCCGGGTTGTGGCTGGCATGGATGAGTATGAAGCCTATCCAACAGCGCCAGTGAAAGAGTACTCGGTGATTGCTGACCCTGAAACTACCGAAGTTGACCAGGCTTTCCTGCAGTACAAGGCCGGCATGTTCACCACCAAGCTGGGTCGTCAGGTACTGACTTTTGACAACCAGCGTTTCATTGGTCATGTGGGTTGGCGCCAGGACCGTCAGACCTTCGATGCTGCGACCTTCACCGTGGCGCCGACTGACAGCCTGAGCATCACTTACTCCTACCTGGACCAGCGCAATCGTATCCTGGCGGAAGATGGCGATATCAATTCCGAGGATCACCTGCTGAATGCGTCGTTCAAAACTTCGCTGGGTACCCTGAGCGGCTACTCCTACCTGCTGGAAACCTATGACACCGGTGCCGAGCTGGATACCTATGGCGTGCGTTTCGCGGGTGGCACCAGCGGTGACGGCGTCAACTTTGTCTATGAGCTGGAGTACGCGACCCAGGAAACCGGTGGTGGAGCCACTGACTTCGATGCGGACTACTACACCGTTGTGGGTGGAGTGGTGATCAGTGGTATCACCGCCAAGCTGGGTTATGAGGTGCTGGGTTCCGACGACGGTGACTACGGCTTCTCCACTCCACTGGCTACCGGCCACGCCTTTAACGGCTGGGCGGATATCTTCCTGGGTACCCCGAAAGAGGGTCTGGAAGATCTGTACGTCTCTGTGGGCGGCAAGATCGGCCCCGGTGCCCTGACTGTGATTTACCACGAGTTTACGGCTAATGAGGCTTCCGCCACCGTTGACGATCTTGGCTCTGAAGTGGATGTGGTTTACGGCATGAAGTTCGGCAAGAACTACAACGCCGGCATCAAGTACGCGGCTTACTCTGCAGACGATTATGCGGTTGATACCGACAAAATCTGGCTGTGGGTTGGCGCCAGCTTCTAAGCTGACTGCTCCGCCGTTGAAACAGAAAAGCCCCCGTTTCCGGGGGCTTTTTTTTGTTGTATCGCGGCCGGGTTTAAATTCTTCCACCCATCGTCACTCCCGCGCAGGCGGGAGTCCAGGGTGCGGGAGCCAGATTCCCGCCTGCGCGGGAATGACGGTCATTGGCGGGAATGACCGTCATTGGCGGGAGCGAGGGTCATTGCAGGAGCGCTGCGGCGCACAGGGTTACAGGCTGGTGGGGCGTGAAAAGCCGGTGATCTGTCGCTGCTCATCCAGCTCCAGCAGAAATTGTACCTTGCCTGGAAGTTGCTGCAGGTTGTGTTCGGTAATGCGCTGGTAGTGCTGGATAAAGCGGGCGATCTCTGCGTCCGACATGATGCCACTGGCGTTGCCGCCCACTTTTTCCCGCAGCTTGTCTTCCTGCTCCTTGCGCCAGCGATAGACGCAATCAAAGGAGGGCGCCTTCAGCATCACCTGCAGGTCAAACAGTTGCCACAGGGCAGTGTAATCGTTCTGCAGGCAGGCATTGACGTATTGGCGCCAGTGGCCGTCCGCGTCTTCATCGGCTTCCAGGGTGTTTACCGGCTGTACCAACTCATCTTCGCTCTGGGGCAGTGCGCCGACGCACCAGCCTTCCAGGATTACCACATCCAGTGGCGCTTGCTGGTTATCCCAGACGCTGGCTGGCGCACGATCATCCACCGCTTTATCGAAACGCGGCACCGCGACGGTGGCTGAGCCTTGGGTGAGCTGGTGGATGGTGTCGCGGGCCAGCCCGGTATCGTGGGTGCCGGGTACGCCACGGGTGGCGAGCAAGGGGTGCACGTCGCGGGCGAGGGTCTGGCGTTCCGCCTTGGTGAGGTAGAAGTCGTCAATGGAAATCGCCACGCTGCGGCACTGGTGAGTCTCCTGCAGCAACATCACCAGCGCATCGGAGAGGGTTGTCTTGCCGGATCCCTGGCTGCCATTGACCCCAACGATCAGCGGGCGCCCCAGTTGGTGCTGGCGGGCGCTGATAGCGGCGGCGATGGGTGCAACATACTGGTGGATGATGCCGGCGTAGCTCTCCGGCAGGCGGTGGTGTTGCAGGAAGCGGTCAAGACTTGCGGTCTCCGGCATGAGATCTCCTGATGCAGAAGGCGAGGCGGTGGGGAGCTGTCCCTATACTAGCGCGGATTGGCGCGGGGCTGAATGCGTTGGCGGCGATTATTGCCGGGTGGGCTTTTTCTGCAGTTTGCGCTGCAGGGTGCGGCGGTGCATGCCCAGGGCCCGTGCGGTGGCGGAGATATTGCCGTCGTAATCAGCCAGCACCTTTTGGATATGTTCCCATTCGAGGCGGTTGACCGAAGGTGGCTGGGCGATGATCTCAGCATCGGGATTGGCGTGGGTATTGTGAAAGGCCTGCTCGATCTCGTCGGCGTCTGCCGGTTTACACAGGTAGTTGTTGGCGCCGAGCTTGATCGCTTCCACTGCAGTACTGATGCTGGAGTAGCCGGTGAGCATGACGATATTGAGCTGCGGCTGCTTCTGTTTGATCTGCGGGATCAGGTTGAGGCCGGATTCATCGGCAATTTTCAGGTCCAGCAAACAGTAGTCGACGGGTTGCTCCAGCTGCGCCAGCGCAGTGGCGGCACTGTGCGCTTCCAGCACCAGGTAGCCGCGGCGGCGGAAGGCGCGGGCCAGTACCTGGGTGAGTACATCGTCGTCATCCACCAGCAGCAATACCGGTTCATTCATGTCTGGCCTCCGTTGCTGCCCGGGTCGTGGTTGCCGCCTTCAGTGGCAGTTTCAGCTCGGTAAGCGTGCCGCCGGCGGGGTGGGGATGCAGGCTCAACTCGCCGCCAAAACGGGTGATCACGGCGTTGGTAAGGAACAGCCCCAGGCCCCGGCCCTCGCCCTTGTGGGAGACAAACGGCTGTGCCAGCTGGCGGGCGATGTCGTCAGGAACGCCGGCGCCCTGATCATGAAGTGACAGCAGAAATTGCCGCTGGTCCCAGCGGACATCAATTTCGATGCCTTTGGAATTGGCGTCGGCCGCGTTGTTAAGCAGGTTGGTGATGGCCTGTGTCACAGTGACTGGCCAGTTCACCTCTACCTCGTCGCAGCCCTCACCAATGCGGATCTGGGCTTCCACTTCCGGCCGCAGCAGTAGCCAGTGGTCCAGCGTTTTGCGGCACAGCTGCCGCAGGGATACCTGCGGTGTCACGCCGTCACGCAGCTGGCCCGCCTCACGCCCCAGCTGCTGCAGGCTTTGGGAGCAGTGGTTGGCCTGGCGCTGCAGTAACTCCAGGTCCTGCTGCAGGCTGGAGGGGTCAAGTTGCTGTTCGCGGCAATCCTGCAGCAGCTCCGCCAGCAGCGTGCGCATGGTGGTGAGTGGCGAGCCCAGCTCGTGGGCTGTGCCGGCGGCCAGGGTTGCCAGTGCCATCAGTTGCTGGTCCCGCAGCTGCTCTTCCCGCAGCCGGGCCAAGGCTTCATCCTGCTGCCGCAGGGAGGCGGCCATACGCCCGACAAACAGGGTAATCAGCCCGGCGCTGACCAGGAAATTGATCCACATGCCGAGGGTGTGCAGGTTCACCGTGGCGGCGCCCTGGTGGTGATGCTGGTGGGCATCGGCAGCCATGGGGGCCACTTCCGGCAGCGGGATGTAGACAAAAAAGAGACTGCTGTAGAGACACAGGGCGGCGATTACCAGCGGCCAGGTGAGCAGGCCCGGCAGGGTGGCGGCGGCAATGCAGAGCGGGACCAGGTAATACGAGACAAACGGGTTGCTGGCGCCGCCGGTAAAGTAGAGCAGCAGGGTAATGGCAACCACATCGATCAACAGCTGGGTGAAAAACGCCAGCTGCGAGGCGCGGCCGTGAATCCGCAGTTGCAGCAGGGCCACCAGGTTGATCAGGGTCATGCCAGAGAACAGCCACAGCAGGGAGCGGTAGGGCAGGGCCAGTTGCAGCCACCAGTAGCAGACCGCGAAAGAGACGCAGAGAATCAGCAACAGCAGGCCACGAATGGTCAGTAGTCGTTGCAGGTTTTGCTCGGGGGCGGCGGAGGTGAGGGTGGCCAGATTCATGGCGCAATAATAGGCGACAGTGTGGGGCGACTCCAGCGCTGGCAGTGGTCTGTGGCTGCGACATGTTGTCGCAGCCAGCGTCCTGATGACGGCAAGAGTAAAACAGGAGCGGCGGCCGTAGTGGTGCCCGGGTCCCTGCGGGTGAATCGCTGCCGGCCTCTGTGGTTTAATGGCGCACCCGCGCCGGTCGCGGTTAACCAACAGCAGGGACCAGGGAAACATCGATGGCCAGACAGGCAGTCTCGTTCACAGAAGGTGAAGTCGGTCTGCAGCTCTACCGCATGTCGTTGCCGATGGTGTGGGGGCTGCTGGCCACCATGTCCTTTAATGCCGTAGACACCTTTTTCGTCGCCCAGCTGGGCAGTGACCCGCTGGCGGCCATGAGCTTTACCTTTCCGGTGGTGATGGTGGTCACCAGCCTGGGGATCGGCCTCGGCGCCGGCACCTCCTCGGTGATTGCCCGCCTGTTGGGACGGGGCTGCGACGATGATGCCCACCGGGTGGCAACGGATACCCTGCTGCTCAGTGCTCTGCTGGCGCTGGTGGTAATGGCCATTGGCTGGCTGGCCATGGATCCGGTCTTCCGCCTGCTGGGTGCCGACAGCGGCCTGTTGCCACTGATTCGCCAGTACATGGGCGTCTGGTATCTCTCGGTGCCGGGTATTGTTATGCCCATGGCGTTGTCGGCGGTATTGCGGGCCAGTGGTCATGCCTCGGTGGCCGGTGGTTTGATGCTGGCGTCAGCGATCTGCAATGCCTTACTGGACCCGTTGCTGATTTTTGGTTTGGGGCCACTGCCGGCACTGGGGATTGCCGGTGCCGCCTGGGCCACGGTACTGACCCGCTGGGTATTCCTGCTGGCGGCCCTCTGGTACGTTGCCCGCCGCTTGCACATGCTGAGCCTGCCAAGGTTGTCCAGTTGCCCCGATTCCTGGAGGCAGGTACTGCACATCGGCCTGCCGGCCATGGGCACCAATATGATTATTCCCGCTGCCAGTGGCATCACTGTGGCGCTGGTGGCCAGCCACGGGGTCGATGCCGTCGCCGGTTACGGGGTGGCGGTGCGTATCGAACCGGTGGTGCTGATCATGTTCTATGCCCTCTCCAGCGTCATCGGTCCGTTCCTGGGCCAGAATATGACCGAAACACACAGGCACCGGCAGCGTCAGGCGCTGGCGGCGGTCAGCCGTTTTTGCCTGCTCTCCGGTTTGCTGCTGGCGCTGCTGCTGGGGCTGCTCGGACAGACACTGGCGGGCTGGTTCAGCGATTCGGCTGAGGTGGTCGCTATCGCCAGCCGCTACCTGCTGCTGGTGCCCATCAGTTATGGCTGTTACGGCCTGGTGATGTGCGTTAACGCCAGTTTTAACGGCCTGGGTATGCCGCTGCCGGCCATGGCGGTGTCACTGTTGCGGGTACTGGTGCTGTATCTGCCATTGGCCCTGCTCGGGCAGTGGTTATGGGGGGTGTACGGCCTGTTTGCCGCCACTGCTACCGCCAATGTACTGGCGGCGCTGGTGGGTTATCAGTGGCTGCGCAGACGCCTGCTGGTAGCTGCCTAGCCAATCCGGGAAGCCTGCCACAGGGGGTGTTGACCGGCGTGGTACACTCGGGATTAAAACGCACAAGGGATGGTTAGGTGAATACGCTCTACTGGCACGATTATGAAACCTGGGGGGAAGTCCCCGCCTGTGATCGCCCGTCGCAGTTTGCCGGGATCCGCACGGACGAAAACCTGAATGTGATTGGTGCGCCGCTGGTGCAGTACTGCCGCCCCACCAATGACGTCCTGCCAAAACCCGACGCCTGCCTGATCACCGGTATTACTCCCCAGAAAGCACTGGCGGAAGGCGTGCCGGAGCCGGAGTTTATCGCCGCCATTCATGCCGAGCTCTCCGTGCCGGGAACCTGCGGGGTGGGTTACAACACCCTGCGCTTCGATGACGAAGTGACCCGCTACACCCTCTACCGCAACTTCTATGATCCCTATGAGCGCGAGTGGCGCAACGGCAACTCACGCTGGGACATCATCGACATGGTGCGCCTCACCCGAGCCCTGCGCCCGGAGGGGATCGAGTGGCCCAATCACGATGACGGCCGCCCCAGTTTCAAGCTGGAGCACCTCACTGTCGCCAATGGTCTGGGCCATGAGCAGGCCCACGATGCGCTGTCCGATGTCTACGCTACCATTGCCGTGGCCAAGTTGATCAAGGATAAGCAACCGGCACTCTACGATCACATCTATCAGTTGCGTAGCAAGCAGAAGGTGCTGGCGCTGATTGATCTGGTAAACCGCAAACCGCTGCTGCACATCTCCTCCATGTTCCCTGCGGAAAATGGCTGTGCCGCTATCGTGGCGCCGCTGGCCATGCATCCGGTGAACAAGAATGCGGTTATCGTCTGTAACCTGTCGGTGGACCCGCAGCCGCTGATCGACCTCTCTGCCGAGCAGATCCGGGAGAAACTCTACACTCGTACGGAAGACCTGGCCGAGGGCGAGGCGCGGTTGCCACTGAAGTTGGTGCACCTGAATAAATGCCCGGTGCTGACTACGGTGAAGTTACTGGACGATGCGGCGGCTCAACGCCTGCACATTAACAAGGATCTTTGCGAGCGCCACTGGCAGCGTCTGTGTCAGGTGGATCTCAAGGCCAAACTGCAGCAGGTGTATCAGGGATCGGCCTTTGCGCCGTCGCCGGATCCGGAACAGCAGCTCTACGACGGCTTTTTGGGGGATGCCGACAAGCGCCTCTGTGCCAGGGTACGCCGTGCCAGTGGCGGCCGCTGGCCGGCGGAAAACCTGGTGTTTGAGGATGCCCGTCTCAATACCATGCTGTTGCGCTACCGCGCCCGCTATTTTCCCCAGACCCTGTCGGCGGCAGAACAGGAGGAGTGGGAGCACTGGCGTCGCGATTGGCTGACCAACCCGGCGGCCGGGGCCGGTATCACGCTGGACGAAGTGCATCAGCGCATTGCGGTGATTCGCGGCGAGCGGTCGCTGACAACGGAGCAGGAACGAATTCTTGGAGAATTGGGCAGTTACGCGGACTCTCTGCTGTAATTGGAGACGGCAGCCGGAGGCACTCTCCGGACAAGACGAGTTTAACTGGCAGGTTTAACTATCAGGTTCAACTATCAGGCAGGGAGGAACACACATGCCGGTCTCACTGGTTTGCGTGGCGCTATTGGGAACTTTGACAATTGCTTTGGGCTTCGGTGTCAGTATGGCGCGGGCCCGGGAGCGCCGGGTCTATGGCTACAGCGAGGACCCGGACAACAGTCTCTATCAATGGGTGCGGGCTCACGGTAACTCCACCGAGTATGTCCCGGTGCTGATGGTACTGATCTATGTGCTGGGGCAGATGCCGGTGGCGGGCTGGGTGGTCTGGTGCATGGTGCTGGTGACTTTCTGTCGCTATCTGGCGGCGCTGGGTCTGGTGCTGCCGAAAACCATGCGCAAACCCAACCCGCTGCGATTCATCGGCTCACTGGGCACCTACGTGTTTGGGCTGGCGCTCTGTGCGGCGCTGCTGTTGCAGATACTCTGACGGGCTTCCTGTAGCAGCGGGCGTTTGCGACGTGCCGCTCAGTCGTCCATTTCCGACAGCATCTGCTGCAGGCTGCGATCGTCCTGGCGGGCGGAGTCCAGCTCGCTGAGCAGTTGTTTCAGGCGGGCGTGGTATTCGATGGAGACCGGTGAGCACTCCAAGCCTATGTAGTGCTCTTTCTGGTGTACCACCCGGCCCTGCAACTTGATGCGCTCGCCGCCGGGCAGATCCAGGGTGAGGATGGCCTCTTCGTGGTTATCCAGCTGGTAGGGTTCAATCAGGGCCACCAGTGCGCCATTGAGTGACACGTCCAGCACATGCGCCGGCCACTTGTTGCGGGTGGTCATCAGACTGGCGTCTCCCCGCATGGGCAGTCTGGGGGTGTGGCGGCGGTCGGGTGTAGTGGGGTTGGTCATTGGGCGTCCCTGTCTGCTGTGGCGGCGGCTCCTGAACTGGCCTGAGCCAGCATAATCAGACAAAAGTTTAGAAGCAGGCGAAAATTTTCTCCAGTCCGGCAAATGTCAGTGAGCGGAATTGTCCGAACAGGTGTAAAAACTTGGATTTTGGGGGTCAAAACGCTCACAAACTATTGACTGAGGTGGCCTCCACCCTTAGTCTCCGCGGCGCTGTTACAGGTGCTGCAGAATCAGGTCCACGATCTGGTGCTGCGGTTAAACGGGAAGAGTGGTGCGTCACGCGTCAGCAGTTCACAGGCTGCCGCGATCCCTGACAAAACCAACGCTGCCCCCGCAACGGTGATTCGGATTCGCTTCCTGCGACCGATAAGCCCGATACCGGCCTCTGACGGCGCGTGCAGATAACGCACGCTTAACGATGAAGCGGAGGGCTTTATCGGTAGGAACCCGCAGAGGCTGTAAACGCTCTCGATCTCCCTGCTCTTGTCCTCCCTCAATCACATCTGTTGTTTCCGGCCCTGCCGGTTACTGATTGGGGAACACCATGAAAACTCGTAAGAATATCTCGCGCAGCACCCTGGCAGCTGCCATTGCTACGCTCACAACCGCTACTTCAGCCCTGGCGGCTCAACCGGTCGACGAAACCATGATCGTCACCGCCAACCGTATGGAGACGCCAGCCTCAAAGGTACTGGCGCCGGTCAGTGTGATGACGGCGGCCGATATCAGCCGCCTGCAGATTACCAACGTCGGTGAGCTGCTCTCCCGCATGACCTCTGTGGAAACCGTCTCTTCCGGCGGTCCCGGCACCACTACCGGTATTTTCGTCCGTGGTGGTAACACCGACCACACCCTGGTGCTGGTGGATGGCGTGCGTATCAGCTCTGCCACCAATGGCAACACCGCCATCGAGTTGCTGGACGTTAACAATATCGAGCGGGTGGAGCTGGTGCGCGGTCCGGCGTCCAGCCTCTACGGTGCCGATGCCATCTCCGGTGTGATCAATATCATTACCAAACAGGGCCAGGTCTCGCCGCTGACATTGCGCACCCAGATCGGCAGCCAGGACTGGAGCCAGACCCAGCTCAGCAGTGGTGGCAGCGTCGGTGCCACCCGCTGGAACCTCACCGCTGGTTATGAATCACTGGCGGGTTTTGATCGTCACGAGCTGCTCGATAATGGCAACAACGACGACGATGACTACCGTAATACCCATTTTGCCGGCAGCATTTCCCACGACTGGAGCGAGGACTTCTCCACCCGCCTCAACTACCAGCAGGACGACGCCGAGACCGAAAGTGATGAGCGCTTCTGCGCCAACAGTTCCGGTGTTTGCCTGCCCTACCAGAGCAGTCGCGTAGCGGTGCTCAACCTGCGGGCTGACTGGCGAGTGATGGATAAGCTTGCCCTGCAGGCACAGGCTTCCCGTGCCCGTGACTGGTCGGCCAGCAGTGATGATGCCGCCACCGCGGCGGAGCGGGCTGCCAACGATGCCAAATTCAAAACGGTACGGGAAACCTATCTGCTGCAGGCCAATTCCGACCTGAGTGAGCAGTTCAGCCTGGTGGGTGGTACTGAATATTACGAAGACCGTATCGATACCAGCAGTGACTACCTGGGTGAAGAACGTGACAACCTGGCGGTCTTTGTGACCGCCCAGTGGTCACCGGGCATGCACCAGCTGCAGGTGGGGGCGCGCAACGATGACAACGAAGCCTTCGGTTCCCACACCACCGAGTCGGTGAGCTGGGGTTATCAGCTGACCGATTACACCCGGGTGATCGCGAGCTGGGGCACCGCTTTCCGTGCGCCTACCTTTAACGACCTCTACTGGCCGGCGGACCCCTATGGTATCGGTAACCCTGACCTGTCGCCGGAGGAGAGCGAAAACGCCGAGCTGGCCCTGAAATGGGATCGCGGTGCCCACTCCTTCAGCGCAGCCGTGTTCCGCAATGAAGTGGAAGGCCTGGTCTCCTGGGCACCAGTAGATCAGAACAACTACTGGGGTCAATGGACGCCCACCAATGTGGATGACGCCCTTATGGAGGGCTTCGAACTGAGCTACGGGCTGCAGCTGGAGCGCTGGAGCGCCGACGCCAACTACAGCTACGTGGACGCGGAAGATGAATCCACCGGTGAGTCGCTGCCCAACCGCGCCCGTCGCCAGTTCAACCTGGATGTGGATTACGCGCTGGAATCCCTTAGCCTGGGTGCCTCGGTGAAAGCCAGGAGCGCTCGCCCAACCACCTCGGCGGCACTCCCGGAGCTGCCCGGTTATGGCTTGCTGGACCTGCGCGCGCGTTATCAGTTCACGCCGGCACTGATGATGGATGCTACCCTCTCCAACGTGCTGGACAAGGAGTATCGCCAGCGCGTGGGTTACAACGAAGAGGGGCGTGGCTTCAGGGTGGGCCTGACCTATAAACTGTAACCGGCCTGACTGTAACTGACACACGTTGCGCGGCGGGGCTGTCGGCAGGGATGCCCGCTCTGTCCGCGCTGGGATAAACATGATGAGACGCCTGCCCAGCTCCCGCTTGCTGCTGATACTGTTGCTGATACTGCCTCTGGCAGTGGTCGGCGGCATGGTGCTGGGCCCCCAGATTATCCTGCCGTTTCAGGCCAGCGACAGTGCCGCCGTGATATCGGACATGTTGATCGTGCAGCAGATTCGCCTGCCGCGGGTATTGATGGCGGGCCTGATCGGCGCCACCCTGGCTTTGGCCGGTGTGGTGATGCAGGGACTGTTTCGCAACCCGCTGGCCGATCCTTCCCTGATTGGTGTCTCGGCCGGTGCTTCTGCCGGCGCCAGTCTGATTATCGTCATGGGTGGCAGCCTGTTTGGTGTGGCGGAGTGGGCCGGCGTGTCTCTGCTGGTGATCGGTGCCTTTGCCGGCGCGGCCGCCGCCACCTGGCTGGTCTACCGGCTGGCGGCTTCGGCCACCGGCACCTCGGTGGCCACCATGTTGCTGGCGGGTATTGCCATCAGCTCTCTGGCCGGTGCCATCAATCACCTCTTGCAGCTCTTTGCCGACAACCACATGTTGCGCCTGATCAGCCTCTGGCAGATGGGATCCCTCAGTGGTGTCTCCTGGTCGCGACTGGGGTGGGCGGCGCTGCTGCTGGTACCGGCGCTGGCATTTTTCCCGCGCTACGCAATTGCCCTCAATGCCTTCCTGCTGGGAGAGTCCCAGGCCCGTCACCTGGGGGTGGAGGTGGATGTGATGAAGCGCCAGGTGATAATCCTGGTGGCTTTCACTGTGGCGGTGGCGGTATCTCTCACTGGCACCATCTCTTTTGTGGGACTGATGACGCCGCACCTGGTGCGCATGATCATCGGTCCCGATCACCGGGGACTGATTCCCTGTTCTGCTCTTGCCGGTGCGGTGCTGCTGATATTTGCGGATGCTTTCTCCCGCTACCTGCTGGCACCGGGTGAGCTGCCCATTGGTGTGGTCACTGCCATGCTGGGGGCGCCGTTCTTCCTCTCCCTGTTGCGACGCCAGCGGCGCGTGGTGGAGATCTCCTCATGATGCAACTGGACAACATCGGACTGACCCTGGGGGATACGCCCATTCTGCGCGGCGTCAGCCTGCAGTTGCAGCCGTCCCGGGTGACTGTGGTACTGGGCCCCAACGGCGCCGGCAAATCGTCACTGTTAAAGGTGGCCAGTGGTGAACAGCCTGCCACGGCCGGCAGTGTCACCTTCAATGGCAAGCCGCTGGCACAGCACAGTGCCGCGCACAAGGCGCTGCACATGGCGGTGCTGCCACAGCATTCGTCCCTGACCTTTCCCTTCAGTGCCCTGGAGGTGGTGATGCTGGGGCGTACACCTCATGCCACCGGCACCGGGGTGGATGCGCAGTTGGTGGAGCAGGCCATGCGCGCCACCGACAGCTGGTATTTACGGGAGCAGCTCTACCCCAATCTCTCCGGCGGTGAAAAACAGCGGGTGCAGATGGCGCGAGTGCTGGTACAGGTGTGGCAGCCGGTGGACTCCGGTGATCGGCTGATCGTGCTGGATGAGCCCACCTCGGCGCTGGACTACGCCCACCAGCAGATGGTGGCGCAGTTGCTGCGCCAGCGCGCCGACGCCGGTTGTGCAGTACTCACTGCCATGCACGACCTCAATCTTGCCGCCCAGTGCGCTGATCAGCTGGTGCTGATGTGCTGTGGTGAAATCCGCGCCTGTGGCAGCGCCGATGAGGTGTTGCAGGAGGATATCCTGCAGGAGGTATTCCAGGTGCGCTTCCATCGCATCACTCATCCCGACACCGGCAAGCCCTGGCTGATTAACTGAATGAACGCTGTGTTGTTGATGCTCGGATTGCTGCTGGACCGGCTGTTGGGTGAACCCCGTCGCTGGCATCCACTGGTGGGTTTTGGCCATCTGGCCGCGGCCGTTGAAAAGCGGCTCAATCGCGACACACAGCCGCAACGACAGCGCCTGCTGGCAGGCGTTGCGGGCTGGTGCCTGCTGGTTTTGCCGCTACCGCTGCTGTTGTGGCAATTGCCCGGGGAGCACAGCTTCTACTGGCCACTGGCGGTGCTCTCGCTCTGGTTCAGTGTTGGCTGGCGCAGTCTGCGTGAGCACGCTATCGCTGTCGCCGATGCTCATCGCTGGGGTGGGTTGGACGCTGCGCGACAGGCGGTAAGCCGTATCGTCAGTCGCGATACCGAACCGATGGATGAGCCAGCTGTCTCCCGTGCCACCATTGAGTCGGTACTGGAGAATGGCAGCGATGCCATTTTTGCGCCCATCTTCTGGTTTGTGCTGTTGGGCCCCGCCGGCGCTGTGGGCTACCGGTTTGCCAACACTCTCGATGCCATGTGGGGGTATCGCACCGACCGCTATGAGTGGTTCGGCAAATGCGCAGCGCGCATGGATGACCTGCTCAACTGGGTGCCGGCGCGCTTGACCGCCGCCACTTACGCCGCTGCCGGTAACTGGCGCACTGCGTTAAGTTGCTGGCGACAACAGTCCGCTGCCTGCGCCAGCCCCAATGGTGGGGTGGTGATGTGCGCCGGTGCCGGGGCCCTGCAGGTGGCGCTGGGCGGCGGCGCCTGGTATCACGGTCAGTGGCAAGCGCGGCCGGTCATGGGGTGTGGTGATACGGCCACGCTCCCTGATGTCCAATCTGCCGTGGCTCTGGTGGACCGCAGTGTCTGGATCTGGGTCGCGGTCCTGGTTTTTGTACAACTGTTTTTTTGAGAAGCGGGCAATGCTGAATCACGGTGGCAAACTGGCAGAGGCGCAGCAGCGCTATCCGCAACAGCGCGAGTGGCTGGATCTCTCCACCGGTATTGCGCCCTGGAGCTGGCCTGTGCCGGAGATTCCCGCTGCCGTGTGGCAGCGACTGCCGGAATCCGACGCCGCGTTGCGGACGGCGGCTGCGGGGTTTTATGGCTGTGATGCAGAACGCTTATTGCCGGTAGCGGGTTCGCAGGTGGCGATTGAAACACTGCCGGGCTGTGTTCCCGGGGCAACCGTTGCGGTGCCGCTGTGGGGTTACGGCGAGCATCGTCACTGCTGGCAGAAGCAGGGCCACAGTCTGGTGTTCTATCGTAATTTTCCGGAGTTGCTGCAGCTGCTGCGCACCGGGGCAGCCCTTCACGCGGTGGCGATCAACCCTAACAACCCCGCCGGCAGTCATTGGTCCTGCCGCCAGCTGCAACTGTGCCTTGAGGCGCTGGCGCCGGACGGCTTGCTGGTAGTGGATGAAGCCTTTGCCGATTTGCAGCATCCGTCACCGGCGCTGCAGATGGAGCATGACCCCCGCCTGGTGGTGTTGCGATCGGTGGGAAAATTTTTTGGCATGGCCGGTTTGCGGCTGGGGTTTGTGATTGCGACGGCACCGCTGCGTGACGCCTTGCAGGCCCGCCTGCCTCACTGGGGGGTGTCACACCCGGCCCTGTGGCTGGGGGAAAGAATGCTGGCGGACAGTGAATGGCAGCGGCAGCAGCGCCAGCGCATAGATCCGGCACTGCAGTGGTTAGAGGATATTGTGCGGCAGTTGTTGCCAGCATCCTGGCAGGGGGGATTACAGTCGGGACCGCTGTTTGTCAGCCTGTTTGGCGACCCCTGCAGCCTGCAGGAGTTCGCGGAGGCGTGCATGGCAGATGGTGTGTTGTTGCGTTATTTTGCGCCGCAGGAGAACCGCAGTTGTGTGCGCATCGGACTGTGCGACGAGGCGCACCGGGCGCGCTTGCAGAGTGTTCTGGAGAAGCATGTGGCGCTGTTGCAAGTGGCAGCCAAAAACAATTGCTGCCGTTAAATGTCGGCTACGAAAGCAGAAGCAGTATGATCATGAAAAAACTGAAGCCGTTTCCAGCGCTGATGCTTGCCAGCCTGTGTCTGAGCCTGGGTTTATGGTTGCCCGGCGTTCGAGTGCACGCCGCCGAAGTGGTATTGCAGGACGATATGCAACGCACCGTGCGCTTGCCGCAACCGGCAAAGAGAGTTGTGGTTTTGGCTCCGCACCTGGCGGAGATGGTGTTTGCCATTGGCGCCGGGGACAAGCTGGTGGGCGCTGTCTCCTACAGCGATTATCCGCAAGCCGCGCAGCAGGTGCCCCGTGTCGGCACCTACAAGAATTTCAGTGCGGAAGCGATATTGCGCCTGCGACCGGACCTGGTGCTGGCGTGGCAATCCGGTAACGGCCTGCAACGGGTAGAGCCCATTATCCAGCTGGGTATCCCGGTCTATTTCACCGAGCCGAGAACGCTGGAAGACATTGCGCTCAACATGCAGCGCATTGCCGAGCTGACCGGGGTGGAGGAGAACGCGTCACAGCAGTTTCTGCAGACCCTCAACCAGCTGCGGGCAAACTATGCCTCACAGCCGCCGCTGTCGGTGTTTTATCAGGTCTGGAACCAGCCACTGCAAACCCTGAATGGCGAGCACCTGCTCAGCGATGTCATTACCCTCTGCGGCGGTAACAACGTGTTTGGTGATGCCAACGTGCTGGCGCCGCAGGTGAGTGTGGAGTCGGTGCTGCGACTGGATCCGCAAGTGATTGTGGCCAGCGGTATGGGCGAGGCGCGGCCGGAGTGGCTGGATGAGTGGCGTCGCTGGCCCAGCCTGCAGGCGGTGCGCAACGAGCAACTGAAATTTATTCCGCCGGATATTATCCAGCGCCATACCCCCAGGGTTCTGCAAGGCGCAGCACAGTTGTGTGAGCATTTGCAGACTGCCCGCGGGATCTACTATCCCGCCGCCAACGCCACTGCAACAGCCGACAAATGACGTGACTGTCGAGAAGAACCTATGAACTCCCCACACGCCTATTCCCCCGAGCAGATTGATGCCGTTTACCGGGCCATCAGCGAGCGCCGCGACGTGCGTCATTTCCGTCCCGATCCTGTTGACGAAGCGGTGTTACAGCGCCTGCTGCAGGCGGCGCACGCTGCCCCCAGTGTGGGCCTGATGCAGCCGTGGCGCTTTATCCGCATCCGTAACCCGGATCTGCGCCGGCAACTGCACGCCGAGATTGAACGGGAGCGCCAGCGCACCGCTGAAGCCCTGGGGCAGCGCTCCGATGAGTTTATGCAGCTCAAGGTGCAGGGCGTACTCGATTGCGCCGAGGTGTGTGTGGTGACGTTGATGAACGAGCGCGAGCGGCATGTGTTTGGCCGCCGCACCATGCCGGAGATGGACCTAGCCTCCGCCTCTTGTGCCGTACAAAACCTGTGGCTGGCAGCCCGTGCCGAAGGCATAGGGGTGGGCTGGGTCTCCATCTACGAGCCAGCCGCCGTCAGTGAGTTGTTGCAGTTGCCGGAGGGCGCCCGGGCCATTGCCATTCTCTGCATCGGTCATGTGGATGCCTTTTACGACAAGCCCATGCTGGAACTGGAGGGCTGGGCCGAGCGTGGCAAGCTGGATGACTATGTGATGGTGGACAGCTGGCAACCGGAAAAAGCCGAGCGGGCACAGCAGCAGTGGCGGGATGCGCAGCAGCGGCAGCAGCAGGGCGCTGACAAGAACGGTAGTCAGGAGAGTGGTCGTGAATGATGCCAAAACCCTGAGGGTGCAGGGCGCTCATACCTTGATGGTGCAAGGCGCTCATACCCTGATGGTGCAGGGCACCACGTCCGACGCCGGCAAGAGCACACTGGTCACGGCCCTGTGCCGCATCTTTGCCCAACGCGGTCAGCGGGTGGTGCCTTTTAAACCGCAGAACATGGCCTTAAACAGTGCGGTCACAGTGGATGGTGGCGAGATCGGTCGAGCCCAGGCGGTGCAGGCGTTTGCCGCGGGACTGGAACCGCACACGGATATGAATCCGGTTTTGCTGAAGCCCAATACCGATACCGGCGCCCAGGTGATTGTGCACGGCAAAGCCATCGGCAATATGGAAGCGGGTATCTACCACGACTACAAGCGGTTGGCGATGGACGCTGTGCTCACCTCCCATCAACGCCTGTGCGCTCAGTACGACTGTGTGATGGTGGAAGGGGCGGGCAGTCCCGCCGAGATTAACCTGCGCGATCGGGACATTGCCAACATGGGTTTTGCCGAGGCGGTGGATTGCCCGGTGATCCTGATTGCCGATATCGACAAGGGCGGCGTGTTTGCCCACCTGGTAGGCACGCTGGAGTTGCTGTCGCCATCGGAACAGAAGCGGGTGGTGGGGTTTGTTATCAACCGCTTCCGCGGTGATATCGCCCTGCTGCAATCCGGCCTCGACTGGCTGGAGGAGCGTACCGGCAAACCGGTGCTGGGGGTGCTGCCTTACCTGCAGGGATTTCACCTCGAAGCCGAGGACGCCATTACCGCCAGTACCAGGGCCGAAGACAACCAGCTGCCGGTCTTGCGGGTGGTGGTGCCGGCAACACCGCGCATCAGTAACCATACCGATTTCGATGCCCTGCGCCTGCACCCGCAGGTGGAGTTCACCTTTGTGGGGCCGGACCAGCCCATTCCTGCGGCAGACCTGATTATCCTGCCGGGCAGTAAGAGTGTGATTGGCGACTGGCGCTTCCTGCAGCAGCAGGGCTGGCCCGCTGCCATCGCCCGTCACCTGCGCTACGGTGGCAAGTTGCTGGGCATTTGCGGTGGCTACCAGATGCTGGGGCGTGAGTTGCAGGATCCGGATGCCATTGAAGGGCCAGCGGAAACTGTCGCCGCACTGGGCCTGCTGGATTTCACCACGCGTCTCTTTGCCGAGAAGCAGCTGGTGAACCGCACCGGTGTGCTGGGTGACGGCGTGACACCGGTAAGCGGCTATGAAATTCACGCTGGTATCAGCAGCGGCCCGGCACTGGCCAGCCCGGCCATGTACCTGGACAAAGAAGAGCACCTGAACAACGAAGAGCACCTGCACAGCGGCGACAGCCGGCAGGCTGACGGCGCGATCAGCGATGACGGGCAAGTGATGGGCACCTATCTGCACGGCCTGTTTGATGAACCGGCGGCACTGGCCGCACTGCTGCGCTGGGCCGGTCTTGAGCAGCCGCAGGGTTTTGATTATCAGGCCCTGCGGGAGCGGGAAGTGCAGCGTCTTGCAGACAGTGTCGACAACGCCATCGATTGGCACAAGTGGCAGCAGGTGCTGCCGGAATTTGCCTGAGCTGATGGTCCTTACCGGAGCAACCCGACAACTCAACACAATTCATTACCTGAACAACACCGGAGAGACTATGACCGCCAGCGCACTCATTATCAGCGCCCCCGGCAGTGGCCACGGCAAAACCCTGATTACTGCAGGGCTGGCACAGGCCCTGCTGGACCAGGGCAAAAAAGTGGTGGTGTTCAAGATGGGACCGGATTACCTCGATCCCATGTTTATTCGTCAGGCCACCGGCCTCGATGTGCGCCAGCTGGATTACTGGATGCTGAAGCCGGAAGAGATCGCCGCCGAGCTGGGGCGTGCCGCTGCCAGTGCCGACCATGTGCTGATCGAAGGTGTCATGGGGCTGTTCGACGGTCGCTTTTCCGTGGCCTCACTGGCACGGGAGTTTGGCATTCCGGTGGTGGTGGCGGCGGACGCCTCCGGTATGGCGCAGACCTTTGGTGCCCTGATGCAGGGGTTGGCGAATTACGACCCACAGGTAAATGTGGCGGCGGTGCTGGCCAACCGTGTCGGTAGTGCCAACCACGGCGCCATGCTGGAGGAGAGCGTGCGCCCACCGCTGCGCTACCTCGGCTGGGTGGAACGTGACGAGGCGCTGGTGGTACCGGAGCGCCACCTGGGCATTCATACCGACGCCCGTCAGATCTGTATCGACACTACCCGCGCCATGGCGGCGAAGTTGCAACCCTGCCTGGACAAACTGCCGTGGCAGCCGTTGCAGGTGGATGCCAGCGCCCTGCAGTGTCCGTTAAGTGAAACCCGGCCGTTGCAGGGGCGTCGCATTGCCATCGCCCGCGATGCCGCTTTCAGCTTTCTCTACCCCGCCAACGTCGACCTGCTGCGTCGTGCCGGTGCCGAGGTCTGTTTCTTCTCGCCGCTGGCGGATGAGCCGGTCCCGGAGTGCGATAGCCTCTACCTGCCCGGCGGCTATCCGGAGCTGCACCTGCAAGCCCTGAGTGACAATCGCAGGTCGGCGGAGTCGGTGCGGGCCCATATCGTCTCCGGCAAACCTTGCCTGGCGGAGTGCGGGGGTATGCTGTACCTGCAGACCAGCCTCGCCGCCGGGGAGCAAACAGGCACCATGCTGGGACTGCTGCCGGGAGAGGCGGTGGTGGGCAAGCGCCTGGCGCGGTTGGGTTATCAGGGACTGGATGGCACCACCTTGCGGGGTCACACCTTTCACTATGCCGCCCTTAGTGACCTTCCGGGGGTGGCCAACGCCAGCTTCCAGGATGGCCGTGAGGGTGAGCCCATCTACCGATTGCACAATACCCTGGCTTCCTTCGTGCACTGGTATTTTGCCTCCGACCCGCTGCGCATTGTGGAGTGGCTACAGGGGCACTTCAGCGGCGTGGATAACTGACGGCGGCAGAAACAACACTTCGTTACAAAACTGCGATTGATACTGATTCGCATTGGTGATTACAATCTGTGGCGTTCTTTCCCTTTTCAAAAAACAGGACACACGGAGTAGTTACCCATGCTGAAACACCTCTCCCTGCTCGCCGCCACTGCACTGGTCAGCGTTAACGCCTTTGCCGGTGCCGATTGCGAGAAGCACCCGCAAAACGAGCAGCTGCATGTGCTGGAAATGCAGAAAAAGATCGTTAACGAATACGGCTTTGCCATCAAGAAATTCACCACTTCCGGTAACTGTTACGAGATCTACGGCTGGGGCCTGAACGACGCCAAAACCGAATTCGTAAAGGTTGAGGTCTACTTCGACACCAAAACCGGCGCCATCGTGAAGAAGAAAGTCGACTGATGATGACCGCAGGCGCTGGTTACAGCCACTGGGACGTTTTTATCCGTTTGGGGCACTGGCTGATGGCGGCACTGTTCCTGGCCAACTACTGGTGGCTGGAGGCGGGTGAGGAGCCCCACGAGTGGGTGGGTTACGGGTTGTTCGCCATCCTTTGCCTGCGCCTGGTGCGTGGTTTCACGGGGGCGGAGAACGGCCGTTTCCGGGACTTTTTCCCTACGCCAGCACGACTGCGCCACTCCCTGGCTCACTTCACCGAAGAGCATCAGTCACATCAACACCAGGTGCGTCACACCGGCCTGGCGGGGCTGATGGTCTGCTTTCTGTTGCTGGCCATGACGGTGACGGCTGTGTCCGGCTGGATGCAGGAGCTGGATATGTTTTGGGGTGAAGACTGGGTGCAGAACCTGCACAGCTGGTCGGCGGATGCCGTCATGCTGGCGGTGGTGGTGCATGTGGCGGCGGTGTTGTTGCTGCAGTGGCGCTACAAACTGCCCCTGATTCGGGCCATGCTCAGCGGCTCATAGGTTGCGCGGCTCATGAGCCGTGGATGGTTGCAGCCATCAGCTTGCCGCGCTGACCAGCAGCGCGGTTTCCAGCACCGCAATCAGCGCCCCGCAGGTATCACCGCTGGTACCTTGCAGGCGCTGCATCATCACATGGCGCAACGCCAGTAACAGTAACAGCCACACCACTGCAGCCAGCAGTGCCGCCGTCAGCGGCAGCAGAAGCAGAACCAGTAACCAGCCCAGTGCCACACTGGTACGCAACTGTGTGCGGGAGCTGTGGAGCAAAAAATCCTCGCCGATGCCTTTGGGGCTGACATAAGGTGTGGTCAGCAACAGCGTCAAAGCGCCAGCGCGCCCCAACAGCGGTGCCACCATCAGCACCCACCACTTTTCTGTCACCACCACGGTTTGCAGCAGGGCGAACTGCAACAGCAGCACACAGACAATGGCGATCACCGCCGCGCTGCCACAGCGGGGGTCTTTCATGATCTCCAGCGTGCGCTCCCGATTGCCGCCGGCCAGCCAGCCATCGGCACTGTCCCCCAGACCGTCCAGGTGCAGGCCGCCGGTGACCAGGGCCCAGAGCGCTACCAGCAGGGCGGCAACGGCCGGTGCGGACAACCAGGGCTGCAGCAGCCAGCCAGTCGCGCTCAATATCATCCCGATCAACAGCCCCACCCAGGGAAACAGCGGCAGGGCGTGCCCCTGGTCACTGGCCTGGAAGTTCTGCAGACGAGGTGCCGGCAGCCGGGTAAGGAACTGGCAGGCGCAGATCCAGCCACGCCAGAGATCGGAAGGGTTGCGGATCATGGGCGGGTTACTCGCTTACCGGTGGTGCCGGATGCAATTGTGTCACCTGCAGCCAGTCCTGTTGCTCGGGGTGGTGGAATACCTGTATCTGGCATATGCCGCCGTAGCCAATCTGTACCCGGTTGAGGTGGGTGAGCGGTGTCTGCAGGCAGTGGCCCAGCAGCGAGCGGATGACGCCGGCGTGGGTCAGCAGCAGGCAGTGCTGGCCGCGGTAGGCATTGAGTATATAGTCCAGCGCCATCCGGGTACGGCGATGAAAATCGCGCAGCGGTTCGCCGTTGGGCGGGTTGTGCTGGTCCGGTGCCTGCCAGAACTGCTCATAGGCGTCGCCGTGCTGCTCCAGCAGCTGCTGCAGGCTGAGCCCGTCCCAGTCGCCAAAGTGCATCTCGGCCAGCGGTGGAATGGCGGCGCAGGGCAGCTGCCGCTGGTGCGCGAACTTCTCCGCAAACACCGAGCAGCGCTGCAGCGGCGAGGTGAGCACTTGCTGCCAGCTATCCCGTTGCGGCCAGTTGTTGACCGAGGTGAGCATCTGCTGCCAGCCGCTCTCGCTGACGGTGCTGTCGGTCATGCCGCGCAGGTGGGCGTCGTCGTCGCACTGGCCGTGGCGCATCAGGTCGAGGGTGGTGAGGCTGATATCCATAATCACAAATCCACAGTCACGAAATCACAGTCACTTATCCATACTCACTGGCCGTCATCCACCTGGGCTTCGGCAAAGGTGGCCATGCCGTTGTGCAGACTGCAGGCCAGACGCAGCAGGGGCACAGCACTGGCCGCACCGCTGCCTTCGCCCAGGCGCATACCCAGGTCCAACAGCGGGCGGGCATCACTGGCGGCCAGTACCGCCTGATGGCCGGGTTCCGCTGACTGGTGGGCGTAGAGTAACCAGGGGCGAACGGAGGGATTGAGGCGCTGGGCGTAGAGGGCGGCCACACTGCAGATAAAGCCATCCACCAGCGCCGGGATGCCAGCCTGGGCCGCTGCGATGTAGGCACCGGTGAGGGCGGCGATCTCAAAGCCACCCAGGTACTGCAGGTTCTTGATCGGCGACTGGGCTTCGGCGTGGTAAAGGTCCAGCGCCTTATGAATCACCGCCGACTTGTGAATCTGGCCGGCGTTATCGAGGCCGGTGCCGGGGCCCACCAGCTCAGCGGCGTGGCGTCGCAGCAGGGCGCAGGCGAGGGCGGTGGCGGAGGTGGTATTGGCAATACCCATCTCGCCGCCGATCCACAGTTGCGCCTGCTGCTGTTGCGCCCGCTCTATGGCGTCGCGGCCCAGCTGCAGCGCCTGCTGCAATTGCTCGGTGGTCATGGCGGCTTTGCTGGCAAAGTTGGCGGTACCGGAACCAATGCGGCAGTCCAGCACACCGGGCAGTTCCGGCAGCGGGTTTACCGTGCCGGCATTAACCACTTCCAGGGTGGCGCCAAGGGCCTTGGCCAGTACAGCAATGGCGGCGCCACCGCCGGCAAAGTTGGCCACCATCTGTTCGGTTACCGATTGGGGGAAGGCGGAAACGCCTTCGGCGGCAACACCGTGGTCGCCGGCAAAGATGGTCACCACTACCCGCTCGCAGCCGGGCTGCTCTGCTTTCTGCATGGCGGCCAGGGTAATGGCCAGCTGCTCCAGCTGTCCCAGCGAGCCCGGGGGCTTGGTGAGCTGCTGCTGGCGGCTCTGCGCCAGTTGCAGGTGCTCGGTGCTGAGTTCGGCGGCGGGGTCGTGATACCAGCTCATAGATGTTCCTTGTTAAAGACGGGCTTGCAGTGGAAGCCCATTCGAAATTGGATTACGTTGAATATGACTGGAGCGGCGCGCCCTTGAGCACCAGTGGCAGGCCGGCGGCGGTAAAAATCACCCGCTCACAGGCAGCCGCGACCGCCTGGTTGAGCCAGCCGGCTTCGTCTACAAAGCGCCGGTTGAGCTCACCGAGGGGCACAATACCCATGCCCACCTCGTTGCTGACAATAAACGTGGGCACCCGGGTCTCCCCCAGCTGTGCCAGGAAAGCCTGCTTCTGTTGCTGCCAGATCCCCGGTTCGTTTTCTTCCGCCAACAGGCAGTTGGTCAGCCACAGGGTCAGGCAGTCGATCATGATGGCATCGCTGTGCTCACTGGCCTTTCGCAGGGCGCTGGCCAGCTGCAGGGGTTCCTCTTGCGTTGACCAGTGGGAGGGGCGCTGCTGACGGTGATGGGCGACGCGGGCCCGCATTTCGTCGTCGTGGAAGCGGCTGTCGGCGGTGGCGATATAGGTGACCTGTGATCCGCAGGCCGCAGTCAGCTGCTCCGCCAGGCGGCTTTTGCCGGAGCGGGCGCCGCCGAAGATCAGTTGTCTGTTAAAGCTCATAGCGCCCCTGCTTGCTGAACGGTTAGTGCTGAGCTGCTACTGCTAAAACAAGTATTGCTAAAACAGGGCTCAGGCTACGAAAAGCCGCCATTGTACGGCAATTACACGGCGCCCGCAGAGCTGGTGACGCCGTGTTGCCTCAATCCTGCAACAAGGTCGACACCCGCTGCTGCAACCAGGGCACCAGCTCGTCTTCAAACCACGGATTGTTGTTAAACCAGCGAATATTGCGTGGCGACGGGTGGGGAAGTGGCAAGTAGTCTGGCGCAAACTGCTGCCACTGCCGCACCCGTTCGGTCAGGGATGCAAAGCGACCGGCCTCATGATCCCGCAGATAGTAGTTCTGGGCGTATTGGCCGATGCAGAGCGTGAGCTCCAGCTCTGGCATGTGCTGCAGCAGCGCCTGATGCCACTGCGGCGCACACTCCGGCCGCGGCGGCAGGTCGCCGGAGCGCCCCTTGCCCGGGTAGCAGAACCCCATGGGCATGATGGCGATACGGGGATCGTCATAGAAGGTCTCCCGCTCAATTCCCAGCCAGCGTCGCAGGCGATCGCCGGAAGGATCATTCCAGGGAATGCCACTGGCGTGCACGCGGGTACCGGGTGCCTGACCTATGATTAACAGGCGGGCGCCGTCGCGGATCTGTACCACGGGGCGTGGTCCCAGGGGCAGGTGATCGGCGCAGAGCCGGCACTGTTGTACCTCATTAAGAAGCTGATGCAGCGGGATATTGGTAGAAGTGGTGCTCATGGTCTGTTCTTTTTTGGTGCGTTTCGCAGGGGCGTCCGGTGGCTGATTTGCTCTGTTGTGGTGCGAAACCGGTGCTGAATTCGGGGTTTGGCGGCTGTTTCACTGCAATGGTGCATTGGGGGCACGCATATTGCTACCTCATATCCGCAAGAGCGCAGGAACCTTGTATCCAAAGCGTCGCAGCGCACCTGAGTGCGTAAAGTAAATGCCTACAGAATGAATTTAAGGAGTTGCCTATCACTGCCGCAACCCGACAGTGGCTGATTGTATCCGACCTGGATGGCAGCCTACTGGATCACCACAACTACAGTTTTGCCGCGGCAGAGCCTCTGCTGGCAGTGCTGGCGCAAGCCGGGGTGGACGTGGCCCTGTGCACCAGTAAAACCCGTGCCGAAGTGACAGTGCTGCGGGAAAAGCTCGGCAACGCGTCCCCCTTTATCGTGGAGAACGGAGCCGCTGTCTACCTGCCCAAATCCTCTTTCCCCACCTGTCCCGCCGATGCCACCGACGCCGGTGATTACTGGCTGCGCAGTTTCTGCGAGCCCCGCAGCCATTGGCTGGCGCTGGTGGAGCGTCTCAAACAGCATTCAGACGCCGATTTCACCCATTTTGCAGCCATGAGCACTGCCGAAGTGGCGGCGGCCACGGGCCTGTCATTGGCGGAGGCCGGGCAGGCCTGTCAGCGGGAGTTTGGCGAACCGCTGCTGTGGCGTGATTCGGAAGAAAAACTGGCACAGGTCAGCGACTGGTTGCGGCAGCAGGGCGCGACGGTACTCGCTGGCGGCCGTTTTGTGCACGTGTGTGGCGATGCCGATAAGGGGCAGGCTCTCAAGTGGCTGGCGCAACAGTGCGCACAGAGGGAGCCGGACAAACAGTTTATAACCATGGCGTTGGGCGACAGCGGCAACGACGTGGCTATGTTGGAGGCGGCTGACTTTGCCGTCGTTATTCGTTCGCCGGTCAAGGCGCCGCCAGAGTTGCGGCGTCAGGAAGGCGCTTATTTTACCCGTGACTGTGGTCCGGTTGGCTGGGTGGAGGGTGTTGGCCATTGGTTCAGCACCCTGCGCAACGAGGTGCCTGCGCCTCCGTTACCTGTCCGCGACCAGAACAACACATAAAAAAGGAACACCGCTATGGCTGATTTTTACCAGAACGGCATAGTTACCACCCTCCACAATCTTTCCAATCGCCCGCTTGAGGATATGGAGAACGAGCTGCGCGCGTTCAGTCGCCAGCGTCCCATGTCACTGATTTTGCCGTCGCTGTTTTCCGAGCTGGAAGGGCCTGCGCTGAGCAATATTGTGAAACACCTGCAAGGTGCAGATTACCTGTCCGAAATTGTCATCGGCCTGGATCGCGCCGACCTCGACCAGTACAAATACGCACTGGATTTTTTCAGTGAACTGCCTCAGCACCACCGCATCCTGTGGAATGATGGCCCGCGCCTGCAGGCACTGGATGCCGAGCTGAAAGCGCTTAACCTGGCCCCCAAGGAGTTGGGCAAGGGGCGCAATGTCTGGTATTGCATGGGCTATACCCTGGCCTCCGGCCGCTCCGAGTCGGTGGCGTTGCACGATTGCGACATCGTCACCTACAACCGTGAGCTGCTGGCGCGGCTGATCTATCCGGTGGCCAACCCGCGTTTCAACTATGAATTCTGCAAGGGCTTCTATGCCCGGGTCGCCGATGGGAAGATTAACGGCCGTGTCTGTCGCCTGCTGGTGACGCCGCTGTTGCGGGCGCTGAAGAAAGTGTTCGGTGAACTCGATTACCTGCAGTACATGGACAGCTTCCGTTACTCCCTCGCCGGTGAGTTCTCCTTCCGCAAGGATGTACTCAACGATATCCGTATTCCCAGTGACTGGGGACTGGAGATTGGAGTGTTGTCGGAGATGCATCGCAACTACGCCAATAACCGCCTGTGCCAGGTGGACATCGCTCACACCTATGATCACAAACACCAGGAGTTGTCATCGGACAATGACGACGGCGGCCTTTCCAAGATGTCCATTGATATCTCCAAGGCCCTGTTCCGCAAACTGGCAACCCAGGGGATTACCTTCAATACCGAAACCTTCCGCTCGCTGAAGGCCACCTATTTCCGCATTGCGCTGGATTTTATCGAGACCTACCACAACGATGCGGTGATGAACGGACTGTCGCTGGATATCCACCAGGAAGAGAAGGCGGTGGAGATGTTTGCGATGAATATTATGAAGGCCGGCCAGGCGTTCCTGGAGCGGCCTATGGAAACACCGTTTATTCCCAGCTGGAACCGGGTAATCAGCGCCATGCCGGATGTGCTGGATAAACTGCAAACCGCCGTCGAAGAGGACTATCTGGAGTACCGGGGTGTATGACGCACACAATTGAAGTCGAAAATTCATTAACCGCACGGGTTGAGCATCTGCTGCAATCCATCTACGGCGGGCTGGACGTGCAGCCGGACTACACCCGGCTGGCCGGCGAGCTGCTGCAGGTGATGCGGCTGGATCCGGAGACGCCGGAGCCGCCACGGCACCACAACCCCTGGACTCAGGAAGACGCCATCCTCATCACCTACGGCGATACATTTTTGCCGGGGGAGGGGGTTGAGGAAAAGCCGCTGCGGGTACTGAAGCACTTTCTTGATGAGCACTGCGAAGGGCTGATCAAGGGGGTGCATATCCTGCCGTTCTTTCCCTACAGCTCGGACGACGGATTTGCGGTAATCGACTTCTCCAGTGTCAATGAGTCGCTGGGCGACTGGAGCCACGTCTATGACATCTCGCAGAAGTACCGGCTGATGGGAGACCTGGTGATCAACCACTGCTCCAGCCGCAGCCTCTGGTTCCAGAATTTCATCAAAAGCGAAGGCCCGGGTCACGACTACTTCTATACCGCTTCACCGGAACTGGATCTGTCACAAGTGGTGCGGCCACGTACCAGCCCCCTGCTGAAAGAGGTGGAGACGGCGAAAGGTACGGAGTATGTCTGGTGTACCTTCAGTCACGACCAGGTGGATTTCGATTTTACCAATACCGAAGTGCTGAAGCAGTTCGTCTCCATCGTGCGCCAGTATATGGATATGGGGGTGCAGATCTTCCGCCTAGATGCGGTAGCGTTTTTGTGGAAAACACCGGGCACGCCCTGCATCAACCTGGAAGAGACCCACATGGTGGTGCGCCTGTTACGTCTGCTGATTGAGCACGCCGACCAGAACGCGGTGATCATTACCGAAACCAATATCCCCAACCGGGAAAACCTCTCCTACTTTGGTAATGCCAATGAGGCGCACTGTGTTTACAACTTTTCCCTGCCGCCACTGCTGGTAAACACCCTCATCACAGGCAGTTGTCATCACCTGAAGTTGTGGATGATGAGTATGCCGCCGGCACAGCACGGCACCACCTATTTCAATTTTATTGCCTCTCACGACGGGATTGGCTTGCGTCCGGTGGAGGGACTGCTCTCCGATGAGGAGACGCAGCTACTGGCGGAGACCATGCAGAACTTCGGTGGCCGCATCTCCTGGCGGGCGCTGGATAATGGCGTCACCAAACCCTACGAGATGAATATCTCGCTGTTTGATGCGCTGCAGGGAACGGTGAAGGGCCCGGATCACCATGGCCTGCGACGCTTTATCTGTGCCCACGCCATCATGCTGGCGCTGGAGGGTATACCCGGCATCTATGTACACAGCATGCTGGGCACGCACAACGACTATGAGCGCATGGAACATACCGGCCAGAATCGCTCCATCAATCGACATCAGTGGAGCTACCCGCTGCTGGAAGAGGTGCTGGGGGATAGTGCGACGTCCCACCACCAGGTATTCAGCGAGCTGAAGAGATTGTTGTCGATTCGCGGACGGCAGCGGGCGTTTCACCCCAACGCCACCCAGTTCACCCTGCATCTGGGTGACGGGATCTTCGGGTTCTGGCGGCAGTCTGCGGACCGGCGCCAGAGCATATTCTGCATCAGCAACATTACCGACGAGATACAGCCACTGCAGTTGTCTGACATTAACCTGATTGTGACGGACCAGTGGTTCGACCTGGTGACTGGCGATGCCTTGCCGGAACAGGATGTGATCCTGCAGTTGCAGCCCTACCAGACATTGTGGATCAGCAATCTCTGTGACAGTGCCTGAGGGGGGTTGAACAGAAAAGGTGTTGAAAAGAAAAAGGCCCGCAAATGCGGGCCTTTACGGTGATCCTTCACCAAACGATCGCCAGATTTCTGTATCCCTGTGCTCTGTTCCTGAGCGGCTGCGGCCTCTCCGTGGCCTGATCCCTGTGGGCATCGTCGTCATTCAAATTTTCCGTACCTGGTAGCCGTTGCGGCGAGACCCGGTCGCATCCGTTGGCCTTACATGGCCTTTATTCTTCCCTGAAGCATTCCGTTCGGGGGGCAGTATGCCGCTCTGCCCGGATCGGCTCCAGTGGCTAAGTTCGCTGATTTTTGTAGGAAATGTCTCACAGCCGTGCCGCTTTTTTGCGGTGGCTATTTATTACCCGCTATCTATTACCAGCTACCTATTGCCCGCTACCTGCTATCCGGGGCCCGCCGCTCCAGGATATCTTCGCTCATGTCGGCGTTGCGCGTCCCCTCCAGAAAAGCGGTGCGTCTTTGCAGTGCCGCTTTTGCCACCATATAGGCGGATACGGGCGCGGTGATAAACAGGAACAGGCTGATAACCAGTTCCTGAATGGAGAGGCCATCGCCGCGCAGGGCATGCAGTGCCATGGAGGCGATGAGTATGCAGCCGATACCCAGTGTCGTGGCTTTGGTGGGGGCGTGCAGGCGGGTGTAGAAGTCCGGTAGCTTCACCATGCCGAGGGCGCCGATCAGAATAAACACCCCGCCCATAATCAGCAGAAAAGAGGCAAGTACTTCCATAACCAATAACACAGCCTGGTTCTCCTATTGTATTGTGCCGCAGCGCCTATTCGATGATATCGCCGCGCAGCATGTACTTGGCCAGTGCTGCGGTACTGACAAAACCCAGCATGGCAATCAGCAGGGCGGACTCAAAGTACATGTCACTGGCAAAGTACAACCCCAGCAATACGATGAGCGCGATACTGTTGATATAAAGGGTATCCAGCGCCAGGATACGGTCGGCGGAGGAGGGGCCGATCAGCAGGCGGATGCTGTTCAGCACCAGTGCCAGCCCTACCATGACCGACACGGCCATCAATACCATATTCAGCATGCGAAAATCTCCCGCAGCGGCGCTTCGTAGCGCGTTTTAATTCGATCAATCAACCGTTGTTCATCGTCCACATGCAGGGCGTGAATGTAGAGCCACTGCATATCTTCGGAAATATCCACACTCACGGTACCGGGAGTAAGAGAGATGGTGCTGGCCAGCACCGCCAATGGAAACTGCCCTTGCAAGTCCAGTGGCAAGGCAACCAGGCCCGGGCGCAAATGGCGGTTGGAGCGCAGGATGCGACCCGCCACTTCGAAGTTGGAGACCACAATATCCCACAGTACCATCAACAGATAACGGGCGCCCTTCAGGGGCTTTTTAACGCGGGCATGGGGATCACTCAGTGGCGCCGCCAGCCAGGGGATGATGGTGGCCAGAATAAATCCCAACACCAGATGCCCCACCGTGAAGCTGTTCAGCAGCAGCCACACCACCAATAAAATGCCGGTGTGCAGCGGCATGGGAAAGAGTCGCTTAAGCATCGTCACCTCCTGGCAGGTTCAACACCATACCCTGTTGCATCTCTGCGGCTGCCAGTTGTGCAAAGTCAGTGATCCAGCCAGCAAACACCACCATGACCGGAAATATAATTGCCAGCAGGATTACCGCGGCCAGCTGGGCAGGGTGAGCGCGGGTGTCATCGGGATGATCGCCGCGGGCACGCCAGAACAGGGTGCCGCCGGAACGGGACAGCATCACCAGCGCTGCCAGGCTGGCCAGCAGTATGGGTGGCCACACCCAGGCGGCCTGATTCCCCGCCAGGGCAGCCTTCAGCATCAGCGCCTTGCCAATAAAGCCGGACACGGGCGGCATACCGATCAGGGCCAACGCCGCCATAAAGAACAGTGCACCGAGCAGCACCGGTTGTGCCAGTGGGCGGGCCTGTACAAAACGATCCTCGGCCTTACCCCGCTGCTCTACAATCAATCCGGCCACCAGGAACATCAGCGCCGTCGCCAGGGTGCTGTGCACCAGATAGTAAAGGCCGCTGGCGGTGGCTTCAGGGGTGTTCAATGCCACCATCAGCAACAGGCTGCCCACCGAAATAATCACCAGGTTGGCGGTGAGTTCGCGCAGGGTCTGGCTGGCCAGGGTGGCGATGATGCCAATCACCACGGTGAGCCAGGCCAGCGGCCATAGCCAGGGCTGGGCAATATTGGCCAGCTCACCGGCGTTGTCGCCGAAGATGCCAGAGTGCACCCGCCACAGGCTATAGATACCCACTTTGGTCATAATGGCAAACAGGGCTGCCACCGGCGCCGGTGCCACGGCATAGGCTCTGGGCATCCAGAAGTGCAGGGGCATCATGGCCGACTTGAGGCCAAATACCACCAGCAGCAACATGGCCCCCACACTGGCCAGACGCATATCGTCAGAGTGGATCTGCGCCGCCTTCTGCTGCATATCGGCCATGTTGAGCGTACCGAAAGTCCCGTACATGATACCCAGGGCAAACAGGAACAAGGCCGAACCCGCCAGGTTCAGGCTCACATAGTGCACATTGGCCAGCGTCTTCTGCGCGCCTCCGCCATGAATCAACAGCGCATAGGAGGCGATCAGCAGCACCTCAAAAAAGACGAACAGGTTAAACAGGTCACCGGTGAGAAAAGCCCCCTGGATACCGAGGGTCTGGAACATAAGCAAGGGATGGAAAAACTTGCCTTTTTCATCTTCACCCGCGCTGCTGAACAGCTGCACGCACAGTAACAATATGGCGGTGAGCACCAGCAGCAAGGTCGCCAGGCGATCGGCAACCAGCAGGATGCCGAAGGGGGGCTGCCAGTCCCCCATGGCGTATACCCGGGAGCCATGCTGATGCACCGTCCACAACAGGTACACCGCGACGATCAGCTGCAGCAGCGCCAGCACTGTCCCCATAATCCGCTGGCGGTTACGGTCATCGGCAAGGGGTGGCAGCAGTAACAGGATCCCGCCCAGCAGGGGAATCAACAGCGGCAGTACAGGCAAATGCTGCAACATCAACTCGGTTTCCTTTTATTGCGCGCTGGCTTGTCGTTACGGGCTTTGTGAACCGCAGACAGTTTTTCCACGCGATTGGCCAGCGCCTCTTCCAGGGCGCTGCGCTCAGGTGGCAGCTCGCGGCCATCCACCTGGTCATTGCCCAGATCCGAACGGGCGCGAATCGCCAGAATCAGCACAAAGGCGGTCATGGCAAAGCCGATCACGATAGCGGTCAATACCAGTGCCTGTGGCAGTGGGTCCGCCAGCTGCTCACTGTGGCCCACGATGGCTGCGCCGTTAACCGTCAGCCGGCCACTGGCAAACAGAAACAGGTTCACGGCGTAAGAGAGCAGGGTCAGGCCCAGGATCACCGGGAAGGTCTGTGCCCGCAGCATCAGGTAGATACCCGCTGTGGTCATGACCCCCACACTGACTGCAAAAATAAATTCCATCAGTTGCTCCCCACCTTCAGTCGCTCACTGGTGGTGAGCTTGCCCAGGTTGGCCAGTATCAGCAGCGTGGCTCCGATCACCGTGAGGTACACACCAAAATCAAACACCATGGCACTGGCCAGCTCGAACTTGCCCACCAGCGGCAGGTAGAAATAATCAAACCAGGTGGTCAGGAAGTTGCGGCCAAAGGCCCAGCTGCCCAGGCCGGAGAGGGTGGCGATCAACAGACCGCTGGCAATCAGCCCCAGATAATTGATGGGCATGCGCTCTTTCATCCACTCCACACCGTGGGCCACGTATTGTTGAATCAGGGCGATGGCGGTAATCAGGCCGGCAATAAAGCCGCCGCCAGGCATGTTGTGTCCACGCAGGAAAATGTAGGCCGACACCAGCAGCGCCAATGGCAGCAAACTCTGGGACACCACCGCCAGCAGGAAGGGGTGTCGCTCCTTGGACCAGCGAAAGCCCTTGCTGTCCGCCGAGGGCATGTACACCAGCATCTGTGCCAGCAGCTTATAGATGCCCAATGCCGCAATGCCCAGCACGGTGATTTCGCCCAGGGTGTCAAAACCGCGAAAATCCACCAGGATCACATTCACCACATTGGTGCCACCGCCGCCGGGCTTGCTGTTCTCCACGAAGAAATCGGAAATGGTGTCGGGGGATCGGGTCAGCATGGCGTAGCAGACTGTGCCTATCACACTGCCGAACAGGGCGGCGACACTGAAATCCCGCACGATGATCGTGAGCTTGCTGTCGAGCGTGGGACTTTTCTGCGGTAAAAAGAACAGCGCCAACAGAAACAGCAGAATCGTGACTACTTCCACTGACAGCTGGGTCAAGGCCAGATCCGGTGCAGAAAAATAGGCGAAGGCGATGGAGACGATCAGCCCTACGACCGACAGGGCGATCAGGGCCACCAGGCGCAGGTGGCTCCACCACAGTGTCACAAAGGTGGCGATAATCAGCATCATCGCGCAAAAACCCACCACCCAGTTGATGGGCAGCTGTGGGTGGCTGCCCACGGTATTCACCAGCGCAAACAGGGGGCCTGCGCTCACCAGCAGAGCCAGCAGAATCAACAGAAACATGGAGCGCTGCAGGGAACCATCGTCCAGCCACTGGTGCAGGCGGGTAACGCCTGCAATCAGCCTTTTCACCATGTTGTCAAAGACATACTTGGCATCATGCTCCACAAACAGCATCTGAAAATCGAACAGGTGACGACGGTTAATGTAGAGCGTCAGACCACCGGCAATCGCCAGGGCACTCATCAACAGGGGGAAGTTGAAGCCGTGCCATACCGCCAGGCTGTATTGCGGCACTGTGCCTTGCAGCACCGCCATGGAGGCGGTATTCAGCAGATCCCCCACCATAAACTGGGGGAAGATCCCCACCAGCAGACACAGCACCACCAGCACTTCCACCGGCACCCGCATATAACGCGGTGGCTCATGGGGGGTGCGGGGCAAGTTGATGGGCTCACCATTAAAGAACACGTCGTGCATAAAGCGCAGGGAGTAAGCCACCGCAAAGGCGCCACCAGCCGTCGCCAGTAACGGAATCCACCAGGAGAGCGCGCCGAGTGTGGATTGATCCAGGGTTTCGGAAAACAGCATCTCCTTGGAGAGGAAGCCGTTCAGCAGCGGCACCCCGGCCATGGAAGAGGCCGCCACCATCGCCAGCGTGGCGGTCCAGGGCATGTACTTCCACAGGCCATTGAGCTTGCGCATGTCACGGGTGCCGGATTCGTGATCAATGATACCGGCGGCCATAAACAGCGAGGCCTTGAACACCGCGTGATTGATGATGTGGAACACCGCTGCCACTGCCGCCAGATCGGTACCCAATCCCAGCAGCAGGGTGATCAGTCCCAGATGGCTGACCGTCGAATAGGCCAGCAGGCCTTTCAGATCGTGCTTGAAGAGAGCGATGTAGGCACCCACCAGCATGGTGGCCATGCCCGTCAGGGATACCGCCACAAACCAGGCCTCGGTGCCCGCCAGAGCCGGATAAAAACGCGCCAGCAGGAACACACCTGCCTTTACCATGGTGGCGGAGTGGAGATAGGCAGATACGGGAGTGGGCGCCGCCATGGCGTGGGGCAGCCAGAAGTGGAACGGGAACTGGGCCGACTTGGTGAAAGCCCCCAACAGGAACAGGGCCAAAATCGCGTAGTAGTATTCGCTGTTGCGCAGCACCTCACCCATGGTGAGCACTTCGCGCAACTCATAGGTGCCGGTGACGTGGCCGATCAGCAGCAGCGCGGCCAGCAGTGCCAGGCCGCCGAAACCGGTTACTGTCAGGGCCATGCGCGCGCCCTTGCGGGCTTCAGTCTGGTGCCACCAGAAGCTGATCAGCAGGAAGGAGCTGATACTGGTGAGCTCCCAGAACAGCCACAGCTGCAACAGGTTGCTGGACAGTACCACACCCAGCATCGCCACCATGAAGAACAACAGGTAGGAGTAGAACAGAGGCATATTGTCCCTGTCCGACAGGTAGTAGCGGGCGTACAGGATAACCAGCAGGCCAATGCCGAGAATCAGCAGACAAAACAGAAAGGCCAACCCGTCCAGATGCAGCGAGAGTTCCAGCCCCAGTAACGGCACCCAGGGAGCGGAATAGACCGGCACCGTGTGGGAAAATACAACCGGTGCCTGCTGTAACAGTACCGCCAGTGCCAGTGCAGGTGTCAATGCTGTCAGCCAGGCGACGGGGGTACGGCCAGCGCGGGCGAACAACACCGGCAGCAGGATGCCAACCAGCGGCAATAGCAGAATCCAAAACACACTCATACCACCAAGGGCCTCGCGGAATCGCAATTGTTTCTATTTGAAGGCCGTGAAAGATAACATGAATGCCAGTGCCTGTTCACACTAATTGGACGATCACTGTTGCGGCTAAAACACAGTCAAATCAGCAAGCAGGAATGCATTTCGTGTGTCTGAATGAGTGGCAGGTAACGCCGGTTGGCGGCGTTCCAGCCACAACCCGAAGGGCTGAGGCGCAGGTATCAAAAACAGAGGGGGCTGCCAGCGTTCTTCCGACTCCAATCAGTCAATCAGCTCGGCTACCAGCATCCCCGCCAGAATAAAGAGCCCACCCAGCCAGGCCAGGGCACTGAGCGATTCGCCCAGTATCAATACACCGCCAACGGCTGCAAAGAGTGGTTCGGTGGTGTAGATGAGAGCGACCCGCCAGGATTCAAGAAACTTCTGGCCGATGGTTTGTGCCACATACGCCAGGCCGGTTCCCAATATCCCGCCAATCAGGATGGCGATCCAGGGCTGCCAGTGTGGGTTAAAAATAAGGATGTCGGCTGCGTCCGTCAGCGCCGGGCGCTCAAAAATGATGGCCGAAAGGGCGCTGAGTACGGTGACGGTGATCAGCTGTACTTGTGACAGGGACAGGGCATCGGCTTCCTGTGTATAGATGCCGGTATAGACAATGTGCAGGGCAAACGACAGGGCGCAGATCATGACCCAGGATTCACCAACACCGAAGCCTGACACGCCGCCGGTCAGGAAAAAGGTACCCATGGTGGCGGAGCCGACACCGAGCCAGACCCAGTAGCGCATCTTCTGTCGTAACCACAGGGCGGCAATGATAGGCACCATCACGCAATTCAGGCCGGTGATAAAGCCGGCATTACTGGCAGTGGTGTACTGTAAACCGATGCTTTGGGTCGCAAATCCCGCGTAGAGCAGGGTACCCAGCACAACGCCATGTTTGAGCGTGTCAGTATTTTCCAGCAAGGTCAGGCGCGTTCCCCGCCACAGGCACCACAGTTGCAGGGTGATAACGGCGATCAAAAAACGAACAGCGTTGAACAGGTGTGGGGTCAGCTTGTCGAGTGCCTGGTGCACCAGGGAAAACTCAACCCCCCAGACGAAACTGACGAACAGTAGCATCCAGGCCCAGAAGTGTGCTGTTTTGTTCATAATATAATTTACAGGTGTTCAGATAATTTTACGGTCGCGCAAGATAGCATAGCGAACCCGGTATGGCGAATATGAGTGCCTATGCAGGACGTTGGGGTGTGACAGTCAAAGGACCAGGGAGCAGGACAGGATGATGGGTATATTTCACGCGGCGTTAATTACGGCGACTCTTCTCTGTTCGCTGGTTGCGGGTTTTCTGTTTGCGTACGCCGTTGTGGTAATGCCAGGCATAAAAAGCCTGAGCGACAGGGATTTTATTCGGGCCTTTCAGGTGACCGACCGTGTTATCCAGAATAACCAGCCGGTCTTTATCTCGGTCTGGGTCGGTTCAGTGGTAGCTGTAGTGGCCGCAGCTTTCCTGGGGGGCAGACTATTGGATGGGGTGGATTTTCTTCTGCTGGTGTTGGCTGCGGTTGCGTACATTGCAGGCGTTCAACTGCCGACGATAGTGATCAACGTGCCGCTGAACAACAGGTTGCAGGCATTGGATGTGGACGCATTGAGTGATGCTGATCTCAGGCTTGCGCGCGTTCAATTTGAATCGAGGTGGAACAATTCGAATGTGATCAGGACACTGGTAGCTTGCTGGGTGTCTGTACTGTTGATCGTTCTTTTGACACGGCTGTGAGGGCGTCCCGCTCAGGATATGGAGGCAGCAGGAATAGGGCCGGGTCATTACGACCCATACAAAGCGGGGGCCAATTGGCCCCCGCTTTGTGTTCACTGTCTTTGACCGCTGTGGTTCTTATCCCTTCAGCTGCTTTAACAGCACCTGCACCGGATGCGGCATTTGCAGATCCGCCAGGCGCTTGACCTGGCTGCGGCAGGAGTAACCGGTGGCCATCAGTTTGCCCTGGTTGGCAGGGTCTCTTACCACCTTGTCCCAGGACTGCTGGAAGATGGTCTTTGAGGTCTGCAGGTTGCGGCTCTCGTGGCCGAAGGTGCCGGCCATGCCGCAGCAGCCCACGTCCACCTGGCCCAGTGTCTGTCCCAGTGCGGTAAACACCGTACCCCAGTCCTTCATCGATGCCGCGGCGTTGGTTTTCTCAGTGCAGTGGGCCAGCAGACGGAAGTCGCCGGCGTCGAAACTGTCGCGGTGTTGCTGCAGTTGTTCGCCCTGGCGTGCCAGCCACTCCTGCAGCAGCTCAACCTTTGGTGCCTTGCCGGGCAGCACTTTCTCATACTCGCTGCGATAGGCCAGCGTCATGGAAGGCTCTATACCGATCAGGGGAATACCGGTGTCGTTCAGTGTCCGCAGGAACTGAGCGGTATTGCCGGCGGTTTTGGCGAACGCTTTCAGGAAACCGTGCACATGCAGGGGTTTGCCGTTGGGCTTGTAAGGTGCCAGCAGCGGGATAAAACCGAGGCGCTTGAGCAGCATCAGGTGATCCAGTAGCAGGCCGGTTTCGAAATAGCTGACAAAGGCATCCTGCACCACGATCACCGCTCTCTGGCGTTCTTCCTCAGAGAGTTCACTGATGTGGTCGTCGATGGCGTAGTGCACCCCCAACTCCTGCAGGCGGGCGTCCAGGCGCACGCCGGACAGCAGCGGACTGTCCACCATGCCGGCCACGCGATCCAGCAGGAAGCGGGTGGGGGCGAACTTCATGATGCCGTTGTAGAGCCACGGCACCTCCGACAACGCCGGCACCATAAACTCCAGGCCACCGATAAAGTAGTCCTTCAGCGGGCGCAGGTAGCGGCCGTAGTAGAGCTCCATAAACTTGCTGCGGAAGCTGGGTACGTCCACTTTGATGGGGCACTGGCCGACACAGGATTTACAGGCCAGGCAGCCGGCCATGGACTCCATCACCTCATGGGAGAAGTCGTATTCGCCGCGGCGCTTGGCCAGGGTGTTGAGGGTGCGACGGTAGAGGGAGCTGATAAACGGGGTCTGTTTGACCTCTGCGCTCTCGGTCAGCGGGTTCACACCACGCTCACTCAGCTGCTTCAGCCATTCACGAATCAGTGATGCGCGGCCCTTGGGCGAGTGGATGCGTTGGCGGGTGGCTTTCCACGACGGGCACATGGGGTCGTCGGGATTCCAGTTGTAGCAGACACCATTGCCGTTGCAGTACATGCCCTCGCTGTAGCCCTCCCAGACCTGCACCGGGATCTTGCGATCTTCCTGGCCTCTGGTGGTCACGCCATCAATGCTGGCCAGTTCAAAGCGGCTGTCCGGTGTGGCGATCTTGCCCGGGTTGAGCTGGTTGCGCGGGTCGCAGATGGACTTGATGCGTTGCAGCTGCGGGTAGAGATCGCCAAAGAATTCCGGGGCGTACTCGGAGCGCACGCCTTTGCCGTGTTCACCCCAGAGCAGGCCGTTGTACTTGCGGGTCAGCGCGGTGACGCGATCGGAGATGGTGCGAACCAGCTTCTCCTGCTCCGGGTCTTTCATGTCGATGGCCGGGCGTACGTGCAGCACCCCGGCGTCCACATGGCCAAACATGCCGTAGGCCAGGTTGTTCTCGTCCAGTAGCTGGCGGAACTCGAGAATAAAATCGGCGAGGTTTTCCGGAGGCACCGCGGTGTCTTCCACAAACGGAATAGGGCGCGCTTCACCTTCCGCATTACCCAGCAGGCCCACGGCCTTTTTGCGCATGCCCCAGATCTTGTTGACGGCGTCGGAGCCCCAGGCCACCGAGTAGCCAATGCTCACGGCGCTGCCATCGGCGGCAGCCAGGTCCAGCTGTTCGGTGAGGCGGGCGATATTGTCTTTCAGCAGATCTTCATCGTCGGCGGTAAATTCCACCAGGTTGATGCCCTGGACCTGTTTGCCCGGGGTGGCGGGGAAGAAGTCGGCGACGCTGTTCCAGACAATGTCGTTCATGGCCAGGTTGAGCACTTTGGAGTCCACCGTCTCGATGGAGGTGGGGCCGGACTTCATCAGCTCGGTGGCGTCGCGCAGGGCGGCGTTGAAGTTTTCGTACTTGACGTTGACCAGCGCCGAGACCTTGGGAATCGGCAGCAGGTTGAGCCTGGCCTCGGTGATAAAGCCCAGGGTGCCTTCACTGCCGCAGAGGATGCTGTTGAGGTCGAAGTGACCGTCGTCAGTGCGGATGTGGGCCAGGTCGTAACCGGTGAGACAGCGATTCAGCTTCGGGAAGCGCTCGGCAATGGCACCGGCGTGCTCGCGCTGGATATCGTTGACGACGCGGTGCAGCATGCCCACCCGGTCCTGGCGCGAGGCCACGGCATTGAACTCCTCCGCTGGCAGGGGTGAGGAGGTCCATTCGCTGCCGTCCATAAACACGGTGGTCAGCGACAGCACATGGTCGCGGGTCTTGCCGTAGAGGCAGGAGCCCTGGCCGGAGGCGTCGGTATTGATCATGCCGCCGATGGTGGCGCGGTTACTGGTGGATAGTTCCGGCGCGAAAAACAGGCCATGGGGCTTGAGGGCGGCGTTGAGCTGATCCTTGACCACTCCGGACTGCACCCGGACCCAGCGCTCCTTCGGGTTGATCTCGAGGATTTTGTTCATGTGCCGGGACAGGTCCACAATCAGGCCATCGGTGAGGGACTGGCCGTTGGTGCCGGTGCCGCCGCCACGGGGGCTGAGGACGATATCCCGGAACTGCTTGAGATTACTGAGCTCGGTCAGGCGCACCAGGTCGGCGGCGTTTTTCGGGTAGACCACCCCCTGGGGCAACACCTGATAAATGGAGTTGTCGGTGGCCAGCACCGTGCGATTGGCGTAGTCAGGGTTGAGGTCACCTTCAAAGCCACAGGCGCGCAGCGCCTCCAGGTAGGCCAGGTAGTTGGCCTGCACGGGCGAGGTTTCACGAATACCGGGGATCATACTGCTCAGTGTCTCGTCAAATTCGGATGCACATTCTAGCGTTTCGACGGATGGGGTGCCATGACTGGTGGGAGGCTGAAAATTGATCTACTATCAATCGAAGCAGCCGTGGAAGAGGGCTGTAGCACGGCGTAATCAGGTTGCCGGAACGTAAATACCGGCTGTCATGAAGATGGTAAGCACCGTAAGCACTAAGGAAACAGGGATGTCTGATCTGTACGGACTCAAGGTCCACGAAATCTATCATCGCCGCTATGGCATCTGTCAGCTGGTTTATGTAGCTGTCAGCCGTTGCTGGGTGGGACTGAACGAAAAGAAGGAGCCCCTGACGGCTCCGGACCGGGATGGCTTCCCCGAGCTGGACCGGCTACAGCTGGCCCGCTATGTCTACCAGGAGTGGCTCACCTACCTGCAGATTCTCGACCCCACCTACCAGGGGGATGAGGTAGTCCCGGCCCCGATTCGCCGCGACAGCGCCTGATTCCGGGCCCTGTTGCCGCGACCTGTTCCCCGCTAAAGGTACGTCTCCGCTAAAGCCAGGCTTTTGCCCCTGCTCAGTCCGCTGTCAGGGGCTTCAGTGCGTCTCCTGCCTGCCAGCGGCACTCCGCCGCCAGCCCCTCCACCGTCGCGTTAACACCAAATGCCGCCGCCCGTGGCTTACCGGGCATGGCATTAATGGATGCCAGGGTCGGGTAGGGCTCGCGCCGGGGATCTTTGACCGCAGTATCCGGGTCGATGGTGGTGATAATGCAGCGTTCGCAATGATCCCGCAGCCACAGCCGTGAGCCGTCACCATGGCGCAGCTGGCTGAGTTGATGTTCTTCGAACGGCTGCAGGCCGCTGAGGACAATGTTGGGCCGGAAGCGGCGCATGTCCACGGCTGCCAGCTGGCGTTGCTGCAGGGTCTGGTTGAGCGCCGCCAGGGAGCTGCTTGCAGCCACCAGGAAGGGTGCCGCATCGGCAAACTGTGTGTGGGTATCTGCACCGAAACGTTCTGGCTGTGATTGCAGGCGTTGGTGGCCGGGCGCCAGCTGCACCAGTGTCAGGGGCCGGGGCGCCTGCAGTACCTGTGTCAGCCACGCAGAGGCCTCTGCCGAGGCTTCCGTGACGATGCAGTTGTCGTCCCACACCGCGGCTGGACGAACGAGTCCTTCCGCGGAGGGCGAGAGCGGCAGGCTGACCTGCCCGTGGCCATCGCGGCTGAGCAGCAGGCTGCCGTCTTCCAGGGCTGTATCGATCAGCGCCATCTGCGGCAGCTGTCGCTGCGACACAAAGCGACCGTTGGGCATCACCAGCATCCACTGGCGGTCGTACAGCAACCCCTGCGGTGTCACTGGCCAGTTGTTCACCGCGATCCCGCGCAGGGACTTGACCGGATAGATGTACAGCTGCTCGATGTGGATCTCGCTCATGGCAGGCCGCTCCGTCGCCGTCTGGTTGCTCAGTGCTTCTCTTGCTGGTTAAAGGCCGCCAGCTGTTCTTCGGTGGCCGGCTTCTGGTATTTGGCCTTCCACTCGTCGTAGGGCATACCGTAGACCTGCTCCCGGGCCTGGTCGTAATTCATCTCAACGCCACGATCTTCCGCCGCCGCCATCAGCCATTTGCTCAGGCAGTTGCGGCAGAAACCCGCCAGGTTCATCAGCTCAATATTCTGGACATCCTTGCGCTCATCCAGGTGTTGCAGCAGGCGGCGGAACGCAGCGGCTTCCAGCTCGGTTTGGGTTTTGGGGTCCATAGTGGTTCTCCTCAAGGTATGTGGGGCTGGCGGGGTCAGAACAGCTGGTCGTAGAAGATCACTTCCACGGGGTCGCCTTCCTGAATCACCCGGTTCTCCTCCAGTACCGCCAGCCCGTTGGACCAGCTGGTGGAGGTGAGTACGCCGGAGCTCTGGTTGGGGTGAGTGTGCATCCGGCCTGCGTCATCCATCCTGACCCGCATAAACTCCCGCCGGACCGAGGCTTTACGGCGGTTGAAACTTGCGGGGAAGTGTTGGCCCCGGAAGGCGACTGGCTGCTGCCCCTGCAAGCGCTGCAGGAACGGGCGCGCGAACAGCAAAAAGGTAATGAAGGTGGAGACCGGGTTCCCGGGCAGGCCGAAGAAGGGGGTAGTGCCAATTTTTCCGAATGCCACAGGTTTGCCCGGCTTGATGGCGATCTTCCACAGTTGCAGGGTGCCGAGCTTCTCCACGGCGTTTTTGACGTGATCCTCTTCGCCCACGGAGACCCCGCCGGAGCTGATAATCACATCGGCGCTGGCGGCGGCGCGCTCCAGGGCTGCTTCCGTGGCCGCGGCGTTATCGGCCACACAGCCCAGGTCAACCAGCTCCATCCCCATTTTGGCAATCAGCCCCGCCAGCAGGTAGCGGTTGGAGTTATAGATTTTACCGGCTGACAACGGCTGTCCCGGTTCCGTCAGCTCATCGCCGGTGGACATGATGGCCACCCGCAGGCGGCGATACACAGGCACCTCGGCGACACCAATGGAGGCCAGCAATCCCATGCGCTGCGGGGTGAGCAGATCCCCCGCGGCGGCCACTTCGGCGCCACTGCGGATATCCTGGCCGCGGGGGCGGATATTGTTGTTCAGCTCCACGCCCGCGGGCACCTGTACGGTGGCGGCGTCTTTATCCGCTTCGCACTGCTCCTGCATCACCACGGTATCGGCGCCGGCGGGAATTTCGGCGCCGGTAAAAATACGGGCTGCGGTACCGGTCTGCAGGGGTTGCGGCGGGCTGCCGGCCGTAATGCGCTGGGAAACGGCAAACGTTTGCGGCCCCTGCTGGTGGTGATCGGCGTAGCGGAAGGCATAGCCATCCATGGCGCTGTTGTCGGCGGGGGGCACATCAAGGGTGGAGTATTGTGGTGCCGCCAATACCCGTCCGTGGGCCTGCAGCAGGGCCAGGCTTTCGGTGTCAGTGATGGGGTCGGCGTGCTGCAGTATCTGCTGCAGGGCTTCGGTGACAGACAACATGTTGGATGGTGCACTCCACAGCAATGGATGGTGACGGCCGGTGGCGGTGGCTGCAGCCGTCACTGGCAGGGTTGGCAGATCGAGGGGCGAGTATAGCAAAGCTGGCGCGGGCAGGTGGCTGGACTGGCGGCGGAGAGAACCGGGGAATCGGATAGTCGGTGCTCGCCGCAGGCGTGGCTGCTAGAATGCAGCGCTTTGCCCGCCTGTCACTCCGGATCCGTACCCGTGTTTACTGTTTTTCGCCGCGAACTGAGTCAATTAGTGCGTCTCGCCAGCCCGCTGCTGGCGGCACAGGTTTTTACCACCGGCATGGGGGTGGTGGATACGGTGATGTCCGGTAACTATCACGCTGACGACCTGGCGGCGGTGGCGGTGGGCAACAGCATCTGGCTGCCGATCTACCTGTTTTTGTGCGGGCTGATGATCGCGTCTACCTCCATGGTGGCCCGTTATCACGGCGCCCGGCAGCCACAGCAGATTGTGGAGACTGTGCAGCAGAGCCTGTGGCTGGCCATGCTGGTGGCGGCGCTGGCAATGGTACTGCTGTGCAATGTGGAGCCACTGTTGCGCCTGATGCAGGCGGAGGAGCGGTTGATCGGCATCAGCAGCGATTACCTGGCTGCAGTGGCGGTCGGTGCCCCGGGAGCGGCCCTGTTTGCCAGCCTGCGAGCCTTCTCCGAAGGGATGGGGCGCACCTACCCGTTTATGTTCGCCAGCCTGTTGGCCTTCCTGCTTAATATTCCCCTCAACTACGCACTGATCTACGGGCAATGGGGAATGCCGGAGCTGGGTGGTGCCGGCTGTGGCTGGGCCACGGCGTTCAGCCTCTGGGTGCAGGCACTGGTGGTGCTGGCCTACACCAGCAAACCGGCCCGCTATGATCAGGTGCGTTGGCACACCGGCATGGGCTGGCCGCACCCGTCCCGAATCTGGGCTATCGCAAGGCTGGGGGTGCCCATTGCGCTGGCGGTATTCGCCGAGGTATCCATCTTCTCTGTCATCGCGTTGATGCTGGTACCACTGGGTACGCTGGCGGTGGCCAGTCACCAGATTGCCCTGAGTACGTCCTACCTGATTTTTATGTTGCCACTCAGTCTGGCGCAGGCGCTCACCATCCGTGTCGGTTACTTCCTGGGGCAGCAGCGGCAAGGCCACGCCAACGCGGTGGCCATTACCGGGGTGGTGGCGTCGATCCTGCTGGCGCTGATCTCCATGAGTCTGTTGCTGCTGTTCCGGCACACGGTTGTCGACTGGTACACCACCGATCCCGAGGTACACCTGCTGGCGGCAGGACTGTTTGTGTGGATGGCCTGTTATCAGTTGCCGGATCACATCCAGGTCTCCTGCAATGCCATATTGCGGGGTTATCAGGACACGCGAGTGCCACTGGGGCTGGTACTGATCTGTTACTGGTTGATCGCGTTGCCGCTGGGCTATGGCGCAGGCGTCGCCGGCTGGTTTGGTGAGCCCATGGCGGCGGCCGGTTTCTGGCTGGCATTGTTGGTGGGACTGACCGGCTCCTGCCTGCTGCTTGGCGGTCGTCTCTTGTGGCTGGCACGACAGCCACTGCGTCCTCATGCCTGAGTTTGGAACTGCTCTGTTTTCGTGCTGCGGGAACGCAGAAACGGGAATCGATGCCAGATACAAAGCTAAATAAGATTACATCTTAATATCATTACTAACTAATTGAAAAATAAAGAAATATTGTATTTTTTCCTGAGAGTGAAATAATACCGTTCACACGCGCGGTTGTACTATGCTTACACGAACTCCAGGGCTTGGCGGTGGCGTCACGGCAGACGTTGGCAAGCGCGCATCAGATTCGACAAGGGAGATGTTCCATGAAAGGTAACAGCAGCGTGATCAGTACCCTCAACAAGGTGCTTTTTCACGAGTTAACCTCCATCAACCAGTACTTTCTGCACGCTCGCATGTTCCGCAACTGGGGCCTCAAGGAGCTGAACGAAAAAGCCTACAAAAAATCGATCAAGGATATGAAGCAGGCGGACGACCTGATCGAACGTATCCTGTTTCTCGAAGGGCTGCCGAACCTGCAAGACCTGGGCAAGCTGCGCATTGGTGAGCACTCCGAGGAGATGCTGAAATGCGATTTGGCTTTCCAGCTGGACCAGATTCCGGTTCTGCGAGATGCCATTGAGCTGTGCGAGAAAGAGCAGGACTACGTCAGCCGCGAGCTGCTGGAAGAGATCCTGGAGTACGAAGAGGAGTATGTGGACTGGCTGGAGACCCAGCAGTTCCTGATCGCCAATGTTGGTATCGAAAACTATCTGCAATCCATGATCGAGGAGTGACACCATGCAGGGCGTTCAACGAATTATTGATATGCTGAACAAGCAGCTGACCATGGAACTCAGCTCCATGGACCAGTACCTGGCACACGCCAAGATGTATGAGGACTGGGGCATTGAAAAGCTGCATGCGCAGCTGACCCATGAAATCGAAGAAGAGATGGACCACACCCGCCGTATTGTCGAGCGCATTCTCTTCCTCGAAGGCAAGCCGGACACCGCTTCCCGCGACCCTATCAAGGTGGGCAGCAACGTGCAGGAGATGCTGGAAAATGACCTGGCTGCCGAAAAGGTAGTGGCGGAAAACCTGCGTAACCTCATCACCGCCTGTGAAGAGGAGCGTGATTACGTGACCCGCGAGATGCTGGAGTCACTGCTCAATGACACCGAGATGGATCACATCTACTGGCTGGAGCAGCACGTGGGCCTGATCAAGCTGATCGGCCTGCCCAACTACATCCAGTCGCAGATGTCCGGCAGCCCCACCTGATAGCAGTCCCACCTGATAGCAGTACCAGTGGATCAAGCCGGGCCATAAGCTCTGCTACGCTGATAAAAAGCCCGGCTTGTGCCGGGTTTTTTTATGGCTTGCGGTAATGCCGCTTCTGAGTGTCTGGCGCACCGCCGGTGCGACACTGTGTCGCATCCCCGCATCCCTGCCAAACCCATAAAATATCCCCGCTTAATAATATAGGGGAAAGGCATTATGCCGATTACTGTGGGGAGCCGGCGCCAGGCAGCAATGCGCGCCGTACAGCGGGGGTTAATGACCGGAGCCACTGTTCTGGCCAGTGCGATTGCGTGGGCGGGGCAGGACTCCATTGAGCAGATTGATGTGGTGGGGTATCCACTGCTGAATCAAAAGCAAACCGGCGACATTACCCGGCTGCTGAGCAGTGAAGGCATTGTTGCCGCCAGCGGCGGAGGCGTCTCGTCCCTGCCCATCATGCGCGGCCTTAACGACGACCGCATCAAGTTGCTGATTAACGGCGCCGAATCCACCTCCGCCTGCGCCAACCACATGAATCCGGCGCTCTCTTACATGGATGGCAGTCGCGTAGCTGCCGTAGAGGTCATAGCCGGCCTGGCCCCGGTGAGTCTCGGCGGTGACAGTATCGCCGGCACCATTGCCGTGGACTCCGAGCCTCCCCGCTACGCGGAACAGCCGGGTGCCTGGAGCAGTGGCGGTGAAGTGGGCCTTTTCTACCGCAGCAATAACCGCAACTATGCGGAATCCCTTTCGGCCTGGCTGGCCACCGCCAACGTCAGCCTCGGCTACAGTGGCTCCAATGACAAGGCAGAGAGCTACCGCGATGGCAATGGTGACACGGTGCTGGACACGCTCTACCGCAGCGAAAATCATGCACTCACGCTGGGTGTCAGGGGAGAGGTTCAGGAGCTGGTACTGCGACTCAGTCACCAGGAGATTCCCTATCAGGGCTTCCCCAACCAGTACATGGATATGGTGGGCAACGTCAGCAACGGCGTAAACCTGCAGTACCGCCACCGTTACGGTTGGGGCACGCTTGAGACCTTGCTGAACTGGCAGGATGTGAAGCATGAGATGGGTTTTTTCACGGATGAAAAACCCGGTGTAATGCCAATGCAGACAGAGGGGCGTGATATCAGTTACAAGCTGCGGGCGGAAGTGCCGGTCAGTGACAGCGTCACCCTGCGCATCGGCAACGAGGGGCATCGCTTTACCCTCGATGACTGGTGGCCGGCCGTCGACGGTTTCATGATGATGGGGCCGAATGATTACGTGAATATCAATGATGGAGAGCGCAGCCGTTACGCCCTCTACGGTGAAGCTGACCTCACATTTACCCCTTCCTGGCAAGCTCGGGCGGGCGTGCGCTATGAGCGGGTTGTGACCGACACCGGTGACGTGCAGCCTTACAACACCATGAACATGGGAATGATGCCCAACGCCGATGCTGCGGCTGCGGTCATATTTAACAGCCGTGATCGCCGGCAGGTGGACGACAACTTCGACGCGACTTTGCTGGGGCGTTACAACTGGTCTCCGGCTACCAGCATCGAATTTGGTTACGCCCGCAAGACCCGCTCCCCCAGTCTCTACGAGCGCTACTCCTGGGGGCGCAACACCATGGCGATGACCATGATCGGCTGGTTTGGTGACGGCAATGGTTATGTCGGCAATATTGACCTGCAACCGGAGATTGCCCATACCGTCAGCACTACCCTTAACTACGAAGGTCAGCAGCCTCGCAGTTGGCAGTTGTCGCTGACCCCCTGGTACACCTATGTGGATGACTACATCGACGCCGACGTGATCGGCACCCTGCACCCGCGACAGACTCCCACCGCCGATCGCGCAGCGCTGCAACTGGTCAACCTGGATGCGGAGCTCTACGGTGCCGAATTTTCTGCCGGCCGGCTTTTGTTCCAGGATGAAGGCATTGGCGCAGTGCGTCTCCTGAGTCGCGGTGCCTACACCCGTGGCAGCCGCAAACGTGACGACAGCGACCTCTACCGCATCATGCCCCTGCACGCCACGGTGGCGCTGGAACATGAGCGTCGCAACTGGAGCAGCAAACTGGAAGTGGAATGGGTCTCTGATAAAGACCGGGTGGATGAGCGTCGGCTGGAAAATACCACCGCCAGCTATACCCTGGTGAACCTCAGTACAGCCTGGCAGTGGCGTCAGTTGAATCTCTCGCTGGCGCTGCGCAACCTGACGGATCGCGATTATGACCTGCCGTTGGGCGGCGTCTATCTTTCCGGCTGGATTGCTGATCGCAGCCAGCCGTTTGTGGCACTGCCCGGGCAGGGGCGTTCGGTGGATGTGGGTTTGCGTTACGAGTTCTGAGTGATGTCCGGACGCGCCTGCAACAGGCCGGGGTAGTTGGACAGTATCTCGGCCAGAGCGGGCCTGCCAACGGGCTTGTAGATGATATCGTCCATGCCGGCCAGCAGGCACTCGGAGCGCACTTCATTCAGGGCATGGGCGGTGAGCGCGACAATGGGCAGCCGGTCGAGATCGTATTTGAGCTCGTAACGGCGCCAGCTGCGGCAGACTTCAAAGCCGTCTATGTCCGGCATTTCACAATCCAGCAGCACCAGGCTGTAGCCGTGGCTGTTGCCGTGCAGCCGCTCCAGCGCTTCGCGACCGCCACAGGCCTCGTCGTGGCTGACGCCAAAGCTCTCCAGCAGTTTGCCCGCCACCATGAGGTTAATCTTGTTGTCATCCACCACCAGCACATGATGGTGGCGGTCGACATGGGCCGCCGGGTTGGTTAATTCACTCCTCTGCGGGGGAGGGATGTCAGTAATGTGCTCCACAATGGTGGTGAGGGTGTCGAGCAGCGGCGCCGGCACATTGATAAAGTGCACGTTCGGGTGCGTCACCTCCTCCTTCCAGGTGGTCTCGGTGAACTGGTAGATCTCCACCGGCTGTGAATCCGGCAGCTGGTTGAGCCAGGGTATGAAGGTGGCATCCGCAGTGGCCAGTGATTCGCTCAGAATCAGGTCGTAATGTGGCTGTTGAGCCTGGTCGGGGTGTTCGGCAACTTCCACCTCTGCGCCCCAGTGTTGCAGCATATTGACGAAGGTCTGGTAGAGCGGTGGCAGGTGAGACACCAGCAGGATGCGGCGGCCGCTGAGGTGGCGCAGGTAGCGATTGATATCCGGGCTGTTGGCGTCGTGCTGCATCCAGACATTGAAACGGAAGGTGGTTCCGCTGCCGGGGGAGCTGTCGAGATGAATCTGCCCGCGCATCTGTTCTACCAGCATTTTGCAGATCGGCAGCCCCAGACCGGTACCGCCGTATTGGGTAGCATCGCCGGCGTCCACCTGGGCAAAGGGTTCAAAGATGCCTTCAATCTTGTCGGCCGGAATGCCGCGGCCATTGTCGCTGACGGTAATACAAAGCTCTACCTGATCGCCCTCACAGGCACCGGGACTGAAGGTAACCACAATGCGTGAGTCCGGCGTGCTGAACTTGATGGCGTTGCTGATCAGGTTGCTGAGTATCTGTTTCAGGCGCAGCTCGTCGCCGATCACGTAGAGCGGGGTCTGGGGCTCTATGGCCACCTGCAGGTAGAGGTTTGCTTCCAGGCAGCGGGGCAGGAAGGCGGTCGCCACTGCGTGGGCGGCCTGGTCGATGCGGAAAGGCTTTTCGGCCAGCAGTATGGAGCTGGTGCCCAGCTTGGAAAAGTCGAGGATGTCATTGACCAGGTCCAGCAAGGTGTGGCCCGCGCTCTGGATCATGCCGGCGTAGCTCTTCACCTTGTGGGTGTCACGGGCGTCCTGCAGCAGGTCCGCCAGGCCAATGACAGCGTTGAGTGGTGTGCGCAGCTCGTGGCTGAAGCGGCTCACCAGGTCAAAGCGGGTGAGGTCGGCGGTAAGACGGGTTTTGGCGTCGATATAGTGTTTGCTGTAGGCCAGCAGGTAATCAATAAACACATAGGCGGCCACCAGGTCGCAGGCAAAATACCAGTAGAGCAGCGAACTGCTCTGCACTTCACCAATGATTCCCTCCAGGCTGCGCCACATTGATATAGCGATAAATACACCCAGGCTGAGGGCCAGTACCTTCTCCTGTTTGCCGTGGCGCCAGGCGTTTTCCAGCAATAACAGAGCGGCAAGAGTGAATCCTGCCATGCTGACCGACAGCCCGGTCAGACCCAGTATCACGTTTTCACGTATGGGAAAGGCAAAATTGACAAAGCCCACCAGCAGTGCAATCCAGCCGCTGGCGTAGAGCAGGCGTCGCAGGGGTTTCCAGCGCTGTGACTCGATGCGGTCGTGTATATAGAGCAGCGCGCCACCGTAGGTAAAGGCGATGGCCAGTGGCAGGATGTAGATAGCCCACCAACTGGTATCCAGCGGAAACTCGAAAAACAGCACCCCTTCGCGAATCATGATATTGCCGAAGGCACCGGCCATAAACAGCAGTGCATAGAGGTAGTGCGGACGATAGTGGTAATAGAGCAGGGTCAGGCAGAAGAGCAGGAAGGTACCCATGGCTCCTGCCAGGCCGGCAGTGCGTGAAATATGCCGGGGAAAGATGCGGGACAGGTAGTCCTCTTCCAGATAGAGCTTGTTGTAGCGCAGTAGTGAGGCACTGGCGACGATGCTGCCACGAATCAGCAGCTGATAATCGCCCGGCTGGTTAATGGGCAGGCGCGCCAGGCCGTAGGTTTTGGTGCCGCTCTTCCCATCCTCCTCTTCGGCTCCCAGCTCCTTCCAGTAGATAACCTTGTCGCCCGCGATTATCCCCACGGTAGTGCGGGGAATGAACGCCGATTGGGTCACCAGTAAAGGTTGTTGGCTGCCCTCATAGGTCACTCGCAGGTTGATGCGGAAGAAATTGGTGTCGTACTGGGAGGTGTGAGGTTTCTGGTTCAGGGGTAACCAGTGAAAATCGTCCGGACGCGCGGCCAGATCCTCGGGGGAGGGCAGCTGCCGGCTGTCCAGCTCTTGCCACTGGCTCAGTTGCAGAAGGGTTTCGTTGCCGTCGAACTCTACCTGAATGGAATCCTGGCAGAGGGCGGCCAGCGGCCAGAACAACAGCAATAGGAGCGCTCTCATCGTTAAGATTGGCCGCCTTTTGTTATTAGATGTCGTTCATTTCAGCATAGCAGCGGCCACAAGAAAAGCGGCTGTGAAGATACACAAGCCTGCCACCGGGGTAGTCCCCGGCGGCGGCTGCGCGGGGGTCAGAGCAGTGGGGGGATGGGGCAGTGCAGGCAATCTGCCACCGCGCGGAACAACTCATATTCCTGCGGTGCTATCTGACCATCGTGGCGGATGCAGGTGAGCATGGCCTTCAGCAGGGTGGGCTTTTGCAGCGGATGCAATTGCTGCAGCTGCTGTATGGCGCTGTCGAGCATGGGCAGGGAGAGTTGCCCGTCCCCCAGCAGCGGCAGATTGGCAAAGCCCAGTTCCGCCATGGCCTGCCGATAGGCGCCGAGGCCGGCGGCTTCCGTGTCGTGGCCTGCAGTAGCCAGTGTGCTCAGCAGCTGCTGGCAGGGCACCGCCAGGTGTCGCAGTTTGACCGTGCCATCCGTGGCGGCGGAGCGAGGCTGAAGGGCGTTCATCAGCAGCCGGTAGAGGGCCCACTCGAACACATCTACCCGGGAGTCAGTTTTGATCAGCGCAATGACATTGTCGCGGAACACCTGGTACTGGGTGGGGGAGAGCTGTTTCAGTGCCGGCATGGCCAGCTCCACCAGCGGCAGGCGCTGTTGTTGTGGCAGTGAGGTGACCGAGGTGTGCAGCTCCCGGGCCAGCTTGAATACCGCCGGGTGTGCCCGCTCCTGCAGTCGCTGCCATTGGGCCTGCTGGTGTTCAGGCTGTATCAGCAGGTTGTAAATCAGGGCGCGGGCGGCAAACGGTTCCCGTGCGGCCTGCTGCAGGTTGAGCGGAATGGCCGCGATCAGTTGGGCGGCATGGGCGAGGTGTTCCGGTGTGGGTTGTCCCATATGTTGCAGGGACGCGTCGGTGGCGGCAGTTGTGATGGTTGCTGCCGCTGCGGGGGCCATGGCGGCTACCGGGGCGCCCTTGTGGTCGGCCATGGAGGGCACGGTACCCCGGGTGCTGCGCTGGATGAGCGGGAAGCGACCGTTCCACTCGGGGGTGACGCGGCGGATGCGCTCCTCCAGTGGCGGGTGTGTGGCCAGCCAGCCGCCAAAGGCGGTGCTGAGGCCGTCACCAAAGAACATGTGGCTGAACTCTTCGGCGTTGGCGCGATGGATCAGGGCGCCCTGGCTGTAGCCTCCAATCTTTTGCAGCGCGCCGCTGATACCCGGCGGGTTGCGCGTGTACTGTACCGCAGAGGCATCGGCGAGAAATTCCCGCTGGCGACTGACAGCGGATTTGATCAGCTTGCCAAAGAAGGTACCGCAATAGCCGATCACCACCAGCCCCAAGCCCAGCATGACGATGCCGCCGTTATCACGGTTGTTGCGGCGATTGTAGCCGCTGGAATAGAAGCCGCCGCGCATCAGCATGGAGCCGATCAGGCCGATCACCAGAATGCCGTGCAGGACGCCGATAAGACGCAGGTTGATGCGCATGTCGCCATGCAGGATATGGCTGAATTCGTGGGCGATAACCCCTTGCAGCTCGTCCCGGCTCAGCAGCTCCATACAGCCGCGGGTCACGCCAATAACGGCATCGTCGATGCTGTCACCGGCGGCAAAGGCGTTGATGCCGGACTCTTCCAGCAGGTAGACCGGCGGTACCGGCGTGCCGGAGGCAATGGCCATCTCCTCCACCACGTTGAGCAGCTGGCGCTCCGAGGGCTCCTCACTGGAGGGCTGCAGGCGTCGACCGCCAAGACTGGCGGCCACCCGCTCGCCGCCACCGGAGAGTTGTATCCACTTGTAGAGACTGCCCATAGCGACCACGGTCAGCACCACCGCCGCCACACTGAGTGCCAGTTTGGTGTTGAGCAATTGCCATAACAGGGGGCCCCCGGAACTGATGTGGGAGCCCGCCTGACCGGTGTAGGCGTCGCTGAACCACAGCAGCACGGCGACAAACAGTGTGGTGATGGTAATCAGGCTGATCACCGCCAGGGCGAACAGCAACAGTAACCGGCGGGTGTACCTGCGGGCCTGGTCCTGGTGTTCAAAAAAATTCATGGGGAGGTCACGGCAGCGGCGATTGGGCGGGGCGGGCCGGCAGGCCCGCGTTCAGGGAGATCAGAAAGAGATCTTGGGGGCGTCCTGCAGCTGTGCCGAGTCCTCAAATTGCAGCAGGCCGGCGTCCTTGCGGTGACCGAAGAAACCGGCAAAGAAGACTGGTGGGAAGCTCTGCTTGTAGCTGTTGTAGGCGGTAACCGAGTCGTTAAAGGCCTGGCGGGCAAAGGCCACCTTGTTCTCGGTGCTGGTGAGCTCTTCGGACACCTGCATCATGTTCTGGTTGGCCTTCAGGTCAGGGTAGGCTTCCATCACCACATTGAGTCGTCCAAGGGCTCCTGCCAGGGCCCCTTCGGCTCCGCCCAGGGTGGCCATGGCGCCACTGTCGCCGGGTGAACTGGCGGCGGCTTGCAGGCCGGCCATGGCGCTGTTACGCGCGGCAATCACCGCTTCCAGGGTCTCGCTCTCGTGTTTCAGGTAACCCTTGGCGGTTTCCACCAGGTTGGGAATCAGGTCGTAGCGGCGTTTGAGCTGCACCTCGATCTGCGCAAAGGCGTTCTCATAGCGGTTTTTCAGGGCCACCAGCTGATTGAAGATGCCGATGATGTAGAGCAGCGCTCCCGCCAGCAGCACCAGGAAAATGATGGAGGAAATAGACATGTTGATTCCTTAACGGCAGTTCCAATGACTGTGCTCCTGACCCGCTCGCCGGGCGCCGGAGGCGCGCCCATACTGGCATTCAGATCTTCCTCTTGTAAAGCCGCAATCAGGCCCCCGAACAAGGCCGGGAGCGGGCAGGGTTTCGCCAGAGGCGGCGGCGCCTTATAATCGACGGGTTGAGTGAATCAAATAAAAGAGAGTTCTGTCATGTCTGATCCAGTAGTAATCGTAGGGATTTCCCGTACCCCGATGGGTGGTATGCAGGGTATGTTTGCCGGCCTGTCCTCCATTGAGCTTGGCGCCAAAGCCATCGAAGGCGCGCTGGCTGATGCGGGTGTCGCGGCTGATGATGTAGATGAAGTGCTGATGGGCTGCGTACTGCCTGCCGGCCTGGGTCAGGCCCCGGCACGCCAGGCGGCACTGAAGGCTGGTGTCCCTGTTCACGCTCCCTGTACCACTGTGAACAAGGTGTGTGGCTCCGGTATGAAGACCGTGATGATGGCCCACGACGCCATTCTCACCGGCAGTGCCAGCATCGTTGTTGCCGGCGGCATGGAGAGCATGACCAACGCCCCTTACCTGGTTCCCCAGGGCCGCAGCGGCTACCGTTTTGGCCACGCCCAAATCTGGGACCACATGCTCTACGACGGCCTGCAGGATCCCTACAGCGGCAACCCCATGGGCCTGTTCGGCGAGCTGTGTGCCGACCACTTCGGTTTCACCCGTGAAGACCAGGATGAGTTCGCCATCGGCTCCCTCAACCGTGCCAACGACGCCATTGCAGCCGGCAAGTTCAAGCGTGAAATTACCCCGGTTACCGTCACCTCCCGCAAGGGTGAGGCTGTCATCGACACCGACGAGCAGCCAGGCAACGCCAAAATCGACAAGATTCCAACCCTGAAGCCCGCTTTCAAGAAAGACGGTACTGTCACCCCGGCCAACGCCAGTTCCATCTCTGACGGTGCTGCCGCTCTGGTGCTGATGCGCAAATCCGAAGCCGAGAAGCGCGGCCTCAAGGTACTGGCCACCATCAAGGGTCACTCCCAGTTTGCGCAGGAGCCAGCCTGGTTTACCACCGCACCTGTGGGTGCCTTTACCAAGCTCTACGACCGTCTGGGCTGGACCTCCGACAGCGTCGACCTGTACGAAGTGAACGAGGCTTTCGCAGTAGTACCTATGGCTGCCATGAAAGAGCTGAACATCCCTCGTGACAAGATGAACGTCCACGGCGGTGCCTGTGCCCTGGGTCACCCGCTGGGTGCTTCCGGTGCCCGTATCCTGGTGACCCTGCTGGCCGCTCTGGAAACCTACGACCTGAAGACCGGTATGGCCGGTATCTGTCTGGCCGGTGGTGAAGCGACCGCTGTGGCCATCGAGCGATAAGACTTCAGGACGCTGGCGCTACAGGATTCAGATTTCAGGACGCTTCGCTACAGGTCGCAGGGATCCCCTTCTGTAGCGTAGCGTTCTGTAGCGCAGCGTCCTTCCCCAATTTTCTCTCCTCTTTCTACCTGTAGCGAAGCGTCCTGTAACGCAGTGTCCTCGCCCCTGTAGCGCAGCGTGCTCAGCTTTTCCCCCTCCTTGAAGCCATTCCCCCAATTTTGGTATAAGCTGCCTTTCAATAACGAACACGGCCCCTGTGCCATAGTCACAGACACCAGCGCCGCTCTAACAGGCACCAATCAGGACGTTTTATGACCACCGAGGTACTGCCCCCGGATTCCGACGAAGTAATTTCCCTAAAAGCCTATGCCGAGAAGGCCTACCTGGATTACTCCATGTACGTCATTCTCGACCGCGCCCTGCCCAATATCGGCGACGGCCTGAAGCCGGTGCAGCGCCGCATTGTCTACGCCATGAGCGAGCTGGGGCTGAAAGCCAGCGCCAAGTTCAAGAAGTCCGCCCGTACCGTCGGTGACGTGATCGGTAAGTTCCACCCGCACGGTGACTCCGCCGCCTATGAGGCGATGGTGTTGATGGCGCAGCCGTTCTCCTACCGCTATCCATTGGTGGACGGTCAGGGTAACTGGGGGTCGCCGGACGATCCCAAGTCCTTCGCCGCCATGCGTTACACCGAGTCGCGCCTGACCCGCTACAGTGAAACCCTGCTGTCAGAGCTGGGGCAGGGCACGGTCAACTGGACCCCCAATTTCGATGGCACCATGGACGAGCCTGCTGTGCTGCCGGCACGGGTGCCCAATGTGCTGCTTAATGGCACCACCGGTATTGCCGTGGGTATGGCTACCGATATTCCGCCCCACAACCTGCGTGAGGTGGTGAGCGCCACCATACACCTGCTGGAAAACCCGGATGCGACAGTCGAGGACCTGGTGCAGTTTGTACCCGGCCCCGACATGCCCACCGACGCGGAGATCATTACTCCCCGCGAAGAAATGCTGAAGATGTACCAGAGCGGTCGCGGCAGTGTGCGCATGCGTGCTGTGTGGACCAAAGAGCAGGGCGATGTGGTAGTGACGGCGCTGCCGCATCAGGTGAGTGGCGCCAAGGTGCTGGAGCAGATCGCCGCCCAGATGCAGGCCAAGAAGCTGCCCATGGTGGCCGACCTGCGCGACGAGTCGGACCACGAAAACCCCACCCGCCTGGTGATTGTGCCGCGCTCCAACCGCATTGACCTGGAGGCGATGATGAACCATCTGTTCGCCACCACCGACCTGGAGCGCACCTACCGCGTCAACCTCAACATGATCGGTATCGACGGCCTGCCGCAGGTGAAGTCGCTGGACAAGATCCTGCGCGAGTGGCTCAGCTTCCGCACAGTGACCGTGCGTCGTCGTCTACAGCACCGCCTCTCCAAGGTGGAGGAGCGCCTGGAGCGTTTGGCAGCGTTGATGATCGTGTTCCTCAATGTGGATGAGGTGATCCGTATCATTCGCAATGAGGATCACCCCAAGCCTGTGTTGATGGAGCGCTTTAACCTCAACGAGGCACAGGCCGAATACATCCTCGATACCAAGTTGCGCCAGTTGGCGCGCCTGGAGGAGATGAAGATCAAGGAGGAGCAGGAGGCGCTGGAGAAGGAGCGTGAGAACCTCATGCAGACGCTGGACTCTGCCCGTCGCCTGAAAACCCTGGTGCGCAAGGAGCTGCTGGAAGCGGCAGAAGAGTTTGGCGATGATCGCCGCTCGCCCATCGTCTCCCGGGCCGAAGCCCAGGCCTTCAGCGAGACCGACCTGCTGGGCTCCGACCCGGTAACCGTGGTGATCTCCGACAAGAGCTGGATCCGCGCCGCCAAGGGCCACGACATTGATCCCGCGGCTCTCAGTTACAAATCCGGTGACAAGTTCAAGCTGGCGGTGCAGGGCAAGAGCAACCAGCAGGTAATCCTGCTGGACTCCACCGGCCGCAGTTACTCCCTGCCGGCACACACACTGCCTTCGGCGCGGGGCCAGGGCGAGCCTATCAGTGGTCGTCTCAACCCGCCCAGTGGTGCCAGTTTCGAGGGTGCACTGATGGGGCCGGATGAGCAGAAGCTACTGCTGGCCTCCGACGCCGGCTACGGCTTTATCGGCAAGCTGGGTGATATGCAGGCCAAGAACAAGGCGGGTAAAGCGTTGCTGACCCTGCCCACCAGCGCCAAAGTCATGCAACCCAAGGTGCTGCAGGGACAGGACTCGGATCTGCTGGCCGCCATCAGTAACGAGGGGCGCCTGCTGGTGTTCCCGGTGGCGGAACTGCCGGAGCTGGCCCGCGGCAAGGGCAACAAGATTATGAATATTCCATCCGCACGCTCACAGGCGCGGGAGGAGTATCTGGTGGCACTGGAGGTGGTTGCACCCGGTGAAGAGTTGGTGATCTTCTCCGGTAAACGCCACCTGACTCTCAAGGGCAGCGATCTCGACCACTACCGCGGTGAACGCGGTCGCCGCGGCAATAAATTGCCGCGGGGATTCCAGAAGGTCGACGGCGCCGAAGTAAAAAGGTAATCCCATGACAATCGCATCCCGTTCCCTGCACAGATTATTGGTCTCCCTGATAACCCTGCTGCTGGGGGCGGGATGGCTGCCGGCCCGGGCCGCGGTGGTGTTGCAGTACCACCACGTCAGTGAGTCGTCGCCGGCCTCCACCTCGGTCACGCCGCAGCTGTTTCGCCAACACATGGACTACCTGCAGCAGAAGGGTTTCGAGGTAGTGCCGTTACTCCAGCTGGTACAGGAGGTGCGCGACGGTCAGCAGGAGCCGCTCAGCGCCAAGCGGGTTGCCATCACCTTCGACGATGCCTATAGCAGTGTCTACACCGAAGCCTACCCGCTGCTGAAAGAGCGCGGCTGGCCTTTCACCGTCTTCGTTAACTCCGAGCCTCTCGACAGTCACTTGCGCGGATTCGTCAGCTGGGATCAGTTGCGGGAGATGGCGGCCAACGGTGCCACCCTGGCCAATCACAGTCACAGCCATATGCATTTCAGTCGTATTCCTGCCGGCAGCAGTCGTGACGAATTGTTGCAGCAGGTACGGGGCGATGTGGAGAAGGCTCAGGCGCGGCTGAAGGCGGAGCTGGGCGACGTGCCGAAGCTGCTGGCTTATCCTTTTGGGGAGCACGATCAGCAGGTGATGGAGATGCTGGCAGGGATGGGCTATGTCGCCTTCGGTCAGCAGTCCGGTGCCCTGGGGCCGAGCGAGTCCCTGCAGGCTCTGCCGCGCTTTCCTTTCGGTGGTAATTACGGCGATATCAGTGATTTTGCGGTGAAGGTAAAGAGCCGGCCACTGCCGGTAACGGCGGTACGCCTGGCAGAGAGTGATGACCGCTTGCCGCAACTGTCTGCGGACAACCGTAAGCCCCGCGTGCAGCTGCAGCTGGCGCAAGCCATGCCGCTGAACTGTTTTGCCAGTGGTCAGGGGGCGGTGGAGGTGAAGCCGCTGTCTTCAGCGGAAGAGAGCTGGTTTGAGGTTTCCTTGAAGAGCCCCCTGGGTGCCGGGCGCAATCGTATCAACTGCACGTCACCCGGCCCTGAAGGTCGCTTCTACTGGTTTTCGCAACCGCTGTACATTCCGGCGGCCGATGGCAGCTGGCCGGCGGAATAATACGGCGGATTTGCGCCATTACGGCTGGCGCGTCTGCAGCGTGCCGACGCAGCCGCCATCCACCAGCAGGTCACAACCACTGATGTAGGACGCATCGGGGGATACCAGAAACAGTGCGGCTGCCGCGATCTCCCGCGGTTGGCCCTCCCGTCCCAGCGATACCAGTCCCAGTCTTCCCAGATGGCCTTGGGGATCACCTTCGGCTTCCAGTTGCCCCATGGGGGTGTCGATTAACCCCGGTGACAGGGAGACCAGTCGCTTGCCCTCCTTACCCCAGGCCATAGCGGTACCTTTGACCCAGGTGGTCAGGGCGCGTTTGGCGTAGGCGTAACCCAGTCCGGGAATGTTCAGCACCTGGCTTTGCTGTTCCTCCAATTGCTGCAGAAGTAACGGGTTGAGCGGCTGGCCCAGCAACTGCTCCAGTGATGGATTGGGTGGCACCATGTGACCGCTCATGGAGGATATGGCCAGGGCGCAGCCTCCGGGGAGCAGGATGGGGCGCAGCTGTTCCAGCAGGTCGACCGCAGCGATCAGGTCCACCTGCACCACCTTTTGCCAGTCTGCCATCCGCGGCGACAGTCCGGCGGTGTGAATGATGGCGTCCAGCTCGGTTGAGCCCAGTTCCGCCGCGAAGCGCCGGATGGCATCGGCGTCCGCCAGATCCAGTGGCAGGCATCGGGTTGTGGCGCCGCGGGCGACACACTCCTTTGCCAGCTGCGCCAGCTTGTCACTGTGCAGGTCCGAGAGAATCAGGTCGTAGCCCTTGCCGGCGGCAAGCAGGGCGCAGGCGCGCCCCATGCCGCCACTGGCGCCGGTCACAAGCAGCGTGGGCTTCTTATTGTTATCTGCCATGCTGCGTGCTCCTTAAAAAATCAGCGCCAGGGAGGGAACGGTGATGATGTCCCAGTCGATGATCACTTCCCGTTTGAACAGCTTGAACTCACCTTCCACCTTTTTCAGTACATCCTTACGGCCGCCACTGTAGGTGTGGTTGTCCTTGCCTTCGTGGCTGTAGTACATGAAAAAGTTGGAGCGCACGTGGTACTCGTCGTCGTTCACACTTTCCAACTCCACATTGGTGATGGAGCGGCGGGTGCGGGGTGCCGGACTTTCAGCCCAGGCGGTGGATTTGTAGGGGCGGAAGGTGCGTACAAAGGTTTGCAGGTAACCGTCCTGGCGCAGGGGTGAACCCTTGCCTCCGTCGGCGCGATCCAGTTCCCGCTCTACGGACAGGTAGGCCTCGGTGTCCTGCGCCTTGGGATCCGGGTGCGGAATGTGACGCGCCGGCATGGAGTACTCGATGGACTGGTCCACAATGGCCAGCCACTGCTGGAAGCAGCGCTCGTCCAGCAGGCGGGCTTCGCGGTAGTAAAACTGCTCGATGTCGCTGATCAGTTGGTAGTCGTGACTCATGATTATTGCTCCTCGCCAAACATGTCGCTGCGCCAGCGATCGTAGAAACTGCGGGCGTAGTGTTCGTTGTAACAGCGGCCGATAGTGCCGGGCAGTTCCGGGTGTAAGGACTCCTCACCGACGCCAAGGCCGTAATAGTAGGGACGGTCGTTCAGGTAGCTGATAGCGGAGCCCTGGTACTGGCGGCTCCAGGCGTAGGAGTCCTCCTGTTCCAGCATACCGGCGGGGCCAAAGGGGAAGTTGTACTTGCCGCGCAGCATGGCCTTGATGTGATCCGGCGCTTCAATGGGGGAGAGCCACCAGGACCAGTATTCGATCTGGCCGGGAGCACGGGGATGGCTGACGCGCAGGGTGGACTGGCCCCACAGCAGCGACAGGTTGGGGTAGACCCCCAGCGCCATGCCCTTGATACGCGCCTGTACCGGCGACAGACGGTCGGCCATGGTCTTCTGTACTTCGGTGAGAAACTCCTTCAGCTCTGGTGGGCTGCTGGGGTCGTCGTTGCACAGGTCTTCCGCTTTGGTATCTGCGGGCATCAGGCGCAGGGCCGAGGCGTGGCCGGGACGGGGCACCGCCGTGACGGCGTAATCCTCAATCTCCACAGCCTGTTCTGACTGCGGGGACACCAGCGAGCCGTGCAGGTAAGGGGCGTGACCGATATCGCCGAGCATGTTTTCCACCGGCAGTTTCCAGTTGCAGTCCAGCTGCCACTTGTGTGCCGGCCCCACCACTTCCAGGCCGCCGGGGAAGCGATCGAAAAACGCTTCCATGTAAAAACGCATATCGCCCAGGTAGTCCGCCAGCGGCTCGATGTCGGCATTGAGGGAGCCAAAAATCAGGCCGAACATACTTTCCAGGCGCGGCACCTGCTTCAGGCCCAGATTGGACTTGTCCACCGCGTGGCCAATTTTCTTCTCCTGCGGAATGCCCACCAGCTCGCCGGTCACCTTGAAGGTCCAGGTGTGGTAGGGACAGACAAAGCGCGCGGTATTACCGCTGTCGGAGCGGCACACTTTCAGGCCGCGGTGCGGGCAGCTGTTGATGCTGGCAGTGATCTTGCCGTCGCCACCCCTGGCCACAATGATGGGCACTTCACCGATATAGGCGGTGACGAAATCGCCGGGGTTTTTCAGCTGGCTTTCGTGGGCCAGGTAACACCAGTTGCGATTGAAGATGCGCTGCTGCTCGCGGCGATAGAGCGCTTCGCTGGTGAAGACCTCGCGGCTCACTTCACTGCAGTCAGCGCTGAGGAGATCTTCTGCACGCAGAAGACCGGTTTGGCTGAGGGAGAGTGGTTCGTTCATGTTGCTGTTCTCGTTAGGTGAATTCAGGTTTTGGTGATCGCAGCTTGCAGGGCTGACGCTTCCGAGTCCGTATGCCAGGACTCGATGATGGAGCGGATCTTTCTCAGGTCGCGACTCAGCTGCAGGCATTTCATCTGGTCCTGCTCGCTGAAGAGGGTGTTAACCGTCGCCAGCATGGCCCTGCCGGTGTTCTCATGCAGTACCTTGCCGGTATCGGTCGCTTCCAGCAGGGCGGCGGTTTTGTGGTCCGGATTGGGGAGCTTGCGCAACAGACCCAGGTCCACCAGCTGATTGGCAATGCGCTGGATCACCTGCCGGGAGTGGCCCAGGTTTCGGCCCACCTGTGGCGCCGTCAGGGGATGACCGGCTTCTATAATGGCGAGCAGTACCAACCCCTCCAGCCGGCTCAGCGCTGGGCCTCCGAGGGTGACCGAGAGAATCTCCTGGGCGCTGTCCCGCAGGTGGATGGCTTCTTCGATCAGCATTACCAAAGGGTTTTCTGTGACATGCATAAGCAGTGCTTCTTTGAGTAAAAGTGTCTGGTGACTGGCGTTCTGGCGCAGGGGTCCGGTGATTGGAATCCTGGCGACACCGACAAATTCGGAACTCGTGTTCCGTTTTGGTATTTATGTTACAAAATGGAATATTTGGTCAAGATTTACTTCGTATCAGGGAGTGTAAATGCAAATTACATTGCTTAAATTTGTAATTTATTAGGTGGTTTCGTTTGGTTTGTTGGCTGGCCTCAGCTCAGGTGACGCTTTTAGTCGGCAGGCGCCCAGAGGGTCAGAAGGTGTGATGGGGTGGTGCCTGTCCAGCGTTTGAAGGAGCGGCGCAGGCCGGCGCTGTCGTGGAAGCCCAGTTCGCGGGCGACAGCGTCGGTGGAGAGGCGGCGGCTGTGGAACAGGTAGAGGGCCCGGTGCAGGCGCACCAGGTCCAGCTGCTGCTGGAAGTGGGTGCCGTGCTTTTTCAGGTGACGCTTGAGGGTGGCTGGGCTCAGCCCCATGTTCTGGGCCAGCCCCTCCAGCTGCAGCGGCCTGCCCTGATCCGGGCTGCTGAGGGCCTCCATGATCAGGCGGTAGACGGTTTCCAGCAGTGAGTGACAGGCGGGCAGCTGCTGCAGCTGTTGCTGCGCCTGTTGTCTGGCCAGCCGGGCGGTAATGCCGCTGTCCTGCCAGTTGTTGAAGAGCTGCTGGCGCGGGATGCGCAGCAGGTTACAGGGCTGGTCGAACTGCAGCTGTTCGCCGATGTGAACCCAGTACTGTTCAATGTGGGCGGGTTTGCTGTGGCGAAAACTCACTTCCCAGGGCAGGTGCTGCCCCTGCTGGCGGCGGCTGAAGGCGATGATGGCCACGGTGTACATCTCCACCAGTGTCGACTCCAGCTTGCCGGCGCCGCAACTGTCGAGCCAATAGAGGTAGCCGTAGTGCTCGTCCATGCAGAACTTGGGTGTCAGCAGCGGTGTCAGCAGTGGTTGCAGTTCCGTCAGCAGTTCCAGTGCGCCATAGAGGTTGGGAGCCAGCGCCAGCGCCTGGCTGGTGCTGCCGTGGTGACCTGGCAGCAGGCGCTGCCCCAGCAGGAAGGGGGTGTCGTCGCTGCGCAGCAGTTGCAGGGCATTGTCCAGCAGGCGCTGGAGTTGTTCCGGGGTGACGGCGGGGTTGTGCTGCAGGACGTCGTCGAGAAACAGGCGCGTGCCCCGCAACAGGCGGTGGCAATCCAGTTGTTGTTGCAGGCAGAAGTCGAGCACCAGCAGGGGCAGGCCCTGGGCGGGCAGCAGACGGGTGTCGCGGCTGTACCACTGCATGACCGGGTTACCGCTCAGGCGCGCAGGGCGAGGGGTTGCCTGACCCGGCACAGGGCCAGTTGCAGGCGCTCCAGTAACTGCTCCGGGGTCTCGCTGCCGGCCATCACCACGGCGACACTGACTTGCAGCCGGATACGTTCTCCCTGCTCGCTGCTGCGATAGGCGAAGCTGCTGACGGCCTGCTGCAGTTCTGTGGCAATGTTGCTGGCCACCGCTTCGCCGGTGTGGGGCAGGAGTATGACAAAGCGATCGCCGGCCAGGCGGCAGAGCAGGTCCTGCGGGCGCAGGTTCAACAGCAGCAGCTGGCTCAGCGCCTGCAACACCCGGTCGCCTTCGCTGTGGCCATAGTGTTGATTGACCGCGTCAAAGTCATCCACATCAAGGGCGATCAGGGAGGTAGGCTTTTGCTCGTTGGCCTGCAGGGTAAGATCGATCTGCCGGCGCAGGTACTGCGCCCCGGACAGGGGCGTCACACGATCAAAATAGCGGTGCTCGCGAAACAGTCGTTCCCGTTTCTGCAATTGCGCGCTGATGGCCAGCTGTTCGTGGTGCCAGTGATAGAGACCGTAGGTCAGCAGCAACAGTCCGCAGGACATGGGCACCGACTCCAGCCAGTGATCCCAGTGGATGGCGGGCGGCAGTTGAATAAATTCGTCCAGGGTATCCACCCACCAGGCCAGAAACATCAGCCCCAGCCCCAGAGTCAGCAGGGTGGTGATACGACCCGCCGGACGACTGTTGAGGATCAGGCACAGCCACAGCAGTGTCAGTACGGCCGAACCACCTTCACCGCTGATGTCAGCCCAGGACCACTGTTGCAGGCTCTTCAAATCCCCGGCTCCCAGGTAGAGCAGCAGCAGGGCGTTGGCGAGCGCCAGCAGGGCGAGCAGTTTGGCGGTGTGGAGACGGAAAAAACTGGGCATGGCAGTGCGGTTTCGGTTGGGTCAGATGGCTGGCAACAGGTGGTTTGGGTGTAGCTCAGCAGACGCCGGTGACAGTTTGATGACAGTCGGGGGTGGCAAATCAGCTCACACAACCCTGCCAAAAATCTTCTCTTGATGACGGCCTGGTCTGCACCTCCGGGCTGGCGCCTCGCGCTATGGCTGGTTCCCGGCTGACTGTGTCGCTGCGATATCCGCTCCACCGCCCGGGCTCGAGAGTCAATTCAGCTCATTGCAGCCTTGTTATGGCTGGTAAAAGGCCCGTCAGCGGCCACCGTCAAAAAAGCGTCACCAATCTGTCACACGGGCTTCCTAGCATCCCCTGCAGCTCACCAACCGGTGAATCCTTTGCAAGCGTGATCGATGGGGAAGATAACGACATGAATATGAAAGGCGCCTCCGTGGCAATCCGATACAACCCGCTGTTCAGGGCGCTGGCCCTGACAGCCCTGCCGCTGGTGTGTGCAACCGCACCGCAGGTATTGGCACAGGCGAGTGAGACGCCGGCCCAAAGCGTTGAGCAGATGCTGGTGGTGGGCCAGGCTGCCAGCCTGGATAAGGCGTTGCGGGAGCAGCGTCGCGCCGACAGCATCAAGAGCGTGGTCAGTGCCGACGCGGTGGCGCAATTACCGGATGAGAATGTGGCGGAAGCCGTGCAGCGCCTGCCCGGTGTTTCCGTCGAGCGGGATCAGGGCGAAGGGCGCTTCGTCAGCGTGCGTGGCCTCGGCCCGGACCTGAACAGTGTGCAGATCAACGGTACCGTGATCCCGTCGCCCAACAGCGATACCCGCGCCGTCGCCCTGGATGTGGTGCCATCAGAGTTGGTGGAAACACTGTCGGTGGTTAAGGCGGTCACGCCGGATATGGATGCCAACTCGCTGGGTGGTAGTGTGGAAGTGGAGAGTCTGTCGGCGTTTGACCGCGATGGGCGCTTTTACAGTGTCACCGCCGAAGCCAGTTACGACGACAACGTGGAAGAGACCAGTCCCAAATTCTCCGGTGCTTACAGTGATATTTTCAGTATTGGTGGCGGCACAGACAATCTGGGTGTGGCGCTGGCGTTCAGCTGGCAGGAGCGGGATTTTGGTTCCGACAATGTGGAGACTGGCGGCGGCTGGGATTTTGATAACGGCCCGCGGCTGGAAGAGTCGGAGATGCGCGATTACGCCATCACCCGCGATCGTACCGGCCTGGGGGTTAACCTCGACTACCGTTTCAGTGATAACAGCAGCGTCTACCTGCGCTCCCTGTACAGTGAGTTTACTGACAAGGAGATTCGCAACGCTGCCGGGATGGAGTTTGCCGACGCGCAGTTGGCCGGCGAGCGTGGCGATGCCGAAGGTTGGCGCGAATTAAAAGATCGGGAAGAGACCCAGAAAATCACTTCGGTGGTGTTGGGTGGCGAGTGGATTCGCGGTGACTGGACCCTCAATGCGCAGACCGGTTACAGCCGTTCGTCGGAGGATACTCCCGGCCATATTGCCGGCGCGGTGTTTGAAGGCGATAACGATTTTGTGGATGCCGGCTTCAACAACAGCCGCAAGCCAGTGCTTACCGCTGACAGCAGCTTCTACGACCCGAACGCCTTTTTACTGGAAGAGGTGGAGTGGGCCGAGCAGAAGACCACCGATACCGAACACAATGTCCGCTTCGACCTGGCCCGTGCCTATCAATGGCAGGCTGCGGAAGGTGAAGTGAAATTCGGCGGCAAGTTCAGCCGTCGGGAAAAAGAGAATGACACCAATATCTGGAAGTTCGAGGACCTGGACGCATACGGCATCACCGATGATCAGCGTTTGTTAGGCAACTTCAGCGGCGGCCCGGTGGACTACAGTCTGGGACAGTTTGGTCCGGGTATTCACAGTACGGGTATCAAGCGTCTTATTGGCGGTCTCAATGCCGGGGATTTTTACGACGAGGAAGAGTCCCGCATTGAAGACTTCGATATGCAGGAAGACATTACCGCCGGCTATGTGATGAATACCCTGGCCTGGGAGCGTCTGCAGTTGATCGTTGGTGTGCGCTATGAGGGTACGGAGTTCAGTACTGATGGTACCGGTGTCCGTGATGGCAACTATGAAAGCATCAGTGTGGAAAGTGATTACGATCACTGGCTGCCCGGTGCCCACCTGCGTTACGAGCTGGGTGACAACACACAGGTGCGCGCCGCCTGGACCAACACTGTGGTGCGTCCCTCGTTTGAGCAATTGGCGCCCGGTTTTGTGATCGATGGCGACGAGGCGAGTTTCGGCAACCCTCAGCTGGAGGCACTGGAATCTGCCAACTACGACCTGGGTATTGAGCACTTCCTCGGCCGCGCCGGGGTGTTGTCGGCGTTTGTGTTCTACAAGTCGATCGACAATTTTGTCTATCAGGCCGACATTGCAGGCACCGGCATCTGGTCGACGTTCGATGAAGCCGAGACCTTCGCCAACGGCGACAGCGCCGATCTGTATGGTCTCGAGTTGGCCTGGTCACAGCAGCTGACGTCGCTGCCGGCGCCCTGGAACGGTTTGCTGCTGGGGGCCAATGTCACCCTGAGTCGCTCCGATGCCAGTGTGGGTGATGGTGGTGATGAGCGTGATATCGACTTGCCTTATCAGTCCGACCGGGTAGCCAACGCCATGGTGGGGTGGGAGAACGACACCTTCAGCATTCGTCTCTCTGCCAACTACAAGTCCTCCTACCTGCAGGAGGTGGCGGCGGTGGACGATCCGCAACACGACCTGTTTGTGGACGACCAGACCTTTGTTGACCTGACGGCCCGCTGGTACCTGACGCCGCAGCTGCAGCTGAGCTTTGAGGCGCAGAACATCACTGATGAAGCCTACTACGTCTACACCGGTTCCAGCCGCTTTAATGCCCAGTATGAGGAGTATGGCCCTACCTTCAAACTGGGTGTCACCCTGATGTCGATGTGATTGCTGCCGGCAGCAATCACTGAACCATGGCAGCCAGTTACGACCGGCTGGCTGCTGCCATGGATCTCGCCATAGGCGTCTGGCGAAAGACGCTGTTTATGACGATAACTTTTTAAAGAAGGTAACTATGAAATTTCCGATATTCACCGCCTTGGCTGCCGCCCTGCTGTTGGGTGGATGCCAGGCCGAGGGGCCGTCCCCAACTGCGGGGCGTTGGCAACCGCTGATCCTGTCCGGCAGCGAGTCGGCACAGTTGCTCGACTTTGCGGACCTGACTGATCAGTTGCAGGTGTGGGCCACCGCTGATGCCGGCTTGCAGCTGCGCAGTGCCGACGGTGCCCTGCTGGCAGAGCGCAAGGGCTATTACGAATCGCTGGATGTACGGCCGTTGGGTGATGGCTGGTTGCTGGCGGCCATTGATCCGGTTGCACAGCGCGTGGACCTGTTGCAGCTGGAGTCCGGGGCCGCCCCTGGTTTCAAGGCGTCGCTGACCCTGCCGGATGCGGATCACTCGGTGGAAGGGGTGTGCCTCTACCAGGACGATGACGACAACAGTTTTGTGTTTGTGGTCAGCGAAGATGGCTTCGGTGAACAGTGGCTGGTGGGAAGGGCAGGGCAGCTGTTGTCCAGGCCGCTTTCACTGCGCCGGTTGCCGCTGCCACCGCAGGCAGGTTTCTGCGCGGTGGATGACCAGCGCGGCGAACTCTACGTCAATGAAGAGTCAGTGGGACTGTGGGTTTATCCGGCGGCAGCCGAGTCCGACACCAGCCGTGAACCGGTGGCGTTGGCGGCACCCTATGGAAGCCTCGGCGATGAAGTGGGCAATATGGCAGTCGTGCCCGGTGGTGTGGTGCTGGTGGATGTGGCGGCCGGGAAATTGCATCTGCTGCGCAAGGAGGACGGCGACTGGTCCGTGGTGACCTCTCTGCTGCTGGAGGGACTTGATGACCCGGAGCAGTTGGTGGTGAGGATGCAACCGGACAACCAGCTGCAATTGGCACTGCGGGATGACGACAGCGGCGCCTGGTACCGGCATCAGGTGGCCTGGCAGGACTCCGCTGAACGCGGGGCAACATCACTGCCCTACGTGGCTGCCCTGGTGCAGACCGAACCTGTCAGTGGACATGGTGATGCGGCGGATGACCCGGCCATTTGGGTGGACTACAAGGCGCCTCATCGTTCACTGATCCTCGGCACCAACAAGAAGGAGGGGTTGCAGGTCTACAACCTCGAAGGAGAGCTGCTGCAGTCTCTCGCCATTGGCCGCCTCAACAATGTTGACGTGCGTCAGGGAGTGCAGATGCAAGGTGAGTCGCTGGACCTGGCGGTAGCCAGTCATCGTGACCACAACAGTCTCAGCCTGTTTGTGATCGATCCGCTCACCAGTCGGGTACGGCATGCCGCGGACCTGCCTACCGAGCTGGCCGAGATCTATGGCATCTGTCTCTATCAGCCGGCGGCGGATCAACTCTACGCCTTTGCCAACAGCAAGGAAGGCGAGGTGATTCAGTATCGCCTGCAGGCGGACGCTGAAGGTTTCCACAGCGAGGCGGTGCGCCGCTGGAAAATGGACACCCAGCCAGAGGGATGTGTGGCAGACGATGAGGGACATCGACTGTTTATCGCCGAGGAGGACACCGGTATCTGGGTGCTGGGCGCAGACGCAGACGCTGCGACGGAGCTGGAACCGGTGATGGCGGTGGGAGAGACACTGAAAGCGGATGTGGAGGGTATCGCGCTCTACACCCGCGGCGCAGGTCAGTCGCCGCTGCTGGTGGCTTCCAGCCAGGGCAATGACAGCTATGTGGTGATGGACAGCGTGGCGCCATATTCATTGCTTGCCAACTTCCGTATCGGTATAAATGGAGATGCCGGTATCGACGGTGCCTCGGAAACCGATGGTCTGGAGGTGACTTCCGCCAATCTCGGAGGGGGCTGGTCGACGGGGTTGCTGGTGGTGCAGGACGGTCGCAACCGTCTGCCCCAGGCTACCCAGAATTTCAAACTGATCCCCTGGTCGGGTATCGAGGCGCTGTTGCAAGAGGAGAGACCATGATCAATCGCCGTCAAGTCATGCGTCAGGCGCTGGCAATGCTGGCCCTGGCGCCGATGGTGCCGCAGCTGCGAGCCCAGACCAATAGTGGCGCAACGCGCTTTGACGAACAGTTGCAGGCCACGATGCCGGAGGGGGCAAGCCTGCGCATTATCGCCCGGGCCGGCGAACAGCCACACCCGGGCAGCAGCTATGCCTGGCATGGAGCCCCCGACGGGGGTGCCTGTTTTGCCCATGCTGATGGCGGCTGGGCCTATGTGAGCAACAGCGAATTGCCCATGCAGCAAGGGGGCGCTGGCGCCCTGCGCTTTAACAGGCACGGCGAGCTGGTAGCGAGTTATTCCATTCTCAAAGGCACGACCGACAACTGCGCCGGAGGCAAAACCCTGTGGGGTACCTGGCTCTCCTGTGAGGAGAATGACGAGCAGGGCCTGGTCTACGAGTGCGATCCCTGGGGAGAGCGTGAGGCCCGGCAACTGCCCTCATTAGGGGCGTTCAATCACGAGGCCGCGGCCATGGACCCGGCCACCGGTTACCTCTACCTGACGGAAGATCGACCGGACGGTTGCCTCTATCGTTTCCGGCCGGAAACAAAAGGCGATCTCAGTCGCGGTCAGCTGGAGGTGGCAATTGCTGCCGGCATGCTGGTGAGCTGGCTGCCCATCAACGATGTGCTGGCGGACAAGCAGCCGCTGCGTTACCAGCAGCCCCGTGCCGCGCGCTTCCGCGGTGGTGAAGGCATTATCTGCCATGGTGGGCATATCTATTTCACCACCAAGATCGACAACCGTGTCTGGGGATTGCATTTGCGCAGTGGCAAACTGAGTGTGGTGTATGACGCGGCGCTCAGTGCCGTGCCGATGCTGACCGGGGTGGATAACATCACCGTCACGCCCAATGGTGAGTTACTGATCGCCGAGGATGGCGGTGATATGCAGTTGGTGGCCCTGACCGAAACTCGCGACGCTGTACCTCTGTTGACGCTGCACAACCAGAAACTGTCAGAGATTACCGGCCCCGCCTTCAGTCCCGATGGCAAGCGGCTCTACTTCAGCTCCCAGCGGGGTTACAGCGGGATGTTGTATGACGGGATTACTTACGAGTTGATGTTGCCTTAACGGCGGGACGCTGTGCTACAGGATTCAGGACGCTTCGCTACAGGACGCGTTGCTACAGGACGCTTCGCTACAGTAAGAGCCTGGATTCTTAGTTGCTTTTCTGTAGCGAAGCGTCCTGAATCCTGTAGCGCCAGCGTCCTGTAACCTTTGTTTAAAGCCCCATCTCTTCCCGCAATTTATTCAGCCGCTCCAGGTTCTCTTCTTTACTGAGCGTGGTGGAGCTCTGCTCCGGCAGGCGCTTCACTTCCGGCTCCGGCAGGGATTCGCCGGCTACCACCTGGTCACACAGCCGTTTGTAGTGTTCGCGGAACACCGGGAAGGTGATGCGTTCCGGGTTGTTGGCGAGGAAGAACCAGTCACTTTCGCGACCGGCGTGATAGACCGCTGCGTGGCTCCATTTCTGTTCCGCCTTGGGGCTGGGGGCGCGGCAGGCTTCCATATAGGCGGAGTGCACATCCGGCAGCCCGTGCTGCTGCGGGGTACCCTGGCAATAGGTGAGCATCTTGTGCAGGGTGGGCAGGTAGTCGGATTGCTCAATCGCCTGTTTGGCGGCGCGCAGGATGGTTTCCGGCGCAAAACGCTGCAGCGATTCCACCCACAGGCGCTTGGCCTGGTTGACCGTATTCACATCGCCAAAGGCGCTGTGGTACTGGTTGTGGTAGTTAATCCGGAACAGGGCGAACACCTGGTTGATGGCGTCCACCAGTTCCGGCATTGGTCGTTGCGGGTTGGCTCCCGTCTGCTCAGAACGCCCAGCTGCGGTCGTTGAGGTCGTCGACGAGCGAGCGGTCGCGGGTGCGGCTGGTGGTCTGGTTTTGTTGTCCGTCATGCTGTTGACCCTGTGGTGCTGCAAGCGCGTGGCGCTTGGCCCAGTGGTGTTTTACGTGTTGCAGGAATTTGGTGTTCCAAGAGGTGTGCACCTGGTTGCTGTCGCGCCAGAAGACAATAAACTCCGGCAGCAATTGCCGGGCGAAGGCCAGGTCGATATTGGCCATACGCAGTATGTCGTAGACATCGCTGTCCGGCTGCCAGTCGGCCGGAATCCGGCGTGGCTCGGTGTCGTGCTGCAGGGCCGAGGTGTAACGTGCCCATTGGCGTCGCACATGCTGGATAAACTTGCTGTTCCAGGTGCGTGACCGCTCACCTCGCTCGCCCCAGTAGAGCACAAACTCCGGGATGGCGTCCTGCACAAACTGGGGGTGAATGGCGGCGTGGCGGCAGAGCACATCCAGCGCATCCTGACTGGGGCGCCAGGCTGGGCTCATCGCCACCTCGGCGTCTTTCTGGGCAGTAAAGGTCTCCCGCTGGCGCCACTGGTGCAGCACGTGCTGGTGAAACTTTGCTCCCCAGGAGCGGTGTGATTCACCGCTGTCACGCCAGAAGGTGATGAACTCCGGCAGCTGCTGCCGCATAAAGCCTTCGTCGATGTTGTGCTGGGCGATACGGGCTATGGTTTCGCTGTCCGGCTGCCAGTTAGGTGCAATGGGGGTGGCCCCCATGGCCCGTGGCTGCGGACGATGCTGTAGTTGTGACGTTTGTGGGGCGCTCTGCGGCTGGCGCTGCTCATTGAACGCAAACACCAGCTGACCGCTCTGGGTAAAGGGGGCGGATTGCAGCAGCAATACACCCTTGGCGCGCAGGCTCTGGCTGACCCGCTCAATATCGTGCTGATTCCAGAAAGGGAAAGTCTCCTGCAGCAATTCGCCCGGCAACTGATACCAGTCGCAGCCCTGGTGGGGGTGGCCGGCGAGGGCCCGGGTCAGGTCGTCCAGCACGCTGAGCATAGCGGCCTCCTCCAGGCCAATAGTGGCGGCCAGAGAGGGGGAAACAACCAGTGGACGTTCGGGAATCAGGGAAGAACTCATGGCCGCAACTTTAGCATTTAAGGCGGGGTAAGTCGCTAGGGGCGGTGGTCGCGGCAGGCGTGATCCGGTTGTTTAATTGCTCGTCAATTCAGCTTGTCCACGGGCCAATCGGTCGATATGGCATGACCTCCGGGGTTATGGCCACCCACCAACCCCTCCGGTTACCATAGCCCTTTATTTTTCCGGGGGAGAAAGGCCTGTGGCCAAGGCTAAATCAGCGTTTGTCTGTAACGAGTGCGGGGCGGATTTCACCAAGTGGCAGGGGCAGTGCAGCGAATGTGGTGCCTGGAATAGCCTCAGCGAGGTGCGTCTCGGTCCCACACCATCCCAGCGCACGGAGAAGTTCAGCGGTTACGCCGGTGCTGCCGGTGCGGCCCAGGTGCAGACCCTGGCGGAGATCGACCTGCAGACACTGCCACGCTTCTCCTCCGGTACCGGTGAGTTCGATCGCGTGCTGGGTGGTGGCCTGGTGCCCGGCTCGGTGGTGCTGGTGGGCGGTAACCCCGGGGCGGGTAAGTCCACACTGTTGCTGCAGACTATGTGTTATCTGGCCCGGGATATGGAGGCCCTCTACTGTACCGGCGAGGAATCCCTGCAGCAGGTGGCGATGCGGGCCAAGCGCCTGGGCCTGCCCACCGACAAACTGAAGATGCTCTCCGAGACCAGCGTGGAATCGCTGGTTGCCATTGTCCAGCAGATCCAGCCCAAGGTAATGGTGGTGGATTCCATCCAGGTGATGCACATGGCGGATATACAGTCCGCCCCGGGCTCGGTGTCCCAGGTGCGTGAAAGTGCCGCCTATCTCACCCGCTTTGCCAAACAGACCGGTACCGTGCTGATACTGGTGGGACACGTTACCAAGGATGGCAGTCTCGCCGGCCCCAAGGTGCTGGAGCATATGATCGACTGCTCCATCCTGCTGGACGGCTCCCACGACTCCCGCTTCCGTACCCTGCGTGGCAACAAGAATCGCTTTGGTGCCGTCAACGAACTGGGGGTGTTTGCCATGACCGAGCAGGGACTGCGTGAGGTAAACAACCCCTCAGCCATCTTCCTGCAGCGGGCTGACGAGATCGCCGCCGGCTCTGTGGTGATGGTGGTGTGGGAGGGCACCCGTCCGCTGCTGGTGGAGATCCAGGCGCTGGTGGATGACAGCAACCAGGGGCATCCCAAGCGCGTGGCGGTGGGGCTCGATCACAACCGCCTCAATATGCTGTTGGCGGTGCTGCACCGTCACGGCGGGCTGTTTATTGGTGATCAGGATGTGTTTATCAACGTGGTGGGTGGCGTACGGGTGGGTGAGACCAGTGCTGACCTGGCTCTGTTGCTGGCGGTGGTTTCCAGCTTTCGCGACCGGCCCCTGGGCCACGACCTGATGGTGTTTGGTGAAGTGGGCTTGTCGGGAGAGATCCGCCCGGTGCCCAGTGGTCAGGAGCGTTTGCGGGAGGCCTCCAAGCACGGTTTCAAAAAAGCGATTGTGCCGGCGGGTAACGCGCCCAAAGGTGGTGTTGCGGGTATGGAAGTCGTGGCGGTGAAAACCCTGCAGGAAGCACTGGCAGCAATTGATCAGGGGTGATGGTGGCGTGGGTTAAAGCAGGGAAAATGCAAAAACAAACGACAATTTGGGCAGACTATAGGGCGTCCACCGCCGGAATTGGCTTAATCCGGCAGCTTGAACCATATTTCCTGCAGCAGTGCAGGTGCTGACGCCATGCCTGGCCCGCCTGTGCTTAACCAAAAAACCACAAGGGGTTTCAGCTATGAAAATCATTGGATTTTGTGTCATCGCAGGCCTGTGGCTCGGTATCTCCACTGTCTCCCTGGCGGATACACCGATCCAGTTTTCAACCATCAATCTCAATGCACCTGCGGATGAAAATGTCCGCGGGGTCCGATTCCCGTTTCTCTACGGTAAAACCGGCTCTGTGCATGGCATAGACCTGCATCTGATTGCGCTGGCGGAGACCGATGAGTTCGTGGGGGTGCAACTGCCTTTACTGCTGTTCGGTGCGAATCACACCAACAGCAGTATGAAGGGTGTGGCATTTGGCTTGTGGAACTGGAACAAGGGCCAAACCACCGGACTGAATATGGGGGCGGTGAACATCACTACCCGGGTCAGAGGCGCCAACATTGCCCTGGTCAACCTGAACCGCGAGTCCACCACGTTTGATCTGGGAGTTTTCAATAAAACGGAGCGCCTGGAGGGATTGCAGCTGGGACTGATCAACTGTGCCAAAAATGGCTTCCTGCCCTGCTTTATCCTGTTTAATTTTGGCAAGTGATTTTTACCGTTTTGAAAGGCTCGCCTGTGCAGGTGTGTTTTGCCCGGTTGTCTCACCTCTCCCGGCTGTCCGGAGCCGGGAGATCTGTCACTAAGTTGTGGATGTCTGCGGAAGCGGGGCTGCCACAGAGAGTTAATCCAACAGATCCACCGCTCGCAGTCTGCCGTTGCGTTCAAGACTCATAAGGATGGACAGGTCTGCGGGCTTATTGGTACCCGGGGATGCGCAGAGCCTGGATAAGACAGCCATCAGGGCAAGCGGCTCGCCTTTCACTTCGTCGTCGCTGCCGTCACTGAAAAGCGCTATAAAGCTTTGCAGGCCGGAAGCCAGCTGCAGCCACGGTTTAAAACAGGAGTTTATTCGTTCCTGTGCCTGGGTGAGAAAATCTGCGTCTTTACGGTTGGCATCACTTTCATAGACGGTTCGGATTGCGGACAGGCCCAGGGCAAGGTTTTCGGCCAGCTCGCACCACTTTTCGGCTTTGCGCAGCGCAGTTTTTGCCTTTCTCTTGCTTGATGACCAGCCTTTTTTGCCTTTGCCAATCGAGTTGCGCTTTTCCTGTTGCAGAGCTGCCTGACGGGACTTTCCCTTGGGGGACAGGTAAAAACAGAGCAGTTCAAGAACGGAATCGATATTATCCTTGCGCGCAAGGTACTCAAAATCCTCCTCGTCAAACACTCCCAGGGTTTCCAGCACTTCTGCCAACCGGGTGATAATCAGGTCCCTGTCAATGTGGGGTTTTGCCAACTGAAGCAGTTGTTCCATATCCTCATTTCCCAGGCGGAATCCGGCGTTGATCTGCGCATCCTCAAGCAGCTTGTCGCCGCTGCCGGACTGGCTGAACGCAATTTTCATTGCGTTGGCTATCTCCGTGGTTGATATAAGTCCGGCTTTGCCCAGGCTTTCAAGGAACACATTTAATTCTGTGCGTGTAAGCTCCTCTTCCTTACGACAGATGTTGAGTGAGAGGCTGGCAAGACCCAAATTGCGGGCATTGGAAAGCTGGATGATGTTGATGAGTTCAATGCGGCGTTCGTGGGTGATGCGGTGGCCTTTACGGGATACTCTGGCTTCGTTGATAATGCTGATTCGACCGTTCAGCAGGTCGTGCTCAATAATGACATCGGTGCTGAGTAACGACTGGTTACCAATGTTAAAGTCGAGGACGACGGCACTTATTTCAAGACCGCTTTCCGTGGCCTTCCTGCTCTTTATCAGGCCGCTGTTAAGGTGTATTCCGGGGGGGCGCTTTGCTGTAAGCCGGGTCAGGCTGTTGGTGTTTCCCGTGAGGATTTCCCCGAATTCCGCTTTGTGTTCGGTAAGTGCTGCAGCCGAAAAGGTGACGTCCAGCATGCACTCCCTGCCTTCTGACTGTTTGCGTTGGTGGGACAGGCCCATCTCGATATTGGCAACACTGGCAGCCTCTACAAAGGGCATTAATTTTTCGACTGCCTGAATGTAGCGGCGTAAATATCGGATAGCCTTGGTCTGTGCAGAGGCAAGGGTGTTGTCATGTTCCTCCAGTTTGCTCAGGGCGCGGGATACAACCTGCTGGTTTCCCTTGTGTACAACGGTTGTGACGGTGTCTTCTATCGAATTCCGGGCTGAGGTGAGGAAATCCTCTGCTTCACTGCGAACCCAGTCAGCAAGGGATGCCTTGGCGATATTCATCAGAGGATTCCACTTTGAATCGTCGGCAATGTTACTGCTCGTTGCCCGGGTGAGCTCGGCGTCCAGAACCTGTATAACCGCCTCAACCCAGTTGTTTGTTCTGCCGCTTGCCAGGGCCGTGGTAGCGTTGGCCCAGCGTTCGCCAAAATCCGCAGGGTTCTCGCCGGAGAAGACAGACTCCACATACGCCTGCCAATCCGGCTCATCACTTACCTGAGTGAGGATAACCTTCAGTTCATCCATAAAACTGTCGGTAAAGGTCCATTCGGATTGCAGCCTGCCAATCAACTCCCGCGCCTCTCCCAAAGAGGCGAATAAAGCCTCACTGATCATGGCTGCCTGTTTGCGCGCGTTGATTTCCAGGCCAACATTAACCCCCAGCTCTCGCCGGGATTGATCCGTTCGACTGATGACAACCCGGATATCCTGCAGGGCCCCGGCATGATGTCTGGGAAAGAGTTGCAGGTTGTACAAGCCACTGATTCTGGCGCTGGCTTGAATGCCGAGGCCAAGGTTTTCCAAAACGCTGGAGCCATTAATGGCCGGGGTGCTCAGGGATAGATTGGCGTAAGTCTGTAAGTCGCCGTCAAGGGAGAAGGTAAAGGCGTGCAGATTCTTGCGCAGGGCCAGATACTGGAGCAGGCTGTCAGTGGAGAAGGGGTTGGGCAATGCAGACAGGTCGTTGGCCAGGGAGAGCGCCAGATTTTCGGTTTTCTGGTGCCGGAAATAGAGGTCGGTGTTGAGGGCAGCTGAAAAATTTCCCCCAAGCTCAAAGCTCCCACAGGAGAAGGGCAGGGTGGCGCTGGTGTCAGATTTGGCATGGGCGTCCAGATCCACGGATATAAATGCACTGTCTTCATGAACCTGCGAATCCGGGATTTCTTCACTCTTTCCTGAAAATGCTCTCAGGGCAATCGCATGACTGAGGTCGTAGGAAAATAAAAACGCCGCCGAACCTTTCGGTAACGTCCAGTCGTTGTCAATCCGCAGCGGCCATTCCCGGCTGACGGATTGAGTCCCGACGCTGTCGCAGGCGTCACCGATGCTCTGGAGAAAGGGTGAAATATAACTTTTCACACTGCCGTTAACCCAGCCTTCCAGCGACTCCCAAATAGTGGTCAATTGGGTAGGGACTATGGGGTGTAAAGCCGCAGTGATTCTGGCTTGCAAATCTTCCCCGAATTGTTCATTGGCAATCATTTCAAGTGCCTGGGCAGGACCTTCAACGCCCAGCTCCGACAATATGGATGTCAGTGCGGATGATGCCTCGGCCAGTACCTTGAGGTTGCCCATCTGATCCAGATTTTTCATGCCCGGTCCGCCTTCCAGTCTGTAGGGTTTGGTTGTCAGTTAGTCACTCTTCAGCGCTTTGGGGCCGGCCAGAGTGTCGCCAAATTGCCTGATTCTTAACAGGATGATTTCCGACGCGAAGCCGGATATAAACGCCAGCGCAATGGCGCCGGCATCACCGTCAGGTTGGATGGTGTGATAGCCAATAATGGCAATGAGCGGGGCGGACGCCACCTGCATAAACTGAAATATCACCTCTTCCCTGGCCATGTAGGCTGCGCCATAGGTGCTGCTGTCCTTTTCCCGGTCCCGCCAGTAGCGGCGCTGAATCTCCGGCAGGCGGCGCATAAAACCCACACTGCCGCCAATGGCGGACAGTAATAAGATATATAGCGGAGTGACAAGGCCGCCGCTGATCCGGTAACTGCTATCGTCCGGTTCACATGAGTCTGCCTTGCTTGTGCATTCGGCCTGGACAAAACCGCCGATATTGAATACCCAGGACTGAGTCTCTCTGTTTTTTTCATTTTTTCTGCAGGCGATCAACGCCTTGTTGTCTGTTCCGGTCTGGCACCCTCTGATGATGCCTATGGGACTCTTGGTCATACTGGTTTGAATCGGATCTGTTCCAATCCACATGGTCAGTAAAAACGGGATCATCAAACTGGTCAGACTGGTGGAGTAGCCAAAGATAAAGATCAGCCGCATGTTTGATGAGGTAGGCCTTCCGGTAAAAATCAGGCTGATGACAGTCAGTATAAACAGCGCCGCCTGACACAGAATGTGCAGCATTTGGTACATGCCATCGTTTTCTGTATCGGCCTTTTGTAGTGACTCGTATCCCAGGTATATAAAGAACGCCGCGGTAATGTACAGAGTAATGGCTGAGGCATTGAACACGACATGGTTGTGGCTCAACCCCGCATGACGCTCTTTGCTTAGCAGTCGGTTGTGTGCGTTGCTGATGCGGGCGAGAAAGTGGGCAATGAACAGCCATATTGCAGCAAGAAGGATCAGCGCAAAGATTTTAAAAGCTAGGGTAGGCAGGAGTTGCCAGCCCGCGGCACAAAGGGTGGCGAAATAGGCGAAGTTAATAAACTGGACCAGCGGGATGACCGGAGGGTTTGTGAGTAACGATTGAAGGCTACCAATAATGTTATTCATCGCGGCTATCCCTGTGTCAGAAAATTAACCCCATGGCGCGATAGGTGCTTCGTCCGGCTATGCCATCGGCCACGAGGCCGTTATTTTTCTGCCAATCCAAGAGAGCCTGTTTTGTCTTGTTACCGAAGACGCCGTCGACCCGGATTTTCAGGACTTTCTGTACTTTGGAAACCCACTCACCTTTGCTGCCGGCTTTGACAACTTCATAGTCAACGTCGGGTGATATGCCGGCTACGCCATCCATTCCCAGATTGGCCAGTTCAAAGCCGTGACTCCTGACCCCCTCCACCCGGCGTTCCCAGCCGCGTCCGAAGGTGCCCCAGGTGGACAGGCTTTGCAGAAATTTCAGGCGCAGGTCACACAACTCATCAATAACAAGCCCTATGTTCTTTCGCCGGGTTTTCTCCAGGGTTTTGGGACCGATATGACCATCTTTTGTCGCTCCTACCGTCAGTTGCAGCCAGCCGGCACTGCGGCCAGGACCGGAATTGACGGCGGCATCGAAGACCACGTAATCAACGCCGTTTGGCAGTTCATCGCAATGGCACTTGTGCCAATACTCCTTGCTGTAAATACGTTGCAGCTCCTCATCCGAAATTGCTTTCAGATCATTCTTGCTGGCTTTGGGTTTGTTCATGACTCGACGGTAGGTGGCCAGGGTTACCCCTTTCATGGTGGCGCCGCCGGGATCCTCCGGGTGATCAGACCAGCCTCCCTCATGAGCCAGGACATGTTGGAGTGACGATACAAAATTGTCTTTCATGGCATCTCCGCTATCCGTTTTGGACACCCACAGCTGTATCGCTATAGCTGTGGAGGGGATTGATGAAATGCAGGGCTGGCCCGTGTTCGCTGCCAAGGGGCAAGCCATGGAGTCAGAGGTGGCTTTATTGGGGGCGCCGGAGAAATTCAGGGGTACCAATCCACGGGAAACAATCCAGAGGGGACAAGGAGGATTGGTTGACGCACATCCTATGCCGGTCTGTCATCCTTGATTATTCAGGGTAGCCCTATATTTTCAGGCGTCGAGGGTTTTATGTGCCAGTCAAAAAAATATGCGGCAATAACTGATGAGATACACCTGTATCTGGCAATAACTTCAGTTGTATTCGTCTCTTCTCAGATGCCCTTATGCTGAAGGGTTGCCAGAGCTGTCCGGGTCATTTGACGGCTGAAGTGCGTCAGTTTGTGGTGCTCCGGCTCCCAGCCCATAAGGAATCTCTCAAAGTCAGCCCATGCCATCGGGAACAGGTTTCGCCACTGAAGCTCCAGGTCGCCCGTGGGGAATGGCAGCTGCCGTTTTCTGATGACAGCGTGGAGAGCGGAAAAATAGCTGTCCAACAGATTTTCCCACTGTGACTCACAGGCGTCTTCGCTCAAGCAGCTGCCCATAAAATAGGCCACGTCCTTCATGCCACAGCCGGCTCCGATGTACTGGAAGTCCACCGCCGCCACCCGGGATCCGTCGGCACTGAAGCAGAAATTGGCGACCTTGGCATCACCATGCACCAGTGTGGTGTAGTCGCTGCTGTTCAGTTCCTGGTCGATTGCCGGTGCCAGTTGTTTCAGCGGGCCTTCGGCCATCTGTTGCCACTCGTCGGGTCGTGTCTGCAGGTGCCAGTAGGTGCCGGACGACCACAGCTGTTTCTGCCAGCCGCTTGCAGGTCGGTACTGCAGGAAATGCCCATGCAGCTGCGCCAACCAGTGCAGGCAGGGTTCGCACTCCGACGCAGCGAGCTGTTGGCGGCGCTGGGGATAGCCGGCGGCATCCAGGTCTTCCAACAGCAGCAGGTGCGAGTTGTCTACAGTGTGCCGGGCATAGCAGTGGGCTGTGCGGGGTGAGTCAGGCAGTTCCTTTGACCACTCGCCGTACCAGTGGCTTTCCACCTCATAGGAGTGCAGCTTGCGCTGGTGGCCGAGGTTGCTGTTCCAGCCTCTCGGGTGGCTCCTGCGCGTGGGTGGTTCTATCCGTTTGGCAATGAGGCTGTCGGGAACTTTGGGATCGCTGCTATGCAGGTGATAGCGTTCAATCTGGCCATAACCACTCCACAGGGTTTGCAGCGGTAGTGGAGCCGAAACCTGGGTGCTGTCGAGGGCAAAGGTTTGCGCGATCAGTTGGGTAGGGGAGAGCATGGTAGTAGGGCAGTGCCGGCGGTAGGTGGGACAGGAAGGCAGTATAACAAGCCCTGCCCGGGGCTCCAGCTTAGGGTAAGGCAGTTTGCGATAGCGGGCGGTTATGCACCTGGAAGAGATAGCCGGGATCCAGGATCTTGCCATGCTGATGCAGTTCTACATGCACATATTCGTGGGTAGTCCCCAGATTGCGGGCGATGGCGTCGCAGGTGTACGTGACTCTGAGGGCATATGGGAAGTGATGTTCTACGGTAAAAACCTGTTTGATACCGAGCGTGTGATCAGTCGTGAGGCGACGCCTTACCTGGCCAGCTACCGGGATGCTACTGCCGGCTTTGCCGAGGTGCAGCGGACTTCTGACTACCGCGGCATTAAACTCAATTCACCGCGGGAATTTGGTATTAACTTCCGCTACAACTTCTGATCTCTGGTATCAGATGCTCCAGTACTTGCCGGCCTTTTCAGGCCGGCTTTTTTATGTCTGTCATTTATGTTGCTGATTGGATTGCTGCATTGCCAGATAACTGCGCAGAGTGAGATAGAGCATCAGGCCATTAACCAGGTGCCAGAGAAAGTGGGTGCCTGCCGGCCATTGGTCACACAGCACCATATCCAGTGAGCGAAACGTCAGTGACAGGGTGAAGAGGCCAACCGCAGCCAGCATCAGGTTGCGTCCGCTGGAGGCCAGCCGTCGATGAGCCACAGCGATTCCCAGCAGAAACAGCCAGGCAGACAGATAGGTGACGGAGCCGTTCAGCCAGTGCTTTGGCAGCAACCCAAACAAGAGGGTAATCGCAACAAAGGCGGTTAACGTCAGCGAACTGGTGGGCAGTGGCGCCAGCCCGGCTCGACGTGCCAGGGCAAGACTGTAGACGGTGATAAAGCTGAGTTGGTAGAGATAGATCGGCAGCAGGTCTGCGACCCGACTCCAGCGATCGGCAAAGGTGTGGTACAGAAAGCTGCCGATACCTACCATAAGCAGCAGCAACACCAGCCAGTAGCTGGAAGTGGTGTGCTGTTGACGCTTGTGGCCCCAGTGCCAGGCAGCCACGGCGGCGATAAGAAAACTGATGTTGGAAAGTGCGTTGAGCGGCTCTGCCCAGAACTCCGCTGTCAGCCGCTCGCAGTATTCATCCAGTGATTGTGTCCAGTCCATGTATGCGGATCAACTCGTTCCCAGAATCTTCTTTTTGGTCGCGGCAAACTCGTCCTCGGTCAGGCTGCCCGCATCCTTGAGGGTTTGCAGGGCCAGCAATTGTTGTAACTGCTGGTCGTTCACCGGTTGTTGAGGATCGGTGGCGGGAGGTTGGCTCATGCCCAGCCACTGGCCGATCTTGCGCACGATAGCCTTCAGCACTCGCCAGATTTTTGGCAGCAGCCAGATAGCCAGCAGGATAAACATGACCAGCAGGACCAGGAATAGCAGAGGGTGATTGAGAGCGGTCCAGAGTCCGGCCAACACCAGCAGGTCTTCACCAATGGAGGCCCCCCAGTTGGTAAAAGGCTCCGGTGACGTATTGATGACGGCGCGGGTACCCGCCTTGGTCAGGTGGCTGGTGGCAGCCAGTCCGCCGCCCATAATGCCGGCGGCGATTTCCAGTGCCGGAGTAACGTCACCTACTGCGCCGGCGGCCAGCATGGCGCCAGCGGGAATCCGGATAAACGTGTGCAAGGTGTCCCAGCCGGTATCGACTCCCGGTGTCTTGTCGACAAAAAACTCCACGAAATACATTAACCCGGCGGCGAAGATCACCATGGGATCGGCCAGTGTCTGCAGGCCGGGGGGCAGGTCGATATTGCCTGTAGCGCCGCCAATGCCAAGTACCAGTAGTGCGGCGTAGAGATTAATGCCGCTGGCCCAGGAGACGCCCATGGTGAGGGCGAGGGTACTGAGCAGGGCCTGATAGGTTTCCATAGTGTGCCTTAGCTTGAGATCCTGTTAACGCCCCGCAATGCGGGGCGCCGGCATAAGCCGTCAACCAGTGTATCAGTGGCGCCCGCCATCATGGAATCGCTTGCCATCGTGGCGATCGTGGTTCTTGCCCGGTTTGTTCCAGTTGTTGGTGTAGTAGTGCTTGGGTGGGCGCTTGTAACCGTCGTGCCCTTTTGACCACGATTTGTGATGGTGGCCGCGGTCATCCTTGTACTTGTGTTTGTGGTAGGTGTCTTTACCGTGCTTGTTCCAGTACTTCCCATAGGCCGGCGGGTAGTGCTTGTGCTGAGGGTAGCCGGAGTAGCGGCGATAGGTGTAGCCGGGTCCCGATTGCAGGCTCAGGCGCTCGCCACCGGAAAAATGCAGGTCGACACTGTAACCATCAATACCGCTGCGGTCATTGTAGCCATGGGCTGCCGCGCCAAAGCTGGCCAGGCACAGCAACGCTGCAAGCAGGCTCTTGCCTCTGGGCAGCAAGCGGTGGTGGCGGGAGGGGGTTGCTGTGGTTGATCTGTTCATGACAGGTCTCCTCTGATCGGACAGGTCCAGTCTGCAGGGGCAGCGCTGAACCTTGTCTGAACAGTGACGACATCAACCGCAGCGGGAGGTGATGGCTCAGCGCTGGGTGATCAGGCCAACAAAATTGCAGGGCTTCTGGCGGCTGTCCAGCTGCGGCTTAATAATTTGGTCCCAGCCGGTCTGACAGGCGTTATTGGAACCCGGCAGGCAAAAAATGACTGTGCGGTTGGCGATGCCGCCGACACAGCGGGATTGGATGGTGGAGCTGCCAATCTGCTCAAAGGAGACCTGGCGGAACAGCTCACCAAAGCCGTCAATGGTCTTGTCGAACAGTGGCAGCATCGCCTCCGGGGTGCTGTCGCGGCCGTGAAAGCCGGTGCCGCCGGTAATCAGAATACCGTGTACCAGTTCATCGGCAATCCAGCGTGAGGCCACGGCGCGGATCTGGTAGATATCATCCTTGACGATGGCGTGATCGACGCAGCTGTGACCGGCTTCGTGCAACGCGTGACGCAGCAGCTGGCCGGAGGTGTCGGTGGCTTCAGTGCGGGTATCGGAGACCGTCAGCACGGTGAGGTTGAGGGGGGTAAAGTCGCTCATGGCGTTGTCCTGGTGAGTTCTGGTTTGTCGTTATTCATCGGTCAGTTGCAGGCCGCATTTACGGGCGATAAAGCGGGCAATGGTGTCCACATGATTAAGTGGCAACCAGGGGCCTTCGCAGCGATAGTCGGCGGGGTTAACAGGCACATCACTGGCGATGGCTACCAGGTGCTCTGCCTCATCATCCAGCGGCCGGGGGTTGTGGTCCAGGCGCACCACCTGCAGCTTGCGATGGGGGCCGCGCTTGAAACCCTCTACCAGAATCAGGTCGGCCGGATCCAGCTGCACCAGCAGGTCATCGAGCTCCAGTTCAGGCCCTTCCACTTCTGTCATCAGCGCCCAGCGCTTGCTGGAGGAGAGCAGGACTTGTTGCGCGCCGGCTTGCTTGTGGCGAAAGCTGTCGCTGCCCGGGCGATCAAACTCAACGTCGCAGTGGGCGTGCTTGATGGTGGCGACCTTGAAGCCACGCTCGGTGAACCAGCTCACCAGCTCGGCCACCAGGGTGGTTTTGCCGCTGTTTTTCCAGCCGGTAATGCCGAAAACGGGGCCGGGGAGGGGAAAGGGGGTGATCACGGGCTGGCTCACTCTGCTGTGGTTGTATCGGTTCTCAACCACCGGTAGCGTTCATGAAACGCACGATCTGGGGGCTGTCGTCCTGGTAGAAGTGGTGTCGTTCCGGCTTGTGGCTCAGGGCATTCACGATGGTCTGTTGCAGCCGCTCATCGTCACCCGGGTGGGCGCGGATGACGGCTTTCAGGTCGACAGCGTTTTCATTGCCCAGGCACAGCAGCAGTTTGCCCTCGGCGGTTACCCGCACCCGGTTACAGCTGCCGCAGAAGTTATCGCTGTGGGGGGAGATAAAGCCAATCCGGCTGTCGCTGCCGGTGATCTGCCAGTAACGGGATGGGCCGCCGGTGCGATAGTCGCTGGGGTGAATTTCGTGATGTCGGGAAATCAGTTGTCGCAGTTCGGCGCTGGTGCAGAGCTCTTCATGGCGCTGGTGCTCGGTGACCTGGCCAAGGGGCATCTCTTCGATAAAGCTGATATCCAGACCCTGCTGCAGGGCAAAATCCACCAGCGGCAGAACTTGCGGGAGGTTGCGCTGGCGCAGGATCACCGCGTTGAGCTTGATTCTCTCAATCCCGGCGTCGCGGGCTGCCTGAATGCCGTCCAGCACCTGATGCAGGTCGCCGACGCGGGTCAGCTCGCGGAATTGGTCGGCATCCAGGCTGTCGAGGCTAACATTGATGCGCCTCACTCCTGCGGCTACCAGTGCCGGCGCGAACTTGCGCAGCTGGGAGCCGTTGGTGGTAAGGGTCAATTCCTGCAGGCCGTCGAGATTACCCAGCTGCGGCAGCAGGTTCTCAATGCCCCGCCGCACCAGGGGTTCACCACCGGTGAGGCGAATGCGTTTGACGCCCAGTGCCACAAAAGCCCGGCAGATGGCGGCGCTCTCTTCCAGCGTTAATACCTGCGCACGGGGCAGGAACTGCATCTCCTCCGCCATACAGTAGACACAGCGGAAGTCACAGCGGTCAGTGACCGACAGGCGCAGGTAGGTAATTTGGCGGCCGAAGCCATCTGTCAGGTGCATGGGGCTATTGTGCCTTAAGGAGGGGGCTGGGCGCTACGCTACAGGATTCAGGGCGCTGCGCTACAGGACGCTCCGCTACAGGGTTCAGGACGCTGCGCTACAGGACGCGTTGCTACAGGATTCAGGACGCTTCGCTACAGGAGGGGGGCGGGATCACCTGTAGAGAAGCGTCCTCTGGTTACACCTGATACGCCAGTTCTTCATCCAGGATCTGCTGCAATTCCGGCACGCAGGAGCCGCAACCGGTGCCGGCGAGGGTGGTTTCACTGATGCCACTGACGCTGTCCAGGCCTTGCTCGCGGATGGCGTTACAAATGGTGGTTTTCCCCACTCGCTTGCAGGCGCATACCAGTTTGCCCTGTGCCAGACGCCCCTCGGCCACACCGGTGAGGATGGAGCGTTCCACATGTTCATCCACTTGCTCATCCAGCAGGTTTTGAACCCATTCAAAGTCCTGGTCCTGCAGGTTGGGCGCGATCAGGTAACCGGCCTGCAGGCGTGACTGGTGGATAACGGCACAGCGGAACTGGCCGTGAGCGGGGCTGCTGAAGTTGAGCTGGCGGCCCTGGCCCAGATTCTCGCACCAGGGTTGCAGGCTGGCCTGCAGTACTTCCGGGCTCTGCTGGCTGGCAATGCGGTACAGGTAGCCGCCCTTCACTTTCTGGCGTACCCAGTAGTCCAGGGCGCTGGTGTCCAGCACCACCGGTGTCAGCAGCAGGGCTTCGCTGCGGTACTGCCAGGCGGCAATGGCTACCGGGGTGAATTTAAACTCCGGCTGGCCTGAGACTGCATCGGTATCCGGGCTCACCAGTGAGCAGACCCTTCCGGCGCTGGACATCACCCCGGTCCAGTGGATGGGCATAAACAGCTGGCCACGGTTCACCTTTTCCGACACATCGACCCGGATGCAGGCTTCGCCCCACTCGTTGCGCAGGGTGGCGATGCGCCCGTTCTGCAGCCCATAGGTATGAGCGTCGGCGGGGTTAACGGTGACATAGGGTTCCGGCAGGTGGGCCCCCAGTCGCGCCGACAAACCGGTGCGGGTCATGGTGTGCCACTGATCGCGGATGCGGCCGCTGTTGAGGCTCAGGGGGTACTGCTTGCTGATGGCCGAGGCGGGTGCGCGGTGGCGTACGGCCACAAAGTGGGCTTTGCCGCTGGGGGTGAAAAAACGGCCGTCGCCAAACAGGCGCTTGTGTTCAATGCCTGTGTCGCGGCGGGTCACCGGCCACTGTTGGGGGGCGAGCTGGTTGTACTCGCTGCCCGTCATCCCTACCAGTCCGGTCAGGTCCAGGTCACGCTTGGGGCGCTGGCGGCTGTCACGATTGTCGAGCCCGGTCATGCGGGCGTACTCGTCAAATACTTCACCTTCGTGCAGGTAGTTAAACGCCTCGCCAAAGCCCATGCGTTTGGCGACTTCACACATGATCCACCAGTCGGGCTTGCCTTCGCCGGGAGTGGGGAGCAGACGGCGCTGGCGTGAGATACGACGCTCGGAGTTGGTGACGGTGCCGGACTTCTCACTCCAGCCCTGGGCTGGCAGCAACACATCGGCACAGCGGGTGGTGTCGGTATCGGCAATACAGTCTGAGACCACTACCAGCGGGCAGTTTTGCAGTGCGCGGCGGATCTTGTCTGCATCCGGCAGGCTTACCACCGGGTTGGTGGCCATGATCCACACCGCCTTGATGTCGCCGCGATCAATGGCATCGAACATATCGACGGCTTTCAGTCCCGGTTTGGGTGTCAGGCGGTCGGTATTCCAGAAGCGGCTGATCAGGCGCTGGTGTTCAGGGTTGTCGAACTCCATGTGGCAGGCGAGGGTGTTGGACAGCCCGCCCACCTCGCGCCCGCCCATGGCGTTGGGCTGGCCGGTAACGGAAAACGGCCCACAGCCAGGCTTGCCGATACGGCCGGTGGCCAGGTGGCAGTTGATAATGCTGTTGACCTTGTCGGCCCCGGAAGTGGATTGGTTCACTCCCTGGGAGTAGAGGGTCATGACCTTGTCAGTGTGGGCGAACCAGCTGTAGAACTGCTTCAGCGCTTCCTGGTCGCAGCCGAGAACACCGGCCAGCTGTTCAAGGTCGCTGCCATCATCCATGGCACACATCAGCGCACCGTTAAAGCCGTCGGTGTATTTGGACACATACTCCTCGTCCACCTTCTGGTGGTTGGCGAGGTAGCTGAGCAGGCCGTTGAACAGGGCGACATCGGTGCCAGGCTGGATGGCCAGGTGCAGGTCGGCAATCTCGCAGGTATCCGTGCGGCGAGGATCGATTACCACCACCTTCAATTGCGGGCGCTGCAGCTTGGCGGCCTTGATCCGCTGATAGAGCACCGGGTGGCACCAGGCCAGGTTGGAGCCGGTGATGACCAGCATGTCCGCCTGCTCCATATCGCTGTAGCAGCCGGGCACGGTGTCGGTGCCGAAAGCGCGCTTGTGGCCGGCAACGCTGGAGGACATGCACAGGCGTGAGTTGGTGTCGATGTTGCCTGAGCCAATAAAGCCTTTCATCAGTTTATTGGCGACGTAGTAATCCTCGGTGAGGATCTGGCCGGAGACATAAAAGGCCACGGAATCCGGACCGTATTTCTCCATGGTGTCGAGGAAGCTTTTGGCAACGTGGTCCAGGGCGGTGGCCCAGTCGGTACGGGCACCCTTTATAGACGGGTGCAGCAGGCGACCGTCGGGGATTACGGTTTCTCCCAGGGCCATGCCTTTGGAGCAGAGGCGACCAAAGTTGGCGGGGTGTTCCTGATCGCCGCGAATTTCCAGCAGACCATTGGCCGCGGGGCGCGCTTCGATACCACAGCCGACTCCGCAGTAGGCGCAGGTACTTTTTATCCAGGCTGACGTTGACACAGTTGGACTCCGTTAAAAATTCAATCTCTGAGCTGTTCTGTTTAATTAGTGGCTGCTCTGGGCAGCAATACCCAGTTTGAGCAATAAGCGAGCCAACTTCTGTTGTTTATGGCTGGTTGGCGGCTTCTGGAGGGGAGGGCCTTGATTGTGGCGCCTAAGCCCCTGTTTTTGATCGCTATTTGTACAGATGCCCTGTTTTTGTGATCTTTTATGGTGCGTTTTATTAAATTGTCTAGGCATTTAAATTTTGTCATTTGAGTAATCGTGCTCCGAATTAGGTTCACTTGTGGTGCATATCGCACCAAATTGAATCGTTTTTATGGTGCAGTTTTGGCATTTCCCGGTGCAAAGGAGAAATGCCGCTCAGGGCCTCTGGTTTTTTAACTGTCTGATTTTCAAGAATAAAATATTTTTTATGCACCAGTTTGGAGGATTGGCATCCTCCTTGCTCTACTGTCCGTGAACGCAATTGATCGGCCCTGCCGGTGCACAGGCTTCCCGGAACTTCCTCCGGAGCCGCTGCCAGCAGGGCTCAACCGCAGAGAGCGAATGAGTATGCCAAGCCCAGAAATCGTAAAACTGCCAGCCTCCGCCGCGCACGCCGTGGGCAAGGTGTGGCTGGTGGGTGCCGGTCCGGGCGACCCGGATCTGCTGACGGTAAAGGCCCTCCGTGTCATTCAGCAGGCGGACCTGATTTTGTTTGACAACCTTGTGAGCGAAGAGATTCGCGCGCTGTTCCCGGCCGCAACCAGAGCCCTGTACGTCGGCAAGATCAAGGACGCCCACTCCATTCCCCAGGAGCTGCTTAATGAGTTGTTGGTGGAAAAGGCTCGCCAGGGACTGAAGGTCTGTCGCATTAAGGGTGGTGACCCGTTCGTCTTTGGTCGCGGCGGTGAAGAGATGCTGCGTCTGAAGCAGGCTGGCATAGAAGTGGAACTGGTTCCCGGTATTACCGCAGCTGCCGGCTGCACCAGCTACGCCGGTATCCCGCTGACTCACCGCGGCATCTCCCAGGGCTGCACCCTGGTGACGGCTCACGGCGAAAAGTCGCTGGATGTGAACTGGCAATCCCTGGCTGGCCTGCAGCACACCCTGGTGTTCTATATGGGCCTGAGCCGCGCCGGCATGATCAGCAGCGAGCTGATTGCTGCCGGCATGAATAACAACACCCCTGCAGCGCTGATCGAGCGCGGCTGCTGTCCTGAGCAGCGCGTGATTCGCGGCAGTTTGCAGGAGCTTGAGGAGCTGGTGGCCAGGCACGAAGTGCAGTCGCCAGCCCTGATTGTGGTGGGGGATGTGACCCGCCTGGCGGACCAGCTGGACTGGTTCCAGGGCGACACAGGTTACCCCGCAGCTTCAACCGAAATTCAAAAATTGACAGCTTGATTTGCAGAGGACGAGTTATGAGTAAGCAGCGCGTCGTAGTCGTTGGAAACGGCATGGTTGGTCACAAGTTTATCGATAACCTGATAAACCACGAAAAGGCCGATCAGTATGAAATTGTGACTTTCTCCGAAGAGTCACGTCTGGCCTATGATCGGGTGCAGCTGAGCAGCTACTTCAGTGGCGCCACAGCAGCCGATCTGGCGTTGACCGATCGCGAGTACTATCGCGACAACGGCGTGAACTTTGTTCTCAGTGACAAGGTGGTAGAGATTGATCGCGCTGCCAAGGTAGTGGTCACCGAAAGCGGTCGCAAGGAGCCCTACGACAAGCTGGTGCTGGCTACCGGTTCCTTCCCGTTCGTGCCGCCGATTCCCGGTAACGACAAAGAGCATTGCCTGGTGTACCGCACCATCGACGATCTGGGCATGATCAAGGCCTCTGCCAAAGAGAGCAAGGTGGGTGTGGTTGTGGGTGGAGGCCTGCTGGGCCTGGAAGCGGCCAATGCCATCAAGAACCTGGGGCTGGAAACCCACGTGGTGGAATTCGCGCCGCGCCTGATGGCCGTGCAGCTGGACGAAGGCGGCGGCAAGCTGCTGCGTCGCAAGATTGAAGATCTGGGTGTGAAGGTACACACCGAGAAGGCCACCACTGAAATTGTGGTTGGTAAAGAGTGTCGCTATCGCATGAATTTTGCCGATGGCAGCCACCTGGAAACCGACATGATCCTCTTCTCCGCCGGTATCCGTCCGCAGGATGAGCTGGCGCGCAAGTTTGAACTGGAAGTGGGTGAGCGTGGCGGTATCGTTGTGAACGATAACTGCCAGACCAACGACAAGGACATCTACGCCATTGGCGAGTGCGCCCTCTGGGGCGGTCGTATCTTTGGTCTGGTGGCTCCCGGCTACACCATGGCCAAGGTGGCGGTATCGCAGATCACCGGCGGTGATGAGCTGTTCCAGGGTGCCGACATGAGCACCAAGCTGAAGCTGATGGGTGTGGACGTGGCCAGCATTGGCGATGCCCATGGTAATACCCCCGGTGCCCAGTCCTACACCTACAACGACGAGATTGAGCAGGTCTACAAGCGTTTGATCATCTCCGAAGACGGCACCCGCGTCGTGGGTGCGGTACTGGTGGGTGATGTCGACGCCTACGGCAACCTGCTGCAGATGATGCTTAACGACATGGCCCTGCCCGAGAATCCGGCGGCCCTTATCCTGCCGTCCACCGGAGATTCCGCCTCCGTGGGCCTGGGTGTGGACGCGTTGCCGGACAGCGCCCAGATCTGCTCCTGCTACGACGTCACCAAGGCTGATATCAAGGCCGCCGTCGCCGCCGGTTGTACCGACATGGGCGGCATCAAGTCTGCCACCAAGGCTTCCACCGGTTGTGGTGGTTGTGCGGCGCTGGCCAAGCAGGTGATGGATGCCGAACTGGCCAGCCTCGGTTACGAAGTGAAGAACGATATCTGTGAGCACTTCGCCTACTCCCGCAAGGAGCTGGCCGATATCGTTCGCGTGAAGCAAATCAAAACCTTTGACGAGCTGCTGGAAAGCCACGGTCACGGCCTGGGATGCGAAATCTGTAAGCCTGCCGTGGGCTCTATCCTGGCGTCTTTCTGGAACGACTATGTGCTGAAAGATGAGCACATCGGTCTGCAGGACACCAACGATATCTTCCTCGGTAACATGCAGAAAGATGGTACCTACTCCATCGTACCGCGTGTGGCTGGTGGCGAGATTACGCCGGAAAAACTGATCGTACTGGGCGAGGTGGCGAAGGAGTACAACCTCTACACCAAGATCACCGGTGGCCAGCGTATCGACCTTTTCGGTGCCCAGTTGCACGAGCTGCCGCTGATCTGGAAGCGTCTGGTGGATGCCGGTTTCGAAACCGGTCACGCCTACGGCAAGTCTGTGCGTACCGTGAAATCCTGTGTGGGTAGCACCTGGTGCCGCTACGGCGTCGACGACAGCGTCGGTTTCGCCATCGATATCGAAGACCGCTACAAGGGCCTGCGTTCGCCGCACAAACTCAAGTTTGCGGTGTCCGGTTGTACCCGTGAGTGTGCCGAGGCGCAGTGTAAGGATGTGGGTGTCATCGCCACCGAAAACGGCTGGAACCTCTACGTCTGCGGTAACGGCGGTATGCGTCCACGTCACGCTGACCTGTTTGCTTCCGACCTGGATCGCGAAACCCTGATCAAGTATGTGGATCGCTTCCTGATGTTCTATGTGCGTACCGCCGATCGCCTGCAGCGTACCTCGGTGTGGCTGGAAAACCTGGAAGGTGGCCTGGAGTACCTGCGTGACGTGATCATCAACGACAAGCTGGGTATTGCTGAAGAACTGGAAGCCGATATGGCCGCCAATATTGCCAACTACCAGTGCGAGTGGAAGACCACCGTTGAGAACCCTGAGCGTCTCAAGCGCTTCAAGCACTTCATCAACTCCGATGAGGCGGACAACAGTCTGGCCTATGTGCTGGAGCGCGGTCAGCGTCGTCCGGCTACCAAAGAGGAGCGGGTGCAACTGGTGGAGCTGGTGGACTGAGCCGGCTTGTCCCCGGAAACCATTGAAGCAATTACCTGAACCTAAACAAATAACCTGAACGGGGCAGTGAGCTGCCCCTTCATCGCGGACCGGGCCCGGGTGGGTCATCCGCAAGTGAACGGAGCTAACACATGAGCGACTGGATTACTGTGTGCAGTGAAAGTGACCTGACCCCCAACACTGGCCTCTGCGCGCTGCTGGGTGGTGAGCAGGTGGCTGTTTTTTACTGCGGCAAAACCCGCAAGCTGTTTGCGGTTTCCAACTATGACCCTATAGGCGAAGCCAATGTGCTGAGCCGAGGCATTATGGGTTCAATTGGCGAGGCCACCGTGGTGGCGTCACCTCTGTACAAGCAACATTTCAATCTCGAGACCGGTGAGTGTCTGGAGGATACCGAGCATAAGCTGAAGACTTACCCGGTGCGTCTGCACGAGGGTGAGGTTCAGATGCAGGCCGCTTGACCTGATCGAGCATTTAAGTTGTTCTCTGCACTTTGGGGCGCCTTTGCGCCCCTTTTTTTTTGCCAGGGTGGGCATCGTCAGAAAATAGTTGCACAACACACCCGGGAGCCCATTACTGACTCACCACTCACCACTCACCACTCACCACTCACCACTCACCACTCACCACTCACCACTCACCACTCACCACTCACCACTCACCACTCACCACTCACCACTCACCACTCACCACTCACCACTCACCACTCACCACTCACCACTCACCACTCACCACTCACCACTCACCACTCACCACTCACCACTCACCACTCACCACTCACCACTCACCACTCACCACTCACCACTCACCACTCACCACTCACCACTCACCACTCACCACTCACCACTCACCACTCACCACTCACCACTCACCACTCACCACTCACCACTCACCACTCACCACTCACCACTCACCACTCACCACTCACCACTCACCACTCACCACTCACCACTCACCACTCACCACTCACCACTCACCACTCACCACTCACCACTCACCACTCACCACTCACCACTCACCACTCACCACTCACCACTCACCACTCACCACTCACCACTCACCACTCACCACTCACCACTCACCACTCACCACTCACCACTCACCACTCACCACTCACCACTCACCACTCACCACTCACCACTCACCACTCACCACTCACTCCTTACCCCGTCATCGCGAGGCGTGTTTTTTGCGCCGCGGCGATCCATGCCTGGCACCTTGGAGCAGGCCAAAGTACGGAGATGGATTGCTTCGCTGTGCTCGCAATGAGGATTGCTGTATGCATTGCTGCCACTCGCCACTCACTCCTTACCCCGCCATCGCGAGGCGTGTCTTTTGCGCCGCGGCGATCCATGCCTGGCACCTTGGAGCAGGCCAAAGTGCGGAGATGGATTGCTTCGCTGTGCTCGCAATGAGGATTGCTGTATGCATTGCTGCCACTCGCCACTCACTCCTTACTCCGTCATCGCGAGGCGTGTCTTTTGCGCCGCGGCGATCCATGCCTGGCACCTTGGAGCAGGCCAAAGTGCGGAGATGGATTGCTTCGCTGTGCTCGCAATGACGATGGCTGTATGCATTGCTGCCACTCGCCACTCGCCACTCGCCACTCACTCCTTACTCCGTCATCGCGAGGCGTGTCTTTTGCGCCGCGGCGATCCATGCCTGGCACCTTGGTGCAGGCCAAAGTGCGGAGATGGATTGCTTCGCTGTGCTCGCAATGACGATGGCTGTATGCATTGCTGTCACTCGCCACTGCCGAATGCTAACCTTGCGGTCCCGGAATCTGCGGAGTTAGCGCCTCATGGCTTCAGTATTGAGCATCCCCGACCTTTCTCACATTATCCAGCTGGCGGTAGCGCCGGTATTCCTGCTGGCGGGTATTGCGGGTTTCCTCAACGTGATGACAGGCCGTCTGGGGCGTATCGTGGATCGGTCTCGGGTACTGGAAGAGCGGTTGGATGCCTGCCTCGAAGAGAAGATGGCGGAGCGCGCCGAGGCGGAGCTGAAGTTACTGCAGCGCCGCATGGGGTTGAACAACTGGTCCATCGGCTTCTGTATCCTGTCGGGCCTGCTGATCTGCCTGCTGGTAACGACCCTGTTTGTGGGTGGTTACTGGGGAATCAATATCCGCGCCGGCATTGTGCTCTTTTTTGTGCTGGCGATGATGTCACTGATTGTGGCGCTGGTACTGTTCCTGAAAGAGACTCATCTGGCGATCCGCACCTTGCGCCAGCACCGGGAGCGCCGCAGCTGAATTTCCCGGATGCGAGATCCGGGGCCGCACTGCAGCTCTTGCCGGCCTGATCTGGGCGCCCCTCTGCCGTTGTCGGCGTGACGGACGCTGATTACCCTGACTCAGGACTTGTTCAGGGGGCAGGTGTTCAGGCCCACCAACTTGTAGAGGGGGCAAAATCCCACCACCCCTGTAATCAGTGGCACCAGTCCCACCAATCCCCACAGGCTTTGCGGGCCGGCTACGGTCAGGCTGAGCAGGGCCAGGCCTGCAATCACACGAATAATCCGGTCGGCGGTTCCTTCGTTGGCTTTCATCATCTGTTCCTCGGTGGATGCCCGGGCAGGGCGGCGTATACAACAGTGTAAGGTGGTTGTGCGCTGTGACCATTGATTTACATCAGCTCGGGTACGGGTGTGGCCGGGATAATCTAAGCTGTCTGGTAGTGGTGCTGCCCGGTGTGCCGGATGGTGATTGCATTGGCAGGCAATGTCTCTTTAGTATTGAGGCCAGTTCTGAAGACTGCTGCGCGGATGGAAACCGTGTCGTCGGTGTGCTGTCCAATGCTACCGCTGTGCGCAGTGTGCTCTCCTCCTCCCGGAGGCCAGCCGATGGCTCAACAGGAGTTACATGTCAGAAAACTGGATAGAAATTAACGATCTGCACTTCAGTCACGGCCCCCGTAAAATCCTCGAAGGTGTTGATGTCGCCATTCCCAGGGGCAAGGTAACCGCCATTATGGGCCCCAGTGGCTGTGGCAAAACTACCCTCCTGCGCCTGATAAGCAGCCAGTTGCGGCCCTCGTCCGGTACTATCCGGGTGGGGGGGGCCGAGATCAGCAGGCTCGAGCGGGGTGAGCTGTTCCGCCAGCGGCGCCGCATGGGCATGATGTTTCAGACCGGCGCCCTGTTTACCGATCTTTCCGTATTTGAAAACGTCGCCTTCCCGTTACGGGTGCACACCAATCTGCCGGAGAGCATGATCCGGGATCTGGTGTTGATGAAGCTGCATGCCGTCGGCTTGCGCGGCGCGCGGGATCTGATGCCGGCTGAGCTCTCCGGCGGCATGGCTCGGCGGGCAGCGCTGGCCCGGGCCATTGTCCTCGACCCTGACCTGATCATGTACGACGAGCCTTTTACCGGCCAGGACCCGATCTTTGTCGGCCTGCTGCAGCACCTGATCCGGCGCATCAACCAGACCATGGGTTGCACCTGCATTATCGTCTCCCACGATATCAAGGAGACGCTCTCTATCTCCGATTACATGTATGTACTGGCAGACGGCCGGGTGATTGGCCATGGCGAACCGGAAACCGTCATCAACAGTGATAACGAGCACGTGCGCCAGTTTCTGCAGGGACTGCCGGACGGTCCTGTGCCTTTCCACTATCCGGCCATGGATTACCATCAGGACCTGCATCTGCGCGGGAGTTTGCAACAGGAAGGAGGGCGCTGAATGCTGGATTACCTGCAGCGCCTCGGCCGCCAGGGTATGGATGTGGCCTCCGGCTTTGGTCGGGCGGGCATACTCTTCTGGCAGGCACTCTGGGGCTGGCCTGACCTGCGCGCCGGTCCGGGATTGCTGTTGCGCCAACTCTATTTTGTCGGTGTCTACTCGCTCATCATCATTGCGGTGTCCGGTGTGCTGATAGGCATGGTGCTGGCACTGCAGGGCTACACCGTATTGGTTCGGTTTGGCGCCGAAGCGGCCCTGGGGCAGTTCGTGTCCCTGACCCTGCTGCGGGAGATGGGACCGGTGGTGGCAGCTTTGCTGTTTGTGGGGCGCGCGGGTTCGGCGGTGACTGCCGAGATCGGCCTGATGAAGGCGACCGATCAATTGGCGGCCATGGAGATGATCGGTGTCGACCCCCTGAAACGGGTCATCCGGCCGCGCCTGTGGGCGGGCATTATCTCCATGCCCATTCTGGCGCAGGTTTTTAACATGGTGGCCATCTGGGGCGCGGTGGCCGTGGGTGTGAGCTGGCTGGGTGTGGATGCCGGTTCCTTCTGGTCCAATATGCAGAATACGGTTGAGTTTCGTGAGGACGTACTCAACGGCGCCATCAAGGCAGTGGTGTTTGGCATCGTGGTGACCTGGATCGCGGTGTTCCAGGGGTACGATGCCGTGCCCACCTCGGAGGGGATCAGCACTGCCACCACCCGCACGGTGGTCTATTCCTCCCTGGCGGTGCTGGCCATGGATTTTCTGCTCACAGCAGTCATGTTCGGAGTAAAGTGAATGTACTCGCGCAAAATTGAGATCGTGGTGGGAGCCTTTATCCTGCTGGGGATGGTGGCGCTGGCCTTTCTCGCCATCCAGGTGAGTGGCCTGAGCGTGAAATCCGCGGCCCGTGATACCTATCAGGTGACCGCCAAATTCAATAACGTCGGAGGCCTTACGCCGCGCGCCAAGGTGAGTATCGCCGGGGTGACGGTGGGGCAGGTGACGGCGATTCGCCTCGACCCACTGAGTGTGCGGGCAGAAGTGGTGATGGCGATTGATAATGACGTCGACTACCTCACCAGTGACAGTATCGCCGCCATCAAAACCGCCGGCGTACTGGGTGAGCAGTATGTCAGTATTGCCGTGGGCGGGGCGCCGGATGTGCTGGAAGACGGTGGTGCCATTACCGATACCCAGTCGGCGCTGGTACTGGAGGACCTGGTGGGCAAGATGTTAACAACCATGGGAGGGGAGAAATAATGATGGCACACCATTGCTGGAAACGGCTTCTGGCCGCACCGTTGTTGCTTCTCTGCCTGGCGACGGTTGCCCGCGCCGCGGATATCGATCGCAAGGATCCGGTGGCGATGGTGCAGCAGGCCACCGAGTCGCTGTTGCAGTTGGCGCGTGATGCCCGCAGTTACGCCCCGGCAGACAAACCCCGTTACTACCATGAAGTGTCCGGTGTGCTGCACCCGGTGATCGACACGGAATATTTTGCCCGCGGTGTGATGGCCACCTACGCCAGCGCCCGGGTCTACAAATCCCTCGGCAGCGATGCGGAGCGGGAGGCGTTCAAGGCACGGGTGAGTCGTTTCGCCGATACCATGGAGCGGGTGCTGATTGAGACCTACGCCGATGTGCTGCTCACCTTTGAGGGGGAGCGTATCGATGTGGTGCTGGTGCCGGGCGATGATATCAGTACCGGCAAGGCCAGGGTGCAGCAGACCATCTATACCAAAGAGGGCAACGCCTACGTGGTGCAATACAGCGCTTACCGCAACAAGGGTGGCGAATGGCAGATCTACAATGTGGTGGTGGAAGGGGTCAATATGGGGGCGACCTATCGCTCCCAGTTTGCCGACGCCGTAGAGCGTAACGGCGGCGACGTCGATTATGTGGTGGATAACTGGCAGTCCCTGATGGGTCAGGCTGCCCGCAGCAAGTCGGGCAGTAAGTCTCCGCAGCAGGACAGTGCAGGGCAGGGGGGTTGATGAACGCTGTTGCCAGCCTTGAATTTGGTGGTGACACACTCTACGTGCAGGGGGTGGTGGATTTCCATTCTGTGGTAGCTCTGCTGCACGCCGGCAACGACTGGTTGCGACAGCAAGCGCCGCCCAGCTGCCAGCTGGACTTCTCCCGTATCACTTCCTGTAACAGTGCAGCCACTACCCTGTTGTTGAGCTGGCTGCGAACGGCTGCAGACGTTGATAAGCAGGTGCGGGTCAGTGCGTTGCCTGAACGCCTGCGATCCCTGATGGATCTGGGCGGGCTGCAGGATCTGGTACCTGCCGCCGGGTAAACTGCAACAACGCCGTCAGATTGCCTGCCCATTCCTTCTCTGCTTGCAGTAAGATGCACTTCCGCAAGGCAGTAAACTGGAGACCAACGGATGCGCAAAACCAAAATTATCTGCACCATCGGACCGGCAACCGAAAGTTACGAGATGCTGGAGAAGCTGGCGCAGGCGGGCATGAATGTGGCCCGTCTCAACATGTCCCACGGCAGCCATGAGGCGCACGCCGAAGTTATCAAGCGCATCCAGACCCTCAACACCCGCCTCAATTACCCGGTGGCGATCCTGCTGGATACCCAGGGGCCGGAAATTCGCACCGGTGAGCGCGACAGCAGCCTCGACCTGAAGCAGGGTGATGTTATCTCCGTGGTGGCACGTGGTGCCGAGGATGTGGAAGAGCACTCCTTGATGGTCAACTACGAAAACCTCATTGAAGACATGCAGGTGGGCGACAAGCTGACCGTGGACAACGGCCTGATCAACCTGGAGATCCTGGAGAAGGATCACCGTGTCATGCGCTGCAAGGTGGTGGATGGCGGCGTGCTGAAGAGCAAGCGTCACGTGAACCTGCCGGGCATCCGGGTGAACCTGCCGGCGATTACTGAAAAGGATCGCGCCGACATCGCCTTCGGGCTGGAGATGGACGTGGACTATATCGCCCTGTCGTTTGTGCGTGAGGCCCAGGATATCGAGCAGTTGCATGAACTGCTGGGCAGCAAGTGCGACAAGGTCAAGGTGATCGCCAAGATCGAGGACCAGGAGGGTGTGCGCAATATCGATGACATCATCGACAAGGCCGATGGCATTATGGTGGCGCGCGGCGACCTGGGTGTGGAGGTGGATTTCTGGGAGTTGCCCAATATCCAGCGCCGCATCGTGCGCAAGTGCGCCATGCAGGGCAAGCGGGTGATTGTTGCCACTCACCTGCTGGAGTCGATGATCGACAACCCCATGCCCACCCGCGCCGAAGTGACCGATGTGGCCAACGCGGTCTATGAAGAGGCGGATGCGGTGATGCTCTCCGGTGAGACCACCGTGGGCAAGTACCCGGTCAAGTGCGTGGAGAATATGGCCCGGATCGCCGCCAGTATCGAGCGCCATCGCGGTCTGCGTTTTACCGACGGGCTGCTTAAAAACCACCCCAAACAGAATCTGGCTGCCAGTGCGGTGCATTTGGCCGATTCACTGGGGGTGAAGGCCATTGTGGTGATTACCCGTCGCGGGCGCATGGCCAACTATGTCACCAACTGTCACCCGGTGACACCGAGTATTCACGCCTTTACCAACGATGGCCGTACCCGCCGGCAGCTGGCGCTGAACCGCAATGTTTACGCCCACAAGCTCTCCTTCAGTCGCGACCCGGAAAAAACCCTCAGCAAGGCCTTCGCGTCGCTGCTGGAGCAGTCGGGATTTCATGAGGGGGATCAAGTGGTGGTGATCTCTGATGCGCTGGGGGTATCCGGCAGCGGGGTGGATGCCATCCAGGTGCGGGAGCTGTGCCACGATACCGAGTGAGAGATTCGGTGCGTTGACCAGCGGTTTCCGCAACCACACGGAAACCGCTTCGAACTGAACACGTCGCCCGGCCTTGCAGCCGGGCGATTTGTGTTCAGACTCTGGTAAGACCTTGCTGAACATGGAGGATCGGCTGTGCATCTCAATCAACTGGAAAGGCAGTTACCGTCCCTGAAATCCCTCTCCGCCGGCCTCGATCGACTGGTGCAGGGGCATCTGTGGGTGAAGGTGTTGATCGGCCTCGGGCTGGGTGTGATCACCGGCGTGCTGCTGGGGCCAGACCTGGCGCTGGTGTCGCAGGATACCGCTATGGTGGTGGCCAACTGGCTGGCGCTGCCGGGCAAGCTGTTCCTGGCGTTGGTGCAGATGATCGTGGTGCCGCTGGTGTTCGCCTCTATTGTGCGTGGGCTGACCGCCTCTTCGGACATCAACCTGCTCAAGCAGATGGGCTTGCGCAGCGGCCTTTTCTTCCTGGCGATGACGGTGCTGGCATCCCTGATCGGATTGAGTTTGGCCGGCCTGATTAATCCCGGCCACTACGTGGATCGTGAAGCGATGCAGCATCTGGTGGAGCAGGAAGCGGTGACTGCGGATGTGGCAGCGTTTGCCTTGCCGTCACTGGGGGAGGTGCCGACCCGGCTGATGGGGCTGTTGCCTGCCAACCCCCTGCAATCCATGGTCAATGGCGAGATGCTGCAGGTGATCCTGTTTGCTGTGATCGTGGGTATCGCCCTGATATCCATGGATACCGACAAGAGCGGGCCGATTTTCAGCCTGGTGGTGGCGGTGCAGGAGTTGTGCATGAAGGTGGTCTCCTGGGCCATGAAGCTGGCGCCCTATGCGGTTTTTGGATTGGTGGCCCGGCTGACGGCGATGGTGGGGCTGGATATTCTCACCGGCATGCTGGTGTACATGGTGACGGTGGTGCTGGGTCTGCTGTTGCTGGCATTGATCTACCTGCTGATTGTCCGGTTACTCAGCGGGATGACGGCCCGTGTGTTCCTGCAGGAGACCCGGGAGTTACTGTTGCTGGCGTTTTCCACCTCCAGTTCGGCGGCGGTGATGCCGCTCTCCCTGCAGACGGCGGAGAGTCGCCTGAAGGTTCCGGAGCAGGTCACCAAGTTTGTGATCCCCCTGGGAGCTACGGTGAATATGACCGGCACGGCGCTCTACCAGGGTGTGGCTGTGGTGTTCCTGTCGCAGGTGTTTGCGGTGGACCTGGATGTGATGAGCCTGGTGCTGGTGGTGTTTATGAGTGTGGCCGCGGCGGTGGGTTCACCGGCGACACCCGGTGCAGGCATTGTCATCCTGGCCATGATTCTGGAGTCCGTCGGCATACCTTCCGTGGGCGTAGCACTGCTGCTTGGCGTGGATCGCATCCTCGATATGGTGCGTACGGTGGTTAATGTGATGGGCGACCTGTGTGCCTGCCTGCTTTTGCGCAATGTGCGACTCAAGGTGCCGGCGGTGAAAGCGGTTCCAGTGGAGTAATAGTAGTATCGTGCTCTATGGTGGTGCGGCGACGGATGAGGCTCATGGTTTTTTGGCAGATGGCTGAACCTGCTTCTGCTGGTTTGTGTGTTTATATGGTGCGCTATTGCACTCTATGTGTGCCTTATTTTTCTTTGATGGATGGTGTAATTTTATAACCTATTGATAAGAAAGGGAGTTTTACTTTGGCATGATCTCTGCTTTGTGGGCGTCAGGCGTGACGTAAACTGGAGATTGGCGTTATGAGTACAGCAGAGAAGTTCAACCTGTTCTCGTTCACCGGCAAGATGAAAATACTTCATCTCAGCTGGATGGCATTTTTTATTACCTTCGTGGTGTGGTTTAACGCCGCACCGCTGTTGCAGTCCATCAAGACCTCCCTGGGTCTGACCACCGCTGAGATCAAAACCCTGTTGATTCTCAATGTGGCATTTACCATCCCGGCCCGTGTGCTGATCGGTATGCTCACGGACAAATATGGCCCGCGGCTGGTCTACTCCGCGCTGCTGGCGGTCTGCTCCATACCCTGTTTCATGTTCGCGGTGGCTGATAACTTTGTGCAGGCGGCCATTGCCCGTTTTGCCCTCGGCTTTATCGGTGCCGGCTTTGTGATCGGGATTCGCCTGGTGTCGGAGTGGTTCCCCCACAACGAGCTGGGTACCGCGGAAGGCGTCTATGGTGGCTGGGGTAACTTTGGCTCCGCGGCGGCGGCCTTTACCCTGCCTACCGTTGCGTTGATGTTTGGCGGTGATGACGGCTGGCGCTATGCCATCGGTATTACCGGTGTCATGAGCCTGCTGTTTGCCTTCGTCTTCTACAACTCGGTTTCCGATACTCCCAAGGGTTCCACTTACTTCCGCCCCAAAAACCTGGGTGCGATGGAAGTGACTTCCAAAGGCGATTTCTTCTTCCTGTTGATCATGAAGGTGCCGATGTACGCGGCCCTGGCTCTGCTGGCCTGGAAGCTCTCTCCTGCCGGCGTCAAGTTGTTGAGTGATGGTGTGGTAAACGCCATCTACATTGGTCTGACGTGCCTCTACCTCTACGATCTCTCCCACGTGTGGCGGGTGAACAAGAATATTTTCAAGGAGCCGGTGCCTGAAATTCAGCGCTACAGCTTCAAGCAGGTAGCGGTGTTGAATATCCTTTACTTCGCCACCTTTGGCTCCGAGCTGGCAGTGGTTTCCATGTTGCCGCTGTTCTTCTCGGAAACCTTCGAGCTGACCCCGGTGATGGCAGGTATGGTGGCGTCTGCCTATGCCTTTATGAACCTGATGTCCCGCCCGGGCGGTGGCTGGTTGTCCGACAAGTTCGGGCGCAAGCCAACCCTGCTGATTCTCACTGCAGGCCTGGCCGTGGGTTACTTCATGATGGGGCAAGTGGACAGCTCCTGGCCGCTGTGGCTGGCCGTGTTTGCCGCCATGGCCTGTTCTTTCTTCGTGCAATCCGGTGAAGGTGCTGTGTTTGCGGTAGTGCCGTTGATCAAGCGTCGTCTCACCGGTCAGATTGCCGGCATGACCGGTGCCTATGGTAACGTGGGTGCGGTGGTTTATCTGACGGTTTTGTCGCTGGTGGATTACAGCACCTTCTTCTACGTGATCGCCGGTACAGCAGTGGTTGGCTTTGTTACCCTGCTCTTTATGGAAGAGCCGTCCGGGCAGATTGCTGAAGTGAATGAAGATGGTACCGTTGCTCTGATTGATGTGGCAAAAGCCTGAGTCTGAGCAAGCTCGCACCTGTTGAGGGTGCAGAGTGAATTTACGGAGCGGCCATCACTGATGGCCGCTTTCGTTTGTGAAGGAAACAGTTCTGGATGGAAGCTGCATGACGATGGAGCAGGCGGTGGCACCGGCCGGGGTGCTGCGGGCGGAGGTCGGTGGCTTCAGTAGCCCCGGGCCCAAAGAGCGCAATGAAGATGCCTTTGCGGCCAAGCTGCCGGTCAGTCAGTCGGCGGTGGTCTACAAGGGTATTGTGGCCTGTATCGCGGATGGCGTGAGTTGCAGTGATCGCGCCCAGCAGGCCAGCATTACCAGCGTTACGCAATTTATCGAGGATTACTACAGTACGCCGGACAGCTGGAGTGTACGTAAATCTGCCGCCCGGGTTCTCACCTCCCTCAACAGTTGGTTGTATTTCCATGGCCAGCAGGGATCGCAGCGCCACAACGGTTTGGTGACCACCTTTTCGGCGGCGGTTCTGAAATCCAATACCGTGCATCTGCTGCACGCTGGTGACAGTCGTATCTGGTGTTTGCGGGATGGTCAGTTGCAGTTGTTGACCCGCGACCACGCCCACGCCAACCGCGGCGGCAAGAGTTTTATTACGCGGGCGCTGGGCATGGACAGTCACCTGGAGGTGGACTATTCCACCGAGCTGCTCGAAGTGGGAGACCTGCTGCTCTTTACCACCGACGGTGTGCATGAGTTCCTCTCTCCGGAACGTTTACAGCAGTTGCTGCAGCAGCCCTGTGAGTCACTGGAGCAGTTGGCGCAATATATTGTTGAACAGGCCCTGGCCGCCGGCAGTGACGATAATCTCAGCTGCCTGCTGCTGCGGGTGTGCGAGTTGCCGCAGGCGGATGTGGATGAAGTGCACCGGCAGCTGACCGAACTGGTGATCCCGCCGGTGATGGACGTGGGTAACCGCATTGATGAGTTTGAAGTGCTGCGGGTGCTCTATAGCGGGACCCGCAGCCATCTCTACCTGGTGAAGTCCAGCCGCAATGGGCGCCGCTTTGTGCTCAAGGCGCCTTCCGCCAATTTTGCCGAAGACCCGCAGTATCTTGAGGGTTTTATCCGCGAGCAGTGGGTGGGGCGGCGGCTCAACAGTCCGCGGGTGATGAAAATTCACGAGCGTCCGGCTGACTCCCGTTTTCTCTATCACTTGTGTGATTTCGTTGAAGGGCAGACCCTGCGCCAGTGGATGATTGATCATCCGCAGCCGGCACTCGAAACCGTGCGTAATATCGCCGATTCTATTGTTCGCGGCGTGCGGGTATTCCAGCGTATGGGTATGGTGCATCGCGACCTGAAGCCGGAGAACATCATGCTGACACCGCAGGGCGAAGTGGTGATTCTGGATTTTGGTACGGTAAAGGTGGACGGCCTGGAGGAGATTGCCAGCCCGCTTGAGGACGAGGTGCCGGTAGGTTCCGTGGACTACATCGCGCCGGAGTACCTGCGTGGTGAGGCGGGGGTTCATCAGTCGGACATTTTCTCGATCGGTGTCATTGTGTATGAAATGCTCACCGGTCATCTGCCGTACCGCACGTCCGCCGCGCAACAGCGCAACCCGCAGCGCTACCAGGACTGGACCTACCTGTCGGCGCGCAGCTTTCGGAGTGACCTGCCGGAGTGGATGGACCTGGCGCTGGAGAAAGCCTGCGCGGCCTCATTGCCAGCCCGCTACAGCGTGATGTCCGAATTTATGGCGGACCTGAAAACCCCCAACACCTCACTGCTGCAGACGCGCCATGCCGCGCCGCTGATGCAGCGCAACCCGGTGCTCTTCTGGCAGTGGGTGGCAGGGCTGTTGTTGGTGATCGTCCTGCTGGAGGCCTGGTGGATTTTACGCTGAGCCTGTCAGGGACGGTGAGGCTGTGACTGCTGTCCGGCCAGCTCTTCCGGCGTGTTGAGGTTGATAAACGGATCCCCGTCCCGATCATCAAAGGCCGCCAGGCTGTGTGACGTGCTGTCCAGAAAACGCAGCATGCGGCGCTCGCCGTCCTCCAGATAGCGCCGCAGCTGTGATGCCACAGAGCGGTGCCAGAGGCTGCAGGTCGGATGCAGGCGCTGTTGGTACACCGGCACCACCACGCCGCTGCCACTCTCCCACGCCCTGATCAGGCTCGCCAGCAGGTCCGCCGGTATACCGGGGGTATCCACGGCGCAGCTCAGCAGCCACTCATCCGTGGAGTATTGCTGTAACCACTCCAGTCCTGTCAGTACACCGCCCAGCGGACCGGCATCAGTGATGGTGTCGCTCAGCTGCGGCACGGTTGCGGGCAGGGCGTCAATGACGGTATTGGTGCTGACAAGCACCTGCCTGCATTGGCTTTGCAGCAGGCCCAGAAGATGATCCACCAGTCGCACGTTACCCCAGGCCAGCAGCGCTTTGTTGCTGCCCATGCGGCGCGACCGGCCCCCGGCCAGCAGCAGGGCAGAGGTATTGTCTGGTGACGGAGGGGGGGGGGAAGGGCTCATAGCTCTGGTCATTGCGGGTGCACCAGCCATTTAACCACGCCTGATTTTGACGGGGAATAGGAGTACAATTTTCGCCTGTTTTTACTTTCCTGTCGGTGCTTTGCCCATGATGGATCTCGAACAAATACGCCGCGATTATCTGCAGGGTGGCCTGCGTCGCAATGATTTGGCTGATTGCCCCATTCAACAGTTCGAGAAATGGTTGCGCCAGGCCATTGATGCCGGCCTGCCGGATCCGACCGCCATGACCGTAGCGACGGTAGCGCCGGATGGACAACCCAGTCAGCGTATTGTGCTGCTCAAACACGTCGATACGGCGGGCTTTGTGTTTTTTACCAATTACGGCAGCCACAAGGCCAAAGACCTGGAGCAAAACCCGTTGATCAGCCTGCACTTCCCCTGGCACCCGCTGGAGCGGCAGGTAAAGATCTGCGGTCGGGCGCAGAAGGTGAGTACCGCTGAGTCGCTGAAGTATTTCGCCTCGCGACCCAAGGAGAGCCAGCTGGCGGCCTGGGCCTCGGCCCAGAGCCGGCCTATTTCGTCGCGCCAGCTGTTGCTGCAACAATTCAATGCTATGAAAGAGAAGTTCAGCCACGGCCAGATTCCGCTGCCGGATTTCTGGGGTGGATTTCGCGTGGTGCCGAGCTCTATCGAGTTCTGGCAGGGTGGGTCCAACCGCCTGCACGACCGCTTTCAATACACGCGCGCTGGCGATGGCTGGCAGATCGAACGGCTGGCGCCCTGAGCGGCATCGTTGTGCAGAGGAATCATGTTATGCGTTATGTGTCCATGACAGGCACCGGCGGTCCGGAAGTCCTGCAACTGGATGAGATGGAGGCACCGCAGCCGGCTGCCGGTGAAGTGGTGATCCGGGTCGCCTTTGCCGGCGTCAACCGCCCGGATGTACTGCAACGGCAGGGCGGTTATCCGGCGCCCCCAGGCGCGTCGCCGGTATTGGGGCTGGAAGTGTCGGGCCAGGTCTGTGCCGTGGGTGCAGGCGTGACAGCCTTCAGTGTGGGTGACCGCGTCTGTGCACTTACCAATGGCGGTGGCTATGCGGAGCAGGTGGCGGTGGCTGCCAGTCAGTGCCTGCCGGTTCCGGAGGGCCTGTCGTTACAGCAGGCAGCCGCCATTCCCGAGACGTTTTTTACTGTTTGGAGCAATGTCTTCGAGCGCGGCCGCTTGCAGCCCGGTGAGACCCTGCTGATACACGGCGGTGCCAGTGGCATCGGCACCACCGCCATCCAGATGGCGAGAGTGATGGGGGCGAGGGTGATCGTTACCGCCAGTTCCCGGACCAAGTGCGATGCCTGCAGTGAGCTGGGCGCCGATCTCGCCATCAACTACAGCACCCACGATTTTGTCGAAGAGGTGAAGTCGTTTACCGATGGCCGCGGCGCGGATGTCATACTGGATATGGTGGGTGGCGACTACATTGCCCGCAACCTGAAAACGGCGGCAGTGGAAGGTCGCATTATCAACATTGCCTACCTGCGTGGCTCCAAAGTGGAGATCAACCTGATGCCGGTGATGCTGAAGCGGTTGACGCTGACCGGCTCTACCTTGCGTTCGCAGTCCCTGCAGGCCAAGGCCGCTATTGCTGCTGCCCTGCAGCAACAGATCTGGCCGAAGCTGGCCGCGGGCGAGCTGGCGCCGTGCATGGCAGGCGTCTTTCCGCTGCAGCGAGTGGCCGATGCCCACCGCCTGATGGAAAGCCACGATCTGATTGGTAAGCTGGTGCTGGAGATGCCCGTCGCGGGTTGAGTCTCTGGCTAAGGCTTTAGATAGTCTGGCAGAGGCTTTGCAGGTTTTTCTGTTTACAGCGCGGTTTGTGGGTGGCCAGCCATTTTCGGGGCTCACACCTGACCGTTTTGGCGCACTGCACCAGCCCCGTGGGTCGGGACTGTGCGCCGGCTTCCTGCGCCCGGCAGAGTGATCCGGACGCACGGGTATTGTAAATCCCGAATTCAAAACACGTATCAGACAGTGAGGTCAGACCATGGAACAACGTGAAGTAGTTGTACTGAGTGGTGTACGCACCGCCGTAGGCACCTTTGGTGGCAGTCTCAAGGATATCCCGCCTACGGACCTGGCCGGGCTGGTGGTGAAGGAGGCTTTGGAGCGCGCCGGTGTCAGCGGCAGTGACATTGGTCATGTGGTGATGGGGAATGTGACCCACTCCGACCGGCGTGACATGTATATGAGCCGGGTGGCGGGGCTCAAGGGCGGTGTGCCGGAATCCACACCGGCACTGACGGTGAATCGTCTCTGTGGATCCGGTCTGCAGGCCATTATCTCGGCCGCGCAATTTATCTTGCTGGGCGATGCCGAGGCCACGGTGGCCGGCGGGGCCGAGTCCATGAGCCGTGTTCCTTACTGGTTGCCGGCGGCCCGCTGGGGCGCGCGCATGGGTGACGGGGCCATGGTGGACGCCATGACCGCGGCGCTGACCTGTCCCATGGGTGATACCCATATGGGTATTACCGCCGAAAATGTGGCGGAAAAATGGGGTGTCTCCCGTGAAGAGCAGGATCAGTTGGCAGCAACCAGTCACAACCGTGCACAGAACGCCATCGAGCAGAACTATTTTGCCAGCCAGATTCTGCCGGTTGAGGTGAAGACACGTCGAGGCATGGTGAAATTTGAGGTGGATGAACATGTCCGCTTTGATGCGACGGCAGAGGATATGGCGAGCTTGCGGCCGGTGTTCAAAAAAGATGGCTCTGTAACCGCGGGCAATGCTTCCGGCCTCAACGATGCGGCAGCGGCGCTGGTGCTGATGGAGGCTTCGGTGGCGGCAGCCAGGGGTCTGAAGCCCATTGCCAAATTGAAAGGTTATGCGTTTGCCGGTGTGGAACCCAAATATATGGGCATCGGTCCGGTGCCGGCAGTTAAGACATTGCTGGACAAGGCCGGGCTCAGTGTCGCGGATATCGATACCTGGGAGGTTAACGAAGCCTTTGCGGCGCAGGCGTTGGCGGTGGCCAAAGATCTGCAGATTCCGGCGGACAAGCTCAACCCCAACGGCTCGGGGATTTCACTGGGCCATCCTATCGGTGCCACGGGTGCCATTATCAGTATCAAGGCGCTCTATGAGTTACAGCGTATCGGTGGTCGTTACGCAGTGGTAACCATGTGTATCGGCGGCGGTCAGGGGATTGCGGCGCTGTTCGAGAGCGTGGCCTGATGGACCAGCCGGCGCGGTGTTAATGCCCGGCTTCACTGGTGCATGTCAACGAGCTGCGCCAGTGAACCTGTCAGTGAGACAGATCCGACGATCTGCAGAAGCCCACAACAGCCTACCTGCAACCGCAAGGGGCCGCAGTCAACGTCTGCTTCTCAGAGGTGTACGCCACCACCCGGCGTGCAAACGCCAGGTGGTGGGTGATCAGGTTTGAACGTTATTTTATGGCAACGACGTTCTCTGCCTGCGGGCCTTTTTTGCCCTCAGTGATGTTGAATGCGACTTTCTGACCTTCGGCCAGGGTTTTGAACCCGTCGGACTGAATTGCGCTGAAGTGGACGAAAACGTCCGGGCCGGATTCCTGGGCAATAAATCCAAATCCCTTGGCTTCGTTAAACCATTTCACTTGTCCGGTGTGTGTTGTTGCCATAACTTAACTCTCGAATGTAGCTATCAAGAATCCTGCAGCGAGCCGCAGGGGTAAAACCAGGAAAACAGGGTGGAAATCAGAAGAGCGAGACAAGAAGGTGCCGAACGGCGCTGCAGGAGGTCGTGTTTTAACGGGGAGTGTCAGACGACCACTGCAAAAAGAGCCGGAGAATCTGCGGGCAGAGGCTTCGGTCTTGCGTGTCGCTGATCGGTGCTTCTTTAACACAGCTAGCATAGATAACGGCGCAGCTTTTCTTACCAACCAAACTTTCTGGGAAAAGATTTCACGAGAACCGATTTTGTTGGTAGCAGAATTGCTGTTCGCAAAACCAATAATTCTCCCGAAAGATCGTAGCAAGAGAAATATGGATTTGCCTAGTTAGAATATGATCAGTTTTTAGCACGTTTTGTTCGATCAAAAACGGTGCTAAAACGAGTAATTTATAATGAAGCGCTATATGGTGTTATCCGGACACCGTTGGAGGTAAAAAAAGCATGCAGCAGGCGGTGGAAAAAAGCTGTGTTGTCCTGATTGGTATGCCCGGTGCCGGCAAGAGTACGTTGGGTGTGATGCTGGCCAAGACCCTGGCCAAGGATTTTGTCGATACCGATCTTCTGATCCAGAACCGGGCCGGTAAAACATTGCAGTCAATTCTCGATGAAGAGGGTTATCTGGTACTGCGGCAACTGGAAGCAGAGACCCTGTTATCACACCAGTTTCACAATCAGGTGGTAGCAACCGGCGGCAGTGCCGTCTACAGCGAAGCTGCCATGGAGCATCTGGCGCGCACCGGAGTACTGGTTTACCTGCAGGTGCCTATCGGGGAGCTGCGCCGTCGTATCACCGATTACGAGACCCGGGGTATCGCGGCGCTACCGGGTCAGCCCTTTGCCGATCTGTTCGCCGAGCGACAGCGGCTCTATCAACGTTTTGCCGATATCACCGTTGACGTTGGGGACTGTTCCCAGCAGGAGGCCCTGCAGCGGGTGCTGGCGGAACTCCAGGCCAGGGCTTGAGGCATCAGTTGTTACGGCTGGCGGATTCCAGCGGCAGCGCAGTGGTGTACTTGACTTGTTTCAGCGCAAAGGTGGAATTGATGGAGGCCACGTTGGGCAGGTGTACCAGCGTTTGCTTAAGCAGCTGCTCATAGTGATCTACGCTTTCTACTACTACACGCAGCATGTAATCCTTGTCGCCGGTGGTGGAGTAGCATTCGACAATTTCCCGCACCTCCTGCACGGCTGTCTCAAAGGCGTTGAGGGAGGTTTCGTCGTGGCTCTTGATGGTCAGGTAGGCATGCACGGTGACGCCCAGGCGTAACATCTTGGCATCCAGCAGGGTGACTTTGCCGCGGATAAAACCGTCATTCTCGAGTCGTTTGATCCGCCTCCAGCAAGGAGTGTGGGAAAGACCGACCAAATCCCCCAGCTCGTTCATGGAGTAGTCGGCGTTCTCCTGCAGTGCGCGCAGGATCTTGATGTCAAAATCATCCAGCTGGTGGGTGTCAGCCATGGGGTGCCTCTTATTGTCTGGTGAGCTGACCGTATGCGCCGGCCCTGACAGAGTCTGAGTATAGAAGGAGTTGTGTCTGCCGCCATTGGCGGGCAGTAAGCGAACTCTGCTGCAGCTTAGTATAGACGCTGTCCGGTAAAGTATCCCCGAGATCTTCTCTGCGGGAGGACAGAGCTTTATCCGGCGTTGTGTCTGGCGACGGATAGGGGGTGTCCGGGAGGGCGGTTTGCGTGGCAGGGCAGGCAGCGGATGGTGGAGGGATGGTGTAAGATACGCGGCCTCGACGCCAGGAGCTTGCCGGCGCCTTATCTTCCGCTTCGCAGAGAACTTGCTATGTTATTTGACGTGTTTCAGCCCCTGCCTGCCGACCCGATTCTGGGTCTTTCCCTCGCCTACCAACAGGATACCAACCCGCACAAGGTGGATCTGGGCGTAGGGGTCTACAAGGATGAAGCGGGGCGCACGCCGGTACTGGAGAGTGTGAGTATCGCCCAATTGCGACTGCACGAGGCGGAAGAAACCAAGAGCTACCAGGGCCCGGCGGGCAACGTGCAGTTCAATGCCCTGCTGCAGGCGCTGATCTTCGGCGCTGACAGCCCACAGCAAGCCCGCATCCGTACCCTGCAGACTCCCGGTGGTTGCGGCGCATTACGGGTGGCGGCGGAGCTGATTGTGAAAGCCAGTCCCGACGCTACCATCTGGGTCAGCGACCCCACCTGGGCCAACCACATTCCGTTGCTGGGCAGTGCCGGTCTGCAGATTCGTACCTACCCCTATTACGACCCTGACACCAAAGGTCTCAAGCGGGACGAGATGATGGCGACCCTGGCGCAGGTGCCGGCGGGTGACCTGGTGCTGCTGCACGGCTGCTGTCACAACCCCTGTGGTGCCGACCTCAGCCACGACGATTGGCAGCAGATCGCCGACATGGCCAATCGCCAGGGCTTCACTCCCTTTGTCGACCTGGCCTATCAGGGCTTTGGCGATGGGCTGGATGAGGACGCCTATGGCGTGCGCCTGCTGGCGGCCCAGGTGCCGGAGATGCTGGTGGCCAGTTCCTGCTCGAAAAACTTTGCCCTCTACCGCGAGCGTACCGGCGCCATTGCCGTGATGGGAGCCAACGAAACCCAGGCGCAAAACACCTTCACCCATTTGCAAAGTATCGCCCGTGGTATCTATTCCATGCCGCCGGCGCACGGCGCGTCGCTGGTGGAGATGATTTTGTCGGACAGCGCACTGCGCCAGCAGTGGCAGTTGGAGGTACAGGGCATGCGTGAGCGTATTCACAGCCTGCGCCACCAGCTGGCCGATGCCCTGCGTCCCTATGGCGACTTTGATTTCATTCCCCAGCAGCGCGGTATGTTCTCTTTCCTTGGCCTGAGCGAAGCCCAGGTGCAGCGCCTGCAACAGGAATTCAGTGTCTATATGGTGGGCTCCAGCCGCGTCAACCTGGCAGGCATCAACGCCGCCAACCTGCCGTACCTGGCTGAGTCAATTGGCAAGGTGTTGTAAGAAGGTCTATCGCCAGCGATCGGCGGCCTGCTGGTCGCTGTCGCGGGCATCCACCCAGCGCTGGCCATTGTCAGTCTGCTCCCGCTTCCAGAAGGGGGCTTTGGTCTTGAGAAAGTCCATGATGAATTCGCAGGCGGCAAAGGCTTCACCGCGGTGGGTGCCGGAAACCCCCACGAACACAATCTGGTCCGAGGGCAGGAGTTCCCCCACCCGGTGCAGGATCACAATACGTCGCAGCTGCCAGCGTTCGCTGGCCTGCCTGGCGATATCCTGCAACACCTTCTCAGTCATGCCGGGGTAGTGCTCCAGAAACATGGAGCGCACTTCACTGGCCTGGTTGAAGTCACGCATCAGACCCACAAAGCTGCAGATGGCACCGATGGCCGGGCTGTCGGCGCGCAGGCGTTCGTACAGCTCCGCCTGGGAGAAATCGGCGCTCTGTACCATCACCTCAATGTGGCAGGCTTCACTCTGGCTCATCTCAACCTCCGGTGACCGGGGGGAAGAAAGCAACCTCTTCACCGCCCTGTAAAGGGGTGTCCCAGTCGGCGATGCCCTGGTTTACCGCGGCAAAGATGCCGTCGGCCCGCAATGAGTTGCGCCACTGGGGGCCGCGTTCACAGAGCTGGTCGCGCAGGGCGCCCAGGGTGCGGATGGCGGGGGTAAACTCCAGCTGCTCCTCGCCCAGGCCGAGTTCATCCCGCAGGCGGGCGAAGTAGAGGATTGTCAGGTTCATGCCGGGGTGCTCCCGTCAGCCTGCCAGTGACCGGATTTACCACCGATCTTTTCCAGCAATCGCAGGTCGCCGATTACCATGCCCTTGTCGACGGCCTTGCACATGTCATAGAGGGTGAGGGCAGCGACGGAGACGGCGGTCAGGGCCTCCATTTCCACCCCGGTCTGGCCGCTGAGTTTGCAGGTGGCTTCGATGCGTACACGGCTGTGTTCGGGCTGGGGCTCCAGCTCCACCTTAATACCACTCAGCATCAGGGGGTGGCACAGCGGGATAAGGTCGGAACACTTCTTGGCGGCCTGGATGCCGGCGATTCGGGCTACAGCCAGTACATCGCCTTTCTTGTGGCCGCCTTCAAGGATCAGCTGCAGCGTGGCGGGCTGCATGGTGACGAAGCCTTCAGCGGTGGCTTCACGCTGGCTGGGGAGTTTGTGGCCCACATCCACCATGTGGGCCTGGCCCTGCTCGTCCAGATGGGTAAGTTTGCTCATAGTTAACAGCACGGTCTGAATGAGCGGCCATCATAGCCCATGCCCTGTTGCAATTCGAGGTAAGGGCCGGGCGATAGGGCTGGTTCAGAGTATGCGCGAGTAGCTGACCGGCTGCGGTGCCTTGAGGTAGGCGTCAAAGGCCATGCAGATACGGCGGATCAGCAGGCGACCCTCACTGCAGACCTGAAGACCCTGCTCGTGCAGGGTAATCAGGCCATCGTCTGCCAGCGGCTTGAGCTCCTGCAGGGCACCGGCGAAGTAATCGCGGAAATTGATCCCGTAGGCGTGTTCGAAGGGGTGGAAGTCCAGCTCAAAGTGACAGATCAGCTGGTTGATCACCGCCTGCCGCAACAGATCGTCGTCGGTCAGGGTCAGTCCCTTGAAAGAGGGGGCGCGGCCGGCGTCGAGAGCGGCAGTGTAGCTGGGAATATCCTTGTAGTTCTGCACAAAGATGGAGTCGATGGCGCTGATGGAGGAGACACCAAAGGCCAGCAGGTCGCAGTTACCGTGGGTGGCGTAGCCCTGGAAGTTGCGTTGCAGCAGGCCCTGTTCCTGGGCGATGGCCAGCGGGTCGTCGGGTTTGGCGAAGTGATCCATGCCGATGTAGACGTAGCCGGCAGCCTGCAGGCGTTCGATGGCGTGGCGCAGGATATTGAGCTTCACCTGGGGCTCCGGCAGCGCCGAGGCGTCCATCTGCTTCTGGCTCTTGAACAGGTGGGGCAGGTGGGCGTAGTTGAACAGTGACAGGCGCTGGGGGCCCAGCTCGATTACCTGCTCCAGGGTGGCGGCCACGGTCTCTTCGGTCTGGTGGGGCAGGCCGTAGATCAGGTCCATGCTCAGGGAGTGGAAACCCTCAGCCCGGGCACGCTCACTCAGGGCCGCCACTTCTTCGACGCTGTTAAAGCGGTTGACCGCTTTCTGCACCTGCGGGTTGAAGTCCTGCACACCCATGCTCAGGCGGTTGAAGCCCAGCTCCCGCAGCACCGCCAGGGTGTCGGGGCTGAGGCCGCCGGGGTGAATCTCGATGGAGTACTCACCGCTGTCGTCGTCCAGCAGGGTGAAGTGCTTGCGGGTCTCCGCCATCAGCTCACGTTTTTCGGTGTCGCTGATGTAGGTGGGGGTACCGCCGCCCCAGTGCAACTGGTGCACCGGGCGGCTGCGATCAAACTGCGCCGCACGCAGTTCGATCTCTTTAAACAGACTGTCCAGGTAGGGACGGGCGCGTTTGCGGTTGGCGGTGACAATCTTGTTGCAGCCGCAGTAGTAGCAGATGGTGTCGCAGAAGGGGATATGGAAATAGAGCGACAGCGGGCGTGCTGCCTCGTTGCTGCGATGGATGGCTGCCTCCACTTCGCCTGCCGGGTAGCTCTCCACGAACTGCGGGGCGGTGGGGTAGGAGGTGTAACGGGGGCCGGCCAGATCGTAGCGTTGGATCATGGCCTGGTTCCATTGCAGCTTGGAGATTGACATAGGCGCCTCGGCAACAGGTTCAGCGAGGCATTGTAGAGGGGTGGGCGGGGAGCGCCTTGATGTGCGTCAACGGCACCCGGGTGGGTGCCGCAGGAGGTTGGCAGGCCCCGGGTTATCAGGGACTTTCGCTGAACACCATGGAAGCAGTGACAGGCACGGCGATGGCAATGGAAGGCAGGCCTGCGACTTCACGCAGCTGCTCAATACCATTCACCAGATTGAAGTCGGTGGCGTTGATGACAATAGGCTGTTCGGTGGTCACCAGCAGGGCATCATCGTCCAGGCCGGTAATACGCAACGTAGCGGGCAGTACTTTGGTTACGCCGTGCAGGTTGAGGCTCAGCTCCACCGGCAGCAGTGTGGTGTCGCCGTCGTCCAGGTCCTTGAAGCTTTTCGGGTCCAGTTGCGCGGTGATGGTGGCGTTTGGAAACTGATCTACTTCAAACAGCATATCGCTCATGCGCTGGTCGCGGATATCGATATTGGTGGCCACGCTGCTGAGGTCGATGGTGAGAGTGACGGCTCCGGATTTACTGACGGTTCCCTGCAGGGCTTTGAAGCTGTGCACTTCACCGATAAAGCCTTTTTTGATGGAGACAAAATTGAGACTGGTCTGCTTGTTGTCGAGAATCCAATCGGCCCAGCTGCTGGCTGCCAGCAGGCTAAGGGAGAGGGCGGCGGCGTGTTTGAGTGTGCGGCGGTAATTCATAGAGGCTCCTTGTTATCAATCCAGGCCGTATTCTGTTGGCTATCGGCGTTGATCATAGCGCAGTGGTGGGGGAGCGTCAGGTGCTATTGTGATTTGCGCTGTATCCGCTTGCCGGAGGTGGGAAGTGAGGATGGGTTGGCCCGCGTGCGCGGGCCGGGAATTGATCAGAAATAGAAGTTGACGCCGACGTTGTAACCGTCGATTTCTACCTCGTCCTTGTCGTAGTAGTTGACGTACTCGATAAAGACACTGACGTTGTCGTTGGGATTGACTGCCAGGCCTGCCCCATAGGAGAAGTCGCTGCCGGAGTCGTCGCCACTGGCGGAATAGCCGTAGTCAACCAAGCGTACATCGTACTCAATACTGGCGTAGGTCACGCCGGCGATCACGTAGAGCTCAACGGCGTCCAGTGGCAGGATGGCTTTGGCGAATCCGGAGACCACGTAATCAATCTCCGCCGTGGCGTCGACCCGCTCGCCGTAAATGGATTCACGGGTACTGTCATCGCCAACGCCCAGGCCCAAGCGTGTCTCCAGTGCCAGGTGCGGAGTCAGGCGATAGCCTCCCTGTGCCTGGAGCGCAGAGAGGTCCAGCTCGGACAAGCCGCTCTCCTTGTAGCTGGTTTGGGCGTAGCTGGCGCCGGCGTACCAGCCGGAATCCAGGGCCAGGGCCGGAGTAGCGGTGAGAAGAGAGAGCAGGGCTCCAAGGGTGACGGTCTTTGTTGCTTTCATGGATCTTCCTTTAATGTTGTTTTTTTCCTGCCTGCACGGCGCAGTCTGGTGCGGGCGCCTTGTGCAGGCGCAGGTATGCTATAAAGAAAAATGTGCCATAACAACCTTGGTCCTGCACTCGGGGGAGTGGTGATGCAGTGGGCACCGGGCGATAGCTTCTGTTTTAGAGACAATCTTTTTTCAGTGACAGTTTTCAATGAAAGTCCCGTGAGTGGGGCTGCAGCTGTGCCAGCTCATCGCTCATGTCCTGCAAATGGCCGGCAATCACATGCACCACGTTCTCCTTTCTCTCCAGCACCCCTTTGATAATCAGCACCCGGCTGCGCAGCACCTCCTGTCGCTGGCGCTCCTGCAGCGCACGCCAGAGGATCACGTTGATGTTGCCGGTCTCGTCTTCCAGCGTCATAAACAGGGCGCCGCTGGCGGTGCCGGGGCGCTGGCGGCCGGTGACAACGCCGGCAATGCGCACAAAGCGGCCGTGCTCCACCTGCAGCAGGTCAATGGCTCTTTTACAGCGCTGAAAGGCCGGGCGCTGGCGCAGCAGGGACATGGGGTGCTGGTTGAGGGTTAAACCGGTAACGCGGTAATCCTCCAGCGTATTCTCTTCATCGGAGGGGGGCGGCAGGCGAGTGAGTACATCGCTGCTATTGGTCTCCTGTTCGTTGCGCTGAAACAGGGGCGTCCAGGGTTCCACCTCCTGCACCTGCCAGTGGGCGTGGCGACGGTGGGCACTGAGTCCGGCAAAGGCGCTGGCGGCGGCCAGCTGCTGCAGGTCGTCGTCGCGCAGTTGTGCCTGTGCCGCCCAGCGGGCAATGGTGTCTGGCAGAGGCGTCTGCTGCTGGCACTGTTCAATACGCTGCGCCGCTTCCCGTCGCAACCCTTTCACCTGCCGCAGTCCCAGCCGCAGGGCGTAGTGGGTATCGCCGCAGCGGGCTGTAAAAGGCTCCAGCCGGTGATCCCAGCCACTGTGGGCCACATCAATGGGGCGTACCTCAATGTCATGGCGGCGGGCGTCCTGCACCAGTTGCGACGCAGAATAGAAACCCATGGGCAGGCTGTTGAGCAGGCCACAGTAAAAGGCCGCCGGGTGGTGGCACTTGAGCCAGGCGGAGGCGTACACCAGCAGGGCAAAACTGGCGGCGTGGGATTCGGGAAAACCGTAGTCGCCGAAGCCGAGAATCTGGTTAAACAGGCGCTCGGCAAAGTCGGCGTCGTGGCCGCGGGCCAGCATGCCGTCGATCAGCTTTTGCCGGAAGCGCTGCAGGTCGCCATGGCGTTTCCAGCTGGCCATGGCGCGGCGCAGCTGGTCCGCCTCGCCGCCGCTGAACCCGGCCGCCACCATTGCCAGCTGGATCACCTGCTCCTGAAAGATGGGTACGCCGAGGGTGCGTTCCAGTACGCCTTTTACCGCTGCGTTGGGGTAGTGCACCGCTTCCTCGCCGTTACGACGCTTCAGGTAGGGGTGCACCATATCCCCCTGTATCGGACCGGGGCGGACAATGGCCACCTGCACCACCAGGTCGTAATAGCAGCGCGGTTTCAGCCGCGGCAGCATGGACATCTGTGCCCGCGACTCCACCTGGAACACGCCCATGCTGTCGCCCTGACAGAGCATGTGATAGGTGCCGGGATCGCTGTTGGGAATGTCTGCCAGCCCCATGGGTTGGCCACTGTAGTCGCTTACAAGTCGCAGGGTTTTGCGGATGGCGGTGAGCATACCCAGTGCCAGTACATCCACTTTCAGCAGGCCAAGACTTTCAATGTCGTCCTTGTCCCACTGGATGATGGTGCGCTCCGGCATGGCCGCGTTTTCCACCGGCACCAGGTTGCTGATGGGGGACTCGGTCATGAGAAAACCGCCCACATGCTGCGACAGGTGACGGGGGGTGCCCAGCAGCTGCTGCACCAGCGAGTGAAAACGCTGCCCCAGTTGATGGGAGAGGCCACCCTGTTGTTGTACCCGCTGCAGCCACTGCGCCGGCCGGTCCCAGCCGCTCAGGTCACTGCACAGGCGCTGCAGCATGAGGTCGTCCAACCCCAGTGCCTTGCCCACATCGCGCACTGCGCTGCGCAGCCTGTAGCTGATGACGGTGGCGGTCAGTGCCGTGCGTTTGCGACTGTATTTGCGGTAGATGTACTGGATCACCTCTTCGCGTCGCTCGTGCTCGAAGTCCACATCAATGTCCGGCGGCTCGTTGCGCTCGCGGGAGATAAAGCGTTCAAACAGCAGCGAGCTGTGTTCCGGGTCCACCTCGGTAATAAACAGGCAGAAGCAGACCACCGAGTTGGCCGCCGAGCCGCGCCCCTGACAGAGGATGTTCTGTTGCCGGGCGAAGTGCACCACGTCCGCCACGGTTAAAAAATAGTGCTCATAGCCCAGCTCCTCAATCACCAGCAGTTCCTTCTGCAACTGCTGCGCGACTTTCTTCGGGGTGCCGTGGGGCCAGCGCTGCTGTGCGCCCTGCAGGGCGAGGTTGCGCAGGTGTTCGCTGGCGCTGAGGGATGCCGGCACCAGCTCGCGGGGGTAGTCGTGACGCAATTCGTCGAGGGAAAAATGACAGCGCTGTGCCAGCCGCCAGCTCTCGGCCAGCAGTGCAGACGGGTAGAGCTGTTGCAGATGCGGCAGCGGACGCAGGTGGCGTTCGGCGTTGGCAGAGCGCTGCCGTCCCAGCAGTTGTACCGGTGTACCAAGGCGAATGGCGGTGACGGTGTCCTGCAGCGGCTGGCGGCTGCAGCAGTGCATGTGAACCTGGTTGCAGGCCAGCATGGGGAGGTGGTGTTGCTGGCTGAGTTGGTGGCAGTGGGCGTAGTGGTTGCTGTCGCTGCCCTGTTGCAACAGCGTCACGCCCAGCCACAGGCGCTGGCGGAAGTAACGGCTCAGGGTTTGGGCGTGTTTGTCGTTCAGTGGCTGCCGGTCGTTGTCCGGCAGCCAGATGGCGAGGCAGTGTTGGGTGCCGAACTGCAGGTCCGCCAGACTCAACTGGTATTCGCCCTTGGCGCTGCGGCGACGGCCCTTGGTGATCAGCAGCGACAGCTCCTGGTAGGCACGTTTGTCCGGGGCCAGCAGCACCAGCTGGCAAGTGCGTTCTTCTGTGTCGTCATCGAGAAAAAACTGGCTGCCGATAATCAGGTGCAGGTTGTGCTCCTTCGCCGCCACGTGTGCTTTCACCACGCCCGCCAGCGAGCACTCGTCGGTGAGCGCCAGGGCGCGGTAACCCAGCTCGGCGGCGCGTGTCACCAGCTCGGCGGGGCTGGAGATGCCGCGCAGGAAAGTGTAATGGCTGACGCAGTGCAGTTCGGCGTAATCGCAGCTCATGCAGGTACCTCGCGTCTACAGGGTCAGCCGAAGTGGCCGTGGATAAACCACTGGCCGGTGTGGCGGTCGCAATAGACCCAGTGCAGGCCGCGCTGGTCGCGGGCGACGAAGTAGTCGCGTTGCTGTGGTGTTTGCCACCAGTGGCTCTCCAGCCGCAGCGGATCACTCAGCAGGGTCGGGCCACCGCGCCAGGGAGCGGCTACCGCTTGTGGTTGTGACCGCAGCCACAGGGGCAGAGGCAGGGGCGCCGGCAGTGTGTGGCTATTGGCCGGCAGAGGTGTGCCGGCGTCAATCAGCTGCTGTTGGCACTCGGGCAGGTGTTCATCCAGCAGCTGCAGCTGGCTCAGCTGTTCCCGTCCCAGCTTGGCGCTGAGCAGGTCCAGTAACGGGTTAATGCTGCAGTTGCTGGCGGTTCCCAGTTCGCGAAACAGGCTGTGGTTGAGCAGGGCACTGTAGTGCAGCTGTTCGCTCTCGAGTATCAGGCTCTCCACCGCCCGGGGAAGGGGTTGTTGTTCCAGTCGCAGCTGGCTCAGGCGCAGCAGCGGGGCGGTAATGTTCAGTGGCTCCGACAGTTGCAGTTGCCGCTCACTGCAGCTGCGATCGGTGTGCAGGAAGCGCCACTGCAGGCCGTTGCAGTGCAGTTGCCGCTGGCGCAGGAACTGCTGCAGCTCTTCCAGCATCGCTTCCATCGGATAGTTGAGCAGGGACCAGTTGTCGACGGCGAAGTTGAGCTGTCGCTGGCAGCTGAAGCGCAGCGGCGGCTGGAACTCCAGTTGCGGCTCCGGGCGTGTGCCACTGATCTCATCCAGGCACTGTAGCAGGCCGGTACCGTAACGCTGGCCCAGCTCCCGGCGCGGTTGTTCCAGCAGCTGCCGGAGCGAGTGAATACCGACCTGTTGCAGCCGTGGCAGCCACTGGCGGGCTGTGGGGTGCAGGGGCGCCAGTGACTGCAGGGGCAGGTCCTGCAACTGCCGCATAAAGTCGTCTTCGGTGGGTACTGTCTCTGCTGCAGGCCAGGATAGGTCGTGCTCCTGCCCCAGCAGCCAGGCGGCCTTGGGGCTGTGGCCCAGGTTGGCCAGTGGCGTAAAGCCGCGCTGTTGCAGGTGATCCCGCAGTTGCTGCAACAGAGAGGGGAGCCCGTGAAACAACTTCAGGCTACGGCTGATCTCCAGCTGCAGCTGGTGGCACTCCAGTAAATCGCTGTCCCGCCTGTCACTGTGTTGGGGCCAGAGGCTGACATGGGGGGTGAAGTCGTAGCAGAGCTGTGCCACTCCCCGCAGGGCCTGCAGTTCCAGTTCGCGATCGCGCTGGTGCAGTTGCAGGGCTTGCGGGTCGTCCAGTAATAGCAGGGCGTTGCTGACACTCTGGCCCGGCTCCAGTCCCAGCGCCAACGCCTGTGGGCAGAGCCAGCGCAATTGCTGCTGCTCTACCACGACCCGGGGCTGGCCGGGCGTGGCGGGGAGAAGATCGAGAGGCCAGTGGGGAAAGCGCAGGCAGAGCCACAACTGGCGCGGGGGCCGGGTGTGGGGCATGGTCAGTGGCCGGGAGCAGAGCTGGACGGTGGTATAGCCACGTTCGGCGCGGCGGGGTAGGTAGCCTGCCCCGGATGCCAGGGGTTGGGCAGGGCAAAGGGACCACTCCGGGGGGCGCTGGCAATCCGGTGTGAGGGCCGCTGTCCATGGTGGAGGGGGATCTGCAGTGTCTGCCCGCTCCAGCCGCCGCGCTGTTTCAGCACGGTGATCTGCAACTGTTGTGGTTCTGATCCCGGGAGCGGTTGCAACAGCAGGCGCAGGGCACAGGGAGAGGGATTGTACCGGTACTGCTGTGGACTGACCTGTACATGAATACTGCGGCCATCCGCCGCCGCCTGTTGCAGCTGGCGCTGTTCGCGGTTGCGGATTTGGCGGTAGCGATTCCAGCTGATCACCACCTCGCAGGCGCCGGAGAGCAGCGCCTGGCGACTGCTCCACAGCTGCTCCTGCTGGCTGCGGGAGTGCACCAGCAGCAGCTGACGGGTGTTGATGCCGAGACGCTCCCAGGCCGGGGCAAACGGCAGTTGTGGTGGGTCGATCAGGCAGATCCAGCGTTCATGGCACTGTTGCAACAGTGGCCATAGCAGGCTGAGCTCGCCGCCGCAGGGGTGTGTCAGCAACAGCTCACTACTGGCCCCCAGTGGCCAGCCATGCAGGTGCAGGGCATCGTCCAGCGCCGGGTGGCCGGTAGAGCGGCTGTGCTGGTGGCTGGGGGTATGGCGCCCTTGCCACACCAGGGGGTGCTGCAGCAGGCGGGCAATCGGGTCGGGGAGAGTCTCGTTCATAGGTATATTTATACTGTATGTATGTACAGTGTTCAAGTTGGGGAGGGGTGTTGCATTGCATGGCAGTGTTATAGAGTTACCGGCTTTTACTGCAGGCTATTGATTCATATGGAAATAGAACAATTGCACCCGGAACTGCGCCAGGCCTACGGCCGTATCCCCGCGGTGCCGTTTCACAATCGCGTTATCTACACGGTGATCAGCCTGTTGCAGAAACTGATGCCCAACAAGATCAGACCGGTGCCCGGTATACGCATTGAGGACCGTCCCCTGAGTCACGGCCTGGTACGGGTTTATCGGCCGGAGCCGGGGGGCGGACAGGCGGGTAATGGCGCCGCAGTCCTGTGGATCCACGGCGGCGGTTACATCATCGGTAATGTCTCCACCAACGACCGCGAGTGTGTCGGATTGGTGAAGAAGCTGGGGGTGGCGGTGGTGTCAGTTGAGTATCGCCTGGCCCCCAAACACCCTTTCCCGGCGCCGCTGGATGACTGCTTTGAAGCCTGGCAGTGGATGCTCGATAACGCAGCGGAGCTGGGCATCGATCCCGCCCGTATTGCCATTGCCGGCCAGAGTGCCGGCGGTGGTCTGGCGGCGGGGCTGGTGCAGCGTATCGCCGATGGTGGTGGTCAGCAGCCGGCGGCGCAGGTACTGATGTACCCCATGCTGGATGACCGTACCGGCGCTAACCGCGCGCTGGATCCTATGGGTCACAAGCTGTGGAGTAATAAAAACAACCGCGCCGCCTGGAGCTGGTACCTGGGGCAGCCGGCGGGTGCGGCCGAGTTACCGGATTACGCTGCCCCCGGGCGCCGGCGGGATCTCTCCGGCCTGCCCGAGACCTGGCTGGGGGTAGGCGAGCTGGACCTGTTTTACGAGGAAGATATTGCCTATGTGCGCCGGCTGCAGGCCGCTGATGTGGCGTGCGAGGTATTGGTCGGCCCGCAGGCTCCTCACGCCTACGACATTATTGTGCCCAAGGCGCCGGTGTCGCAGGTGATGATCAGCTCCTATCGTGCGTTTCTGGCGCGGGTGCTGGAGTGCCCGTTGCCCTGATAACGGTGGGAGGAGGCTGGTTCAGCGGATCGCAGATCAAGTTTACTTCCGGGGCGGCAAGGGTCAGACTGAGGTTTCCCCGCAGGGTGGCTGGGGTCGTAGCGCCTTCTGGTTTATCCGGACTCAGTTGCCTGATCTCCCTGGTGAGAGGGCTGCGCTGTAAATCGGAAGCTGCGACAGGCTCAGCGGGTTGTCTTCGTTATCCCACTGTTCAAAGGAATTGCCGGTGAAAAAAGGATTTTGCCCGCCGTGGCCATTGGCCGGTTTCGATCGTGCCAGATCACACAGGGTGTCCGCTCTCTGCCACACTTTGCCAACCAGACAACGTCTCTCCTTGCCTGACTCCGGTCTTGCCGATGGCCGGGATGGTGAGCCGGTCGCGGCTGGGGGCTGACATGGTTATTGTGCTGGAAATTGCACGCGGCCTGGCGGCGCTCTGGGTGTTTCTGTTCCATACCAAACGATATTTCTCCGGTGTCTGCGAGCCGCTTTATCAGCTGGCCAGTTATGGTTACATGGGCGTGCCCATGTTCTTTGTGATCTCCGGGTTTGTGATTACCTATTCGGCGGAGTCCACGCTCAACGCCGGAAAGAGCCCGCTCGGTTTTCTCAAACGGCGTTTTTTACGGATTTACCCCGTGTTCTGGGCGTCGGTAGCGGTGGCTCTGCTGCTGCCTGGTGTCCTGGAGGTGGTGAGTGCGATCAAATCCGGCAGTTTTCAGGCTCCGGAGAATCTGCTGGCGAGCTACAGCCCCGGTGAGTGGGTGCACTTTCTGCTGCTGACCAAGGTGTTTTACGCCGAGGGGGGCGACCTGCAGGCCCAGTTCAGCGCAATCAGCGCGGTGTACTGGAGTATTGCCATCGAATTCCAGTTTTACCTTGTCGTCTGTGCCTTGATGTATACCGGCAGGTACTTTCGCCCGGCGCTCACGGTGCTGACTCTGTTTGCCATGGTCAACCTGCTCTATCCCCTGGGGGTGCACCAGGGATTGTTTCTTTACTACTGGCCCTCGTTTGCGTTGGGTATGTTGCTGGCATGGCTGTTTAAGCGCGGTTATGTTGTGCGCAATCTGCTTGCCGGTAAATCACTCTGTGTGGCTTCCTCTGTGGGGGGCGTGATCGTTGTCTGGCTTGCTTCCAAAAACCTCAGTGATGAGTTTGGTGGGCTGTTGTTTGCCGGACTGTTTGCGCTGTTACTATGGTTTATTGCTCCGTTGGAGGCGTTGCTGGAACGGGTCAAGCAGAGGCGTGGTTCGGTTTCCTACTGGGTATTGGAGGGAGGTGTTGCCCTGGGGGCCATGTCCTACTCGGTGTATCTGCTGCACGTTAACCTGTTTCGCTTACCGGCCATGTTTGTGCGGCAAGTGGTGGATGAAAACACGGTGATCTTTGGTGTGCTGAGTATAGGGGGCACACTGTTCCTGTGTTACCTGTTTTACCTGTGGGTGGAGCGCCCCTTTATGAGCCAAAGGTACATCCGGATGCAAAAGCAGGTATTGCCGGCAGGACGGCATCATCCCCGGGCCGGTGATGACGGTCTGTCCCGCAGTGAGTCTGATCACCTGCCGTGAGCAGCGGGGCAGCAGACGCCGCTGGTTTGGCCAAACCGGCACGGTTCCGGGCAATGGTGTTACACTACGCGCCGTTTTGAATTGATTCCGATATTCGTTATTGCAGGGGAGATGTTATGCAACCTTTACCACACCACTATGCGGTGTCAGTGACCGCTGCACCGGAAGGCAAGCTGTCCACTACCGGCCACGATGTACCAGAACTGCTGACCTCGCCACCGCCACAGTTTGGGGGTGAGGGTGGTGACTGGTCGCCCGAGGACCTGCTGCTGGCTGCTACCGCCAACTGCCTGGCGCTCTCGTTCCGGGCCATCGCCAGGGCGTCACGCCTGGAGTGGGTCTCCCTGCAGTGTGCCACCGAGGGTACCCTGGACAAGGAGGAGCGCACCATCAAGTTCACTAGTATGACCTCCCGGGTGAAGCTGGTACTGCCGGCTGGTGTTGATATCGAAAAAGGTAAGAGACTGTTGCAGAAAGCCGAGGACAGTTGTCTGGTAAGTAACACCCTCAACTGCCCTGTGCATCTGGAGATGGATGTGCAGACTGAGGGTTAAGCGCCAGTGACCGGCCACAGAAGAAAGGGCGACTGTAGTCGCCCTTTTTTATATCGGGCCTGTGTGGCTGCCGGTGTTGGCCGGTGGCAGAAGTCTTGCCTGAAAAGTGCAGTTTAAAACCGCTGATAAAACCAAAAAATCTAATCTGCCTCCGTGTGCCGGCTGTGCATTTTTCCCGGCACCATCTATGTTAATGACACAGGCTATCGTGCTGTTTCTCAGGGAGGAGAGTGTCATGCTGTTTATCACCAACCGTTTCCCCAAGCAGAGTATTCGCTCCCGCAGCGGGCGCAAATTCGATTTTGATCTCGATAACAACGCCTCCAGTAACTCGGTATTTTTCTGCGAGCAGGTGGGGGGAAAAAACTGCGTCGAGCTGGGCAGCACACCTTTTATGGCGCGTCTGAAGTCGTCCGGTTACCGGCAGTTGCTGATCTACATTCACGGCTTTTCCAACCTGCCGGAGGATGTGTTTGATGCGGTGGAGGAGTTTCAGAAGTTGTGTGACAAGGCCAGAGCCAACGAAGTACTGGTGGTGCCGATGATCTGGCCCTGCGACAACGACCGCGGCATTGTGGAGGATTACTGGGACGACCAGAAGGCGGCCGACTCCAGTGCCTTCTCCTTTGCCCGGGTGCTGGGCAAGTTCCTGGAGTGGCGCAGCTCCGACAAGCAGAACCCGCAGGACGATCCCTGCCTGAAACGCATCAATGTGCTGGCCCACTCCATGGGCAACCGGGTGCTGCGGGAAACCCTGAGTGTCTGGAATCGCTACGACCTGGCCGACGGTGTGCCGTTGCTGTTCCGCAATACTTTTCTGGTGGCGGCGGATATTGTTAATGAATCCCTGCACCACGGCCATCCCGGAGAGCTGATCAGCCACGCCTCGCGCAATGTGATTGTCTATCACGCCTCGGACGACCTGGCACTGCGGGCCAGCAAGGTCTCGAACCTGAAAAACAAGATCGCCTCAAGGCGTCTGGGGCATACCGGGCCGGAGGATATGAACAAGACTCCGGCCAACGTATATTCAGTGGACTGTGACGATGTGAACAACCTGTACGACTTTCCCAAGGGACACTCCTACTTCCGCTCGGGTACGGAAAAGGGCAAGCCGGGGCTGGTGTTTCAGCACATCTTTGAATGCATCCTGTCGGGTCGTGCCTTCCCGGGTGATGAGAGGCGCAAGAGCAGTATTCTGCGTGAATAAACGATCAGTCGTTGACAGGTAAGAGATCGCCTGCGGGAGCGGGCTCCTACAGGGCTTGGCTGAAGCCGCGTGGCTTGCTTTGAACTGCGGTGCAGATTGCCAATAAAAAAGGGGCAGGCTTGCGCTCTGTCCCTTTTTTATTTGTAGCAAGAGTTGCAGCCAATGCCGCCGGAATTAAAGCTCCGCTAATTTGGCGACCTGCTCTTCCAGCTTGCCGACGGTGCTGCTCATGTCGGCCAGCTTGTCTTTCTCTTTCTGCACCACTTCCGCCGGCGCCTTGTCGACAAAGCCCGGGTTGTTGAGCTTGCCTTCCACCCGCGCCATGTCTTTCTGCAGCTTGTCGATCTCTTTGGTGAGTCGTGCGGTTTCGGCGGCCACATCGATCAGGCCCGCCATGGGCACCAGGATCTCCATGTCGCCCACCAGCGCGGTGGCGGACAGCGGTGCCTCGGCAGAAGCCTCCAGCCAGGTGGCTTCTTCCAGGTTGGCGAGACGGGTCAGGAACTGGCGGTTGGTTTCCAGTCTCTGTTGATCCGCGGCACTGCCGTTGCGGAACAGGGTGGTGATCTTGCGGCTGTCGGCGATTTTCATTTCACCGCGAATGTTGCGCAGGCCGACGATGACGTGTTTCAGCCACTCGATGTTTTCCACCGCTTCGGCATCCACCTTGCCCAGTTCGCCACGTGGGAAAGGCTGCAGCATGATGGAGTCGCCACTCTTGCCCGCCAGACCCTTGATGGTCTGCCAGATCTCTTCGGTGATGAATGGCATCATCGGGTGGGCCATGCGCAGGATCGCTTCCAGCACGCGGATGAGGGTGCGACGGGTGCCTTTCTTCAGTGTCTCGGACGCGCTTTCGTCCCACAGTACCGGTTTGGAAAGTTCCAGGTACCAGTCGCAGTACTGGTTCCAGACAAACTCGTAGAGGGCCTGTGAGGCCAGGTCAAAACGGAAGGTTTCGATGGCGTGGGCAACGGCGGTCTCGGTCTCCTGCAGCTGGCTGATGATCCAGCGATCGGCCACAGTCAGCTCAAAGTCGTCACTGCCATCCTGCGCGCAATCCTGATCTTCACAGTTCATCAGCACATAGCGGGTGGCGTTCCAGATCTTGTTGCAGAAGTTACGGTAGCCTTCGATACGGCCCAGGTCGAACTTGATGTCGCGACCGGTGGCGGCCAGCGAACAGAAGGTGAAGCGCAGGGCATCGGTGCCGTAGGCGGCGATACCATCGGCGAACTCCTTGCGGGTCTGCTTCTCGATCTTCTGCGCCAGCTGCGGCTGCATCATGCCACTGGTGCGCTTGGCCACCAGTGCTTCCAGGTCGATGCCGTCGATCAGGTCGATGGGATCCAGCACGTTGCCCTTGGACTTGGACATCTTCTGTCCCTGGGAGTCGCGCACCAGACCGTGTACGTAAACGGTCTTGAACGGAATCTGCGGCGTGCCATCCTCATTCTTCATGAAGTGCATGGTCATCATGATCATGCGCGCCACCCAGAAGAAGATGATGTCAAAACCGGTCACCAGCACGTCAGTGGGGTGGAAGGTTTTCAGTTCCGGCGTCTGCTCGGGCCAGCCCAGGGTGGAGAAGGTCCACAGGGCGGAGCTGAACCAGGTGTCCAGAACGTCGTCGTCCTGCTGCAGGCTGACGTCGTCACCGAGGCTGTATTTACTGCGCACTTCGGCTTCATCGCGGCCGACGTAAACGTTGCCGTGGTTGTCGTACCAGGCGGGAATGCGGTGGCCCCACCACAGCTGGCGGGAGATACACCAGTCCTGGATGTCCCGCATCCAGGAGAAGTACATGTTCTCGTACTGCTTGGGCACAAACTGGATGCGACCGTCTTCCACCGCCTCGATGGCAGGCTTGGCCAGGTCGGCGGTTTTCACGTACCACTGGTCGGTGAGCCACGGCTCGATCACATCGCCGGAGCGGTCGCCGCGGGGGACTTTCAGGGTGTGCGGCTCGATCTTCTCCAGCAGGCCGAGGGATTCCATCTCGGCAACGATCTGCTTGCGTGCGGCAAAACGCTCCACACCCACGTAGGACTCAGGCGCCTTCTCGCCGTGGCTGCTCTCGTAGCCATCGAAGGTGAGTACGGTGAACTCGCCGAGGATGTGGGCGTTGCGGTCGAAGACGTTGATCAGCGGCAGGTTGTGGCGCTTGCCCACTTCGTAGTCGTTGAAGTCATGGGCCGGGGTGATCTTCACGCAGCCGGTACCGAACTCTTTGTCGACGTATTCATCCGCAATAATGGGAATGATGCGCCCGGTGATGGGCAGCACAATATTTTTGCCCACCAGATGCTGGTAGCGTTCATCTTCCGGGTCGACCGCTACGGCGGTATCGCCGAGCATGGTTTCCGGACGGGTGGTGGCCACCACCAGGTGACCGGAGCCGTCTTCCAGCGGGTAGCGGAAGTGCCACATGGAGCCCTGCTCATCCTCGCTGATCACCTCCAGGTCGGAGATGGCGGTGTTGAATTTGGGGTCCCAGTTCACCAGACGCTTGCCGCGGTAGATCAGGCCTTCGTCATAGAGGCGTACGAACACTTCCTGTACCGCGTCGGAGAGGCCCGGGTCCATGGTGAAACGCTCACGGCTCCAGTCCACGGAGGAGCCGAGGCGACGCAGCTGGCGGGTGATGTTACCGCCGGACTCCGCTTTCCACTCCCATACTTTATCGAGGAAATTCTCGCGCCCCAGGTCGTGGCGGGAGACGCCCTGCGCACTCAACTGACGCTCCACCACCATCTGGGTGGCGATACCGGCGTGGTCGGTACCCACCTGCCACAGGGTGTTGTGGCCCTTCATGCGGTGGTAGCGCACCAGGGTATCCATAATGGCGTTGTTGAAGCCGTGGCCCATGTGCAGGCTGCCGGTGACGTTCGGCGGCGGAATCATGATGCAGTAGGGGGCACCGTCGCCGGAAGGCTTGAAATAGCCTTTCTCCTCCCAGGTCTTGTACCACTGGGTTTCTATCGCGCTGGGTTGGTAGGTTTTGTCCATAGGATCAACAATCTGCCGGTTGTCTTGTGGTGACCGTTGCGGTTGGCGGTGGCCACGGATAAATAAAGGGGTAAAAGAGGCGGGATTATACATGCCTCGGCCGGGGGTTGGGAGGGTAAAGGCGGCCGTGACAGCGGCAGGGGTGGCCTTCCTCCTCTGCCCGGTTTGTCTTCTCAGGGGGAGGGCTTCTGGTAGAATAGCCAGCTTTCCTGCCCCGGGGCTTTTGCTGCCATGGGGTATTACCTGTCAAGGAACTGCCTTATATGAGCCTGGCCGCCGACCCGCAACGCCTGAAAGACACGGTTTTGGCCGTGAACGATGACCTGCCCATCCGCACCGACAAGCCGGTGCACAGCGGCAAGGTGCGTTCCGTCTACTGGTTGACCGAGGCTGACAGTCGTCGCCTGATCGAAGAGAAGGGCTACGACGTGGCCGCCGATGCGCCGCTGGCGATCATGGTAATCAGCGACCGAATCTCCGCCTTTGACTGCATCTGGCGCGGTGAGGGTGGGGTGGCCGGTGTGCCGGGCAAGGGCGCGGCTCTCAACGCTATCTCCAACCACTGGTTCCGCCGCTTCCGTGAAGAGGGGCTGGCGGACAGCCACATCCTCGATATCCCGCACCCGTTTGTGTGGATTGTGCAGAAAGCCAGACCGGTGATGATCGAGGCCATCGCCCGTCAGTACATCACCGGCTCCATGTGGCGCGCCTACAGCAAGGGCGAGCGCGAGTTCTGCGGTATCCAGCTGCCCGACGGCCTGCAGAAAGACCAGCAGCTGCCGGAGCTGCTGATTACCCCCTCCACCAAGGGCATCCTGCGCGGTATCCCCGGCGTGCCGGAGGCGGACGATGTGAACATTACCCGCGCGGACATCACCAATAATTTTGCCGCCTTCAACTTCCGCAGTGCCGACGATGTGGCCACCTACGAGAAGCTGTTGAAAGAGGGCTTCGGCGTGATCAGCGGCGACCTGGCCCAACTGGACCAGGTGTTTGTGGACACCAAGTTTGAGTTCGGTTTTGTCACCGACAAGGCGGGCAACGAAAAGCTGATCTATATGGATGAGGTGGGAACGCCGGACTCCTCCCGCATCTGGGATGGCCCCAGCTACCGCGACGGCAAGATTGTGGAGAACTCCAAGGAGGGCTTCCGCCAGTTCCTGCTCAACCACTTCCCCGATCCGGATATCCTGCTCAACAAGGATCGCATGCCGGAGCGCAGCGCCCTGGCCCGAGATAACGAGCTGCCGCTGGAGTCGCTGCTGGCAGTGTCGGCCACCTACACCGGCATTGCCGAGAAAATCACCGGCCAGAAGATCGTGCTGTCGGACAACCCCAAGGCGGAGATTGTCGAGGTGCTGCGGGAGCAGTATGGTCTTGTAGACTAGGGACTAGGGACTAGGGACTAGGGACTAGGGACTAGGGACTAGGGACTAGGGACTAGGGACTAGGGACCGGGCTCCTGCGGCACGGCGATTGGGTGTGTGGACCATTCAACGGAGGAAGAACAAACCATGAAGCAGATCCTGATGACGATGGTGTTGTTGTCACTGACCAGTACCTGCTGGTCTCTGGAATTGGGGCAGCCATCGGATCGCGCCAACACCTGGGAGCTGGGTCTGCTGGTGAACCGCATGGGCGACTGGGAGGTGTCCGGGGAAAACGGTTCCTCTGTCGACGTTGATGCGGATACCGGCTGGGGTTTCTCCGTGGGCTATAACGTCAACGAACATCTCAATTTTGGTTTTGGCTTTACCCACAACTACCAGTCCTACGATCTCACCATTGTCCCCCAGGACCCGGCCGGGCCCGCCACAACCCTGAATCACAAACTCACCAACGACACCTTCGCCCTCAATATGACCTACCACCTGCTGGCCCGTGAGCTGACACCGTTTGTCACGGCGGGACTGGGCTGGAGCGACCTGGACAGCAATGTCTCCGATGGTGATAGCGGCGTGGTCTGCTGGTGGGACCCCTGGTGGGGCTACGTCTGCTCCAACTACTACTCCACCTATTCCGAAACCTCCTTCAGCTACAACCTTGGCGCCGGCCTGCGCTGGGATATGGGCTCCAGTTTCTCTCTCAAGGCCAGTATCAACCAGCGCTGGATGGACCTCGACCGGGTGGACAAAACGGTCGATAGCTATGTGGGCCTGCTGGAATTTGTCTGGCGTCGCTGAGGCTGTAATTCGGATACATTCAGGATAATAACAATGACATTCCCATGGTTGGTCGCCGATGTTGGCGGCACCAATGCACGCTTCAGCCTGGTTACTGCAGAGGATGGCAGCGGCTTTCAATTTGAACACACCCAAACCCTGCCCACCGCAGGCTACCTCCGCTTTGAGGATTGCCTGCAGGCTTACCTGGCACAGTTGCCGGCTGCGCTCAGCAAATCCGTCTGTGCCGGCTGCATTGCCATGGCGGGACCGGTGGTGGGGGATCAGGTCTCCTTTACCAATCTCGACTGGCACTTGTCCCGCTCCGCGTTGCAGCAGCAACTGGGCTGGAATCAGCTGTGCCTGCTGAACGATTTTGCCGCGCTGGCCTGCTCCATGCCCCACCTCGCCGATGCGGATATGCAGCCATTATTACCCGGCACGGTTGTGCCCCGGGCAGCCAAGGCCATTGTCGGCCCGGGTACCGGGCTGGGGGTGGCGGCGCTGGTGTACACGCCGGTGGGCTGGTGGCCGGTGCCGGGGGAGGGGGGCTTCACCGCCTACGCACCACAGTCACCCCGCGAGCTGGCGGTGGCGGCGTTGTTGCAGCCGCGCATGTACCTCTATACCGAGGCCCTGGTCTCCGGAGGAGGTCTGGTACTCACCTACAACAGCCTGGCGGAAATCGATGGTCTGGCGGAGCGTGCCAGCGAGGCGGCAGAGGTGGTGGATCTGGCGCTGCAACAGCAGCAGCCGCTGGCGCTGGAAGCGTTACAGATGTTCTGCGATAGCCTCGGCACCGCTGTCGGTAGCGCGGCGCTGCTCTATGGCGCCAAGGGGGGCATTTATCTGGGCGGGGGCATTGTGCCGCGTATTGCGGACTTCCTCGTCCGCACCGGGTTTGAGAAACGCTTGCGGGAGCGGGGCCGCCAGACGGCGTTTATGGCCGATATTCCGGTGTTCCTGATTACCCATCCATACCCGGCCTTTCTCGGCGCCGCTGCCTGGCTGCAGCAACAGTTGGTCAATGCCAACGGCTGATGCCATCCGGCAGGCGGGGCGCGAGGCTTAGCCGGCCTGTTGCTGGCGTCGATAACTGGCGGGTGACTGACCTGACCAGCCAATAAAGGCACGGCGGAAATTGGCGGTGTCGTGAAATCCCAACAGGCTGGCGGTGTGCCGGACACTGATAGCGGCATGGCGCAGATAGATGCCCGCCAGTCCCAGACGCACCTGATCCAGCACTTGCTGGTAGCTGTTGCCCTCTTTCTGCAGGTGGCGCCGGAAGGTGCGTGCACTCATCAACAGTTGGCTGGCGCACTCTTCCAGGGTTGGAAACCGGGTGCTGTAAATCAGGTGGCTGCGCACCCTGGCGCTGAGGGAGCCGGGGGCGATGTTGGTACTGTGTTGCGCCAGATGGCGTTCAATGGCTTCGCACTGCTGCTGGTAGATGGGCAGTATGGCTGCCCCCAGCTGCGGTGGTCGCTGCAGCAGGTCAACGGGAATACAGAGGCGGGAGTAGCTGGCATCAAAGCTGACACTGCAGTCCAGCAGTGACTGGTAGGCCGCGCGGTAAGTGGGGGCGGGGTAGTCCAGCTGTAATTGCACCCCGGTAAGGGGGCGGCCGCTGCAGTGCTTGAGTACGCTCACCAGCCCGCTGTAGAACCACTCGGACGAGAGTCTTTTGAGTTGCAGCGACGCCGGCCTGCTGAAGGACACCAGCAGCAGGTTGCCCTGGCGGCTGCTCTGCGCCCGACCGATCAGTGGCTCGTAGAGGTGCAGGGTCATATCCAGTGCCTGCTCCAGGTTGTTGCAGTGGAGCAGGGCGTAGCTGAAGGCGCTGCGCCGGGTCAGGGGGATCTGCAGGCCGGTGTGCAGGGCCAGTGCCCGGTGGCCGGTCAGTTGGATGGCGGTTTGCAGCAACGCCGCGAATTCATCGGCGGTACACTCCAGTTCGGCCGGGCTGGGCGTAGGTACCGGCAATGGGGTGGCCAGTGGCGCTTCGCGCAACAGTCGCTCCAGGGAGGTTCCAAAGCTGGAGACAACCCGGGCAAGGGTGATGGCAAAGTGGTCTGGGAGTGATTCACGCATAGCTGGGAGGGCGGGCCGGTGCGGTCGCCATTCTTATTATTGTTTATTTATACGCCAACCTTACCCGCGTCGAATCTGGCCAGCAAGCAAAAATTCCACGGCTACAAAACGGCCCCTCCGAATGGCCTCTGAGGCGGTTTTCCTATACCCTTGCAGCCCTTGAAATCACAGGGCCTTCACAAGGTATTACAGGGTATTCACGGGATGCGTCGCCAGGATTTTTACTATGATCTGCCGGATGAATTGATCGCCCGCCAGCCTGCGGCTGAGCGCAGTGGCAGTCGGTTGCTGCGTCTGGAGGGTGAGACCGGCGCCATGCAGCACGGGCAGTTCCCGGATCTGTTGCACTGGCTCAATGCCGGTGACCTGCTGGTGTTCAATAACACCCGCGTGATCCCCGCCCGGGTCTATGGCCAGAAGCCCTCCGGCGGCAAGGTGGAGATCCTGGTGGAGCGGGTGCTGGACAGCCATCGGGTGCTGGCCCATACCCGCGCCAGCCGCTCCCCCAAGGTGGGCAGTCAGATCCTGCTGGAAGATGACACCGCGGTGACTGTCAGCGCACGCCAGGAAGCCCTGTTCGAACTGGAATTCCCCGCCGACAAACCGGCCCTGCAGGTGCTGGAGGCCATCGGTCATATGCCCTTGCCGCCCTACATCGACCGCGAGGACGACCTGGGTGATCGCGAACGCTACCAGACGGTCTACAGTGACCCGGGCAAGGCCGGCGCCGTAGCGGCACCTACAGCCGGGCTGCATTTTGATGAGCCGTTGCTGGAACAATTGCGCCTCAAGGGCGTCGAAATGGCCTTCGTAACCCTGCATGTGGGGGCCGGCACCTTCCAGCCGGTGCGGGTGGACAACATCACAGAACACCACATGCACAGCGAGATCATGGAGCTGGACGCCACCGTGTGTGAGCAGGTGCAGCGCACCAAAGCCCGCGGTGGGCGCGTGGTGGCCGTGGGAACCACCAGCGTGCGCTGCCTGGAGACCGCGTCCCAAAGCGGCGAGATCCGGCCCTATCAGGGGGAGACCAACATCTTTATCTACCCCAGCTATCAGTACCGGATTGTGGATGCGCTGGTGACCAATTTTCACCTGCCGGAATCCACCCTGCTGATGTTGGTGTCCGCCTTTGCCGGTTACCGCTATGCCATGGCGGCCTACGACGAAGCGGTGGCCGAGCGCTACCGTTTCTTCAGTTATGGCGATGCCATGTTTATTACCCGCAACCCCAATGCCACTACCGAGGAGATTGGTCTTGAGCGCTGATGCGTCACACAAGCGCGAGTCCTGTTTTATGGACTTCGAACTGGATACCACCCAGGGCAAGGCCCGTCGCGGGCGTCTGAAATTCCCCCGCGGTGTGGTGGAAACGCCGGCGTTTATGCCGGTGGGCACCTACGGCACCGTCAAAGGCATGTTGCCACGGGATATCGAAGAGATCGGTGCCCACATTATTCTCGGCAACACCTTCCACCTGATGCTGCGTCCCGGCACCGAGGTTATTAAGGAGCACGGCGACCTGCACGACTTTACCCAGTGGCAGAAACCGATCCTCACCGATTCCGGCGGTTTCCAGGTGTTCAGCCTGGGCAAAATGCGCAAGATCACCGAAGAGGGTGTCACCTTCCGCTCGCCCATTGATGGCAGCAAGGTGGAGCTGAACCCGGAGAAGGCCATCGCGGTACAGCGCGACCTGGGCTCTGACGTGGTGATGATTTTTGACGAGTGCACCCCGTACCCCGCTACCGAAAAGCAGGCCCGCGACTCCATGGAGCTCTCCCTGCGCTGGGCACAGCGCAGCAAGGACGCTCACGGAGCGAGTCCCTCGGCGCTGTTCGGTATTGTGCAGGGTGGTATGTACGAGCACCTGCGCCGCGAGTCGCTGCAGGGGCTGGAGAAGATCGGCTTTGACGGCTACGCCATCGGCGGCCTGTCGGTGGGTGAGCCCAAAGAGGACATGATCCGCATCCTCGACAACCTGGCGAGCGAACTGCCGGCGGACAAACCCCGCTACTTAATGGGGGTGGGCAAGCCTGCGGATATCGTTGAAGCCGTGCGCCGGGGCATCGACATGTTTGACTGCGTGATGCCCACCCGCAACGCCCGCAATGGCCACCTGTTTACCTCGGAAGGGGTGATCAAGATCCGTAATGCCAAACACCGTCACGACACCTCGCCGCTGGACAGCCGCTGCGACTGCTACACCTGCACCAACTTCAGCCGCAGCTACCTGCACCACCTGGACAAGTGCGGCGAGATCCTCGGTGCCCAGCTCAACACCATCCACAACCTGCGTTTTTACCAGAATCTGATGGCGGGTCTGCGGGAGGCGATTGCCAACCAGCAGTTGGATGAGTATGTGACTGAGTTTTATGCCCTGCAGGGGCTTGAAGTACCGCCGTTGTAACAATCCTGTGTACAATGGCCCACTTTCAGCCAGCGGGCCTAATGATAGAGCCTTGGCGCTGACTCAATAATAAGCACGGCAAACGTACAGCAAAGCAATCGGGCCACAAGCCCCTCTGGAAAGTTTTATGAATCGTTTTCCCCTCTGGAAATATTTGCTGGTGGTGATAATCGCCACTCTCGGCATCATCTATTCCGCCCCCAACCTCTACGCCCCGGATCCGGCGATCCAGATCTCCGGCCAGTCCAGCGCCACGGTGATTGATGAGCGCGCGCTCTCCATGGCCACCAAGTCACTGGATGAGGCGGGCATCGCCTATTTCGGTGAAGAGCACAATGGCAAGAGTGCGCTGTTGCGGTTGAAGGAGACCGAGCAGCAACTGGCCGCCAAGCAGGCGATCCAGAGCGCCATGGGGTACAACTACGTGGTGGCTCTCAACCTGGCGCCGACCACACCGGAGTGGCTGCGCAGTATGGGCGCCGAGCCCATGAAGCTGGGCCTGGACCTGGCCGGTGGTGTGCACTTCCTGCTGGAAGTGGATACCCAGTCGGCGGTGGCCAAGCGTCTTGAATCCACGGTCGATGACATGAAATCGGCGCTGCGCAAGGCCAAGTTGCGCTACATGTCGGTACGGCTGGATGAGAACAATGTGGTCACCGCGGTGTTTGGCGATGCCGAAACCCGCGATCAGGCCAGTGCACTGCTGCGCAGTGACTATCCGCAGCTGGTGCGCGAAGAAAAAGCCGACGGCGAACGTTTCCTGATCGAGATGACCATGAGCGAAGCCTCAATCCGCGAGATTGAAGACTACGCCGTCAGCCAGAACCTCACCACTCTGCGCAATCGGGTTAATGAGCTGGGTGTGTCCGAACCTATCGTGCAGCGCCAGGGGCGCAATCGCGTGGTGGTTGAATTACCGGGTGTGCAGGACACTGCCGAAGCCAAGCGCATCATTGGTAAGACTGCCAACCTGGAGTTCCGCCTGGAGGCCAAGCCCTCCGAGCTGGTGACCCGCAAGGAGGCTTTCGGCTTCCGCAGCGAGCTGGACCAGCGTCGCTTTGGCGACGCCTGGCTGGAGAAGAGCATGATCCTCACCGGCGACCACGTCGCCAACGCCCAGTCCAGTTTCGACAGCCAGACGTCGCAGCCGCAGGTGAACATTACCCTCGACAGCGTTGGTGGTACCAAGATGCACCGCGCTACCCGCAACAACGTGGGCCGTCGTATGGGTGTGCTCTTTATTGAGTACAAGACCCGCATGGACTACGTCACCAACGAGCAGGGCGAGCAGGTGGCGGTGCCGCATCAGGTGGTGGAGCGCAAGGTGATCAGCCTGGCCACCATCCAGAGTGCACTGGGTGTGCAGTTCCGCATTACCGGCCTGGATAACCCGGCAGAGGCCTCCGAGTTGGCGCTGCTGCTGCGCGCCGGTGCCTTGGCGGCGCCTATGTATTTCGTGGAAGAGCGTACCATCGGTCCATCACTGGGTGCGGATAACATCGAGGTGGGTGTGAAGTCGGTACAGATCGGCCTGGCGCTGGTACTGATCTTTATGCTGCTCTACTACAAGGTGTTTGGTATTGCCGCCAACGTGGCGCTGGTTCTGAACCTGGTGCTGCTGGTGGGTTGCATGTCGATCCTCGGCGCCACCCTGACGCTGCCGGGTATCGCCGGTATTGTCTTGACGGTGGGTATGGCGGTGGATGCCAACGTGCTGATCTTCTCCCGCATACGGGAGGAGCTGGCCAATGGCATGCCGCCACAGTCAGCTATCAGTGCCGGTTTTGATCGCGCCTTCACCACCATCCTGGATGCCAACATCACCACCCTGATTGTGGCGGTGATTCTTTACGCCATTGGCTCCGGTCCGGTGCAGGGCTTTGCGGTCACGCTTTCCATCGGCATCCTGACCTCTATGTTTACTGCCATTGTTGGCACCCGCGCGATCATTAACCTCATTTACGGTCGTCGCGCCCGCGTAGAAAAACTGTGGATTTAAGCGGGCACACGAGACGATTTGAGAGGAATTGAACATGGCACAAGAAGACAAAATCATTAATTTCATGGGCTGGCGCAAAATAGCCGCTGCCTTCTCTGTCCTGCTGCTGCTGGCCTCCATTGGCTCGCTGGCGGTGAACGGTCTGCAATTTGGCCTGGACTTTACCGGTGGTACCCAGATCGAAGTGGGCTACCCGCAGGCGGCGGACCTGGCCAGTGTGCGGGAGAAACTCTCCGGTGCCGGTTTTGAAGGGGCCGTTGTGGTCTACTTCGGCGCTGAGACCGATGTTCTGATTCGCCTGCAGCGGGGCTTTGAGCCGGGCCTGGGTGATCAGATCCTGGCGGCCCTGCAACAGGGAGAGGCGGGAGCTATTGAGTTGCGCCGGGTAGAGTTTGTTGGCCCTCAGGTGGGCGAGGAGCTGCGCGATGAAGGTGGTATCGGCATGCTGTTCGCGCTGGTGGTGGTGATGGGCTACGTGGCCATGCGCTTCCAGTACAAGTTCTCTATTGGTGCAGTGGCAGCGTTGATCCACGACGTGATCATCGTGCTGGGTATTTTCTCCATTGCCCATCTGGAGTTCGACCTGACCGTACTGGCAGCGGTGCTGGCGGTGATCGGTTACTCCCTCAACGACACCATCGTCGTGGCTGACCGCATCCGTGAAAACTTCCGCAAGTTGCGGGGCGAAGAGCCGCTGGATGTCATTAACATCTCCCTCAGCCAGACGCTGGGTCGTACCTTGATTACCTCCTTGACCACCATTCTGGTGCTGGTAGCCCTGTTCTACTTTGGCGGTGAGCTGATTCACGGCTTTGCCACGGCGCTGCTGATTGGTGTTTTTGTGGGTACCTACTCCTCCATCTACGTGGCCAGTAATATCCTGCTGCTGATGCATATCAGCAAAGAGGATTTGATGCCGCCGGTGAAAGAGAACGCCGAGCTGGACGAGGTGCCTTAAGCGCAGCTCACAAAAGGATCAGAGTCCCGCAGGACTCGCCCCGACACCCCCTCGGCTAGCAGCCCAGGGGGTGTTTTGCTTTTGGGGGGGCGGTTTTCGCCTGCCGCAGCCGCGCCCTGAACTGGTGCTGCATAAATGCCCTGTTTTGAGCGGGTGGTCAGTGGTGGTGCAATCTGTGGCGGTGGAAACGGCCGGACCGGCCCCGATAGCGCGATTTACAACTTGGCACAGGCTTTGCTCTATTAAACGTGTAGGCACATGATCTGCGGCCAGCCTCTCCGGGGTTGACCGCCGGCCATGACTCTCTGAGCTTGTGGCCCTGCTTCGGCAGGGCAGCTTTTTCGCCGGATGCCTGCGAGACCTGTGCTGTAACGCCAGGTACTGAATTGCAAACGTCGCTGGTCTGCTCATCCGCCTGGTCAGCGACAGGCTTAACGTAGATCTCTCTGAGCTTTAGCCCCGCCTGTCGGGGCTATTTTTTTGCCTGGCCAAAAACCTCTGGCGGCGCTGGAGCCGGTTACGGGTGGTCCGGCGAGAGATTCGTCAAATATTTTTGACGAGAAGCTAAAAGTGTCAAGAATATTGGTGCGCCTCTTGCTAGAATGCAGCAGCTGGCAGGCCTCAGGTTTTCATTCCCTCCGGGGCTCAGTCGCAGATTATCAGGATGACCAACAGGACTAAATCGGATGCCGGGGATTATGGATCTGAAGCAGCTGCTGGCGTCGTTGGACCCGGAGCTGGTCGCCGGCGAGTTTGTGTTCTGCAGTGTTGCTCTGGCGTGGACAGATTCCCGGGGATTGCAGCCGGTTGCCACTTTCCGTGAGCGGGAGGGGCTGACCCTGGTATTGCCGAAACAGGAGGCGGAGCTGGCCGGCCTGGTGTTTGACGGGGTGTTCCGGCAGATTACCTTGCGGGTGCACTCCAACCTGCAGGCAGTGGGGCTGACGGCGTCGGTCTCGGCCCAGCTGGCAGCCAGGGGGATCAGTGCCAATGTGATAGCGGCCTATTATCACGACCATATTTTTGTCCCGGCCGCGCGTGCAGAAGAGGCCCTGCAGGCCTTGCGGGAACTGGGGGGCTGATTTGGCAGGTTGGGTATATGCTCTATACTTTTGGTCTTTACAGCCGTTAAAAGCCGGGCATCGCCTTTGGGGCTGTCGCAGCGAGTCCGGGTTACGGGTACACGCCTTGGGTCCAGGCAATACAACAAGTTTCATGAATCAGAGAAATAAGGGCGTATAGATGGAGGTCCAGTCACCTCAGCTGTCGGTATCCAATATCCATAAAACATTCGGTGACAACGAAGTGCTCAAGGGTATTTCGTTCGATGCCATGAGCGGTGAAGTGATCACCCTTATCGGTTCATCCGGGTCCGGCAAGAGCACCTTATTGCGCTGCATTAACCTGCTGGAAATTCCCACACAGGGCGAAGTAATACTGCGCGGTGAGCCAGTGCGCTTCCGTATGGTGCGCGGTGAACGCGTGCCGACCAGCCCCCAGCAAGTACAGAATTTCCGTTCACGCCTGGCCATGGTGTTCCAGGGGTTCAATCTCTGGTCCCACATGACGGTACTGGAAAATGTCATTGAGGCTCCGGTTCACGTCCTCGGTCAACCCAAAAAGCAGGCTATCGAAAAGGCCGAGGCGCTGCTCGATAAGGTTGGTCTGCTGCAGCGCAAAAACTACTACCCCAATCACCTCTCCGGCGGGCAACAACAGCGTGCCGCCATTGCCCGCGCGCTGGCAATGGATCCGGAGGTGCTGTTGTTTGACGAGCCCACTTCGGCGCTCGATCCCGAACTGGTCAACGAAGTGCTGCGCGTGATGCGCGGGTTGGCGGAAGAGGGGCGTACCATGATCCTGGTGACGCATGAGATGGACTTCGCACGGGATGTTTCGAATAAGGTCCTGTTCCTGCACCAAGGCAAAATTGAAGAGCAGGGTGATCCCGGAAAGATCTTTACCAATCCGGATTCGGAACGTGTGAGACAGTTTATGGCGGCCCAGAACCGCTGAATTTTCCATTGCAATTGCATATACGAGGTGCAACATGAAGAAGGTTATCGCTGGTCTGTGTGTCGTTTTCCTGGCGGCCTGTTCACAGCAGGAATCCGAGCCGGTGCTGAAAATCGGGGTGGATGTGCCCTATGAGCCATTTGAGTTCAAGGCCCCGGATGGCAGCCTGACCGGCTTTGAAATCGATCTCGGTAATGCAGTATGTGCGGAGATGGCGATCAAGTGTGAGTGGGTGGTGCAGGGTTGGGACGGTATTATTCCGGGCCTGCTGGCATTCAAATACGACATGATCATGTCGTCCATGTCGATCAACGACGAGCGCCGGGAAAAGGTGCTGTTCTCCAAGGCCTACTACAACACCCCGTCTGCCTGGTTCGCCAAGGCCGGTGCTGAGCTGGATGTGACCAGCCCTGCGGGCATGGCTGGCAAGAAAGTCGGTGTGCAGCGCGGTACGGTGCAGGATGACTACGCCACCAAGAATCTGCCGGACACTGAAATCCTGCGTTACGCTACCGCCGATGAACTGGTGATTGATCTCTACGGCGGTCGCCTGGATGCAGTACTGCTGGACTTCCCTGTGGGTGAGAGCACCATCCTCAACGGTGATAAGGGCAGTGAGTACGGTCAGGCCGGTGCCATGCTGCAAATTGGCGAGGGTGTCGGTGTTGCCGTCCGCAAGGATGATGCCGAGCTTAAGGCCAAACTGGATGCCGCGTTTGAAACCGTAAAAAGCAATGGCGTCTACGACCAGATCCGTGCGAAGTACTTCGCCTACGATATTAAAGTCTGAGGCTGGAACAGAGTCTGATGCTGGATCTGCACGGTTACGGCCCCTCAATTCTCGGCGGTGCCTGGCTGACCATCCAGGTGGCGCTGCTGTCACTGCTGCTGGCAGTGGTACTGGGGCTGGCCGGCGCACTGGCCAAATTGAGCCACAACGCCTGGCTGCGCGGCATTGCGACCTTCTACACCACGGTTATCCGTGGTGTTCCCGATATGGTGCTGATGTTGCTGATTTTCTTCGGCGCCCAGATTCTGGCCAATGATCTGGCGGGCTGGATTAATCGCAACTTCGGCACCCGGCTCTATTTTGATATCAATGCGTTTGTGGCCGGCGTCGCCACTATCGGATTTATCTTCGGTGCCTACATGGCCGAAACTTTCCGGGGCGCCTATATGTCTGTGCCCAAGGGACAGCTGGAGGCCGCGGTCGCCTACGGCATGAATGGCTGGCAGGTGTTCCGGCGGGTACTGTTTCCGCAGATGATGCGCTTTGCGTTGCCGGGCATCGGCAATAACTGGGCGGTGCTGCTGAAGACCACGGCACTGGTCTCCGTGATTGGTTTGGCCGATATGGTCAGGCTGGCCAAGGAGGCCTCCGGTGCGGTGCACGAACCCTTCAAGTTTTTTATTCCTGTGGCGGCGATCTATCTGCTGATCACCTTTGTGTCAGAACTGGTGATCAGGTACCTGACCAGGAAGTACAGTAGCGGTGTGGTGAGGGGATCACAGCATGGATAATTGGCTGGATTCCCTGCTGAGCCAGAATAAAATTTTTACCGCCGATACGCTGTTTATGTATTGGGACGGGTTTGTGGCGACCGTGCAGCTCAGTGTTATTTCACTGCTGGTGGGCCTGTTGCTGGCTGTGGTGTTGGCGGTACTGCGCAGCACCCGAAAACCGATACTCAGCTGGCCTATTTATCTCTTCTGCTATGTTTTTCGCGGCACACCCCTGTTGATCCAGCTCTATATCATCTACTACGGTATTACCTATGTGGATGGGATACAGGAGACCTTCTGGTGGGAGTGGTTTAAAAATCCGTTCTATCCGGCGCTGCTGGCATTCACCCTCAATACCTGCGCCTACACCACCGAAATCCTCTATGGTGCAATCTCGGAAACCGATCATCGCGAACTGGAAGCGGCCCGCGCCTACGGCATGAGCTGGTGGACCAGCATGCACCGTGTGGTATTGCCCGGGGCTATCAGGCGTTCGCTGCCGGCCTACGCCAACGAAGTGGTGTTGCTGTTGCAGAGCACTTCCATTGCCAGTGTCATCACCATCATTGATATTACCGGGGCGGCCCAGAACACCTACTCGCGCCACTACGCGCCCTTCGAAGCGTTTATCTTCGCCGCCTGCCTCTATCTGGTGATTACCTTCACCATTCTCTATGGCTTCCGCAGGCTGGAATCCCGGCTGCTGGCCTACACCCGCCCGCGTCAATAACGCCGTCTCTGTCGCAGCGAGTTAGCCTTCCTGTGACGTCACACCGACTGCAGGGGGCGATATTTTGCACCGCCTGCACTGTGCGAATTAGCTGTTCGATTTGATTGGGTTTTATTCTTTTTTGGTGGTGAACCCGGCACAATCCGGGTGTGGTCTACCAAAGTCGAATGGTCTTTATGGCGCATTTAACCTTTACTTAACCGCTTGTTTTCGCGGCCTTTTGCGAACCGGAATTTACCCGCCTGCGCTGCAGGGGGAGATCCGTATTACCCCCTCGATTGTCGCCGCAGCCACTCCTCAAAATAACAAATCCCCGTCCAGATTCTGGATTGCTATGACTGTTGTCTGTTCCCGGCAGAACACCTGCCAGGGCTGTGGCAGCGTTGTGCCTTTACCATGGGCTATTAATCATGCCGCCGCTCGGGTGGTGTGTCTAACTCAGACAAGTTGTGTGGAATTTTCATGACCAATAGTTCAAGAATGTTGTGTTCGCAGTTACAGGGCAGGGTGATGTCTGCTGCAGAAGCTGCGGCGTTGATCCCCGCCGGGGCGACCCTTGGTATGAGCGGCTTCACCGGTGCCGGCTATCCCAAAGCCATACCCCAGGCGCTGGCCCGGCGCATGCGGGAGTTTCAGTCGCGGGGAGAGGAGTTCAAGGTTAACCTCTGGACCGGCGCGTCTACGGCACCGGAATTGGATGGCCTGCTGGCGGAAGTGGGTGGCATCAGCAGCCGTTTGCCATTCCAGTCGGACCCGTTGTGCCGCCAGCAAATCAATGATGGCAGGATTGAATACCTGGACCTGCATTTGTCGGAAGTGTCGCAGTACGTGTGGTCGGGTTTTTTGGGGAACCTGGATATTGCTGTGATTGAAGTGACAGCCATTACCGAAGAGGGTCTTCTGGTGCCGTCCTCGTCGGTGGGCAACAACAAAACCTGGATGGAACAGGCCAAAAAGATCATTCTCGAGGTTAACCACCAGCAGCCCCTGCAGCTGCAGGGCATGCACGATATCTACTACGGCACGGCCCTTCCGCCTCATCGCCTGCCAATCGCCGTGACACAGCCGGACGACCGTATTGGCGAGACGCTGTTCCGCTGTCCGCTGGAGAAGGTGATTGCGGTGGTGGAGACATCAGCGCCGGACCGCAACAGCGCCTTTGCCCCCATCGATGATAACTCACGGCAGATCGCGGGCCATATCCTGGAGTTCTTTGATCACGAGGTTAAGCGCGGACGCCTGCCCAAAGAGCTGCTGCCGATCCAGAGCGGGGTTGGCAATATACCCAATGCGGTACTGGACGGTCTCAACTCCGGCCCTTATCGCAACCTGACGGCGTTTACCGAGGTGATACAGGATGGCATGTTGGCGATGCTCAAATCCGGCACCTTGCGTGTCGCCTCTGCGACCTCCTTCTCGCTCAGCCCGGAGGGCATCAGGGAGTTTACCGACAATATCGATTTCTACCGGGAGAGAATTATCCTGCGACAACAGGATATCAGTAACCATCCTGAATTGGCCCGCCGCCTGGGTGTTATTGCCATGAACGGTCTGCTGGAAGCGGATATCTATGGCAACGTGAACTCTACTCACGTCATGGGTACCCGGATGATGAATGGCATTGGCGGCGCCGGGGATTTTGCCCGCAACGGTTATCTGTCGATCTTTATGACGCCATCCACGGCCAAGGGTGGCACCATCTCCTCGATCGTGCCCATGGTGTCCCATGTGGATCAGACCGAACACGATGTCAAAGTGATTGTGACCGAGCAGGGGCTGGCGGACTTGCGGGGACTGTCGCCCAAACAGCGGGCCCGGCTGATCATTGAAAACTGTGCCCATCCTGATTTTCGCGACGAGCTTTGGGATTACTTTGAGCGTGCCTGTGCCATCGGTGCGGGCCTGCATACACCACACATTCTCTCCGAGGCGCTCAGCTGGCATGAGCGCTATGAAAAACACGGCACCATGCACCGTTTGAGAGGGCTCAAATCCACCGCGTAATGTGGCTTGGTCCGGGTGCGGACACTGTCCACACCCGGACTTTTTTCAACCGCCGGCTTCGCCAATATGGCCGTTCCGGGTCATTGCCAGGTGGTTGCCATAGCCGGTGGGGAGGTTGCACGTGATCGGCAGGTGTTGGTGTTGCGACGGTTAGAGGGTCTTTGATTTTTGTGCCGGACTCGTCGCAAGGTTTTCTCTGGCCGGGTCAATAATGTTCTTTGCTAAACGCGATGGGAATCGCGAATGTGGCGTCATTTATTCTCTGTTTCCACGCCGGGTTCAGGGAGTGGCTGCAGGGTATGTGCAGCGTAAAAATTCACTCCCCTTTACGTGACTTTTATTTTTCGGTTTTATGACACGCTTAGCCTTTGGCGCATTTTTTATTGGTTACACTGCGCGCCGCAATTGAAGCCCGGTGCCAGCAGAAGGTATGGAACTCTACAGGTTTATTCTTCTCTTTCCGGGGTGTCCCGGCTCCTGACTTTTCAATTGTGCTCAGCCTACAACATTACTGCGTCAGCGACTGCCCACGGGTACCCGTACAGCATCTTTCGCTGCCAGCAGATATTGCACTTTGCAACAAGACCAAAAAGGATTCGTGTATGTTTAAGAAGACCGTGATGGCTTCAACTCTTCTGCTGTTGTCCGCCGCTGCCACTGCGCAGAGCGGGGAGACCGGCAGCTTCTATGCCGGCGTCTCCCTCGGCCTGACCGATGTGGATGTCTCAGGCTTTGACAAGGGACGCTCCATTGCACTGGTGGGCGGCTACAGAGTGAATGAGAACCTGGCTCTGGAAGGATCCTATATTGACCTGGGTGAAGCCGAGGACGGCCCCTGGACCATCGAAGCGGATGGTTTCAACTTCGCCGCCGTGGGTATCCTGCCAATCAATGACCAGTTTGAAGTGTTTGGCAAACTGGGTCTGTTCGGTTGGGATGCCAGTGTGCACCGCTCAGGCTATGGCCAGGTGGAAAGCGATGACGGCATCGACCTGAGCATCGGGTTTGGCGCCTCCCTGGAACTGACCCCGGAGATTTCCGTGGTGGCTGAGTACCAGCATTTTGAGCTGGACAGCGACGATGTTTCCAATATTTCCGTAGGCGCTCGTTACAGTTTCTGATCGCCTTGTTGCCGTCCCGTTCGGAAGGCGAAAAAAAGGGGCCCCGCAGTGCGGGGCCCCTTTTTGTTTTACAGCGGGGCAACGGTCGGCGCGGTATCAGTTGGCGTGGGCCGCCTTGTGCGCCAGGTACTCGTCGTAGGTGCCCTGGAAGTCCACCACCTCGTCTTCCCGGATCTCCAGGATACGGGTTGCCAGTGACGATACAAACTCGCGGTCGTGGCTGACAAAGATCAGCGTGCCTTCGTAGTGTTCCAGCGCCAGGTTGAGGGCCTCGATGGATTCCATATCCAGGTGGTTGGTGGGTTCGTCCATCAACAGCACGTTGCAATCCATCATCATCAACTTGCCGAACAGCAGGCGGTTTTTCTCACCACCGGAACAAACTTTAACTTTCTTTTTGAAACTGTCGGCAGAGAACAGCAGGCGGCCGAGGGTGGCGCGCACGATCTGGTCGTCGTGGTTGGGCTTGCGCCACTGGCTCATCCAGTCGAACAGGTTCATATCCACGTCGAAGTCAGCACTGCTGTCCTGCGGGCAGTAACCGAGGCTGGCGTTCTCGGCCCACTTCACCACTCCGCCATTGGCAGACAGCTCGTTCACCAGGCAGCGCACAAAGGTGGTTTTACCGGCGCCGTTCTCACCGATCACTGCCAGGCGGCTGCCGGCCTCCAGCAGCAGGTTGACGTTTTTGAACAGCGGGGTCTCTTCGAAACCGTGGGTCAGCCCTTCCAGGGTCAGGGCCTGGCGGTGCAGTTTCTTGTCCTGCTTGAAACGGATATAGGGCGAGACACGGCTGGAGGGTTTGATGTCCTCCAGTTTGATTTTCTCCAGCTGCTTGGCCCGCGAGGTGGCCTGCTTGGCCTTGGAGGCGTTGGCGGAGAAACGGCTGACAAACTGTTGCAGGTCGGCGATTTGGGCGGACTTCTTGGCGTTCTCTGACTGTACGCGTTCACGCGCCTGGGTGGAGGCAGTCATAAAGTCATCGTAGTTGCCCGGGTAGACCCGCAGCTCACCGTAGTCGATGTCCGCCATGTGGGTGCAGACAGCGTTAAGGAAGTGACGGTCGTGGGAGATGATGACCATGGTGCTCTTGAGACCATTCAGCACGCCCTCGAGCCACTGGATGGTGGCGATATCCAGGTTGTTGGTGGGTTCGTCCAGCAGCAGGATGTCAGGCTCGGAAAACAGCGCCTGCGCCAGTAATACCCGCAGCTTGAGGCCCGGGGCCACTTCGCTCATGGGGCCGTAGTGATACTCCAGGTCGATACCGGCACCCAGCAGGAATTCACCGGCGCGGCTCTCGGCGCTGTAGCCATCCATCTCGGCAAACTGCACTTCCAGGTCGGCCACTTTCATGCCGTCCTCTTCGGTCATCTCCGGCAGGGAGTAAATACGGTCGCGCTCCTGCTTCACGGCCCACAGCTCGGTGTGGCCCATCAACACGGTGTCGATAACGGTGAAGGCCTCAAACGCAAACTGGTCCTGGCTCAGCTTACCAACGCGCTCGTTGGGGGTAATGCTGACGTTACCGGCGGAAGGGGAGAGGCTGCCGTCGAGGATTTTCATAAAGGTGGACTTGCCACAACCGTTGGCGCCGATGAGGCCGTAACGGTTGCCGTTACCGAACTTGACCGAGACGTTTTCAAACAGCGGCTTGGCACCAAACTGCATGGTGATATTGGCGGTAGTAATCAAGGGACGATCCTATAAATCCGGGGCGCCCGGCAGGCCAGCGGCCGGCAGGACGGGTGTGTGAGTGTCGACGAGCGCCCCTCGGTTGCCTGACTCTTTCAGGGCAAACGGGAAACCACAGACGCTGGATCCAGCAACTGGCTGGGGTGTGAAGAATCACGGGAGGCTACCATCTGAAGGGACGCTACTATAGAGATACCGCCTCCCAAGGTCGAGCAGAATTTAGACAGATTGGGCAGGTTACACGGTCTGCCAGCGGGCCAGGGGGAGTGATTATTGGGCAGCGTTGGTTGCCTTGGGGAGGGGCTGGGTTGATCTCTGCTGAATTTCGACACCAATGTCGAAATAATGATATGGATTGTCCATGGCGGTTGGTCGCCCTGATGCTTTAATGGACTCCGGTCATACCAGACCATTCTGGTGTGATCGCCGAATAACCATAAGGAGAGACTTCACCATGCAGCTCAGCGGTAAACGAATCATTGTCACCGGAGGAGCCAGTGGCATCGCTGCCTCCACCGTGCGCGCTTACGTTCGGGAGGGGGCGCTGGTGGCCTCGCTGGACATTACCGAGGCGGCTGGGAGGGCAGTGGTAGATGCTGCCAATGCCCAGGCGCAGGGGAGTGGGCGGGCCACTTTCTTCTGCTGCGATATCAGCAGGCCGGAGCAGGTGTTTGAGGTATTTACGCAAGCTGTCGAGTGGCTGGGAGGGCTGGATGTGCTGGCCCATATTGCCGGGATTGATCGCTCCAAGCCCGCCGAGGCATGGACTCTCGAAGATATGAACCTCATGTGGGGTATTAACCTCAACGGCACCATCCTCTGCAACCAGGCCGCTTGCCGGCAGTTTCAGAAAGAGGGCAGCGGGGCGATTATCAACTTCGCCTCCGACGTGGCGCTGGCGGGTATGCCCAACGGGGCCATCTATGCCGCCTCCAAGGGCGCGGTGCTGTCGTGGACCCGTACCATTGCCCATGAGTGGGCCTCGAAATACAACATCCGCTGCAACAGCGTGAACCCCACCATGAAGACTCCCATGTTCGAGGAGTACAAGGCCAGCCTCTCGCCGGAGCAGCTGCAGGCCTTTCTCGCCAGTGAGAAGCAGCGGGTGCCGCTGGGCGGGGAGATGGGGGATGCCGACCGGGATATGGCACCGGTGATGGTGTTCCTGGCCAGTGACGCCTCCCACTTTATCAATGGCCAGATACTGCCGGTGAATGGCGGGCGGGTGATGTTGCACGGGTAACCGTCACTGGTCCTGACTCAGGGGCTGGCGAGGGTCCGCCCCAGTGCCCGGTGCCAGCCCGCCAGGTATTTATCCCGCAGGGCGTTATTCATATCAGGCTGGAACAGCTGTTCCTGTTGCCACTGCTGCTGCAGCTCCTCCATGGAGCTGTAGAGTCCCAGCTGCAGCCCGGCAAGGTAAGCGGCTCCCAGTGCAGTGGTCTCCAGTACTGCAGGCCGGTCCACCTCGGCATCAAGGATGTCCGCCATAAACTGCATCAGCCAGTTGTTGGCCACCATGCCGCCGTCCACCCGCAGGCGTGCGGTATCTATACCGTCCTCGCGCACTGCCGCCAACAGGTCGTGGGTCTGGTAGCAGACCGACTCCAGCGCTGCCCGGGCAATATGGGCCGGACCTGAGGCGCGGGTCAGGCCGAAGATCGCACCACGGGCGTCCGGATCCCAGTGGGGCGCTCCCAGCCCTGTAAGGGCCGGCACAAAGTAGACGCCCTCGTTACTCTCTTCCGTGCGCGCCAGCGCTTCAGTTTCAGCGGCGGTTTCGATAATGCCGAGACTGTCCCGCAGCCACTGTACTGCCGCGCCGGCAACAAAGATGGAGCCCTCCAGGGCATAGTGGGTGGTGCCCTGAATGGTGTAGGCAATGGTGGTGAGCAAGCGATTGTTGGAGGTCACCGCCTGCGCGCCGGTATTGATCACCATAAAGCAGCCGGTGCCGTAAGTGCTTTTGATGGTGCCCGGGTCGAAGCAGCACTGTCCCACGGTGGCCGCCTGCTGGTCGCCGGCAACCCCGAGAATGGGAATGGCGTCGCCCAGCACGGTGGTGTCTGTGGTGCCGAAGTCAGCGGTGCACTCCAGCACTTCCGGCAGCAGGCTTCCGGGGACACGAAACAGCTGCAACAACTCCGGATCCCACTGGCGGGTGTGGATATTGAAGAGGTTGGTGCGGCTGGCGTTGGTGATGTCGGTGACAAACCGGCGGCCAGCGGTGAGGCGCCAGATCAGAAAGGTGTCCACTGTGCCAAACGCCAGTTCGCCCCGCCCGGCCCGCTCCCGCGCCCCTTCAACGTTGTCCAGGATCCAGGCGACTTTGGTGGCGGAGAAATAAGGATCCAGCAGCAATCCACTGCGTTGCCGCACAAAGTTTTCTGTCACCTGCTCTCGCAGTCGCTGACACTCGGTGCTGGTGCGGCGATCCTGCCAGACGATGGCGTTATAGAGGGGTTTACCGGTTTTGCGATCCCACACCAGCGTTGTCTCCCGCTGGTTGGTAATACCGATAGCGGCAACATTGAGGCCGGCAGCCCGGGCCTGCTGCAGTACCTCACGGGTCACCGCCAGGGTGGTGGACCAGATCTCCTCCGGATCGTGTTCGACCCAGCCATCATGGGGATAGATCTGGCTAAACTCCTGTTGGGCGACATGCAGGGCCTGCCCCGATTGATTAAAGACAATGGCGCGGCTGGAGGTGGTGCCCTGGTCAATAGCCAGCACACAGGTATTGGATGTCATCAACTCGGCTCCACGGATTTATCGGGCCCGGAATGAGGCATTTTTGCGGTGGACGAGCTATTCACTGTAAAGGGGAACCTTGTGCTGAATCAATGGCCGTGCTTTCCGGCGCCATCTAATCGCCTTGCAGGCATGGGCCAATTGTAATCCTGTGGTAATATTTGCGGCTGTTTGCCCCACCTTCCGCTTGGCTCAAAACGGCGTTGACGGGCCGCATGGAGGCGGGGTGTGTTTGATGGGCAACATGGAGCTATCTGACTTGGCGTTCGCAAAAATTGGGGTTGGCTCTGCTCGTCAGGTCGAGGACTCAGGGCTACCGGTCATTTCAGGGCTGCGTTCGGCGGCTATGCAGACTCATCAGGAGCCGGTGCAGGATCCCGTGGTTCCCGACTGGGCCGATCTGGTGCTGGAAGATACCTGGCCTGATCGCCTGCACCCGCTGTCCCGTCCCCGTAATGTCTGGAAGCTGCTGCAGAGCCTGTTCTCCCGCCGTCAGGCGGTAGAGTTGCCGCAGCAGCTGGCGGAATCAATCCCCCGCTACATCCTGCAGGAGTTTCACAACCTGCCCAACGGCAACTACTCCAACCACCTGAGCCACGGTTATATCACCGGTTTTGATATTGCGATGCTGGGTGAGGTGGAGGTCAGTCGCCAGTGGATCGCCGAGCGGCTGACAAAGGCGCAGACGGTGCTGGATATCGGTACCGCCGGTGGTAAAACCGCGGCTGCGGTTCAGCGCCAGGGGGTGCCGGATGTGTGGGGGATAGATCCATCACCCTACCTGCTGAAGCATGCCGCCCGCCGTAACCCCGGGCTCAAGTTTGTGCCGGGGATCGGTGAAAATCTCCCCTTTGGGGCTGAACGCTTTGATGCCATTACCCTCTGTTTCGTCCTGCACGAAGTTCCCCCTCGCTATGGGCGCCAGATTCTGGCGGAGTGCTACCGCTGCCTGAAACCCGGTGGTCTGCTGGCGATCGCCGAGCCCTCCAGCCTGCAGATGCAGAAGCCCCGTTGGCGCTCAATGCTGACAGCGAAAGGTTGGCAGCATCTCTATTTTTACCTGCTGGCTCACTTTGTTTACGAACCGTTCGTGGAGGCCTGGCACAAGGTCGACAAGGCACAGTGGTTGGACGAAGGCGGCTTTGAGCTGCAGGAGTCAGATTACGGCATGCCCATCGGCCATTGGCTGGCACGCAAACGCTGAGGACGGTTGCCAACATTTTTCCTCGCTCCTGTCACATTCTGGCTGCCTGAATCGTCTTACCCCTGAAAGACACTGTTTGTTCATAAGGGGGTTCCATGTTGCGAAGATCGATCGCTGTTTTCATTGGGCTGATGACAGCCGCTAACGGGTTACTGATGATGGCAGATGGCCAGCGTTGGTACGCCAGTACACCGGGAGTGCCCGCTTCCGGTCCTTACAATTCACACTTTGTAGTAGATATCGGTGCCGCGTTTTTGGTTGCGGGTCTGGGGTTGTTGTTTCGCGGCTGGCGTCAGCAGTACTGGCCTGCCGCTGCTGCCGGCAGTGGCTTTCTTCTGTTGCACGCGGCAATCCACGGGCTGGAACTGTTGCATTCCCCGGATGCTCCCGCTACTACACTGGTACTGACACTGATTGCCGTTGCTGCCATCTGGGCGAGCCTGCCTCATGGGCGCGGGCTGAAGGGAGGCGCGTATGTTTAATGCCATCGCCCGTAAATTCATTACCGCTTTCGGTCGACGCTACGACTTTGATGTCAGCTATCAGCTCTATCTGGCAGACCACTCAGGCAGCGCTTTCCGCACCTTTGCCCGAGCCTGTAAACTCGGATGGCACCGCCAGCGGGTCTCGCCGCAGGTGGCCATGGCGGTGCAATTGGTTGCCATACAGTTTGAGGACTGCGGGAGCTGCACCGAACTGATGATAAAACTGGCCCGGGAGGCGGGCATGGAAGAGGCAGAGATCAACACGGTGTTGAGTGGCCATGCGGACGGTCTGCAGGAGGAGCTGGCATTGGCGTGTCGCTATGCCCGAACGGTTCTTCGGCATGAGGAGAGTGCCGGGGTGCTGGAGGAGGTGCGGCAGCGTTGGGGAGAGCAGGGCGTGATCGACCTGGCAATGGCGGTGTTGGGCGCTCGTCTCTATCCGCAGATGAAATGGGCTCTCGGTTTTGCATCTCCCGGCGCGGCATGCGCGATGGTTGGTGGCAGGCCTGCCCTTATGGCCGCGGAGGCCTGAGAATGGCACTGGCAAGTTTTCAGCAACACCGCAGTCGCCTGCTGGGCTTGGCCTATCGCATGCTGGGCAGCCGGGCGGATGCGGAAGATATTCTGCAGGAGGCGTGGTTGCGTTGGTCGGCGGCGCAGCATACGCAAACCGATGCTCCTGTCGACAATGCCCAGGCCTACCTCACTACCATTGTTACCAGGCTCTCCCTTGATCGTCTGAAAGCTGAACGGGTCCGGCGCGACGCCTACATCGGGCCCTGGTTGCCGGATCCGGTGAGTGACGTTGGCAGCATGGACCTGGAGGCTGCCACGGAGTTGGCGGACGATCTCTCCTATGCCTTGCTGTTGACCCTGGAGCGACTGTCAGCCCCTGAGCGTGCAGCATTTTTGTTGCACGATGTTTTTGATCTGCCGTTCAGTGAGGTCGCGGCGGTACTGGAGCGCAATGAGGCGTCGGTGCGGCAGCTGGCGTCCAGGGCACGCAAGGCCGTTCGCGCTGAACAGCCGGATCGCAGTGCGCCGGAGGCTGAGCACAGGCGTTTGTTGGGAGCGTTTATGCGGGCGGCGGCAGAAGGGGACAGCGATACGCTCACGTCCCTGTTGCGGGAAGATGCCGTCTTTACTGCAGACAGTGGCGGCTATCGTCTGGCAGCCCGGAGACCCATTGCGGGAGCGGAGAAAATTGTGCGCCTGTTTCTCGGCGTGGCCAACAAGTTCAGGCCCCAGGCGCAGGTCAGTGCTGAATGGCTCACGACCAACGGGGCGCCTGCACTGTTGCTGCGCCATGACGGGGAGCCCGAGCAATTGCTCTCGGTCTCTGTCAGGGACGGGCGTATAGCCGCAATCTACCTGCTCAATCATCCGCAAAAATTACGGGCATTGTGCGAACGTCTGTGAGGCGGATACGGTTTGTGAATTGCTAGCCTGTTGCGCTGCCGCTAAGCTGACTCATCGACAGTGGCAAGCACAGGATTCCGTGATGACAGAACGGCTTAAGGGGAAGGTGGCAATTGTGTTTGGTGCCGGGCAATTGCCGGGACCCAATATTGGTAATGGCCGCGCCTGCGCCCTGCAATACGCCCGTGAGGGGGCTCGCGTGGCCTGTGTCGACCTGGATCTGGCGGCAGCCGAAGCCACTCGACTGCAGATTGCAGGGGCGGGTGGCGACGCCATTGCCTTGCAGGCGGATGTAACCCGGGAGGCGGATTGCCTGCGTGCGGTGCAGGCTTGTGTCGAAGCTTTTGGGCCTGTCGATATCCTGCACAACAACGTCGGTGGCGTGAGTACCGACCGTCTCGATCCGGCAGAACTGGATGAGAGCATCATCGACAGCGCCATGGCCCTCAACTTCAAGAGTGTGGTCTACGCCAGCAAGGCGGTTCTGCCGTCCATGCGCGGGCGCAAAAGCGGCTGCATCATCAACATATCTTCCATGGCGGCGGTCTGCTCCGGGCAGCCGGTGATGTACGGTACCACCAAGCTCGCCCTCAATGGCCTGACCCACCAGATGGCCATGGCTTACGCCGCCGATGGCGTCAGGGTGAATGCCATTATGCCGGGACTGCTGGATACGCCAGTGGCAGTGGAAGGGGTGGCGCAGCGCATGGGGGTGGACGCGGATGTGGTGCGCCAGCAGCGCGATGCCCGGGTACCCCTGCGTCATCGCCAGGGCTCGGCCTGGGATGTGGCCCATGCAGCCGTGTTTCTGGCCTCGGACGAAGCCGGATTCATAACCGGTGTGGTGCTGCCGGTGGATGGCGGGCAGACGGCAAGGATCGGGTAACGCACATGCTGGTAACGGTGGGGCGTTACAGTTTTCCCTATGAGGCTCACCTGCATAAGGGGTTGCTGGAGGCGGCTTACATTCCCGCGTTTATTGCCGACGAACACACCATCAGTATGGATTGGCTCTACTCCAACGCTCTCGGCGGGGTGCGTTTGCAGGTGCCTGCCGCTTACGCCGAGCAGGCCCGTGCCGTGCTGGCAGAGGTGGAGGAACAGCACTGTGCGGCCCCGGCGGCGGTCGCCGACGTGGATGCGGATGAGCCGGAGTATCCGGCCTGCCCCCGCTGTGGCAGCCAGGCCACAAGCTACTACCGTGTCGGTCGCCGGGCAGCCTTCCTGGCATTTCTGTGGCTGAACTTCCCCCTGTTTCCTACCCGTGATGGTTACCGGTGTAACAGCTGTGGGCATGTGACGGCCCGCTGAGGGCTGCTTTCCTGAATTTACTGCAGGCTCAATCGTCCCAGCCTTCATCCTCAAAGTCGGCAAAGCGGTCGTCGTTCTGTGCTTTCTGCTTACGCTGCAGCAGCTTCTCCAGCCACGGCTCCCGGGTGCCATTCAACTGGCCCTGCAGCTCTTCAATCAGCTCTTCCACATCGGGGCCGCCCTTCACCTGCACAGGGTGCACGCCGAGTGTCAGCAACTGGCGGGTCGCCGAGCCGCCGATGGAGCCGCAGTAGACGATGTCAGCGCCCGCCAGCCAGGCCATCTTGGGCTTGAGCTTATCCTCGTTGCCGTCCTTCTTCTCAATGCCGAAATTGTGGGAGGCCAGAAAATCGGCGGAGTCAGGGGTGACGGCGTAGAGGTAGAACGCCTGGGCCGAGCCGAAGTGCTGGTCCACCATGTCGCCATCGAGGGAGGCAAAGGCGACCAGCAGGGCCTCCTCATCGGCGGCGGCATCGGCAACACAGGTGATAGCGGCGGTAGTGTCCATAGGTTTTCCTCCGGGTTGTGGTACAGGGGCACGTGTAAAAGCGTCTGTTTCCACCACTGCAAGAGCCCGGCCATGTACTTCGATTCATGGATTGAGAAAAAACCGAGTTAAAACAATCAGTTGTGGTGTATGCCTGAGGGCAGGGAGGCAGCCTTGGTTGGGGCTTTGTCGTAAAGCCGACAATGCCCGGCCGGTTTTACCAGGGGAAGAGCAGTGGCACTACCAGCACGGCCACTGCAAATACGATCAGTACGGGGATGATGCCGAGGCGCACAAAGTCCATAAAACGGTAGTTGCCCGGCTCTACCACCAGTGTGACCACCGGTGATGCCACTGGCGTCAGAAAGGCAGAGGAAGCCGCCATCAGCAGGCCAATGGCCATGGGGTAGGGGGATAGGTTAAGTGCTTCTGCGGCACCAATGGCAATGGGTGCCATGAGAATAGCAGCGGTGGTGTTGGAGAGGATATTAGTGAGCAACACCGTGGCAAAGAACAGTATGGTCAGCACCAGCAGTGGGTGTGAGCCTCCGCTGACCTGCAACAGGGTGGCGATAATCAGGTCCGTGGCGCCGGTTTTTTGCAGCGCGGCAGCCAGGGGCAACATGCCGGCCAGCAGTATGAGGCTGGACCAGTGGATGGCCCGGTAGGCTTCCTGGGCAGTGAGGCAGCGGCCCACGACGCCACCCAGTGCCGCCAGCAGGGCCGCGGCCACCAGCGGCAGCCAGTTGAGCATGGAGACCACCACCATGGCGCCGGTCAGTGCCAGCGCCAGCGGCATATGCCGGCGCGCTGGTACCACCTCCTCAGCCTCCTGTGGCGACTCCAGCACCACAAAGTCGTGATTCTGCTGGCTCAGGGCCCGCAGCCGGTACCAGGGGCCCGCCACCAGTAAGCTGTCGGAGGCGGCCAGTGGCACCTCGTCGTAGTCGTCCACCGCCTCCTGATTGCGGCGCAGGCCAAACACGTCGAGGCCGTAGGTGTCGCGGAACTGGCTGTCCCGCACGCTGCGTCCGATCAGGCGCGAATTGGGGTGGATGAGCACGGTGATGGCGCCCAGCTCCCACTGCACCTGCTGCTGTTCCCGCGCGCCCAGTTTGTGGCGGTAGAGGCCCAGTTCGCCGATGCAGTGGAGGATCTGTTCCTCCTCCCCCAGCACCAGCAGGATGTCATCGGCACGCAGCACAAAATCCGCTGCCGGGCCGGGGTAGTGTTCCAGTCCCCCGCGGCGGGGCCGCAGTACATCCAGTACCCGTATACGGTAGCTGCTGTTCATGCTGCACTCACTCAGGCGCCGCCCACACAGTGGCGAGTGGGCGGGTATACGCAGGGTGAGGGTCTGGCGCCGGACGCTGAAATCCTGCCACAGGGCTTGCAGGGAGCGGCCGTAGGGGTGATGGGTATCGGTGCTGGTGCGTGGCAGCCAGTGGCGCCCCAGCAACAGCATATAGGCGATGGCCAGCAGCAGTACGAGGACCCCGATGAGGGAGAAACTGAAGAAGCCCAGTGGCTGGTAGCCACTGGCTTCCAACTCACCGCTGATCACCAGGTTGGGCGGGGTGGCGATCAGGGTCAGCATACCGCTGGCCAGCGCCGCGTAGGACATGGGCAGCAGCAGTCTTGAGCGGTTTACCTGCGACTGGCGGGCAATGCGCAACAGAATGGGGATAAAAATCGCCACCACGGCGGTGGAACTCATAACCGCACTCAGTACTGCACTGCTGAGCATAATCAGGATCAGTAAATAACTTTCACGCTGGCCGCCGTGTTTCAGGATCCAGTCGCCAACGGCGCGGGCAACGCCGGTGCGATCCAGCATCTCTCCCACCACCAGCAGGGCGCCGATCAGTATGACCACCGGATTACCAAAACCGGCAAGAGCCTCGCCCACGGTGAGAACCCCGCTGAGCATGAGTGCCAGCACCACCAGCAGCGCCAGAAAGTCGTAGCGCACCCGATTGCTGGCCATCAGCACCATGGCAATGGCCATCACCGCAAACACAAATCCGGATTGTGCTGTTTCGGGAATGAGTAACATGGTGGTTCCGTCTTGCCGGCAGCAAGGTAATAATGCCAGAGTCTGTGAAGACAACAAACGCGCCAGCTATACTGGGCGCAGGTTAAACAGGGTGCTGCGGCATCACAGGGAGGTTGGATGAAGGTCATGTCATACCCGGCGCGGACGGGCCAGTGGTTGATTGCCGCACTGATGCTGCTCGCCGTTACTGTCCACGCACAGGAGTCTGCCACGGCTGAGCCCGGAGCGGGCGGCGAGAAAAAGCAGGAGTCGCCCTGGTTGCTGGCGCCTACCATCAGCTCTGACCCCAAGGTTGGCACCTCCGCCGGTGGCCTCGGAGGTTACCTCTTCAAGATTGACCCCGACTCTACCTCCTCCATGGCCGGGGCCATGGCCACCTACAGCAACACCGACTCCCTCATTGCCGGCCTCTTCCTGCGCTCGTTCTGGAATGCGGATGCAAGACGCTTTTCGGCGGTGGCACTGGGCGGGCGCATTCGTAATGACTATGAGGATTTCCTTGGCAGTGGCCTGCCCATCTCCTCCACCGATGAGGTGAAGATGTTTTTCAGCCGCTATCAGCAGGAGGTGGTTCCCCACTGGTTCCTGGGGGCACAGGCCATCTACACCAACTACCTGATCGTGGGTGATAACTTCACCAGCGCGGAGGTGCTGAAGCTGACCGGGCTTACCGGCTATGATGCCGCCGGCCTTGGATTGGTGGCACAGTACGACACCCGCGACAGCAAGAACTCACCGCTCTCCGGTATGAATGTGCTGTTCAACAACTTCGCCTACCGGGAATCCTTTGGGGGAGAAGTCAGTTTTGATGCCTACAACCTGAAGGGACTTCACTACCTTCCCCACGGCAACGGCCACGTGTTCGCGACCCATGTTGACGGGCGCTGGACGGACGATGCTCCGAGCAGTGGTTATTCCAGTGTGACCCTGAGGGGGTACACCCGCGGCCAGTACCTGGCCCCGCACTCCTTCCTGGTGGAGTTCGAAGAGCGTATCCATGTGAAGGGGCGGTTTGGTATCAACCTGTTTGCCGGCGTGGCCTGTCTCTACGGCGACGGACTCAGCTGTGACGACTCTGCCAACCTCTACTCCTCGTTCGGTATCGGTGCCCAGTATGTGCTGAAGCCATCGGAGCGCATTGTGATCACCATGGATTATGCCCAGGGCGAAGGGGGGAATAACGGCTTTTACATGCGCTTCGGTCAGGCATTCTGATCAATCTCATCCGCACTTGCCGCGGTCGAGGGTGGTGAATTTACTTTCGTTTACCCCCGCGGAGCCGGCAGCTGGCACGAAAACTGAAAAAGCCATCCGTATTGTGAGGTAAGCAATACGGTGGTGACTGCAATGACAAACTCCCTCAAGTACCTGACCGATGCCCTGCAAAATGAGATGCCGGCTCTCAAGCGTGGCTATCAGCGCGGTATCAATGTCGATCTCTCCCGCCATCTGGTGGATGGCATACTCGAACGTCAGTTGCTGGCATTGGTTGACGACTGGCTGGGTGTCTGCAGTCGCCTGCTGGATGAGGGTATGGGGCTGGGTGGCGATAACCCGGAGGCGCTGACAGCGCGGCTGGCGGGGGTTAAGGACGAGCTGGTGGCCTACGCCCTGCAGTTCAATCGCAGCTCCTGCGCACTCTCCAACTTTGGCGAGGAGCACCGTCCCGGCCGTCCCTATCTTGAGCGCATCCTGATTCAGGTGGAGAACCGCTGGCAGCAGTGGTGTGCCGGGCACCGGACGCGCATGGGTGCGGTACTGCTGGCTGACGCCCTTTCCTGAGCTTGTGAGCAGCTGATACCGGTGGCTGGAACAGCGCTTGCAATTACCCTTCTGTTATCGACGTTTGCCCTTGCCGCAGGCGGCGTTTTGTCTGCTTCGGTACAGTGGCGCTGCGACAAGCGGGAGCGGGACGATTCGGATTGTCGTTTACGCGACAGCGCTGGCAGGGTCGAACGGCTGCCATTTGGTTACAGAGTGAGGATCAGGTCATCGTGAAAATCGGTATTTTTTTCGGCACAGAGACAGGCACGACGCGCCTGATTGCGAAAAAGCTTTATAAGCTGCTGGGCGATGAGCTGGCGGACAAGCCCCTCAACGTCAACCGTATTGAAGCTGCTGATCTGCTCAAGTACGACGCACTTATCCTGGGAACGCCCAGCTATGGCGTAGGCGAGATTCCCGGTCTCAGCGCGGGATGCCTGGAGCGTAACTGGGAAGAGTTCCTGGCCCGGTTCGGGGCGCCGGATCTCAGCGGTAAACGCATTGCGATGTTTGGCCTTGGCGCGCAGGAGCGTTATTCCGAGCGTTTTGCCAGTTCAATGATGGCCCTCTATCAGGTGTTCGCCGGGCTCGGTGCAGACATGATTGGCGCCTGGCCGGCGGAGGGCTACACCTTCGAGCACTCGGCGTCACTGGTAGGCGATCACTTCGTGGGTCTGGTGATCGACCAGCGTACCCAGGGCATGCTGACCGAACAGCGTCTCAGGGAATGGGTGGAGCAGGTGAAACCCCAACTGCTGCAGAAACTGCATCACGCCGCCTGACCGGAACCGTAACGCCATGAAGTTATCGCTGGACTGGTCCGCCTATAAGGACGCGGGCATGGGTGACGCCTATGCCGATATTCCCCGCCAGGGTGGTGATTACGCCAAGGCCATTGCCGCCTGCATCAACAGTGGTCAGTGCGAGACTGACAGCAAGCAGTTGATGTGCCCCAGTTTCAAGTTTACCGGTGATGCAGAACTCTCCACCGGCGGTCGTGTGCGCAAGCTGAAGGAAGCACTCTCTGCCGATGACTGGGAGGAGGCGCTGCAGGATCCCCAGCTGGCCCGCGCGCTGGAGCTGTGTGTCTCCTGCAAGGGCTGTAAGCGGGAGTGTGACAACAACGTCGATATGGCGCTGATCAAGGTGGAATACCTGGCCTGGCGCGCCCGGCGTGAAGGTCATTCATTGCGCAGCCGCCTGTTTGCCAATGTGCCGCTGCTGCTGCACCGCCTGCCAGGGTTGCGCCACCTGATCCGCTGGCGTAACAGCAGTGCCACGCTGCGCAAACTCACCGAACGCTGGTTGGGCGTCAGTGCCGTCATGCCGCTGCCGGTACCGGTGGCAAGGCCGCCGTCCGATATTGACCTGCTGGCCTCGGTTTACCGCCGCCTCAGTGATGAGGTCGCCGGCGATAAGCCGGAGCTGGTGTTGCTGGTGGATACCTTCAGCCGCTACTTTGAGCCGAAGATTATTGAAGCGGCCATGGCGGTGCTGGACAGTGCCGGCTACCGCTACACCTTTGCCAATACCGAACTGCTGACTATCGATCCGGGCCGTCCGCTCTGCTGCGGTCGTACTTACCTGGCGCAGGGCATGGTGGAGCAGGCGCGGGTGGAGGCGCAGCGCCTGGTGGAAGCCCTGAGCCCACACGTGGCACTGGGCAGCCTGGTGGTAGGATTCGAGGCGAGCTGTGTCATAGGCTTGCGCGACGACGCACTGGCGCTGGGGCTGGGAGAGCCGATGCGCAATATCGCCAACAGCACCCTGCTGTTTGAAGAGTTTATCGGCCGTGAAATTATGGCTGGCCGTTTTACTCTCCCTGCGCGTGAGACAAAGGCTGCAACAGCGCCGGTGTCGAAACCCGAGACGCTGATTCATGGACACTGCCACCAGAAAGCGGTGGGCGCCATGAAAGCGGTGCGACGGGTCATGAAACTGTTTCCCGACAGCCAGTACAGCATGATCGAATCCGGCTGTTGCGGCATGGCCGGTACCTTCAGCCTGGAGTCGGAGCATCACGCCATCGGTCATGACATGGCGGCCAGGGATCTGTTGCCGGCGCTGGAACAGAAACCCATGGCGCGGGTCATTGGCAACGGCTTCTCCTGCCGCCAGCAGATGCGAGCCCACGGTGACCCGCGCCCGCAGCACCTGGCGCAGTGGCTGCGTACCGAGATGGGGCTCTGATATCACGGGGCACCTGCCTGGATATCACTGGGCCCCCGCCTGCGCGGGGGCGACGATGCAAGAGACCGGCAGAGACTCCAGGGCGAGGGTTTTTCTGCCGCCATGCCCGAGCATAAAGTGAATCGCAACCTGGCTGTAAGATAGAGCACTCCGGGGGGCTGGATTCACTGCTTTGCCCCGGTCTTCCCGGCTTTCCCCTTGTCTTCCCAGCTTTCCCCCTTTGTCATCCCCGCTTTCCCTTTGTCATCCCCGCGCAGGCGGGGATCCAACACAGGGGCGGAGTCCACAGCCGTGATCATGCTGAACCTCGAACCTCGAACCTCGAACCTCGAACCTCGAACCTCGCCTCCCCCTGATTACCAGGACTGCCGGGAGGCGCTCAGGCGCTCTGTTACTGCATCACGGCATCCAGGTTTATACCGGCAATGCACGCGCTTTCACGCACACTGTGCAGGGCGTTGTTAAAACGCATCTCGTTGTCGAACAGCATGCTGCGGGCCACGGGGGCGCCGCTGTTGTCCTTGATAATAAAAAAGTGCTCACCGTCCGCGGTGGTGGATTTGGCGATTAACTGGCTCATCAGCGAACCGACACGTACATCCTGGATGGCTTTTTCGGCATCGGATTGGCTGGTGAATTCAGGGCTGGTTAAAAGCACTTCACCCTGGGTGTTAACAAACTCGAACTGGAACTGACTGTCTGCGTTACTGGTGACTTTGAACACTGCGACCATGGCTATCGCTCCTTTTTGATTTTGAAAAGCTTCGTGAACAGGACGGACGGGTGAGGCGTGACACTCGCCGCTGGAGAGCTGTTGCAATAGCTGCTCCATAAAGATGGCTCTGTGCTCCCGAGCTAAGCGGTTGTTTATTGGTTGCTTTTTTATTGGTCTCCGGGGTGGTGGCGCTATCCTTGTCGCGAACCTTACAAATTTCGTGGTGTTTTTCAGCGTGTGTCGAGGTGGCGACGCAACCTGCACGGTGGTGTTGTTGGCCCTTCGGGGAAAAAGTCCCCGGTTTCGGCGCATAACCGGGGGGAATCTGGTGGTCAGGTGGTGCTGGCGCTGGCTGCAGTTGGTTGATTTGAAAGGGACTGCTTTTTGCAGACTGCTTTCAGAAGGTTGAATTAACGGCTGGTAATACCACCTGGTTTTTCTGAAAACTGGTCTGAAAGCTGGCTTTTCCAACAGTGGCAAGGGGTGCATTAACACTATGGGTAAAGAGTTCAAAGTGCTGAAGGAGCTGGCGACTGTCAGCGCCACTATTACCGAGCTGTCGGCGGTGAATCGTATCCTGTGTGCTGAAATCCCGTCGACGGAGTTCCGTGCAGACTATGACAGCCTGATCAGTGATATCCGTAATACCTACGGTTCTGTCATGGATACCCTGCAACCGCTGCTGGCGTTGCTGGAGGCGGAAATATTCACCACCCGGTTCGATAGCTTGCACCAGTGGTACGGGGAGCGTCACCTGGTGGCGCTCAGTGAACCGCGTTTCAACGCCGAGTTCACCTATGAAAAATACCTGCAGTTCCGCAAGCGAAAGGAGGTGAAAACCGGATACCCACCCCTGAAGGCAGCTTTCTCCCGACTACACGACTTTATCGATAAGTGGATCGATAATGATATCTGGCTGGCCATGAGCATTGATGTCCTGCTCAAGCACCTGAACCTGGTGTTGGATGAGGTGGCGCTGCTGAAAAAGAGCGACGGGGAGGAAGCCCTGGCACTGTGCCAGTCGGTGGTGGGAGGCTTTGGGCCTTTCCTGGCCATTATTGCCGATGCCATGGAAAGTTTGCCGGCGTTGTCGCCGGAGAGCCGTGAGGGCGCGACGATGAGCGCAGTAGTCTGAGATGAGCTTTTTCCGGGGGGATTGCCCAGGCACTGGCAACAGCGACTAAAACAAAGGCCGGGCTGATTGCTCAGTCCGGCCTTTGGTTCACGCTTCCCTTGTCCTCAAGCTGTCAGCGGTTGGCTCGCTCGGGCTTTTCGGGTTTCTCGGGCTTTTCAGGGCGCTCTGGTTTTTCTGGTTTTTCAGGCTTTTCGGGCCTCTCAGGCTTCTCAGGCTTCTCGGGCTTTTCAGCCCGTTCGGGTTTTTCCGGTTTTTCCGGCTTGTCGAGGCGGGCGATCTTTTCCGTGCGCTCAGGACGCTGGGACTTTTCCTTACGTTCAATCCGGGCTGCTTTTTCGGCGTCCGGGCGATTGGATTTGACGTTGCGCATCACGTCACCAACCTTGAGATCATACTCACGGAAGATTTCACCCCAGCCACGACCATCGGCGCGCAGGTCGAGAATGCCGGTGGCATCGTCGTTGGAGAGCAGCAGTAACAACTCACGATCGCTGATGCCTGCCTCGCTGATGGCTTCTGCCAGACCCAGCGCCAGGCTGATCTCGCCAAAACCAAGGGCGTTGCCTTCCGTATCGAGTGTGGTTTCTACAATGACAAGCTCGGTGCGTTCGGTGCCGTCATCATTCAGCACCGGATTGCCGGCGTCATCGACCACCACCTGCTCAATCTCTTCTTCGACCGTAATGCTGCTGCCGGTGCGCAGGGTTTTGATCAGCTCCTCGTGGTCGCCGTCACCCAACTCAGCGAAGTCACTGTCGATTTTCTCTGTGACTTTCTGGTTGCCCGTGGACCAGCTGCTCTCCGGAGTGGGGTCTTCCGGTAAAGGCTCATCCTGGGCGAATGTGGGGGAGCAGGCCAACGCCAGTGCCAGCAGTCCACTGCTGCACCAGGCTGATTTCTTGAACGCTGTTGACTTCATAAACACCTCTCTGGTGATAGGGCACAGTCACCTTTCTGCACCGGTTGGTTTGCGCCTGCATGAGCGGTTGTTGTTATTGTAGTCGCTCTTGCAGTCGGGCAAGGGTTCAGGGGCGGTAGCTGATCTGTATGCCGGTGCCCAGATCAGGGCTACCGTCGGTCAGGCCTAAATAGCCGTAAACCATCAGGCTGGTTTGCGGTGACAGGCGCTGGTTCAGGTAAGCAAACAGTTCCAGCTGGTCGTCGCTGTTGGTGGCGGACTGCTGGTAGTCAACGGATGCGCCCAGATTGGCATCGTCGGTCCAGCGGTAGTCGGAACCCACCGAGAGAGCGAACACATTATCCAGGTTGCCCTGTGGCGGGTCGCCCTTGATCTTGTAAGCGAGGGTGGCGAACGGGGTGTAGCGTCCCATGGGCTTAAACAGGTCAGCCACCAGGGCGTAGTCGGTTTCGCCGGTGCCCAGGCCCTTGTCTTCATCGGCGGTGGGCAGTTTGATCTTGCCGCCAAGGCTGAGATAGAACGCGTCTGTCGGTAGCTCCTCCACGAAATAGGAAGCGCTCAACCAGGTATCACCCAGGCCATCTTCGGTTTTGGTTTGGGTGCTGTTGCCAGGCACAACAATACCGTCGCCACCACCACCCACTACGGTGCCGGGGCCATCAATCTCCAGCAGCGAGGCGGTGGCTTTATAGGTCCAGTTGCCGTCGGTATAGGCGACGGAGACTGGCAGGAAAAAAATATCCGTGTCGGCTGGATCACCATAATCACCGGTGCTGTAGTCGATGCCGGCGGTGTATTTCCAGGGGCGTTCATCCGCGGCAGCGGCCGTGGCAGACGCCAGCAGGAGCAGAGTGACTATGGACGTTTGTTTGCAAAGTGCGTGCATGTTGTCCCCGGATGGCAAGGTTGAATGAACGAGAGTAAAGAATTCAGCGACAAAAATACATGAACTGGTTCCCTTCGGTACGAGTAAATGTTGCGTTAAATTTTCGGGGAATAAAAAGCCCAACTTCAAAGATCTGAAATTTATTAAAGCGCCGTTTCAATGATGGGAAATGCGCCACAACTCCTTAGCAACGGCGAAAACCGAAGTGAACTTTTCTTTGGAGTTGGTGGTCTTTAGCGGTTTTTTTCGATTTTGTATTTATCGTTTTTTACGCTTATCGGTCTGGAAGACCGGGTTAGGAAAAATTTAGGATTCCGCTAGGCACAATTTAGCATCGCCCCGCATTGCAGGTAGATAGAGTAGCCACTGCGTTAATCACTTTCAGGAGGAAAGATTTATGAACGCGCAACGCTATGACATTTACTCCCTGATCCACAAGGGGCTGCGCTCCTGTCTCACCGAGGCGCTGATCAATCTTGGCAGGGTGGATCTCAGTTCTGAGGCAGAGCTGGGCACGGTTCTGGTTCAGGTAGGTGACCTGCTGGAGATCTGTCGTGGTCACCTGCATCACGAAAACACCTTTATCCATCCGGCCATGGAAGCCTGTGAGCCCGGTGTGGCCGCCGGCATGTACAGCCATCACGACCAGCATGTGGTGATGATCGGCCAGTTGCAGTCGTTACTGGCGCAGCTGCAGCAGTGTGCAGCGGAAGCCCGCCCGCAGGTCGCCGCGCAGCTGTACCGCAAACTGGCTGTCTTCGTGGCAGATAACCTGGCCCACATGCATGAGGAAGAGACGGACAATAATGCGGTGCTGTGGCGCCACTATTCTGATGAGGAAATTCATGCCATTGAGCAGCGCCTGGTACAAAGCCTCTCTCCCGGGGATAACGCCCGCTACATGCGCTGGATGTTGACGGCCATGAATCACCAGGAACGTGAGACGTTGCTTACCGCTATGCGGGAGCAGGCACCGGCGCCGGTCTATGAAGGGGTTCTGAGCCTGGCCCGCAGCAATCTGCCGCTGCCGGAATGGGACAAGCTGGAGTTAGCCCTGGCCTGCTGAGTCGGCGCTGAGGACGAATGGCCGCTGCAGCTCCAGCCTGAAGCGGCCGCGCCCGGACTTGCAAATCTGAACCGCCGGGCACTGCTCCTGCAGGCGGCGCCGTAGCAGGATGAGTCTGGCTTCCAGATTGTCGTCGATCTCCGGCAGGCCGAGGCTGCTGTCCAGTCGCAACTCCCGGTTGCTGAAAACGAGGCGATCCTCACACTGTGCGATATTCAGCAGCCGCCAGAGGATGCGGCCTGCCACGCCCTTGATCAGGTAGGTGTCATCAATAAACACGCTGTGGTTGGCGCTGAAGTAGCGCACCTGCAATGGTGGCAGGTTGGGGTCCGGAATCGTCGCGGTACCGGGTTGGACCGTGCTGCTGTTCTCCAGACTTTTCTCCAGGTTGTGCAGGCTGGCCATGGTCTGCGCCAGCTGGTGGCTCAGCACCATCAGTGCGTCTTCAAACTGGTAATCAAATGCCAGTTCCTGTTCGCTTTCCAGGAACAGCACACCCTGCAGCCGCTGTCCGTTTACCAGCGGTATGGCGAGTTGGCTCTGCGGCGCGCTGAGGCCGGGAAACGGAATGCCGGTTTCCAGCAGCGGGTCGGCATTGGCGCCGCAGCGGCTGGCTTCGCTGTAGAGATAATCGGAGCTCATATGGTTGATGCGGATGGGCGTGCGGTAACGGGCCGCCACACCGATCACGCCGCAGTCGTAGGGAATTTCCGTACCCACTCCGGAATCCGGGTAACCCATGCTGGCGAGGGCATAGAGCTTTTGTCCGGCTTCATCTGCCATCAACAGCATGCCCTGTTGTACACCGGTTAACTCATGCAGGCTGTCGAGGGTGGTCTCCAGCAGTGAGGCGAGATCGTACTGGGCTGCCAGTCGCTGGCAGAGTGTGCGCAGCAGAGACGTCCATGGCAGGCTGTTCGCTGCCGGAGGTCCAACTTCGCAAACGATGGTTTCAATGTTTAGCACGCGGCAGACGTCAGCACCTTTCAATACAAACACGTCGCTCATGCCGGTGTGGGAAGCGATGCTTGCGAGGCGGGCTTTCATGTTTTCGAACAGTGCACCGTCGGTTTCGGTGCGCACATAGAGGAGTGCGAGACGATAGCGGGCCGTGGTTACCGGGTCGATCAGGTAGGCGGTCAGCTGCGGGTTCTGCTGCATGTTGCGCCGGGTCTTGTTAAAAAACTGAAACGACAGGGCTACGTGTTCGCCGTCCACATAGTGCACCTGGGAGACGTAGGAGACGTTGGGGGTCCCGTCGGCGTCGCAGGTAGCCAGGGTGCCGGGAACGGCACCTTCCAGGCAGGGGCGTATATGATCCAGGGTCAGACGGTTCATGGCTGGCGGGTCATGACTGCGGCCCGATGCGTTCACCGGCACCTGGCCCCGGGGTCTGCTGGAAAACGTCGGTGGGTGTCATCAGGATTCGACAGAGATCGCCCGGGTCAAAGGCAAACAGGCGTTGGTTAAAGTCGCTGTCAAAACCCAGCGGCAGTATGTCGGTGCCAAAATGAGCGCGACTCTGGTCAACCACAGCGAGGTCATCGGCAACGAGGTCAGTGATGATAGCGTCGCTGCCTTTCACTTGCAGGGTGCGGTGTGTGCTGGGTTCGGTCACGACGACCGCCAGCTCGCCGCAGGCGGCCACGTCGCGCAGCAGGTCACTGCTCTGGCTGCGGGACAGGATCAGGATCAGCTGCCGGCCATCATCGGAATAGCGGCAGGCAAACGCCCGCGTCAGCGACGGCACATGGCGCAGGTCGCGGGAGGCAAGACTGATGGACAGGCCCCGGGTAAGGAATTGGGCATCGTCCGTTGATAGCCAGGTGGGGGCAGACATAGTAAGAATTCGAACCGGTCAGAGTCCAAAATGGTAGGACCGGCGGGGTGTGTCAGGCAAGCAAATTTATTGGGAGCGAAAGGCGCCTAGTTGGCGTACTTCAGCAGTCGCCCCAGCACCCGTTCCATATCCCGCAGGCTGTTGCAGGTCTCCAGCATGGAGCAGTAGGGGGCATAGAGTCGCATGATGGAGTCGCCCGTGTTCCAGCGTGAGCGATCTTCCGGGTTCAGCCACAGCACCCGCTGGGCCCGATTGTGTACCTCCTTCCAGATGTCGGCGCGACCGAGGTCGTGATTGTTACGGGCGTCGCCCAGCATGATGACCTGGGTTTTGCTGTCCACCTGCGACAGCGCCAGGGCGCTGAAATCCTGCAGGGCACGGCCGTAATCGGTGGAGAAGCCGGACCAGCGCTCAATCACCTGGCTGATGGCCGCTTCCGGCTGCAGCTCCCGGAACTGTGATGTCACTTCGTGCATCTGGTTGGAGAAGACAAACGAGCGCACCCGCGGCAGCACATCCTGCAGGGCGTAGACAAACAGCAGCAGGAAGCGGGCGTAGGTGCTGACCGAACCGCTGATGTCACAGATCACCATGACCCGGGGGCGTTCGATGCGGGTGGATTTCCAGCGGGTGTGCAACAGGTGTCCGTCGAGGGCGGCATTGGCGGCGATGGTGCGGCGCATATCCAGGCAACCGCGTTTGCTCACCTTGCGCGTGCGGGAGTGGAGACTGGCCAGTTTTTTGGCGATCTTGAGCACCAGTCGCATCAGCTGCTGCAGTTGCACGCTGTCGAGATTGCTGAGTTTGGCCTGTTGCAGTGTAGCTTCCGACAACTGGTTGCCCCGGTTGCGGCTGTAGAGCAGGAACTGCTGCTCAACGTAGTCGTTAATGGTGTCGATCAGTTGCTGCCGCTGCTGTTGCAGTTCGGCCACCAGTTGCAGCTGCTGCTGACGGCTCTCCAGCTGGCGCAACTCTTTCTGCAGTTGCCGGTCGCCCATATCCATCAGGATACGATTGCTCACCATCTTCTTCTGCAGAAACATCTGCATATCTTTCGCCCCTGCCTGCTCGGCGGCGATCACCAGTTGCCGTTGCAGGGTGGGCTGGTCGTTGCGTAGCAACAACTGTCCCAGCTCTGAGTGGATGCTATTGGCAGCGGGCGCGGCCGGGGTATCGATGTCCGCGGGTGCGTCGAACTGGATCAGTGGTGAGGCGGAGGTTTTGGGTGGGTCAAAAAAACGGTCGAACAGCTCTTCCAGCTGGCCGCGGTGGGCGAGGGACTTGGCCAGTGTCAGGCCCAGGGTGATCTTCAGGCGTTCGCGGTTGCCGACGCCAATGGCGGCCACGGCTTGCAGGGCGTCCAGGGTTTCTGCCGGTGATACCGGCAGGCCGTGGTGACGCAGTGACTGGATAAAATCCACCAGGGTGCTGTCCATGGGGGACTAGTTTTTCATACCGGGCAGGGTGTTGTTGATCTCGTTCAACAGCTGCGGCAGCTCAGGGGTGACCAGCTCAATGTCGTCCTGGAATTTGAGCAGCAGGTTGAGGGTGTCTTCGGTCCACTGCTTGTCCAGCTGCTGCACATTCAGCAGTACCAGCGCCCGCGCCCAGTCGATGGTTTCACTCACCGCCGGCACTTTTTTCAGCGCCATACCCCGCAGCCTCTCCACAAAGGCCACCAGCTGCTCACGCAGGGCGTCACCCAGCTCCGGTACCTGGGTGGCAACAATCCGCTGTTCCAGCCCGGCGTCGGGAAAGGGGATGTAGAGGTGCAGGCAGCGACGCTTGAGGGCATCGCCCAGTTCGCGGGTGTTGTTGCTGGTGAGCATCACCACCGGACGCGACTGCGCCCTCACGGTGCCGATCTCGGGAACGGACACCTGGTAATCACTGAGCATCTCCAGCAGGAAGGCCTCGAACTCCTGGTCGGATTTGTCGATCTCGTCGATCAGCAGCACGGCGGTTTCCGGCTGTTGCAGGGCCTGCAGCAGGGGGCGTGCTTCGAGGAAATTCTCGGAGTAAAAAATATCGCCGTACTGGTGCAGTCGCTCCACCGACGCCTCCAGTCCCTCGGCACCTCGCAGCACATCCCCCAGCTTGTCTTTCAGCAGTTGGGTGTAGAGCAGCTGCTTGCTGTACTTCCACTCGTACAGCGCCTTGGCCTCGTCCAGGCCTTCATAACATTGCAGTCGAATCAGGTCGCTGTTCAGCAGCTGTGCGGTTTTTTTCGCCAGCTCGGTTTTGCCGACACCCGGCGGCCCTTCAATCAGGATCGGCTTTTCCAGCTGTACTGCCAGGTACACAGCAGTGGCGATGGCATCGCTGCAGATATAACCCAGCTGTTCGAAGTGCTGGCGAATGGAGTCCGGACTCTGGAATGGGGTAGGGGTTACTCTGCTCAAGGGGGGTGGCCTGTGGTATTGCTGGTTAGCGGTTAATGATGGCGGTGGCCGGGAGCCGGGTCAACCGCCGGCAATTGTGTCCAAACTCCTATACCACTAGAGTGTAGCGGAACCATAATAATGACAGCCATAACAACTACAGAGTGAAGCGCAGGATCATGAAAACCAAACGGATTCTGGTGGTGGGTGCCGGTGCCCTGGGCATTACCACCGCCTACCATCTTCAACTGGCCGGTGCAGATATCGGCTTTCTGGTACGGCCCAATCGCGAGCAGGCTCTCTCACGCCCGCAAAAGCTCTACTGCTTTAACGACCACAGTGTGCAGACCCTCGACGGTTACCAGGTGTTTACTGATGTCAGCCAGCTGAAGGGCTCTTATTTTGATTTCGTGATGGTGACGCTGGATGGTGCCACCTGTCGGACGGAAGAGGGCAGTACGCTGCTCAAGGCCCTGGGTAAGGCCATGGCCAACACACACTCGGTGCTACTGATTTGCAGCGTGGGTATCGGGCTCTACGATCATGTTCGCCAGGCCACAGGGCTCCCGGCCGGTCAGATACTGGAGGGCACCATGTCCATGTTTGCCTATCAGGTGGATCGCTGGACCGCACCGCTGAAACCCACCACCAACACCGGGCTGCACAACAGTGCAGATATTGCCTATCTGAACCACAACCCCGGGCGCTCGTTTATGGTGACGGCCAAACCGGCGCGACCGGCAAAAGTGTTTACCGAACTGTTCAACGGCTGTGGCGTGGCCAGGTGCTCCACCATGCCGGTCAAACTCTACCGCGCCTTTACCAGTGCCTATTTCTGTTACACCACGGCCTGCGAGCTCACCGATTGGCGGGGCACCGATGCTGTTATCAACGATCCGGAGTTATGGCCACTGGTTGGCCGGGCCCAGCGGGAGATCCTGCGCCTTAAGCAGCACGGGCTTGCCGGCAAGTTGATGTCGTGGCTGATGACGGATGAGCGGCTGGCGAAAACCACCCGCCAGACCGATACGGATGGAGAGCCTATCGGTACCCTGGCGTTCAACCATTTCCACCATGGCGGCAAGGTGCAGGCGCAGGATATAGGCACAGTTATCGCCTGCGCCGATATTGGCGAGGCTCAGGGGCAGGATATGAGTGCAACCCGGGAACTGGTGAATCGCTGGCGCCGGCACTCAGGGGCAGCGGCACTGAGCTGATGGCGGTGCGCCAGCTGCAGTCGGCCGAAAGTGGTCAAAAAAATTGAACTAATAGAGCAATTTTGGGCCCTTATTCGGCTTTCTGTAACGGCTATACTGACCCCAATCCCAACCTAAATGGAAACGAGGAAGCCATCATGATCAAGCAAATTATCAACAAGTTCTCCCCATCAACCGGCGGTTACGATGACCTGGCCCTGCGCATTCCGGCCGGCATTATTTTTATGGCCCACGGCGCACAGAAACTGTTCGGCTGGTTTGGTGGTTACGGCCTGGAAGGTACCGGGCAGTGGATGGCCTCCATCGGCCTGGAGCCCGGTTACCTGATGGCCCTGGGGGCCGGCTCGGCGGAGTTCTTCGGTGGCCTGTTCCTGCTGCTGGGTCTGCTGACCCGTCCGGCGGCACTGGTGCTGGCGGTGACCATGGCGGTGGCCATCCTCAGTGTCCACATCGGTAATGGACTGTTTATGGCGAATAACGGCTACGAGTTCGGCCTGGCGCTGCTGGCGATCAGTGTGGCTCTGCTGATCCGCGGTGCTGGCATTGTCTCCCTGGACCGGATTCTGGTTGGCAAATAACCGCATCCCCCTCTCGCTGCGCCCTGTCCGTTATTGCGGACGGGGCGCAGTCGTTTTGGGGGTAAGGGAGGGGGTGGGGGAAAAGGGGCCACTGGCGGTTGCCTCTGCCCCGATGGCTGCCGATAATGGCGGGCCATCTTCATGCACTCGAGGTTTCGTCCATGTCATCCCTGCAGGATCAACTGCTGAAAGCCGGTCTGGTGGACCAGAAAAAAGCCAAGGCCCTGGGCAAGGAAAAGCGTAAACAGGCCAAGCAGCAGCCCAAGGGCCACACTCAGGAAGATGAAGCCAAACTGGCGGCCCGCAAGGCGCTGGAAGAGAAGAGCGCCCGTGACCGCGAGTTGAACCAGCAGCGTCAGGCTGAAGCTGACCGCAAGGCTATACAGGCGCAGATCCAGCAGCTGATCAGTATCAACCGCATCGATCGCCAGCAGGGTGAGGTGGCCTATCAGTTTGCCGATGGTAAAACCATCAAAAAACTCTACGTGACTGACAAGTTGCAGCAGCAATTGGGGGCCGGACAGATTGCCATCGTCCGCTTCGGGGGGGATTACCAGCTGATCCCGGCAGCGGTAGCGGACAAGATTCGCCAGCGGGACGAGAGCGCCATTGTGCTGCACAACCAACGCAGCAGCGCGGTTGCGGAGGAAGACGATCCCTACGCGGATTACCAGATCCCTGACGACCTGATGTGGTAACGCCCCATACCAAAGGAGCTGGTCAGCCAGCTCCGCCTCTGTTCTTATAGCCATTCCCTAACCGCAACTCTTGTAGGCCCCATGACCCAATCCGCCGCGCTGGATACCCTGCGCTCCGTCTTTGGTTACGACCAGTTTCGCCCCCAGCAGGCGGAGATTGTCGAGCACCTGATTGCCGGCGGCGATGCCCTGGTACTGATGCCCACCGGCGGGGGAAAATCCCTCTGTTACCAGGTGCCGGCGCTGGTGCGTGCCGGTACCGCCGTGGTGGTGTCGCCGCTGATCGCCCTGATGCAGGACCAGGTGGAGGCGTTACGGCAGAATGGTGTCAGTGCCGCCTACCTGAACTCATCCCTCAGTGCCGCCGCCGCCGATGAGGTGGAGCAGCAGCTCATGAGCGGCCAGCTGGACCTGCTCTACGTGGCGCCCGAGCGACTGCTGCTGCCCCGTACCCTGGCCCTGCTGGAGCGGGTACACCTGTCGCTGTTTGCCATTGATGAAGCGCACTGTGTGTCGCAGTGGGGCCACGACTTCCGCCCGGAATATCACCAGTTGTCGCTGTTGCAGGAGCGTTTTCCGCGGGTGCCGCGGATAGCGCTCACCGCCACGGCTGACGGTCCCACGCAGCGGGATATCATGGACCGGCTGCAATTACACAACGGCGCCGTATTCAATCGCGGTTTTGATCGCCCCAATATCCGCTACCACATCGCTGAAAACAGCGGTAACGCCCGCGAGCAGCTGTTGCGCTTTATCCGCAATGATCACGATGGTGATGCGGGCATTGTCTACTGCCTGTCCCGCAAGCGGGTGGAAGAGGTGGCGGAGTGGCTCAGCAGCAAGGGCATGACAGCGTTGCCTTACCACGCCGGACTGAGTGCCGAACTGCGCCAGCACCACCAGACCCGCTTCCTGCGCGAGGACGGTGTGGTGATGGTGGCCACCATCGCCTTTGGTATGGGGATCGACAAGCCGGATGTGCGCTTTGTGGCCCACCTCAACCTGCCCAAAAGCATCGAAGCCTATTACCAGGAGACCGGCCGTGCCGGCCGCGACGGCATGCCCGCCAACGCCTGGATGGCCTACGGCCTGCAGGATGTGATTACCCTGCGGCAGATGCAGGAGGGCTCTGCCGCAGACGAGAGTTACAAGCGTATCGAACGTCACAAGCTGGATTCCATGCTGGGCTTGTGTGAGATCACCAGCTGTCGTCGCCAGAGCCTGTTGCACTATTTTGGCGAGTCACTGGAGGAGCCCTGTGGCAACTGCGATAACTGCCTGACACCGCCGCAGACCTGGGACGCGACAGTGGCGTCCCAGAAGGCACTCTCCTGTGTCTACCGCACCGGCCAGCGTTTTGGTGTTACCTATCTGGTGGATGTGCTGCTGGGCAAAAACAACGACCGCATACAGCAGTTCGGCCATGACACCATCAGCACGTTTGGTATCGGCAAGGAGCTGAACGCTAACCAGTGGCGGGGCCTTTTCCGTCAACTGATCGCCCGTGGCCTGCTCACTGTGGATGTGGAGGGGCACGGCAGTGTGCGCCTGGCGGAGGTGGCGCGGCCGGTATTGCGTGGTGAAGAGACCCTGATGCTGCGGCAGCTGGACAGTGGTCGCAGCAAGGAGCGCAAAACCCGCAGCAAGCATGAAACGACCCATGGTGAGCTGTGGCATGCCCTGCGCCAGTGTCGCCGGGAGCTGGCGGAGGAGCAGGGCGTGCCCGCCTACGTTATTTTCCACGATGCCACCCTGGCAGAGATGGCCGAGCGGCAGCCCAACAGTCTCGACGCCATGGCGGGTATTTCCGGTGTGGGGCAGCGCAAACTGGACGCCTACGGTGCGCAGTTCCTGCAGGTTATCGCCGAGCACGCCGCCACTGCCGCTGCGCCACAAGCCGGCGCCAGTGGCCTGGAGAGCGTACTGCTGCTGTGCCAGGGGCTGACCCCCATGGAAATTGCCCATAAGCGGGAACTGACACTGGCCACGGTGTATCGTCACCTGGCGGCCGCCATTGCCGATGGCGAGCTGGAACTGGCGGACGTGGTGGAACTGTCCGATACCGAGTTGCATACCCTGCGCTTTGCCTTTGAGCAGGCTGAGGGTGGTCGCCTCAAGCCCGTCTACGACGAGCTGGATGGTGCCTACGATTACGGTGTACTGGAGTGTGTGCGTGCCTGGCTGAATGCGGCCGCGGTACAGTAACTGCGGCGGAATTTATGGCCCGGGCCACGCCCTGACCCCAGTCTGCAGATAGCTCCCAACATTCAGAAAAGCCGAATATATTGCACTGAAAACCTGCCTGTTTTTGCGCTATGTGCCTTTCTATACTGGCTGCATTGAACAGAGGAGGTCACCATGAGTACTTCAGTATTGCCGTCCACCCGGGCGCTGCAGCAGGTTATCCAGTCCCGTCCCACCAGCGACGGCGACGGCGTAAAGATTTCCCGTATCGCCGGGCGTCACTACAACGTGGCGCTGGACCCGTTTTTGTTGATTGACGAAATTCGCTCTGACGACTCCCGCGATTACGTGGGCGGTTTTCCGCCTCATCCCCACCGCGGTTTTGAAACCATCACCTATATGCTCACCGGCGGGTTCCGTCACGAGGATCATCTCGGCAATGTGGGTTCGGTCAGCGCCGGTGGCGCGCAGTGGATGACGGCGGGCAGGGGCATTATCCACTCCGAGATGCCGGAGGCCGATAATGGCTCCCTGCACGGTTTTCAGTTGTGGTTGAACCTGCCGGCCGATCAGAAACTCTGTAATCCCGGCTGGCGTGATGTGCAGGCTGGTGAGATGGCGCGGCATCAGGCTGACAGTGGTGCGCAGGTCACCTTGCTGGCGGGCAAGCTGGGTATTGCTGGTGCTGACGCCGTTGCCCTGCTGGAGGGTCCGATCCGGACAGTGACCGATGCCGTGATTGCCGATATTCGCCTGCCCGCGGGCAGCCAGCTGGAGTTGCTGCTGGAGGCCCGTGCATCAGCCTCGGTGCTGGTGGTGGCTGGTGGCTTGCCCCAGCTCACGGCAGGTCAGCTGGGGGTGTTCGGCCCGGGAGAGCGCCTGCAGCTGGCGGCGCAGGATGAGCCCGCGCAATTGCTGTTACTGTCCGGCCGGCAACTCAGGGAGCCAATTGCCCAGTACGGCCCCTTTGTCATGAACACCATGGATGAGATCAACACGGCCATGGCGGACTATCAGAACGGCCAACTGGTATGAGGCAGGGCGGGAATGTGAGTCCCTGTCAGTGAGGATATGGAAAAACTTGATTCGGATCACAGCCTCCCGGGTTGTGATCGGCGACGATTGCCGGGCTCAGGGATGGCGTATCCCCGGTGTGACAGGGTTTAGGCTGTCTGGCCGGGGTGTCCGTAGGTGGATACTTGGGGGTCGGACCTGCATGGTTACAAACGATTGAATCCTGTCCTGGGGGGAAAGAGGTTCAGTTGTGGTGGCCAGCGAAGTTGCCGGTGATTGGGGAATGCAGCCCGGCAATTGGTAAATGCACCGAAACCTGCAAGTATTGGCTATAACTAATACAAATAATTGCAGAGCAAACGCTTTATGGTCTCCTGTCTCAATATCGAATCCCTGGCTGGTGCGGAAGTGCATCAGGCGCCATTTCCCTACTTTGTCCTGGATAAAGCCATTCGCGCGGAGAGTATTGGGTCCGTGATGGAAGGGTTCCCGGCGATTAAGGCCGGCGGCAGTTTCACCCTGGAGGGCCTGCAGTGCGGGGAGGGCTTTACCGCCCTGATCGAGGAGCTTAACGGACCGGAATTCCGCAGCCTTATCTCCGACAAGCTGGGTATGGATCTCAATACCCTGCCGATGATTGTCACCCTGCGGGGCATCTCCCGCCCCAAGGATGGTCGGGTACACACAGACTCCAAATCCAAGATTGCTACCATCCTCATCTACTTTAACGACGACTGGACGGCGGAGACCGGCAAACTGCGTATCCTCAACAGCAACAACCTGGAGGATATGGCGGACGAAGTGATCCCCAATGCCGGTACCTTGTTGGGGTTCCGTGTGACAGACAACTGCTGGCACGGTTATCCGCCGTTTGATGGTGTGCGCCGCTCCATCCAGATCAATTTCGTCGCCGACGAGAATGCGGTGAAGAAGCACCACAACCGCCATGGTTTTACCGCCAAGCTGAAGAAGTGGTTTGGCGGTAAGTAAGTTTCAGGGATAGCACGTCTCCCGATTGCGGGCCGGTTCCGGCCCGTCAATTCCCATCCGGTCATCAGCCGGGTTCGCCATGACCAAGGCTGACACAATCGACACTGTTTGCGATTGGCCTGCCTGTTACCATTAGCAGCAGGGCTGTCTCGTTGTACCAATTGCCGGCGGCTGACGACTGCAGCCAAAAGGCTGCGCCTTAGCCGGGGAATCAGGCAGCAGCACGCGCTAATTTCAGGAGGTAACTGATGAACGATGTGTTTACACCACCCGAGGTATGGACCTGGGATCAACCCAATGGCGGTGAGTGGGCAAGTATTAACCGCCCCGTGGCCGGGGCGACCCACGAGAAGGCCTTGCCGGTGGGTAAGCACCCTTTGCAGCTTTATTCACTGGCCACACCCAATGGCGTCAAGGCCACAGTGATGCTGGAGGAGTTGCTGGAGAAGGGGCACCAGGGAGCTGAGTACGACGCCTGGTTGATCCGTATCGGCGAAGGGGACCAATTTTCCTCCGGGTTTACAGCCATCAATCCCAACTCAAAAATACCCGCACTGGTGGACCGCTCCGGCGAGCAGCCGCTGCGGGTCTTTGAGTCCGGTTCCATCCTGCTCTATCTGGCGGAGAAGTTCGGGGAATTCCTGCCCTCCGAGCCGGCAAAGCGCGTTGAGACCATCAACTGGTTAATGTGGCAGGTGGGCGCAGCGCCCTTTGTCGGTGGTGGCTTCGGCCATTTTTACGCCTATGCGCCCGAGAAGTACCGCTATCCCATTGACCGCTACACCATGGAGGTCAAGCGTCAGCTGGATGTGCTGGACCGGCAACTGGCTGAGCACGAGTATGTGGCCGGTGATGAATACACCATTGCCGATATCGCTATCGCTCCCTGGTACGGGCTGTTGCAGGCGGGCGAGGCGTACAAGGCCGGGGAGTTCCTGCAGGTGCAGGAGTACAAAAATGTGGAGCGCTGGCGCAAAGCGGTCTTCGCCCGTCCGGGCTACCAGCGTGGCCGTATGGTTAATCGCACCTCCGGTGATCCGGACCAGTGCCTGGCCGAGCGCCACTCCGCCAGTGATTTCGATGGCAAGCGCCTGCGGTAGCGGTGACTTGTCGTGAACCGGGCCGGAGCAGATAGCATTTTGGCTCTGTAGAAGGAAGCACAGCGATGGAATGTGTACCGCACCGCATTGAATTCAGCCTGCCGGATTGGGTACAACTTTTTTGCAGTGCGTATGCTCCTACCACTGATCCGGCGCAGCAGATGCGCTTTGTGATCGCCGCGGCGCAGCGCAATGTGGAGTCCGCCACCGGCGGCCCGTTTGCGGCCGCCGTATTTGTGCAGACCAGTGGTGAGTTGGTGGCGCTGGGGGTAAACCTGGTGACCCATCAGGGGCTGTCGGTGTTACATGCTGAAATGGTAGCGTTGATGGTGGCCCAGCGCCGGCTTGGCTGTTTCGACCTGAGCAGCACTGCGCAAGCGCCGTTGACGCTGGTTACCAGTACCGAACCCTGTGCCATGTGTCTGGGTGGGATCTGCTGGTCGGGAGTACAGCGAGTCATCACGGGTGCCTGTGAGGCCGATGCCCGTGCCGTCGGCTTTGATGAAGGCCCCAAGCCACAGGACTGGCAGGCGGAATTGCGACAGCGGGGGATTCAGGTCACCGCGAGGGAGGAAGCCGATGCTGCCCGTGAGGTGCTGCGCAACTATCAGCAATCTGGTCGACCCATCTACAACCCAGGTAACAGATAGACGCACAGCGACAGGCTGGAGATTTTACTCTGCTCGTTACTCGTCACGAGCTCTCAAGGCTCAACATCGTAACGCTTTGCGGCCCGCCGGGCGGCACGTTGGGCACCCACAACCACAAACACCAGTGCCGACAGCACGAGTGCGGATCCAATCCACTGCAGGTTGGTGACCTTTTCATCCAGAATAAAGATACCGGCCAGCAGTCCTACCAGCGGAATACCCAGCGAAAACGGAGCCACCCTGCTGGCGGGGTGGCGGGTGAGCAGTACAGCCCACAGCCAATAGGCGACGCCGCTGGCAGCGAGGCTGAGGTAGAGCAGGGAGAGCCAGCCGGTCAGCGACACGTTCTTCCAGCTGGCCTGTGCCGCCACGCCATCGATTGAGAGGGTGCAGAGGGTGAAGAGGGTTCCGGTGATCAGGCTGCTCCAGCCAATCAGTGCCAGTGGTTTGCAGTCCCTGCCCGAGGCATGAATCTGGCGCACGATAATGTTGGAGCTGGACCACATTGACGCTGCCGCCAGGGTCAGCAGCAAACTGACCACGGTGATGCCCGAGGTGTCGCTGTTGCTGGTAACGCTGACGATAAAACAGACCAGGCCGGCAGCGGCCACCGCCATACCCAGCAGCAGGGAGTTGGCCAGGCGTTCACCCAGCAGGGTGGCGGCCATCAGCGCGGTAATAAAAATCTGCACCTGCATCAGCACCGAACCCAGGGCCGCGGTCATTCCCTGCTGCAGGGCAAAGAACAGCAGGCCGAACTGCCCGAACCCCTGGGTAAGGGCATAGAGCAGCAGCCACTTCAGGGGAATCTGCGGGCGGGGCAGTACCAGAATCAGCGGCAGAGAAATCATCAGGAAGCGGGCCGCGCCCAGCTGCAGCGGGGTAAGATCCATTAGCGCAAATTTGGTGGGCACAAAATTCAGCCCCCACAGCACAATCACCAGCAACACGGCGAGCAGATCTTTGGCGGGCATGGGGGAGTGCTGTGGGGACATCGACAACTTCCGGGCGTGTTGAGCTGTGGGGCGTCCAGCGGGGTACGCCGGACCCGGGTCTGAACCCTGGGCGGCGGCGATTCTATCACCAGTCGCGGTAGGTGACAGGTGAGTAAAGGTAGTTTTCGTATATATAAAATCTACCGGCACAATTTAGCCGGTAACCTCTGGTGGGGCCGACATTTAAGGGTTTATTCATCGGAAGACTCCTAATAACCATAATTAAAGTGTGGTTATTGGGAGTCTTCTTCGTATAAACTCTTCAGCCGCAACTGCAATCGTCCCCGGAGCCGTCACTGGCGCCTCCGGGGTGCAGGACAATTCAACTGATAAGTGCGGAACGCTGAGAGACTACGGAGGGGGAAATGGGCGAAACCCTGGATTTCAATGATTGGCTGGTCAGGCCGGGGAATCATCGCGCGATTGTGACTATTCGCAAGGATGTGAAATCGGCACTGGGGATGGATGCCAACATTCGTTCCTGGCTGGATCTCTACCGGTTGTTCGAGTTTGCGGTGGCGCAGACCGAGGATGCCGTCAGCTGGTTTGAAAACGTGATGCGGGCCAATCCGCCGTCCCCGGAGAACGGGGCAACGCTCAATCAGGTGCTCCTGTACCGGGGGGCCTACGTCAATAAAGAAGCCCTGGCTGCGCGGCCGGCCAATGCCCGGGTGAGCAAGACCAAAACGGTTACCTATCGCGGGCAGGTGGTGGAGACGTCGCTGGACGGGCCTGATCGCCCGGCCGAACCACAGCCGGCAGCCTCAGCAAAGAAAAAACGCTATTACCGCGGTGTATTGATCGAGGATTAATCCGGCTGGCACTGCGGCGGTGCGAGGAGTTACCGCCACCAAGGTGTGGTGGCGGATTCCGGTGTGGCAGCGGTTACTGGCCCGGGGCGGCCGGGCGCTCCATCAGGCGCTCTGACTCACTGGCGGGTAGCAGCCGTCGCAGTGGGCACTGGCGTTCACGCTGCAGTGTGGGGGTAATGGTTTGCCGCTGCTCCGGACCCTGGGCGCGGGCCATGCTGACGAAGGTTTCATCCAGCCACTGCTGTAACACCTTGAGCAACATCTCTCCACCTCATTCTCGACTACCTGACCCGATAGTACTGCGTCGCCATCGTTTTACAACATGATCTGGCGCAAGGAATAGTATAGATGGGATGTCAGCAGGGTGGTGTTGAGTGGTCTGTCACGCCTGGGGGATGATCTGCCGGGGGATTGGGGATTGTGTGGCGTGGCCGGAAGTGGCTACCTGTCGGTGCAGGGGCGCAGTCGGGAGGGGTGCAGCGGGCGTTGGGATGCCCGCTGCAGGGTTGTCATCAGACGTTGCCCATGTGTTTGCCGACGATCTGCAGCAGGGGCTTGAACACCTTGGGAGAGGCAGCAACGACGTTGCCCTTTTCCATGCAGGTGTTGCCGCCGCGGAAATCGCTGACCAGTCCACCGGCCTCTTTCACCAGCAGCAGGCCGGCGGCGATGTCCCACGGTTGCAGGTTCATCTCCCAGAAGCCATCGAAGCGGCCGGCGGCCACGTAAGCCAGGTCCAGGGAGGCGGCGCCGGGGCGGCGGATACCGGCGGTTTGGCCGGCGATCTCTTGCATGGCGGCCAGGTAGGGGGTGATGTTCTCCAGCGAATAGCCGTTAAACGGAATCCCGGTGCCGATCAGCGCGCCTTTGAGGCCATTGCGGGGGGCAACGCGGATACGGCGGCCGTTGAGGGCCGCACCCTTGCCGCGGCTGGCAGTAAATTCTTCGCGGGTAACCGGGTTCAATACCACGGCATGCTCCAGCTGGCCCTTGTAGACACAGGCGATGGAGATGGCGAAGTGGGGAATGCCGTGGATAAAGTTGGTGGTGCCGTCGAGGGGATCAATAATCCACTCGTAGTCACTCTCTGTGCCGGAACGGCCGGTCTCTTCACCGACAATGGTGTGGTCGGGGTAGGCCTTGCGAAGGTGAAAGATAATCTCTTTCTCGGAGGCCTTGTCAATGTCGGTAACGAAGTCATTGCGGCCTTTTTCTTCAAACGCCACAACGTCGACACGTTCCAGGGCGCGTTCAATCAGCTCGCCCGCCTTGCGCGCCGCGCGCAGGGCAATATTCAGCATGGGTTCCATGGGATTCCAACCGTTCAGCAAAAACAATGTGTAAAGAGCAGGCACCGGCAGAGGAGCAGCGGTGCGAAAGGGTCGCAGAGTATACCAGCGTCTTCTGATCGGGGATACAGTTTCGCGGCGTTGCCGGCCGCTCCGCTGTGACACCCGCAGCCGGACTTTGGTAAACTGCGCGCCTTTTGCGATGGTCGGCGTGTCCGGGGTGTCGCGCTACTCCGCTTTTAGTGGCTATCCAGCCCAACCCAAAGGTACCGATTTTGGCCATGCTCGACTCTCTGCTGCAACGCATTCGCATCGTTCTGGTGAATACCACCCATCCGGGCAATATCGGTGGGGCGGCTCGCGCCATGAAGAATATGGGCCTGTCCCAGCTCTATCTGGTGGAGCCGCGGGAATACCCGGCGGACAAGGCCGTGTGGCGGGCTGCCGGTGCACAGGATGTACTGGAAAACGCCATTGTGGTGGAGACGCTGGATGAGGCCGTGGCCGAGTGTGGCCTGGTGGTAGGCACCAGTGCCCGTGAGCGCCGCATCCCCTGGCCGTTGCTGACGCCGCGGGAGTGCGGGGAGCGCGCCATGGTGGAGGCACAGCACCACGACGTGGCCATTGTCTTCGGCCGTGAAGATCGGGGCCTGACCAACGAAGAGCTGCAGAAGTGCAACTACCATGTGCACATTCCGGCTAACCCCGAGTATTCGGCCCTCAACCTGGCCACCGCGGTGCAGGTGCTCTGCTACGAGATGCGTGTGGCGTGGCTGACCGCCAAAGAGGGACAGCTGCCCCATTTCGACGACTGGGACCAGCCGCCGGCGGATCACAAGGCCCTTGAGTTGTACTTTGACCACCTGCAACAGACCCTGGAGACCCTCTCCTTTATAGAGCCGGGTAACCCGCGTCAGACCATGACCCGCCTGCGCCGGCTCTACAGTCGTATCCGCCTGGACGAGATGGAGCTGAGCATCCTGCGCGGGGTTCTCACCTCGGTACAGAATTACATTTACCACACGGACAACCGCATCAAGGCGCTGGAAAAGGAGCAGGACGGAGAGTGACGCCAGGCTGACAAATACCACTAACAAATATCCCACTGTCGTGGTAGGGTATTTACTTGACTAAACTAGTCGGGTTTACCATAATCGCCGCCCAGCCGGGCTGGCACGGTGGTATCTGTTTTGCAGCCTGACGCTCAGTTAAACCTCTGAAGGAATTAGCTTATGCGCCTGACTACCAAAGGACGTTATGCCGTAACCGCCATGCTGGACCTGGCCCTGAACGCTGAAAAGGGGCCTATTAGCCTGGCAGATATTTCCAAACGGCAGGAGATCTCGCTCTCCTACCTGGAGCAGTTATTTGCCAAGTTGCGGCAGCAATCGCTGGTCAGCAGTGTGCGTGGCCCCGGTGGCGGCTATAAACTGAGCCGCGAGCCGGAAGCCATCTCGGTGGCGCAGATTATCGATGCGGTGAATGAGTCCCTCGATGTGACCAATTGCGAGCGTCAGGGCAACTGCCAGCAGGGCCAGCAGTGCCTGACGCACCATCTCTGGATTGACCTGAGTGATCGTATTCACGCCTTCCTCAGCAGTATCAGCCTGGCCAGCCTGGTGCAGCAGGATGAGGTGCAGGAGGTGTCCGTACGTCAGAACAGCGCGCGGGAGCTGGGGCTGCTGGATGTGTCGGGGGTGCAGTGAGCCTGCCGGTCTATCTTGATTACGCTGCTACCACGCCGGTTGACCCGCAGGTGGCAGAGGCCATGAGCCAATGCCTCACCATGGATGGCGTATTCGCCAATCCGGCCTCACGCTCCCACATCTATGGTTGGCAGGCGGAGGAGAAGGTGGAGCTGGCACGACGACAGGTGGCTGACCTGATTGGCGCTGACGCCCGCGAAATCGTCTGGACCAGTGGCGCCACCGAGGCCAACAACCTGGCCCTCAAAGGCGTGTTTGAGGCCCTCAACTATGAGGGTCACCTGATTACCTCGGTGGTGGAGCACAAGGCCATCATCGATCCGGCCAGGTGGCTGGAAAAGCGTGGCGTGGCCGTGACCTGGCTCACGCCCGGTGCTGACGGGCGTATCAGCCTGCAGCAGGTGCAGGAAGCGACGCGGCCGGAGACCCGGCTGGTGAGCCTGATGCACGTGAACAACGAAGTGGGTGCGGTAAACCCCATCGCCGACATCGGTGCCTGGTGCCACAGTCGCGACATCTTGCTGCACACCGACGGCGCCCAGTCCGCCGGCAAGATCGCCGTTAACGTGGGCGATCTGCATGTGGATTTGTTGAGCCTGTCGGCACACAAGTTTTACGGCCCCAAGGGTGTGGGCGCGCTCTATGTACGGCGCCCGGTGCAGAGCCAGCTGGTGGCGCAGATACACGGTGGCGGGCACGAGCGTGGCTTGCGCTCCGGCACCCTGGCCACACACCAGCTGGTGGGCATGGGTGAGGCCGCGCAATTGGCCGCTGAGTTGGCCACCACCGAGCACGAGCGTATTGCCGGGCTGCGTGAACAGCTGTGGAGCGGTATTGCAGAGCTGCCAGCGGTGCGCCGCAACGGCAGCGACAGTGAGGTAACTCCCAACCACCTCAACGTCTGTTTTGGTGGCCTGGACGGCGAGACCCTGCTGCTCTCATTGCGGCAGGTGGCGGTCTCCTCCGGCTCGGCCTGTACCTCGGCCAGCATGGAGCCCTCCTATGTGCTGAAAGCCATGGGGCTGGCGGATGCCGATGCCCACAGTTCAGTGCGCATGTCGCTGGGCCGTTACACCACGGCCGCGGATATCGAGCGCGCGGTGACGCACATTCGCGAAGTGGTACAGAAGCTCCACGGCGCAGGCTGAGCCTGGCCCGGACACAGAATTTCAAAGACGCCATGCAGAGCGTCCAACGCAGAGCCGGCCCGCGGACCGATAGCCCCGGGGACGGCACAACAATCACGCTGGTGATTAGCGAGTTGAATGATGACAGAGCAGATCAACCAAACCCTGGCGCGGGAATACGAAGCCGGCTTTGTCTCCGACATCGAGTCGGATACTTTTGAGCCCGGGCTGGATGAGGATGTTATCCGCCGTATCTCCGCCCTCAAGGGTGAGCCCGAGTGGATGCTGGAGTGGCGTCTGAAGGCCTATCGCGCCTGGCTGGAGATGGACGAGCCCGAGTGGGCCCACGTCAGCTACCCGAAGATCGACTATAACGCGATCTCCTACTACTCCGCGCCCAAGAGCATGGCAGACAAGCCCAAGTCCCTCGATGAAGTGGACCCGGAGTTGATTGCCACCTACGAAAAGCTGGGCATTCCGCTGCACGAGCAGATGATGCTGGCGGGTGTGGCTGTGGATGCGGTGTTTGACTCTGTATCGGTGGTGACCACTTTCCGCGACAAGCTGGAAGAGGCAGGGGTGATCTTCTGTTCCATCTCCGAGGCGCTGCACAAGTACCCGGAGCTGGTGAAGAAATACCTCGGCAGCGTGGTGCCACAGCGGGATAACTACTTCGCTGCGCTCAACTGCGCGGTGTTTACCGACGGTTCGTTTGTGTACATCCCCAAGGGCACCCGTTGCCCCATGGAGCTGTCCACCTACTTCCGTATCAACCAGCAGAACACCGGCCAGTTCGAACGCACCCTGATCGTTGCCGACGAAGGCAGTTACGTCAGTTACCTGGAAGGCTGTACCGCACCGCAGCGGGACGAAAACCAGTTGCACGCTGCGGTGGTAGAGCTGGTGGCGCTGGACAATGCCGAGATCAAATACTCCACCGTACAGAACTGGTACCCCGGTGATGAAGAGGGTCGTGGTGGTATTTTCAACTTTGTAACCAAGCGCGGTATCTGTCACACCAGCGCCAAGATCTCCTGGACCCAGGTAGAGACCGGCTCGGCGGTGACCTGGAAATACCCCAGCTGCATTCTCAAGGGTGACAACAGCATCGGTGAGTTCTACTCGGTGGCCCTGACCCGCGGCAAGCAGCAGGCGGATACCGGCACCAAGATGATCCACCTGGGCAAGAACACCAAGTCCACCATCATCTCCAAGGGGATCTCCGCCGGGCGCAGCAACAACGCCTACCGCGGACTGGTGCGCATGACCGCCACCGCCGAAGGTGCGCGCAACTTTACCCAGTGTGACTCGCTGCTGATCGGTGACCAGTGCGGTGCCCATACTTTCCCCTATGTGGAGAGCCGCAACCCCAGCGCGATTGTGGAACACGAGGCCACCACCTCCAAGGTGTCCGACGACCAGATGTTCCTCTGTCGTCAGCGTGGACTCGACCCGGAGAAAGCGGTGTCCATGATTGTGAATGGCTTCTGTAAAGAGGTGTTCAAAGAGTTGCCGATGGAGTTTGCCGTGGAAGCGGGCAAACTGCTGGAAATCAGCCTTGAAGGCTCGGTGGGTTAAGCCCGCAGGCGCAGAGAGAATTGAGGAAACACACAGATGTTGTCGATTAAAGATTTGTACGCAAACGTTGAAGAGAAGCAGATTCTCAAGGGCCTCAGCCTGGACATCAAGCCGGGCGAAGTGCACGCCATTATGGGCCCCAACGGTGCCGGTAAAAGTACCATGGGCTATGTGCTCTCCGGTCGTGATGGTTATGAAGTGGAGTCCGGTTCTGCACAGCTGAACGGTGTTGACCTGCTGGAGCTGGAAGCCGAAGAGCGCGCCCGTGCCGGCCTGTTCCTGGCGTTCCAGTACCCGGTGGAAATCCCTGGCGTCAGCAACCTGGAATTTTTGAAAGCGGCGGTGGACGCCCAGCGCGCCGCCCGTGGCGAAGAGGCCGTCAGCTCCAAGGATTTTCTCAAGATGGCCCGTGAGGCCTGCAAGCAGGTGAACCTGCCGGCGGACTTCCTCAAACGCGGTGTTAACGAAGGTTTCTCCGGCGGTGAGAAGAAGCGCAACGAGATCATGCAGATGATCCTGCTGCAGCCCAAGCTGTGCATCCTCGATGAGTCCGACTCCGGTCTGGATATCGACGCACTGCAGGTGGTGGCGGAAGGCGTGAACAGCCAGCGCGACGGTGAGCGCAGCTTTATCGTGGTGACTCACTACCAGCGCCTGCTGGACTACATCAAGCCCGACTATGTGCACGTGCTGTCCGAAGGCAGGATCGTACGCAGTGGCGATGCCTCGCTGGCGCTGGAGCTGGAAGAGCAGGGCTACGCCTGGTTGAAAGAGCAGCGTGCTGCCGACGAAACCGCGTAAGAGGGCGAGAGCATGAGTAACTGGTTAAGCGCCGCCGTCGAGCAGGCGCAGGCCCTCGGCGAGCAGATGCCGGCCTGGCGGCAGGCATCGCTGCCACTGCTGCAGGGCGCACGCTGGCCCACCCGCAAGACCGAGGCCTGGAAATACCTGCCCGTTAATGTCTGGGAACAGATCAAGCTGGACGCGCCGGCTAACCCTACGCCGCAACTGCAGGCCATCGAAGGCGTAGACAGCATCGACCTGGTGTTTGTGGATGGCCGTCTGCAAAACCTGCCGGCGTCACTGCCCGCGGGACTGACCATCACCACCTTTGCGGATGCCGACAGCCAGCAGGCGATTGCGGAGCTGTTTGGTCAGATCAAGCCGGGGCGCCATGTGTTCGGCCTGGCCAACGACCTGCTGGCCACCGACGGCCTGCTGGTGCAGGTGGCTGCCGGTGCAGCCATCGAGCAACCGCTGCGCATCGTCAACCTGGTTTCCGCCGGTGAAGAAGCTCACACCCGTGTGCTGGTGCGCGTTGGCGCAGGTGCCCGTGTCAGCGTGATTGAAGAGTCGCTGGGGCAGGGCCCCAGCCGCAACACCGCTTACGCTGAATATCTGCTGGAAGAGAGTGCGTCGCTGGAACACTACCGCTTCGCCCTGCAGGGCAGTGCGGCGGTGAATGTGGGTGGTGCTCATTTCAAATTGCAGCAGCAGGCGCAATTGAACAGCACCCTGGTGGGCTTTGGCAGTCAGCTGTCGCGTCTCGACGTGGACGTGATTCACGCCGGCGAGCAGGCTAATGCCAAGCTCAATGCCATCTACCTGCTGGACGGCAAGGAGCTGTTTGACCTGCACAGTACCATTGAGCACGCGGTGCCCAACTGCACCACCGAAGAGAACGTGCGCGGCATTGTGGCGGACAACTCCCGTGCGGTGTTTAACGGTCGTATTCATATCCATCGCAACGCCCAGAAGACCCTGGCGGAGCTGAATAACCGCAACCTGCTGATGTCCGATCGCGCCGAGATCGACACTAAACCTGAGCTGGAAATTTACGCCGACGACGTGCGTTGTGCCCACGGCGCCACCGTGGCGGCCATCGACAAGAAGGCACTGTATTACATGCAGTCCCGCGGTATCAGCCGTTCCCAGGCGCAGGTGATGCTGAGCTTCGGTTTTATCAATGAGCTGGTGGAAGAGATGCCCAACGAAGCCCTGGCCGACTGGCTGCGTCCGCAACTGCGTGAGCGTTTTGCGGCGATGGAGGTCAAATGAATATGAGTGTCATGCCTTCATTGGATATCAAGGCGCTGCGTGAGCAGTTCCCGGTGCTGTCCCGCGAGGTGGACGGCAAGCCGCTGGTGTATCTGGATAACGCCGCGACGACACAGAAGCCCCAGTGCGTGATCGATTCGCTGGTGGACTACTACAGCACCTGCAACTCTAACGTGCACCGTGGCGCCCATAAGCTGGCGGACGAGGCCACCCAACGCTACGAAGGTGCCCGTGACATCGTTGCCGGGTTTATCAACGCCGCCGCTCGCGAAGAGGTGATCTGGACCAGCGGTACCACCGAGTCCATCAATATGGTGGCCAACGGCCTGGCGCAGATGCTCAAGGCCGGTGACGAGGTGGTGGTGACCGAGATGGAGCACCACGCCAACCTGGTGCCCTGGCAGCAGGCGTGCAAACGCTCTGGTGCCACCCTGAAAATCGCGCCGATTTTCGACGATGGATCGCTGGATCTGGAAGCGTTTAAATCCCTGCTGAACAGCAACACCAGACTGGTGGCTTTTCCCCACGTCTCCAACTCGTTGGGTACTGTGAACCCGGTGGCCGAGTTGACCGCACTGGCCAAACAGGCCGGCGCGCTGGTGCTGGTGGATGGCGCCCAGGGTGTGGCCCACGGCAATGTGGATGTGCAGGCGCTGGGTTGTGACTTCTACGCCTTCTCCGGCCACAAAATTTTTGGTCCCACCGGCATTGGTGTGTTGTGGGGCCGTCAGGAATTGCTGGCCGAGTGGCCGGTATGGATCACCGGCGGTGAGATGATCGCCACCGTGACCTACCAGGATGCCATCTGGAACCAGCTGCCTTACCGCCTGGAAGCGGGCACGCCCCACATCGCCGGTGCTATTGGTTTGGGTGAGGCGGTACGCTGGTTCTCGCAGCTGGATATGGTGGCTGTGGCTGCCCACGAGCAGGCGCTGCTGCAGAAGGCCACCGAACTGGCTGCTTCCATCGAAGGCTTGAAATTGATCGGCACGGCCAAACATAAAGTAGGTGTGCTGAGTTTTGTAATGGCCGGCGGACATCCGGCCGATATTGGATTTTTGCTGGATCGCCAGGGCATTGCCATCCGCACCGGCCACCACTGTGCCGAGCCGCTGATGAACCGCCTGGGCGTGCCCGGCACGGCCAGGGCGTCCTTCTCCATTTACAACACACTGGAAGAAGTGGACGTTCTGTTTGAAGGTCTGCGCAAGGTCCAGATGATGCTGGCCTGATGCGAGCAAGGTGATAATCGTGACAGATATGAATGCGCCTCAAGTGTTTGACCCCAGTGCCCCGGCGGTGACCCTCACCGCGGCGGCCCTGCGCCATTTTGAAAGCAAGCTGGCTGCCCAGCCGGGCAAGATCCTGCGGCTCTTTACAGAGACCAGTGGTTGTACCGGCTACGCCTACCGGCTGGATTTTGCCGATGCGCCGGAAGCCAGCGACGAAGTGCTGCACCCCGGTGACAAGGTCACCCTGGCTATTGCTGACGATGCCTTGCAACTGGTGCGCGGTACCGAGATCGATATGGTGACCGAAGGCATTAACCGGGTGGTCAAGTTCAACAACCCCAATGTTGTGGCCGAGTGCGGCTGCGGCGAGAGTTTCAGCGTCAGCTGACGGCTCGCTCTTTCAGAATCCGACGGAAAGCCCTTATGCAACAATCCATGGTTGTCACCAGTCGTGACTGCCCGGCCCGGCGCGTGCCCTCCGGCGAGCGGGCTGTGCTCCCGGCTGGCCAGTTTCTCACCATCAACCAGAGTCTGGGTGGCAACTTTACGGTGACCTTCCAGGGCAACATGTACCGTATTGATGGCACCGACGCCGATGCCATTGGCCAGCAGGTGGATCTGCCGGAATTTGCTGACGATGGCAGTGGCAAGATCTCGGAAGAGCAGGTGTGGGAAGCACTGGATTCCATCTTTGACCCGGAAATTCCCATCAGCCTGGTGCAGCTGGGACTAATTTACGGTGTCGAAGTAGAGCAGGGCAGTGGTTCCGTTGCTATCCGCATGACCCTCACCGCCCCCGGTTGCGGGATGGGCCCGGTACTGGTGAGCGACGTGGAGTACCGTGTATCCAAGGTGCCCAACGTACAGAGTGTGCAGGTGGAACTGGTGTTCGATCCGCCCTGGTCCCGTGAGATGATGACGGAAGAAGCACAGCTGGAAGCCGGCCTGTTCTTTTAATCCCGTGTGTAACGCAGGATAATCGCGTGGCCCCGCAGCTGCAGGTTCTCATGCCGTCATCGCGAGCGCAGCGCGGCGATCCATGGTTGCAAGCCCGGTACGGACAGAGTGCCAGACATGGGTTGCTTCGGCGCTGAAAAGCGCTTCTCGCAATGACGGCTGAATTAACTCCGTCAGTAACATTAACTGAGTCCTGAATACCGATATCTATTTTCCGGGTAACTATGTCTTTAGCCAACACCGCAGAAATTCTCGACGACATCGCCTTCTTTGACGACTGGGAAGAGCGCTACAAATACATCATCGACTTGGGCAAGGAGCTGCCGCCCATGGACGAATCTCTGCACACTCCCGAGCGGCTGGTGAAAGGTTGCCAGAGCAATGTGTGGCTGGATGTGCAGCAGGAGGCTGACCGGCTGCAGTTTATCGTCGACTCCGACGCGGTCATTGTGCGCGGTCTGCTGGCACTGGTGCTGGCGGCCTACCACGATAAGACGGCGCAGGAGATCTGCGCCTTTGATATTGACGATTACTTCCGCCAGCTCGACCTCGAGCGGCACCTGAGCCCCACTCGCGGCAACGGCCTGCGCGCCATTGTTGGCCGTATTCGTACCATCGCCGAGGCAGTGCGCTGAACGCACTGCTTTCCGGCAGTTTTCCCCTTTTTATTCTTCTCCTGCTTCGCCGCCCCCTGTGCCGGCTGATGAGTCGTTGGCGGCGCTTCCGGCCCGTCACTGCTATGGTGTAGTCTGAATTCCACAGTTTTCGCCGTTGCTGTCGGGTAATGGTTTGGTGTCGTAACAGCGGTCTCCATAATGCGGAGTCAGACGTATGACCGATGTGGACTTGATCTCTTTGCAGCATTGTCGCCAGGCGATGGTGGAATGCTATCGGCAGGATGACGAGACAGTACTCGGGTTGCTGCGGCCGCTGGCCACGTTCAGTGAGTCAGAGCAGCAATGGATTGAAGCCCGCGGGACGGAGTTGATCAACCGCCTGCGCCAGAAGTACAGCTTCGGCGGTGTCGCAGGCCTGTTGCAGGCGTTTCCCCTCTCTTCCCCCCAGGGGCGGGCCATGATGAGTCTCGCCGAAGCGCTGTTGCGGGTGCCGGACCGGGCCACGGCGGAAGAGCTGATTCGCAGCCACCTGCAGGGCATCAGCTGGGAGGTTTCTGCGGCGCAGCGGCCGCTGTTGCAGTCAGCGGCTCACCTGGCAATTCGTCTGGCGGTGAAGGTGCTGGCCAGTGCTGACGCCGCGCCGCACCACGCCCGCTGGTATCGCTGGCTGGATTGTCGATTGAAAGCCGCGGTCTGCCAGTCCACACGGCTCGCCATTCGCACCCTCGGACGCCAGTTTGTCATGGGCTCCGGCATCCGGTCCGCGTGGCGTAATACCCGCAGTGCCCGCCGTCGCGGCTATCGGCTCTCCTTTGACATGCTGGGGGAGGCCGCCCGCACCCAGACCGCAGCGGATCGCTACCTGCAGCTCTATCATCAGGCCATCACCTTTCTCGCCGCCCATCGCAGCAGCGACACCGCCGGGACCCCCGGGATTTCCGTCAAATTGTCTGCCCTCTATCCCCGTTACTGCGGTCGCCAGCGGCAGCGGGTGATGGCGGAGCTATTGCCGCGCCTGCGGCAGCTGGCGCTTGCGGCTCGCGACGCCGGTATCGGACTGACGGTGGATGCGGAGGAGGCGGAGCGGCTGGATCTCTCCCTCGACCTGATCGAAGCGCTGTTGAGCGAGCGGGAGCTGCAGGGCTGGGACGGCTTTGGGTTGGCGGTGCAGGCCTACCAGAAACGGGCGTTGTGGGTGGTGCGCTGGGCCTGTGCGCTGGCGCGGGAGCGCGGCGAGAGCATTACCGTGCGACTGGTCAAAGGCGCCTACTGGGACTCCGAGATCAAGTGGGCGCAGGAGCAGGGGGCGGAGGGCTACCCGGTGTTTACCAGCAAGGCGGCTACCGATGCCTCCTACCTGGCCTGTGCCCATGAGCTGCTGCGGATGCGGGAGTGGGTCTACCCGCAGTTTGCCACCCACAACGCCGCGACGGTGGCGGCCATCCTGGCAATGGATGAGCGCGATCCGGGCCGGCGCCGGCAGGGCTATGAATTCCAGCGGCTGCATGGCATGGGGCAGGCGCTCTATGACCCACTGCTGCGCCAGCAAGATGTGGCCTGCCGTATCTACGCCCCGGTGGGGGAGCAGGCCGACCTGCTGGCCTACCTGGTGCGCCGGTTACTGGAAAACGGCGCCAACAGCTCCTTTGTCCACAGCCTGGAGGATGACCGGGTGCCGGTGGCAGCGCTGCTGCGCAATCCCCTGGCAGAACTGGAAGAGCCGTCAGCAGTCATCCCGCTGCCGGCTGATATTTTGCTGGGGGCTGCCAGTGAATCGGGCCGACGGCGCAACTCCCGTGGCGGTAATCTCAACGATCCTGCCTTTCTGCAGGAGCTGCAGCAGGCCATGCCTGCGGCGCTGCCGCTGGATGAAGCCGGTGGTGATGTGGCGGTCATTAATCCGGCCACTGGTGAGCCCCTGGGGCATGTGCGCCGCACCTCCGGGAGTGAGGTGGAGCAGCTGTTGGTCGATGCCTGTGAGGCCCGGATCGCCTGGCTGGCACGGCCGGTGGCTGAGCGCAGTGACTGGCTGCGGCGACTGGCTGATGCGTTGGAGCAGCACAGGGCGGTACTGATGGATCTCTGCATCCGCGAGGCGGGTAAAAATTGGGATGATGCTTTGGCAGAAGTGCGTGAGGCAGTGGATTTCTGCCGCTATTACGCCGATCAGGCGGAAGGCCTGCAAGCCGGTGGAGGCTGCCAGCCGCTGGGCGTGGTGCTCTGTGTCAGTCCCTGGAATTTCCCTCTCGCGATTTTTCTCGGTCAGGTGGCGGCGGCGCTGGTGACAGGCAATGCGGTACTGGCGAAGCCGGCGGAGCAGACTCCCCTGATAGCGCGATACGTGTGCCAGCTGGCGGCGGCCTGTGGTTTGCCGCGGGGTTTACTGGGGCTGATTGTGGCGCGGGGGGCGGAAGCCGGTGCCTGGCTGCTACCGGATGAGCGTATTGTCGGGGTGCTGTTTACCGGCTCGGTGGCGACGGCGGCGCGCATCGACCAGACCCTGGCGCAGCGCCAGGGGCCTGCCGTGCCGCTGATCGCCGAGACCGGAGGCCAGAATGTGATGCTGGTGGATGCAACCGCGCTGCCGGAGCAGGTCACCGACGACGTGTTGCGCTCAGCCTTCCAGAGTGCCGGGCAGCGCTGCTCGGCACTGCGCATACTGCTGGTGCAGGAAGAGGTTGCCGATGCCCTGCTGGAAATGCTCCGCGGTGCCATGGCGGCGCTGGTGGTGGGGGATCCGGCGGATCCCGCCACCGATGTGGGGCCGGTAATTGATGCCGGGGCCCGCCAGCGCTTGCAGGCCCATCTGGAGTGGGTGCTGGGCCAGCCGGGCGTGCGGCGGGTGGCGCAATGCAGCCTGCCGCGGGCGTGTGACAGCGGTTATTTCTTTGCGCCGCAGCTACTGGAGATTCCCGCCATCAGCCTGCTGCAGGAGGAGGTGTTCGGCCCGGTGCTGCACGTGGTGCGCTACCGCACCGCCAGCCTGCCGACCCTTATGGGACAGGTTCGGGCGCTGGGTTTCGGCTTGACCATGGGGATACACAGCCGCATTCATCAGCGCTGCGAGACGTTGGCGCAGCAGGCACCGGTGGGTAATGTCTACGTCAACCGCAATATGGTGGGCGCTGTGGTGGGAGTACAGCCTTTCGGGGGGCGCGGGCTGTCGGGCACGGGCCCCAAGGCCGGCGGCCCTCACTACCTCAGGGCACTGGTGACAGCGGCAGGCGGGGCAGGGCCGAAGCCCGTGAGTAGTGCGGGGCAGTGGCCTGTGGCGGTAGCGTCCCGTTGTGAGCGTCTGCAAAAAATGCTGGAGACCGATGAGCGCTGGCAGTCGGTGGGCAGTGGCGACTGGCTGGCCCGGCAGGCGGCCATGGTGCACTGGCAGTTGCTGCTGCCGGGGCCCACGGGGGAGGAGAACCGCTGGCAGGCGGAGGCCCGCGGGCTGGCGATGGTGATCTGTTCCCGCCCTGCGGACCTCGACTACACCGCGCGGCAGCTGCTGCTGGCCCTGCTGGCCGGGAACACGGTGCAGTGGCTGGTGTCCGAGTCCTGTCACCGTCGCGCGGAGCGGCTGCTGCAGGGTTTGCACCGGGCGGGATTCCGGCCGCTGCTGGTGGCCTGCTATGGCTATCTGCCGCGTCCGGACCCTGAGTTGTGCCGCCTGTTGCTGGGGGTGGATGGGTGTCCGTGGGTGCGTTCTTTCCGGCAGGCCCTGAGTCGCCACCAGCGCATTCGAGTTCCCCTGATTTGCAGCGACGACGGGCTGGCGCTGGCGCGTATCCTGAGCGAGAAAACCGTCTCCGTTAACACGGCAGCGGCAGGGGGTAATCTGGCCCTGCTGAGCGGCCCCTGAACCCCGTGTGGCGGGGCTCCCGGGGATGTGCGCGGCACCGCCAAAATTATGGTTGTCTGCGTGTTAAATTGACCGGAACCTGCGTATAATCCCGCGGTTTAACCTTTCGGCGGGCAATCCGGGCGCGGACAGCGGCATTTTTGTTGCATTGGCCGGGCCCTGATGGTCTGTCGACCCCGCTTGCCGGGGACTGAAAACCCTGAAAAACCTACTCGGAGATATTCTTAAAATGGCCGTTGAACGTACTCTGTCCATTATCAAGCCAGACGCTGTTGCCAAAAATGCCATCGGCGACATCGTTGCCCGCTTTGAAAAAGCCGGTTTGACTGTGGTAGCCATGAAAATGCTGCACCTGGACGACGAGAAAGCCGGTGGTTTCTACGCCGAGCACAAGGAGCGTCCATTCTTCAAGGATCTGGTGTCCTTCATGACTTCCGGTCCTGTGGTTGTACAGGTTCTGGAGGGTGAAAATGCCATCGCTGCCAACCGCGACCTGATGGGCGCCACCAACCCGAAAGAAGCTGCGCCTGGTACCATCCGCGCCGACTTTGCCGAAACCATCGATGCCAACGCCGTACACGGTTCCGATTCCGCCGCTTCTGCTGCGCGCGAAATCGAGTACTTCTTCGCCGCTGGCGAGATCTGCCCACGCTGATACGCGTGCCGCCATCTGGTGAATGCAGGTGCTTTCCATGAATGAGAAAGAAGCCATGAACGAGCAACAAGTGCAACAGCACGACGTCGAAACCACCAGGGTCAACCTGATGGGCCTGACACAGGCGCGTATGGAAGCGTTCTTCGAATCTATCGGTGAGAAGAAATTCCGTGCCACTCAGGTGCTCAAGTGGATTCACCAGATGGGCGTGATCGATTTCGATGAAATGAGCAATATCAGCAAGGCCTTGCGTGAAAAACTCAAGGCCGTTGCTGAAATCCGTCTGCCCAAGGTCCTGAAACAACTGGACTCCGCCGACGGTACCCGCAAGCTGCTGATTGAAGTGGCTGGCGGCAATGCGATTGAAACCGTACTGATTCCCGATGGCGACCGTGGCACCCTGTGTGTCTCCTCGCAGGTGGGTTGCTCACTGGATTGCAGCTTCTGCGCCACTGGCAAGCAGGGTTTTAACCGCGACCTGACCGCCGCCGAGATTATTGGCCAGCTGTGGCTGACGGCCAAATCCTACGGTCAGTTTGGCGAAAAGCGTCCGCGCATTATCACCAACGTGGTGATGATGGGTATGGGCGAACCGCTGCTCAACTTCGACAATGTGGTCGATGCCATGAACCTGATGCTGGATGACAATTGCTACGGTCTCTCCAAGCGTCGCGTTACCCTGAGTACTTCCGGTGTGGTGCCGGAACTGGATCGCCTGGGGCAGTACACCGATGTCTGCCTGGCCATCTCCCTGCACGCGCCCAACGATGAACTGCGTAACGAGCTGGTACCGATCAACAAGAAGTACCCGATTGCCATGCTGCTGGAATCCGCCCAGCGCTACATCGAAGGACTGCCGGACAATCACCGCAAGATCACTATCGAGTACACCCTGATCAACCAGGTAAACGATCGTCCTCACCACGCCCATGAACTGGCGAGGTTGCTGCGCGATGTGCCGGTCAAGATCAACCTGATTCCGTTTAACCCCTTTGACCAATCCGATTACCGCCGTGTCAGTAACAACGCCCTGCGGACGTTTCAGGAAATTCTGGTGAAGGCGGGTTTGATTACCACGGTTCGTACCACCCGTGGCGATGATATTGATGCGGCCTGTGGTCAGCTGGCCGGTGCTGTTAACGATCGCACCCGTCGCAGCGAGCGCTACCGCAATGCCCGTGCAGCCGCTACCGAGGCCGAGCCGGTGCGTATTATCGGTTGAGCAGCTTGCGCTGCAGCCGACAGAGAAGAAACAGATAAGCAATAAGCCGGAGGAGAAATCTGTGCGAAATCAGTCAGGGCTGCTGTCAGAGCTGCTGTCCAAAGCCACGCGGGCAGTACTGGTCGGCACGCTGTTACTGACGGCCGCGTGTGTCACAACCACCAATGCGCCGGAGCAAAACGCGGATCTCAAGAAAGCCGAGCAAACCCACATCTCCGCTGGTGAAGGCTACCTGCGTCGTGGCGACAAGGATTCTGCCCGCCGGCACTTCAGCAAGGCCCTCACCTACGACGTCAACTCCGCCGGTGCCAACAACGGCATAGCGCTGGTTTACCAGCTGGAGCAGGAGTGGAGTCTGGCTGAGGAGCACTTTCGTCGGGCGCTGCGCGCCGATCCCAAATTTGCCCAGGCGCGCAACAACTACGGCCTGTTTCTCTACAGCCAGCAGCGCTACCCGGAAGCCATCGAACAGCTGCGTATTGCCGCTGAAGACGTGGAGTATCCCAACCGCCATGCGGCACTGGCGAACATGGGTATCACCCAGCTGAAAATGGGCCAGACCGATGAGGCAGTGCGCTCACTCAAGCAGGCGGTCAGTATTCATTATCGCCTGCCGGCAGCACACATCGAACTGGCGGAGATCTACTACACCCGCAGGGAGTATGCCCTGTCACGGTTCCATTACGGTCAATACATCAAAATGGTGTCGCGCCAGAGTTCCCGCAGCCTGTGGCTGGGAATTCGTCTGGAGCGGGTCTTCGGGGACAAGGATAAGGAGGCAAGCTACAGCCTGGCGCTGAAGAACCTCTATCCCTATTCCGAAGAGTACCTGCAGTACAAGCAGTCCCTGAAAAAATAGAGCTAACCCGCAATTGTCATGAATGATCTCAACACCGACTTCCTCGCCCCCGGAGAATTTCTGCGGGAACATCGCGAACAGGCAGGTTTCAGCCTGCAGTACGTGGCGGAGCAGCTGCGTATCTCCGCGACCTATGTCAAAGCGCTGGAAGAGAATGACGTCGACCGGTTGCCATCCAAACCCTATGTGATTGGTTACCTGCGTGCATACGCACGCCTGCTGGGTCTTGACGGCGATCCGTTGGTGGCCAGCTACCAGAACCAATCCACTCCGGAGTCAGTGGCTGATGAAGAGCAGCGGGTAGCGGCTGCCAAACGCTCCGCTGGTCTGCGCAAACTGATGGTGCCGGTTGTTATTGTCGCCCTGCTGGCAGTGTGGGGCTTGAGCACCGTTTTGCTGGAGAAAGGCGAGACACCGGATGTGGCCAGTGAGCAACAAACGCCGCAGGCAGATGTAGCTGTCTCCCCTGCAGATACCGATACAGCGCAAGCCGCTGCAGCCGAAGCGGCGGCTGGTGTTGAAGAGCCAGCGGCAGAATCCGATGCGGTGGCTGACGCCGCAGTTGCAGATGCTGTAGTGGAAGAGACAGTGCAAGCGGCTGCAAGCGGCACTGAGCAGGCAGCGGCCGACGAGTTGGCTGAGGAAGCCTGGTCGCCGGCAGAGGAAGCACCCGCGGCGCTGGATACCCTGACATTTACGTTCAGCAGCGAATGCTGGTTGGAGGTGACCGATGCCCGCGGTGATGTGCTGGCGGCGGACCTCTACCAGCCCGGTCAGTCCGTAAGCCTGCAGGGCCGCACCCCGTTTGACGTCATGCTTGGCAATGCGCGGGCCGCGGTAGTCGAACTGAATGGTAGCGCTGTGCAGCTGCCGGTGCAGCCTGGTCGCAAGACCCTGCGCACGCAAGTAGGCGCAGCTGCAGCCGCTGAGTAACGTGGCATCCAATTAAGAGGTAAGTGTCGCTATGCATTTCGAGTCGCCCATCAAACGACGCAAGTCCCGCCAGATCATGGTGGGCAATGTCCCGGTTGGCGGTGATGCACCCATTTCCGTACAGAGCATGACCAATACGGAAACCACTGACGTTGCAGCCACCGTAGGCCAGATTCAGCGCCTGCAGAATGCCGGTGCGGACATCGTGCGTGTCTCTGTGCCTTCACTGGAGGCTGCCGAAGCCTTTGGTGAAATCCGCAAGCAGGTGACCGTGCCACTGGTGGCAGACATTCATTTTGATTACCGCATCGCCCTGCGTGTGGCTGACTTGGGTGTTGACTGCCTACGCATCAACCCCGGCAACATCGGCCGTGAAAAGCGCATCCTGGCTGTAGTGGAAAAGGCCCGCGATCTCAATATCCCGATCCGGATTGGTGTTAACGCCGGATCGCTGGAGAAGGACCTGCAGAAAAAGTACGGCGAGCCCACGCCGGAAGCACTGGTGGAATCGGCGCTGCGCCACGTTGAAATTCTCGACAATCTCAACTTCCACAACTTCAAGGTCAGCGTGAAGGCCTCTGACGTGTTTATGGCGGTGGAAGCCTACCGCCAGCTGGCACGCCAGATTGAGCAGCCGCTGCACCTGGGCATTACCGAAGCCGGTGGCCTGCGTGCTGGTACTGTGAAATCCGCGGTGGGCCTCGGTGCGCTGCTGATGGACGGCATCGGCGACACCCTGCGTATCTCCCTGGCGGCGGATCCGGTGGAAGAGGTGAAGGTAGGCTGGGACTTGCTGAAGAGCCTGCGCCTGCGCAGCAAGGGCATCAACTTTATTGCCTGTCCAAGCTGTTCACGCCAGAACTTCGACGTAATCAAGACCATGAACGAGCTGGAGACCCGCCTCGAGGACATCACCACGCCGCTGGATGTGGCGGTGATTGGCTGTGTGGTGAACGGTCCCGGCGAAGCCAAAGAGGCGGACATCGGCCTGGCCGGTGGTACCCCCAATAACCTGATCTACGTGGACGGCGAGCCCAACCAGAAACTGGGTAAAGAGAACCTGGTGGATGATCTGGAAGCCCTGATTCGCGCCAAGGCAGCTGCCAAGGCGGAGCAGGAAAAAGACCTCATCGCCCGCGGCTGAAGCCGGCGCCGACTGACAGACAAATTGCACAACCCGTTAAGGAACAGAGCTTGAAAAAACTGCAAGCCATTCGCGGCATGAACGACCTGCTGCCCACCGACTCCGGCCTCTGGCAGTACCTCGAATCGACGGTTGCCGATGTGGTCCAGAGCTACGGTTACCAGGAGATGCGCTTCCCGATGCTGGAGCCCACCGAGCTGTTCAAGCGCTCTATCGGTGAAGTGACCGACATCGTTGAAAAGGAGATGTACACCTTTGACGATCGCAACGGTGACAGCGTCACCCTGCGCCCCGAAGGTACCGCCAGCTGTGTGCGCGCCTGTGAACAGCACGGCCTGCTCTACAACCAGACCCAGCGGGTCTGGTACCAGGGCCCCATGTTCCGCTACGAGCGGCCACAGAAAGGCCGTCTGCGCCAGTTTCACCAGATTGGTATTGAAACCTTTGGCATGTCTGGTCCGGATATCGACGCCGAACTGCTGCTGATGACCGCGCGCCTGTGGCGTGAGCTGGGCATCATCGACGCGGTGACCCTGCAGCTCAATACCCTCGGCAGCAGTGCCGCCCGCGCCGCCTACCGCGATGCGCTGGTGGCCTACCTGTCCGAGCGCAAGGATCAGCTGGATGAGGACAGCCAGCGCCGTCTCGACAGCAACCCGCTGCGCATTCTCGACAGCAAGGATGCCAATACCCAGGCATTGCTGAACGGTGCGCCGGCGCTGCACGACTACCTGGACGATGAGTCCCGCGAACACTTCGATGGCCTCAAGGCCATGCTGGATGCCGCCGGCATCAGCTACGAGGTGAACCCGCGCCTGGTGCGTGGTCTCGATTACTACAGCAAGACCGTGTTTGAGTGGGTCACCACCAAACTGGGTGCCCAGGGCACAGTCTGCGCCGGTGGCCGCTACGATGGCCTGGTGGAGCAACTGGGTGGCAAGCCGACGCCTGCGGTGGGTTTCGCTATGGGCGTGGAGCGACTGGTGCTGTTGCTGCAGGAGCTGCAGGTGCTGCCGGAAGGTCTGGATCGCAGCGTGGATGTCTATGTGGTGGCCATGGGTGACGTGCAGCCACAGGCGTTTGCCCTGGCAGAGCAGATCCGTAATGGGTTGCCACACCTGCGGGTGATGAGCCATTGCGGTGGTGGCAACTTCAAGAAGCAGATGAAAAAAGCCGACGCCAGTGGCGCCGATGTGGCGGTTATCCTCGGTGAGGATGAAGTGGCCCAGGGCCAGGCGACGCTCAAGTTCCTGCGGGAAGATCGCCCCCAACAGACACTGGCAGTTGAAGAACTGTTGCGGGCGTTGCAAGATTGACGCCCCTTTGACCGCAGCGGCGCCAGGTCTGTGAACCTTCATGGCGCCGCCGGGTCGATAACTTCGTCAGGCCGGAGGGGCTGACGGACCCATAAGAATTGTCCGGGATTGGCAGTGACTGTCGATCCCACAGAATGGCACAAAACCATAACAACGAGGAGTTGCAGTGGCAGTACATCTCACCGAAGAAGAACAACTTGAGACCCTCAAACGCTGGTGGGCCGAGAATGGTAAATCCACCGTAGTCGGCGTTGTGCTGGCCGTAGCGGCTTACCTGGGATGGAACTTCTGGCAGGACCAGAAGCAGGTCAGTGCCGAGGCCGCCTCAGCCCAATACCAGATGCTGCTGGAAGCCGTGCAGGTGCAGCCAGGCACCAAATTGCCGGAAGAGAAGCTCGCCACGGCCAAACACCTGGCCGATGAGCTGAAAAGTGCCAGTGGCGGCAGTCTCTACGCCAGCCTCGGCGCGATGGTCAAGGCCAAGGCGCTGCTGGAGAGCGGTGAAGCCGAAGCCGCCGCTGCCGAGCTGCAGTGGGTAATCGACCGCAATACCGATGCGGCGCTGACCAACACCGCAAAAATGCGTCTGGCGCGCCTGCAGATGGCTGCTGAAGAGTACGCTGCGGCTCTGCAGACCGTTGCGGATACCGATGATATCTCCTACAAGGGTGCGTTTGCCGAAGTGCGTGGTGATGTGCTGGTTGCCCAGGGTAAGACCAGTGACGCCCGTGCGGCCTATCAGCTGGCTCTCGACTACCTGGTACAGGATCTGGAAAGCCGTCGTCCCTTGCTGGAAATGAAACTGCAGGACCTGCAGGCCGCGGTTCCGGTTGCGCCGGCAGGTAGCGAAGGTGAGAGTGCCCCGGCAGGAGCCGATTCATGAAGCGGCTGATTGTCGTCGCTATGGCCGCCTTGCTGGCTGCCTGTTCATCCAATGACGAGGTGGATCTGTCGCCGGCGGAGCTGGTGGACATTGAAAAGCCCCGCAAGGTGAAAGTGGTATGGTCAGACGATGTTGGCAGTGGCGCAGGTGAGACCTATGAGCTGCTGCCGATGGCGTCACTCAACGGTCGCATCTACGCCGTCGACAGTGATGGTGATGTCATTGCCTACACCGCCGATCGCGGCAAGGAAGTGTGGGATGCGGATGTTAAGCAGCCGGTTGCCAGTGGTATTGGCGCCGCCGGTGACCTGGTGTTTCTCGGCACCCTGAAAGGCGATGTTATTGCCCTGGACGCGGAAACCGGTGAAGAGCGCTGGCGGGCGAAGGTGAGCAGTGAAGTGCTGGCGCCACCCCAGGGCAATGGCAGTGAAGTGGTGGTACAGACACTGGACGGCCGCCTCTACGCCTTCAGTGCCGATGATGGCAGCCAGATGTGGATGCATGATACTGCGGTGCCAGCCCTTACCCTGCGTGGTACATCGACGCCGCTGGTGACCCCCTCGACCGTGTATGCGGGTTTTGATACCGGCAAAGTGGTGGCGCTCAGCGCTCTCGAAGGCATTCCTTTGTGGGAACAGCGGGTCGCAGTACCCCAGGGGCGTTCCGAGCTGGAGCGGGTTATTGATATCAATGCCGCGCCACTGCTGGTGGGTGAGTTGATTTACGTAGGCAGCTATCAGGGCCGGCTGGTCGCCATCAACCGCAACAACGGTCGCGGAGTCTGGGCACAGCAGGAATCTACTTTTAACGGTTTGTCGGCAGCGGCAGGGTACGTATTCATCGCTACTGCCGACGACAGCGTCAAGGCCTACGATGCCGCCACCGGCCAACTGGTGTGGAGCAACGACCAGCTGGTGCGCCGCAAGTTGGGAGCCCCGCAAACCTTTGGCAGTTTTGTGGCGGTGGCCGACTTTGAGGGCTATGTGCACATTATGAATCAGTCGGATGGCCAGTTTGTGGCCCGCCGCAAAGTGGATGGTGACGGTGTCAGGACACCCATGCTGGGGCTGGGGGATACCCTCTACGTTTACGGCAACAGTGGTGACCTGGAAGCGCTGAACATCCGCTAACATCCCGCTTATGGGGTATACTCGGAGCCAGGGCAGTATGCTCTGGCTTTTTTATTGGGCGGCCGTCCTGGCTCCCGGACTTGCATGAGACAGTCAATGATTCCTGTAATTGCCCTGGTAGGGCGGCCCAATGTGGGCAAATCCACACTCTTCAACTGCCTCACCCGCTCGCGTGACGCGCTGGTGGCGGATTACGCCGGCCTCACCCGCGACCGCAAGTACGGTCAGGGCGAGATGTTCGGCAAGAAGTTTGTGGTCATCGACACCGGCGGTATCAGCGGTGACGAGGAGGGTATCGACGAGGCCATGGCCGGGCAGTCGCTGCAGGCAATCAACGAGGCGGACGCCGTACTGTTTTTGGTGGACTGCCGCGCTGGCCTGACCGCCGCCGACGAGATGATTGCCCGCCACCTGCGGGTTAATCACAAGCGCACCTACGTGGTGGCCAACAAGGTCGACGGCCAGAACTACGATATGGCGGTAGCGCCTTTCTACGAGATGGGCCTGGGTGAGCTCTACCCGACCACGGCCACCCATGGTAAAGGCGTGAAGGGCCTGATGCAGACGGTGCTGGACGAGTTCCCGTCGCAGGAGGAGCCCTCTGACGAAGAGCGGGAGCGCGGCATCAAGATGGCCATCGTCGGCCGTCCCAATGTGGGCAAATCGACGCTGGTAAACCGCATGCTGGGTGAGGACCGGGTGGTGGTCTATGACCAGCCCGGCACTACCCGGGACAGTATCTATATCGACTACGAGCGCAACGAACAGCCCTATACCATCATTGATACCGCCGGTGTGCGGCGGCGCAAAAATGTCCGTGAGACGGTGGAGAAGTTCTCTATCGTCAAGACCCTGCGCGCCATTGAAGATGCCAATGTGGTGATCCTGGTGATGGATGCGCGCGAGGGTATTGTGGATCAGGACCTGCACCTGATGGGGCAGGTGATCGACAGCGGCCGCGCACTGGTGGTGGCGCTCAACAAATGGGATGGTCTGGAGGCGGAGCAGAAGGAGTACATCAAGACGGAGCTGGGACGGCGCCTGCGCTTTATCGACTTTGCCGATGTCCACTTTATCTCGGCGCTGCACGGTACCGGTGTGGGCCATCTCTATGAGTCCGTGGAAAAGGCCTTCAGCTCGGCCACCGACAAGCTCTCCACCAACCAGCTCACCCGTATTCTGGAAGACGCTGTGGCGGTGCATCAGCCCCCCATGCATAACGGTCGTCGTATCAAGTTGCGTTACGCCCACGCCGGTGGCCAGAATCCGCCCATTATTGTGATTCACGGTAACCAGACCGACAAGCTTCCTGGTCACTACACCAAGTACCTGGAGAAAACGTTTCGTCGCGCACTGGATCTGCATGGAACGCCACTGCGTATACAGTACCGGACCACAGAGAACCCCTTCGAGGGACGCAAGAACAAACTAACCGACCGACAGCTGCAGAAGAAGCAGCGCCTGGCGCAGTTCCACCAGAAGCAGAAAAAGAAGAGCAAGAACAAATAATCCAGGGATACAGGAGGCGTTATGCCGTGGTGTACCAGGTCGTAATCAGGACTCTCGCCACCCTGGCAGCGCTGGCTCTCTGGGCCACACCCGCGTTTGCCGATAAGCAGCCCCTGACACTGGGTATCGAAGACAGTTGGCCACCCTACGCCAATAGCAAGGGACAGGGCATCAGTCGCAACCTGGTGGAGGCCGCCATGGAGGCAGTGGAACACCCGGTTGAGTTTGTGGTGAAGCCCTATGCCCGGGTACTGCGCGATGTGGAGTCCGGGCTGCTGGACGGGGGCTTTAATGTCACCCGCCAGGCCAGCACCGAGGCCCGTTTCCTGTTCGGCCAGGAGCCGTTGCTGAAGGCTTCCGCCTCCTATTACTTTGCACCCGGCAAAGCCTTGCCCGTTGAGAGCCCGGCGCAGATCCCCGCCGGTACCCGCATCGCCCTGATCCTTGATTACGAATACGGTAACGATTACGAGCAGGAACGCCTGCGACTGCTGGAGTATCGCGTAGCCAGCCAGCGCCAGATTATCAAAATGCTGCTCGCCGGACGCGTCGACATGGCCATCATGTTCGATGAGGTACTGGAGTGTACCCTGACGCAAATGGAGTTACCTGCCGACGCCCTGAAACGCGGTGCGGTTAATCACGTCAGTGACATCTATGTGGCCTTCCGCCGTGATGATGAACAGTCACAAGCCCATGCGGAGATGCTGGACGAAGGCTTGCAGCGTATCCACCGGCAGGGCCGCTACACGCAGCTGGCGGAGCAGCACCAGCCTTCCGACTGCAATCCCTGATCGGGTTTTCGTCTTACGCCTTAATGCTGTGCCACCTGCGGGTTGCAGGCGCTGCTGAGCACACGGTTTTCGTTGCCCTGCAGGCCGCGAATACTCTCCCCCCTCTGACACTCCCACGCCTGCGGCGGATACTGCCGGTTCCAGGCTTCCATCAACTTGCGTGACGCGGGCGACAGGCGAAAGCGCGGGTAGCTTTCAGCCATATAGAGATAGGTGCGGGCGATGGTGCCGCGGGCGGATTCCGGTGGCTCTGCCTTGCGCTGGTCGATTTTCATGGCGCAGCTGCCGAAGTCCACTTCGCTGCCGGGCAGCAGGGTGAAGTTGTAATTGCTGCGATACGCATTGACTGCGCCGATGGCCGGGTAGAGGTTGTACATATCCGCCTGCATCAGGCGGTATTCGGCGGATGTCCGATCGGCGCAGCGACGGCCCTTGTAACTCTTGCCGCTGCTGTTAACACAACTGGGGTGGCCGTCGCGCCATTCGCTGAAGGTGCGACCAAAGTTCTCTGCAGGAACTACGTGTTCCCATTCGATTCGACCAGCGCGCTTTTCATGGCCGGGGGTGATGAAACCGCTGGGTGCAGTGACCTGCTTGCGGTCGTTGTAGCTGGCGTTGCAGTAGAGGGTAGAGCGATGCTGCACGTGTACCTGCTCGTGCAGCAGGCGTTTGGCGCTCTGAAAACTGTCGATTTGGGTGTTGCCCTGGCCAAAAGCGGCGTTGGCAACCAGTAACAAAAGCAGTAACCAGCGAGTGGGATACACCACAGATTCCCCTGAAAAATGGATACAGGGGCATCATAGTCGCACTTTAGTATGAGAACAAAGCGAGCTTGCGCGGAATGTGATTTGCCGCCCGCCGTCAGTTTTTATCCTTGCGCGGCGGATTGTTTTGCAGCTCCCGGAACAGGCGTTCGCGCAGGTCGGCTTCGATGCGGGGCAGGTGTGTGGCAATCACCTGATCCACCAGTTGCTGCAAGCGCACGGCACTGAGGATGTCGGCGCTGGCATCGGGCTGGAAAGGTGTGCCGGCCTTGAGTTCGTCCACCAGCGAGCGGTTGATGTGCAGTCGCTCGCGAATGTGCTGGGGCAGGAAGGGGTTTTCACCACTGGCTTTGCGGGTGGTGGCCGGTTTGCCGGGGCTTTCCTCGCTGGGAATTGCCTGGTAGGGGCTCCCCTGGGAAGGGCTTTCAAACAGGCTGCGCTGGCCGGGCAGTACACCTGGCGGCAGTACCTGGTTGGCTTCGGCGAGGCGGTCCTCTTCTTCCCACTCATCGTCGATGCTCAGCAGCGCCTGCCGGGTCTCCTCGTCGATGTCGTAGTCATCATCGGTCTCGTCTGTGGCCTCATCAACCAGCTCGCCTTCGGTCTCTTCGTCAGCTTCGTCATCCAGCCCCGACTCCGGCTCTGTGTCGGCAGGGGCCGGTTCCACCGCCGGAAGGCCGGGATCGGTTTCATCCAGGTCCAGATCCATGTTGAGGGAGTTAATGGCTTTGGCGATGTCGTTGTTGGCGTTCTTGCGGTTGCCGGTGATGGCAGCGTCAGGGGCTGGCGTTGCAGGGGCCTCCTGCTCACGCAGGATATCCTGTGCCAGCTCCTCCAGGGTGCTTTCGGGGGCGGCTGCGGCAGGCGTGTCGGAGTTGGGCTGAATGACATCGTTGAGCAGGGGGATATCGTCCCACTCGTCTTCATTCAGCAACGCCTTGATGGACTCCAGTTCGCCCAGCAACTTGTCTTTGGTATCGCCTCGCCTGCTCATGCCTTTGGTCCGATGAAGTTAATCCCGGCGGAGATTGTGGGAGTGAATCGGGTAGCCGCGGTCGCGATAAAACGCGTAGTTGCGGCGGGTGCTTTCCAGCACGTCCGGCTGCTGGCACACCACCTCGGCCAGGCGCTGGAAACGGCTGAAGTAGGCCGGTATCTGCTGCTTCAGGTTGATCAGCAGGTCGTGGTGCTGGCCGCAATCCTCGCCGTAACCGATCAGTACCGGCGCCTGACGTTCTTCACTGCCCTCACAGTCGTGGGGAATAAAACTCTCCGGACGGAAGCTCCACAGCAGCTGGTCTAGCTGCTGTGCTTCTGTCTGGTCGTTAACCGCCACATAGACACTGCTGCCCAGCGCCTGGGCTTTCTGCACCAGGCGGCAGGTAAAGTCGAGGCGATCGGCAGTGTCGGTTTGCGGCAGTATATAGAAATCAACCCGGGTCATGGCGGAACCTGGTCTCAGGCGTGCTGCAACAGGTATTCCACCAACATGGATACCGGGCGGCCACTGGCACCTTTGGCCGCGCCGCCAGTCCAGGCGGTACCGGCAATATCCAGGTGGGCCCAGTCGTAGCTCTTGGTGAAGCGGGAGAGGAAGCAGGCGGCGGTGACACTGCCGGCGCCGGGGGTACCGATGTTGGCGATATCGGCAAAATTACTGTCCAGCTGCTTTTGGTACTCGTCCCACAGGGGCATGTGCCACGCCTTGTCGCCAGCCTTGATGCCGGCGTCGAACAGCTTTTGGGCCAGCTCGTCGCTGTTGCTGTAGAGGCCGCTGGTGTGATTGCCCAGCGCCACAATACAGGCACCGGTGAGGGTCGCTACATCCACCACTGCCTTGGGCTTGAAGCGCTCGGCGTAGGTGAGGGCGTCACACAGTACCAGTCGACCTTCGGCATCGGTGTTGAGGATTTCGATGGTCTGGCCGGACATGGAGGTAACGATATCGCCGGGCTTGGTGGCGCGACCGCTGGGCATGTTCTCGGCGGCTGCCACAATCACCACCAGGTTGATGGGCAGGGCCAGCTCCACCACGGTCTTGAGCGTGCCCAGTACACTGGCGGCACCGCACATGTCGTACTTCATCTCATCCATGGCCGCACCGGGCTTGAGGCTGATACCGCCGGAGTCGAAGGTAATGCCCTTGCCCACCAGTACAGTGGGTTTGGCAGTTTTAGCGCCGCCCTTGTATTCCAGTACGATCAGTTGTGCTTCCTCGTCGCTGCCGGCGGCAACTGACAACAGGGAGCCCATTTTCAATTCGCGCATCTGCTTTTCGTTGAGAATCTTCGCGGTCAGCTTGCTGTTGCCGCGGGCCAGCTTGCGCGCTTCGTTGCTCAGGTAAGTGGGGGTACAGATGTTGCCGGGCAGGTTGCCCAGGTCCTTGCACAGCGCCATACCTTTGGCGATGGCGGTGCCGGTAGCCAGTGCGCTGTTGATGGCGCTGGTCTTTTTGCTGTCGCAGCAGTAGAAACCTTTCTTGAGCGCGATCACTTTGCCATTACCGCTCTTTTGCGCGTTGACCTTGTAGAGCGCGTCGCCGAACAGCTTGGCGGTGTGGCGGGCTTTCCAGGCTTCATCGCGGTCTTTGACGGCTACCTCGGCAATGGCCACCGCCACGTCCTTGGCGGGGGAGGATTTGACGCTGGCGGCGGCTTTTTTGATGGCCTTGTCAAAGTCATCGCCACTGATGGCCTCTTTCTTCTTGCCAAAGCCCAGCAGCAGGATGCGTTGGGCAGCACAGCCTTCCAGCTGTGGCAGGCTGCACACTTCAGCCAGGGTGCCTTCCACGTCGCCCTGCTTGATCAGTTTGCTGATCTGGCCACCACAGGCTTTGTCGACAGCGGCGGTAACGGCGGGTAGTTCGCCCTTTTCAAAAACCGGCAGAACCAGAAAACCGCTGCGCAGTGCTACAGGCGAGGAGGTTTTAGCCTGAAATTCCATAGTGCTTCCCCAAGACAAAAAAGATGGATTACGGGATAATGCCTCGCAACCGGCACGGCCCGTGTGTCTGAAATTCGGTCAGATTGCTGGCGGTTTGTCCTGCTGAGGATGCGTGCATCCAGCCTGCAGACCGATGGCAAATAATAACCACAGTGTACGTTATGCCTGCGGCAGAGCAAGTACTCAGAGGAAGCCAGCGTTGATTATTTTCCGCTATCTCGCCCGGGAAGTTTTGGTCAGTATGTTCGCCGTCAGCGGCGTGCTGTTGCTGATCATTATGAGCGGCCGTTTTGTTAAATACCTCGCCGATGCAGCGGCCGGCAAACTCGACCCCGGTGTGCTATTCGCCATTATCGGTTTTCGCCTGCCCGGTTTCCTGGAACTGATCCTGCCGCTGGGATTGTTTATCGCCTTCCTGCTCGCCTATGGCCGCCTCTACATGGAGAGTGAGATGGTGGTACTGTCCGCCTGTGGCATGAGCCCACGACGGCTGATGTACTACAGCCTCTCCCTGGCCCTGGTGGTTGCTTTACTGGTGGCCTCCCTGAGCCTGGTGATCAGCCCGTTGGGGGTTGCCCGCGCCGAGGCGATTTTCCTGCAGCAGAGCCAGCGCAGTGAATTCGATCACCTGACCCCCGCCCGTTTCCAGAAGACCCAGGGCGGTGCCAGCGTTACCTACGCCGACGAGCTGAGCAGTGATCGCAAGCAGATGCTGAAGGTGTTTATTGCCGAGATGGATACTGCCGAAGAGGGCGAAGCAATCGACCTGGCAGTGATTCGGGCGGCCAGTGGTGAACAGGTAATTGATGAGGCGACTGGCCAGCGTTACCTGCAGCTCACAGACGGGTATCGCTACAGCGGCCAGCCCGGCGATGCTGATTACCGGGTAGTGCACTTTGATCACTACCGGCAGTTGCTGGAGGTTAACAGCAAGAGCAGCAAGCGCTCCAAACGAGCGGACTCGCGGCCAACCCGTGAGCTGTTAACTGCCGACGATTCCGAGGGGGTAGCGGCCCTGCACTGGCGGTTGTCGCTGCCGGTGCTGGTGGTGGTGGTGACCCTGCTGGCGGTGCCGCTGAGTAAAACCAATCCCCGCCAGGGGCGCTATGTGCAGATGATTCCTGCGATCCTGATCTACATTATCTACCTGGTCTCGCTCAACGCCGCCCGCGGTGCGGTGGAGGAGAGCGACGCGTCGCCGTGGAGCAGTATCTGGCTGGTGCACGTTGTGGCCCTGGTGCTGGCCTCTGCACTGTGGCTGTGGCCATCGGTCAAGCGCCGCTTGCGCGCCCGTCGCCTGCAGGAGCTCAGCCATGCGTAAACTCAACCACTACATTGCCCGCAGTGTCAGCGGTGCCGTGATCATGGTGCTGCTGGTGATCGTGTCCCTTGATGCCATCGCCGCGCTGGTGGATCAGCTGGGCGAGCTGGAAGCCAACTACGATTTCACTGAAGCGCTGATCTACGTGGGTTTGACCCTGCCCGGGCGCATCTACGAAAACATTCCTTTCTCGGCGCTGGTGGGCTGCCTGATCGGCCTGGGCCTGCTGGCCAGTTCCAGCGAGCTGGTGGTGATGCGTGCCGCCGGGGTGTCGGTGGCGCAGATCACCTGGGCAGTGATGAAGCCGGTGCTGGTGTTTATCCTGCTTAACCTGGCGCTGGGAGAGTATGTCACGCCGCTGACGGATCAGTTCGCCGAAAGCCGACGTGCCATCGCCCAGGGGGACAAGAAAGCGCTGGAGTCCCGTCACGGTCTTTGGAACCGGGAAGGCGATGAGTTCATGCACTTCAACGCCGTACTGCCCAACGGTCGTCTCTACGGCGTGACCCGCTACCGGTTTGACGAAGAGGGTGAGCTGCGTGCCGCCAGTTTCGCCCGCACCGCTATCTATCAGCGTGACTACTGGCTGGAAGAGAATGGCCGCGAGACGCTGATGGGTGAAGGGCAGGAGACCATCACCACCCGCACCTACAACCAGCGTCGCTGGGATACCGGTTTGTCGCCACGTTTGCTCAATATCCTGGTGCTGGAGCCGGATGCGCTGTCGATCCGCAACCTCTACTCCTACGCCAGCTACCTGCAGCAGCAGGGGCTCGACAGCAAGCAGTACTGGCTGTCGTTCTGGAAGAAGTTGTTGCAGCCGCTGGCCACCGCCAGCCTGGTGTTGATCGCGGTGTCGTTTATCTTCGGCCCGCTGCGGGAGGTGACTACCGGCTATCGCATCTTTATGGGTGTGATCGTGGGGATTGTGTTCCGCATGTCGCAGGACCTGCTGGGCCCTTCAAGCCTGGTGTTCGGCTTCTCGCCCCTGATTGCGGTGCTGTTGCCCATCGGGGTGTGTGTCGTGTTCGGGGTGCTGCTGCTGCGGCGTCAGTAAGCCGCAGCAATCCGCCCATCAGCCCTTCGGCAGCTGCACTACCCGGCTGTTGCTGGCAAGGTCGTGCCAGCTACGGCGCTTTGGATCCAGCAACGCCCACCAGTAGCCCAGCCCGCCCAGCAGCAAGCTGAAGGGTCCCACCAAACCGCGTACCAGTGCCTGCGGCAGGGAAATGGTTGCCGCCCGACCGTCGTGCCGCAGCTGCAATCGCCAGGCTTTCATGCCGATGGTCTGGCCACCGCGGCACCAGAAAAACCAGTAGAACGCCTCGATCACCAGTACCAGCCCGGCAAAGCCAGCCGTGCCCATGGAGGCGCGCTCGTCGGTGGCCAGTGGCGTGTGGAACAATCCATATTTGACGCCCAGGAACGCCGCGCCGTAGCCCATGGCCACCGCTGTCAGTACCAGTGAGTCATAGACCAGGGCGGCCAGACGTTTGAAGAGGCTGGCGTTAGGGTAATCTGCCTGCATAAAAAAAGCCCGCTGAGAGTGCGGGCCGGATTGTACCAAACTCACCTGCTGGCGGGGGCTAAAATTCGTACTCCACCAGCAGCCTGGCTTCATCCTCTGACAGGCGCAGCTTGTACTCCACCTCCTCGGTAATCTGGCCGTTGCCATCGCCATCGGGCACCAGGTTGGTGTTGTTGTAATGCTTGTTGCGCAGCCCGTCCCAGTAAGTGCGAAAGCCCATGCGAAACAGGTAGGAGAGTACCTTGCCGCCCACGCGGATATCGTCGTTGTAGTGCTCCTGTTCCAGCCACTGATGGTTGAGCGCCCTCTGCTCGGCGCTCATCTCGTTATTGCGGATGTACTCCGCCATGGTGGCCAGTTGCTCGTTGCTCATGCCTTTGGCGCCGGAGTCGTAGTGCTGCCTGCTGCTGCGGGCGTGCTTGAGGGGGTTGTAGTAGTTGGGGCGGTCGGGAATATAGGTGGGCGGCGGCACTACGGTGTTTTCCTGCGCGTATGTAAACTGAGGAGTCCCGGCCATAACGACGACAGTCAGCGCAAAGCGGGCACCAGCCTTATGCAGCACAACAGCGCTCCTTATAAATTCAATTCCCTTTGCTCTGAAGTATGGCCCACGCGGGCAGAATTCCCATTTTCCGGAAGAGAAGTCATTTGAGGCCATGAGGATGGGGCGTAAATCAATTACCACCATAAAGGCTCGCCCGGAGGACCGGGCTCCTACAGTGACGTGGGGTAGCGTCGTAGGAGCCTGGTCCTCCGGGCGAGCCATTAAGAGTCCCGAGAGCCAACCCGGAGGGTTTCTGATCGCCAACTGTTATTTGGCGATAATTGCTTAGAAGGTATTTATCTGAAAATCAGGCCGGAACGGCCCGGCGCCAACAGGCGTTATCGTTGGCTGTTTATAAAGGCAGGGGGTTTAAGTGCCCTAGGCAATTTCGGAGGCGGCTTCCGCTTCGTCCAGCGCCTTGGCAGAGAAGTGCACCACCTCGGAGGCGTTCTGCTGGGCTGGCTGGCCAAAGGCAATGGTGCCCTCGCCGATCAGTGGCAGCTCTTCGCGACGCAGGTAGATCTCGCTCTGGTTGGGCTGGGTGATGTAGGTGCCGTTGGTGCTGTGGTCCACCAGCACAAACTTGCCACGCCGGAACACCACTTCACAGTGCTCGCGGGAGGCCAGCGGGTGGCGGATGCAGAGATTGGCGCGGTTGTGGTCGCGGCCCAATACGTAGGGGGTCTGCTGGGGCATGATGGCAATGGTGTCATCGCCGTAGCGCAGGGTGATGTGCAGCAACCCGTTGTGGCTGATGGGGGTGTCGAGGGTCAGGACGCGGGTGGCGTGCTGTACCTGGGTGACGGTCTCCCACAGCAGGCGGTAGATGGTGCGGCAATCGGCATCGCCCTTGAGGTGCAGCTGGTCAAACTGCTGGCAGTCGCTGCGCACGTTATGACCAATGGCCTCGGCGGTGGTATCACTGATCAGGACCTGGCCGGAGCGGGCAATACGGGTCAGGCAGGCGGCGTCATTAACCACATCGCCGAAGACATCTGACTGGTCTACCAGTACCTCGCCGTAGGCGATACCAATGCGCAGGGGCAGGCGGGCGGCAAACTGGGGGGCCTGTTGTTGCAGTGACTGGGCGCAGTCGGTGGCCAGCATGGCGCTGTCGAAGGTCACCAGGATTTCGTCGCCAATGGTTTTAACCAGTACACCATCAAAATGCTCACACATTTCGGTCATGGAGCGCAGCGTCTGGTCGATCTTCTTTTTCGCCCCCTCGTTCCCCAGAGCCTTGTACAGACCGGAGCTGCCGCTGATATCAGCGAACAGGATGGCTTTGGTCTGGCTCGTGGGGGTCATTAATCCTGCCTTGTAAGGGGTGCCGTCGGGCTTGGCGTGACGCATGAAATACTAACAGAAATTGGAGGGGAATTTGTTATATCTATTCGGATGACCCGGTCGTCCGGGATTCCCCGTGGTGTAATAACACCAGTCTGACAAGCAAAACCCCTGCTGGTTTCCCGGCAAATCAGTTATTTACCGGGAAAACCAGGGGCCTGTGTAGGGCGTTTAGATGCCGCCCAGGCACATGTATTTGATTTCCAGGTAGTCGTCCATGCCGTACTTGGAGCCTTCACGGCCGCTGCCGGACTCCTTCACACCGCCAAACGGCGCCATCTCGTTGGAGATAATACCTTCGTTGATACCGACGATGCCGTACTCCAGACCCTCGCCGACGCGGAAGATACGGCCGATATCGCGGGTGTAGAAGTAGGAGGCCAGGCCAAACTCGGTGTCATTGGCCAGGGCGATGGCTTCCTCTTCGGTCTTGAAGCGGAATACCGGTGCTACCGGGCCAAAGATCTCCTCGCGGAAGACGCGCATGTCCGGGGTGGCGTTGGCCAGTACGGTGGGCTCATAGAAGCAGGCGCCCAGATCGGACACCTTGCCGCCGATAGAGGCTTTGGCGCCTTTCTCCATGGCGTCGGCTACCAGAGCCTCTACGTCCTTAACCGCACCGGCGTTGACCAGTGGGCCGTGGGTGACACCGTCGTCGGTACCATTACCCAGCTTGAACTCGGATACGGCAGCAGTCAGCTTCTCAACGAACGCATCGTAAATGCCGTCCTGCACCAGTACGCGGTTGGTACAGACGCAGGTCTGGCCGGAGTTGCGGTATTTGGAGGCCAGCAGGCCGCTGATGGCCGCGTCCAGGTCGGCGTCATCAAACACGATAAACGGCGCGTTGCCGCCCAGCTCCATGGAGGTCTTTTTCACGGTAGCGGCGCACTGCTCCATCAGGGTCTTGCCTACAGGGGTAGAGCCGGTAAAGGTCAGCTTGCGCACCTTGGGGTTGCTGGTCATCTCGCCGCCAATGTCACGGGAGCTCTTGCCGGACACCATATTAAAGATACCCGCAGGGATACCGGCCTCTTCAGCCAGCACACACAGGGCCAGAGCAGACAGCGGGGTCTCCTTGGCAGGTTTGCCCACAAAGCTGCAGCCAGCGGCCAGTGCCGGGGCGGCTTTACGGGTAATCATGGCGTTGGGGAAGTTCCATGGAGTGATGGAGGCCACCACACCCACAGGCTGCTTGATCACCAGGATACGCTTGTCCTTGCTCGGGGCAGGGATGATGTCGCCGTCGATACGCTTGGCCTCTTCGGCAAACCACTCGATGTAGTTGGCGCCGTAGGCGATCTCGCCAGCGGATTCCGCCAGGGTCTTGCCCTGCTCGGCGGTGAGGATTTTCGCCAGGTCGGCCTGGTTCTCCATAATCAGGTTGAACCACTTGCGCAGGATATTGGCGCGCTCTTTGGCAGGCTTGGCCGCCCAGGCAGGCATGGCCGCTTCGGCCGCATCAATGGCCGCGCGGGTCTCGGCAGCACCGTGGCTGGCGATTTCAACAATCAGCTCACCGGTGGCGGGGTTGTACACGGGCAGCATGTCATCGCTTTCGTTCAACCACTGGCCGTTAATATAGGAGCCTTTGGCCAGAAGATCAGGGCGATCAAGGTTCAGCATATCGAATTCCTGTTGATAATCGGGTGGTACAAAATGCCTGCCAGCGGGACGCCGGCGAAACCGCTGGCACCCTCAGGGCCCCCGGGAGAATCCCCGGATTACAGAAACCGGCAATACTACCACCTCCGACCGGGGAAGTGGTACGGAAGTGTGTTGCAGGTGTAAAAAAAATTGAACATCCGAGCTGGAGCAGCGAGGCCAGGGTGGAACCCTAAGCCTTTGATAAACAAGCGCAACGGCATCAGTTGACGGAGCAGGCGCTCCTGCTATAATCGCCGCCTTGCTTGCCGACAGCTTCAGCCTGTCGCCTGTGCCAGAGTGGTGAAATTGGTAGACACAGGGGATTCAAAATCCCCCGCCCTTAAAAGCGTGCCGGTTCGAGTCCGGCCTCTGGTACCATCTCCTTCAGCGCTATGACGCTCGTCATAGCGCTAACCCCCATTAAGCCTTTCCATTTATTGCCGTCTCGCGCGCGCCGTGTGATATAACTTGATGCATGACGTATAAAAGCGTCTGCCACCATAACTTGCGTTCAGGGAGTGAAGTGTGAAGCGGGACATGGAGATAATCCGATCCATATTGCTGGCGGTAGAGGAGGGGGCTGATCCCGACAGAATCGATGGTGCGACCGATGAGCAGACCAGGTACCACCAAGCGTTACTCATAGAAGCTGGACTATTAGACGGCAGCTTCCAGCGCTACCTCCACAACACGACAGAAGTTCCAGACATTGTGCACATCCATAAGCTCACCTGGGAAGGTCATGAATTCATTGATGAGGTCAGGCAAAGCCAAGTCTGGAACACCATCAAATCTGAGTTTAAAGATGCCAGCTTCAGTACAGTGGTAAGCGTTGCCAAGGATCTGGCCGAAGGTTGGGCCAAAAGGAAAGTTCAGCAAATTATTAATCAATGAAGGGATCAGCCATGCGTTTAATAGTGTTTCCCTAACTCTTCTTATCCTTTGTTACCCACTCTGCCAGTGCTCAATGCATAAGTAGAGTTTACCAGCCGTGGATGTTTGGCAGCCTCAGGCAGAATGGTTGTCGCCCCGGCCAATAGTCTTGGAATTGCTGGGATATTTATAAGGTGTCTTTTAGGGGATTCTATGATTGCTGCATTACGGAAAGTGCTAAACACGATACTGATTTTGGGCCTGCTTGTAACGAATGTACTTACGCTGACCAGCTCAGCGGTACATGATGCGCTGTATGGGTTGTTGAACCGGCTTCCAATTTCTGAGTTTCTTAAAAGCAGCCCTACCAGTAAAAACAAGGCTCTGAAGAGTCAGGTCGCAAAGCAGAAACGGATTATTGCTAAGACCAGAAAGGTTTCCAACAATATCTCAAAACGAGCAGTACGTGCTGTTTCTGCTAATGTAGCGTCGATCCCGGCAGAGGCTATACCGTTCGTTGGTGTGGCGTTTATCGTGGGTGTAACAGCTATGGATGTTAAGTTTGCTTGCGACACAATGACAGATCTAGATGAGCTATCCAGCATGATGGATGGCGAAGACCTGGCGGGAGATAGGGCCAAGGTTTGCGGAACAGTTGTACCAACAGCGGACGAAATTGTTGAGAAGTTAAAGGCAGGGTCTTCCTCGGCTTATGAGGCGTTAGGTGGCACTCTCTACGAAATATTCGATAACTGAGGTTTTTAGATCGGGCCGCTCACTGTCCCATGCCCGTGAAAGAGTGGCGCCAAGTACAGGCGGATGGCGTGATTTTGAGGGATCAATGAGGTCAGAGTCTTTGATTGAGGCATTTGGGTATCTGGCTTCTCCCGCTACAGACTATCCAAAACGCTCACCCCACCTACCATTATTCCCAAGCGCGCAATTCTCTTCAGTATCAAACCTGACCTGCCGACGAATATCTTTCAGTTTGATATCAATAGATGCCAGGCTGTCTTTGATCAGAGTACGCATGCCGTCCAGATCTGCCATATCCAAATTGGCGTTGGTGTCGTAAACGCACACCACAGATAACGAACCCGGAAATTGGTCATAGTTGACGAAGTGGGTTAACCACTGAAATCCCGGGGATTGCTGTTGCGCTATTTCACAGGCCTCGGTCAGTACCGTCCTGATGGCGTTTTCGATTTTTTTGTCACTCTTTCTCATCCAGGCTAATTCCGGTCTCTTTGAATTATGGGTAGCTTGCCAGCTCCTCCAGTTTACTCAATCCGGGCTCGATACCGGGTAGGAGTGGGGATCAGTGGGTTGCCTGAACCTCTGTCCGGCCATTATGCTGCGACGCTTGTGAAACTGCCCATTGTATTCGCCACTACTCTGTTTATGAAATTACGCCTGCTCTTCACCGGCTTGGCCCTGCTACCAATGTTGGTCAGTGCTGACACACTGCAACCCTTCGCAAGCGACGGCTGCAGTGCCTTTCCCGACGGTACCTTCGCGCAAAATGAACTGTGGCTGTCCTGCTGCCATGAGCACGATTATGCCTATTGGCAGGGCGGCACCTACGAGCAGCGGCTGGAGGCGGATAAGGCGCTGGAGAGCTGTGTGGCCCGGGTGGGTGAGCCGCAGATTGCGGTGCTGATGCTGGCCGGGGTGCGGGTTGGGGGGACACCGTATCTGCCCACCCGTTTCAGGTGGGGTTATGGTTGGTCTTACCCCAGGGCGTATGGCGAGCTGACGGCTGACGAGCTGGCCCAGATTCAGGCGTTGTCTGTGCGGGTGGGTGGGGCAGGGGATGAGGCTGCCAATACTGGTGAGGCGGCTGAGTAAACGGTTACTTACCCCGGGCACGCCATTGCCGTATCGTCACCGATAGCCCGCTTGCTGCCATTTAGTGCCTCACTCTCCTGAAGGCTCAGGCCAACGGTAAAGATTGATTCAGCTATCACACCTTTCCGCTCCTGATGCTTTATACTGCGCGACCAATTTGATCAACCATCACCCATCTCAACCCGGAACAGTGACGTTTGCGGCGTATTCATGGCGGATAACTCATCAATAATTCGGTATGCCAAAACCGAACAGACCTTGCTGCAGGCGGTTATTAACGCCGTGCCAGCGCCGATCTTCTACAAGGACATCGATGGGCGCTATCTCGGCTGCAATAAAGCCTTTGAAGAGTACATAGGCCTTACCCGCCAGAAGCTGGTGGGGCGTACGGTCTTTGAGCTGTTCAGCCCTGAGCTGGCTCGTGTCTATGCCGAAGCTGATCAGGTATTGCTCGATAACAATGGCGAGCAGATCTATGAAGCCCAGGTAAGGTACGCCGACGGTTCTTTGCGGGACGTTATGTTCCATAAGGCCACCTTTAATGCCCTTACCGAAAACCTGTCCGGCCTGGTGGGGGTCATCCTCGATATTACCGAGCGCAAGAAGGTAGAGCTCAAGTACCGCAGGTTGGCCCATACCGATACGGTGACGCAGATCGACAATCGCTTCTCGTTTATGCACAACATCGAGACAGCGATCGCGCAACTGTCAGAGGGTAACCGGCGGGTGGCCCTGATGATGATCGACCTGGATGACTTCAAGAGCATCAATGACAGTTATGGCCATCTGCAGGGGGACAGGGTGCTGGCGGAAGTGGCCCGGCGCCTGAAGCAGTCCGTACGCAGTATCGATCGGGTGGCCCGGCTGGGGGGGGACGAGTTCGCTGTGCTTATCCAGGACCCGGTTAACCTGCCCCATGACCTGGCTGAATTGGCAAATCGGATACTGGAGGCCAATCAGCAACCGATTGCGCTGGGTGATAAGACAATGCTGAATTTGCGCATCAGTATTGGTATCGCCGTGGCCCCGGACAATGCCAGCGATGTGGATGGCCTGATGCATTGTGCTGACCTGGCGTTGTACCGGGTGAAAGAGTCAGGGAAAAACGACTTTCATCTCTATGAGATCAGTGACGAGCCGGTGGAAGGGTAAGTCTGCCGATTGCCGTTGCATTGGCCAATCCCGGTAAAGTTATTACCCCTATCCGCCTTGCGGGCCCGTTGATATCCCCTTTCCTGCAACACTCACGCCCTGTTGTTTTTGATAAAGGCTTCGAACGCTTCCGGCCGAATCGGGGGGCTGTAGAGGTAGCCCTGGAACTCATCGCAACCGTTCTGCTTCAGCAGGTTTAACTGCACTTCATTCTCCACACCTTCGGCGATAATACGCAGCCCGAGGATGTGCCCCATGAGGATGATGGCCGACACAATGGATGCATCATTCTCATTCTGTTCCAGTTCGCTGATAAAGGAACGGTCGATTTTGAGGTGTTCAACCGGCAGCCGCTTCAGGTACGAGAGTGATGAATAGCCGGTGCCGAAATCGTCCAGCGAGATGGTGATGCCGTGGCGCCTGAGGTTATCGAAACACTCGATGGTCTGCTCGATATTGTTGAGCAGCATGGACTCCGTGACTTCCAGCTCCAGCAGCTCCGGCGGCAGGCCGGTGGCATCGATCACCTGCATCACTTTCTGGTAGAGGAATTTGCTGTCCAGTTGCCGGGCGGAAAGGTTGACGGCAATCTTTAACCCGGCCTTATAGGCGTCTTGCCAAACCTTGGCCTGTCGGCAGGCTTCCAGCAGTACCCAGGTGCCCAGCAGTTCTATCAGCCCGCACTCTTCTGCCACAGGGATAAATTCTGTGGGAGGGATGGGGCCCAGGGTTGGGTGATCCCAGCGGATCAGCGCTTCTGCACCGGTCAGCTCACCGGTTTTTATGTCAATCTTGGGCTGATAGCAGAGATGGAACTGGTCGTCTTCCAGCGCTTCGCGCATACCATCTTCAATCAGGCTGCGGCGGGTAATGTCATCCAGCATGGCGGGGGAGAAGAACTTGAAGTTGTTCTTGCTCTCATCGCGGATGGCCCCGTGGCAAATGGTGGCATGCTTGATGATGGTGTCTGCATCCTGGCCGTTATCCGGGTAGGCAGCGGCGCCGATATTGACGGACAGGTAAAATTTGTTTTTGCCCGAGCTGCCTACATTAATGGGCTCCGACAGCAAGGTGGCCACCCGGTCGATCACGCCCTGAATGTCCTGCAGGGAGGTTATGTTTTCCAGCAGGGCAATGAACTTGCTGTGTTCCAGTCGCGCCAGTACGCATTGCTCGCCGATGGCTTCGTGCAGGGCCCTGGCGGCACTTTGCAATAGGGCATCGCCCGCCTGGTGGCCGCCCCGTTCATGGGCCTGGCTGAACTTGTTGATACCGATGACCAGAACCGCGCACTGGGTAGCTTTGATGCTGGCCCGGGCAATAGCGTCACTTAGGACATTGTTAAACGACCGGTGGTTGGGCAGGCCGGTGAGGTCATCGTAATAGGCGAGGCTGGACAGCTCCCTGGTACGCACATCGATAAAGGTAAACAGGCCGTCGGCCACCAGCTCATACACGTCCGGCATGGGGGGCTCAAGGCGCTCGCCGGTAGCTACGTATTCCTGATGGTTTGCGCCTTCCCGCAGCGAGACGATGGTTGAACTGAAGTTCAGCAAGTGTGGCTGATCCCGGGTATAAAACTCACCCAGGGTAAACAGGCCCGCTGTCGGGGCTACGGTGCCAAGCTTGTCGATCTCATACTCCACCACATTACGGGGGAGAAAAAGTTTTCGGCCGATGCAGTAGTAGGCAAAGATAATATCGGGCTGGCTGAAGTTCTGCCGCAAGCGGTCTGTCAGCAGGTTTTCGTTGGCGATGGCTTTGGGGTTGCCATAGCCGATATAGACGCTGTCCCCTTCGCAGATATTGCCCGACACCACAAACGATTCACCCTCCACTCCAATAATGCCCCGGGCGATCAGGTCGTTACCCCGTTTCAGCATCAGCGGGAAGGCCGAGCCGGCGCCGGGCATGGCGTCCACCACGCCATCACCCAGGTAGTGCCGGAAGAGGGCGGCGGGGGTCTGGTAGGAGATCTCATCCACCCGGTTGGCGGTCGCTTTGGTAACCACATACTCCTGGCCGACCGGTTGCCAGCCGAAGGACTGGTCGGTATAGACCTGCAGGCTGTCCGAGCTGAGGCTGATCATGACCGCGCCGTTGGGAATTACGCGGGTGCCCGCCACCACAAAGGTATCGGTAAAGGTCGGCGTGGCTGCCACACCGCCTGCGATTAAAACGTCGGGCGCAACGGCATGGATACCCTTGATGTACTCCTCGCCATTGATGGATTCGGCATCGCAGAAGGTGATGAACAGGCGGGCGTTCTCCGCCCCCAGCTCGCGGGCCAGCAGCTCGCCGGCGCTATGGCTGTCAGGGGCATTTTCCAGGTAGGCGAACTTCAGTGTGGTGCTCTCAAAGCCGATGATGGTCAGGTTGAGAGAACCGTAGTCGAGGATGGTGGAGTTGGTGACGACGGCATCGCTGGAGGCGCCGACAATGACCGCCTGGGGTAACCGTTCTGCCAGCAGGTCGAGCACTTCAATTAACTGCTCTTGCCGGGGCAGGGATGAGAAGACCTGGATAAGGATAGAGTCAAATGCCTGAAAGCGATTGATGACGCTCAGGTCGGGGGATTCACCACCCTGTAGTGAAATGATGTCTACCTGCATATTGCCAAATCCGTACTGCCAACTGCCTTACACAACCCTGGAACCGGTGAGCGCGTTCACCGACAGGGGAAGACCCGTGGGATCAATTGAGTAGGGGAGGCCCGAATGCAGATGATTCTCAACATTCGCCATGCCTGTCAGTGCCCTTTGTTAATCATACTAACATCAGCAATGAGCCGTCGGCAGCATCTTACGGGGACCGGATAGTTGCTCTGGTTGGCAAAATGGTCAGTAGGTGGCGGCCGATTTGTTGGTTTGCAAGGTGAGCTGCAAGTTGACTACCCCGGTTTGCTGGCGGTCGGCCTGCAGATCCTTGATGGTCAACCCCTGGCTCTCGAGCTGGTACAGCCAGTGCAAGCCGGCATCGAAGGTGACGTTCTCCAACCACAACCGCAGGTCGCCGTTGGCTTCCGGTTGAAGCCGTTTGATGGTCAGCGACAACTCTCTGGCGCTGGTGTTAACGATAGTCAGTGGAGGGCTGTTACTGGTTGCAGGTTTGTTGGCGGCGCGGGATGCCTGCAACGGACGGAGTATGGCTTCCTGACTCTGCAGCCACTGATAGAGTGAGTGCTGGCTGTCAAACTCCGCACGGGCCTGCTGGTGAAAGTGGGTGATGGGCAGCCACACCCCGAAGACCAGCAACAGCCCGGCCGCGAACAGCGCCAGCCCGGCAAGGGCGGTGCGATCCCGTTGGGGGAGTGGCTGCCAAAGGGCGTGGAGGCGCAACACTACTGGTTTCAACATGGTATCTACTCCCCGCTCATCCGGATGCGTCCGCGGACGCCATTCTGTTCCACTTCGATGGCCGAGAGTAACTCTGCCCGGCTACCCAGGCTCTGTTGCAGCTGATCCAGTTGCGCAATGGATGCTGCCTCCACATCCAGCAACATTTCCTGGCGTTGGCGCTGATAGAGCAGCGTGCGCAGGTTGACCTGATCGCCGTGGGTATCCCAGCTGCGGCGTACGCCATCCAGCAGTTGGAAGAAGCTACCGCTGCCGGTGGTGTTGGCCGAGCGCAAATGGGACTCGGTCTGGCGGCGGATGTCGATAATGCGCTGGTCGGCTGGGAAGTACTCCCGGTAGAGCGCTTCGCTCTGCTGGGCAAACTGCGCCGCGCGATGGTGCAGGTACCAACCGCTCACCAGCTGGTAAGCGCAGGTCAGGGTCAGCAGTAGCGCTGCGGCGGTGGCCAGTGCCCGCAGGGGTAGTGGGCCTTGCGAGTGTCGGCGTGGTGGTGCAAAAGCGCCACTCAGCAGGTTAATCGCTGATGAGGCCGAAAGGTTTTGCTCGATACCCGACGTTGTTTTGTCCGTATCGCTATCACTGCCGCCTGTGTCTGCACAGGCAGGCACTCGTGGCAGCAGCGACGGGAGCTCAGCCGCAATGATGGATTCCTGCACCTGCCAGCCGGAGCTCCGCAGCAGGTTGAGCTGCTCCGTCACCGGGTGTTGCAGGGTGCTATTACTGATCACCCGCAGTTGCCGCTCGTTATCGGTTGTCCCGGGCGATTCGGTCAGCAGTTGTTGCAACAGCGGGGGGGCATTGGCAGCGGCGGTGGTGAGGACGTTGCCTTCATGCAACCAGTGGCAGGCGTTATCAGCCAGCCACAGCAGGGCGTGTGGCGGTTGTACGCTGGCCGCCAGCAGTTCGCTTTCACTGTAGAGTCCCGCCAGTTCGATACCGTGCTGACGCAACAGTGCCAGCAATGTGGTCAGCAGCTGCCGATCCATGATGCGCACCGGCACCGCGCTGCCCTGCGGACGCCCGGCACTGATGTGAACGTCAGCGGGGTCGCAGGCCAGTGACTCTTCACACAGGAATGGCAGGATGCGGGTGAGGTGACGCTGCTGTTTGGCAGGTACCTGCAGCGTGGTGGAGAGCACCAGCTGGCCCGGGATAAACAGCAACCACTGCAACGATGGGTCGCTGTGCTGTTCGGACAGTGTTTCCAGTGTGAGCTGTTGCCATGGCCCCGACAATGGCCCCGACAGAGACTCGCTGCAGGCAAGCAGAAGCCCGTTTGGGTTGTCGGCCAGGTTCTCTGGCAGCTGCCGGAGGTGAAGATAGCGTGTGCTGCTCATGGTGAACGGTATTCCTGCTGATGGTTGCCTTTGCCACTTTCATTGCCAATGGCGGCGCTGTAATAGCCGCTGGCGGCCTGTAGCGGGTTGTGGACGTTGGAGGGTGGCTGCCGGTTGCGCCACAGCAGTTGCAGGGCGCCGGTGGCCGGGTCCCGATGCAACAGTGAGCGCAGGTAAACGTGCTGCTGTTGGTAGCGGGCCACTACCCACACCAGAAAATATTCGCTCTGCACGGTAAACAGTTGCGGGTCCAGCTCCACCCCGGCGGTGACCGGGTGTTGCAGCAACTCGGCGACGTTCTTGAAGCCGTCATTGTTATTGCGTGCCGCCACCAGCGCCGTGCCGTCCAGTCGCGGGTTAAGGCTGGAGAGCACCTCGGCGCTGGCAGTATTGGGGTTAATGGCGCTGGTGGCCGGGGGCAGGTCGGCTACATGTGGCAACAGCGCTGCCAGTTGTGATTGATCAAACTGGCGCAGTGCCTGCAGTTCCAGCACCGAATCCAGCGCGCCGTCGGCACTGCGATAGGCGGGGGACTGGCTGAGGAAAAAGCTGTCTTCGCTGTTGCTGGCGGTGGGGGTGGTGTCCCGATCCAGCCAATCTGTGAGGGCGCCGGTATCGCCGCTGACACCCAGCAGAAGCAACAGCCGTTGCCAGACGGCTCCCCGGGTTGCATTGGCATTGCCGCCAGCGTTTACCAGGCTGTTGAGGTTAAAGCGTCCCTGCAGGTCTTCAACCACCATGCGCATCTCGCCGTCGTCGGGCTCGAAGCGGCGTGGCTGCGCCCAGGGTTCTGCCAGGCTGTCGCCGTCCTGTTGTTGCTGGTCATCCTGCCAGTCCTGATGGAGTATCTGCCGCGCCAGTGCTTCGGCGCCGAGGGCGTATTGCCAGGCCTGTTCGCGTTGCAGTTGCTGGCTGGTGCGGCGGATATCAAAGCTGCTGCGGGTCACTACGCCTGCTACCAAAAGCACCACCAGCGTAAACACCAGCAGCATGCTGATCAGCGCTACCCCGCGCTGGGATTTGCCGCAAGCCGTCACGCTCATGGGGCACTCCCGCTGCTGGCAGCAGACACGGGTCCGGGGCGCAGGGTGACGACCCGGCTTACCTCGCCCATGGCAACACTGTGGAGGGTGATCTCTATCGCCTGGGGCAGGGCGCTGTTGGCGTTCTGCCGAGCATCCCATTGTGGCAGCCAACGCTGTTGCCGGGTGTCGAAGTAGCGCAGCTGCAACTGCTCGATATCCGGCAGCAGGCGCTGGCTCACCGCCTCGCTGCCGGGGGCGCGGTCCAGTTGTGGCCAGAAGTGGCGGGTCAGCCAGCGTTGGCCGTCAATCCACTCCAGTTGATAGCTGACCCGTTGCAGGTCGCTGCGGGGCAGCTGCAAGGGGTTGCTCCAGCCGCGCCGGGTAAAGGTCAGGGCATCGCTGTCGCCAACCAGCGCTGCCTGTCGCTCGCCGTACTCCAGCCGGATTGAGCGCTCGCTTACCTGTTGCAGGTCTTCGGTCAGCCGACCCATGGCCCGCCGCCAGTGGTTAAGTGATTCGCTGTGGGATTGCAGGCGGCGCTGGTTGTCCAGCTCTTGCGACAACAGTTTCCAGGAGGCGAGACTGAGGATGGCAAAGATGCCGAGTGCAACCATGACTTCCAGCAGGGTAAAGCCTCTGTCCGTGGCGTGTGTGGCTGATCTGTTGGTGAGGTAAGCCGACGCTGTCATCAGTAACGCCCCACGAAGGTGGAGAGGCGGGTGCCGCCTTTTTCCGCCGCCAGTGGCCGCACACTGACGGTGACCTGGCGCAGGTCCGGGTTACTGGTATTGCTCACCTCTTGTGAGACCAGCCAGGTCTGCTGCCCGTACTCCACTTGTTGCTCCTGGTTTCCGGGTGCAGGTAAGTCGCCGTCGAGGCGTAACAACTCCAGCTGATTGCCCGCCAGCCACAACGCCACGGTGTGGGTTTCCAGTCTTGCTGCCTGTTGCGCCGAACGACCGCTCTGTTGCAGCAACACCGCGGCGCAGACCGCAAAGATGGTTAGTGCCACCATCACTTCCAGCAGGGTGAAGCCGCGATGGCGAGCGGCGTTCATGGTGTCACCGCCTGTTGTGACAAAGTGAGCGGACCAAAGCCATCACACTGCAGCCATACCGCTGTGGTGTTGCTGTCAATACGGCTGTTGTTCAGGTAAAGGCTCAAGGCAAAGGCGCTGTTCTCGCCACTGCTTAAAAACATCAGCTGCGGTTGCATTGAGGTGGATGTCCCGGCGCCGGATTGCCCGGCGCCTGACAGCAAGCTGTCGTGTTGAGTGGCTGTGGCGGTAAAACGATTGCCCTCCAGTTGCAGGTCAACCTGGATGGGCAGTGGAAAGTGGTAGGGGGTAAACGGTGCCTCCTGCAGCAACTGCCAACGCAGGGCGACGGGGTCCAGTTGCACAAACTCATAACCGTCGGCGGTGAATCGCAGCCCCAGCTCCACCTGTCGCAGCTCCGCTTCATCCCGCAACAGTTGTAGTACCTGCTGCAGGCGTTGTGCCTCCTGTTGCAACTGGCGTTGCTGGTTGCCACCCGGTGCCAGTGTCGCCAGTCCGGTCAGCACCGCAATAATCACCACCACTAGCATCACCTCCAACAGGGTGAAGCCGTGTGAATGGTGGCGTGCAGAACCGGAGCGGAGGGACATGATGTTACTGACTGGCGATATCGGCGTTTTCGCCTTCGCCGCCTTCACGCTTATCGGCGCCCAAACTGTAGAGTTCGTACTGGCCCTGGCCGCTGCTCAGGTAGCGGTAGTCGTTGCCCCAGGGATCCCTGGGTACGGCTTTCAGGTAACCGTCGGGGTTGTAGTTGGCCGGCTCCGGGTAGCCCGCAGGTTTGCTGACCAGTGCTTCCAGTCCCTGATCGGTGGAAGGGAAGCTGTGATTGTCCAGTTTGTAGAGCGCCAGCGCATTGCCAATGCTGTTGATATCCGCCTTGGCGGCGGTGATGCGGGCGTCGCCGGTGCGGCCAAGAATGTTGGGAGCCACCAGCGCTGCCAGCACACCGAGGATGACCACCACCACCATAATTTCAATCAGGGTAAAGCCCGTTTGTCGTGCCTTGTTCATTGTGTGTTCCTCGTACGTGTTCTGTCTGTTACCGGTTAGCTGACCAGTTGATTCATGTTCAGGATGGGCAGCAGTATCGCCATCACAATCAGCAGCACCGCCAATCCCATCAGCAACAACATGGCGGGCTCGAACAGGGCCACCAGGATACTGATCAGGTTCTGCAGCTCGCGGGACTGGTAATCGGCGGTGCGCTCCAGCATGCGGTCCAGTTCGCCACTGGCTTCGCCGCTGGCGATCATGTGCAGCATCATGGGAGGGAAGTAACCACAGGCCTCCAGCGACTGGTGCAGGCTGCCGCCTTCCTTCACCCGCTGGGTGGCCAGTTGCAGTTGCTGCTTGAGGTGATCGTTGCCGATCACATCACCGGCGATGTGCATCGCTTCGACCAAGGGCAGGCCACTGCTGGTAAGAATGGCCAGGGTGCTGGCGTAGCGGGAGGTGTTGACGCCGCGGCTGAAACGTCGCACAAAGGGCCAGTGCAGCAACGCGCGGTGAAAGCGCAGTCGCACCCGCGGTTGTTGCAGTAAACGGTTAGTGGCAATGGCCAGCAGCGCCAGCAGTAGTAACAGCCAGCCGCCATAGGCGCCGATAAAATCGCTCAGCGCCACCAGTGCCACGGTGAGGGTGGGCAGCGCCTGGCCGCTGTTGATAAACACCTCGATCACATCCGGCACCACATACACCATCAGGCCGCTCACCATGGCGATGGAGAGCAGGGTGAGCAGGCAGGGGTAGATCATGGCCATGGTGATCTTCTGCTGGAACTGCTGGTTCTCTTCGGTGTGATCGGCGAGGCGGTTCATCACCTTGTCCAGGTGGCCCGAGTGTTCGCCGGCCGCCACGGTGGCGCGGTAGAGATGGGGAAAGGCGCGGGGAAACTCCGCGAGGCTGGCGGCCAGCGTGTGCCCCTCCAGCACTTTGCTGCGTACCGCCAGCAAAATGGTTTGCAGCTTGCGGTTGTCGCTCTGTTTGGCCACCGCCTGCAGTACTTCTTCCAGCGGCAGCCCCGCCTGGATCAGGGTGGCCAATTGCCGGGTGACCAGTGCCAGCTGTTTGGCGGGCAGTCGCGGGCTCAGCAACAGGTTCAGTGGCCAGCGGGAGGTGGCCGGTTGCGCCTGGTGACTGCGGTCCAGTGCCAGCGGTGTCAGGCCGCGCTCGCGCAACAACTGCCGTGCGTGACGACTGCTCTCGGCTTCAATAACGCCGCGGCGTATTTTGCCTTCCAGCGTCAACGCCTGATAGTCGTAGGCTCCCATGGCTAATCCTCGTGGGTCACCCGCAACACCTCTTCCACCGTGGTGTCGCCGGCGAGGATGCGGGCGCGGCCATCGTCACGAATGCCGGGGCTGCGCTGGCGGGCGAGAGTGATGAGTTCTGCTTCCGGGGCGCGCTGGTGAATCAGGGCGCGCAGGTTGTCGTTCACCGCAATCACTTCGTAAATACCGGTGCGACCCAGGTAGCCCTGCTGGTTGCAGTGCTCGCATCCGGCGGCGTGGTAGAGGGTGGGGGGAGTCGCAGCGTTATCCACCCGCAACAGTTCGCACTCGGCAGCATCCGCCTGATAGGGCGTCTTGCAGTGGGGGCAGAGCAGGCGCACCAGCCGCTGGGCGATCACACCGATCAAACTGGAGGAGAGCAGGAAGGGTTCCACACCCATTTCGGTAAGACGGGTAACGGCACCAATAGCGGTATTGGTGTGCAGGGTGGAGAGTACCAGGTGGCCGGTGAGGCTGGCCTGGATGGCAATCTCGGCGGTTTCCAGGTCGCGGATCTCACCCACCATCACCACGTCCGGGTCCTGTCGCAACATGGCGCGCAGGCCGCGGGCAAAGGTGAGGTCGGCCTTGGTGTTGACCTGGGTCTGACCGATGCCTTCGAGGTTGTACTCGATGGGGTCTTCCACCGTGAGGATGTTCTTGTCCTGCTGGTTAATGCTCGACAGCCCGGCGTAGAGCGACGTGGTTTTGCCGGAGCCGGTGGGGCCGGTCACCAGGATAATGCCGTGGGGGCGGTGCAACAGGGTTTCAAAACGGCGGCGCTCGTCCGGTTGCATGCCGAGGTTGTCCAGTGTCAACCGCCCAGCCTGTTTGTCCAGCAGGCGCATCACCACCCGCTCGCCGTTGCTGGAGGGCAGGGTGGACACACGAACGTCCACTTCACGACCGCCCATGCGCAGGGAGATGCGGCCGTCCTGCGGTACCCGCTTCTCGGCAATATCCAGTCGCGACATCACCTTGATGCGCGACACCAGCAGCGGCGCCAACTCGCGCTTGGGTTGCACCACTTCGCGCAATACGCCGTCGACGCGGAAGCGCACCAGCAACCGTTTCTCAAAGGTTTCGATATGAATGTCGGAGGCGTTCTGGCGAATTGCTTCCGCCAGCAGGGCGTTGATCAGGCGAATGATGGGGGCGTCGTCCTCCTGCTCCAGCAGGTCGCCGGTTTCCGGCACAGCGTTGGCCAGGCTGGTGAGGTCGGTCAGCTCGCCCAGGTCCTCTACCATCTGCATGGCTTCGCTGGAATCACGCTCGTAGGCCAGGCGCAACTGCTTCTGGAACTCTTCGGTGGGCAGCAGTTCGCAGTTGAGCAGTTGACCGGTGACTCGCTGCGCTTCCGCAACGATGTTGGGTGCTGGCAGTTGGGTGCAGAGCAGGGCGGGCGCATCGCCGCCACGCAACAGCACCTGATGACGCTTGGCAAAACCGAACGGCAGTCGCGTGACGGCGTTGTTATCCTGTGGTGGCGACAGGGGCGAGGAGTCACTCATTACCGCACCGACTCCACCTCGGGCAGCAGCGGCAGCGGGTCGGGGGCAAAGTAGCGTTCGATCTTGCCGCGGAACTGTTGCTGGTCTTCGCGAATACGCTGGTAGCGTTCGCGGGTGATCTCGTAACTGGCCTTGGCGTCCTGCAGGATACTGGGGTGAATAAAGACCATCAGGTTGCGTTTGACGGTGCTGGTACTGGTGCTCTTGAAGAGGCGGCCGAGCCCTGGGATATCCCCCAGCAGCGGCACTTTCTTTTCTGTCTCTTCCACCTCGTCGCGGATCAGGCCGCCCAGTACCAGGATTTCGTTGTTGTCGATCAGCACCCGGGTCTTGATCTCGCGTTTGTTGGTGATGATGTCCGAGGCACCGATATCAGTAGCGGGACTGATGCTCTCCACACTCTGTTCGATTTCAAGAGTGACTGATTCGTTGTTGTTGACCCGCGGTTTCACTTTCAGGGTGATACCGATGTCCTGACGCTCGATGGTCTGGAAGGGGTCGTCGTTATCGCGGGCTTCACTGCCGGTGATAAACGGCACGTTGGAACCCACCAGTATCTGCGCCTCTTCGTTGTCCAGTGCCATGATGGTGGGGGTGGAGAGAATGTTGGCATTGGACTCCGCCGCCAGGGCGTTGATCAGCGCCCGCAGCTCACCGCCGCGGAAGTAGCCCAGCGCCAGGCCGCTGCCGGTGGGGCCCAGTGCATTCTGGGTCAGGTCCAGTACCGGTGTGCGCGGGAAGTCGCGGAAGCCGCCGCTGGTATCGCTGTTCTTGCCAAACCACTCAATGCCGATGTCGTTACCCAGGTCCTCATTCACTTCCACAATCAGTGCTTCCACCAACACCTGGGCGCGACGCTGGTCCAGCTTGGCGATCACACCTTTCATGGTGTTGAGGGTGGCGGGGCTGGCGGTGATCACCAGCGCATTGAGGGATTTCACCGCGCGGATGCCTACATCGCTGTCGATGGCTTCCTTGTCTTTCTGCTGCTTCTTCAGGTTGCCGGCAACGCTTTCCAGAATCGGCACCAGCTCTTCGGCGTTGCTGTAGTTGAGGTAAAACACCTGGGTGTTGCCGTCGCCGGAGAGGGGCTGGTCAAGACGCTGCACCAGCTGGCGGATCTGGGTGCGGATGGCCAGGTCGCCGGTAATCAGCAGGCTGTTGGAACGTTCATCCACTGCCAGCTCCAGCCCCGAGCCATCGCTCTCCTTGGTCTGCCGCGGCAACAGCTTGCCGATAATGTCCGCCATCTCCCGGGCGCTGGCGAATTGCAATTCCAGCAATTCGATATCCACCACGCCCACCGTATCCAGCTCCGCAATAATGCCCATCACCTTGGCGATGTTGTTGGCGCGGTCGGCAATGATCAGGGTGTTGGTGGCGGGGTAGGCGGCCAGGTGTCCCACCTGCGGCACCAGCGGTCGCAGCAGGGTCACCAGCTGGGTGGCGGAGATGTTGTTGATCTTCACGATCTGTACAACCACGTCTTCGGGGGTGCCGCTGCGACTGGCACTGGCGATAGGTACGGAAGATTGTCTGGCCAGTGCATCCGGCACGACTTTGATGGTGTTGTTACTTTCAATAACCGCGAAGCCGTGCACCTGCAGCACCGACAGAAATACGTCGTAGGCTTCTTCCGGAGTCATGGACGTACCTGCCATAACCGTGACACGACCCTGCACATTGGGGTGAACAATAATGCTTTTTTGAGTGGCGTCCCGGGCCCACTGGATCAGGTCGAGGATGTCGGCGTTGTCCAGTGCCAGGGTGATGCGGCCTGTGGATGTTCCGGTTTGGCTTTTGCCGGTGGACTGTGCCATCAACTGCTGAGGCACCAGGCCACCGCAGAACAGCACAAGGCACAGTATTACTCTGCAGACGCGATTCACTTTACACAGCATAAGTGAACCCGCAGATTCGCGTGGGTATGCCTGGCCCGTAACAATATTGGTCCGGCGTATCAACAGTGACAGGTGTGGAACGATGGTTTGCCATAAAGGTTGTAGCTTTCTCATATTACGGACGATTGTCCCGCTGCATCTCTCGCAGTTGTTGCAGCCGCTCCTTGATGGAGTCGGATTCGTAGGACGTGTCGGTGTCTATCGGCACCGCAGCGGTTTCCAGTTTGGCGCTGCTGGCTGGGAGAGGCTGGGGCGCAGGTGATCGTGGTTTGGCGTCCCGCTCGGAGGCGAAGCTGAGTGACTCCATACGACCCTGACGACGGATAAGCACCCGCGACTCCTGCACGGTATAGAGCGTGCCGTCACCGGGCAGGGCATCACCCACGTACACCAGTTTTGCAGGCTGGCCCTGTTGGGCGATCAGGGCCGCACTTCGATCCGCATCGCTGCTCCTGAAAATGCCACGCAGCTCGAGTTGCAGGCGGGTTTCGGGGGCCTCCTGTGTTTCTGCTACAGGAGTCCCTCCGGGTTTACCGAAGAGGTGTGTGGCTGGGGCGCTTACCTCTGCGGATTGTGTGCGCGCACCAGCTGATGGCGGTCGGGCGGTGGTCAGGTTAACCGGAGTAGGTGTGACCGAGCGGAGCAGTTGCCAGTCCTGCCAACCCCATGTCAGCAGAACCACGATGCTGCCGGCAGACAGCGCCAGGCAGGCACCAGCAGCCAGCTGAGGAGGCGTTGGCCGTGGCCATAGCCGGTGCTGTTGCGTTGCGGTTTCCATCGTTGCAGATCTTCACTCCCTGTGCTGCTGCGCCCGCTCTAATCCATGACAAATGGGTATCCGGCTGGGGGCGGTCACGCTGATAGCGCTTAATCCTGCAATTCTGCACGCCTAATGTTTAAGATTTTTGTCAGTGGGCTGGGGTGCCGCTGGAAGGGGCCTTGGGCGGAGGGCTCGCATGTCGGCAAGGCTCTCTGGCGTTAGAGGAATAGGGTGATAGGTGGCGCATAATTACTCGGGGCCGGGCCTTGCATTAGTGCTATGCTTTGCCTGACAGCCGTTAACAAGTCCCCCTGTATGAATCAGCAACCTCCGTCGGAATCTGCCCATAGCGTACCTGGTGAGCCCTACAGCTATGAGGCGATCGCTACCGTACTCAATAGTCTGGATGCCCTGGTCTATGTGGCGGACCTGAATACCTATGAGTTGCTGTTTATCAATGACTACGGCATGCGTGTGTGGGGAAAATCCTCCAATAAGCGCTGTTTCGAGTTGTTGCAGAAGGGGCAGTCCAGCCCCTGTGCCTTCTGTACCAACCATCTGTTGCTGGATGAGGATGGCAAGCCTGCCGGCGTGCATATCTGGGAGTTCCAGAACACCCGCAACCAGCGTTGGTATGAGTGCCATGACCAGGTGATTCGCTGGCCCGATGGCCGGCTGGTGCGACTGGAGATTGCCACTGATATAACCGACCGCAAACGTATGGAGCTGGAGCTGGAGGAGGCGAAAGAGCGGGCTGAACGCCTCGCCGATACCGATGAGCTCACCGGGCTCAACAACCGCCGGGCCTTTTTCCGCTTCGGTAACCTGTTGCTCAAGCAGGCATTGCGCAACCCGCACCCCATATCTGTGATCATGTTTGACCTGGATTACTTCAAGCGGGTGAATGACCAGTGGGGGCATGCCACGGGGGATGAGGTGCTGATCCGCCTGGCGGATGTTTGCCGGGCGACGGTGCGGGAGTCGGATCTGTTAGGGCGTCTGGGAGGGGAGGAGTTTGCCATTGTCCTGCCTGACACGGACGCAGCCCAGGCTTGGGTGATGTCCGAGCGTTTGCGCCTCGCCATCGAGGAGATGCACTTCCCGGTGGAAGACGCCGAGGTCAACCCTACGGTCAGCCTCGGGGTGGCCAGCTTTAACCCGGCTGATGCGCTGGCGGGCTGGGGCAGTGGCGCCGACGAAGTGTTGCTGGACCGACTGGTGAACCTGGCGGACCACGCCTGCCTGCGGGCCAAAAGCGAGGGCCGTAACCGCTCCTGTATGGCACAATAGCCGCCGCCCATAACCGGGCCACCTGACCAGCCTGTACGGAGTCCCTTGTGAATGCCCCTGTGAACAGCCCTGTTAACAGCTCTTCTCCCTCCCATTTTCGTTTCGCCGTCGTGCTGGCGATGACCACCGCGCTTGGCCCCCTGGCGATAGACACCTATCTGCCCGCCTTTCCTGCCATTGCCGAAAGTCTGGGCAGCACGGTTCACGCTGTCTCCCTCAGTATTGCTGTCTATATCGGCGCACTGGCCATTGGCCAGCTGGTGGCTGGGCCTCTGTCTGACCGCTGTGGCCGCCAGCAGGTGATGCTGGTGGGACTGGGAATCTTCGCGTTTGCCAGCCTGATGCTGACGCAAGTGGCCAGTGTGTGGGAACTGTTGTTGTTGCGGGCCCTGCAGGCTTTCGGCGGTGGCTGGGCCATCGTCGGGGTGCCGGCACTGGTGCGGGATCGCCTCTCCGGACAGGAGGCGGCGCGCTTCTTCAGTCTGATCGGCCTGATCATGATGGCGGCCCCGGCGCTGGCGCCATCCCTGGGGACCCTGCTGCTGGAGCTGCTGGGCTGGCGCAGTATCTTTGCCATGTTGGGTGTCTATGCGTTGATGCAGATGGTGATGCTGCGGCTGGTCGTGTTCAAGGGTGGGGCCGAGGTGCCAACCGGTGAGCCGGTACCAGCCTTGCGTCGCTACCTGCAGGTGTTGGCGGTACCCCAGGCCCTGCGTTTCCTGTTGCTGCAATCACTGGCCTTCTCGGTGATGCTGCTGTTTATCAGTCACGCCTCGTTTATCTATCAGGAGCACTTCGGTGCCTCGCCGACCCAGTTCTCCATGCTGTTCGGTTCCAATATCGTGCTGATGCTGGTCATCAACCTGATCAACCGCTGGCTGCTGAAATCGGTGACGTCGGTGGTGGTGCTGCGGGCGGCGCTGTCGATGCAGGCGGCCGGTATTGTGCTGCTGATACTGGTGCTGGTGTTTGCCCCGAGTCTGTGGCTGTTCCTGCCGGCGATGATGATTACGGTGGGGGCCCTGGGGGGCGTGGGTTCCAATACCCAGGCCTGTTTTATGGAGTACTTCCCTCAAAACGCTGGCACTGCGGCTGCCCTGATGGGAGCGGGTCAGTTTGCCATCGCCGGTGGGATTGCTGCGCTGTCGTCGCTGCTGCCGGCAAGTGTCCTCTATATCGTTCTGGCCCAGGGGGCCTGTTCGGTGCTGTGCCTGCTGTTGATCTGGACGGTTAAATCCGACCCTCATGCCCACCAGTCCTGATGCAGCCGAACCTGGGCGAAGCTTGATTTGGGTGCGCAACAGCCGCTGTCATTCCGTTACAATGGCGCGCTGATGACACCACGTAGTACGGGACGAGTCCGGATTTATGAAAGCAGTACTGGCCAATATACCCACCAATATCATCACCGGCTTTCTCGGCGCCGGTAAAACCACGGTGATTCGCCACCTGCTGCAGAGCAAGCCGGTGGATGAAAAGTGGGCCGTACTGGTCAACGAGTTTGGCGAAGTGGGTATCGACGGTGCCCTGCTGCAGGCCGATGGCATTGCGGTGAAGGAGGTGCCCGGCGGCTGCATGTGCTGTGCCGTGGGCATCCCATCCAGGGTTGCCCTCAATCAGCTGGTCCGCCAGCATCGCCCCGACCGTATCCTCATTGAGCCCACCGGGCTGGCCCATCCGCAGCAGATCCTCACCCAGTTCACCAGCGACGAGTACGCAAGCCTGCTGCGCATGCAAACCATGGTGTGCCTGATCGACCCCTGGAGCGTGACCCAGGAGCAGATTAACAGCCTGCCCAACTTCCGCAGCCAGGTAGAGCTGGCGGATGCCCTCATCATGACCAAGGCCGATGAGGCCGATGAGGCGCAGCGCGCGGCTTTCGAACAGTACTGTGAGCCCTGGCGGGGGCAGAAAACCCATGTAGGGGCCATCCGCAATGGTGAGCTGCCCTGGCAGTGGTTGTGTGAGGATCACCAGCGCAAGACGCCAGCGGTGGAGGTGCAGTCGGCCTCACATCGCCTGCGCCCGGCGTCAGCGGCGGCGCTCAACGAGGTAACGGAAGCGGCGGAGGCTCCGCCAGTGACCGAGCCCCTGCGGCTGGAAAACGAGGCGGAGTTTGGCAGCAGCTGTGGCTGGCGCCTGCCGGTGGACTGGTGCTTCAACGAAGACGCGCTGCTGGCCTTCCTGCGCAATGTGCCTGTACCACGGGTAAAAGGGGTATTGCGCTGTGACGGCGGCTGGTTCCTGTTTAATCGCATGCGCACCACCGTCTCGGTTGAGCCCACTGCCGAAGCCCGGGAGAGCCGGCTGGAGATGATCCACACCGAGGCCATGGACTGGCAGCCGCTGGAAGCGCAGCTGTTTGCCTGTCGCAGCGACGCCTGAGAGCTCAGTCGTTATAATACGCACCAGATTACAGGTTACAGGAACGCTTATGACCACTCCCGCAGCATTGGTTACCGGCGGCGGCACACGCCTCGGGGCCGCCTTTGCGCTCTACCTGGCGGAGAAGGGCTTCGACGTGGCGCTGCACTACAACAGCTCCCGGGAACAGGCGCAGCAAGTGCAGGCGGATATCGTCGCCCGCGGCCGCCGCTGCGACTTGCTGCAGTGGGACTTTCTCGCCAGCGATGATCCCGCGGCCCTGCTGGATGCCACCCTGCAGGCCTTCCCGAATCTGCAACTGTTGCTCAACAGCGCCTCGGTCTACGATGCGGCACCCACCGGCCAAACCACCCTCGAACTGCTGCAGCAGCAATTCAAGGTGAACTGCTTTACCCCGTTCCTGCTCACCGCCCGCTTTGCCGAAAAAGTCGGTAAGGGACAGGTGATCAATATTCTCGATAACAAGATTGCCTACCAGCAGTACCACTACAGCGCCTATCTGTTGTCGAAGAAGTCTCTCGCTGATTTCACCACCATGGCGGCCATGGAGTTTGCGCCCCGCATCCGTGTGAACGGTATAGCGCCGGGTGTGGTCATGCCGGGCGTGGTGCGCACCAGCGACTATATTGACTGGCGTATTGACGGCATTCCCCTCAAACATCAGGGCAAGACCGATAACCTGTGCCAGGCGCTGGGCTACCTGATCGATAACGATTTTGTCACCGGGCAGTGCCTGTTTGTGGATGGCGGCGAAGGCATTAACCATATTGGCCGTAACGCTGAGACCTACGCGGCACAGCAGGGTGGGGATGAGCGCTGATGGCAGTGGAACACACAAAACTGCATCACTACCTGGTGTCGGTGGGCTCTAATATCGAACCGCGCAAACACCTGGCCGAGTGCGAAACCATTCTGGCGGCAGAGACTCAACTGCTGGGCATCGCGGACTATATCGATACCGAACCGGACGGCTTCAAGGATCAGCCCTGGTTTGTGAACGGTGCTTACTACATTGCCTCGCCACTGGCCCATGACGATTTCAAGGCCTACCTGAAAGCCGTGGAAGAGCGACTCGGTCGTGTCAAAGGGCCGATCAAGTCAGGGCCGCGAACCATGGACCTGGACATTATCACTGTCGATGGGCATGTGGTGCACAACGACTACTACCACAAGTCCTACGTCACCATTCCGGTGGATCAGCTGATTGGGCAATTTGCGCTGACGCTGAACGCTGCGGGCTAACGGTTGCGGGAATTTGCACGGCGCAGCCACTGGAGTTTACGTGCTGTGGAATCATGGGCTGGAAGCGCTGACCGATTGGCGGTACTCATCCAGTGCACTATGTAGCCATTCGCTGGCGGTCAGTTCCCGGCCATCGGCGGTGGTGACGGTATAGAGCCTGCGGGTGATGGAGCTCTTGCTGGCCAGGTTGTCGATAAAATCATCCGCGGTTTTGGCGTAGCGCGAGGCATTGCGGTATTTCATCGCCAGGTGACCCGCTGCCTCTTTGGCGTCGTGAGCTGTCCCGTTGCGGACAAACGAGGCGCCGCTGTCTGCGACAAATGTAATCAGGTATTGAATCTCCCGCTCCGCTTCTGTCTGCTGGTCGGCGGCTGTTGCTGCGTGGCTGCTGACGAGCATGGCCAATAGCAACCACAGATATGTCTGAAATAACTTGAGAGGCCTGGCCGATACCCCAAGGGCGTCACTCCCGCGCAGGCGGGAGTCCAGGTCAGCAGTACCAGCAGTGGATTCCAGCCTGCGCGGGAATGACCCGGGTTCGCGCGGGTATGACCGGTTTCTGCCCGGGAAGGACATGACTTGTGAGCAGGTGGGTGTCAGCATTTTACTGGACCTGCAGCGGTTGTGCGTCTCGGGGGAGAGCGGGGCCAACAACCGCCAACGATTCAGCCGGGGCACTCGCCTCCGGCGTGCGGAGGTTAAAGCTGACCAGCAGTGGATTGTGATCGGAGCTGGATACCACCGGCACTGCGGTGTGCTGGATAGCGATCCCCCGCAACCACACGTGATCCAGCGGCTGGCCGCGGAAACGGGTGCGGTTGTCGTCGGCAAAGGTTGCTGGCTGCAATCCCAGCGCCTGCAGCCGCTGATCCAGCAGTTTGCCCCGCCGCAGGCTCCAGCTGTTCAGGTCGCCGGCAAAAATCACCGGTCCCTGATGCTCATTCACCACCGCCAGGGCATCGTCCAGCTGCTGGCGGTAATCCTCCAAACCCAGTGAGAAATTGATGGCGTGCAGGTTGATGGCCAGCAATTGACGGCCATCGTGCAGCAGGTACTGGACGATATTGGTGGCCTTGGGGGTGCGCAGCCAGGGCTCTGTGTGCTCGAAATGGCAGTGTAGAACCGCAGGCCAGCGGCTCAGGGTCAGAACGCCGGTCTGCTGGGCGCCTTCCTTATAGCCGGGGGCAAAGCGCCAGTAGGGCTTCAGCTCCAGCAGGTTGTTGTCCAGCAGGGCCTCCTGCAGCAGCAGGATATCGGCCTCGGCATTCAGGTGTTGCAGGTCGCTTTGCAGATTGTCGCGCTGGGCTTTGTAGATGTTCCAGCTGATCAGGGAGAGCTCCTGCGGCAGGCGATACTGATCCGGGTAAGCATGTTGCCGGGTTAATTGCAGCTGCTGTACACAGCTGGCGGGTGTCATGGCCTGGCCGGCCACCACGACTTGCTCGTTGGATTGCAGCGACTCTGCTCCCGACCAGGCCGCCAGCCCGGACAGGCTCAGGGCAACGGCAAGAATCAGGGAAAGTGGTCTGGCGTGCGACATGAGGCGCGACAAAAGAAGCTCCAGGGTTGACCAATGTGGTCGACGATTATACAGAAAGGGTCGGGGGCATTGGACCGGGTAAAGCTGGATTTGTTCACCTGCAGCCCCGGGGGCCCGCAACGACTCCCTGTCATGCCACTGCCATCAGGGTGTATCCGTTTTGTCATATGGCGCTTTTTACAATGGTGGTGTTTAACCCGCCAGCCATAAAAGGATAAAGCCCATGCACCTGATTTCGTCTCCTGCTGCTGTCCGGCAGCTGTCATCCTCCCTGGTTATGGGAGGTAACTGCGGTTATCGCATTGAGGGCGATCGTGTCATCGTCACCATCGATGAGATTGCCAACAACCGTGACGTCGCCAATATCAGCGGCACCTTGTCGCTGGAGCTGTGGGCGCTCTCCCAGCCCTGGCAGGGCGGCGACTTCAATGGTCTGGCGGTAGCGGCGACGCAGGTCGGCCAACTCACCGGCCAGCACTGCCTGCGAGGCTGCCACTACGATCTCAATTTTTTTGCGCCGCTGACTGGCAGCTGGCACCTCTGCCTGATGCTGCGGGAGTGGGATGGTGCTGGCTACGTGACCCGCGATGCGGTGAACTTTTCTACACCTTACACAGCCGCTATTGACGAGCGACCGGAGGTGGAGGTTTCACGCCGTGAGAGCAGCAATGTAATCACCGTGGCGTTTAAGGAAAGCTCTGCAGACGCGGATGCCGCCGACCCCCGTGAGCTGGTACCGGCAACCGCAGTCAAGCCCTCCCTGGAAAAGGCCGCTCAGTCTGAGGCCGGGGAAAAGCAGAAGAAGAGCAAGCAGCCCGGCAAGCCGGCGGGGGAGTGGGATCAGGTACTGCTGCTGGTCAATAGCGCCTCCCGCTCTGTACTTGAAAACATCAAGGGTGTTTCCAAAAAGCTGGCCCGCACTATCGAAGATGGTCGTCCCTATAAAAGTCATGAAGAACTGCTTGAGATTAAAGGGATGGGACAAAAGCTGCTGGATAAGCTGGCTAAACACAGCAAGCACTGATTGGACCCTGGATGGGGCAGCTCGCCGGAAGGGGAGTGGCCCCAACTGTTGGCTGTCGGATAGTCGTTCGGTGCGGCAGCGTCGTTGTTAGTCGTTTAATGATGTTCAGCCTTCCGGAGTACTTCCGCCCCTTTTGTCGTCTGAATCGTGGGTGCTCAGAGTGTTTGTCTGTCGCGTGAGGTAAATGCGACAACAGACACGCTGTTTGTAACCATGCACCGACGGTAATGTCTGCGCGTTAAGTCTTTGATTTCGTTCCCCTCAAATCGTAAGCGGCCATGGATAGCCGCGACTGGAGTGAAACTTGCAGCCCACCTTCTGTATGTGTTGCATCAATACAGCAGAGATAAAGGAGAATCCGACAGTGGGCCTATCGATCAGCATTAAATCTCCAGCCCGAGAGGTGATGGAGAGCAAAATGAGCAAAGCTATCACCAATGCCGCCGCCGTGCTGACCCAGCACGATCGCAAGGGCAAGTTGCCGCCGGGCCCTTCGCTGGATATCACCTTTATGCTCACCTACAAGGCGGATAACCCCGGCTTTACCGGTATGCGCATGGGCGGCTACACCGAGCAGGAAAACACCCTCTACTTCGAGCGCGCCGTACCGGAGGATTTGCTGGAGTCCTCCAGGGCCGGTGAGTTTGTGTCGCTGGTACTGGAAGACATGTTCGACAACGCCACCGATTACTTCGCGGATCGGGGGCGCCTGTTCAATCCGGCGGGCTGGAAAGAGAGCCTGCGGCAGGTGGGGATTGCCCGCTAGACGGTAGGCGGGTATTGCGCCCGGTCCCTGTGGCGTGAGGGCCGGGTGGGGAGCCTGTTTGTGAAGGGGTTTCTGGAGACCGTCAGCTAGCGTCGCTGGTGGTACTCCGTCACCAGCACCTTGATCTTCAGGCGGATGATGTCTTTCAGCATCAACATCTTGCGCTCGTGTTCCTGCCGGGCAATGTCAAAGATCTGCTTTTTCAGGATCTCGCTGCTGTCCAGGGGCACATCCAGGCTCCACTCGGTAAAAAAGGCATCGTAGCTGTCGATGGTCTTTATCAGTTCGAAACGCAACTTTTCCCGGTCCGGTTTTGGAACGGAGCTGAGCGCCTTGTCGATGACCGAATCGACGTCGGATTTGTGTTTGGTATTGGTAACGGGAAACTGAATGATCTCGGACATGGTTGGCTGCAACGTCCCGGGGTTGTGGTGTGAAATCGGGGTTGGTGAACTCTGTGGGGATGTCCACAGAGGCTGTTAACAAGGGCTATCCATATTCCGTGCCAGATGCCTGGGGGTGCTCAGGTGAGGACGTTGTTTCCCGGTTGGAATTTTAAATAAAAACAGTTGGTTATGGGGGCGGTCAGGGCGACTGTCGGGGCGGGGAGCGTGTATGGTCGCCCGGCTTCCGACTGACAATTGTCGATTTTTTTGCGGTTTCTGTTTCTAACAGAACAATGCTTCGGGTGGGTTGGGCAACACGCTGGCGGCCAGCACCAGACCGGGGGCGGCCCTGTTGGGGCAGGTGCCGGGGCCTCGGGTGGGTTACAGCAACCGCTGCACCACACTGGTACGTTTTTAGGTTCCGCTGAACAGGGTGGTGGCGATTGTCGCGGCGGATGACTGGTAAACCGCCTTTATGGATACCTCGGGGAGCAGCAGAAGCCTCCGCTAAATTGAATTCAGGGAATTAACGATACCTGTGGGGAATATCGGGGGCTTGTATCCCGGCTCCAGTTGGCAAATCGTTAAATGGTGACCGGACAGGCTGATCTTCTGGCGCAAAACTTGCGGGAGCTCAGTCAACTATTTGTGAGTGGTAGATGTATGCCCACAATCACCTATGAAGACCATGAGATTGACCTGGACGCCGGCGAAAACCTGCTGGAGGGGCTGGAGAAGTCGGGATTCAAGGTGCCCTGCAGTTGCAGCTCAGGCATCTGCCAGGGTTGCATAGCCCAGGCGCTGGAAGGCGACCTGCCACTTGCGGCCCAGCAGGGACTGACGCTGAACCAACGCCGCCTCAACTATTTTCTTACCTGCCAGTGCTACCCGGAAACTGACCTGCATTTCACCCTCGCCAGCAACCTCGAAGCCCGCAGCCAGGCCACCCTGATCGAAAAGCGGGTACTCAATCAGCGGGTATTGCTGGCGCGCTTTCGCGCCGAGATGGACTGGCGTGCCGGCCAGCACATCATCATCTGGCGCACCGAGACCCGCGGTCGAACCTATTCCATCGCCAGCACCACCGAAGATGGGTACCTGGAGTTTCATGTGCGGCGTCGCCCGGACGGCCTGGTCAGCCACTGGCTGGAAAATGAGCTGCAGGTTGGGGAACAGTGCCAGCTGAGCCCGGCCACCGGGGATACCTTTTACAGTCCCGCCATGCCCGGACAGCCGGTGCTACTGGTGGGCACCGGCACCGGACTGGCGCCGCTTTCCGGCATCCTGCGGCAGGCACTGAACGATGGTCATCACGGCGAGATCTATCTCTACGCCGCCGCCGGTGAACCGCAGCAGCTCTATATGGTGGATGAGCTGAAAGCGCTGGCAGACAAACACCGGGATTTGCACTACTTCCCGGTGGTGCATCGCAATACCAGCCAGGACCCCGGTATTCTGGAAGGGGACCTGGTAGAGCTGATTCCCCAGCGCCATCCCAAACTGAGGCGTTTTCTGGTTTACCTCTGTGGCGCCGAGAATATGGTGGATATGCTCAAGGACCACTGCTTTTTCAACGGCGTCATGGATGGGGACCTGTTTATCAAGACCTTCTCACCCGGGGGGTAACGCAAGCGGCGGCCTAACCTGATCGCACTTCCTATGTCAGTCCCGTTCCCTTTACGAGGGGCCGGCTGGTCACAGACGTATAAGCGCATGGGGATGTATTGTAAGATGGCGACCTGGAGTGAAAGCGGCAGGAGCGGTATTGTCAGTCGCTGTTAATGTTCGGGCCGGGCATACAATCCTTATCCGGTGATACTGCAATCCCTTATCCTTATCGACTCTTGAAGGCCGGTGCCGGGGCTCCCTCACTGCTGGTCCCACAGTCCGGGGTCGACAGCTTTTCACTCCGATTTTTGGTTTCCCGCGGTTCCGGTATTTTTCTGTAAGGCCTGTATGAAAGCTCCCAAACGGCTCCAGCCGCTGATTGAAGATGGCATTATCGACGAAGTGCTCTCACGCTTGATGAGTGGCAAGGAGGCCGACGTGTTTTTGGTGCGCTGCGGGGCAGAGACCCGCTGCGCCAAAATCTACAAGGACGCGGTCAAGCGCAGTTTTAAAAAAGCCGTCCAGTACCAGGAGGGACGCAAGACCCGTAACAGTCGTCGTGCCCGGGCCATGGAAAAGGGTTCCAGGTATGGCCGCCAGCAGCAGGAAGAGCTGTGGCAAAACGCCGAGGTAGATGCCCTCTACCGCCTGGCGCAGGCGGGTGTACGCGTACCCAAGCCCTACGGCTGTTTTGACGGAGTGCTGTTGATGGAGCTGATCCGCGATGAAGAGGGCGACCCGGCACCGCGTCTCAACGATGTGATGATGAGTGAAGAGCAGGCCATCGAAGATCACGAACTGGTCATGCACTACATCAAGCTTATGCTCTGTGCCGGCATGGTGCACGGCGACCTGTCTGAATTCAATGTCCTGGTGGATGAGTACGGGCCGGTGATTATTGATCTGCCCCAGGCAGTGTTTGCGGCCGATAACAACAACGCCAGACGCATGCTGCAACGCGACGTCGATAACATGACCAACTACTACGCCCAATTTGCGCCACAGTTAAAATTCAGTCGTTACGCCGATGAGATCTGGGATCTGTTCGAAAGTGGTGACCTGCATCCCGACAGTGAACTCAGTGGTGAGTTTACCGATCCGGAAGAGGCGGCGGATACCGACAGCGTGCTGCAGGAAATTCGGGCGGTGCTGGCGGAAGAAGCGGCGCGTCAGGCGCGCCTGCGGGAAGCGGACGAGTCGGAATAAACTCGCGGCTGCGCCTGTGGGTCAGTAGTCTGGCACCACAGGCGGAGCCGATTCGTGCTGGTTGGTGTTATTGCTGGTCCGGGGTTGGCTCGACCCGGATTGTGCCTTTCTCCCACAGATAGGCGTCATCGGTGGCAGCCAGTTTGTTGACCCGCATGATGGTGTGCAGCGTGTCGATATAGGCAGTGCCGCGTTCGGAGTACTTGTCCAGGGTTTTGGCCAGCTCCCAGCCGCTGGGTTTCTTGCCGCTGTTGCGCATGGCGGCGCGCTTGTCCCGCAGTTTTTTATAGGCCCTGTTGGTGTTCAGGTTGAGCAGGTAGGCCTCTACGGAAAGCAGTGGCTTGTCGAAACTGGCCAGCCCGTAATTCCCCAGCTCGGCCCGTTGCTCTTTGGGCTTCATCCCCTTACCACTGAAATCCCACTGGCCAAACAGTGCATTGCCCTGAATGGTAAACCGTGACGTTCCCCAGCCGCTCTCTTCGGCCGCTTGCGCCAGGGCCAGTGATGGCGGCACGGTATCGACCCGGAGCAGCAGTTTGTCCAGTTGCTCGGGGGTCAGTGACTGCGTTTCATCCTTGGCCACCTTGTACTTGCGGGCCAGTTCCAGTGTCCAGGGGTCAGAGGCGGCGCTCTTTTGTTTAATTTTGTTTTGCAGGGTTTTGCGCTCAGCGGCGATCTTCTCATTGGCCAGTAATACGCCCGAGCCGGCGAGGCGGAAGAAGATGGTCTTCTTTTCTTTTACAGGAATATGCTGGGATTCTGTCTGCCAGCGAGCGGGAATGGACATGATCTCGACCCGGGGTACCTCCCGAATCCCGGCCTGCCACTGCTTGGCGGTATAACCGATCTCGTTAAACAGGTTCAGCACATCGTGATAGTTACTGACCGAGACGGTGCGGCTGTGGTCGTCAGCATGGGTGTGAAAGGCGCAGGTCAGCAGCAGTGCTCCAAGCAGGTGTTGTAGTTTCATCTTCTCGTGTTCCTTGAGGTAAGTGTCGGTTCGCCGCGAGACGCCTTGGTTAAAATTTGGTCAGAAATGTGCGTATTCTGTGTGGCGGCAGGTGCAAGCCAGCATTACTGCTTCGTCTGCGGCCAGCCGCTGGTTTGGAATCTGAAACTAAAGATAGCTCAATACAACGGTACAGGGGAAACCGGGGATGAGAGTGTGCGTTGAAGCCAGGGTGTGACTGACCGGGGTTCAACGGATAACAGCACGGGCGGCAGGGGACGGACTGTGGCGTTCAAAGTGAAATTTATTGCGTTGTATCACTCATTATCGACGTGGATATTGTGCATAATAGGCGGCCGTTAGTCACACCAGCCCATAAAATCAATAGAAGCAGGCTGGACTTCATGACCCCTGGACAGTGGCCATGTCGACGCGCGAATTCTGCTTCAGATCACAAGGATAAAAAGGAGATCCCTGGTGAGTGAGATATACCAAGCCCCCCAAGCCCAATTGACAGATGCACCCCAGGATATAACCCGGGGCTCGGTCGAGAGCGCATTGCGTGGGGAGTACTCCCTGCAGACCAGTGAAGTCATCAGTGAGGCCTGGGCGCGTGTGTCCGGCACCAAGTGGAAGTTTCAGCTGGCACTGCTCATTTATATGCTTATCTATGTCGCCGTTGTGGTGGGGCTCCGGTTTGTCTTCCATGCCATCGGACTCGATTCCGGTATTTACTCTGAAGCGGCCGGGGCCCCGGGCATGCTGGAGATCATGTTGGCGGGAACATTTATTGAATCGATGATACTGATGTTCGTGACCACGCCGCTCTGGGTTGGCCTGGGAATGATGGGGGTGAGGCGAGCGGTGGATGGCCCCCTGAAAAGCACCGATATTCTGCAGTATTACCGTGCGATAGTGCCGCTGGGCATTACCATGATCCTCATGTATGTATTACTGGTAATCGGCTTTTTGCTGCTGATAATTCCGGGCATTTACCTGTCCATTGCCTATTCCATGGCGCTCTATCTGGTTGTGGATAAAAAGATGTCCCCCTGGCGAGCGCTGGAGACCTCGCGCAAGGCAGTTACCAAACACTGGTTCCCGATGTTCGGGCTGATGTTTGTGCTGGCGCTGTTCAACCTGATCGGTATGATCCCGCTCGGCATCGGGCTGATCTGGACCTACCCGTTGCTGATGATTGCCCTCGGCATAGCCTACCGCAATATGTTCGGTGTTGAGTCGGAGAAGGACACCGTTCTTATTTAACTCCGTATTCCCGCGCACTATTCCTGATGATGACGGAGAAAATCGATACCCGTTACCGGGTGGAGACCCCTGAGGGTATCGATCTCGAAGCCTCGATGGCCGGCCCGGTACCCCGGGTTCTGGCCTATCTGCTTGACCTGGCGATCCGCTTTACAGCCATCCTGGTGATCTTCATCGTGCTGGCCGTTCTGGGTGAGGCGGGCATGGGTATTTTCCTGTTTCTCGTCTTTATGGTTGAGTGGTTTTACCCCGTCTATTTTGAAGTGATGCGCGGCGGGCAGACGCCGGGAAAACAGGTTTTCAATATCGTTGTGGTTAACGATGACCTGACGCCTGTCACCTGGAACAGCTCAATCATTCGCAATCTTTTACGCACTGCCGATTTCCTGCCGTTTATGTATCTGGGCGGGATCATTGCCATGGTGGTCACTCCCGGATTCAGGCGCCTTGGCGATCTGGCTGCTGGTACCCTGGTGATCTACAAGGACATGCAGCGCCCACAGAAACCACTGTCGAAGGTGGTGGGCAGGGCACCTGATTTTCCGCTGGAGGCCGAAGACCAGATCGCGGTCATCGGTTTCTCACAGCGGCATGGCGACATCAGTGCAGAGCGGCAAAAGGAGCTGGCAGATATCCTGGCACCGGTCACGTCGGTGACGGGTGACGAAGCGGTGGGACGGCTGCATGGTATTGGTAATTGGCTTTTGGGTGACAGGGATTGAAACAACAAGTCTTCGAGGATCAGCACGCCGAACAGTGGCGGCAGCTTGAGGCAATGCTGGCGTCGCCGGAGGATATGCTGACGGCGGATTTTCCGGCCCGGTACCGGGCCGTTTGCCAGCACCTGTCTGTGGCCAAGGGGCGCCGCTATACCCCGTATCTCATCAATTACCTGAATCGCCTGGTGGTGGAAGGTCATCGTTTACTCTATCGCCATCACAATAACCTGCGCCGCAGCCTGCTCTGGTTCCTGGTGGCCGGGTTCCCGTCGGTGGTGCGCAGTAACCGCAGCTATGTGTTTATCGCCGCCGCACTTTTCCTGTTGCCGTTACTGGTAATGGGCATTGGCTGCTACAGCAACAGTGAGCTCATTTACAGCGTGGCAGACAGCGCCTCGGTACACAGTTATGAAAGCATGTATAACCCCGAGTCCCCGGTGCTCGGGCGGGAGCGGGGATCGGGAACCGATGTCGCCATGTTTGGCTTTTATATCTACAACAATATCGGCATTGGTTTCCGCACTTTTGCGGCGGGTATTTTCTTTGGCCTCGGTTCCATCTTTTTTCTGGTGTTTAACGGGCTCTCCATCGGCAGCATCGCCGGGTATCTCACACAGCTCGGTTATATCGAGACTTTCTACGGGTTTGTCAGTGGGCACGCTGCGTTTGAACTGACTGCCATCGTGCTCTGCGGGGCCGCCGGCCTCAAGCTGGGCTTTTCGCTGGTGGCGCCGGGCCCGCACAGCCGGGCTGATGCCATACGCATGGCGGGGCGTGAGGCGGTGCTGATTGTCTATGGCGCAGCCCTGATGCTGGTGGTGGCCGCGTTTATTGAAGCCTTCTGGTCCTCCAGCCGGGAGCTGCCATTGTTATTGAAGTATGGCGTTGGTGCTTTGATGGGGTTGCTCCTGGGCGCTTATTTGCTGTTTGCGGGGCGTCGCGTTGGAACTTGATCGCATTGCCATAGCGCCGCGGCTACGCACCTCCTGGGAAGCCATCGACCTGGGCTTTCTGATGGCGCGGCGCTGGTACTGGCCCCTGTTTGCCTGTTGGGCCTTGCCCTGCCTGGTGCTGACGACGCTGGCGGTGGCGCTGCTGCCTGGCAGCCCGGGTTATGCGGTGTTGCTTGTCTGGTGGTTGAAGCCGTTGCTGGACCGTGCGCCGCTCTATTTTCTCAGTCAGGCGCTGTTTGATGAGCCCATCACCATCAGGCAGTGTTTGGCGGGCCTGTTCTCGCTCTGGCGCAAGGGCTGTATCCCCTGGTTGTTGTGGCGTCGCTTCAATTTCAATCGTTCCTTTGATATGCCGGTAACCCTGCTTGAGGGACTCTCCGGCCCGCGGGGACGCCAGCGCTTGAGTGTGCTGCACCGGCAGAATACCGGGGCGGCGTTCTGGCTCACGGTGATCGGCCTGGGCGTGGAGCTGTTGATTGTCTGCGGTCTGGTGTTCTTGCTGAAGATGATGGTGCCGGACGAGTTCACCTGGAGGGTGATGAAGTTCGTCTTTGCCCATGAGCAGGTTACCGACTGGGCATTTTTTGCCCTGGCGGTGCTGGCCATGGCGCTGGTGGCGCCGTTCTACATCGCTGCAGGCTTTGCCCTGTACATCAGTCGCCGTATTGAACTGGAGGCGTGGGATATAGAGATCCGCTTCCGTCACCTGGTTAAAAAATATCTCGCCCGGCCGCTATCGTCGTTGCTTTCACTGCTGTTGCTGGTTCTGTGCATTGCGTCGGTGGCTGTGCCGGAGATTGCGGTTGCCGGGGCCGGTGAAGCCGCGACGGGTAAGACAACCATTGATAGAACCATTGACAGAACGAATGACAGCAAGCCACCGGCAATCGTCGGCAGCGCGGCAGAGGCAAAGACACTAATCAACCAGACCCTCGCCGGTGAAGATTTCCATGAGGTGGTGGAAACCAGCGGCTGGCGGCTCAAGCCGGCGGAGAGTGAAGAGGGGAATGCGGTCCTGCCACAGTGGTTTGTGACCCTGGTTGAGTGGTTGGACAGGGTGCTCTCGGTGGAGGCTCCAGCCGATGAGGAGAGTGACGAGCCGGACCTGGAGTGGCTGGCAGCGGTGATAGAGGTGTTCCTGTGGGCCACAATGGCTCTGCTGCTGGTGCTGTTTCTGTTCTTCTATCGCCGTGAGATCCGCAACGCGGTAATCGCCTATCGGGATAAGCGCCAGCCGCGTCCGGAGACGCCGCAGATGCTCTTCGGCCTGGAAGTGAGCCGTGAGAGTTTGCCCGACGATATTCCGGGGCTGGTGCGGCACTACAGTCGTGAAGGTGACTTTCGCCAGGCCCTCAGCCTGCTCTATCGTTCCACCCTCTCCGGGTTAATGCATAACCACGGCTTTGTGTTCAACGACAGCCATACAGAAGGCGAGTGCGTTGCCCTGGTCCGGGTGGGCGGCAACGTGGCTCTCAGCAGTTTCACCGAGGAGCTGACCGGTTTCTGGCAGAGCCTCGCCTACGGTCACCGTGAACCTGGCGCTCAGGTCGTTGATCATCTTTGTATCCGTTGGCAGGAGCTTTTCGACGATGAAGAGTAAGAGCCTGTGGATTGTGAACGGGCTGGCGCTGCTGGGATGTGTCTATCTCTTCCTCGCGTTGTTTGAGCGCTACAGCACGGAGCGGGATGGTGGTTGGGGCCCGGAAGCTATCCGCAACCCGTATCTGGCGGCGCAGCAGTACCTGCAGCGGCAGGGTATTCCGGCGCACTCCCTGTACAGTCTCAACGACACAGTGTCGCTGGAAGAGATGGACACGCTGTTTATTGAAGAAGGGCGGGCGCTGCTGACGTCGCAACAGGCGGAGCGACTACTGGCCTGGGTGGAAGCCGGAGGCAACCTGGTGGTTGGCGCCGGTGGCAACCTGTATGAAGAGGCGGATCCGCTGCTGTTGATGCTGGACGTTACCACCGAAGAGACCGGTTGTGGTTGCGCGGAGAAACACGCTGCCGAAGATGAGCTTGCGGCAGATGGTGAGGGTGGCGCTCCTGAGGGGCAGACACAGGAAGGTGATTCCCTTACGGATGCCGTAATGCATCACGACGTCAGTGATCAGGTAACGGCAGAGCAGAACCGGGACGCGACAACTGCCGACAACAGCAGTGCAGGCGGTGTTACGCACGGGCATAAAGATCACCGCCCGCTTGGCGACTGGTTGCTCAGGCGCGAGAGCGGGAGTGAGGAGGGCTCCGGGTTGCCCAAGGAAGATGACCTGTCCCCTGACGAGGATGTGGATCCTGATCATCTCACTACGCTCTACTTTGATGATGCCGACGCAGGACTGAGGATTCATTTTTCACCCGGGCGGGGTCTCAGGCACCCGTACCTGGACGGTACCGCTGAGAATGAGTATGAGGGCATGGTTCCCCTCTACTGGGCTGGCAGCCACAAAGGCGTGCACTTTATGCAGTTTGAGCTGGGCCGTGGATTGATCACTGTGACCTCGGATGCCTATCTCTGGCATTCGGACGAGATCGGGGCGTTCGATAACGCCTATCTGTTAAGCATACTGGCAGGCGACAGGGGCAGCGTCTGGTTTCTCTCCGGCAATCGCATGCCGACGCTGTTTACCCTGGCCTGGCGCTCGGCCAGCGAACTGATCATCGCATTCTGTGTGTGGCTTACGCTGTGGCTTATCTACAGGGGGCGGCGCTTCCTGCCTCCTGTTCCCGCCACTGTCAGCGCCAGGCGCTCACTGTCAGAGCATATCAATGCGGTGGCCCGCTTCCACTGGCAGCGCCATGACAGTGGCACCCTGGTGGCCAGCATCCGCGCTGAAATTGACAGGCGTGCCGCCATGACGCTGCGTCACTATGCCAGCTCAAACGAGTCCGAAAGGGCCCGTATCCTGGCCGCCCACAGCGGTGTGGATTTGCAGCATGTGCTGTTTGCCCTCTCCGCCAGGGATGTGAGACAGGCGGAACAGTTCACCCTCATGATTCAATCCCTACAGAAAATCAGGTCAACATTATGATGGATTTATCCCCACCCACCGCGACTGAACCCATGACCTTCGAGCAGGCTGTCGAGGTGGTTAACCGGCTGAAGGATCGCCTCAATAGTGTGCTCCTGGGGCAGACGGAGGTGGTGGATCAGGTGCTGACCGCGCTGATCTCCAATGGTCATATCCTGATCGAAGGCGTGCCGGGATTGGGCAAGACCCTGCTGGTGCAAACCCTGGCTCAGTGCTTCAGCGGCGATTTTAAACGTATTCAATTCACCCCTGATTTGATGCCTGCGGATATCACCGGTCACGCTATCTACGATATGAAGGAGGGCGCCTTCCGTATGCGCGCCGGTCCGGTGTTTACCAATCTGTTACTGGCCGATGAGATCAACCGGGCGCCGGCCAAAACCCAGGCGGCACTGCTGGAAGTGATGCAGGAGCGTCAGGTGACCATTGAGGGCAAATCCCGCGCACTGGAAGCGCCGTTTATGGTACTGGCTACCCAGAACCCGCTGGAGCAGGAGGGCACCTACCCGCTGCCGGAGGCGGAGCTGGATCGCTTCCTGATGAAAATTTTTATCGACTACCCCAGCCACGAGGACGAGGTACAACTGGCTCGTTCCATCACTACCGGCCATATTTCCGATTCGCTCAGCGCGGGCGCCGGCGACGCCATTCTTGATGCCGCGCAGGTGGTGGCGTTGCAGGCGGCGGCAGCGTCGGTAGAGATTGACGATCAGGTGCTCGACTATGCCGTGCGCCTGGTGCGGGCCAGTCGCGAGAGTATGGCTATCCAGCGTGGCGCCGGGCCCCGGGCCTCTATCGCGCTGTTGCGGGCAGCCCGGGCCAACGCCTTGCTGCGTGGTTCCAACTTTGTCTTGCCGGATGATGTAAAGAAGATGGCCTGGCCGGTCATGCGCCACCGCATCCAGTTGGCGACGGAAATGGAAATTGACGGGCAGTCTGAAGACCTGGTGCTCGAGCAGCTGTTCAATACTGTGGATGCCCCCAGGAAATGAGGCCAGCCTTACTGCTCCTTGCCGCGGCAGCTACCTGGGTGCTGGCGGCGGCTGTGTTGGCCGGGCTGCGTTACGCCGGCCAGCTGCCGGATGGGTGGGTGTCTGGCTGGTGGATCGCCGGGCTGTTGCTGCTGCTTGTCGCTGCGGTGGATGCCCTGCGGCCGGGCCCGTTGGCGTCTGTTGCCGTGCATCGTCAGCTGCCGGGATCCCTGGCGCTGGGGGTGCCTTCACACGTCTCCATGACCATTGCCAACCCGTTGTCGCGCCAGCTGGATTTATACATCAGTGAGGCGCCGGTGGCGGCGCTGAAGATCGAGGGCATGCCGGCTCGGCTGGTGTTGCCTGCGGGTACCGAACAGACCCTCAGCTACACCGTGACACCGGTGTTGCGCGGCGACCTGTTGCTGGCGAGGCCGGTGGCAAGGATCTGGTCGCGGTTGCGGTTGTGGCAGCACCGTGTGCGCCCCGGGGATGAGTTGGAACTGAAAATCTATCCCGATTTTGCCCCTGTCCGCTATCTCGCCGAGATCGATATGGAGCAGCGGATGCGTCAGTTGGGTATACACCAGGCTCTTGCGCGTGGAGAGGGCATGGAGTTCAAGCAACTGCGCAATTTCATTGAGGGAGACGCCCTGCGGCAGGTGGACTGGAAGGCTTCCGCCAGACACAGAAAACCTATCTCCCGCGAGTATCAGGACGAGCGCGATCAGGATATCTTTTTCCTGCTGGATTGCGGTCGGCGCATGAGGCATAAGGACGGGGAACTCAGCCACTTTGATCATGCCCTGAATGCGGTACTGCTGACCTCCTGGATCGCCTTCCGCCAGGGTGACGCGGTGGGCTTGCTGAGCTTCGCCGGGCGTGAGCGCTGGCTCAGTCCGGTGAAGGGCGACCAGGGTATCAAGCTCCTGCTTAACCGGGTCTACGACCTGCAGAGTACACCGGCTCACAGCGACTTTATTCAGGCGGCCGAAGATTTTTCCAGCCGTCATCGCAAGCGTGCGCTGGTGGTGATTGTCAGCAATGTGCGAGATGAAGATTACGGGGATCTGCTGGCGGCCACCAAGCTGCTTTCCCGTCGTCACGAGGTGGTTGTCGCCTCCATGCGCGAGGAATTTCTTGACCAGGTCATGGCAGCGCCGGTTGCGACGTTTGACGATGCCCTCGGCTACGCCGCCACTCACGGCTACCTGGCTGAACGTCGCAAGGTCATGGAGCAGTTGGTGGTCAGTGGCGTCTCGGTGATCGACACCTTGCCGGGCAGCTTGCCGATTCAACTGGCCAGTGAATACCTGCGCTTGAAAAAATCCCACCGCTTATAGCCTGGCTGGCTAATCCGCGTAGCTTGTGTAGTTAATCCGTGGTGGGTTATCGGATGTTGGTGTTGTTGCAGGATCAGCGGCGCGACAGCTCGCACCGGCGACCCTGCGGCGCCGGTTATCAGACGTCGGTGGTGAGAGGCCCGTTCAGCTGGGTTTTGTAGGTCCCCCCCATGCTTTCACAATCCACGTTGGCGGCCTGCTTCCACTTGATGGCGGTGCCGGTGGCGGTTGGGCGTACAAACTGCCATGGCCAGAAGCCGAAACGCTGGGAACCGTTGTAGTTAATAACGGCATCTGCCCCCAATCCCCGGGCCTTGTTGAGAAGTTGGGGAATCATCTCGTTGACGCTGCCATAGCCACGCTTTGCCACTTTTACGCGTTTGATCTCGTCGTAGCCGTGCTCGGGACCAGGCGTGCCGGAGAGCAGGCACAGGTTGTTGGCGGTTGCCATGTTTGCCGCCGCGGAGAGTGAAGCCAGAGTCAGTCCCAGAACCAGTTTATTCATAGTTATCCCTGTTTTTGTTGTTGGAAATAATGTCGTTACCTGACATGGGAGGCCAATAGTATCGCAAGGGATTTGTTGTGCAAGGCAGTGTGCGGGAGACTGGGACACCGGCCCGTTATCTTCCTGTTGTACGGGAAACTGCGACGGTGGTGTTGTGCGTAGGACCTTAATCGCTGGTCACGGGTCAGCGCTCTCCGGCCTGGGAGTGACTGCCCAGTTTGCGATAACTGAAGGGCGTGGTGCCGGTCCAGCGTTTGAAGGCGCGGGTAAAGGTGCTGGTCTCGGCAAAGCCGGTCAGGTAGGCGATCTGCTCCACGGATGTCCTGGTACGGGTCAGCAGGCGGATGGCCATGTCGCGTCGTAACTGGCTTTTGAGTTCTCCGTAACTGATGCCCTCCTGCTCCAGTTCGCGACGCAGTTTTTTCGAGTGCACGCCCAACTCTCCCGCCACCTGCTCCAGGGTAGGGATGTTGGTGAGCTGGTCCTGCAGCAGCGCCCGGGTGCGGCCGGTCCAGGTCTGTTGGCTGTAGTCGTTGATGACGATATTCAGCAGGGGGTTGCGAAGAAAGCGCACCAGGCTCTCCGGTGTCTGCTTGATGGGCAGTTCGCGGATACGCCTCGGCAGCACCAGAACGCCTGCGGGTTGATCGAACAGCAGTTGCGCGCCGGGAAAGATCGCCCGGTACTCCTTGTGTGCCTTGGGGGCCGGGTAGGGGAGGTGCACGGCCAGCATGGGCAGCTGCTCCTCGCTGAGCCAGCAGAGCACTTTGTAGAGAGCGTAGATAAAGTGGATGTACCCGTAGGGGCCAACCACGTCGTCGTTATGCCAGGGGGTAATGGTGATGTGCAGCTCTTCATCACGACTGTTCACCGTTACCTGAAAAGCACACTCGGAAATGCTGTAGAAGTAACAGAAACGCTTCAGCGCCTGGCTCAGGTTGCGGCACAGGATCATCCAGTGGCACACCGCCGACCAGGTGCCGATTTTACTGGGGCGGCGACAGTAGCCCAGCATCTCATCGTTCATCTCGCGCATGGTGACTGTTTGCAGGCTGGTGTATTGCTCGGCGGTAAAGCGTGCCTGTCGCTGCTGCATCATCCCCGGGGCGATACCTGCCCGCTGCAGCAGCCGCTGGGTATCCAGCCCCTGACGGCGGGCATGCAGGAGGATATCTTCCAGGAAGTCGCGGGCAATGGAGATTTCCTGCATCGGCTAGTACCTGTAAATGGTCACCAAGGGTCAAAAAGTCAGTCTATTCACACGCCAATGCTGGTTCCTGAGGGATAAAATGTCAATTTTTGTCCGCTAATATCCTTGTTTTGTGGCGATCTGGCGGCAGAATAGTGCCCAAAATGCACGTATTGCATAGGGTGGTGGGCCGAGTCACAATCACGCCTCTGCCCATGGGGCTGCTCCTGACGGCCTTCGCCTATGCGCGTTCTCCACTCATAACAACAGGACACCGAGATGCCACACACTGCATACATCTACGATGCGATTCGAACCCCCCGGGGTGCCGGCAAGCAAAGCGGCTCCCTGAACGAAGTCAAACCCGTCTCCCTGGGTGCCGGCCTGCTGACCGAGCTGCAACAGCGCCACAACCTGGACACCAGCTACGTAGACGACGTGATCATGGGCTGTGTTACCCCGGCCGGTGAGCAGGGCGGCGATGTGGCCAAGCACATTGTGCAGTTTGCCAACTGGGACGAGAGTATCCCCGGTGTGCAGATCGACCGTTTCTGTGCCTCCGGCCTGGAAGCCGTCAACATGGCCGCGCAGAAGATTGCGTCCGGCTGGGAAGACTTGATCGTGGCTGGTGGTGTGGAGTCCATGTCCCGCGTGCCCATGGGTGCCTCCGGCGGGGCCTGGCTGAACGACCCCGAGATGATTCTCAATGACAGCATCGTGCCCCAGGGCATTGGCGCTGACACCATCGCCACCATTGGCGGCTGGAGCCGTACCGTTGTGGACACTTACGCCGCCGAGTCCCAGAAGCGCGCTGCCTTCGCCCGCGACAATGGCTACTTCGACAAGTCGGTAGTGGCGGTGAAAGACCTCAATGGCCTGCCGATCCTGGCCAAAGATGAATTCATCCGTCCCGGTACCACCGTAGAGACCCTGAGTGGTCTGAAGCCGGTATTCGCGCCCCTGGGCGCCATGGGTTTCGACGACATGGTGCTGAAAAAGTACCCCGACCTGATGGCCATCGATCACGTCCACACCGCCGGTAACTCCTCCGGTATTGTGGACGGTTCCTCGGCAGTTCTGGTTGGCAGCGAGAAGGCCGGTAAGGACCTGGGCCTGAAGCCCCGCGCCCGCATCATTTCTGCAGCGGTACTGGCTACCGAGCCCACCATTATGCTGACCGGCCCGGGACCTGCTGCGAAGAAAGCGCTGGCCAAGGCCGGCCTGACAGCAAAAGACATCGACCTGTTCGAAGTGAACGAAGCCTTCGCCTCTATCGTTCTGCGCTTTATGCAGGATCTGGACGTGTCCCACGATATCGTCAACGTCAACGGCGGTGCCATCGCCATGGGTCACCCGCTGGGTGCTACCGGTGGCATGCTGGTCGGTACCCTGCTGGACGAACTGGAGCGTCGTGACCTGCAGCGCGGCATGGTCGCTCTGTGTGTGGGCGGCGGTATGGGTATCGCCACCATCATCGAGCGCGTGTAAGTCAACGATAGCGACAGAATAAGGGTTATTAGTCATGAGTGAGAATATTCACGGTTTCAACTACGAAAAAGACGCTGACGGTATCGTTACCATCACCATGGATATGGACGGTCCCGTTAACTCCATGAACGTCCAGTTCCGCAACGCCATGAAAGCAGTGGCGGACAAGCTGGAAGCGGAAGCGGGCCTCACCGGTGTGGTGATTGCCTCTGCCAAAAAGACCTTCTTTGCCGGTGGTGACCTGAAGGAACTCTCCTCCATCCCCAAGGGAGAGGAAGAGTCTGCCTACCGCATGATCGAGGACGAGCTGAAAGCGCCCCTGCGTCGCTGGGAAAAGCTGCAGGTGCCTGTGGTGGCTGCGATCAACGGCGCCGCGCTGGGCGGTGGCCTGGAGATCTGCCTGGCCTGTAATCGTCGCATCGCCTGGGACTCCCCCAAAGTGATTATCGGCCTGCCGGAAGTGACCCTGGGCCTGTTGCCAGGTGCCGGTGGTGTGGTGCGCTCCATCCATATGCTGGGTCTGGTGAACGCGCTGCCGCTGTTGCTGGAAGGCGCCAGAATGCCGGCTGCCAAAGCGGCCAAAGTGGGCTATGTGGATGAGCTGGTGGCCAACGCTGAAGACCTGGTACCGGCTGCCAAAGCGTGGATCAAGGCCAACCCCGAAGCCTGGGCCCAGCCCTGGGATGTAAGCGGCCACAAGATCCCCGGTGGCGATGTCTGGAATCCGGTGAATGGCCAGACCCTGTCCCTCGCTGTGGGCACCGTGTTCAAGAAAACCCGCGGCCTGCTGCCTGCCCCCGAGCAGATTCTGCAGGTGGCCAGCGAAGCCATGTGCAGCGGTTTTGAATCCGCTATGCGTCAGGAGTCCCGTGGCCTGGCCTACCTGCTGACCACCAAGGAAGCCAAGAACACCATCACCGCCGGCTTCTTCCAGATGAACGCCGTTAACGGCGGTGCTGCCCGTCCGAAAGATGTGGCGCCTTCCGAAGTGAAGAAGCTGGGTATTCTTGGTGCCGGCATGATGGGCCAGGGCATTGCCTACAGTGCGGCTACGGCTGGCATCCAGGTGGTACTGAAAGACATCAGCGTGGAAGCCGCCGAAAAAGGTAAAGCCTACAGTGCCAAGCTGCTGGGCAAGCAGGTTGAGAAGGGCCGTATGACGGCTGAAGACCAGGAACGTGTTCTGGGCCTGATCACGCCGTCTGCCGATTACGCTGACCTGGCGGGCTGTGACCTGATCGTGGAAGCCGTGTTCGAGAACAAGGAACTGAAAGCACAGGTTACCAAAGAGGCGGAAGCACATCTGGGCGAAGGCGTCGTGTTTGGCTCCAACACCTCTTCACTGCCTATTTCCGAGTTGGCGGAAGCCAGTGTGCGCCCGGATAACTTTATCGGTATTCACTTCTTCTCCCCGGTGGACAAAATGCCACTGGTGGAAATCATCATGGGCGAGAAGACCAGCGATGAAGCGCTGGCGAAAGCCATCGACTTCACCCGTCAGATTCGCAAGACCCCAATCGTGGTCAACGACTCCCTGGGCTTCTTTACTACCCGTGTCTTCGTTACCTACCTGGACGAGGGTGTGCGCCTGTTGAAAGAGGGCCTGAGCCCGGTACTGATCGACAACATGGGCAAGTACATCGGCATGGCCGTGGGCCCGCTGACCGTGTACGACGAAATCAGTCAGGAGCTGATCCGCAAGATGGCCGCTACTCACCGTGAAATGGGTGTGTTCGGTGCCAAGATGGATTACAGCGTGGCCACCGAAGTGGCCGAGACCATGGTCAACGAGTTTGGCCGCGGCGGCCGTCACCACGGCGGCGGTTTCTTCGAGTACGGTGATGTGAAGCAGCCCTGGGGCCAGCTGGCGGAACTGTACGGCAAAGAGGGCGCTGACCTGCCGCAAGCCGACATGCAGGATCGCCTGCTGTTCCGTCAGGTAATTGAGACCCTGAAATGCCTGCAAGAGGGCGTACTGCGTTCTGTGGCCGAAGGTAATGTGGGCTCCATGCTGGGCATTGCCGCACCGGCCTGGACCGGCGGTTTCATTCAGGTGGTGAATACCTACGAGTACAATGGCGAGATTGGCATTGCGGCCTTTATCGCCCGCGCCAAAGAGCTGGAAGCAGCCTATGGCGAGCGCTTTGCGGTACCGGCGATCCTGAGTGAGAAGCTGGCTGCCGGTGAGCTGCTGGTTTAATAGTGTCCTGTCGTTCCCGTGAAAACGGGAACCCATGGTGAGGCCAGAAGTGAATTTTGGACGAGCTGTGGATTCCCGCCCGCGCGGGAATGACGGTGGTTGGGATAGGTCATTTTGATTTGAAATCTGTGCCTGACAAGGCGCAAGAAACAACAGGAGAAAACAATGGATATTCAAGGTAAAACAGCGATTGTTACCGGTGGTGCTTCCGGTCTGGGCCGCGCGACTGTAGAACTGTACGCCTCCAAGGGTGCCAACGTTGCCATTTTCGACATGAACGAAGAGCTGGGCACCCAGGTAGCTTCTGAGCTGGGTGATAACGTGGCTTTTTTCAAGGTTGACGTTTCCAGCGAAGAGTCTGTGCAGGCCGGCATCAATGGCGTGATGGACAAGTTCGGTGCCCTGCACATTGTGAACAACTACGCTGGCATCGGCCCTGCGTGCAAAACCTACGGCAAGAAAGGTCCGCACCCACTGGACCTGTACATGAAGATCGTCATGATCAACCAGGTAGGTACTTTCAACGTGGCCCGCCTTGCGGCTGAGCAGATCGCCAAGAACGAGCCTGTGAACGAAGACGGCTGTCGTGGTGTGATCATCAACACAGCATCTGTCGCGGCGTTCGAAGGCCAGATCGGCCAGGTGGCTTACTCTGCCACCAAAGGCGCTGTTGTGGGCATGACCCTGCCAATGGCTCGTGAACTGGAGCCTTACGGCATCCGTGTAAACACTATTGCTCCCGGCCTGATCCATACCCCACTGTTCGACACTATCGAAGAGTCCTACTACAAGGCACTGGAAGCTTCTACCGTGTTCCCACGTCGTCTGGGCAAAACCGCAGAGATCGCCAAGCTGGCTCTGCACATTGTCGAGAACGACTACATGAACGGCGAAACCGTGCGTCTGGATGCGGCCATCCGCATGCAGCCCAAGTAAGTTTGCGATTGATCGTGGACTGAACAGGAGGCCCGCAATGTTGCGGGCCTCCTGGATGCAACAAATTCCAGTGTCGTCATCGCGAGCGCAGCGCGGCGATCCATGTCAGAGGCGTTGCAGGTTACAGGGTGCCGTAAGTGGATGGCCCGCCCCCCCCCTCTCTTACCCTCTGGCAATTCACCGTTTTGCTGCGGAGCTGAAAGCGCTCCTCGCCATGACGGCAAGGATTGTTGAAAGGCCCACCAGTTAACGGGCCTCTTTCCTTCGCAGTGTGTCGCTCACCGAGAGCCTAAATAACAAGGACCACACCATGAGCAACTTCGAAACTTTGACTTACGAGCTGGATGGCGCCGTTGCCATCATCACGCTGAACCGTCCCGAATCCCGCAACTCACTCAACCGCACCCTGCGCCGTGAGTTTGTGGAAGCCATGCGCAAGGCGGATTTTGATACCGATGTGCGGGTGATTATGCTGGCCGGTAATGGCAAGGGTTTCTGTGCCGGTGCTGACCTGCAGGAGATGCTGCCCCCCCCGGAAGATCCCGGCTTTGTTACCAGCCTGATCAACAGCGAATACACGCCCATGCTGCAGTCCATCACCAAGAACACCAAGCCGGTGATCAGTGTGGTACAGGGCGCGGCGGCAGGCATCGGTGGTGCACTGGCCATGGCCTGTGACCTGATGATCATGGCCGAGGACTCCTTCCTCTACTCTGCCTTTGGCGCAATTGGCCTGGTGCCGGATGGAGGCACCCACAAACTGCTGCAAAACGCGCTGGGCAACAAGAAAGCCTATGAGATGATCGCCTTCTCCCAGCGCCTGCCGGCAGCGGACTGTGAGCGTTGGGGCCTGGCCAACCGTGTGGTACCGGCTGAGTCACTGCTGTCCGAGGCCAAAGCCTGGGCACAGCAACTGGCGGAGCAGGCGCCTTACACCCTGACCTTCTCCAAGAAGCTGATCCAGGAGTCCCAGACCTCCACCTTTGACCAGATCATGGATCGTGAGTCCCAGTGCCAGGATATCTGCTTCCAGAGCGACGACTTCCGCGAGGGCGGGGCGGCTTTCTTCGAGAAGCGTAAACCGCAGTTCAAGGGGCGCTGACAGGGCTTTGGTTATCCGCCTGTTCAGCAGGCCGGTAATCACTGGTTCCGGTGGGTGGTATTGGATGTGCCATTGACCGGAACCTTCTCCTCAACTAAAAGGCTTTCTTATTTAGCCTGTCTGTGTGTCTCAAATACAACGCTTGCCTTCTGTAAGTGGTTGTCCTCCAAAGTGCTTTGACTGTATGGTTGCCTGCCGGGGCTGGCGCCACGAACAACAGTATTCGCGTGGTAGAGCCTTATCGCCGGGCGGAAGTCAGAGGGTTTGCCCGGGACGTGAAGTCTAATCCGCAGAGCGGAACGGTTTCTGTTTCATTGGTTGTAATGCTGTGGTTCCCGGAGCTGGAGCCCCGTTGAAAATGTCTATCCTGATCCTATGAGCCCAATAAAATCCTTAGTCACAGAAACTGTTGACCTGAAAAGTAATCCTTACCTGAAGCTGTTTTACGGATCGCTTCGCGCGCGAGGCGCTGAGATCTACGATATTACTGATACCCCGGAAACAGTGGTCGCCGATGTGGTTCACCTGCATTGGCCGGAACGATTTCTGCGTAAACTTAATAAACGCCAGAATAAAAAGGCGTTGCTGCGGTTTCTGTTTACCCTGGCAAACTATAAGCGTAGAAAAATTCCGATTGTCTGGACTGTCCACAATGCGCTCCCTCATGAGAAGCATGCTTCCCGGCTGTCCACCGCGGTCTTTTATCGTGTGCTTACCTATCTGGTCGATGGTTGTCTCTACATGTCGGAGACCGGGCGCAGCCAATGTGAGTCCATACATTCGGCATTAGCGGCCAAGCCAAGTGCGGTAGTGCCCCATGGTCACTATCGGGATGTCGTAAATTGCTCACAGTCAGCAGAGGAGAGCCGGCGTCAGTTGGGGGTAGGGGCGGGGCAGTGTCTGATTGGCCACTACGGCCTTATCCGCGGTTACAAAAATACGTTGCAATTGATCCGGGTGTTTAATGAACTGTCTCCGCAGAACACCGTGTTGGTTATTGCAGGAAGGTCCTGGTCCAAAACCCTTGAGGGCGAAATAGAGCGTGCCGTTCAGGGAAATGACAGGATCAGGTACATTAATCGCGCACTTGATGAAGATGAAATGTCGAACTTTGTGTTCGCATCTGATTTGATTGCCTTGCCCTACCGGCGGGTTTCCAATTCCGGCGCTGCACTTTATGCCTTGTCCCTGAATGTCCCGGTGCTGGGGCCGGCACAGGGAGCGTTTCTTGAGCTTCAGGAGCGGCACCCGGATTGGGTTCTAACCTATGAAGGTGAGTTTTCAGCGCAGGCGTTGGGTGACGCACTTGCATGGGTGGGTTCCGGTGCCGGTCAGGGTGAGGTGGATTTGTCGGCTTATGATTGGGATCGTCTGGCGGGCCAAACGCTTGAGTTCTATCAGCGCGTCAAGGGCTCCCGCTCCAAAGGTTAAGAGTGGTGAACAATTCATCCGGGGGGTGCTGGAGATAGTGGTTTCGGACGTGGATTCCTGACCGAAGAGTGTCGTCACTCTCCTCATTCACCGCTGAACACAGAGATTAACCAGTAGCGAGTGCAATTGCGGTTGCATGCTTTAAGAAGCGAAAAAAGAAACCGCCAAACGGCGGTTTCTTTTTTACGTCGGGCTGTTTTTAGATCGGGTAATTAAGGTGCTTCGTGATCAGTTTGGTGTATACCAGATGGGCGAAGACCAGGCCCGCTCCCTGATGGTTTTGGGCAGATCCGCCGGGTGTTCTACGCCGGCTTTCTTTGCATCGTACATACTCCAGCGACAAACCGGGTTCTCCAGTACACGGGCGTAGTAAAAGGCGTGCTCGCCAGCGTTGAACTGCGGGTCTTGCCAGGTGGCTGCCAATTCACTGGCACCCTTGTCGGTGCTGATGGTGCAGTCGTTGAGGTCCACGGTGGCGCCATTGTCGGGGCAGCGATGGGTTGCAGGATCCGGTGAGGCGCCGCCAGAGCAGGCGACGTCGTAAGTCATCTCGTGCAATTCGTTATCCGCCGAACGCCAGCCTTTGATGATCTGCATCTTCGCCAGCGGGGCGCTGTCCGGGTCGCGCTGGGCCCATACCACCAGGTTGGGAGCCTGGCCTTCCGTTGCACTGCCCAGATCGCCGCCCTGGGGCACACCGCTGGCGTAGGCGGTGCTTACCCAGTTCTCCTGCTGGTAGAGATCGTCCGGCAGTTCGAAGCCTGCAAACATCCGCACCTTGATGCGGGTGCCGCTGGTGGCGAAGGTCTCTTTACGATAAAGCGCGTCCCAGATGTCTTCGCGGGTATTGCTCTCGGCCCACACGCCGGTGATGGCGCCGGGGTTGTAGAGGCGGGTGGGGTCGTCATCGCCACTCATGCCCATGGCTTCAGCGGTGGGGTTGGCTTTCAGTCCCAGGCGCACTTCCGGGGTGCCATCGTTGTTGGCGTAGTGGCCTTCAAAATCGTTTTCGGCGGTATCGCTGGGGGTGCCGTTGTGGTTGTCGGTGCCGCCGGCGAAGCCCTGTTTGAAGGGATTGATGCCGTTTTCGGCTTGCTGTTGCAGGCCAAGCTTGAGGCCGTTACGTACCATGGCGTACTCATTGCTGCAGCCGGCGTTCTCGCCTTCAGGGCAGGGCTGGAACACCGTTTCAAAGTTACACTCTTCATCGGTGGTCATGATACCGGTCTGGCATTCGGAGTTGCCCTTGATCTGCATAATCTCCACCAGTCGGTCGTAGCGGGTGCGGCGCTCCACCTGCTCGTCGGTCCACTCGCTGCCATCGCTGTTCTTGCCCCAGTAGAGTCGACCCCAGTAGAAGTTGGGGTTGTGGGGGATGGTCAGCACCTGGCAGTCGTCGGTGCAGTTCTGTTCCAGCCACACCTGCAGATCCTCGCCAGTGCCTTCAAAGGCCGAGAAAACCGTGTCGGGCACGCTGTCACTGCGGAAGATAACGTTGCGGTGCATCATGCCGCCCTGGCCTTCGGGGGCGTTGGCAGAAAACTCGTAGGCAACAAACGAGGTAAATTTACCCGGCTGGTAGTTTTCGTTGGCAGCTTGCTGAATACGCTGCCAGGGTGGGGCTATGGCATTCAGGCATTCACTGCCGCCCTCTCCACAGATGTCAGCCAGCCGTGCGGGTGGTGTAACGGCCATACCGGAAAACAGCTGCTGGAAGGTTTGCATTTTGAAGTTGCGGATGCCCACGCAAGTGTCGGAGTCGTAGTTGTCCTGCGCCGGGTTGGTACAGATCTCGTATTCACCCAGTGCTTCCGAGTGGTCGGTAACGGCGGCAAAATCCAGCGGCTTGCGGATGCGCTTGGCAATGCCGGTGGGCAGAGCTACCTCTTCACCCTTGGCAAAGCGATAGGCGGTAAAGGGGTCGTTCATGGTGTTGCCAAATATATAGGCATCCAGCGAGTAAGCCGTGTGCAGGTGCAGTTCGCCGAAATAGGCGTCCATCAACGGGTTGCGCACCGGGCGGGTCGGGGTGATGAGTTCCGGTTCAGGCCTGCTTGAGGCAGGTGCTGCAGATGTGTCCTTGTCTGACCCTTTCTGGTCGGAACCACAGGCGGCCAGTAACACGCTGCCCAGTGCGGCCAGCAGCAAGGCGGCATGACGGGAGGTTCGCAGGCTGATCATAAAAATCCCTCTGTATGGTATGCGCTTGGGCCGGGTTACAGGCTCACTGCGGCGGCCTTCCTTTTGTCGGTATGGCTCTGAAGATAGCAGATAATTCCGGCACCGACAGGTCTGGTATTTCATATACCCTGGCGGCGCCGGTCGGTACGGGGAGCAGGAGGCGGGGTAGGCTGGCCTGACAAACAAGGCTCCCGCAACGGGATTGGTGTTTGTGGTTGACATCGCACGGGGCTTTCCCAACAGTGAGGTCTGTTTGATAGCGGGTTCTGCGCTTGTGTAAACCCGTTTAAGTGTCAGTCACAGGGAAGCCCCATGTTCAATCCAAAACTCTGGCTCCGGGAGCCTTTGGTACATTTTGCAGTCGCCGGTGTGGCGCTGTTCGCTTTGTACAGTTACCTCAATCCCGATGCCTTTGTGGACGACACCACCATTGTGGTGGATCAGGCCCGCATACAGCAGCTGCGACAACGCTTTATGAGCACCTGGCAACGGGAGCCCACTCAGCAGGAGCTGGCCGGACTGGTGGACAGTTTCGTCACCGAGGAGGTGCTCTACCGGCAGGCCATGGCCCTGGGGCTGGATGCGGGTGATGGCGTGATTCGCCGGCGCCTGAGTCAGAAAATGGAATTTATCTCTCTCGACGCATCGGCCTTGTCGCCACCGTCTGATGCAGAGTTGACCCAATTCCTGCAAGCGCATCGCAGTCGTTACCAGCTGGATGCCCTGTTCAGTTTTGAGCAGGTCTACATCAATACCGACGGACCGGAGGCGCAGTGGCAACAATATTTGCAGGACCTGCAGCAGCAGTTGCTGGATGGGTCCGAGGTGGTTGGGGATCGCAGCCTGCTGGAGCGCAGCTATCGCCAGGTACCTGCCTACCGGATGAAGGCTACCTTTGGTGAGGCGTTCGCGCAGGGGGTCGAAGAGCTGGCGTTGAACCAGTGGCAGCCGGTGGCGTCCGGGCTGGGCATGCATCTGGTAAGGCTGACGGCTGTGGTTCCGCCCCGCCTGCCGGAACTGGCGGAAGTGCGTGATGCACTGCAGCGTGATTGGCAGGACAACAAGAGCCGGGAAGTGAAAGCTGCCATGATCGATAACCTGAGGCGTCAGTACACGGTAGTTATCGAGGCTGACCGGGATGGTCGCATATGATGCGTAGCGTCATTGGCTGGTTGCTGCTGGTATCCCTGTGGTCAATGCCTCTGCAGGCGGATGAGATCCGGCCCGCTTTTCTGCAAATTACCGAACGCCAGCCTGAGCTGTACCAGGTGCTGTGGAAGGTGCCGGCCAGCAGTCAGCGGCAGATGGCCGGGCTGACGCCGGTATTTGACTCCAGCGTTGCTGTGGCGGATAAGCCGTTGGGCGGATTGGTCGGGAATGCCTACCTGCAGAGCTGGATGATACAACGTCCCGGGGGGCTGGCTGGTGTTGTTATAACTGTTGCCGGGCTGCCAGAGGTTGCGACGGAGGTGCTGCTGCGCATTGAGTACCTGGATGGCACGTCGCTGATTCACCGCCTGGTACCGGAGGCGCCATCGTACACGGTCGAGGCGCGGGCAGGGCTGGGTCAGGTGGTGATGACCTACTTCGTGCTGGGAGTCGAGCACATCCTGATCGGGGTGGACCACCTGCTGTTTGTATTGGTTCTTCTGCTGCTGGTAAACAGTACCCGCAAGCTGGTGTGGACCATAACCGCCTTTACCATTGCTCACAGCATTACCCTGAGTCTGGCTTCCCTCAATCTGATGCATGTGCCAGTGCCACCTGTAGAGGCCTGCATCGCCCTGAGCATCCTGTTTGTGGCCACAGAGATCCTGCGCTCACATCGTGGTCATCCCGGACTCACCGAGCGCCGCCCATGGCTGGTGGCCTTCTCGTTTGGGCTGTTGCACGGCCTCGGGTTTGCGGCCGCACTGGGAGAGATTGGATTGCCGCAAACGGATATCCCGGCGGCTCTGCTGTTTTTTAATGTGGGTGTGGAAATCGGTCAACTGCTGTTTGTCGGGGTTGTGCTCTCCTGCCTGCAGCTGGTGCGGCGCTTGCGCCTGCCTGTGCCGGTGCTGATCAAACCGGCTACGGTGTATGTGATTGGCATTCTGGCGGCTTTCTGGACGGTTGAGCGAACAGCGGCTTTCTGGGGATGATGTCCAGCGCGTCGCCGATAGCTTCACGGGGTGAGCCGTTCATCCAGGGGCATAAGCAGTTCTTCAGGTTGTGTGTTGGCTGGACGGGGGCTCTCTGTTGAACTTGCGGGTTAAGAGTTGAGCCAAAGTTCGGCCGCCTCTCGCTGATGGCGCTCAAAAGCTTTGATTTCCAGTCCCGGCATCAGTTTGCCTTCCCATTCACTCATGGTTTGCAGCCAGGTTTTGTCAGTGAGCACGGCGGCACGCGAGAATTGACCGATAAGCTTGAGCATGCGTGGCAGGCGTGAAAACTCAATGGCAATTGCCGCCAGTGATGGCATATGAAACTCAACAATGTCGTAGAGCATTTTGCCATTCTCAATACCCCGGGACTGGGCTTCCAGGTCGTCCAGGGCTCTGATCATCTGTTCCTTATCCAGCTTGCCGCTGAGGGTCATGGTAAGGGTATGGTCATCCAGCCGTTCTACCGTAAACATAAGCGCTGCCTCGCAGGAAATAGCATCCTGCGAGTATAGCGGTTTGGGGGAGGGGGGTGCTTCGTCGGGAGGGAGTAGTTGCCGGTTTATATGTCGTGAGTGGTGCCTGAGGGTTATTGGCAAGCCCTCAGCGGAAGGCTTGCATTTTCGCCATTTCCACCATCTTGCCGGACAGGCTCAGGGTCTCGATGTAGTAGTTACCAAGGCGCAGGCCGATATTACCGGCTGGAATGTTTTCCAGTTGCTCAAGGATCAGGCCGTTAAGCGTCTTGGGACCGTCAGTGGGCAGGTCCCAGCCGGCGTGGCGGTTGATGTCGCGGATGGAGGTGCCGCCCTCGATCATGTACCAGCCCTGCTCGAGATCGGTGATTTCCGGGTTCTCGTCTTCGGCGGAGTTGGTGGTGAAGTCACCGACGATCTCCTCCAGCAGGTCTTCCATGGTGATAATGCCCTGAATATCACCGTACTCGTCCACGACGATGGCCATGCGGCTCTTCTGCTTCTGGAAGTGCATCAGCTGGGTGTGCAGCGGGGTGCCTTCGGGAATGAAGTAGGGGTCGTGGGTAAAGCGGCGTATGGCCTCGTGTGTGACGGAGGTGTCGTCGCCGTAGATAAAGCGTGCGGCATTACGCAGGTGCAGGATGCCAACGATGTTGTTGATATCCCCTTCGTAGACCGGCAGACGGGTGTAGTCCGCGGTGCGGATCTCTTTCAGCAGGGTCTCGATATCATCTTCCAGGTTCAGGCCGACCACTTCGTTGCGGGGAATCATAATGTCTTCCACCGTCGACTTTTCCAGGTCCAGCACGTTCAGCAGGATACCCTGGTGCTGGTCGGGAATCAGGTCGCCATGTTCATCCACGGCGGTGCGCAGTTCATCCGGGTGCAGCAGTTCAGTGGTACTCACCTGCTGGGGGTCGACACCAAACAGTCGCGCCAGTGAGTTGGATACGCCATTGACCATCCATACCACGGGGTAGAGTACCCACAGCAGGGGCTTGAGGATCAGGCTGGCGGGGAAGGCAATTTTCTCGGGATAGAGCGCCGCCATGGTTTTCGGCGTCACTTCGGCCAGGATCAGCATCACCAGGGTGAGCAGGACGCTGGCGGCAGCAATGGCCCCCTCACCGTAGAGGCGCACGGCTATTACCGTGGCCAGCGCCGCGGCAAAGTTGTTGACCAGGTTGTTACCAATCAGGATCACGCCAATCAGGCGGTCGGGTCGTTCCAGCAGGCGGGACGCGCGCTGCGCACCGTGGTGATTATTCTTCGCCAGGTGTTTGAGTCGGTAGCGGTTGAGGGACATCATGCCGGTTTCGGAGCTGGAGAAAAACGCCGACAGCACGATCAGGGAGGCCAGGATTCCAAACAGAAGGCCAAGGGGAACGTCGTTCAAAGGGGGTAAGTGCCTGTATCGCCTTTAGGAACCCGGTATCTTCACCCAGATGCCACCCCCGTGCAACCATTAATCCGGCTGCGATGGCTCCGGTTCCGGAGTCGCTCCGGCGTGGTGCATGGGGGTGTTCAGCCGAGCAGGACTTCCAGCACAAACTTGCTGCCGAAGTAGGCCAGCATCAGGGCAATAAATCCGCCGAGGGCCCAGCGTATGGCGGTATAGCCGCGCCACCCCAGCCGCCAATGTCCCACCAGCAGGATGGCATAGATGACCCAGGCCAGCAGCGACAGGAAGGTTTTGTGCGCAAGATGCTGGGCGAACATGTTATCGAGGAAGAGAAATCCGGTAACAATGGAGAGGGTCAGCAGGATCTCGCCGGCCCACAGCATGTCGAAAAACAGTGACTCCATGGTCTGCAGGGGTGGCAGCAGGCGGATGGGGCCAGTGGGGTGTTTGTGGCGCAGCTGGTAATCCTGGTAGGCCAGCAGCACGGCTTGCAGGGTGGCAATGATAAGCAGGCTGTAGGCGAGTATGGAAAGCAGGATGTGCACCACGATTTCGCCGCTGACGCTGGTGCTTACGGTGGATTCACCGCTGAAGGTGGCCATGGCCAGCGCCAGTGCCGACAGCGGAAACAAAAATATAAAGAGGCTGTGCATGGGCTTTTTCAGCCCGCTCAGCAGCACGATCAGGTTGATCACCCAGAAGATCAGGGCGCCCACCTTGAAGAAACCGAGGTTCAGGCCCAGGGGAGCCATGAGGTGGAGATAGCTGCCTACGGCGTGTAGCGCGAGGGCTCCGATGACCAGTGCGATCACCCAGCGCGGGTTGCCCGCCTGCTGTTTCACGGTCTGGTGAACAAGATAGAAGGCCCCGGCAAGATAGAGGGCAATGGCAGCGGTATTTATGACCAGGGAGGTGGTGGACATCATAGTGGAGCGCTGATGGTCGGTGAGTCTTGAATTGGCCAGCAGTGTGTCACAGGGCCGTGGGAAAGAGAAGTCTCGCGGCGGGAGGTGGTGGTCCGGCACGCAATTCGCGTTGGGTATGGTTGCCAAAGTTCGCTATACTCTGCCCCTTTCTCACAGACTCCACTGACGGTATCAGATTCACCATGTTTGAGAATTTACAGGATCGCCTGTCGCGTACACTGAAAAAAGTGACCGGCAAGGCCAAGCTGACCGAAGCCAATATCCAGGATACGCTGCGCGAAGTGCGCAAGGCGCTGCTGGAGGCTGACGTTGCACTGCCCGTGGTCAAGGCCTTTGTAGAGCGGGTGCGCAAGCGTGCATTGGGCCAGGAAGTGTCGCGGGCACTGAACCCGGGCCAACAGTTTCTCAAAATTGTAGAGAGTGAACTGGTCGCCATGATGGGCGACGCCAACGAGTCGCTGGACCTGGCGGTCAAGCCGCCGGCGGTGGTGATGATGGCGGGCCTGCAGGGTGCGGGTAAAACCACATCTGTGGCCAAGCTGGCCAAATTCCTCAAAGAGCGCGAGAAGAAAAAGGTTCTGGTGGTATCGGCGGACGTCTACCGTCCCGCCGCCATCAAGCAGCTGGAGACCCTGGCGGGTGAAGTGGGCGTGGATTTTTTCCCATCGTCGCCGGACCAGAAGCCCGTGGATATCGCCAATAACGCCATCACTCAGGCACGTAAGAGCTTTGCCGATGTGGTGATCGTGGATACCGCCGGCCGCCTGCACGTTGATGAAGCATTGATGGGCGAAATCAAGGAGTTGCACGCCGCCATCACGCCGGCTGAGACCCTGTTCGTTATTGATGCCATGATCGGTCAGGATGCGGTTAACACCGCCAAGGCCTTTAATGATGCCCTTGAGCTGACCGGTGTCATTCTCACCAAGGCGGACGGTGACGCTCGCGGCGGTGCTGCCCTGTCGGTACGTCATATCACCGGCAAGCCCATCAAGTTCCTGGGTATGGGTGAGAAGGTGGATGCGCTGGAGCCATTCCACCCGGATCGTATCGCCTCCCGCATCCTCGGTATGGGTGACGTGATGTCCCTGATCGAGGAGGCCGAGCGCAAGATTGATCGGGAGAAGGCTGAAAAGCTGGTCAAGAAGGTACAGAAGGGCAAGAGCTTCGACCTTGAGGACCTGCGTGAGCAGCTGCAGCAGATGCAGAACATGGGCGGTATGGCCTCCATGCTGGAGAAGCTGCCGGGCATGGGCAATATTGCCCAGGTGGCCGAGCAGGCCAACATGACCAAACAGTTCAGGACCATGGAGGTGATTATCGACTCCATGACGCCGGCCGAACGCTCCAACCCGGACCTGCTGAACGGCTCCCGCAAGCGTCGTATCACCCAGGGTTCCGGCACCCAGATCCAGGATCTCAACCGCCTGCTGAAGCAGCACAAGCAGATGGCGAAGATGATGAAAAAGATGAAAGGCGGCGGCATGAACAAGATGATGCGCGGCCTGGGTGGCATGATGGGCGGCGGTGGCGGTATGCCTCCGGGAGGATTCCCTGGCGGTGGTCTGCCACCTGGATTTAAATAATTTCATAAAAATCAGTCGGTTATAGAATTCTCTAAGCTCTCTTCCGGATTGCCGGGGCGATTTCTGATGCCCCGCTCCGGGATGCCGGCATTAAGTTGCCGGTATGCCCTTGATAGCACTGTACAATCCCTGATATTTCCCTTAAAATTCCGCGCCTTTCGTGGGCTGTGCCTGCGTGGAACCAATTACGAACGTACTGTGCCGTTGGCAGGGTGCGAAATTTGATAAACAGGAAGCAGACTTAAATGGTAACCATTCGTCTCTCTCGTGGCGGCTCCAAGAAGCGCCCTTTTTACCACCTGAACGTAACTGACAGCCGCAGCGCCCGTAACGGTCGCTACATCGAGCGCGTTGGCTTCTTCAACCCCATCGCTCGCGGTGGTGAAGAGCGTCTGCGCATCGACCTGGAGCGTGTAAACCACTGGGTTGGCCAGGGCGCTTCTGTGTCTGATCGCGTTGCCAAGCTGCTGAAAGAGCAGGCTGCTGCTTAATTGCGGGCAGCTTGAAGGCCCATGAGCGAAGCGGACAACGCTGCTGCAAAAAAGTCCTCCAATCTGGTGGATGTGGGCCGCATAGGCACGGTGTACGGGGTTAAGGGTTGGTTGAAAATCCACTCCGATACCGAGCCGCAGGAAAACCTGTTCAGTTACAGCCCCTGGTGGCTGAAAACCCGGCACGGCGTCAAAGCGGTAAAGATCGATGAATACCGCCCCCACGGCAAAGGCTGGGTAGCCCATATCGAAGGGCTGGACGACCGGGATGAGGCGCATGCGCTGGGCTCCGTGACCATTGCGGTGGAGCGGGCGCAGTTGCCGAACCTGGAAGACGGTGAGTTCTACTGGCACCAGCTGGAGGGACTCCGTGTCATCAGTGACTTCGAAGGGCAGGGCACCCGTTTGGGTGTGGTGCAGCGGATCCTGGAAACCGGCGCTAACGATGTGCTGGTAGTTAAAGGAGATGCTGACAGTGTGGATCAGGGCGAGCGTCTGATCCCCTATGTTCCGGGCCAGTTTGTCACCAAAGTGGATCTGGATGCGGGTGAAATCCATGTGGATTGGGATCCGGCCTTTTAGGTCGGTTCTGGTACCGGAATGGAAACACCGGCAGAGCGCATAGCACAAGCGAAGCGCATAGCAATAGTCACGCTGTTTCCGGAGATGTTCTCCGCCATCAGCGACTACGGCATCACCAGTCGAGCCATCAAGCAGGGACTGGTGGAACTGCAGCTCTGGAATCCGCGTCAGTTTACGCAGGATCGTCATCAGACAGTGGATGACCGCCCCTACGGTGGTGGTCCCGGCATGTTGATGATGATTCAGCCGTTGCGTGACGCGATCAGCGCTGCCAGAGCCTGGGCAGATTGTTCAGACGATGGTGGTGCAGGCTGCAAGGTTATTTATCTGTCGCCCCAGGGGCGTCCGCTGGACCAGCGGGGCTCGGTGGAACTGGCCGGGGGTGACAATCTGGTGCTGATTGCCGGGCGCTATGAAGGTATTGATGAACGCCTCATAGAGCTGGAAGTGGATGCAGAGTGGTCCATCGGCGATTACGTACTCAGTGGCGGTGAACTGGCCGCCATGGTGATGATCGACAGCCTGATCAGGTTGTTGCCGGGAGCACTGGGTGATGCCCAGTCGGCGGAGCAGGATTCGTTTACCGATGGCCTGCTGGATTGTCCCCACTATACCCGCCCCGAGGTTTTCGAGGGCAGGGCGGTTCCCGAAGTTTTACTGTCGGGCAACCACGAAAGAATCCGGCGCTGGCGATTACAGCAGGCGCTCGGCAGGACCTGGCAGCGACGCCCGGACCTGCTGGAAAACAGAGGTCTGACCGCTGAACAACAACAGCTGCTCGACGAATACATTGTGCAGCAGGCGGGTCAGGACGATTAACCGGGGAACTTACGGTTGGACTAAGCCGACTATCGTTCCCCATATAGCTGTGAAGCTACACATTTGACTCAGGAGTCGACCATGAGTAACAAAAACAAAATCATTCAGGAGCTGGAAAACGAGCAACTGAAAAAAGAACTGCCAGAATTCTCCCCAGGTGACACTGTGGTAGTTCAGGTTAAAGTAAAAGAAGGTAACCGTGAGCGTCTGCAGGCGTTCGAAGGTGTGGTTATCGGCATCAAAAACCGTGGTCTGAACTCTTCTTTCACTGTGCGTAAAATTTCTCACGGTGTTGGCGTTGAGCGTACCTTCCAGACTCACAGCCCGGTTGTTGACAGTGTCGCCGTCAAGCGTCGTGGTGACGTTCGTCAGGCCAAGCTGTACTACCTGCGTGAACTGTCTGGTAAAGCGGCTCGTATTAAAGAGAAGCTCACCAGCAAGTAAGTTTGAGCGCGCAAGCGATCAACTTCAGGAAAAGCCGGCACTATGCCGGCTTTTTTGTGCCTGCAGGAAATGGCCGGGGCGTTTGGGGTGGCTGAACGGCGGTTTCGCCTTGCGGGCGAGTCAAGGGTCTTGGGCGGCCAAGACCCTTAACAATCCCAAGCCGCCCCTATGCTGGGTGGCTGCGCCACTTCCCTGCGCGCAGAAACCTTTTGCTGAGGCTGCGGAACTCAGTCGCTGCGCTCCTTCAGACACTCCTCGCCTTTAATCGCAAAATGCTTCTGTGCTCGGCTGCGCAAAAGGGGGAGAGGGCGCACTGTTCAGGCTCTGCGGTATACCGGAGATTGCAGAGGATTGTCAGGGGGCGCTATACAAGTTGCACGGGATTGATTAGCTTAGCCTCCATGAAGTCAGCCCCCAGCACCATATCCGATCCTGATCAGCAGATCATCGATGCTTACCTCGACGCCGTGTGGATGGAGAAGGGGCTGAGCGAAGCCACGCTTTCCTCCTATCGCCAGGACCTGTTGGGTCTGGCTCGCTGGGGGTTCTCGCAGTCGCTGACCCTGTTGGCCATGACCGATGCCGACCTGCGCTGTTATCTCGCCTACCGCCTGACGGAGCAGGGCGCCTCTGCCCGCTCCACCGCCCGTTTCCTCTCCTGCAGTCGCGGTTTCTACGCACATTGGTTGAGGGAGAACCGCATCGTCACTGATCCCACCGCCCTGATCGAGAGTCCGCGCCAGGGGCGCCCGTTGCCCAAATCACTGTCCGAGGCAGACGTCGAGGCACTGTTGGCCGCGCCGGACCTGGAGGAGGCCATTGGTTTGCGTGATCGCACCATGTTTGAAGTGCTCTATGCCTGCGGTTTGCGGGTGAGCGAGCTGGTGGGATTGACGCTGTCCGACGTTAACCTGCGCCAGGGAGTGGTGCGGGTGGTGGGCAAGGGTGGCAAGGAGCGCCTGATCCCGTTGGGCGACGAAGCCGTCAGCTGGTTGCTGCGCTACGCCCGTGAAGCGCGTCCGCAGCTGCTGAAGCAGAGCCACGACATTCTCTTCCCCAGTGGGCGCGGCCAGCCCATGACCCGCCAGACCTTCTGGTACCGCATCAAGCACTGGGCCATGGTGGCGGGTATCGAAAAGCCCTTGTCGCCCCACACGCTGCGTCACGCTTTTGCCACACACCTCATCAACCATGGGGCGGACCTGCGGGTGGTGCAGCTGTTGCTGGGCCACAGTGATCTCTCCACTACCCAGATCTACACCCATGTGGCGATTGAGCGGATGAAGTCACTGCATGGCGAACATCACCCCCGGGGGTGATGCAGGGAACCGTTGGCGCGTCGTACCCTCTAACAGGTCTGTGATACAGTTGAGCCCTTTGACAAACCCATCTGGTCTGAAGTGAGAGAATATGTACAACAATCTGGTGAAATCCTGCCGCACGCTGCTACTCGTCGCAGGGTTGCTGTTCCCGCTTTCCGTGCTGGCGATAGGCGAGCCGGCCCCGGCTGCAGAGGCAGCCGCTATTCTGAAAAAGCTGCAGGCCGCGCGGCCTGATTTCACCTATGGTGAAGTTAAAAAGAGCCTGGTGCCTGGTCTGTATCAGGTGCAGGTGGAGCGGGGCCCATTGATGTACGTTGTCCCCAACGGCGATATGGTGCTGATTGGTGATGTGTTCGGCGTAACGGAGGACGGTTACGTCAACCTGGTGGATGTGGCGCTGGCGCCACTGCGCAAGGAGCGCCTGGCGCAGGTGAAGGATGAGGACACCATTGTCTTCCCGGCCAAGGGTGAGACCAAAGCGATAATCAATGTGTTCACCGATGTGGATTGTCCTTACTGCCGCCGGTTGCACCAGCATATTGAGGAGATCACTGCACGCGGTATCGAGGTGCGCTATCTGGCTTACCCGCTGGGCGGCCCCGGTTCGCCCAACCACGTCAAGCTGGCCCAGGCCTTCTGTGCCAAGGATCGTGCGGCAACCCTGACCCGCCTCAAGAATGGTGAGGATGTTGATGTGGAGTTCTGTCAGGACAACCCGGTACTGCAGCACTACCAGCTGGCCGGCGAGCTGGAGATCAGCGCCACACCAACGGTCATTATGCCGGACGGCAGTCGTTTCAACCTGCTGCCCACCGCTGACAACCTGGCCGCCAAGCTGGGCCTCTGACCCCCTCCCGGCCGGAATCCACCGTGGTTCCGGCCTGCGGATTTTGCCGCACTTCCCAACCTCTGTAGCCCTGCAGAGGGGCCTTCCCGTATAATACGCGGCCCTGTCAATTGACAGGGTCGGGGGCGCTCAGTAATGTGGCCCCCTTTGCCCGGCAGCAGGCCTCATGGGTTAGCGACTGTTAACCTTGTACAGGCTGCGCCGGCTGTAATGCATTCGTTTCACAGGGGAATTCACTTGAATCCGGTAAGAGTAGGCATTTGTGGTTTGGGTACCGTTGGTAGCGGTACGGTAAATGTACTGACACGCAATGCGCAGGAGATCAGCGCCAGGGCCGGAACCGGGATCATTATTGAGCAGATCGGTGCCCGTCGTGATAACCCCGCCTGTGATACCTCGGGTTTCAATGTCACCCGCGATATTTTTGAAGTCGTGCGCAACCCCAACGTAGACGTGGTGGTTGAACTGATCGGTGGCACTACCGTCGCCAAAGAGCTGGTGGAAGAGGCGCTGGCTAACGGTAAGCACGTCGTCACTGCCAACAAGGCGCTGATCGCCCACTACGGTAACGAGCTGTTTGCCCGTGCCAAAGAGGCCGGTGTCACCATCGCCTTCGAAGCCGCTGTGGCTGGCGGTATCCCCATCATCAAGGCCCTGCGTGAAGGCCTCGCTGCCAACAAGATCAAGTGGCTGGCGGGCATCATCAACGGCACCGGCAACTTCATTCTCACCGAGATGCGTGACAAGGGTCGCGATTTCGACGATGTGCTGAAAGAAGCCCAGGCACTGGGTTACGCCGAAGCAGACCCCACTTTTGACGTGGAGGGCATCGACGCTGCCCATAAACTGGTGATCCTCGCCTCACTGGCTTTCGGTATGCCGCTGCAGTTTGACAAGGTATTCACCGAGGGCATCAGCCGTATCGAACCGGTGGATGTGGCCTACGCCGGTGAGCTGGGCTACCGCATCAAGCACCTGGGTATTGCCCGTCGCACCAATGGTGGTGTGGAGCTGCGCGTACACCCGACCCTGATTCCGGAAAAGCGCCTGCTGGCCAATGTCGATGGCGTTATGAACGCCGTCGTGGTCAAGGGTGATGCCGTTGGTCCGACCCTCTATTACGGTCCCGGCGCCGGTGCCGAGCCTACCGCGTCAGCGGTGGTGGCGGACATTGTGGATATCGCCCGCGAACTGGGTACCGGTCAGGCAGTTTGTGTTCCACCTTTGGGCTTCAACGAAGCGCAGGAGTGGCCGGTGCTGCCGATGGACGAGGTGGAGACCGCTTACTACCTGCGTATATCGGCCCTGGATCAGCCCGGTGTGCTCTCCAAAATCGCGCAGATTCTCAGTGATGCCGGTATCAGTATCGAAGCACTGATCCAGAAAGAAGCGCCGGAAGAGCAGGTTCATGTGCCCATGATTCTGCTGACCAACCGCACTATTGAGAAGAAAGTGATGAACGCTGTGACGGCGATTGAATCACTGGGTTATGTGCTGGGCGAAGTGGTCCATATCCGTGTGGAAACCCTGAGCTGATTTTGAGAGCTGGCGTTCAGTGCTGGCATTCAGTGCTGGCAAGAGGCACCTGCGACAGGGGTGCCGGCAAGAGAGGAAGAGATTAACGTGAAATATATCAGCACCCGTGGCGATGCACCGTCACTGACATTCGAAGACGTGGTCCTCACTGGCCTGGCGCCGGACGGTGGCCTGTACGTGCCGGAGACGCTGCCCAAATTCAGCCAGGAAGAGATCGCTTCCTGGGCGGGACTCAGCTATCAGGAACTGGCGTTCAAGGTGATTGCCCCGTTCGTGGCCGGCGAAATCCCCGATGCCGACCTGCAGGGCCTGATTGACAAGTCCTACGCCACCTTCCGTCACGATGCTATTGCGCCGCTGGTGCAGACCGGCCACAACGAGTGGATCCTGGAGCTGTTCCAGGGGCCGACCCTGGCGTTCAAGGATTTTGCCCTGCAGTTCCTCGGTAACCTGCTGGACTACATTCTCAAGAAGCGCGACCAGAAAGTGGTGGTCATGGGTGCTACCTCCGGTGATACCGGTTCTGCAGCCATTGAAGGCTGTCGCCACTGCGACAACATCGACATCTTTATCCTGCACCCTTACCAGCGAGTCTCCGACGTACAGCGTCGCCAGATGACCACTGTGCTGGAGAAGAACGTGCACAACATTGCTCTCAAGGGCAACTTCGACGATTGCCAGAATATGGTGAAAGCCAGCTTCGGCGACCAGTCCTTCCTGCCGGAAGGGCGTCAGCTGGTGGCGGTGAACTCCATCAACTGGGCGCGCATCATGGCGCAGATCGTCTACTACTTCTACGCCGCACTGGCGCTGGGTGGTCCGGCTCGTCCGATCTCCTTCTCGGTGCCCACCGGTAACTTCGGCGATATCTTTGCCGGCTACCTGGCGAAGCAGATGGGCCTGCCCATCGACCAGCTGGTGATTGCCACCAACGCCAATGACATCCTGCATCGCTGCATCAGCGAGAACGATCACTCGAAGAAGGAGCTGATCCACTCCCTGTCGCCCAGTATGGACATCATGGTCTCCAGCAACTTCGAGCGCCTGCTGTTTGATCTGTACGGCCGTAACGGTGCCTCCATCAAGCAGCTGATGGAAGAGTTCAAGTCCGGCGCCATGCACCTGAGCGATGAGGCCCTGGTTAAGGCTCGCGAACTCTTCTCCTCCTACCGTCTGGACGACGAGGAGATGATCCAGGTGATCGCCGATGTGTTTGAGCACACCGAATACCTGCTGGATCCGCATACCGCTATTGGTGTGCAGGCTGCGCGTAAACGTCGCCGCCGCCAGGATATCCCCATGGTATGCCTCGCCACTGCCCATCCGGCCAAGTTCCCGGAAGCGGTGCGCAAGGCTGGCCAGACCGACGATCCGGCGCTGCCTCACCACATGGCCGACCTGTTTGATCGCGAAGAGCGTTACGAAGTGCTGGATAACGATCTGTCTGTGGTGCAGAAGCATATGCAAGGCAATATCCGCGCGTAAGTGCAGTGGTATTACCGGCCTGTTAAAGACCCGCCGTTATGGCGGGTTTTTTTTGGTCAGAGAATCTTGGCCTTTCACTGTTAATTCTGGTCGACCCCGTTATTTCCTGGTTATCCCTGATTTCCGTTGCTCCCGCGCAGGCGGGAGCCCAGTCCACTCGGCAAGCATTGGATTCCCGCCTGCGCGGGAATGACATGTGATGGGAATGAGATGTAACGGGAGTGGGGCGAGAACGGCAGGTCATAAGCTGAGTTTTTCCTAAATTTACACTCCCCGCGCTGTGTCGCCGCCGCTTTGCCGGTACCATACAGCCATACCTGTTACCCCGACCTGAAGACACGCCTGAGCCGATGAATCCCGCTATTGTTCGCCGTACCGCCCCCGCCAACGACATTGTCTGGCCCGACGCCTTGCCAGCCCGCTTGCGCGGGGTCTACGCCAGTCGCGGAGTGACGGATCCACAGCAGCTGGAGCGCACCCTGCAACACCTGCAGGCGCCGCAGCAGATGAAGGGCATTGATGAGGCGGTGGCGCTGCTGGTGGAGGCCCTGCAGGCACAGCAGCGCATCCTGGTGGTGGGTGACTTCGATGCGGATGGTGCCACCAGCAGCGCGCTGGCGGTGCTGGCGCTGCGGGATATGGGGGCCAAAGAGGTTAACTACCTGGTGCCCAACCGCTTCGAGTTTGGTTACGGCCTGACTCCGGAGATCGTGGCTGTGGCGAAGGGCTACCTGCCGGACCTGATCATCACCGTGGATAACGGTATCTCTTCCCTCGATGGTGTGGCCGCTGCCAACGCAGCCGGTATTCGTGTGCTGGTCACCGACCACCACCTGCCCGGCGCCGGGTTGCCGGATGCCGCCGCCATTGTGAACCCCAACCAGCCACACTGTCCCTTTCCCAGCAAAAACCTGGCGGGGGTAGGGGTGATTTTCTATCTCATGAGTGCCCTGCGCGCGGCGCTGCGAGGCAGCAACTGGTTTGCGCAGCAGGGCATTGCCGAGCCCAATATGGGCAACTACCTGGACCTGGTGGCACTGGGTACGGTAGCGGATGTGGTGCCACTGGATGCCAATAACCGCATCCTGGTGCACCAGGGCCTGCAGCGTATCCGTGCTGGCCGTGCCCGTCCCGGTATCCTGGCACTGCTGCAGGTGTCGGGACGCTCCCAGCAGCGGCTGGTGGCCTCGGACCTGGGTTTTACGGTTGGCCCGCGGCTTAACGCGGCGGGGCGGCTTGATGATATGTCGCTGGGCATTGAGTGCCTGCTGTGCGACAGCCCGGACCTGGCGCGGGAGATGGCGGTAGAGCTGGATGAGCTCAACCGCGACCGCCGCGCCATCGAAGCCAATATGCAGCAGGAGGCCATGGCCACCCTGTCGCAGGTGACCCTTTCCGAAAGCGCGGATATGCCCTGGGGCATCTGCCTGTTTGATCCCGGCTGGCATCAGGGCGTGATCGGTATTCTCGCCTCGCGCATCAAGGAGCGTTTCCATCGCCCGGTGATCGCCTTTGCCGACGCCGGCAACGGCGAAATCAAGGGTTCTGCCCGCTCCATTCCCGGCCTGCACATCCGAGATGCACTGGATGCGGTGGCGGCCAGCCACCCGGGGCTGCTGACCAAATTTGGCGGCCACGCCATGGCTGCCGGTCTCAGCCTGTCGGCGGACAAACTGCCGGCCTTCCAGCAGGCCTTTGATGAGGTGGTGCGCAGCACACTGGGTGAAGACGACCTGCACGCGGTGATTCTGTCCGATGGTGAGCTGAGTGAGCAGGATTTCACTCTGGAATTGGCCCATTGCCTGCGTGAGGCTGGTCCCTGGGGGCAGCACTTCCCGGAGCCGCTGTTTGATGGCGAGTTTTACCTGGTACAGCAGCGCATTGTGGGTGAAAAGCACCTGAAGCTGGTGGTGGCCACAGATGCTGCCCGCAGTCAGCTGCTGGACGCCATTGCCTTCAATGTGGACCTGGAGCAGTGGCCCAATAATGCCGCGCAGCGGGTGAGACTGGCCTATCGACTGGACGTCAATGAGTTCCGCGGTCGGCAGTCGCTGCAGCTGATGGTGGAACACCTCGAAGCCTTAATTTGAAAGCCACCGGGCTCCTAGGCCGGCTACGCCGGACTGACACATAACAATTTCAATCAGACCAACAGTGATAGATCAATATGTCTGCAACACCTGAAACTACCCGCACACTGGAACTGCTGCACGAATCCCGCCTCACCCCGAAACAGTACCTGATACTGATACTGGGCATGCTGGCCAGCATGATCGAAGGCTTTGATATTGTGGTGATCTCCTACACCGCGCCGGCCATCAGTGCCGACTGGGGTGTTCCTGCGGCCGAGATGGGGCTGGTGTTCAGTTCCGGGGTACTGGGCATGACGCTCGGTGCCATGTTCCTCTCCTGGCTGGCGGATCGTTACGGGCGCCGCATTATGGTGAGCTTGACGCTGTTGATCTCCGGGGTTGCCACCTGCGCCGTGGTGTTTGCCAGCAACGCCGTGGAGTTGGTGATATTGCGAGCCATTGCCGGTCTTGCGCTGGGGGTACTGGTGGCCTCACTTGCGCCGTTGATCGGTGAGTTCAGCCCGCTCCGTCACCGCATCCTGATTGTCTCAATCCTGGTGGCAGCGGCATCGGCAGGAGCCATGCTGGGCGGCCTGCTCACGGCAGCGTACATCAGTAGCATTGGCTGGCAGGGGATCTTCCTCTATGCGGGCCTGATTACCGTGGTGCTGGGTGTATTGATCCAGTGGCTGGTACCGGAGTCCATCGCCTTTGTGATGAAGCGCGACCCGCAGCGTGCACTGGCAAAAGTGAATCGCACCCTGCAGTACATCGGCCAGCGCACCGTTGCCGAACTGCCGGCGCTGAGCATTGCTGCCAGTCAGGAGTCGGCGTCGGTTAAATCCCTGCTGGTGACCCATCGCCGCTGGCCCACACTGCTCACCTGGAGCGCCTTCTTTACCGGTTTTGTGGTGGTCTACTTTATCAGCAGCTGGATGCCGCAGGTGCTCAGCAACGCTGGCCTGTCGCAGGAGAGGGCGATTCAGGGCACGACGGCCATTCCCTTTGGATCTCTGTTTGGCACCATGTTGATTGGCTGGATGACCCGTTGGCTCGGGCTCAACCAGCTGGTGGCAATCAATTTTGCCCTTGGTACGCTCTGCATTTTTGCCATGGCGGTGCTGGTCAATGATATTGGTACTCTGCCGTTTGAGCTGGTGTGGAGCATGCTGTTTATCATTGGTATTACCCTGATGGGCGCCTTCTCCAACCTCTACAATGTGGTGCTGGTGATCTATCCGGCACAGATCCGCAGCACCGGCCTGGGTTGGGCCGCGGGTCTTGGTCGTGCCGGGGCGGTGATCAGTCCTGTGCTGGCGGGACTGCTGATCGGGCTGGAGGTTTCCATGCCCATGTTGTTTGTCTGCTTCGCCTTGCCGGCACTGGCGGCGGCGCTGTGCGTGCTGGCGACGCCGATGCGTGAATTGAGCTGATAATTAGTGGCGAGTGGCGAGTGGCGAGATACAGGAGCCCGGCGGGTAGGCTGTGTTGTTGTTCCCCTAGTCACGGAATAGGTAATTGACCCTCACCAATGCTTAAATCAGCTCCAGCCACTGCTCCACATAGGGCCAGATATTCTCCAGCAGCCTGGGCTGTGCAGGGGCGGTGGGGTGCATGCCATCGGCCTGGTTAAGTTCCGGGTCTCCGGCGACGCCGTCGAGGAAAAACGGCACCAGCGGTACCTCCAGCTCCTCGGCCAGTTCGCTGTAGGTCTGCTGGAACTGGTTGCTGTAGCGGGGGCCGTAGTTGGGCGGGATCTGCATGCCCAGCAGCAGTACCTCGGCACCGGCCTCGCGGCTCATCTCAATGGCGCGACGCAGGTTGTTGCGCATCTCCCGCAGGGGGTAGCCGCGCAGGCCGTCGTTGGCACCCAGCTCCAGTACTACCAGTTGTGGCTGTGCCTGTTGCAGTAGCTTGGGCAGTCGCGCCAGGCCACCGGCGGTGGTCTCGCCACTGATACTGCCATTGGTAACCTCTGCTTCCGGCCAGTCGTCCTGCAAACGGCCATTCAGCAGCGCCACCCAGCCTTTGGCGGCATCCATGCCATAGGCGGCACTGAGGCTGTCGCCCATCACCAGCAATCGTGGCTCAGCCAGTACCGGCATGGCGCCAAGCAGCAATATCACCAGCAGTGGGCGCAAAAAAACGTTGTGATCTTTTCGGTGCAGCAGTGTCGTAACCAGAGTCATATCTTTTTTCTGTTGGTGGATCTGTGAACGATCATGTTGCCGCTTCCGGTGGAGCGGGTAAAGTTCTGTGAAAACCTTGCCCCGGCGTTGCCGCCTTGGTCACAATCCTCTGACCCCAACCAGCGAGTGAAATTCAGCAATGCTTTCTGTCACCAATGTCGGCAAGCGGGTGGAGACCTCCGCCGGCGAACTGGAAATCCTTAAGTCCGTCTCTTTCTCCCTCGCCGCCGGTGCCAGCCTGGCCATTACCGGGGCTTCCGGCTCCGGCAAATCCACCTTGCTGGGAATTCTGGCGGGCCTGGATGTGCCTTCCTGTGGCGAGGTTGAGCTGGCCGGCCAATCCCTAACCCAACTGGATGAAGAGGGCCGGGCGGCGCTGCGGGCCGGGCATGTGGGCTTTGTGTTTCAGTCGTTCCAGCTGTTGCCGGGGCTGACAGCGCTGGAGAATGTGATGTTGCCGCTGGAGTTGCACGGTGTCAGCGATGCCCGCGCCAAGGCAGAGACCTTCCTGCAGCGGGTTGGCTTACAGCAGCGCCTGCAGCACTACCCGCAACAGCTCTCCGGCGGTGAGCAACAGCGTGTGGCCATTGCCCGGGCCTTTGCCTCGGAGCCCGATATCCTGTTTGCCGATGAGCCCACCGGCAACCTGGATTCCACCACCGGGGCCCACATCATCGACCTGCTGTTTGATCTCAACCGTGAGCAGGGCACCACACTGGTATTGGTTACGCACGAACAGCGGCTGGCGGATCTGTGCCAGCAGCACCTGGTGATGGAAGGTGGCGAAGTGGTGGGTTTTAACGGTCAGGTTTCTGATGCTGGGGTACTGACGACGTGAAGCGCCTGACTCTCTCCTGGCGGCTCTTATGGCGTAACTGGCGCGCCGGCGAGATGAAAATCCTGGCTGTTGCGCTGTTGCTGGCCGTCACCGTGGTGGCAGGCATCTCAATCTTTACCGATCGCCTGCAGAGCGCTATCACCCGGGAGAGCCACAGCTTTCTCGCGGCGGATCGTGTGATCAACTCCAGTCAGCCCATACCGCTGGAGTGGCGGGCGCTGGCGCAGCAGCACCGGCTGCAATACGCCTACAGCACGCAGTTCTCCTCCATGGCCTTTGCCGGTGATGCCATGCAGCTGGCAGCGGTCAAAGCCGTCACCGAAGGCTATCCCCTGCGTGGCAAGTTGCATATCGCCACCCAACCGTTTACCACTGACCCGCAGCAGATCACGGTCGCTACCACTATTCCGGCACAAGGTGAGGCCTGGGTGGACGCGCGGCTGTTGCCGCTGCTGGGTATCTCCCTCGGGGATACGCTGGAAGTGGGGGAGAAGCCGCTCAAGGTGACCCGGGTGATTGCGGAAGAGCCCGACGGCGGCAACAGCTTTTCACCCATGGGGCCGCGATTGCTGATGAACGCCGCGGACCTGCAGGCCACCGGCGTGATCCAGCCCGGCAGTCGTATCAGTTATAACTGGCTGCTGGCGTCAGAAGACCCTCAGCAACTGCAGGCATTCCTGCAGCAACTGCAACCCCGCCTGAGTGTGCATGAGCGCATTCGTGACGTCGCCTCTTCACAGAAGCGCCTCGCCAATGCGCTGGCCACGGCGCGCAAGTTCCTCTCCCTGTCGGCCATGATCAGCGTGCTGCTGGCGGGTGTCGCCATCGCCATCGCCGCTCGCCGTTTTGCCAGTCGCCATGTGGAGCAGGTGGCTTTGCTGAAGAGCCTGGGTGCGGGAGCAGGGCAGATCCGCGGTCTCTACGCCGCGCAGCTGCTGTGGTTGGGGGTGATCACTTCACTGCTGGGACTGGTGCTGGGGTACTGGTTACAAGCGGCGATTGTGCAGTTGGTGGGCGACCTGTTGCCGGTGACGCTGTTGGCGCCTGGCTGGCTGGCGCTGTTGCCCCCGGCGCTCACCGGGTTGGTGTGCCTGGTCTGCTTTGCTGCCCCGCCGCTATGGCACCTTCCCACAGTGCCGCCCATGAAAATCCTGCGGCGGGAACTGCCGGTGAGTGCGGTGCGCCAGTACTGGCAGGTGCTGATTGGATTGCTGGCGCTGTTGCTGCTGGTGGCGGTGTTCAGTGGCGACTGGGTGCTGACGGTGAGCCTGAGCGCCGGCCTGGTGGTGCTGGTGGCCCTGGGGCTGCTGCTGGCGAGATTGTTGCTGAATGGGATCCAGCACTATAGTGAGCGTTCCGGTAGTCGCTGGCGGTTGGCTCTGGCGAGCCTGCAGCGCAACCGCCAGCAGACGCTGATACAGACCGTGGTGTTCGCACTGGCGGTCAGCCTGCTGCTCAGCCTTACCGGGCTGCGCACATCGTTGCTGGAGGACTGGCAGCTGCAATTGCCGCCGGAGACGCCCAACCATTTTCTGCTGAACGTGGCTCCGCACCAGCTGGATGGCGTAAAACAGCTGATGAGTGACAACCAGCTCACCACCGAACAGTTCTTCCCCATGGTGCGAGGGCGCCTGACACACATCAATGGAGTTGAGCCCGATGAGGAAAAACGTGAGCGTACCGAGACCCTGCGCCGTGAGCTCAACCTCAGCTGGACCGACCACTTAAACAGCGACAACAAGGTGATAGCCGGTCAGTGGTGGGACAGCTGGCCTGCAGGTGGGCGTGTGGGTGTGTCGGTGGAGCAGGAGGCGGCCCGGCAGATTGGCCTGCAGGTGGGGGACGAGCTGCGGTTTAGTATCGGTGGCCTGACGCTGGAGGCGACGGTGGCCAGCATCCGCAGCCTGAAATGGGACTCCATGAACCCCAACTTCTACTTCCTGTTTTCACCGCAGTCGCTGGACGATTTTGCCCCGGCCTATATGACCAGCCTTTATATTCCCTCACAGCAGAAAGCTTTCATCAACACGCTACTGCGCTTTGATCCCACCCTGGTGGTAATCGAAATGGATCGGATGCTGGCTCAGATCCAGGCCATTGTCAGCCAGGTCAGCCGCGGTGTGGAGCTGATGTTGCTGGCAGTGTTGGCCGCAGGCTTCCTGGTCATGTGGGCGGCGGTGACCTCCAGTTTCAGTGAACGCCAGCAGGAGGCAGCACTGTTGCGGGCTCTGGGCAGTTCACGCAAGCAACTGTTGGGCAGCCTGTGGCTGGAGTTCAGTTTGCTGGGATTGATGTCCGGCGTGATGGCGGTGGCCGCGTCAGAAGTGCTGTTGCTGGCCATGCAGCGCTGGGTACTGGAGATCCCGGTGCGCTGGCACCCCGGGTTGTGGCTATGGGGAGTCAGTGTGTCGGTGCTGCTGATCGGGGCTATGGGGGTGTTTGCCTGTCGCCGCACCATCACCACCCCGCCGGCGGTGATCTTGCGGGAGCTGGCCTGAGTCCCGGCGCAACCCCCTAGACTCCGGTACGCGCCTGCAGGAAATGTTTCAGTGTCACCTCGTCACCATCGACGATGGCTTGCGCGGTATTGGCCAGCCACAGTGACACGCCGCTGCGTTTTGGGTGGTTGTCCTGCAGGATGATGTGCCGGTTAAAAATAACAAAGGCGGTGCTGAGCATCAGTATTGCCGTGGCCCGCGCCCGCGCCCGTGGTGCTCCCAGCCATTTGGCCATGGGTTCGATTAACCGGGTACGGGCGAACTCCGCAGCGATGGTGGCGGCCTCCTGATCGCCGATGGAGAGTGTGATCATCGCCGGAATGGTGATAGGGCGCTGTTTGTCCAGGATCGCCTCCACCAGCAGCTTGCCAAACTCTGCCTTGTTGCCAGCGGTAATAAAATCCAGCTCCACCGCATTTTCCAGTGCTGCCCTGAACAGCCCGGCCTTGGTGCCGAAGTAACGCACCGGCAGGGCGGAAGATACGTCCGCCAGACCGGCAATATCCCTCAGCCCTGTCCTTGCATAACCCTGCTGCGCAAACGCCTGTTGTGCGGCGGCGATAATTTTCTGCTGTGTCTCTGCCGGATTGCGGCGTTTGATTGGTGCATCTGGCATCACAAGTCCGGCTTGACAGTAGGTTACATGAGCTACTAATTTAGCAGTCAGTCTTCTAAGTAAGCAACTGCTTAGTTAGGCGTTGCCAGCCCCAACCTCAATAACCATAACAGGGGAACGACCATGGCCGACCTGTATCAGGCCGACACGGATGTCATGCTCCGTGAACTCACCGATCGCCAGCGTATCTGGGATTGCCTGCTGTGTTACACCCGCGGACTGGACCGGCTTGATCGCGAGCTGTTGCTGTCCGGGTTTCATGCCGACGCCCGTATTCAGACCGGCAGTTTCAGTGGTGAACCCCGCAGCTTTGCCGACTGGGTATTGGGTCATCACCGTGACAATCAGGTGCAGACCCAGCACATCATGACCAACCACTACTGTCAGCTGCATGGCGATGAGGCGCACACCGAAACCTACGTCGCCTATTACGGCAACAATCCCGGGCAGCAGGATGAGTTTGCTGTGGGCCGCTATCTCGATCGGCTGCAACGGTTTGCGTCCGGCTGGCTGATTACCGACCGGGTCTGCACCACCGAAGGCACCACCAACTTCGACAAGAACGGTTTGCTGGAACGCATGATCCTGGTACCCGATTCTCTTGCCGCACCCGCCAGGGACCGGTCGGACCCGGCCTACCGGCGTCCGCTGCGCATTCCCCGCTAATCCCTTGCAAACAGGAGAGACAGATGCAGGAACTGAAAGGCAAAACCGCGCTGGTCAGTGGCGGTGGTCGCGGTATTGGCCGGGCCATCGTGGAGAAGCTTGCGGCAGACGGTGCCCTTGTCGCCATTAACTACGCCGGCAACAGATCTGCGGCGGAGGCTGCACTGAAGGCGGTTACAGGTGCCGGCGGCGAGGGCTTCCTGGTGCAAGCCAAAATTGGCGAGGCGGGTGCCATCGAGCACCTGGTCGAGACAGTCATAACAGAATTCGAACACCGTACCGGTCGTGCGCAGCTGGATATCCTGGTGAACAATATCGGTGGCGGCGAGCACGCCACCATTGCCACCGAGACCGAGGCCCATTTCGATTGGGTGATGTCCAATAACGTTCGCGGTCCGTTTTTCCTCACCCAGGCGCTGTTGCCTTATCTGGCGGACGGGGGGCGTATTGTGAATATCTCCTCGGCGGCTTCCCGCCTGGCTGGCGTTACCTTTATCTCCTACAGCATGGCCAAGGCGGCGGTGGAGATGTTTACCCGGGTGCTGGCCAAGGATCTGGGCAAGCGCGGCATCACCGTCAACTCTGTGGCGCCAGGCTACTGTACCGGGGAGACCAACCAGGAGGTGGAAGGCAATCCGGAGCTGGCCCGCCAGATCGAACAGAACACACTGCTCGGCCGCTTTGGTCATCCCACCGATATTGCCGATATCGTCCATGCCCTGATCGCTCCTCCGGGGCGCTGGCTTACCGGACAGAATATTGAAGCCAGCGGCGGGTTTAACTTCTGATGAGCGAGGGCGTCCTGCCAATGCAGGCCTGGGTGTTTCACGGAGTCGGGATACCGCTGGAAGCAGTAGCGCGTGCTGTGCCGCAACCGGCTGCGGGAGAGGTACTGATCGAAGTGCGTGGTTCCGGCCTTTGTCACAGTGATGTGGGGCGTATGGATGGCACCCTGACTCCCTACATGCCGAAGCAGCCGCCGATTGTCCTCGGTCATGAAATCGCCGGGGTAATCATTGCCACTGGTGATGACCCGGGGAGCTTTGCCGTGGGCGACCGGGTGGTGGCCTCCGGCACCCAGGCCTACTGCCCGGGGCGCGACGCCGACGGTGGTTATGCAACCCACTGCCTGTTGCCGGTCCATTGCCTGCTGGCATTGCCGGACGCGGTCAGCTTTGTGCAGGGGGCAGCCGCCACCGATGCCGGCCAGACGTCGCACCACGCGGTGATGGTGGCCGGCGAGCTGCAGCCGGGTATGCGGGTGGGTATCGTTGGTCTCGGCGGGCTGGGTATGACCGGTGCCCGCATCGCGGTATTGGCTGGCGCCGAAGTGCATGCGGCCGAGCCCCGACGCGAGGCGTGGTCCGCAGCCAAAGCGCAGGGTGTTACCTCGGTGGTGAGCGATGTCAGCGAGTTAGCGCCATTGGCTCTGGACCTGATTGTGGATTTCGCCGGCTTCGGCGACACCACGGCGGGCGCAATCTCTGCGGTACGCGCCGGCGGTCGGGTGGTGCTGGTGGGACTCGGGAGTACCGAGGCGTTGATCCCTACCATGCCCCTGATCGCCAAGTCGGTGACCCTGCGAGGCTCCGGTGGTGGCCAGCCGTCGGATACCGCGGCAGTGCTGCACTATATGGCGCAGGGCCAGTTGACGATTGAGGCGTCTGTTATCGACTTTGCCGGGATACCCGAAGGCCTGGAACGATTGCAACGGGGTGGTGTGGTTGGGCGGATTGTGGCTAATCCGAATGGGTAAGCCTCATGAATAAGCAGCGGGAGGTCGCTATGGCCAGGCTTGAAGGTAAGGTGGCAATCATCACCGGTGGTACCGGTGGCCTGGGGCAGGCCGCGGTAGAGTTATTTGTAGCGGAAGGTGCGCGGGTGGTGATTGCCGACCTGGATGAGGAGCGAGGAGAGGCATTGGTTAAGCGACTGGGTGACAGGGTTGTTTTTCGTCGCGCAGACGTCTCCCGCGAAGAGGAGGTGCAGGGGCTGATTGATACCGCAGTGAATCACTTTGGCGGGCTACACATTATGTTTAACAACGCCGCTATCTCCTGTGCCTTCCACCTGCAACTGCAGGACGACGATTTTGCCGATTTCCAGCGGGTCATGAACGTGAACCTGCTGGGGGTAATCCTGGGTACGCAGTTGGCGGCGCGGCATATGATGCACAACGGTGGCGGTTCGATAATCAACACCAGCGCCACCAGCGGCATTGAGGCGGGCTACGGGGTAGCCACCTACCGGATTACCAAGGCCGGTGTGAATCATTTCAGCAAGTCGGCGGCCATCGATTACGGCGCGCATAATATCCGCGTCAACTGTATTGCCCCGGGTAATATCAGTACGGAGATGAACGCTTTCAGCAGTGGAGATGCGGATACGGAACAGGCGCGGCAGTGGGCGCAGACGCTGGAGAAAATCCGTATGGCGCCACAGCCGCTGAAGCGTCATGGTACACCACGGGATGTAGCGGAAGCGGCGCTGTTTCTCGCCAGCGATGACTCGGCGTTTGTGACCGGTACTGTATTACCGGTGGATGGCGGTATTACCTGCGGACACGGGATTCAGTAACCGGTTGTTGCTGCAGGGAAAGAAGGGCAGAGCAGCCTGCGGCTGCCCTGATGCACTATCAGCTCTGGCGAATGCCGGTTGCATCTGACTCCTTAAACACAGCGATGGCCTCTTCGGCTTTCATCATCACCAGCGGCAGCACCCGGTCGGTGGATTCCTGGTAGGTGGCGTAAAAGGGGTGGCAATCGATAAAGAAATTCCACACCTTCTCCCGCTCGGCGCCTTCCGGTTCACGCCAGCTGCCACGAAACGCCTGGGTGGCGATCTGGAACTCTACCTCATCGCTGTCGATCAGGTTCAGGTACCAGGCCGGGTGATGGTCGGCGCCGCCCTTGGAGGCGCAGATCACTACCTCACCGCCGATGTCGGCGTAGCACAGGGGAGTGATAAAAATCTTGCCGCTCTTGCGCCCCTTGTACTTGATCAGGCAGTGGGTGGCGAAGCTGCGGCCACCGACGGCGGTGATATCCATAATGTGCCCCTCAGCACCGCCGGAGCGCAGGTACTGCTCCCGGTGTTCAAACACCCAGTCGCGGCGTTGGGCCGAGATGGCGGCGGATGATTCATCACTCATTGGGTAATCCTCTCAGTGCTGCGCGTGTTCGCGCTAGTCGTGGTAACTCAGTTCTACGTGGGTCTGCTCGCCATTGGGCCCCATGGGGGAGTCGTACTCCAGCACCGAGCAGACCGGATTGGCGTGACTGGCAAACAGTTTTGCCTCATCCGCTTTGACGTGTTCAATACGGTCAGGCGACGCAATAATCTTCTGTGAGTTTTCAAAGTCCTCCCGGCTGTTCCACCAGATCTCCATGATGCAGTCAAAACCGGGGTCATGGACCTCGCCGGTGACCGGGTTCTTTTCCGGCTGCAGGTAGCGTCGTACATAGCGCACGGCGTTGGGGATGGAGGGTGAACGGCCCTGTTTTTTGGAGAGCTGGGAGTGCTGGTTTTCATAGTAGTCCATGAACTCTTCCTGGCTCATGTCCGGGTGTTTCCTGAAAAAACAGATCTGTTTGAACATGGGGTGTCACCTGCATTCTTATGGTTATGTGGTTGTTGTCCCAGCCACCGGAGCGCTTTTGTCCGGTGAGTATGGCAGACAGTCTGCGGGGCTGCTGCTATGCTGTCCAATGCAAAATTATAGTAAACCTATGTGAATTGGTTATGGATCTGTCGGTTGGAAAATTGCAGCAACTGGTTACTGTGGCCCGGCTGGGCAGCTTCTCCGCGGCGGCACAGGTACTCAATATCAGCCAGCCGGCGCTGAGTCGTAGTATCGCCGCTCTGGAGCACCGCTACGGCTTCCAGATTTTCAGCCGGGTCGGGCACGGGGTGCAGCTGACCGCTGCGGGAACCCAGGTGATCGAGCTCGCCAGGCCGCTGCTGCAGGATATGCAGGTGTTTGATAACAACCTCAAGCTGTTTGGTTCCGGCAAGGTGGGCTCACTGGCCATCGGAATGGCGCCATTACTGGCGAGCGAGGTGCTGGCGGAGCTGGCCAGCGAATTCTTTAACAGCGCCTCCCGGGTGGATTTGCAGGTGACCACCCAGGCGGGAGCGATCCTGATGGAGAAGCTCAAGCGCGACGAAATCGAGCTGGTCTTCTATCCCGCAGGCTATATGGGAGACGCCCCGGAGCTGGAGGTGGAAACTCTGGGCTATATCGAGCCCGTGTGTGTGGTGCGACGTGGCCATCCTCTGTTAGCGCAGGTGTTGGCTCAGGGTGAGTTGACCCGGCAGGACCTGGCGGGTTTCCCCTGGGCCAGTTCGGTGTTGCCGGAACAGCTGCGGGAAGCCATTCAGCCGTCCCAGTTCGTGTGCGATAACTACCATATCCTCAGGGAGACGGTGCTGAACAGTGACCTGATCTGTATCTGTACCCGTAACTTTGTCCGTCAGCAGCTGGTGGATGGCCTGTTGTGTGAGATCGCGGTGACCGGTCTGCCGCTGCCGCCAACCGCTATCTGTGCTGCTCGTTTGCCGGGGCGTATCAGTTCGCCCCTGGCCCTGGAGGCGGTGGGGAGCATACGCGCGCGCTTGCAGCGCCAGCTATAGTCATTGGCAAGGAGCAAACGATGAACGACATCGATGAGGTAAGGGCCGCGTATCAGCCAGTGCTTGATTTCTGGTTTACGGAATTGACCCCGCAGCAATGGTTCCGGGGTGGCGAGGAGCTCGACCGGCTGATGCAACAGCGCTTTACCCCGTTACTGCAGCAGGCAGAGCGTGGCGAGTTGGACAGCTGGGCGGCGGTACCACGGGGCTGTCTGGCGTTGATCCTGCTGCTGGATCAATTCACCCGCAATATCCACCGCGGCCAGCCGCAGGCCTTTGCCCGGGATCCCAAAGCCCAGCGTCTGGTGCTGGACGGGATTTCGCAAGGCTGGGACAAGTTGCTGAATATGGGGGAGCGACATTTCTTCTATATGCCACTGATGCATGCCGAAGATCCAGCGTTGCAGAAACTGAGCCTGCAAAAGTTCAGGGAGCTGCGGGATTACGCTGACAATATCCTGCACTTTGCCAAAGACCACGCCGCCATCGTCGATCAGTTTGGACGTTACCCCCATCGCAATCAGGTACTGGGGCGGGAGAGCAGTGCTGAGGAGCAGCTGTTCCTGGCTTCCGGGGGTAACCGTTACGCCTGAGCCCCGGCGCTGAGTGCTGTCATCGGGACGTTACTTTGCGACTACAGCCATGGTCAGGCGGGAGATGCAGGTCAGGCGCTGGTCCTCATCCCGGATCTTGATCTCCCACACCTGCGAGGTTCGCCCCAGGTGTAATGGTGTGGCTGTGCCGGTCACCAACCCCTGGCTGACGCCGCGAAGGTGATTGGCGTTTACCTCCATACCGAAGCAGACGAAGCGTTGCGGGTCTACCACCATGTTGGCAGCCACGCTGCCAAGGGATTCGGCCAGCACGACGTTGGCGCCACCGTGAACCCGTCCGGTAGGCTGAAAGGTGCGGGCATCCACCGGCATGGTGCCACGCAGGAAATCCGCTCCAATTTCAATGATGCGGATATCCAGATGTTCATCGATGGTTCCTTTCTGGACAGCCTGTATGTGCTCCAGGTCGGGTGATGCAAACCAGATGGGTGACGACATATTGCTTCTCTGCGGTCTTGGCTTTTTACAAAGCCGCAATGATACCCCGACAGCATTGGCGGAGTCTGCCGTAATGCAGTGGCAGGGGGGAGTATTCACAACCGATGAGGTCTCAGGTGCCGGATAGTGGGTCCTTTCTGATCTGGATCAGAGAACCCCGGACTGCACACGCTAGGATGTGCCTCGCGACTACAGAGCGGGAGGGAGCCAGGATGCACTATAAAAAAATGGCAGGCACAGCGGCAGTATTTGTGCTGTCAGACCAGCATGCCGACAAGCCGGTGGAACGCCAGGGAATGATCTGGAACGACCTCGAGCTGCAGTTACACTCTCTGCCCGATCAGTTGACGCACAAGCCTCCCATGGCTACCAGTCTGGCACTGGAAGGCCTGGAGTCCTACGATCCACCGGATCATGGAGATATGCGGGAGGTGTCAGCGATGGACGCGCGTTTTGTCTATGTGGCCCCTATCAAGGGCTGGGTGGAGCTGGCGTCCTGAACAGGTTTTTTTCTCAGAGCTTGGTGAGCCCGACAAAGCGGGAAAGGATTTCCTGGAACTCCTGCTGGCTCATATCCACCAGTTCCAGCACCCGGCCATAGAGCATGATGGTGGGCACATTGCGCCCGCCCAGTTCCTTTTGTGTTTCCTGCAGACAGTACAGAATCGCCCGTTCCTTGCGGTTAAGGCCGTCGCGAACATCGGGCAGGTTGTCGTAGTGATGGTTATCCATGCAGCGAGTTTATCGCAGAAGCAAGAGATCTCCCACAGAGTGGGCTCCTACGGATCCAGTAGTCGGCGTAGGAGCGCACTCCGTGCGCGAGAGGTTGGGGTTACAGGTTGGCCTCGGCGTACTCGGCCAGCAGTGAACGGGGCACGCCCTGCAGTTTGATGTTGCCGCCAAACTGGAAGTCCTTGAAGCGCTCTGTCAGGTAGGTGAGACCCGAGCTGGTGGCGTTCAGGTAGGGAGTGTCGATCTGCGCCAGGTTGCCAAGACAGATCACCTTGGAGCCGTTACCAGCGCGGGTGACGATGGTCTTGATCTGGTGCGGCGTCAGGTTCTGGGACTCGTCGATCAAAATCAGGCTGTGCTGGAAGCTGCGACCGCGAATGTAGTTCAGTGACTTGAAGTGCAGCGGTACCTTGTTGAGCACATAGTCGATGCTGCCTGAGCAGTCCTCATCGTCGCAGTGCAGGGCCTCAAGGTTGTCGGTAATGGCGCCCAGCCAGGGTTCCATTTTCTCGGCCTCGGTGCCCGGCAGGAAGCCGATGTCCTCATCCAGCCCCTGGGTACTGCGGGTAGCAATGATGCGACGGTACTGCTTGGTGGCCACCGTCATCTCAATAGCTGCGGCCAGTGCCAGGATGGTTTTACCGGAACCCGCAGAACCGGTCAGGTTTACCAGGTGTACGTCCGGATCCATCAGCAGGTTCAGGGCCATGGCCTGATAGACATCCTGTGGTGTCAGCCCCCAGGCTTCCTGTTCCATAAAGCTGTGGGAGTCGATGTGCAGCAGGTGCACTTCGTCATCCACGGTATTGATTACCCTGCCGATAAAACCCAGCTCGTCGATGATGAACTGGTTGGGATGTACCTCGCAGTTAAAGTCCGACAGGGGAATGCGATGCACGGTGCGGCCCATCTGCTGCTCGGTATCCACCTTGTTGACCTGGTCCCAGAAATTGCCCTGGATTTCGATATAGCCCTTGTTGAGTTGTTCGATGTCGGAGACCAGCTGGTCGTTCTGGTAATCGTCGGACTCAATGCCGCAGCCGCGAGCCTTGAGGCGCATGTTGATATCTTTGGTTACGAGGACGACGCGATGGTGGGGGAAGTCGTGTTTGAGCTGGCAGAGGTCGTTGATGATTTTGTTGTCGTTGAGGTGGTTGGGGAGGGTAGAGACGTTTTCCGGTAGCGGGGGGGACATAATGATCGAGAGTCGGCCGTAGGTGTCTTTGCTGGCTCTCGGTATCGGCACGCCGGCGGCGATCTCTTCGGGAGTGGCGCGACCCAGTATTCGGTCGATCTCCCGGATTGCCTGTCGGCAATCTGCGGCTTGTGCTTTGCGGCCGCTCTTCAGTTTGTCCAGTTCTTCCAGCACCGTCATGGGGATCATGACGTGGTGTTCTTCAAAGTTCAGCAGTGCGGTGGGGTCGTGTATGAGAACGTTCGTATCCAGAACGTACAGGATGGGTTGGTCTGTGGCGGTTAAGGGCTGTGCGAGTTGCGCATCGGGCATATGCGATCATCCTCTCTCATGGCTGATTGGATCGCACCGGGAGTCACCGGTAGGGCACCGGTTTCCTCAGTGCTGAATCAATTTGTAACAGACTTTTCTCCTGTGCGGCAATCAATTCCTTAAAAAATATTTATGCTCTGAAACGGGGCGCGAGCGCACTGTTTCAGGACCAGCCCACCAGTGCCCGGCCGCGCTCGATATAAATGTATTCAGCCCTTTGTGTAGCGGGATGACAGGCGTGACGAAAGTGGTGATGGTCCCGGTTGGAGCCCATGTATTCCCAGCATTGCCCCGCATTGATGCACAGCATATCTCCGCTGTTGATCGGGTAGCCGGAGAGGGTCTGCCACATGGTGTCCCATTCGGGGTGTGAGTTATCCAGATATTCCATTCTCTGAGAGTGCTCCATGGCGTGTTATTTTTTTCGCTATGGTCTTTATCCACTCCCTGGCTGTCAACAGTGCATTCCGGCCACCGGGCCGCAAGTTGATGCCATTAACAGAGCTTATTCATAACACCAGAGTGTGACCGTTATCTTTCAACCATTGGCGCGATATGTCGGCGCCCGGACAGCAGCGGCGTACCAGTTGCCAGAACGCCGCACTGTGGTTGAGGTGAATCAAATGACAGCACTCGTGTGCCACCAGGTAGTCCACCACGGCGCCTGGGGCCAGGAGGATCAGCCAGTTGTACTGAATGACGCCGCGGGAGGTGCAGTGTCCCCACTTGCTGCGGGTCTGGCGCAGCTGTACGGCGGTGACCGGCCGTTGCAACTGTTGCGCCAGTAAGCGGGTTTTCTGCTCCAGGATCTCCTGCGCCTGCTGCCGGTACCAGTCGCGCAGCAGTTGCTGTACCTGACTGACAGTGGGACGCTGGCTGCGGCTGGATGGTGTCACCCACAGCTGGTCGCCGCAGCGCTGCACACCACTTTTCCCCGGGGCAGCAACGCGCAGGGTCAGGGTGGAGTCCATAAAGGGCAGCTGTTCACCCTCGCAATAGTCCCGCTGGGGAATGGAACTCACGCGCTCGGCTTGTCGTTGCAGTTGCGCAGTAACCCAGCGACTCTTGCCCTTAACCCACTGCTCAAGGCTTGGCAGGCAGCTACCCGCAGGGGCCGCCACAACGACCTTGTTATCACGTACCCGCAGGTTGGTGGTGCGGCGTGATGAGAGGTGGATTTCGTAATCGAAATGGGGGGTCTGCCGCTGATGGACAGTGGTGCTGCTGGCAGCGGGACGGCGGTGGCGACGGCGGGTAAACATCGGCGCAGTATAGCGGCCTGCCGGGGGCTTTCAAAAGCCCGTGATGGTCAGTACACGGATTGCTTGACCTTCCACCTGCTGGAAGGTTTAAAGTGGCGTACAGACTGTTGTGCTCACGGCCGCACAGCGACAGGAGGCTCAGGGTGAATATCAGTGAAGTGGCCCGGCTGACCGGGCTGACCAGCAAAACCATCCGCTATTACGAGACCCTCGGCCTGATTGATCCCGATCGGGCAGCCAATGGCTACCGCACCTACGGCAGCGAGGATGTGGAAGCGCTGCAGTTCCTGCAGCGGGCCCGGGCCACAGGTTTCGGGCTGGACGAGAGCCGGCAGCTGCTGGGGCTCTACCGCGAACCACAGCGCCACAGTGCCCATGTGCGGGAGCTGGTGCAGCACAAGCTGGAGCAGGTAAACGAACAGATTAACCATTTGCAGGCTATGGCGCAGACACTGCAGGGAATGGTGAAGGCGTGTCGTGGTGACGACGCCCCGGACTGCGCCATTATTGATCGCCTGGCGGATTCGGAGAGAAAGTAATGTCCAGTTGTTGTGATTCAGAAAAGAAAGAGGCGGCAGGTCAGGTTGAGGCAGCGGGTAGTTGTCACACCTCTGCTGCGGCGCCGGCCGCGGAAGCCAGAACGGCCGGCGGCAGCTGTTGTGGACCTGCCGCCTCCGCTCCGGCGGACAGTTGCCACAGCGGTGCTTCGGCAGCTACCTCTTCCTGCTGCCCGGATGACGATAAACGCAGTTTTGACTGGCTGCTGTGGGGCAGTGGCTCACTGGTGCTGGTGGGATACCTGCTGCATTTGAGCGGGGTGGATACCAGCCTGCCGGGCTGGGCCCATACCATGAGCCACGGCGTCTTCGAATTGCTCAACACCATGTGGTGGGGGGTGTTGCTGGCGGCGTTGTTTGTGGGGCTGCTGGGACGTATACCCCAGAGTATGGTGACGGCAGTCCTGGGGCAGGGCGGCAGTGTCATGGGCGTGCTGCGGGCCACCATGGCGGGTGTGCTGCTGGACCTCTGCAGCCACGGCATCCTGATGGTGGGTATGCAGCTCTATAACCGCGGTGCCAGCGCCGGGCAGGTGATGGCCTTCCTGTTGGCCAGTCCCTGGAACTCCCTCTCCCTGACACTGATTCTGGTGGCGCTGATTGGCCTGCCCTGGACGCTGGCCTTTATTGCGCTCTCCATGCTGGTGGCGGTGATTACCGGGGTGCTGTTTGACCTGTTGGTGAAACGCGGCACCCTGCCAGCCAACCCCCACAGTCACGACCTGCCGGAAGATTATCACCTGGGCCGCGAGTTGAAGGCTTATCTGGCGGATGTGCGCTGGACCCCGGCCACCCTGCTGGAGGTCTGCTGGGACGGTATCAAGGGATCGCGCATGGTGCTGCGCTGGTTGCTGTTCGGGGTGCTGTTGGCCACCGCCCTGCGTGGCTTCCTGTCGCTGGAGGATTTCCAGACCTGGTTTGGTCCCAGCCTGCTGGGCCTGCTGGTGACCCTGGTGGCGGCCACCATTATCGAAGTCTGTTCCGAGGGCTCCACACCCATCGCAGCGGACCTGGTAACCCGCGCTGGCGCACCGGGCAACGGCTTTGCCTTTCTGATGACCGGCGTCTCCACCGATTACACCGAGGTGATGGTGCTGAAAGATACCACCCGCTCCTGGAAACTGGCGCTTTTCCTGCCGCTGCTGACAGTGCCCCAGGTGGTGGTGATTGCCCTGATCCTGAACGGTCTCTGAAAGGTGAAAATTGTGCCACGACGGGGCGCTGGTTTTTGGCGATGCACTAACCCGGTGAACCCCTTTCCGGGGTGGTCGCCAAGTAACCAAAATGCTGGAGCGACTGTGTCGTGGGGCCCGTAGACTATTGTCACAGAGTAATCCAAAGGGTTATCCACAGAAGCTGTGAATTCTTTTTGACAATCGCCTGTTTCTTGTAAGGTTTAGTGCAGCGATGTCGTAAACAAAACGCCTTTTTTGTGTGCAGCTGTGTATAAATCGCGACCACCAGCCTGAAGCAGGTTGAGCCCGGCGTGGGTTTTGGTCTGGGACAAATAAAGAGCCCTGACGCTGCCGGGACAGCGTCAGGTAAGAGACTTTAGATTCGGGCAAATGCCCTTAATGGGCGTAGTGACTGCGACGGATCAATGGATTGAAGATACGTCCCAGCCAGCCCGTGAGTTGTATCGGGCTGGCAACCGCCGTCAGGCAGATGCATTCACTGTCCTGGCTGGCGATGGGCCGGTGCAGGCGGTCGCGCTGGTCACGGAAAATAATATCCCCGGCCCGGTAGATACCGGACTCATCCGAAAAGGCGCCCTTCAGTACCAGTGTGACCTCCTCACCGGTGTGGTTGTGCCTGGCTACCTTGCCGCCGGGCTTGATACGGATCAGCTCCACCTGGGTGCCGTCCACATCGGAACAGAGGCGGGCGGAGCGGATGGAGGGGCTGAGACGTTTCCAGCGCAGCTTGTCGATATCCCCAGGTACCAGCTTGCGCAGGCAGCGGGGCACGATAGGGGAGTGGCCCGGAGCGCTGCCGGTTGTGCTGATTGGCTGTTCCACCGCTGCCTCACCGGAACGGATTTTCTGCATCACCTTCGCTTTCAGTTGCTCCGGTACTCGTGCCGGGGGCAGGGACGAGATCATCTCGGACCCCACGTGATTGAGGCGGCGCAACAGCTGCCGGCATTGGGCGCAGTGCTCCAGGTGGGCACTGACGCAGATCGCCTGACTCAGCGGTTGGGTGCCGGCGGCAAACGCCATCAGGCGATCGGTGTCAGGGTGGTAATGGATCATGGCTGACGACCTCGAAACAGTATTTCCAGTTTTTGCAAAGCCAGGCGCACCCGTGACTTGACGGTGCCCAGTGGCAGATTCAGTTCCAGCGCGGCTTCTTGCTGGGTTTTCCCCTCCAGATAGACTTTGGCCAGCACCTGCGCCTGTTCGTTGGGCAGCTGCCGCAGTCCCTCCTGCACCTGCAATGCGGCCTTGCGCTGTTGGGTGATCTCGAAAGGATCGGAGTTCTCATCCTCCAGCCCGGCGTAGAGATCGTCGGCGTCGATGTCGGCGGCAAAGCGGCCGTTGCGGCGCAGGTAGTCGATGCGGCAGTTGCGGGCGAGGGTAAAGATCCAGGTGTTGGCGTTGGCCTTGGCGCTGTCGTAGAGGTGCGCCTTGTTCCACACCTTCACCAACACCTCCTGCACCAGTTCGTCGGCCACCAGGTGGGCACCGGGCTCCCGCGCCAGGCTGTAGGAGCGAAGCAGCGGCGCGTAGTGCTCGAACAGCTGCTCGAAAGCCCGCTCATCGCGCTGCGCCCCGACCTGTTCAATCAGGCCGGACAGCAGCTGTACATGGGTTGCGGCTGGGTCTTGCAAAACGGTTGTCTCCGTAGGAACTGCACTGACGTTAGCTCCCGGGGCGGCGTCTGACAAGCGTGACGATTACCGGGGTAGTGAAAGAGATTACGTGGCAACAAAAACCACGGATCACTGTTGATCTGTATAGCAAACTGCCGCGTAATCGCTTGTAGTTATTACGCAGAGGGGGTGGCTATGGCCGCGGTGGTTGAGGGGTTTAAAGCGTTCTACCGGGATCTCACCCGTGTACCGCTTGACCGGATTGAATCGGTGTACACCGGTCAGGTTATTTTCCGCGACCCGGTGCACGAGATACGCGGGGCAGACGCCCTGATGGGCTATATGGGGCGCATGTGCGACACGCTGAGTGAAGGGCGCTTCGAGTACCTGGATGAGCTGGTGGGGGATCACAGCGCCTACATCAAGTGGCTTATGCATTTTCGGCACCCTTCGCTGGGGAACCGGCTGATTACGGTGCGCGGGGCAAGCCACATTGAGTTTGACCAGCGTATCCACTTCCATGAAGACATCTACGACATGGGCCAGATGCTCTACGAGCATGTGCCGGTGGCGGGGAGTATCACCCGCTGGCTGAAACATCGACTGACAAAATAGCAGGCCCCCGGCCCGCTTGGTGAATAGAAGCCCCGGGCGCCCTACAAGGAAAAGAGAGAGAATGAAAATAGCGATCATCGGCTCCGGCATCTCCGGTTTGACCTGTGCCTACCTGCTGCAGCCACACGCCGATATCACCGTGTTCGAGGCGGACGCCAGGCCCGGCGGCCATACCGCCACCGTGGATGTGGAGCTGCAGGGGCAGCACTACGCCATCGATACCGGCTTTATTGTGTTTAACGATCGCACTTATCCAAACTTCCTGCGCCTGATGCAGCAGTTGGGGGTGTCCTCCAAACCCACCGAGATGAGCTTCAGCGTCAGTTGCGAGCTCTCCGGGCTGGAATACAACGGTACTGACCTCGGCGGTCTTTTTGCCCAGCGTCGCAACCTGCTGCGACCTGCCTTCTGGGGCCTGCTGCGGGATATCCTGCGCTTTAACCGACAGGCGGAGGAAGATCTCAAGCGCGGTACTATCGAGCCCGGCACAACCCTCGGTGACTACCTGCAGCGTTTGGGCCTGGGCGACTGGCTGCGGGACAAATACCTGGTGCCCATGGGCAGTGCCATCTGGTCTGCCTCCGTGGATTCCATGCTGGCGATGCCGTTGCAGTTCTTTGTGCGCTTTTTCCACAATCACGGCTTGCTCACCGTGAATGACCGGCCACAGTGGCGGGTGATTGAGGGTGGCTCCCGCAGTTACCTGGAGCCACTGACCCGCGCCTTTGCCGATCGTATCCACTGCAACACGCCGATTCGCTCCATCGCCCGTACCGCCGACGGGGTGCAGTTGCAGATGCCGGATGGCAGTTCGCAGCAGTTTGATCAGGTGGTGCTGGCCTGCCACAGTGACCAGGCACTGGCGATGCTGGCGGATCCCTCGGAAGCAGAATTGCAGGTGCTGGGTGCCATGCCCTACCAGGATAACGAGGTGATCCTGCACACTGACGCCAGCATGTTGCCGGCCCGCCAGCGCGCCTGGGCCAGCTGGAACTACCGTATCCGCGAGGACAACCAGCAACAGGCGGTACTCACCTACAACATGAATATCCTGCAGGGGCTGGAGGCTCCGGAAACCTTCTGTGTCACGCTCAATGACACTGCGCGGATTGATCCGCAAAAAATTCTCGGGCGTTACCACTACAGTCACCCGGTCTTTAACCGGGAGTCGTTGCAGGCCGTTTCCCGCTGGGATGAGGTTAACGGTGTGCAGCGCACCTGGTTCTGTGGCGCCTACTGGGCCAATGGTTTCCACGAGGACGGCTGCAGCAGTGGAGTGCGTGTGGCGCAGGCACTGGGGGCGACATGGTAGCCGGGACCGCACTGCACAGCGCCCTCTACGAGGGCTGGGTGGTCCATCGGCGTTTTGCACCGGTGGATCACCAGCTGCGCTTTCCGCTGTTAATGCTCTATCTCGACCTCGATGAGCAGGCAGAGGTTTTTTCTCTTACACGCAGCTGGTCCGATCGCCAGCGGGCGCCGGCCCGTTTCTGCCGCGACGATTACCTGGCGCCCCACGATAAACCGCTGAAAGAAGCGGTACTGGATGCGGTTCGCGATCAGCTGGGCTGGGCGCCTGATGGTGCTGTGCGCATGCTCACCCATGTGCGTTTTTGGGGTTACGTGATCAACCCCATCACCTGCTACTACTGCTTTGATGGCGATGAAGGCTTGCGGGCCATGGTGCTGGAAGTGACGAACACCCCGTGGGGTGAGAGGCAAACCTATGTCTTCGCCTGCGATCCGGAACAACCGGTGACCGAACGCCACTTCGACAAGCAGATGCATGTATCGCCCTTTATGCCCATGGAGATGCAGTACCGCTTTCGCGGCAACACCCCCGCCCAACAGCTGTGGGTGCACCTGCTCAATTTCGCCGCCGATGCCGGGGACAGCGAACGCCACCAGTTCGGCGCCTGGCTCAAGCTGCGGCGCGAAGAGATTACAGCACCTGCCTTGCGCAGGGCGCTGGTGCGCTATCCCTGCATGACCTTGCAGGTGGCGTTAGGTATCTATTGGAATGCACTGAAATTGTGGTGGAAGGGTGTGCCTTTCTTTGCCAATCCTTCCTCCACTAATCACTCATCCATTAATCATTCACCATCCACACGGGTTGCCACCAACCCGTCTTCCAGGCAGGAGAGAGACTGATGCAGATTCGCGGAATTGATCAGGACAGGTTTGCAGCATCGCTGCAGGAGAGCGGCTGGGATCGCCTGTGGCGCAAGCTGGTGCTGCAGGCATTGGCGACCCTGCAGGACGGGCAACTGGTTATCGAAGACCCCCAGGGCACCCTGACCCTGGGAGAGCCGGCTGCAGATGGCCTCAGGGCACACCTGGTGATTGAACACATGGCGGTCTACCGCAAGCTTATGTTCGGCGGCAGTGTCGGTGCCGCCGAAGCCTATATGGCAGGCGCCTGGCGCACTCCCTGCCTCACCAGTGTGGTGCGGTTGCTGGCTCGCAATATCGAGCAGCTGAACCGTCTGGACGATCGCTGGCCCTGGCTGCAGACAGTGGTGAACCGCATAGCCCACAGTTTTAACGCCAATACCCTGAAGGGATCACGGCGCAACATCGCTGCCCACTACGATCTCGGTAACGACTTTTTTGAACTCTTCCTGGACCAGCGCATGATGTATTCCGCCGCCGTCTATCCGTCGGCGGAGGCAACGCTGGAGGAGGCGTCCTGGCATAAGTGCGACCTGATTTGCCGCAAGCTCAATCTGCAACCCGGCGATCACCTGCTGGAGATCGGTACCGGTTGGGGCGGCATGGCGATTCATGCGGCCAAGCACTACGGCTGCCGGGTCACCACCACCACCCTGTCACAGGAGCAGCTGTCTTACGCCCGTGAATGGGTGGAGCGGGAAGGGTTGTCGGATCGCATTACCCTGTTGCACCAGGATTACCGGGAGCTGGAGGGCGAGTTCGACAAGCTGGTGTCGGTGGAGATGATCGAGGCGGTGGGGCATGAGTACTACGAAACCTACTTCCGCAAGTGTGCCTCGCTGCTGAAGACCGACGGCCTGATGCTGATCCAGGCGATCACCATCGCCGACCAGCGCTATGAGGCGGCGCGACGTTCCGTCGACTTTATCCAGAAGTACATTTTCCCCGGCGGTGGGCTGCCTTCCATGGAGGTGATCAGTCGCTGCCTCAGTCGCGCCACGGATCTTAATCTGGTGGACCTGCAGGATATTGGCGGTGACTACGCCCGTACCCTGGCGGAATGGCGGGCGCGATTCCACGCGCGGCACGCCGAGGTACGGCGTCAGGGGTTTGATGAACCCTTCTGTCGCATGTGGGACTTCTACCTCGCCTATTGTGAGGGCGGCTTCCGCGAGCGCACCATCAGCACCGTGCAACTGGTGATGGCCAAGCCCCGTGCGGTGTTGCCTGTGCTTCCCCACCAGTAGCAGGAACCAACAATAGCCCCAGACGGAAGTCACATTGACTTGCCTGGTGGGGCGTGGCTAGATGGGCGCCATTTTTCGGATAAACAGTCTGCTAATACGGCAACTGATAACACGGGTCGCCCATGCTGAGCTTTGATTACATCGTTGTAGGTGCCGGTACCGCCGGTTGTGTACTGGCCAACCGTCTCTCTGCGGATGGTAAACACTCGGTGTTACTGCTGGAGGCCGGTGGCAAGGACAACTACTTCTGGATCAACATCCCGGTTGGCTATCTGTTCACCATCAACAACCCCCGTACCGACTGGTGTTTCAAGATCGAGCCAGATGCCGGCCTTAACGGCCGCAGCATCGGCTACGCCCGGGGCAAGGTACTGGGGGGCTGTTCCTCCATCAATGCCATGATCTACATGCGTGGCCAGCAGAGCGATTACGACCACTGGCAGAGTCTTGGCAACCGCGGTTGGGGCTGGGATGACGTGTTACCCGTCTTCAAACGCTCCGAGAGCTACCAGCACGGCGCTGACGCCTGGCATGGCGCCGATGGCGAACTGCGGGTGGAAGAGCGACGGGTTAACTGGGAAATCCTCGACGCCTGGCGCGACGCCGCCGAGCAGTGCGGGATTCCCAAAATTGCCGAGTTCAACCGTGGCGATAACTTCGGCAACGCCTACTTCCAGATGAATCAGCGCAGCGGCAAGCGCTGGAGTGCCGCCAAGGCGTTCCTGCAGCCGGCCCTTGCCCGTCCCAACCTCACCGTAATGACTAAGGTGCAGGTGCAACGACTGCAGCTGGAGCAGGGGCCTGACGGACTCACCGCCACTGGCGTCTGGGCCACCATGGCCGATGGCAGCCAGCAACTGATCAGCGCCCGGCGTGAAGTGGTACTGTCTGCGGGAGCCGTGGCAACACCACAGCTGCTGCAGTGCTCCGGTATCGGCGATGGCGCGCGCCTGCGGGATCAGGGTATCGAGGTACAGCATCACCTGCCGGGTGTGGGTGAAAACCTGCAGGACCACCTGCAGATCCGCAGCGTCTACAAGGTCTCCAATACCGTCACCCTCAACGAACGCTACCGCACCCTGTGGGGCCGGGCGCAAATGGGGCTGGAATACGCCTTGTTTAAAAAGGGGCCGCTGACCATGCCGCCATCGCAGTTGGGGGCTTTCGCCAAAAGCGATCCCGGCCAGCCGACGGCCAATATCGAGTGGCACGTACAGCCGCTGTCACTGGATAAATTTGGCGAGCCATTGCACAGCTTCAACGCGATTACCCCGTCGGTGTGTAACCTGCGCCCCAGCAGTCGTGGTCATATCCGCATCCGCAGCACCGATATGACGGAGGCTCCAGCCATTACCCTCAACTACCTGTCCACGGCGGAAGACCGTCAGGTGGCCATCGACGGCCTGCGCATGACGCGGGAAATTATGGCGGCACCGGCGCTCAAGGCTTTTGCCCCCGAAGAGTGGTTGCCAGGCCCGAAACTGGAAACCGACGAGCAGCTGCTGGAAGCGGCCGGCAACCTCGGGACCACCATCTTCCATCCCGTCGGCACCTGCAAAATGGGCAGCGACGACATGGCGGTGGTAAACGATCGTCTGGCGGTGCGCGGGGTGGCCGGTCTGCGGGTGATTGACGCTTCCATCATGCCCACCATTACGTCAGGCAATACCAACGCGCCGACGGTGATGATTGCGGAGAAGGGGGCGGAGTTTATTCTCGCCGGGATTAAGGAATAAATAAGGTTACAGGACGCTGCGCTTCTAGGGGCGAGGACGCTTCGCTACAGGTGCGAGGACGCTGCGCTACAGGTGCGAGGACGCTTCGCTTCTAGGGTCGAGGACGCTTCGCTACAGTAAGGTCAAAAACGTTTTCCTGTAGCGCAGCGTCCTGTAGCCGCAGGCGTCCTGAAGTCTGTAGCCGCGGCGTTCTGAATTCTGTAGCGCAGCGTCCTGTAGCCGAAGGCGTCCTGAAGTCTGTAGCCGCAGGCGTCCTGAATTCTGTAGCGAAGCGTCCGGTTTCAGGAAGAAAACTGCTCCCCACTAACCCCCACACTGGCATCACTCAACAGATACAAATACAACGGCATCAAGTCATCCGGCGCTTTCACGCTCTGCGGGTTCTCCGCCGGATAGGCGGCAGCGCGCATGCGGGTGCGGGTGGCGCCGGGGTTAACGCTGTTGGCGCGGATGCGGGTGGTGCCTTCCAGTTCCTGAGCCAGGGTCTGCATCAGGTTCTCGGCCGCGGCTTTGGAGGCGGCGTAGGCGCCCCAGAAGGCGCGGCCTTCGTAGCCGACGGAGGAGCCGGTAAACAGGATGGAGCCGCTGTCTGACTTCTCCAGCAGGGGCAGCAGTGCGCGGCTCATCATAAAGGGGGCGTTGACGTTGACCTGCATCACCCGCAACCAGGTGTCAGGGGCGTAGTTGGAGATGGGGGTGCGCTCACCCAGGTCGGCGGCGTTGTGCAGCAGGCCGTCCAGCTTGCCGAACTCATCAAACAGGGCCTGCGCCATATCCTCGTAATCCTTGGCGGAGGCGCCTTCCAGGTTGATGGGATAAATGGCGGGTTGGGGGTGGCCGGCGGCTTCGATCTCGTCGTAGACCATTTCCAGTTTCTGGATGGTGCGTCCCACCAGCACCACGGTGGCGCCATGGGCGGCGAAGGTGATGGCGGCTGTGCGGCCGATGCCGTCACCGGCACCGGTGACGATGATTACGCGGTCTTTAAGGCAGTCTTGCGCCGCTTGGAAATCACTGGGCAGCTGTTTCATCAGGTAACTCTCTCAATAATTTATTACTTATTGGTGGTGCCGCAGGTGTGTTATCAGCCGATATATTGCCGTACCAGCGGCAGCAGATCTTCGGGCTGGCGCACAATATGGTCCGCTTGCCACAGGTTCACATCGTCGTCCTTGTGGACATAGCCATAGGCCGCCGCCACCGTGGGGCTGCCGGCATTGATGCCACAGGCAATATCCCGCTGGTGATCGCCGACGTAGAGTATCTGCTGTGGCTTGCAGTCCAGCAGGCGCGCGGCCAGCAGCAGGGATTCGGCGTGGGGCTTGCGCTCGCTGACGTGGTCCGGGCAGATGACACAATCCGGCTGCAGGCCGAGGGCCGCCAGTAGGGGGGTGGTGTAGAGTTCCGGCTTGTTGGTGGCGATGCCCCAGGCCAGACCCTGCTGTTGCAGGAACTCCAGCAGTCCGGCGATGCCCGGGAACAGCCCGCTCTTTACCGCCAGGTGCTCGCTGTAGAGTTCCAGCAACCGCAGTCGCAGCGGCTCAAAGCCTTCCTCATCTTCCTGCAGTTCAAACCCCAGGGTGACCAGTGCCCGGGCTCCGTCGGAGACGGTGTTGCGAATCAGGGTCGCGTCAAGCGGCGGCAGTCCCTCTTCTTCCCGCAGGCGGTTGAGGACAAATACAAAATCCGGCGCGGTATCCAGTAAGGTCCCATCCAGGTCAAACACCACGGCGCGCAGGGGCAGGGCGGTCTGGCTCATCATGCCTCCCGGGTGGTGTGGACCAGGTAGTTGACGTCCACATCACTGGCCTTGAGCTTGTAGCGTTTGGTGATGGGGTTGTAGGTCATTCCGGTCATATCCTGCATCTGCAGGTCGGCCTGGCGAATCCACTGTGCCAGCTCGGACGGCTTGATGAACTTGCTGTATTCGTGGGTGCCCTTGGGCAGCAGTTGCAGCACATATTCAGCCCCCAGCACCGCAAAGGCGTAGGCCTTGGGATTGCGGTTGATGGTGGAGAAGTAGACGTGCCCGCCGGGCTTGCAGAGGGTGGCGCAGGCTTTAATCACTGACGAAGGGTCGGGCACATGCTCCAGCATCTCCAGGCAGGTGACAATGTCGTACTGGCCCGGTTGTTCGGCGGCCAGCTCCTCGGCGGTAATGCGGCGGTAGTTGACCTGCACACCACTCTCCAGGCTGTGCAGTTTGGCCACTTCCAGTGGCGCTTCACCCATATCGATGCCGGTGACGTCAGCACCGCGCTGGGCCAGTGCCTCGGCGAGAATGCCTCCACCACAGCCCACGTCCACCACTTTCTGGCCGGCGACCGGTGAACGCTCGTCAATAAAGTTGCAGCGCAGCGGATTGATGTCGTGCAGCGGTTTGAACTCGCTGTTGCGGTCCCACCAGCGGCTGGCGAGGGCTTCAAACTTGGCGATTTCAGCGTGGTCCACGTTACTCATGTAGCGAATTTCCTGTGCGGACGGATTGCAGGGCCCTGTTCAGTTGCCGGCCCGGTTCTGTGTGTGTTCAGCGACCGATGCGCTGTTGCCATTGGCGGGCGTTGCCGGCAATGGCGGTTTCATCCAGTGTCAGCAGGCGGCGATCCTGCAGCAATTTACGGCCCGCTACCCAGACGTGGCTCACCTTGTGGCTCAATTGGGTATAGGCCAGTGTGGAGACCGGATTGTAGAGCGGCTGCTGCTCCAGTTCATCGAGGGCAATGGCGGTGATGTCGGCGCTTTTACCCGCTTCCAGACTGCCGATCTCGCTCTCCAGCCCCAGTGCCCTGGCGCCTGCCAATGTCGCCATGTGCAGCGCCTGGTGGGCGTTCAGTGCACTGGCGTCACCGCTGACTGCTTTGGCCAGCAGGGCGGCGGTACGCATCTCCGCCAGCAGGTCCAGGTCGTTGTTACTGGCCGCGCCGTCGGTGCCGAGGGCCACGTTAACGCCGGCCTGTTGCAGTTTGTGCACCGGGCAGAAGCCGCTGGCCAGCTTGAGGTTGGATTCCGGGCAGTGGATCACGTGGGCGCCGCTTTGGGCCAGCAGTTCAATGTCGTCGTTATTCAGCTCGGTCATGTGCACACACTGGGTCAGTGGTGACAGCACGCCAAGACGGTTGAGGCGTTCGATGGGGCGCTCGCCGCTGGCAGCCACGGCATCGGCCACCTCCTGCGCAGTCTCGTGCAGGTGGATGTGGATGCCACACTGGGTCTCTTCCGCCAGGGTGGCAATGCGCTGCAACGGCTCATCGGAGACGGTGTAGGGCGCGTGGGGGCCGAATACCACATTGATCAGCGGGTGGGAGCGGTAGTTGTCATGCAATGCCAGCCCCTTGTGGATGTAGTCGTCCGGACCTGTGCCCCAGGCGGTGGGGAAGTCAAAGATCGGGAACGCCAGCTGGCTGCGCATACCGCTTTTCAGTACGGCGCGGGCCGCTTCTTCGGGGAAGAAGTACATATCGCTGAAGGTGGTGGTGCCGGCGCGGATCATTTCCGCCGCTGCCAGCTCGGTGCCGTCGAACACAAACTCCGGCGACACCCACTGCGCCTCAGCAGGCCAGATGTGATCCTGCAGCCAGGTCTGCAGCGGCTGGTCGTCGGCATAGCCCCGCAGCAGGCTCATGGCGGCGTGGCCGTGGGCGTTCACCAGTCCGGGAATCAGCAGGTGATTGTCCATCCGCTCGGTCTGGCGGGCAGTAAAGCGACGCTCCGCCTCTGCGGAGGGAAGGATGGCCTTGATTCGACCCTGGTCGATCACCAGTGCGCAGTCACTGAGGAGGGTGTTGGCGGGTATCACCGGTACCATCCAGCGGGCGTGCAGAATGAGATCGACGGTAGCGGGGGACGGCTGACTGGCCATGTGCCGGATAAGCTCCTTGAAACCGGGATTTTGGGCCGTTTTGCAGACGATCTGTCTGTAATTTGTACGGCTGTGATCCGTTGTGTAAAAACGCCTGCCAGTATAACCCGATCTCCGGCCGCTACGCAGTCTCAGGAGGCCCTGTAAGGCGCTTTAACGATGGAATTGTGATCCCTGCCGGGGCCCCTCGGGCGGGTGCTTCTCGGCGCGGTTGTGTGGTAGCATGGGCGGCTTTAATTGGTTGTAAGGCTTTGAGTATAAATGGTCTCTGTGGGCAGCTCTCTGCACCAGGATGCCGCAGTGCCGATGCGATAATAAAAGGAACGCCGACCCCATGGGTGAACTAGCGAAAGAACTCCTTCCCGTTAATATTGAAGACGAGCTGAAACAGTCCTATCTCGACTACGCCATGAGCGTGATTGTCGGGCGCGCCCTGCCTGATGTGCGTGATGGCCTCAAGCCCGTGCACCGGCGTGTGCTGTTCGCCATGAGCGAGCTCAACAACGACTGGAACAAGGCCTACAAGAAATCTGCCCGTGTGGTGGGTGACGTGATCGGTAAATATCACCCGCACGGTGACTCCGCCGTTTACGACACCATCGTGCGTATGGCACAGCCTTTCTCCCTGCGCTACATGCTGGTGGATGGCCAGGGTAACTTCGGTTCCATCGATGGTGATGGCGCCGCTGCCATGCGTTACACCGAAATCCGTATGCAGAAGATCGCCCACGACCTGCTGGCGGATCTCGATAAGGAGACGGTGGATTTCGTCCCCAACTACGACGGCACCGAGCAGATGCCCAGCGTCATGCCGACGCGGGTGCCTAATCTGCTGATCAACGGTTCTTCCGGTATTGCCGTGGGTATGGCCACCAACATCCCGCCCCACAACCTGCGGGAAGTGGTGAAGGGCTGTCTGGCCTACATTGACAACGAAGACATTACCATCGATGAACTGATGGAGTTTATCCCCGGTCCGGATTTCCCCACCGGCGGCATCATCAATGGCCGCGGCGGCATTGTGCAGGCCTACCGCACCGGGCGTGGACGCATCTATGTGCGCGCCAAGGCTGACATCGAGCGTGATGACAAGACCAACCGCGAAACCATCATCATTAACGAGATTCCCTACCAGCTGAACAAGGCGCGCCTGATCGAAAAGATCGCCGAGCTGGTAAAAGAGAAGAAGATCGAAGGTATTTCCGAGCTGCGCGACGAGTCCGACAAAGACGGCCTGCGCGTGGTGATCGAGCTGAAGCGCGGCGAAGTGGGTGAGGTGGTGCTGAACAACCTCTACGCCCAGACCCAGCTGCAGAGCGTGTTCGGTATCAACATTGTGGCACTGGTGGACGGCCAGCCTAAACTGCTCAACCTGAAGCAGCTGCTGGAGTACTTTGTCCGTCACCGCCGTGAGGTGGTGACCCGTCGTACTGTCTACCTGCTGCGCAAAGCCCGTGAACGTGGCCATATCCTCGAAGGCCTGGCGGTTGCCATTGCCAATATCGACCCGGTGATTGAGCTGATCAAGAACTCCGCCAGTCCCGCTGAAGCCAAAGAGGCGCTGGTAGCCCGCGGCTGGCCTGTGGGACAGATTGGTGAGTTCCTGGAGCGTGCCGGTGACAACGCCTGTCGTCCGGAGGACCTGGAAGATCACTACGGTGCCCGCGATGGCAATTACTACCTGTCGCCTGCCCAGGCCCAGGCTATCCTGGAGTTGCGTCTGCACCGCCTCACCGGCATGGAGCATGACAAGCTGCTGGCTGAGTATCAGGAGAAGCTGCAACAGATCGCCGAATTCCTGGAGATCCTTGGCAATCCCTTGCGCCTGATGGAAGTGATCCGCGAAGAGCTGGAAGAGGTAGTAGCCAACTACGGCGACGAGCGTCGCACCGATATCCAGAGCTCGCAGCAGGATCTCACCATTGAGGACCTGATCACCGAAGAAGATCGCGTGGTGACCATCTCCCACGGCGGCTACGCCAAGACCCAGCCACTGGATGCCTATCAGGCCCAGCGTCGTGGCGGTATGGGCAAGGCGGCTACCTCGGTGAAGGATGAAGACTTCGTGGAGCACCTGCTGATTGCCAGCACCCACGACACCATTCTCTGTTTCACCAACGCCGGTAAGGTGTACTGGCTCAAGGTCTACCAGATTCCGGTGGCCGGACGTCAGTCCCGCGGCCGCCCCATGGTGAACCTGTTGCCGCTGGAAGAGGGTGAGCGCATCACCTCCATCCTGCCGGTGAAGGAATACGACGACGAACACTACATCTTTATGGCTACCGCCAACGGTACCGTGAAGAAAACCGTTCTGTCCCAGTTCTCCCGCCAGCGCAGCGTTGGTCTGCGGGCCATCGAGCTGGACGAAGGCGATCGCCTGCTGCACACCGCCATTACCGATGGCAACTGCGACGTGATCCTGATGTCCTCCAGCGGCAAGACGGCGCGTTTCGCCGAGTCGGCGGTACGGGCCATGGGTCGTACCTCCCGCGGTGTGCGTGGTATCCGCCTGCAGGAAGACCAGACTGTGGTCTCCATGGTGATTCCTCAGGAAGGTGGCTTTGTGCTTACCGTCAGTGAACATGGTTACGGCAAGCGCACCAGCGTCGAGGAATTCCCAACCAAGGGCCGCGGCAGCCAGGGTGTGATCGGCATGCAGACCACCGAGCGCAACGGCGCTGTGGTGGGTGCGGTACAGGTGTTCGGCGGCGATGAAATCATGCTGATCTCCGATCAGGGCACGCTGGTGCGTACCCGCGTCGATGAGGTTTCGGTGCTGAGTCGCAACACCCAGGGTGTGCGCCTGATCAAGGTGAAAGGCGATGAGCGTCTGGTAGGCGTCGAGCGCATCGAAGAGAGCGAAGCGGAAGAGGGCGTCGACGAGGACGCCGAAGAGTAAGTATGTGCAGCGATTCTGCCGCGGATTGCAGTTGCGTTAGCGCGGCAGAATCAAGTGTAACCTTGGAGACCCCATGAGTCAGGATTCCACGAATCAGGCTGGCGAAGCGCAGCAGCTGCAATTGCTGCGCGACAAGATTGATGACCTCGATCTGCGCATCGGCGAGTTGATCAGTGAGCGTGCGGCGTGCGCCCAGCAGGTCGCGGACGTCAAAAATGCCCACGCCCAGGGCGACATTGTCTACTACCGCCCGGAGCGTGAGGCGCAGGTATTGCGCAAGGTGATGGAGCGCAACAAGGGGCCGCTGGGCGACGAAGAGATGGCGCGGCTGTTCCGCGAAATCATGTCTGCCTGCCTGGCGCTGGAGCAACCTGTGAAGGTGGCGTTCCTCGGCCCTGAAGGCACATTTACCGAGCAGGCAGCGCTGAAGCACTTCGGCCACTCCGCGGTGACCGTGCCTTTGTCGGCCATTGACGAAGTATTCCGGGAAGTGGAAGCCGGTGCCGTGCAGTACGGTGTGGTGCCGGTGGAAAACTCTACCGAAGGCGTGGTGAACCACACCCTCGACAGCTTCATGGATTCCAACCTCAAGATCTGTGGCGAGGTGGAGTTGCGCATTCACCAGCACCTGCTGGTGTCGGACGTAACCAAAACCGACAGCATTACCCGTATCTACTCCCACTCCCAGTCTCTGGCCCAGTGCCGCAAATGGCTGGACGGGCATTATCCCCATGCAGACCGTATTGCGGTAAACAGTAACGCCGAAGCGGCCAAGCGCCTGAAGGGTGAATGGAATGCGGCGGCGATCGCCGGTGAAATGGCGGCCGACAAGTATGGCCTGATTAAACTGGCGGAGAAGATCGAGGATCGCCCGGATAACTCCACCCGCTTCCTTATTATTGGTAACCAGGAAGCCGGTCCCAGTGGTCAGGACAAAACCTCGGTGGTGGTGGCCATGCGCAATGAGCCTGGCGCGTTGCACGATTTGCTGGAGCCGTTCCAGCGCTTCGGTATCGACCTGACCCGGGTGGAAACCCGCCCATCCCGCAGCGGTAACTGGAACTACGTCTTCTTTATCGACTTCAGTGGGCACGTCAGTGAAGCGTCGGTGCAGTCTGCTTTGAAAGAAGTGGGCTCCCGGGCGGCTGACCTGAAAGTGCTGGGTTCCTATCCCCAGGCTGTGCTCTGACAGCATTCGCTACACCCCGTTAATGCAACAGGAATAAAGAGTGACCGTTAGTACCGAGAAAAGGTGCGTCAATAAACTGGTGGTGGTGGGTATCGGCCTGATCGGCGGTAGCCTGGCGGCGGCCCTGAAGCAGGAGCGAGCCTGCCGCGAAGTGATTGGCGTGGCTCGCCGTGAGCAGACTTGCGTAGACGCAGTGCGTCTCGGCGTCTGTGACCGGGCGGTGCTCTCTATTGGTGACATCGCCGCGGAGCTGGGTGCTGGCGATGTGATTTTTATCGCCGTGCCTACACTGACAGTGGACAAGGTGCTGGCCGATATTAAAGCGGTGGTCTCGCCGGACGTAACCATTACCGATGGCGCCAGCGTCAAGGGTTCCGTGGTTGCGGCGGTGTGCGCCATCTACGGTGAGTTGCCCCCGCAGTTTGTTGCCGGGCACCCCATTGCCGGTTCCGAGCGCAGTGGCGTTGAAGCCAGCAACCCGGATCTTTATCGCCAGCACCGGGTGATCCTGACTCCTACCGCGGAGACAGGTGCAGAGCATCTGGCCCTGGTTGAGGCCATGTGGCAGGCAGTTGGCGCTGAGGTGCTGATGATGCCGGTGGAGGAGCACGACGATGTGCTGGCGGCCACCAGTCATTTACCTCACGCTATTGCCTATTCGCTGGTGGATACCCTGGCGCACGACTCGGAAAATGAAAACATCTTCCGTTACGCCGCTGGCGGTTTCCGCGATTTCACCCGCATCGCCTCCAGCGATCCGGTGATGTGGCACGATATTATGAAAGCCAACAAGACCAGTGTGCTGAAGGCGTTGGACTTGTTTGCAGAGAATCTTTCCCGTCTTCGCGGTGCTATTGAGCGCGAGGACAGCGAGCAGTTATTGGGGGTCTTTACCCGCGCCAAGGCTGCTCGCGATCACTTTACCAAAATGTTAACCAAGCAGGCGTACAGTCCCTCCATGCAAGACAAAGAGATTACTTACCGGGTACAGCCCGGTGGCAGTGTCAGCGGCCAGCTGCGGGTGCCAGGTGACAAATCCATCTCCCATCGCTCCATCATGCTGGGCTCACTGGCGGACGGTGTGACCGACGTTGAGGGCTTCCTGGAAGGGGAGGACGCACTGGCGACCCTGCAGGCGTTCCGCGACATGGGTGTGGTCATTGAAGGCCCCGACCACGGTCGCGTGCGTATTCACGGCGTTGGCCTGCATGGTCTGCAGGCACCTCCCGGTCCACTGTATGTGGGCAACTCAGGCACCTCCATGCGCCTGCTGGCCGGTTTGCTGGCGGGCCAGGATTTTGATGCCGAGCTGACCGGTGACGAGTCGCTGTCCAAGCGTCCCATGAATCGCGTGGCCAACCCGCTGCGGGAGATGGGGGCCGAGATTGAAACCGCTGAAGGCGGCCTGCCGCCGGTGAAGATCAAGGGTGGTGCCAAGCTCAAGGCCATCAACTACGTAATGCCCATGGCCAGTGCCCAGGTGAAATCCTGTGTGCTGCTGGCGGGTCTCTACGCCGACGGTGAAACCGTGGTAACAGAGCCGGCCCCCACCCGCGATCACACCGAGCGCATGCTCAATGGCTTCGGCTATCCGGTGGCCCGCGAAGGTGCAACAGCCAAATTGCAGTCCGGCGGCAAACTCACCGCAACCGCCATTGAAGTGCCGGCGGATATCTCGTCGGCTACCTTCTTTATGGTCGCGGCGGCAATTGCGCCCGGTTCCGATGTCACCCTGACTCATGTCGGCATCAACCCGACCCGCGTTGGTGTGATCAATATCCTGCGTCTCATGGGCGCCGACCTGACCCTGAGTAACGAGCGGGAAGTGGGTGGTGAACCGGTAGCGGATATTCACATTAAGTACGCGCCGCTCAAGGGTATCGAAATTCCCGAAGATCAGGTGCCTCTGGCCATTGATGAGTTTCCGGCCCTGTTTGTGGCGGCTGCCTGCGCCGAAGGTACCACTATCCTGCGTGGCGCCGAAGAGCTGCGGGTGAAAGAGAGCGACCGTATTCAGGTGATGGCCGATGGCCTGCAGACCCTGGGTGTGAAAGCCGACCCGACTCCCGATGGTATTGTGATCGAAGGCGGCAGTTTTGGTGGTGGTGAAGTGGAGAGTCACGGCGATCACCGTATCGCCATGTCCTTCACCGTGGCAGCCCTGCGTGCCGGTGGCGAGATTGTGATTCGTAACTGTGCCAATGTGGCGACCTCTTTCCCCACCTTTATTGCGCTGGCCCAACAGGCGGGCATTGCCTTGCAGGTGGAAGAGGGCTAAGAAGTCCTGCTTCCATTCCTCCGTCATTGCCAGGAGCGCAGCGCCAACAGTAGGGGCTTTAGGCCACGCGGCAACAAGGTGAATTGCCCGCAGGGCAAGAGAGGGTGGCCTGGGCCATCCATGTGTGGCACGGATAGCGGGCCGCAGTAGACATGGGTTGCCGCGCTGCGCTCGCAACGACGGGGTTGGTTCTTTAGTCAGAAGTACGTTTAATATCCCTTCACCGTCATTGCGAGGCGCGCAGCAACGAAGCAATCTATATGTGGCACGTATGGTGGTTCGGAGTGAGTATGGGTTGCCGCGCTACGCTCGTAACGACGGGTGTGGAGGCCTCAGATCCACGCATTCGGCGTCTCCCCAGGTCTCATTGACGCATGACCGAAAAAAGCCCGTGAAGCAGCACTTCACGGGCTTTTTGGTTTTCTGGCGTATCAGTTCAGACTGGAGGTTAAATCCAGGCCAGAACCTTGCTGCAGACAGGCATTACTGCAGCACAATCAGTGCGCTGTTTTTTGCCAGGGTGGATTCGCCAATGCCCTTGATCTCCGTCAGTTGGCTGGCGTCAGTGAATTTGCCATGCTGGTCGCGCCAGGCGACGATGGCCTGCGCCTTGGCCAGGCCGATACCGTTGAGGGCGGCGGCAATCTCCTCCGCGCTGGCGGTATTGATGTTGATCTGCGCGGCCGGTTCAGCGGCCAGGGCCGATTGGAAAATGCCGGTGCTCATGGCCAGTAACAGGGTAAACAGGGCTGGAGCCAGATATTTCAGGGTTTTCATGGTACACCTCCTTGTTGTGTGGAGCGGCTACACTAGCCCAATACGCCGGAAAGCAAATCGGAAGAAAGTATGTGGCCTGTCCCGGTCCTCTCGCCGAGCCAACCCCTGCGGGGTACAATGGCCGTTTTGCAGCATACAGAAAGGTATTAGCGCATGGTTGAAGCGCCCAGAATCGTGGTGGCGATGGATTTTGACAACGCGACGGATTGTCTCGCAATGGCCGACAGGCTCGATCCCTCGCTCTGTCGCCTGAAGGTGGGCAAGGAGTTGTTCACGGTTGCCGGTCCGGCGGTGGTAGAGAGTCTGATGGACCGCGGGTTCGATATTTTTCTGGATCTCAAGTTTCACGATATCCCCAATACCACGGCCAAGGCCGTGAAGGCGGCGGCGGAGCTGGGTGTGTGGATGGTCAATGTGCACGCATCCGGCGGGGCCCGCATGATGGAGGCGGCCCGCAACGAACTGGAAAAGCGCTCTGGCCCGGCGCCACTGTTAATTGCTGTGACCGTGCTCACCAGTATGGAAGCCGCCGATCTGCAGCAGATCGGTCTCGCCTGCGAGCCACGCGAGCAGGTATTACGTCTCGCCTCTCTGGCGCAACAGAGTGGTATGGATGGGGTGGTCTGCTCGGCCCAGGAAGCGGCTATGTTGAGTCGTGAGCTGGGCAGCGATTTTTGCCTGGTAACCCCGGGTATTCGCCCGGCAGCGGCAGCGGCCGACGACCAGCGCCGGATTGTAACGCCGGCGGATGCGCTGGCGGCTGGCAGTCACTACCTGGTGATCGGTCGTCCCATTACACAGGCCCCGGACCCGGTGCAGGCGTGCCAGAACATTCTCCGTGAAATCGGGCAGGGTGGCTGATATGGCGTTTGTGGTCACTGTGGACGGTCCCAGCGGAGCCGGCAAGGGCACGCTGTGTCAGCGCCTCGCCCAATCCCTGGGTTTTCACTTGCTTGACAGCGGCGCGCTCTATCGGCTGACGGCCCTGGCGGCCGAGAAGCAGGCAGCTGACTGGGGTGACGAAGAGGCGTTGGCGCAGGTGGCGAAAAACCTGGCGGTACGCTTTGAACCATCGGCCGGCGGCGTTAAGGTGTGGTTGGCTGGAGAAGATGTCACCAGCGCCATTCGCAAGGAACAGGTGGGCATGAATGCCTCGCGGGTTGCCGCGTGCCAGCCGGTGCGCGCTGCACTGCTGCAGCGCCAGCGTAGTTTCGCTGAAGAGCCGGGGCTGGTGGCGGATGGTCGAGACATGGGGACGACGGTGTTTCCCGATGCGCCGGTCAAGGTCTTCCTGACCGCCAGTGCCGAAGAGCGTGCCAGGCGGCGGGTGTTGCAGCTGCAACTGGCAGGCGAGACGCCGGACTACGAGGCCATCCTGGCCGATATTGAAACCCGTGACCGACAGGATCGGGAACGCGCCACGTCGCCACTGAAACCGGCGGATGACGCGGTGCAGCTGGATTCCACTCATCTGGGTATTGAAGAGGTGCTGGCCCAGGTGCTGGCGCTGGTGCAGGACAGTCTGTCAGGCAGCGCCGCGGCGCGTTGAGGGGCTACCGAAGGACATAAAATAACAGGAGTTCTGACGGGTGCAGCTTGTAAGAAAATTGGCGGTCCTGGTGGTTGCAGCGCTGGGGCTGCTGCTGGGGATCTGGTTCTGTGTCGAAAACAGCCAGCCACTGGTGCTCAAAGTCTACGGCTTTGATGCGCCTGAGCTGCCGGTTGGGCTGATCATCACACTGGCACTGCTCACCGGGGCTCTGGTGGGCTATGTGATGAGTCTTCCCTGGTTGCTGCGGGCCCGTAATCGCATTGCCTCCCTCAACCGCAAGCTCCGCCGTCGCGACAAGGAGCTGGATCGCTTGCGCGGCATGACCGCACCGGCTGCGACCAACAGTAAAAACGGCGACCAGAGGCGTCTTATTGAATGACCGATGTTGCGCTGTTTGCGCTGTTGCTGGTCGCCGTAGCCATTGGCTTTTTCTTCGGACGACTCAGGCGCAAGGATGAAGAGGGTGATGAGGATACGGAAGTCCAGGCGCAGTACATCCGCGGGCTCAACTACCTCCTTAATGAGCAGCCCGACGCTGCCATTGATACCTTTATTGATTCTCTCGACGTAACCCCCTCCACCCTGGAGACTCATCTTGCCCTGGGTAACCTGCTGCGCAAGCGCGGGGAGGTGGGGCGTGCCATCAAAATCCACCAGAACCTGCTGGCGCGGCCGAGGCTGGACCCCGAGCGCAGCCAACAGGTGCAGCTGGAGCTGGCCCGGGACTATATGAAATCCGGCCTGCTGGATCGGGCCGAATTGCTGTTACGGGAGCTGGCGGATTCCGCTTCTTACCCCCTGCGCACCGAGTGCCAGGAGTACCTGATTGAGATCTACCGGGATGAAAAGGAGTGGGCCAAAGCGATTGAGGTGATCAGTCGGCTGCCGGGGCGGCGCTTTACCCGCATTCCGGAACGCTGGCGGTTGGTACAGGCGCATTTCTACTGTGAACTGGCCGCTGAATCCCTGGCCCGCTCGGACTATCTGGCGGCACGCCGTCATCTGCGGGCGGCCATGGCCGCCGACCGCCAGTCAGCCCGGGCCAGCCTGCTGCTGGCTGAGCTGGAAATCAACCTCGGTCATCATCGCGAGGCCGTAAAAGCCCTCAAGCAGGTGTTCTATCAGGACCCGGCCATGCTGCCGGAGGCCCTGCCGATGCTGGAAACCTGCTACCGGCATGGGGGGTTGCTGCCGCAGTTGCGGGAGTACCTGCAGGAGCTGCTCAATCAGGGCGCCTCACTGTCAGTGGCCATCCGCCTGGCGGAGCTGATGGTGGCTACAGAAGGGCCGGAGGCCGCCGCCCAGTTCCTGCGGGGGTATATCCTGCAAAATCCCACAATTGCCGGGGTGCGGCAGCTGCTGCACCTGCAGTGCACCGCCCAGCGTGAGCCCGGCCAGCAGTGGTTGCAGCTGGAACAGATGCTGGACGAGCTCAATCGCCAGCACCCGCGCTATCGCTGCCTGAGTTGCGGCTTCGCCGGCCACCGCCTGCATTGGCTCTGCCCGAGCTGCAAGACCTGGGGGAGTGTAAAGCCGGTCGATTAAGATCGATTATCGAAACAACTCGTCATTGCAAGGAGCGAAGCGCCAACAGTAGGGGCTTTAAGCCACGAAGCAACAAGGTGAATTGCCCGCAGGGCAAGAGAGGGTGGCCTGGGCCATCCATGTGTGGCACAGGGCCAGTGCGCAGTGAACATGGGTTGCCGCGCTGCGCTCGCAACGACGGGGTTTGGGGTACTTCAGTCAGAACTACCTGTATATCCCCCCCACCGTCATTGCGAGGAGCGCAGCGACGAAGCAATCCATGTGTGGCACGGATGATGGTACGGAGTGAACATAGGTTGCCACGCTACGCTCGCAACGACGGGATTCGGGTACTGTAGCCCGATCTCCCCCTGCATCTTTCCCGCCCGTCATTGCGAGGAGCGCAGCGACGCGGCAATCCATGTGTGGCACAGGTGGCGATACGGAGTAGACACGGGTTGCCACACTACGTTCGCAACGACGTAGTTCTTGGTCGGTCCGCAACAGCTACCAACCCCGGATATTGGCCTATATCCAGGCCAATTACCCCATCTATTGCGCAGTTTCTGTACTTCTGGTAAGCTCCGCCGCCACCATTGCTGGGTTAACCCCGTGCGTGGTGAGGTAGGGCGCCTGTATTAGCCAGCTTGTAGCGGGCTCCCTATCAATATGAATCGGCCCACACGACTGGCGGTGTGGATGGCAAATTTGTCCCTGGTGGACGCTTCTGATTTCGGCAGAGGCCCCCGCGATGAATTTCCGCTGTTACCTTATAGGTTGTCCTAATGAGCGAATCTTTCGCAGAACTCTTTGAAGAAAGTTTGAAATCCGTTGATATGGTGCCTGGTTCCATCGTGACCGGCGTTGTAATCGACCTGGATAAAGATTGGGTTACTGTTCACGCAGGCCTGAAGTCCGAGGGTGTTATCCCTGCCGCCCAGTTCCTGAATGAGAACGGCGAGCTGACTCTGAGCATCGGTGATGAAGTTCAGGTAGCCCTGGAAACCGTAGAAGACGGTTTCGGTGAGACCAAGCTGTCTCGCGAAAAAGCCAAGCGCGCTGAAGCCTGGAAAGTGCTGGAAGCGGCTCATGAGGCTGACGAAATTGTTAAGGGCGTGATCAATGGTAAGGTTAAGGGTGGTTTCACCGTTGACGTAGCCGGCATCCGCGCCTTCCTGCCAGGTTCCCTGGTAGATGTCCGTCCAGTGCGCGAAACCGCTCACCTGGAAGGCAAAGACCTCGAATTCAAAGTGATCAAGCTGGATCAGAAGCGCAACAACGTGGTTGTATCCCGTCGTGCGGTTCTGGAGAAAGCCAACTCTGCCGAGCGTGAAGAGCTGCTGGCCAGCCTGCAGGAAGGTATGGCGGTTAAAGGTATCGTTAAGAACCTGACCGACTACGGTGCCTTCGTAGACCTGGGCGGCGTTGACGGCCTGCTGCACATCACCGACATGGCCTGGAAGCGCATCAAGCACCCATCCGAAATCGTAAATGTGGGTGACGAGATCGAAGTTAAGGTCCTGAAGTTCGACCGCGAGCGCAACCGCGTTTCCCTGGGTCTGAAGCAGCTGGGTGAAGATCCATGGGTCGAAATCACTGCCCGTTACCCTGAAGGTACCCGCACCAAGGCCAAGGTTACCAACCTGACTGACTACGGCTGCTTCGCCGAGATCGAAGAGGGCGTTGAAGGTCTGGTACACGTATCCGAAATGGATTGGACCAACAAGAACATCCACCCATCCAAAGTTGTCAACGTTGGCGACGAAGTGGAAGTGATGGTTCTGGACATCGACGAAGAGCGTCGTCGTATCTCCCTGGGTATCAAGCAGTGTCAGGAAAACCCCTGGGATGCGTTTGGTAAGCAGTCTGCCAAGGGCGACAAGATCAGCGGTAAGATCAAGTCCATCACCGATTTCGGTATCTTCATCGGTCTGGATGGCGGTATCGACGGTCTGGTACACCTGTCCGACATCTCCTGGAACGAAGCCGGTGAAGAAGCCGTACGCAAGTACAAGAAAGGCGACGAGCTGGAAACCGTTATCCTGGCGATCGACCCAGAGCGTGAGCGTATCTCCCTGGGTATCAAGCAGCTGGACAACGATCCGTTCTCCGACTACGTAGCGACTAACGATAAAGGTTCCATCGTTACCGGTACCGTTAAAGAAGTAGACGCTAAAGCTGCCATCGTTGTTCTGGCCGATGACGTTGAAGCCGTTCTGAAGGCTTCTGAAATCAGCCGTGACAAGGTAGAAGACGCCCGCAACGCCCTGAGCGTAGGCCAGGAAGTTGAGACAGTGATTCTGAACGTTGACCGCAAGAATCGCTCCATCAACCTGTCCATCAAGTCCAAAGATGCTGCTGAAGAGCGCGCTGCTATCAAAGAGCACTCTCAGAAGGCACAGGAAGCTGCTGCTCCTGCCACCATCGGTGACCTGATCAAGGCGCAGATGGAAAGTCAGGACAAGTAATTTCCTGACGGAAATCAGCTCCTGACAAAAGGGCGACCCTCGGGTCGCCCTTTTTTTGTGCCGTCGTTGCGTGCGCAGCGCGGCAACCCATGCCCCCACCGGAAAGAGGCCATCGCGAGAGCCGCTACCCCAAACCCGCACCCTCCATCAGCACAGCCTCGTCGTTGCGAGCGCAGCATTCCAACCCATATTTACTCCGCACAGGCTCCGTACCACACATAGATTGCTTCGTGGCTTAAAGCCCCTACTGTTGGCGCTGCGCTCCTCGCAATGACGTTGGGGGTATGGAGGAGGATCTAACTACGACACCGGCACACAACCCCGTCGTTGCGAGCGTAGAGCGGCAACCCATGTCCCCTCCGGAAAGAGGCCATCGCGAGAGTCCCAGTCCCGAACCCTCCGCCAGCACAACCCCGTCGTTGCGAGCGCAGCGCGGCAACCCAAGTTCACTCGGTACTGGCGGCGTGCCATACATGGATTGCTTCGTCGCTGCGCTCCTCGCAATGACGGTGAGGGGTTGTTGAGCGCCTCTCAATGACGGCATAGGTGGTATCGAGGAAGATCTACTGGGGCCCCCAAACCCCGTCGTTGCGAGCGCAGCGCGGCAACCCATGCCTCCTCCTGAAATAGGTAGCTGCGACACCCCTTGCCCCGAACAGTAGCGAAATCAGCTGAATTTTTGATCACCTTTGAGGTGATAACCAGCAACTTGGTCAAAAAGTACCACCGCTTGTAGGATATATCTCACAAGAATTAGGGAAATCTGCCAATAGCACCAACGGGGAATATGCGAGATTATACTCAGGCAAGGAAGCGACACGGATGTGTATGTGGGCCAGGTAAGGTCAAAGGAAGCGTCTATTGCAAGGGGTATTGCAGCAGGAAGTTGCGACACCCTGGCCAGGATGGCCGGAGCGAAGTATGGATGCTAAGCGGTAAGCAAAAAGCCGGCGCCGGAAGGTGCCGGCTTTTTTGTTTCCGGGATTTTTGTCCCTTGGAGCTGGGTGTTACAGGGACATATTTGTGGGAATGGGCGGTGTTTCGTGCTGATCTTTGCCTGGCCAGCCACAACCCTGACCAAGGTCTTATTGCTGGGTTTCTGTGACGGAGCTAGCATTAGTCGCTTGCTGTCATTTGATGTGGCTCGTATACTCCTTTGAAAACAATAAGTTACAGAGTGCCTTACCTCAGGGCAAAGACTGGTCCCTGAAGACGTTTCTGATTAACTGACGAAGGATTGGCCATGACAAAATCAGAGCTGATAGAACGGATAGCCGAACAGCAGGATCAACTGTCACTGAAGGACGTTGAGCTTGCCGTAAAGCTCATGTTGGAGCACATGTCCCACGTCCTCGCAGACGGGGAGCGGATCGAAATCCGCGGCTTCGGCAGCTTCTCCCTTCACTACCGCGCACCCCGCGTGGGCCGCAATCCCAAAACCGGTGATTCTGTGGAGTTGGCGGGTAAGTACGTGCCGCACTTCAAGCCCGGTAAAGAGATGCGGGACAGGGTGAACGAGTCCATTTAGATTCTCCAACAGCGTAAGCGGACCGTAAAATCGAGTATGACCAAAGTTCTGACGATTATTGGTACCCGCCCCGAAGCTATCAAGATGGCCCCGGTGATAGCAGAGCTGAATAAGAGAAAGAGGTTTGACAGCAAGCTCTGTGTGACGGCCCAGCACAGGGAAATGCTTGATCAGGTACTGGATCTTTTTGGGCTGGAGCCGGATTTCGACCTGGACCTGATGTCCATCAAGCAGTCCCTGGAAGGGCTTACGGCCAATATCTTGCTCGGGTTGAGCAAGGTCTTTAAGGAATGGAGACCTGATATCGTGCTTGTTCATGGTGATACCACCACCACTTTTGCCGCGTCCCTGGCGGCGTTCTATCAGCAGATTCCTGTTGCTCATGTAGAGGCTGGGCTCCGAACGGGAAATCTGTACTCCCCCTGGCCTGAAGAGGCTAATCGAAAGCTGACTTCAGTACTGGCTGCAGTGCACTTTGCTCCCACTCCAAAAGCCGCTTCCAATTTACTGGAAGAGGGCGTGCCACACAAAGCGATCCACATTGTCGGCAATACTGTTATTGATGCGCTTATGCAGGTTTCAGAGCGTCTTGCGGAAACTGAAACGTGGATGGTGCAAATGGAGGAACACTTTCCTTTTCTGAGAAGTGACTCCAGGCTGCTGTTGGTCACTGGCCATCGCCGGGAAAACTTTGGAGAAGGGTTCCTGCAAATCTGTCATGCCCTGAAGGCGCTGGCCATCAACAATCCAGACCTTCAGATTGTGTATCCAGTCCATCTGAACCCCAATGTCCGTGGGCCAGTAACCGAGGCTTTGGGGGATTGCCAGGGCATTCACCTGATTCCACCGCTGGAATACCCTCAGTTTGTGTATCTGATGGGCAGGGCAGACATCATATTGACTGATTCCGGTGGTATACAGGAGGAGGCTCCGTCTCTTGGAAAGCCGGTGTTGGTCATGAGAGATACAACCGAACGGCCTGAGGCGGTCGATGCGGGAACGGTCAGGCTGGTGGGTACGGATTCAAGTGTTATTGTCGAGAATGTGGAGCAGCTTCTCAATGATCCGCGTCTGTATGAAGAGATGTCAGTTGCAAAAAACCCCTATGGGGATGGAAAGAGCAGCGGGCGTATTGGCGATATTTTGGAAGACCTGTTCAGGTAATTAGTGTTATGGAAACTTTGGTTTACAGCGAGGAGAGTAGGACGGTAGGTAGCCGCTTTCACGAAGCGGTCAAGGATATCGTTGAGGGCGTATTGTACCGCGGCAACTTGTGGAGCGCTTTGGCCCAACAGGATATCAAACAGCGTTACCGTCGCTCGGTATTGGGTCCATTCTGGTTGACCATTACCTCCGCTATTTTTGTTTCAGCTCTGGGCTTTTTATATTCAGAGCTATTCAAACAATCATTGACTGATTATGTTCCCTACATTGCAGTTGGTTACATAGTCTGGAGCTTCGTTTCCAGTATCGTTCTCGAAGCATGTAACGTGTTTATCTCCGCGGAAAATATGATCAAACAGGTGAGGCAACCCTTTACCACCTATGTTTGTCGAATGGTGTTTCGTAACCTGATTATTTTCGCCCATAACGCCATCATCCTGTTGGTAGTTATCGTTACAGTTGGTAATGATGACGTTTTACAGCTGCTGTCCTTATTGCCTGCGATTTTATTGTTATCCATATTGGGCGTATTTTTGGGCATTATTTTTGGCGTCATGTGCGTCCGTTTCCGGGACATAATTCCGATGGTAGGCAGTGTAGTTCAGGTAACGTTTTTCCTTACGCCCATTTTCTGGAGGGCAGATATTCTGACTGACCGTGCCTGGATGGTGGAGATAAACCCGGCACATCATCTGATCGATATTGTGCGTTCCCCGGCACTGGGTGAAGGAATCCCGGTTGATTCCTGGTTGTTTGCGTTGGGGCTGACGGGAATAATGACAGTTCTCGCGATTCTGATTTACACCCTTTTCAGGCATCGAATTGCCTACTGGGTCGGTTGAGTTAAGAGGACAGAACGTTGGGTTACATCAAAGCACAAGACGTAACGGTAGAGTTCCCGGTCTTTTCCAATGCGCACCGTTCATTGAAAAATACCATTCTTCACGCCAGCACCGGTGGCCGCCTGGCCAGAAGTGCAGGTAAGCAGTTGTTGGTGAGAGCTGTTGATAATATTTCCTTTGAAGCCACGCCCGGTGACCGAATCGGCCTGTTGGGTCATAACGGCTCAGGCAAGACAACCCTACTGCGGGTATTGGCGGGCGCTTACGAGCCAGTTTCAGGCTATCTCGAAACTAAAGGACGGGTGGCGTCTTTGCTGGCCATTACTATGGGGATGGATCAGGACGCTACTGGTTACGAGAACATCTTTCTGCGTGGCGTGATGATGGGGATGAGCCCACAGGAAATTCGCACCAAGGTGGATGAAATCGCCGAATTCACCGAGCTGGGAGAGTATCTGGAAATGCCTATTCGTACCTATTCATCCGGTATGCATTTGCGCTTGGCATTCGCGGTCTCTACCAGCGTGGAGGCGGATATCGTCATCATGGATGAATGGTTAAGCGTGGGTGACGATACTTTTAAAGAGAAGGCGGCGGTGAGGTTGAATCAGATGGTGGAGAACGCCTCAATTCTGGTCATGGCTACACACTCCAAAGAGCTGTTAGCCAGAGTCTGCAACAGGGTATTGCATTTGGAGCACGGTAGCGTTATCGAAGAGTTTGATCCGCGCCAGCGCTACTCGCCAGAACAGCAAAAGGTGGTGAACCTGTAGCCTCATCGCCTATTGCGCTTGTAGTCACTGATTGAGAGCTTGTTGACACTAATTGTCCTTTTGACGGTAGAAATGAAACGAAGTCACCCTTTTTTGAAATCATGTGAAGCCATCTTTGCCCGTCAGCCGGGTCGCTGGATCAAGGGAGTGGCCAGCGCGTATATCGCCTATCCTATTGCCCAGCGACGAGAGCAGCGTGATGTTACCAGTAAGCTGCGCGAGTTGCGTCACCACTACCGGTTGCCTAAATCCCAACGTATGGACATCGCCCGTGGGAAGCTGGCGGACATCGTCGCTTTTGCCGGGCACAGTGTGCCCTACTACCGTGATCTGTTTGCGACGCTGAAATTTGATCCTGCCAAATTGAAAGCAGATACAGCCTACCTCAATGACCTGCCATTACTGACCAAAGACATTATTCGGGAGCAGGGTGATCGACTCTTGTCCTCGCCCCTGCAAGGACTTCGTCACTACAGCTGCAAAACCGGGGGATCAACCGGGCTTTCGACAGTGATCGAGTATGACCAGCTGGCCGCAGACTACTCGTCTGCCGTCACGCTGTATTGCCGTGAGAGCGTTGGCAATACCAAGCGCCAGCCAGAACTCCATTTTGCCTGCCGTTTTCCGGATGCAGACTACGAATCCTGGCCGACCCGGGAAGATTTCAAATGTTTTGCCATGAACCGCTCGAATATCTTCTTTGATCGCCTTGATGATGCAGGCCTCGAAGAAATCTGGCAAACACTGAAAGCCCGCAAGCCGTACATGGTGCACGGGCACCCATCGACTATCTATGCTCTGGCCTGCTACATCGAGCGCACTCAGGGTAAGGCTAGGGCCTTTGACGTATTTGAGCCCAGTGGTGAGTTACTGGAGCCTTACCAGAGAGACAAGATCGCCCAAGCCTTACAGTGCCGTGTGGTGAATCGCTATGGTTTGGCGGAACTCGGGGTTATGGCCTATGAGCTGGATGGCAAACCGGGTATGCGGGTTCTGGAATCTGAGGGCTGGCCCGAATCCATTCCGGGAGAGCATGGCCACGAATTGATTTTTACCGGTTTCCGCAACCGCCTGATGCCACTGATCCGGTATCAGACTGGCGATCTGGCCGAGGTAGAGGCAGGAGAACGGGGATTTGTTCTGAACAATGTCGTGGGTCGCATCCATGATGTGGTGACGCTAGACGGGGTTGATTATGCCACCCACACCATTCAGGACATGCTGGATCACCGGGTTGGTGGTATTCAGGAGTTCCAGATTGATGTTCGTGGTGGCAAGCCGCTGCTGAAAATCGTGCCCGAGGGACACGTAGATCCGGAACATATCAGCGCCAAGGTTAACCAATATTGGGGCACGGCTTTCGATCTGCAGTTTGTCGGCCACAGTGATTTCGTCAGGGTCGGGCGTCACGCCAAATTTCGTCATGTGGTGACCCAATGATCTACGTCCTGAGCGCTGGAGACAGCGATTATGCCGGTGACCTCGTTACTGCTGCGCTGTGTCGTTCGGTGCCCTCCAATCTTGTTAAGCGAGTTTGTGCTTCGCAACTGCATACCTCTGTCGAGCGCGGGGATTCGGAACATATCTGGGTCCTGATTAATCCCCTGGCCTGTTGGGGCGGTTCACTGCAAGCACTACTCCGGGATTCGGCTAATAAGGTGCTCTTGTTTGGCTCTGTTCCGGAAAGCCTGTGGCAATACCTGGGATTGTCGAAAAGCGGCGAGGTTGGGGAGCTTGCCCAATTAGCAAAAGCCCCACCCGCTCCAACCTATGGTGAAGGTTGCAGTGAAGCCCGCATTGAATATCGTCGACCAATATCTGATCAGATATCCCCGCTGCAAACCCGCTACTTCAGTCGCTACGACTTTATGGAAGAGTGGAACAACATGGGATACGGAGCCATCACCGTCGACGACACCCCTTGGGCGTTGGCGGATTGCCTGCAGGCTCCTGCAAGCACCATTGTGGCCGAGGTCATGGCTGGTGAACACGCGCTGGCGGCCTATGCCGCGAAATGGGACTTCAATGGTAGCCTGTTCTGGTTTGCTCGAGCCGTTGGTCCAATCGACTCCCAAGAATGGCGGTTGGTGGAGGTTTATCTGGCGCACTACCGCAGTGATGAGCTCGCTTGTGCTCCGGTTGTTAGTGAAATCCCGGCAGGTTATGACTGCGCCGTGACTATGCGCCTGGACTGCGATGAGGATGTAGAGTCTGCCCGACAGCTTTGGCAGGCCTATTGTGCTGAAAATGTGCCTTTATCCCTGGCGCTTCACGCGGCGGTATTGCCGGACAGTAAACACCATCAACTCCCGAAAGACGTACTGGCTTCAGGTGGGTCAATTCTGTCGCATACCCTGACTCACGCTCCTAACTGGGGGGGGAGTTACCTGGCAGCACTGCATGAAGGCTGCGAATCCATGGCTGCCATAGAGTCAGCGATTGGGCACAAGGTCCGTTATGCCGTATCACCGTTCCACCATACACCGGTATATGCACGCAAAGCACTTGCGGATGCCGGTTATGAAGGCTGTGTTGGCGGAATTATCTGCAATGACCCGGATTACATGACAGCGCGTAGTGGGAATGCGGTAGGGCAGGGAATAGGGTTTATTGGGTTTCCACAGCAGTGCATGCTCCATGGCGACTGCATGCAGCAAGCGGAGGATCCTCTCACAGTGTTCAAGCAAGCGTTCGCCACAGCTAAGGCAGGACAGCACTTTTTTGGATATCTGGATCATCCATTCTCCGAGCGCTACGCCTACGGCTGGCAATCCGAAGAGCAGCGTATCAATGCCCACAAGACATTTCTGGACTTTATCCGGCAGACAAGCGGCAACGTCCTGTTTGCCAATCTGGATGACGCGTTTGATTTTCTTGGTGCAAAGAGTGCTGTCAGGGCAACCGTATCAGGTGATGGGTTAGAGCTATGGACACAGCTTTTACCGCCCAATGGATGGCAACTGGAGTACGAGTATCGTGGCGCTCGAATGAAGGTTGTTGAATCATGAGCAGCGGAAGCCCCAGTGCGTTGAACAGGACAAGAGACAAAGCCGCTAACGTTGAAATGTCAGTAGCTGATGGATCACTTGAAGAAGTTCTGGCGCCCGAATGCTGCATTATGTTCGCGACCGCTGACTGGGATGAACCCTACTGGACAAACAAGCAACATTGCGCCAAGTCGTTGGCGGCGGTTGGTACCAAGGTTCTGTATGTCGAAAGTGTGGGATTACGAGGCCCAAAGGCGGCTAGTAAGAAAGACTGGCGGCGGCTTATAAGCCGTGCAATGAAAGGATTAGCGTCGTTTTCACTAGGTGCTGTGGAGCGAGATAAGGGAGTTTTTGTGCTTTCTCCCTTGGTAATTCCAGCGGGCTATCGTTTTTCAATCTTACGTTGGCTGAACAAAGTACTGCTGGGGTCGATGCTGCGTCGTGCGGGCAAGAAATTGTGCTTCGATAAACCACTGATCTGGACCTATCACCCGTTCATGCTGGATGTGGTTATCGATAAAAGTGGGCCTTTGTTATATCACTGCGTCGACGACCTCGCCGCGGTACCTGGTGTGGATGCCCAAGCCTTCAGGAGTGCCGAGGAGTCTCTATTGCGGCGAGCAGATGCAGTTTTTGCAACTGCCCCGGCGTTGGCGGAGCATTGCAGGAAGCTCAACCTTAATACCCACTACCTGCCTAACGTCGTTGATTACGAGCACTTCTCGGCTGCACGAAAAGTCCATGAGTTACCGCCAGATTTGTCTGCCATACCGGAGCCCAGACTAGGCTATGTTGGTGTCCTGTCAGATTTCAAAGTGGACTTTGAGCTGATCTTTCAGGTAGCCCGTGCTGAACCTGCCTGGCATTGGGTACTGATTGGTGAGGAACGAGAGGGACAATCCAGTGAACTCCTTCGGCAGCTACGGGAAATACCCAATGTCCACTTCTTAGGGCATAAGTCTTACAGAGACCTGCCCGGCTACCTCGCCGGCTTTCAAGTAGCAACCTTGCCAAGTCTGATAAACAAATACACAGACTCCATGTTTCCCATGAAATACTTCGAATATATCTCAGCCGGGAAACGCGTGGTTGCAACACCTCTGGCTTTTACACGGTCGCCGAACATTGAGATTGCGACGGCATTGGGTGAACAAAAATTCAGGGAAGCAGTGGCGAGCGTGTTACAACGAGGGGGCTGGAGTGAAAAAGAGTCCTTAAATATTGTAGGCGAGAATACCTGGGAAAGACGTCTAAGCAGAATGCTACGAGAACTATTTCGTCAGCAGTCTCCGTTATCTCTGGATTCATTGATAGATAGATAAAGTTTATATGCGCGTTGTATTGGATTTTCAGGCTTGCCAGTCAGCGAGCAAATATCGGGGTGTCGGCCGAGGTTCCCGGGCACTGATGTTGGCCATGGCAGAAGAGTTGATCGCCAGAGAGCATGAAGTCATCTTTCTGGTGAGTGAAGCTTTTCCAGACGGTTTGGAGGAGTTGAAGGGCGATATTTCCGCCCGCATTCCTGGCGCCAGAGTTGTGTCTTTCAGTGTGCCTACTCCTTGTGCGGCAGCTGTACCGGAGAATGCCTGGCGGCAGATGGCTGCTCGGTTACTGCGGGAGCATGCCATTGCTTGTCTGGAGCCGGATTTTGTTCATGTGCCAGCGCTCCTGGCCGATGGTTGGGGGGATGATGCAGTCGGTTCTGTAGGTGAATTGGGCGTGTATATTCCGACATCGTTGACCCAACACGATCTTATCCCGTTGGCAATGTCGGATGACTACATGCCTGAAGGGCCATTCAAAGACTATTACATGAAAAAGCTCGCAGGCGTGAGAAAGGCAGACCTGCTTCTGGCAATTTCTGATTACTCACGTAAGGAAGCCATTGAATTGCTCGAATTCAATGCCGATAAAGTGGTGAACATATCGTCAGCAGCAGATGAATTGTTTTTAGATCTCAGTGTGACTGGCAAAGAAGTTCAAGCCACGCTTCGAAAGTTCGGCATTGGCTCTGGATATTTTCTTTACGCCCCGGGTGGGTTTGATCCAAGGAAAAATATTGGGCGTCTGATTGAGGCATACGCAATGCTGCCTGCCGATATTAGGGAGCAACAAACACTAGTGATTGCCAGTAAGCTCTACCCTGGCAATAGGGAATCTGTAGAGAATAACGTTGCCTCCAATGGTCTTTCTTCAAGTAAGGTAATATTAACGGACTATGTTGAGGATAAGGAGCTGATCCATCTGTATTCAGGGTGCACAGGCTATGTTTTTCCATCGTTGCACGAGGGGTTCGGGTTACCTGTATTGGAAGCAATGCTCTGTGGTGCGCCAGTACTCGCATCGAATCAAACGTGTATACCGGAAGTCATTGATAATGAAGAGGCACTTTTTGACCCTTTCAGCACTGTATCAATAGCCGAAAAAATGGCACGTATAGTTAGTGACCAAGAATTTCGCTCACGCTTGATTGCTCATGCCCGAGTTCAGCCTGAAAAGTTCTCCTGGACGCTCAGCGCAAAAAGAGCGGTTGATGCTTTGGAAGCCAAAAGTCTAGAGCTACAGGAAATGGAATGGCGGCGGTCGAGACGAGAGGAGCTTCCAGGAATCGACGAAATGCTGGAGTTTCTTGACTCGGATTCTTCCTTAGGTTGTCCCGATGAGAAGGATGTTAAGGTCTTTCGTCAGAGTTACAACCAAAACATGAATTAAGAAACTATATGAAGATTTATTTTTATACCTATCCAGTGGCTTTTCAGTGTCCAGGCGGTGGGGAAATACAACTCCTTAAGTCGAAAGAGGCTTTGGAGCGTCGAGGCCACGAAGTTGTATTGTTTAACCAGTGGGAGCATGACCTTGCAGATGCCGATGTTGTTCATCAGTTCTCTGTGCAGGGCGGCTTCTACAATTTGGTTGCTTATCTACATAGTCATGATATTCCACTGGTCTTGAGTCCAATACTGTGGCTATCCGACAATACTGAACAGTACGCGATGGGTGAGATAGGATACATGCTAAGCGCGTCGGATGTTATTTGTCCCAATTCCCAAGCAGAAGTGGATCGATTTTTAGGACACTTTGATTTACCTGAAGAGCGATATTGTGTCACGCACAATGGCGTTGATTCAGTTTTTTTTGAGCAGGTGGAACCTGATGCATTCTGCCGCACATTTGATATTAACTCCGGCTTTATTCTCTGTGTTGGGAATGTTGAGCCCAGGAAAAATCAGATATCGCTTGTCGAAGCCGCAAAATTGGTAGGTTTGGAAGTGGTTTTAATTGGTGACGTTAGGGATGAAGACTATTACCAGACGCTCTGCAGGCGGAGCGAAGGCCATTTCAAGTACGTTGGGCATATTGACCACAGTGATCCACTGCTCAGGTCTGCATATGCAGCCTGTGGTGTATTTGCACTGCCTAGCTTGTTGGAAACTCCGGGGTTAGCGGCTTTGGAGGCGGCGGCGGCAGGTGTGCCGTTAGTCATAACCAAGGAAGGATGTGCTAAGGAGTATTTTGGTGACCATGCGTTCTACGTAAACCCCACAGACATCGAAGAAATATCGGAAAGTCTTGTCAAGGCGATGGTGCAGGCTTCTGATCCGGAGTTGTTAAAAACACGAGTCCGGGAATTTTCCTGGGATCGGGTAGCGGAGGAGTTAGAGGCGGCTTATGAAAAAGCACGAGCATAAAGAAACGCATTATTGAGAAGAGACTTGGCAAGATAAAGTTTATTTCCTTAGGAGCGGTGGAGGTTTTATGGAAGGCGAAAAGCTATTGGTGCAACTACGATGAATAGCATAGATCATGATGAGTTATATTCTTGGCTAGATGAAGATTCTTCAAGATCAGCGGGAAGAGTATATAAAGTTCCATTGGGTGTTCAGTTTTTGTTTGAATATAGGAGCTGGAAAATCATTAGCGGTCTTGAATCCGAATCCGAATCCGAATCCGAAGCTGAGCTAATGCGGTCGTATTTTTTTTGGTGTGCAAAGCTCAGTGATGTCTATCCAGAGATGAGATGGGATCTTCCTCCAGCAAAGATATTGGATTTCCTTAATAGCCGCCAATTATCAGTGGTTTGTGAAACAGTATGTCAAGCGCTAACCAGAACAAGCACAAGCATTATTTGCGCCGTACTGATCTCATCAAGAGCTGATGATATTCTCAGGTGGCTGTCAAAGCCATCACCGGCGTGCGCCGATAAGATACCTTTGGCTCTTTACCATATATGGCTTAGCAGACCTGATCTTAAAAAACATTTTAATCTAAGCCGGAAGGAAGGCTGCGAAAAATTTCTCAACTGGTGGAGTAAGTTTGGGGGCAAAGAATATGAGTTTATTCAGTACTCTCCAGACTTGGACGATGGTCTTAAATTTTCGCCCCTGGTTCGTATCACTGACCATATATTAAGACGATCTACGGCGTCGGAGCTGGAGCTGGCAAAGAAGCTATTGTGCTCAGAAATTGAAGGGGCTGAATTGTTGCCTTTTCAGAGCTTGATAGCCAAGGATAGACCAGATCTTATTCTGACGAAGACAGGAGGCGGTCTTGGATTGAAGGATGCTCTTGAGACTTGGTGGGAAAGCTCGGGGGCTTATGAGCTCAAGAGTCTGCACAGTATTGTCACCAAGGAAAAGGCTCTTTCGCCGCCATCTTCTAAGGGCGGAAGCGTATCAGGAGAGTTTAAATCAGCGGACCGACCTGGCGCAGGTGAAAAAGAAGGTGTAAATATTATTGGTTATCCCTTTGGCATGCTTGGGCTGGGTGAGGACGCCCGCCAAATGGGGCTTTGCCTTAGCGCCGCGGGCATTGAATGTGCATTGATCGAAGCACCAATCAAGGGGCCGAAAAGACTAATCGAATTAGATCCTAGTACCCGTGTAATAGATAACCCTGAATACCAAGTGTCAGTATTTTGTTTACCGCCGACCGATATGATTCGCCTGGGATTGGAGGGGGGAAGAGATTTTGTGGCCGCTTCAGGGTATAGAATTGGTGCTTGGCCGTGGGAGCTGCCCGAATGGCCTGAGAGATATTGCCAGATTCTTCATGTAGTTGATGAGATTTGGGCTCAAAGTGAATATGTGGCAAATTGCTTTCGGCGATTGGGGCACCCAAATGTAGTGAAAATGCCAATGGGAGTGACTTTGACTAAGGCTCCCGATCGATGTCGTGAGCGTTGGGGTTTTAGTAATGAGGACTTTATTTTTTACGCCACGTTTGATGGGAACTCCTTCATAACCAGAAAAAATCCCGTCGCAGTGGTGAAAGCATTTTTGAAAGCTTTTTCAATGGAAAATTGTGGTGATCTGAATGTGTGTTTGTTGATCAAGGCCATTAATGTCAGAGAGGATGTGTATTGGAGTGAAATTCTGACGTTGGTTGCGGGCGATCCAAGAATTGTAGTTTTTACAGAAAGCCTTAATCGTGATGATATGGTTGATTTAATGGCAACTGCAGATTGCTATGTGTCTCTGCATAGGTCTGAAGGATTTGGAAGAGGAATAGCAGAGGCTATGTTGTTGGGTCAACCGGTTGTCGCATCTGCGTTTTCAGGAAATGCAGATTTCTGCAATGACGATACTGCGTTCTGTGTGGCAGGAAAGGTTGTTCCTGTTCCAGCCGGACATTATCTTTTCGACGATGGTCAATATTGGTACGATCCAGACCTGGATGACGCTGCTGGTAAGATGAGATTAGTCTATAACGATTCAGAATTGAGAAGGGTGAAGGCTGCTAACGGGAAAGCTTTTATCGAAAAGGTCTATTCGAAGGAAGCTGTCGCAAGAGCCTATAAGGACAGAATAGAGGCCGTATATTCCAATTTGGCCCGGAGCGAAGATCAAAGGTCGGTATAGTAGTGTGATTTATTTAACTACATATTGAGCGATTGCAAAGAGCAGTTAAGTGTATCTGGTGAAACATGGTTGAATTTTATTAACTAGTTATAAAAATCGAAAATATGTTTTTCTGGAAAGGAAAATCTTAATTAGGGGTGTTGGCTTGAAAAAATCTTGTAGTTCGTATTCTAATCCTAAGATTAATACGCTATTAATCGATAAGACTGGGAGTTTTCATTCGGAAAACAAAAAGGTCGCGGTATACCACCTTCATTTTCCTGAGTTGATACATGAATCAATTCAGACAATGAATGAGTTTGGGGGAGATTACGACAAGATTTTCACAGTAAATGGAAGCGTAGGGGCGAAGTACGGAGAGTATTTGGAAAAATCTGTGGGAGCTGTTGTTTACACTTTCAATAATGTTGGCCGGGATATTTATCCGTTTTGGAAGTTGGTGCAATTAGGTGTGCTTGATAAGTACGACCTGGTTTGCAAGCTTCATGGAAAGCTAAGCAGGCATCGACAGGATGGAAGTGATTGGCGGCGAAACTCCATCCGTATACTCTGCGGAACTGAGAGTACAATTAAAAATATCGAAAAATACTTTGTGCGGAAAGAGGCCAAAGAAACATGTTTTATTGCGCCGGTGTTGGAGCAAACACTGACTCGAACCGAGGCTAAGCACTGGCTTGGAAATCAGTATTGGCTTAAAAAAGTGTCTCTCAGGTTGGGCCGCGAACTTTCCGTCGAAGATGTCATCAATACTACAGTTATGTCTGGATCCTTTTACTGGTTAAATCGGGCCGGCGTCAATCGATATCGTAGTTTACCTATATCAGATGAGGACTGGCTTGAGAGTGAGTCTCGAAAGGGCTCCAATAACGTAGATGGTGCTCTGGAACATTTTGTCGAACGAAGCCTTTTGCTTTCTGAGCCGTTCAATGTGAATGGGTCCTCTGTCTGTACCTTTGTTGACCTGAGTGGGCGCCTATGTTGGTTTGAGCCGTCGCTGATCTCAGAGGAATCGAATTATGCGGGGCAAGAAATAGAAAAATTCCAACGGATCGACAAGCGATCTGAATTAATTGTAAGAGCTAATCAATTTGGCCGGCAAAGGGAAAATTCAGAGCTGTGCAGTTGCTACGATGTGGCTGTTAAAAGTAACGGTGAAACGATAGTTTCGGGTTATGTTCTGGATTTGGTTCAACCTGCAAGACGGTTTTTGGTTTCTATAATGGTCGACAATTCCATTGTTGCTTCACAGGAATCGGTTATGGATTGCGGCTTTCAACCTGTTCCCGACATTACGGACGGAAAATATGGATTTAACTTCAGGCTGATAGGGGTTTTCGAAAAAGAGCGCATTAAAATTATTTTCGGAGATTCGTTGATACCAATCCCATCTGAATCAAGATACAACATAGATCAAGTGAACGATTTGTTACTGCTCCAAGCGGTGCAGTATAGGAGTTTTGCGTTCCCTGAGTATTTAAGACGTGTCCCCGACAATTTTCCCCAGTTCTACGATAATTCCATGACGCCTCACCGGCAATCGATTGACAGGTTTAAGTCTTGGCGCGCTCGGGAGCGTCGGCCTGAGTTGCCAGAGGGGAAGGGAGTGATCCACGTTTTTGTGGTTAATAACCCAATCGCAGAGGTCGCGGCAAATAGAACAATTGAATACCTTGGGTTGAAGAGATCCGATGTCATAATTCTGGTCCACCGGTTGAACTGCACCTCGGAAATGCTTTCCGGATTTACTCAGATATCCACGAATTTGCCGGATATCGAGACATTGACGGGCTCGGAAAGTCTGATGTCAGTTATGAATTTTTGTAACAGACTATTGGACGTTCTGGCGGGCAGGTTGTTCCACTTTTACGCACACCATTATAACGCAGTATTTAGCTATGTCCTCGGAATGCATCCCGCATGCATAAGTACCAATTTGATTGAAGAAGGTAATCTTTCCTCTGTCCCGACCTGGGAGGCCGAGTATGCTACGAAGACCTTACAGTATGCCAGCACAGCGAATTTGATCAATCGAAGTTCTCCACTGGATGCGGCCAACAGTATCGTTGCTAGAGTTGGCTCCACCGAGTTTGATCTGTTCAGTCATGGGATGATAGCTGAAATTTTTCCTGACGCTTCTTTAATAGATGCGTCTGAGTTGATGTTTGATAGGTGCTTCTCTTCTGTTGAGGAGTATTTCCACACCAGAAATTATTTCCCGCTGTTGGCTTTCAAGCGCTATTATTTTTGGCACCCGAAAATGTTGAATGAGCACCATTTATACACTGTTTCAAAGGCCTTTTGTGGTATGGCGGGGTCCGAAAAGCTCTTTCACCCTTCGGCTCGGGAGACAGTACTTAAAGACGCTTATAAGGATAAGCTTGGGCCCGTGAAGACTCTGGTTCTTCTGCCGAGTAGTGGTGGGTATCCGTTTCATTTGCCGAAGATTACTCCCTGCGACAGCAAATTTGCTCCAATATTTTCAGGTAATACAAGCAGCGATAAAACATATATTATCCTCCATCCATCGGACAGAATATCAGATGCAACACGTTCTGCTGCGTTGGAAAAGCTTTCTCTCTATCCAGTAGGAAAGCTTCCTAATTTAATAGATCTCACAGAAATTCTTGGCGATTCACCGGTAACTGAATTGGCGGCAACCTGCTTCGATTATGTTGTCCATTATGGTTCTTCGTTGTCGCTGTTGCTGAGTCAGTACAAATCAAAGACACAAGAGATTCTTTACGGAAAGTTTTCATGAATAATGGATTAAAAATGGAAAGTATAAAATCAGAGCTTTTAGAGAATGGATTTTACCTGGCAAAAAATATTATCCCCGTTGACTTGCTGGATAATATAAGAAAGTTGGCTATCCTGCACGGCCAAATGGGTGCAGGAGTAAGAAAGCATTACGGACTACGACAGCCTCATGCTTTCAGAACAGCGCCCTTCATTAAAGACATTTTCGAATGTGAAAAACTGATCGCTATAATTTCGGAGGTATTTGAGTCCGAGGATTGGTTTATTACGAATCATGCTGATCTCCACTTTAATGCCCTTAACGGCTGGCATAAGGACGATGGCATGAGTTACGGGGATGGAGGTTACTTTGGAGGCCCTGGCTATCATATTGATGAGCCGAATGTTTATAAGATTGCCATATATCTTCAGTCTCATAAGGACTTTGATGATGGCCTGACCATCGTACCCCGTTCGCATAGGACCCAAATTATAAGAGACGATTCAAGCGAGATTGAGTATTTGGAGGTTGAAGTAGGTGATATTCTTATTTTCGATGCACGTCTTTCACATACAGGTCAGCTATCGCCTATACCTGGGCCCCGGACGGAACGAGGGCAAGCCATTCTTGATGGTATAGTTGATGAAGTTAGTATGGTGGAGCAAAAGAAAATTCCCAAGAGTGAAAAAGACAGTGAACTTCTGGAGCTGTTCAGAAGTGTGGTAGGGGAGAGATCTTCCATATTTTTCACGGTTGCTACAGAATCAGAGCCATCCAATATATTTGCGATTAACAATATGAAGCGGCAGCTGAAGGAGTTAGGTCCGGAAGTTAGCCCTTACCTTCCCCCTTCCGTTAGAGATTACCTTAACTCGAAAGGGGTTAAGAGCATTGACCAAAGAGTGTTTTGGCGTTCCGAATTCCCAGTTTCTTGAACTTCAGTTTTTTTGACCAGGCGCTACTAGAGTCATGCCGTAATCATGGCTGTTCTTCGCTTGTAAGGTGAATATAAATGAACGTGTTAATCACCGGTGGTGCGGGTTTTATTGGAACTGCGCTGGCCGGACGGCTTGTGGATTTGCTACATAATGTGGTTGTTTTTGATCTCTCTGTAAAAATCGAATCGCTGGAGAATCCTGTTCAGGGCGTTAAATATGTAGGTGGAGATATTTCTGATGTCGATTCATTGTGGAAATTGGTTAAGGAAAAGTTCCATGTAATATTTCATCTCGCGTCTCAGACATCTGGCCTTATTTCGCAGGAGAATCCGACTCTTGATGTGGATACAAACGTCAAAGGATCTTTAAATGTATGCAGGCTGGCTCATGCCATGCAAAGCAAAATTATTTTTACCTCTTCTATGGCGGTCTATGGCGACCATGAGCTTCCTATATCTGAAGATTTTCAGATGGAACCTTGTTCCAATTATGGAGTTTCAAAAGTTTGCGCCGAAACTTACATAAAGCTTTTTCGAAAAAGGGGTGTTAAATCAACGATATTTCGTCTGTTTAATGTTTATGGTCCGGGTCAGGATTTGGCAAATTTGAAACAGGGAATGCTCAGTATCTATGTTGCTCAACTTATCCAGAGCGGAAAGATTGATGTGACGGGTTCGCTATCAAGATATCGTGATTTTGTCTACATAGATGATGTTGTTGATGCATTAATCATGGGTATAGATAATTCTTTGGATGGGCAGATTTTCAATGTTGGAACGGGAGTCAAGACGACGGTGGATATACTGATTGCTCATATTGTTCGGGAGTCAGGGCAAAAAGATGTGAAAATCACTAATGTAGGTGGCTTTGAAGGTGATCAGTTCGGAACCTATGCTAACTGTGAAAAGCTACAAAGTTACGGTTGGAACCCAAAAGTCTCTCTTGAGGTGGGGTTAAAATCCACCTATGCCGATGCGATGCGAGTACTACTATGAATGTGTTCTGTTTGCTGACCGGTCGTGGAAATAACACATTACCCGATAAAAACGTGTTACCTGTGTTTGGTCAGCCGTTGCTATCTTATCCAGCTCGAGCAGCGTCAAAAGTAGTTAATATTGAAAATTGTTATATTAGCAGCGACGATGAAAAGATATTGAAGGCGGGCGAGGATTGTGGATTCGGGAGGATTCAGCGCCCAGCCGAGCTCGCTGCCCCTGATTCACGCCATGTAGATACCATACTTCACGGTATCGGCGAAATTGAAAAGGCGAGCGGCTCTGAAATAGATATATTGATCGTCATGTTGGCAAACTCTGCAACCATTAAGTCCGAATGGTTATCGCAGGCCATCAGCATGCTAACTACTGACCCGTCTATATCTGCGGTTGTACCTGCATATGTTGAGCAGGATCATCACCCATTTAGGGCTAAGAAGCTTAACGAGAAAGGGGCTTTGGTACCTTATTTCGACTTCGGGGATCAGGATATTTCGTCCAATCGACAAGATTTACCAGCGAATTATTTTCTCTGCCATAATTTTTGGGCGCTGAATGTTAAGCAATCAATTGCCAGGCAAGATGGCTTTAAGCCTTGGGCATTTCTTGGGAAAAATGTTCACCCGATCATTGTGGAAAACTCATTTGACGTCCATAACCGGGAAGATATATTAAGAACTGAGCGTTGGCTCAGGGAGAATAATATTGTATGAGAATCGATGACCTGGCAGTCGTAATTCCAGCTCAACAGGGTGGGAATGATCTTATTCGAAATGCGCTGGCAAAGTTTGGTAGCGACGAAACACCTCTGCTGACCTGGAAAATACGGCAGCTTAAACACGTGGTCGATTCGAATCACATATATGTTAGTTCCTATTCGGAAGAGGTGAAAGCTCTAGCATTAACGGAAGGAGTGAATGTTCATCATCGTTCGAAAGATCTGGCTTCTGAAAGTCAGGGACCTTTTGGTGATGTCATTGTGGATGTTATAAGAGATATCCCCCATAAGCATGTCGCTTGGGTATCGGCGGTTTGCCCTTTGATGGATGAGCGTGACTATATGCTCGCATTCCAGTGCTATTTTGAGATTTTTGGCAGTGGTGAGTATGACAGCCTTATGGCGGTTAATCGTATTTACGATTATCTTTGGTCCGACGTGCAGCCTCTGAATTACAATTGTGACTCCCAACAACCTAGGAGGCTAGGCCTCAGCCCAACCTACAAAGTTACTAATGGACTCTTTATGCGCGAAAGAGAGGCCATTTTAAGGGAGCGTTATTACGTCGGCAAGAAGCCCTATAAGTTTCAAGTTTCTAAGTTGTCCGGGTTGGACATTAATGCCCAAGAGGATTTGGAGGCGGTTGAGGCGTTGTCTGCATTGCATCAAAAGCAAAGGTGTGAACGTGACAGGGTTGTCTTTCTTGATTTTGATGGGGTGATATTTGATTCAGTCGTAGAAGCCTATGCCATAGCGCTGCTGACGACGCAGCGAATCAAGCGTCTGGATGAATTAGACTTAAGTAGTGAACATTCCCGCCGATTCATGGCACAGCGCTATCTGATCGGACCTGCCTGGAATTACCACTACCTGTTAAAGTCAATCGATGACGGTAATGATGAGTGTTTCACGGACTACCTGCCGTCAGAGCCTGGAGCGAGTGCTAAGGATTTTCAGGCTGCGTTTTTTGCGACAAGACAAGTCATCCGAAATAATTTCTGGCAGGAGTGGCTCGCCCTGAACCGTATGTATGATGGGGCGGAAAAATTTGTTGAATATATCAATAATAGCCAGAATATAGTGATCGTAACGACTAAAGATAAAACTACTGTAAATGCGCTGTTACAAAATCATGGATTGGCTAGAGATTTAGAGATATTTGATGCTAAAACGTTTGAAGAGTATGGCGGAAAGGCGAACTTTATGGATGATTACATTAAGAGGAATCATATCCGGGAGGCCTTGTTTGTAGACGACTCCGAACAGCATTTGGAGAAGTGTAGTTGGGTGGAGCGGCTAAAGGTGATGCAGGCAAAGTGGGGTTATGTTTCTCATGAGACTCGAGAAGATAATATGCTTGAGGTTTTCAATTCAATAGAAGGCGTACTATACGGCTAGCTAAAGGATCTAATACATAAGCTTGGTTTATTTGAGACCTAACTGCATCGTTAGGCCTCAAGTAATAAGATCTTGATTGCAGTTTTTAGGTATTTGTCTGAAGGGATTTCTTGGAGTTCATGTTCTATAAAAAGGATTTTACTGGCGATGACATTTTTTAATGACTACATAAAGTTGGACCTGATAGGTACAAAATTTAATACTAATAAGGCTGGTCGCTGTGTACACAATGAGCTTGGCGAAATTGATCGATTGTCTTTTAAGAGAGAGGGAGTAATTCGAGATCATGATCGTGATAAGATTGAAGAAATTTACAAATTGAATAGTGACGACTACGAGATGCTTAAGAGTATAGATTTTCTGGCTTTCATGGGGCAGAGTGTTGTCGTTGTCAAAATGTAAAAATTAACAATTCCTGTCGATCTTTCGAGAACGGGGAAGTTTTACAATTGATTGCCACCAGCAGTGCAAGAAGAAAGCCCTATATCACTGTCCAGAATTAGTTTACCGCTGCAAAGTGAGTGATATTTCTTTTGGATTTTCAGGACCTATTACTTAAGTATATCGCAATTAGCTTGAAGGAAAGTTATATGACTAAAGTTTGGGTTGTGCTTCAATATCGTTGAGATCAACCTTTCGAAGATGAACGGAAACATTGGAGTTTTATACTCCCCATAGTGAAGTGTTGAATCATAATACTTTTGCCTTTCATCTTCAGGCATGTGATCAATGGTCTTGAGTAATTTAATAAGTACTTCGCCGTAATATGACCAAAACTTGGCGTTCCCGACCCAAAAATTACACCAGGAAAGTGAGTCTATATCATTGCGTCCAGTTGTGGATGTCCTAAAGGGAAGAGCGGCTTTTTCAAACAGATTATCTGCAAGGGCACAGATCCCGGGGTGTCGTTGTTCGCCATGGGTCCATACATTAAAATCCTGCTTTGCTATATGGGGGTACTTTGAAAATATGTAGAGGTCTTTTCCTGGCGAGTTTTGAACAAACTGAAATATCTCGTTGGCAGTCAGGCGAGTTTTGTCAGCTAGCTTCCAGGAAACCAGCCCCAGATAATCAGCGGTCAGGAATTCCTGGCTTAGAAAGAAAGATTTAAGGTACTCGATTTCGTAATGTTCATTTTTAGGGTTGTTTGAGACATCAAGCGGGTGGAATTTAGGGTCAAGAAAATCTTGATGTTCATTGAGATAATAAGTCTGGTAGATTTTGATTGTTACAGCTTGCTTGGTAGTTGACGATTCAATTTTCATGAGTGCGCTGGCGGTCAGGTCAGAATTTTTGCTATTTTATCAGCTCCATGATTTGCTACCAACAACTACGGATATTGTTCGCCCCCCAAAACTTGGAGACGATGCACATTCATATGCGTAATTTGGTTGGGTATATAATGAAGCCGCCCCCCAAGCTTCAATTCGGGGGAGGCGGATGTGCTGTTTAGATTATTCGCTGACTTGCAAGGGAGTATGGGGTCGTTAATCCGGAGGTTTTGTGAAGGGTAGGGTTCTTTTTGTTCATCCTAGTAGAAGTATAGTTAATCCGGGTAGTGGGGAAATTGAAGCCCGGGCTTTACTTCATGGTTTTAGGCTCGCCGGATATAAAACAGATGTACTGAGCTTTGAGTCTTCTAGTGTAGTTGATTACGACCTGTTTATTTTCTTTACCTGTACCCCTGAGGTAGTGTCATTTTTGCGGTCCCTGCCTGAGGGCTCGAAAAGTATAGTAATTCCTTTTCTAGATGATTTTTGCAATTTTCCGGTCGACGAACTGAAGTCTATCAAGAGCACTCAGATTTATTTTTATTCGCGCAGTCGGGAAGAGGATAGTAGTTTGACTGCTATTTTTGGTGGGCAGGCGGTGATCTCTGGGTGCCAATGGTTTATTTATCCATTTGAATACTTGGGCGAGGAGGATGAGCCTGTTGAGCGTCATGATATGGACATTCAATTGTTGGTCATGGCGGAGCCGGAACGATCACAGAATATTAAGTTGTTGTTACATGAGTTGGATTCAAGGGCTACGATTTTTTCTAATGCTGAACTAAAGCGCTGGGATGAATTGCTTGGCAGGGATTTGTCACTGTGTGACATTGGCAGACGGCTTTCACATGGATCTTCAGATTGGTACTCCAGTCTTAAGAGTTCGAAGTATCTATATGAACCCAATCTCCGGATAACTTCATCTCTGCTGGAGAAGCTTTGGCTTGGAGGGGCGGTTATCCTGCATAAAGAGAATCCTGTGCTTTCAGAGTTGAAAGAACTTTGTCTGATTGCGAATTTTTCCACGAACTTTTCAGTATTAAAAGTTAAGCGACCGCAACAATTATCTCCATTTCATGGTGATTTTGTTGCAAAACGTATGGTGTTGAATATTTTATGATGTATGAGATTACCCCAGATAAATGTTCTTTTAATCTTATATACACATATAGTAAGGAACATGTTGTCGATTCAATTTCTGTTGAGGAATACAGGCGTGATCTTTCGCTAGCGCTTGCCCAGGAGATTGTAAAGCGTGGTATTGAGTATCAATGCGTTGTTCCAATTCCAAATACAGGAATACAGTACGCGTCTGTTATGGCCGAAGCGCTGGGGCTCAAGTATCTTGATATATTTCGAAGGCAAAAAGTTTCAAGAACTCTGGGGATGGCTACGGGAGAAAGAAGTTTGTACTATGAACGATTTTTGTCACGTGTTGAGCATGAGATCTCTCATGAGAAAATACTCTTTGTCGATGAGGCTTTGATAAGCGGAACTACAACAACAGCGATATCTTCTTGGGCACAGGAGAACAAAATAAAGAGCTACTCATTCGCCTTTGCTTCTCCGCCAATGATAAATTATTGCCCTCTACGTGTTATCAGGGATGTGGATCGAAGATTGGATCCTGGTGTCAATTCAGGTGATGTCGATAGAAAAATGTCTGAATTAAAAGCCGAACTGGGATGTGATGATATTGTATTCCTGTCATCGAGGAAGTTTTCAAAAATAGTTGATTCAGAAAGACGATGTACTCTTTGCTTTTCTCAAGAGCATCAAGATTGTTAGGGTCTCTGACGGGCCGATTACTTTTTCGATTGAATCAAAAAGAATTTCTCACTGGAGTCAACCTTTTATCTTGTGCTTACTGAAATTATGTATCCTAACACGAACGGGTAGGGGTTGGCAGAAGCCTCGCATCAAGTCAATTTGGCGTAGAACACTAAAGGAGTCGGTATGCCAGATTTAGGGTGGAATAAAGCATGGTGGGACGGGGGCTATACATGGAGTGAGTACGGGGAGGAGTGGAGCAAAAGCTGGGGTGGGAGTGAGGCTCAATGGTTTGGCAGTCTTTATCCAAGGTTGCATCGCTTTCTTCCTTTTAGAAATATTTTGGAAATAGCGCCTGGGTATGGGAAGTTTAGCCGTTACCTGCTGGAATATTGCTATGGGTTATACAAAGGAGTCGACCTCTCTGCGGAATGTGTTGAATTCTGTAAGCAACGCTTTTCAAGCATTGAGGGAGTAGACTTTCACGTCAACGACGGATTATCACTTGATTGCGTCGAGGATGGCAGTTTCGACTTTGTATTTTCATTTGATTCCCTTGTGCATGTAAATATGGACGTGCACCAAACTTATGTTCCTCAGATTCTATCCAAGCTTAGCCAAAATGGTGTTGCATTCATCCATCATTCAAACTGGGCTGACTCAGGTGCTGGGACGGATAACAAGCATGATAGAGGTGAAGACGTAAGTGCATATAACTATGCAGAGTTGGTAAAAAATTCTGGGGGACATGTTGTTTTTCAGGAGTGTGTGAATTGGGGCGGTGGCGCGATGATTGATGCCTTCACGCTATTTTGTAGGGATGTTCGTTCCATGCTTCACGAAACTGTTCTCATTCTTAACGCTGAATTCATGCGCGAGGCCAAGATGATTCGTGACTATCAAAGTGGTTATTCAAAAGTTTTTTAGGAGACGATGCGGACGTTTTAGGCCGACCGTTCAGAAAGAGGATTTTCTGTATGTGGCATTGCATTTATGTCTGTGACTAATGTTGGGGAGGAGCTCAGAAAAGTCACCCAGTGCTTAGAGTTACCTGTAATGCCTATATTAGGCCATAGCGAATAAGGATTTTCCTTAGATCGAATGAGTCTCGCTCCTCTGAAATGTAGTGTGACCTAAGCTGTAGATAGTCTGGCCGTTTCCAGGACTCATTCGTTGTTCCGATGGATATCTCTCTCTGCGGCGCGTTTCCTAGTTCTTCTAGGATTTTGCAGGCCAAGGCATATTTGGTCATCGCTGTTGATCCCGAAAGGTGTCTTATTCCGGTAACCTGCTGCTCAATAAGCTGTTTGATTTTTTTTGCAGTCCACACTACATCTGTAGGAAACCTTCGTCCGGTATCTGATATCTCGAGTTTATCAAGAATACTTGAAGAATTAACAACCGTATTTATAAAGTCGCTTTTGGAGTGTTGATTGCCAAGAAGAAAAGGAAGCCGAAGAATTAGAAAGTTTTCAAAATTATCAATGGTATAGTCTTCCAATAGGAGTTTGTGTTGACCATAAACGCTTGAAGGATTTGGAGGTGAGAGTTCATCGAAAGTGCTTTTTAAAGGGTTATTGTTTTGTGGTGAAAATACATAAATACTAGAAATAAGAACCGGGATGGTGTTTGGTGATAATTCCAGCAGTGCGTTTAAGTATGTACTTGGTTCGATAAAGTTGGTGCTTAAGCTCGTGTCAGGGTCAATCTGTGAGGCGTCAACCGACGGGCTCCCGGTTGCCAGGATCAAAAAGTCCGGCTTTTCTTTGGTTAGATAACTGGCATAATCTTTCGCCGATTCTATCGGGTGGCATGAATTATCTATCAGTCTTCTGCTAAACCCTGTCGTATGTATCGACTCAGTTTTTGACAGCTCAGAAAAAATTGCCTTTCCAACGTAACCGTTTGATCCAATGATGTGTACTTTCTTAGACATTCAGGCCTCGGATTTCACAAGCCTTCAGGTATTCGCGGTATACACTAGAGCCTTTTTCGTGAAATTGGCTTCGTAGGTCACGAGCAATACAAGATACTTCGTGAGTGGTCAGGTCGGCGCTCTCGGATATTGTGTTGCTATCATGTAGCCTGTAGTTTGTATGAACCTCTTCTTGGTCAAAGTGGTAGGGGGAATTCAGTGTCGCCCTTATCAGAAAGTCCAAATCGTTTGCATACCTGAACGGCCTAAATCCGCCAAGAGTATTGAATAGTGACCGTTTGAATGTGAAGTTGGATGTGGTTACAGCTATGTTTTCTTGAATAAGTAAAGCGGGAAAAAATTCATAGTTGGAAACCGCGTTCAATCCAATGTTGTACCATTCATGCCGCATTGGGGCGGGGTATGCGCCTCCATTGGTATCGATGAAGGTAACTTTCCCAAAGATTAGGTCAGCTTGATGATCATGTAGTAAGTCATCACATCGTTCGAGTCTGTACGCGTCAAAAAGGTCGTCAGAGTTTAGGATCGCTATGTGTTCATGACTAGCACGCACGATACCAAGGTTTAAAGCGCTATGTGTACCGCCGTTGATTTTGTGAATGTACTCAATCTTTGACTTGACAGGGCCTTTGTAGTTTTTTAGTCGTGTGTACAGGTCCCCGGTCGTTGAGCCGTCATCAACAAAAATTATTTCACCTATGTGCCTGAATTGATTTTCGAGGCAATGGAGTAGTTCTGGTAGATATAAGCCATGGTTGAAGTAGGGGATCACTACAGAGTACATCATCAGATTTCCAGTAAGTCCAATAGCTTTTTAGATTGTCGGTTTAGGCTAAAGTTTTCTTCAGAAAAAGCTTTTGCGGCCTTAGAGATACTGCTTCTTCTGGAGTAGGCCAAGTTGATTGCGTTGCTCAAGGAAGACATGTCGTTGGGTGTGTAGAGCATTCCCGTCTTTTCTGGGTTGATTATTTCAGGGATGCCGAACATTGCAGGCGCTACAACCGGGATGCCGATGTGCATCATTTCTTGGATCGTACAGGGAAGGACCTCTCCAATTGAGGTGAGTGCGAAAATGGTTTTATCGGAGAACTTAAAAGATAGGGGAAAGTGAGTCTCGTTAAATTCAAATCTGCAGTGTGGATTTGATGCTGCTTTTTTCATCAGATTTTGGGCATATTCAGTTTCATGGTCTCTTATGGTTCTAAGTCCAAAAAATCTTGCGGATTCGACGTCATTACTGTTCACGCAATAATCAATGATCATTCCTTGGTTTTTTCGGCGGTTTATTGTTCCGATATTGATTATGTCCAGCTTTTTACTGTGGGTTTCCATTCTCTTTATTCCCGTTAAGCTTTCGCCATTGACCGGGTTATATATGACAGAGGTGTTGTAGGAAGAATAGTGTGATGCTAAGTATTTTGCTGGAAAAACAATGCTTTTAGCTTGGCCAATATTATCCTGAAGGTCCTCCCAGATCGGTAAGTACCACCCCCAATCTGGATGTATGCCGCCTATGAAATCCGATGGTGCCCAGTCTTCGTGTACGAACTGGAGAAAAGGTATTTTTTGCGCGCAAACAAATGATATAGCATCAAACCGAATAAGTGAGTTTACGATAATTTGATCATGTTGCAGTGCGGTTTCAGTGCATGGTTCCTCTACAAAATTAGTAATTTTATATGAGTTGAAGAGGTTTTGCATTGGGCCCCGCTCTTTGGCAGAGGCCGAAAATGTGTAATTGCTTTGACTCCGTATTCCCAGCATAAAGTTAAGGGCGGCCATGTTCGAGCCGTTAATCTGATAGTTGTGCAGATAAAAAAGTATTTTCATTTGTACTCGAGGGAATAGGGGTATGCATTTTTGATGTTGAAGAAAGGAAATTGTTTGAAGTCTATAGAGTAATAGTGATGTAAAATAATATTCAGAACTCCGGAGTGGCTTACCAGAAGACAGTCTTCTTGAGAGTTTTTGATGTTGTGGTAAAAGTTTAGTACGCGTTCGCTAAAGCGTGAAAAGTCTTCGCCAGAAGGAAACGCAGCACCGGAGCTATAGCCGAAGTCGGAATATGCTTCTTGCCCAATGATAGAGTCGTAATCCTGGCAGTAAAGGGTGCCAACGTTTATCTCTCTAAGACTTTGCTCTTCAATGAGCTCTTTTTCTGGGTGTAATTTTAACATGGGTTGAATAGTTTGTAGGCATCGACCGACGTTAGAGCAGTATATTTTGCTGATTCCAGATATTAAATCAGCGTACTCGACCGGTAGTCTCTGCGCTTGTTCGATCCCCTTTGCGGTTAACGGAAACTCAGAATCGCCTGATAATACATGTAGTTTCTGGTTGAACGCTTCTGCGTGCCGCATAATAATAAGCTTTGCCAACGTTTTATCCTTTCGCTTTTTTGATTGCAGGGGTGGAGTGTGTGGCTATTTCTAGCGCAGCTGCCCATATATTTCTAAGTGGCTATGACTAAATAGGCTCATAGTAAACAGGTTTTCGTATCTTCGTCGTGCAGCCTTCCCCATCGATTTGGCTAGTATTTGGTCGGTTGAAAGTTCCTGCATCGCCGTGCCCAGCTCAGACGACGTGGCTGGACTTACTTTCAGGCCTGTTTCATTGTGCGAGTTGGCAAACGATACTCCTGTATCCAGGTTGGTAGTAATCATCGCCTTGCCATAGTACATAGCCTCCAGAAGAACCACGCCAAAGGCTTCAGAACGTACATGAGAGGGCAGTACAAACGCCCTGCAGGCCATAAATAAGGCCGCTTTCTGTTCATCGGTAACGCGTCCAATGATATGAACGTTGTCGGCTTTAAGTTGTTGTTTGAGAGCCAGTAGATTCTCACGCTCCGGGCCATCACCTGCAATGACCACTTCCAGTCCGGTTTGGGCGGCCGCTTCTATCAGGAAGTGCAAGCCCTTGTAATACCGCAGTACGCCAATAAAGAAGAAAAACGGCTGGGGAAACTGCTTTTCCACCCAGGCAGTAGCTTCCGGAGTGGGCTGTGCCATGGTGGCCTCATCCAGCCCCAGCGGCACCACATCCACTTTATGCTTGAATTTCTGCAGTACCGGGCTGGATTCCAGGTAGTTGGGGGAGGTGGCTACGATACGGTCCACCGATTTCAGGAACAGGTTCTGTAAAGGGGAGTAGAGTGCCCCCAGCAGTTTTTGCCGGACAATGTCGGAGTGGTAGGTGACCACGGTCTTCTTCTTCTGCGGTGCCACAAAGGCAAAGTGCAGCAGATCCTGAAAGGGCCAGGGGAAGTGGTAGTGGACGATGTCCGCCCATTTCACCTGATTCCACAGTTCCCTGAAGCCACCGCGGTAAACATTGCAGGACGCGATCTCAAAGAGTTCCGGTACACGGATGACTTCAATATTCTCGAAGGTGATCTTCTCGACGTTTCGGCACTGCTTGCTGGGCACCAATACACGCACCCGGGCTTCACCGCTATTGATGGCGGCATTGGCGAGCTGACGGATTACCTCTTCCGCGCCGCCTTGGGTGTCCGGAAAGAAAGTTCTGTAGATGTGAAGGACGTTATACATTCAAAGCGGATCTTTGCGGTAAATTGAGTTGGCAGGAGCTGCTTTGGGATTGGGACGGATTTTTTCCATTTATTGTGCGGCGCCTGTCGGTGATCCCAATGCCAGAGTGGGATCATTGTATCCTAACCCAATAGCTCTGGCTCGGCCATGGAGGCCGGTTTCTACACAGGGAGTGTAATTATGATCACCATTCAACATCATGGCGCCTTTAGTGGCGTCACCGGTTCGTGTCACGAGTTGTCGCTGGGGGATGCCGAGGAAAGAGCCGGTATTCTGGTGGACTGCGGTCTGTTTCAGGGGCGGGACGGGGGCCATCAGGCGTCGGCCAATAATCTCGCCATCGACTTTTCCATAGCCCATATCCGGGCGCTTGTGGTGACCCATGTGCATATTGACCATGTGGGGCGCATCCCTTATCTGCTGGCTGCCGGCTTTCGCGGCCCCATTATTTGCTCCAGGCCATCGGCGATTATGTTGCCGGAAATTCTGGAGGATGCGCTGCGGATCGGGTTCACTCGCGACCGGCGGCTGATTGAGCGGGTACTCGGTGCCATTCGCTCCCGTATTGTGCCGCTTGCTTACAATCAGTGGCACGAGGTTTTCGCTGAAGAGGGGCGCTCTTTGGCGGTCAGGTTGCAACGTGCCGGCCACATTCTCGGTTCCGCATACGTGGAGTGCGATGCGCAGGTTTCAGGAAGCACAGAGAGGGTTGTATTCAGTGGGGATCTCGGCGCTCCTCACGCGCCATTGTTGCCGGAGCCGCAATCCCCCGAGCGCGCTGACCGACTGGTCATCGAAAGCACTTACGGTGACCGGGATCATGAAAGCCGGGAGGATCGGCGTTACCGCCTGAAGCGGGTGTTGGAAAATGCCCTGTCCGATGGCGGTACGGTACTGATCCCGGCCTTTAGTATTGGTCGCACCCAGGACCTGTTGTATGAAATCGAGGGGTTGATAGCAGAGTTTGGTGACAAAACTGTGGGGGATTCCTCCCTGCCCTGGAAGGAGTTGGCTGTGGTAGTGGACTCCCCGTTGGCTGCTGAATTCACCCGCATTTACCGGCAGCTTAAGCCCTATTGGGATGAGGAGGCCCGGGAGCTGGTGGAGTCCGGGCGGCATCCGTTGTCGTTTGAGCAGATGATGCTGGTTAACTCTCATGACGACCATCTGCGTGTTGTTCATCATCTGGCGCGATCCGGGCGTCCCTGTGTCGTGATCGCCGGTTCTGGTATGTGTGCCGGTGGTCGGGTGGTCAACTATCTCAAGGCGCTGCTTGGGGATAAGCGTAACGATGTGTTGTTTGTGGGGTATCAGGCCGCAGGCACGCCGGGGCGGGATATCCTGACTTATGGCCCGCGTCATGGCTGGGTTGAGCTGGATGGGGAGCGCTATACCATCAACGCCCGGGTGCATCAGGTTGGGGGGTATTCTGCGCATGCCGGTCGTTCCGATCTGTTGCGTTTTGTGCGGGGGATCCCGGTGGCGCCCCGGGAGATTAGGGTGGTCCACGGTGAGGACGAAGCACGTGAAGCTTTTAAAGATGCCTTGCGGGAGGTGGGTATAGCGTCGGAATTGGTGTGAATTGAGATTGCAAAATGCTCTCTTCCTGATGTGCTTTGTCGGGGGCTGGTGTTGAGTCTGCGATGGGCGCTGTTTCTGGGGTATGGAGTGAACATGGGTTGCCGCGCTGCGCTCGCAACGACGGGGTTTGGGGGGTGAAGGATTTCTCTCCTGGCCGTCATTGCGAGGCGCGCAGCAACGAAGCAAACCATGTGTGGCAAGATATGAGATAACAAGATGTTTTAGGGTGCACAAGGAGGTGCCATGAACAAACAGCCGGCGGTTTATATTCTGGCCAGCAAATACCGGGGCACGCTATATACCGGTGTGACCAGTAACCTGATACATCGGATCTGGCAGCATAAATCGAAGTTGCTGCCTGGCTTTACAGCGAAGTACTCGGTAGATCGGTTGGTCTACTTTGAGCTGACAGAGAGCATAACCAGTGCGATTGAGCGGGAGAAGCAAATCAAAGGTGGCTCTAGAGCAAGGAAGATTGCTCTCATAGAAGGAATGAATCCTGAATGGAGGGATTTGTACCCGGAGCTGTGTGGTTGAAGGGGGCTGTGCCAAATATGGATTGCTTCGCTGTGCTCGCAATGACGGGAAGTTTTCTCACGTCGTCATTGCGAGGAGTGCAACGACAAAGCAATCCATGGTGGGCACAGATGCCGGCCCGGAGTGAGCATGGGTTGCCACGCTGCGCTCGCAATGACACCCTGGCTTATGGATTGTTATTTGGTAACCACGTGTAACTTTGGATGTCTGCCGGGCCCGTCCGATGGGGCAGCAAGGTTGTCGACAATAAATCCGTTGCCTTCATAGACGCAGTTCAGGTTGCGAATGATGTCTGCGACACTTCGGAAGTCCTGTGCCTCACAGGATTTTCGTAGTGAAGAAAGTACTTCCTGGAATTCTTCCGGGTCTACCTCCGGTTCACGTGCCTGAGTGATGCGTGGGTGTTGCGTGCCGACAACGTTGTCGCTCAGTAGCAGCTCTTCGTAGAGCTTTTCGCCTGGGCGCAGGCCAGAGTAGATAATCTCTATATCGCCATGGGGGTTCTCTGTGTCGCGCACGCTGTAGCCGCTCAGGCGAATCATTTCCGCAGCCAGGTCGGCGATACGTACAGGCTCTCCCATTTCCAGTACAAAAGTCTCACCGCCCTGGGACATGGCCCCGGCCTGAATCACCAGTTGGGAGGCTTCGGGTATGGTCATGAAATAACGGGTAATATCCGGGTGGGTAACCGTAACCGGTCCGCCCATCTGAATCTGGCTGCGGAACCTGGGCACCACAGAGCCCGATGAGCCCAGCACGTTGCCGAATCGTACAATCGCGAAGCGAGTAGAGGGGGCATCTCTGCTGACCAGTTGAATGGCGATTTCAGCCAGCCGCTTGCTGGCGCCCATGATGTTGGTGGAGCGCACTGCCTTGTCGGTGGAAATCAGCACAAAAGTTTCAACGCCGGTATTTCTTGCGGCCAGTGCACAGTGCCAGGTCCCAAAGACATTGTTGCGGGTGCCTTCAATTACATTGTGCTCTACAAGGGGAACGTGCTTGTAGGCGGCGGCGTGATATACCGTCTGCACCTGAAAGTGCTTCATCACCGCTTCCAGGCGCTGCTGATCCTGCACTGAACCCAGCATGGCTACCAGCTCTGTGTTAGCGGAGCGGTCAGGGGTGTGACTTAGCTCATCCTCAATGTTGTAGAGGTTGTATTCGTTCAGCTCGAACAGAATCAGTGTTTGTGGAGCGTGCTTGATAATCTGTCGGCACAGTTCAGAGCCAATGGACCCGCCGGCTCCGGTCACCATAACCACCTTGCTGTGGATGTTGGCCTGCATCAGTTCGGGCACAGGTTGTACCGGGTCGCGGCCCAGTAGCTCTTCGATCTGTATATTGCGAATCTCTTCGATGTTGGCGTCGCCCCGGGAAAGATCCAGCAGTGGGGGTATGGTCTGGATCTGCACTGGGTATTTTTCCATCTGGCGGATGATCGCAAGTTTGGCGACCCGATCGGCAGCGCCGAGAGCGAGAAAAACTTTTGTACAGTGGTGTTTTGCGATCAGTGCTCCAGCGTCCTCGCCCGGGTATACCGGCAGGCCCCGGATACGGGTGTCGCGCAGGCGTGGATCGTCATCAAGAAAGCCGACTACCTGAAATTCCCGGCTGGGTCGCAAGGCATCTGCCAGCATTCTTCCGGCGCTGCCCGCGCCATAAATCAGTACCTTAATATCGCCGATGGGGTAGAGCATCTGCACGATATTGCGCACCATCAGGCGTGGCAGCCCGATAAGGAAGGAGGCGGTCAGAAGATAGATGATTGGAACAGAGCGGGGGATGGTCCCCTTCAGGAAAAAGCTGCTGGCGGCCAGGGTGACAGCAGAGATAATCAGGCCAATGGCAATACTGACTACGGCTTCCTGGGCCATATAGCGCAAGATGGCGCGGTACAGGCCAAGGCGGATAAAAACGAAGATTGAAATGGCGACGGTGATTGCCAGGCAGGTCAGATCAATCGGGGTGGGTGCGATGTCCAGTTGCCCAAGGCGCAGGGCCCAGGCGATATAAAGCGAAGCGCCCAGAGCCAGCGAGTCATAGATAACGGAGACCAGACGCTTGGTGGGCCTTGCGGCTCCCAGCAGTCTGCGTAGCGTGCTGTGATCCCTTTGTTGCAAATCCAATTTGCGGCATCCGAAGTTAAGTGGCCAAGATGCGCTCAGTGTAGCAGCCGGCAAAAAAAAACGCGCGTCAGTATGAGGTGTTTCGGCAGGGGAAGTGAGAAATGTGAGGCAGCCGACTGTGCTGGCAGTAGAAGTGCCCGAGGGTATGACTAAAACGAAAAAAGGCAGCTGATAAGCTGCCTTTTAGAAAGTGGCTCCGGCACCTGGGATCGAACCAGGGACCAATAGATTAACAGTCTACTGCTCTACCGCTGAGCTATGCCGGAACGGGTATCCGAGTGGTCTGTGCCCCTCAAGATGGCGCGTATAATATAGAGCCGATTCGGTATCGTCAAGGGTTGAGTGGCAAAATAATCTAAAAATTAAGCGATTGATTTATAAGCAAAAAAGGCAGTCTTCAGGAGTCCGGCTGACCCGCTTTGACGGTGGCGCAAAGGACCACCAGCGGGCTGTAGCTGATCAGTAAAAACGCCCAGCCCCACTGCGGCAGGGCTTGTGCTGCCAGCGCCCAGGGCGCCAACCAGAGCAGGTTGGCGGCGGCGGTGGCCAGGGTGACTCTGGCGTGGGAGTTCCAGCGACGGCTGAGAATCTGGTAGGCGTGGCTGCGATGAGGGCTGTGCCACTGCTGCCCGCTAAGCAGGCGATAAGCGAGTGTCCAGCTGGCATCGACAATAAAGCAGCCCAGTAATATGCCCCAGCACCAGAGGTTAAGGCTGCTGGTGCTGGCGTAGTAGAGGGCCAGTATGGCCAGGGTCAGGCCGAGAAATCCGCTGCAGCCGTCGCCCATAAAGATGCGCGCGGGACTCCAGTTGAGCAACAGGAAGCCAAGCACCGGAGCGCACAGCAACAACAGTGGGGCACCGATGTGCGCCTCTCCGGCGACAAACAGGATAATGGCCGCGCTGGCCATCACGGAGAGCGCCTCGGTACCGGCGATGCCGTCGATCCCATCCATAAAGTTATAGAGATTCAGGATCCACACCATACCGATGACCACAAACACCACACCGATACCGCTCAGGCGAATATCGAGCCCGGCCAGCTGCAGGTGTGGCAGTGGTTGCAACACCCAAACTGCAGCCGCTGCGGCCAGCAGGTGCACGGCAAGGCGAATGCGATTGCTGACGGGGTGGTGGTCGTCCAGCAGTCCGATCAGTGCTACCGGTAAGCCCCCCAGCAGCAAGGCCCAGGCCGGAGCCTGGGGGATCCACTCGCGGTTGGCGGTCAGCAGGTAAATGGCGATAAAGCCGATAATGATGGATATGCCACCGCCCCGGGGGGTGGGGATGCTGTGGGAGCTGCGCTCGTTGGGCGTGTCGATGACCCCGCGGTGGCGGGCGTATAAAAGAAAGAGCCAGGTGAGCCCGTAGCTGGCCACGGTGAGCAGCAAAAACAGAATGAGGAAGCTGGTGTGGGGGCTGTTCAGCATGTGGCCCCCTGGGTGGCTGAGCTGGATTCGAGCAGCTTGCGGGTGGCGCTGTCGTCCACTTCAAGGTCCCCAAGCAGCCGATCGGCCATCTCCTTCTTGCCCACGCAGCGAGCGGCTAATCGCAGCAGTGCCGGCGGAATGGGTAAAAGGCGGGCTGGGCGGCCAATATCAGCAGCAATTTTGCGCACCAGTTGCGGCGTGGAAAGTGTCGGGCAGTCGCTGGTCAGTAGTGTTTGCCCTGCCATCTGTGGCAGTTCGCAGCAGTGGCGCAGCAGCTCGCAGAGGTGGGGCAGGGTCACGATGCTGCGGTGGTTGTGAATAGAGGCCAGCGGCAAGGGCAGGCCCTTCTCAAGGGCTCGGCGCAGGGTGTGAATATTGCCTTTGGCGTGCGCGGCGTAGATCAGGGGTGGGCGCACCACTGTCAGCTCCATGCCCAGTTCCTGACAGAGTTCCTGCAGCCGTTGCTCCGTTTCCAGCTTGCTGATGCCATAGGGCGTGGTGGGCTGTGGCTCGCTGCCGCTGGAGAAGGGAGTGCCGCAGGTGGCTTCTCCCAGTGCTTTTATACTACTCAGGTAGACGAGGCGTCGGATGCCGGCTCTGGCTGCCAGTTTGGCAATACGTTCGCTCAGCTCCAGGTTAACCTTGAGATAGTCCCTCAGGGCATCGGCGGAATCCGCCGAGTGAGTGCGGGCAATCAGGTGAACCACTACATCGCAGCCAGCGAGCACGGTAAGTAAAGAGGAGTCATCGTTGTAGTCGACGCTCACTGCCCTGGAGTTGCTGTCTTCCGGCCACTGGTTGAGCGCAGCAGGGCTGCGGAGCAGGGCGATGACCCGGTGCTGGCGCTTGGCCAGGTGGCTGCAGAGGGCTGTGCCGACAAACCCGTTTGCCCCGGTAACTGCTATTTGCATCTGTCCGAATGATCCTTGTTATTCAGTGCAGGCTTCTGTCCGGGCCTGTTTTCTGGCCACAGTCTAGCGGTAAAGCCCTGCGCTGAGTAGGCTGGAGGGGCTGCTAAGAATCTGTCAAATAAGCCGTTTTCCGGGTATTGCCTGCTTGCAGTAGTGCTGGTAAAGTACGCGCCTTCTTCGGGGCCGTATGCTGTATTTTCGGTGTTTGAGGGCTGGCTGACGTCATCCTCAATGAGAAGAAAGGAATTCACAGGACTATAGCTCAGTTGGTTAGAGCGCTACCTTGACATGGTAGAGGTCCCCAGTTCGAATCTGGGTAGTCCTACCAAATTTCATTTCCCGGGCGATGCTTATCGGCGGGAAATGGTGCTGCCGGCAGATGATAAACCCCGCCTCGTCATTGCGAGGAGCGTTTTTCAGCGACGAAGCAATCCATTCTGGCACCATACGGTGCAAGCGGTAGACCTGGATCGCCGCGCTGCGCTCGCGATGACGCATTGGATTTGTTGGTAGCCTGCACCCGCTTTATTGCGGGTTTTTTCGTTTAGGGCTCCGCGGAAGCCGGGGCACCCTGAAGCATGGGGGAAGACCCCGGGGGATAACAGCATGAAACCAAAAATCGCCATTATCATGGGCTCAAAGAGCGACTGGCCTACCATGCAGGAGGCGGCCGAGATTCTGGATCGCCTGCAGGTGGCTTACCATGTGGAAGTGGTTTCTGCCCACCGCACGCCGGACAAGCTGATGAGCTTTGCCGAAACCGCTGCGGATAACGGTTTTGAAGTGATTGTTGCCGGTGCTGGCGGTGCTGCACACCTGCCGGGCATGGCGGCCGCCAAAACCCGCCTGCCGGTGCTGGGTGTACCAGTACAGAGCAAGGCCCTCAATGGCCAGGACAGCCTGTTGTCCATTGTGCAGATGCCTCGCGGTGTGGCTGTTGGTACTCTGGCCATCGGTGGTGCCGGTGCGTTTAACGCTGGCCTGATGGCCGCACAAATTCTCTCTCTGCAGGATGCGGAGCTGGCGGGACGCATTGAGGCATTCCGCACCGAGCAGTCGCAGTCGGTACTGGAAAACCCGGACCCCCGCGCCTGATCCTGTTGTTGCCATCGGAGGGGCGGTAACCGTTTCCCCGGTGATTACCTGAAGAGAGTTGCGATGAGTAAGGTCTGGATTCTTGGTCACGGTCAGCTGGGCTCCATGCTCAAGCACGCTGCCATGCCTCTGGCGGTGGAAGCCATCCCGGTGGATATCGATTCCGAGCAGTTGCCGGAGCTGGCTGCCGACGACCTGGTGACCGCCGAGCGCGAGCTGTGGCCGGACACTCCCGTCACTCAGGCGCTGGCCAATCATCCCAACTTCCTCAATCTGCATGTCTTTGGCCGTCTGGCCGATCGCTACACCCAAAAGCAGTTGCTGGATGACCTCGGCTTGGCCACGTCTCCGTGGCTGCTGGTGGATGACACCGTCAGTGCTGATGATGTCTACAGTAAGCTGGGTGAGCGCGCCCTGATGAAGCGTCGCACCGGCGGTTACGATGGTCGTGGTCAGTATTGGCTGAAGCAGGCTGAAGGCACGCAAATCCCTGACGACTGGCGCAACGAAGCCATTGTCGAAAAAGGCATCGCCTTTGACGAAGAGATGGCCATTGTTGGCGTTCGTGATCGCGAAGGTAAAAAATTCTTCTATCCCTTGACCCTGACCTTGCAGCTGGGCGGTGTGCTCACGGCTTCCGTGGCGCCGCTGCCACGACTGAAGCCGCTGCAGGCCAAGGCTGAGGAGATGCTGGGTAAGCTGCTGGACGGTCTCGACTATGTGGGCGTGATGGCCATGGAGTGTTTCCGTGTCGGCGACGAACTGATCGTCAATGAGTTGGCGCCCCGGGTGCACAACACCGCCCACTGGACCCAGGCCGGTGCCAGCGTCAGCCAGTTCGAGAGTCACATGCGTGCGGTGGCCGGCGTGCCTCTGGCACAGCCACAGGTAAAAGGCCTGAACGTGATGATCAACCTGCTGGGCACTCCCCGTGATGAGCGCTGGTGGGCTATCTCCGGTGCCGAGCCTTACTGGTACGGCAAAGAGGTGCGTGAAGGCCGCAAAGTGGGCCATATCACCTTCACCCACAGTGGTGACAAGCGCCTGATCCAGGGGCTTGATGAGCTCAAGCTGCTGTTGCCCGAGCGCTATGGTCGCGTGATTGACTGGGTTGAGGATGCCCTCGCCGGAGGCTGATCCGGCACCCTGTGACAGTTTCTTTGCCTGATGTGCGCCCGATTCCGGGGTGGCGATAGCCAGCCCGGGCACTCTTCTCTATAATTCCCGCCCTAACTTTTTCTTACTTCACGTGGTCTTGCGTAGGGATCACCACTGAATCCAGGATGTGACATGCCCGTTATTACCCTCCCTGATGGCTCCCAGCGCCAGTTCGACAACCCCGTTTCCGTGATGGATGTGGCCGCCGATATCGGCCCCGGTCTTGCCAAGGCGACCGTTGCCGGCCGTGTAAACGGCGAGCGCGTGGACGCCAGCGACCTGATTACCGACGATGCGGAGCTGTCCATCCTGACAGCCAAAGATGAGGATGGCCTGGAGGTGATCCGTCACTCCTGTGCCCACTTGCTGGGTCATGCCATCAAGCAGCTGTGGCCCGATGTGAAGATGGCCATTGGTCCTACCATTGAGCACGGCTTCTATTACGACGTTGACCTCGACCACAAGCTGACCGAGGAAGATGTGCAGGCGCTGGAGAAGCGCATGCTGGAGTTGGCCAAGACCGACTACGACGTCATCAAGAAGAAGGTGAGCTGGGATGAGGCGCGGCAGGTGTTCGAATCCCGTGGCGAGTCCTACAAGATGGAGATCCTCGACCGCGACATCGCCAAAGACGATCAGCCCGGCCTCTATCATCACGAAGAATACGTGGACATGTGCCGTGGTCCCCACGTGCCCAACATGAAGTTCTGCCATCACTTCAAGCTGATGAATGTGAACGGCGCCTACTGGCGCGGCGACTCCAGCAACAAAATGCTGCAGCGCATCTACGGTGTGGCCTTTGCGGACAAGAAAGCACTGAAGGCGCACCTGCTGTTCCTGGAGGAGGCGGTCAAGCGCGACCACCGCAAGCTGGGCAAGAAGTTCAACCTGTTCCACCTGCAGGAAGAGGCGCCGGGCATGGTGTTCTGGCACCCCAATGGCTGGAGCATTTACACCACTATTGAAGAGTACATGCGCCGGGTGCAGCGCGATAACGGCTACCAGGAGATCAAGACTCCGCAGGTGGTGGATCGCACCCTGTGGGAGCGCTCCGGTCACTGGGACAAGTTCCGCGAGAGCATGTTTACCGTGGAGTCTGAATCCCGCGACTACGCCGTCAAGCCCATGAACTGCCCCTGTCACATCCAGGTGTTCAATCAGGGCCTGAAGAGCTACCGCGATCTGCCGCTGCGTCTGGCGGAGTTCGGCTCCTGCCACCGCAATGAGGCCTCCGGTACCCTGCAGGGCATTATGCGCGTGCGCGGCTTTACCCAGGATGACGCCCACATTTTCTGTGCCGAAGAGGCGATCCAGAAAGAGGTGGCCACCTTTACGACGCTGCTCTACAGCGTCTACAAGGACTTTGGCTTCGAGAATGTGATTATCCGCATCTCCACCCGTCCGGAGCAGCGCGTAGGTTCCGACGAAGTGTGGGACAAGGCCGAGAAGGCGTTGATGGACGCCATGGATGCCCAGGGTTACGACTGGGAGCTGCTGCCGGGTGAGGGCGCTTTCTACGGTCCGAAGATCGAATTCTCCCTGAAGGATTGCCTGGGCCGGGTTTGGCAGTGCGGCACCATTCAGGTGGATTTCTCCATGCCCGGCCGCCTGGACGCCCAATATGTGGCGGAAGATGGTTCCCGCAAGACTCCGGTCATGCTGCACCGTGCCATCCTGGGTTCTTTCGAGCGTTTTATCGGCATTCTCATCGAGCATTATGAGGGGGCTTTCCCGGCCTGGCTGGCACCACAGCAGGCGGTGATCATGAATATCACCGACAACCAGGCGGAATTTGTGCAAAAAGTGGAAGAATCCTTGAGAAACAAGGGGTTCCGGGCTATCTCCGACTTGAGAAATGAGAAGATCGGCTTTAAAATCCGCGAGCACACCATTCAGAAGATCCCTTACCTGCTTACTGTTGGGGATAAAGAGGTGGAGACAGGGTCCGTCAGCGTTCGTACACGCACCGGCGAAGACCTGGGATCGATGAGCACAGAGGCTTTCGCAGAACTCTTGGCCGCGGACGTTGCACGTCGCGGCCGCTCGTCGTTGTAGGCCAGCGTTATAAAGCGCGGTCAGGATTTAGGAGATTTTTGCTATCAAACGAGATAATTCCAAAGGACGTTCCAAGAAGGCGCCCATTAACGATCAAATTGAGGCGTCAGAAGTACTTCTGATTGGAGCGGACGGAAGCCAGGTGGGTGTTGTCAGCCTGGAAGACGCGTTGGAGCAAGCTCAGGCTGCTGGCCTGGATGTGGTATTGATGAACGGTGATGCCGAGCCGCCGGTCTGTAAGATTATGGACTACGGCAAGCACCTCTTCGATCAAAAGAAGACTCAGAATGCCAACAAAAAGAAGCAAAAGCAGCAGCAAGTAAAAGAAATGAAGTTTCGCCCAGGGACGGATATCGGGGACTACAAGATTAAGCTTCGTAATGTTAGTCGATTCCTCGAGGAAGGGGACAAGGTCAAGGTTTCACTCCGCTACCGCGGTCGTGAAATGGCTCACCAGGAGCTCGGCATGGAGATGATGAAACGCATCGAAACCGACCTGGCAGAGATTGGCACCGTAGAGCAGTATCCGAAGATGGAAGGTCGTCAGCTGCTCATGGTTATTGCCCCCAAAAAGAGAAAGTGATCGGGCTTTTAGCTGCCTGGATGACTTTATATGGCACTTGGCAGGACTTTCGGCATTGCGCCCGGATGTATCGGATGCAATGTCGTTTTCGGTTCTGCGTTAGTGAATTTGTTTAACTTAAAATCGAGAGTATTCTCATGCCAAAAGCTAAAGTACACAGTGGCGCCGCCAAGCGCTTCAAGAAAACCGGTGCCGGCTACAAGCACAAACACGCTTTCAAGAGCCACATCCTCACCAAAATGACTACCAAGCGTAAGCGTCAGCTGCGCGGTACCAGCACGCTGAATGCAGCGGACGTACCAGCAGTAGATCGCATGCTCCGCGCCAAGTAATTGGCCTGGTTTAACGTAGACACATTTTAAGAGGAAGAAACCATGGCTCGTGTAAAACGTGGTGTAGAGGCGCGTCGTCGTCACAAGAAGATCCTGAAGCAGGCTAAAGGCTACTACGGTGCACGTTCACGTGTATTCCGCGTTGCCAAGCAGGCGGTTATCAAAGCTGGTCAGTACGCTTACCGCGACCGTAAGGTCAAGAAGCGCAACTTCCGTGCTCTGTGGATCACCCGTATCAATGCCCAGTCTCGTCAGGAAGGTCTGTCCTACAGCCGCCTGATCGCTGGTCTGAAGAAAGCAAGTATCGAACTGGACCGTCGCGTTCTGGCTGATCTGGCCGTACACGACAAGGTAGCGTTTGCAGCTGTTGTAGCCCAGGCAAAAGCAGCTCTGGCCTAATCGGCCGGCGTTCCTATTCAGTACGAATGCGAAAGGGGAGGGCTGTAGTTCAGCACCTCCCTTTTTGTTTTCTGGCTCCCGCGTACCGTTAAGCACCTCCTCACGGCACTCCGGCGCCACAATTCAGTCTGCTCACGACAGCTTATCAGCGTTGGTCATCTGCTGGTCATCTGTCGTGAACAGACTTGGTTAAACCCTATTTGGAGTTTTGCATGGAAAACCTGGCTGCGCTGACTGAAGAAGCGCTCAAACTGGTGGCCGAGGCACAGGATCTCGAGGCGCTGGACCATGTGCGGGTGGAGTATCTGGGCAAGAAGGGCCAGATCACCGCGCTGCTGAAGAGCCTCGGCAAGTTGTCTGCCGAGGAGCGTCCGGCAGCGGGAGCCAAAATCAATGAGGCCAAAGACAAGGTGCAGGAGCAGATCTCCCTGCGCAAGAACGACATGGAGCAGGCAGCCATCAACGCCAAACTGGCGGCAGAGACGGTGGACGTAACCCTGCCCGGTCGTGGCCAGAGCACCGGTGGCCTGCATCCGGTAACCCGAACCCTGGATCGCATCGAGGCAATCTTCTCCTCCGTGGGCTACAAGGTAGAGCAGGGCCCTGAAATCGAAGACAACTACCACAACTTCGATGCCCTCAATATTCCCGCGCACCACCCGGCGCGTGCCATGCACGACACATTCTACATCGACGAAGACCACGTGCTGCGTACCCACACCTCGCCGGTGCAGGTGCGTACCATGGAGACCCAGGAGCCGCCCATCTACATCATCTGTCCGGGCCGCGTGTATCGCTGCGACTCCGACCTGACCCACACCCCGATGTTCCATCAGGTGGAGGGTCTGGTTATTGATAAAGAGGTGAGCTTTGCCGACCTGAAAGGCACCATCGTTGGCTTCCTGCGCTCCTTCTTTGAGAAAGAGGATCTGGAAGTGCGCTTCCGCCCCTCCTTCTTCCCGTTTACCGAGCCATCTGCGGAGTTCGACATTCAGTGGGAGTCCAGCAAGACCGGTTGGCTGGAAGTAGGCGGCTGCGGCATGGTGCACCCGAACGTACTGACCTCCAGCGGTATCGACCCGCAGCAGTACACAGGCTTTGCCTTTGGCCTTGGCGTTGAGCGTCTGGCCATGCTGCGCTACGGCGTGAACGACCTGCGTATGTTCTTCGAGAACGACCTGAAGTTCCTCAAGCAGTTCCGGTAAGTCGCAGATAAATTGCCCGTCATTGCGAGGAACGCAGGGACGAAGCAACAAGGTGAATTGCCCGGGGGCAAGAGAGGGTGGCTTGGGCCATCCACGTGTGGCACAGATTTGGGTCCGGAGTGAACATGGGTTGCCGCGCTGCGCTCGCAACGACGTGAACCGTCATTGCGAGGAACGCAGGGACGAAGCAATCCATGTGTGGCACAGATTCGGGTTCGAAGTGAACATGGGTTGCCACGCTGCGCTCGCAACGACGTGGACCGTCATTGCGAGGAGCGCAGGGCCAGGAGTAGGGGCTTTAAGCCACGAAGCAATCCATGTGTGGCACAGATTCTGGCCCGGAGTGAGCATAGGTTGCCACGCTGCGCTCGCAACGACGGGGCTGAGGCAGTAAAGACAAATTCAATGCATATGCTGCAAGCGGCATACTTAAATTTGGAAGAAACGGTTCGATGAAATTTAGCGAAAAGTGGTTGCGAGAGTGGGTAAGTCCCAAGCTGACAAGTGAAGCCCTGGTGGCACAGATCACCATGGCCGGCCTGGAAGTTGACGGTGTGGAAGCGGTGGCACCGGAGCTCACCGGCGTGGTTGTGGGCGAAATTCTGGAAGCCGAGCAGCATCCGGACGCCGACAAGCTGCGTGTCTGCAAGGTGGCCGGCAATGGCGACGAGATCTGCCAGGTGGTGTGCGGCGCGCCCAACGCCCGTCCGGGTATCAAAATCCCGTTTGCCACCGTAGGTGCCAGCCTGCCTCCCGGTGAAGACGGCAAGCCTTTCAAGATCAAAAAGGCCAAGCTGCGCGGTGTGGAATCCTTCGGCATGCTCTGCGCCCAGACCGAACTGCAGCTTGGTGAAGATGACGATGGCCTGTGGGAGCTGCCAGCCGATGCACCGGTGGGCACCGACCTGATCGAATACCTGGGTCTGAATGACCAGAGTATTGAGGTGGACCTGACTCCCAACCGCAGTGACTGCTTCTCCATTCGCGGCATTGCCCGCGATGTGGCGGTACTCAACCGTGTGGACCTGAAACCACCAGTGATCAAACCGGTGGCGGCGACTATTGACGACACGCTGAAGGTCTCCCTCAACGCCGGCGAGGCCTGTGCCCGTTACGCCGGCCGTGTGATCCGCGGTGTGGATGTCAGCAAGCCAACCCCGCTGTGGATGCAGGAGCGGCTGCGTCGTTCCGGTCTGCGTACCATTGACGCGGTGGTAGATGTCACCAACTACGTACTGCTGGAGCTGGGTCAGCCCATGCACGCCTTTGACCTGGCCACTCTGAGTGGTGGTGTGCAGGCGCGTATGGCCGAAGCCGGTGAAGAGCTGAAGCTGCTGGACGGCCAGACTGTCAAACTGCGCGAAGACGTACTGGTCATTGCCGACGACGACAACGCTGTGGCCATGGCCGGCATTATGGGTGGCGATGACACGGCGGTAAGCGACACCACCAAAGACATCTTCCTCGAGAGCGCCTTCTTCAGCCCCATTGCCATTACCGGTCGTGCCCGCAGCTACGGCCTGCACACCGACTCCTCCCACCGTTTTGAGCGCGGCGTGGACTACAAGCTGCAGGAAGTGGCCATCGAGCGTGCCACCCAGCTACTGTTAGATATTGTTGGTGGTGAGCCAGGTCCGGTTACCCTGGTGGAAAACGAACACTGCCCGAAAGAGAAAGAAGTCTCCCTGCGTCGCAGCCGCATCAAGAGTGGCCTTGGTTTCTCCATGAAGGACGACGAGGTGGTGGATATCCTCACCCGCCTGGGTCTGGAAATGACCGTCAAGGCCGACAGCGGCTGGCGCTTCAAGGTGCCCAGCTACCGCTTTGACATCAGTATTGAAGAAGACCTGCTGGAAGAGCTGGCCCGGGTTTACGGCTACAACAACCTGCCCACCACAAGTCCGGCGCTGGATATGACCATCCCTGCTCATCAGGAGGCCAAACTCGGCCTGCGCGCGGTGCGTGCCCAGCTGGTGGCGCGCGGTTATCAGGAAGCCATCACCTACAGTTTTGTGGATCCCAAAATGCAGGCGTTGCTGGAGCCGGCGGTAGAGCCTGTGCCGTTGCAGAACCCCATCAGCGCCGACCTGGCAGTGATGCGCACCAGCCTGTGGGCTGGCCTGCTGGGCGCTTTGCAGTACAACCTCAACCGCCAGCAGGGCCGTGTGCGCCTGTTCGAGAGCGGCCTGCGTTTCGTTCCTGAAGGGGAGGGCGTCGCCAACCTCAAGCAGGAGCCTATGCTGGCAGGCCTGATCTACGGCGGCCGCCTGGAAGAGAGCTGGACCGGCAAAGCCGAGCCGGTGGACTTCTTCGACATCAAGGGCGACCTGGAGTCCGTACTGGAGCTGGTGGCAGACAAGCAGCGCTTTGAATTTGCTGCCGGCGAGCATCCCGCGCTGCACCCAGGCCAGACCGCAGTACTGCTGAGTAACGGTGAGCCTGTGGGCTATGTGGGTACCCTGCACCCGCAGATCCAGAAGCAGCTGGATTTGCCACAGGCAGCCTACCTGTTCGAGATCAGCCGCTCCGCCATTGCCAATGCCCGCCTGCCGGAGTTCCGCCCACTCTCCCGTTTCCCGGCAGTGCGCCGTGATATCGCCGTGGTGGTGGATCAGACGGTACCGGTTCTGGAGCTGGAAAAGGCGGTTCGCAGTGGCGCTGGAATCAACCTTTCTGAGTTAAAGGTTTTTGACGTATATGTGGGCAAAGGCATTGATCCACATAGAAAAAGTGTCGCCATGGGCTTGACCTTTCAGCATGTTTCACGCACTCTGACTGAGGACGAAATTAATGCCTCTATGGATGCGGTGGTTAAATCTCTGGAGGAATCATTTAACGCTTCCCTGCGGTAATACGGGGCAGACAGAGGCCATTAGCCATGGCGGCGCTGACCAAAGCGGACTTAGCGGAAATGCTCTACGAGGAGCTTGGTTTCAACAAGCGTGAGGCCAAGGAGCTGGTAGAGCTCTTCTTTGAAGAGATCAGGACAGCCCTGGAAAATAATGAGCCGGTCAAGTTGTCGGGCTTTGGCAACTTCGACCTGCGCGATAAAACGTCACGTCCTGGCAGAAACCCCAAAACCGGCGAAGAGATCCCCATCTCAGCCAGAAGGGTTGTTACCTTCCGGCCAGGACAAAAACTCAAGGCTCGAGTAGAAAATCATGCTGGAACCAACCAATAACGACGAGCTGCCGGTCATCCCCGGCAAACGCTATTTCACCATCGGCGAAGTCAGCGAGCTCTGTGCGGTAAAACCTCACGTACTGCGTTATTGGGAGCAGGAGTTTCCGCAACTGACACCGGTAAAGCGCCGTGGCAACCGCCGTTACTACCAGCGTCAGGATGTAATCACCATCCGCCAGATCCGCGCACTGCTCTACGATCAGGGTTTCACCATCGGTGGTGCCCGTCAGCAGATGAGCGGTGAGCACGCCCAACAGGACGCCTCCCAGTTCTCCCAGCTGGTGGCGCAAATGATCAGCGAGCTGGAAGAGTTGCTGGTCGTTCTCAATCGTCCCTGAGTCGACAAATCACTTGCAATCCAACCCGTTTTGGGTATGATGCACACCTCGCTTTTTACGGTTAACCCAATAGAAATCAACGGGTTATCCAGCGATTTCGGAGTGTAGCGCAGCCTGGTAGCGCACCACACTGGGGGTGTGGTGGTCGTCGGTTCAAATCCGGCCACTCCGACCATATTAAACGCAAAAGGCCACCCAATCGGGTGGCCTTTTGCGTTTTAGTCACCTGCGTAGTTGCCCGGCCCGGCAGCAGGTTATCGCTTACTGCCGGATTTCACCCCTCTGTACAGTTCCAGCTGGTTGCCATCGGGATCGGTGATGTGAGTGATGGCCACTTTGTATTGCGGCAGCACTTTGATGGGTTCGGGGAGTGGGTAACCGGAAGCGGTCAGTTGTTTCTCCAGGGCTTTGAGGTCCGGCACCAGAATAGTCAGCCGCGAAGTGCCGTAGCGTGAGGGCAGGGTGTTGTCTGTGTCTACCGGCTTTTGGCACAGCAACACGGCGCCGCCACCGGGGAATTGCAGTACCAGTTCGTTGGGGCCTGCACCGGCGGTTGCTGTCATTCCCAGGCCCCGGGTGTAAAAGTCTGTGGAGCGTCTGAAGTCGGCACAGGGCATGGATGCCCCCATCAGGCTCATGGCTGTCACGGTATCAGTTTGAGCGGCGGGTGCGCTCGCAACCCAGGCGCCTATTGCTCCGCTCATCATTAATAGCAGCCGGTTTTTCATGTGTATTCTCCGCAGGTCAGTTGGATTCGTCATCCGGTTGTGGTGCTCAGCGTTGTATGTTGACTTGCTGCGGGGTGACGGCGCTGGCGCGATTGCCAAAGCTGTTACGCAGATAGGTACTGACAGCTGCTACATCGGCATCTGACAAACGTTTTCCCATCATCTTCATGCGGGAGCGATCGGCAATAAACGGTGCCGGTGGCAGGTGTGGTCCGTAGAGGATGACATTGATCAGTGATGACGGGTCCGGCGCATTGACGATGGCGTTACCGGCCAGTGGTAACCCCAGGATCGGATCGCCCAGCCCGTCGGGGAGATGGCAGGAGCCACAGTGCACTGTGTAGACCACTTCGCCCTCGGCCAGTCTTTCGGCATCGGGTGCCGGCCCGGTGGGCTGGGAATTGGCAGGTATGCCTTGCAGGTAGGTGGCAATGGCGCGGGTATCGGACTCGGTCAGATGGCTGGTGGAGTTCAGGATCACTTCGTTCATGGGGCCGTGCACCACCGAACGGTTGGTGAGTCCGGTTTTCAAATAGCCGCTGATGTCATCGGCGCTCCAGCTGCTGAGGCCCGTGTCGGCCGGTGTCAGGTTAACTGCCGACCAGCTGCGGTAGTGACCGAGCTTGGTTTTATCCAGATAGACGCCGCCGGTCAGCGCGAGGCCGGCCTGTTCTGCACCCATCAAATTGCGGGGGGTGTGACAGGCACCGCAGTGTCCCGGGCCCTCTACCAGGTAAGCACCGCGGTTCCATTCTTCCGATTTGCTGTTGTCGGCAACATACGCCTCAGGGTTGTGAAACAGCCCTTTCCAGAGGCTCAGCAGCGGCCGCCAATTAAACGGAAAATTCAGTTCGTTGAGCGGTGCCGGACTGTTCACGGGGGCCAGGGTTTGCAGGTACAGATAGAGCGAGCCGATGTCAGTGTCCGACAGTTTGGCAAAGGCGGTGTAGGGGAAGGCGGGGTAGAGATGACTGCCATCGGGACGGATGCCGTGTTTCATGGAACGGTAAAAATCGGCGAAGCTCCAGGCGCCAATGCCGGTCTCCTTGTCGCTGGAAATGTTGGTGGAGTAGAGGGTGCCAAACGGGGTCTTGAACTCCACACCGCCGGCGTAGGGTTTGTTGTCCTGGGTGGTGTGGCAGCTGGAACAGTTACCGGCGCGGGCCAGGTATTCGCCTTGTTCGGCGCTGGCGCCCAGGGTGTTCAGCTGCGGTGCCGGGGCGTTGCCGCTGTCGGGGTACTTCAACATCAGGGTAGCGATTGCTGTGACTACGCTCACTGCCGCCAGGGCAGCGACATATTTCCGGGTTAAACGGGCCATCAAGCCTCCGTATTATTGTTTTTATGGAACGTAATTTCGGGATTGCAAACGGGTTGTCGGGTGAGCTTTTAGCGCAGGCTCAGCTCTCTGTTGCTGTGTCCGATACCGTTACGGGGGTTGCGCCCGGACAGGGAATACCCGCCAGCGTGAGCCACTCCCGGGTGCGCTCTCCCAGGTAAAGTTCGGCATTTGGATGCTCACTGGAGAGCCAGGCAAATATGCTGCCGGTCAGGTGGGCGGCAAAGGCCGCGGCGGCAGATTCGGCGCTGATGGCCGTGGGTGGCAGTACCTCCAGAATCGCCTGCCGCAGCGCCTGGCCGCGTTTCCATTCCAGTTTGGCCAGCTCACCGTTTTTGATTTTGTCCGAGTGATCAGAAAAGAACGCCGATGAGCCGCGGCGGGAGCCCAAATGGCGGCCGATAAAGCCGGCGATGGCGAGCAGGCTGTCGCCACCCGGTTCCTTGGGCAGGGTGCCCAGTTGCTGGATAAAACGCTGTACGCCCCGTTCGACCAGCAGCTCTTTAAGGGCGTCGGTACTTTCATAGCGCAGGATAATGGCGGCGCGGGAGAGTCCAACCCGCTTGGCGACTTCGGTGATGGAAAACGCGCTGGCGCCGCGCTCGGAGAGCACTTCCTGTCCTGTTTTGAGTATCTCTTCGTCGCTCACGCTAGGGGTTCGGGCCATGGCTTGGGTATCCGTCTGTGGTATCTGGAGCTGCTGTAGTGCGTGGCCTTAACCAATATTTACAGGGTGGGGGCAGGGCACTGCAGCTGACTGGTTGACAATTCTAACAGGGGTGTCAGAATAATTCTAACACTACAGTTAGTAATTGTGGTTCTGCGGTCAGCTTCAGGCTGCAGGTAACGAATACAGTGATTACGGCAAAAACAATAATGAAAAAATCCCATCGTATCGGCAGGCCCTTTGGCAGGCTGATAGCAACCGCCCTTACCCTGGTGCCAGGCCTATGGCAGTCGGCCGCGCTGGCTGATCCTCCGGCTTCTCTGGCGGTGTACAACGGCCGTGCCGGGTTTGTGGTAACAACATTCTCCTATGTGCTCGGGCCAGACGCAGACGAAGCGGGTACCTGTCCCCGGGGCATGGCAAAAAACCTGGCTGAAATTTACGCGCTCGAGCCAGATGGACGGCAGCAGCCGGGGGAGCCGGACGCCGCTTATACCGCCCGGGTTCGTCAGGCCGTGGCTGCGCTGGCAACACTGCCCGATGGCAACAATGTGTGCCTGCATCCCGAGGCGGCACCAGCCGATCCTCATTTCCGTACCGTGACCCGCTCCGACATTCCGGTTGATGGTGTCGATCTGGATGGCAAGGGTGCCGACAGCGGCGACTATCCGGCGGATGATTTCACCAGCCCGGAGGGTGTACGTGGTATCGATAATCAGTTTTATCGGGTGGTGGGTTGCAGTCGCTCGTTCCAGTCCACCGGGCCCTCCAACACCTTCGGTACCGAGATGCTGACGGGTGCCTGGGGCATCCTGGTGACGCTGGAAGGCATTGATGATCTGCATAACGACGATGCGGTGACTGTGGGTATCTACGCTAACGCCGATCCGATCCAGCTCAGTGCTGCGCGTGAGCCCCTGGGCTTTGCCACTTACGCCATGGACCAGGATCCGCGTTTCCGGGCCACTACCAGCGGTGTGATCCGCGATGGCGTGCTGTATACCGAACCCGTGGATATCCGTTTTCACTCCATCGTCAACAGTCTGCGCCTGGAGCGGCCGCTGCGTCATGCGCGCCTGCAAGTCACGCTCGGCGATGACGCAGGGTTGCAGGGCTTCCTGGCGGGCTATACGCCGATAGAGGCCATGTACGATATGCAATATGGCTACCGCAGTGGACGCGGCGGTGACGGTAAGCCGGGACCGCTGAAGCTGCGCCTGGGTACCGCCAACGGTGCCGCGTTTGTGTTGGGGCATACCTGCAACGGTGGCTGGCAGGCCCTGCATCAGCTGGCTGACGGTGATTGCGATGGCCGCAGCGGGGAGTGCACATCCATCTCGACCCAGTACCGTTTGCAGGCAATCCCGGCCTTTGTGGTGGATGCCGTTACGGCGTCCAGTAATGCCGAACTGGAAAAAGCGGAGCGTGTCGATGTTTACTGATTACCTGCGGTTCCCGTTGATAAAGAGTGGTGCGGTGTGTGTGGGGCTGTTGGCGACACTGTTAAGCGGCTGTGACCGCGGTCAGTCCGGCGCGCTCGAGCCCGACCCGGTGGGCGGGCCCACGGTGATGCGGCGTCTTACGGAGTCGCAATACCGGGCCACCATCGCTGATATCTTTGGTGCGGACATACCGGTGGCGGCCCGTTTCGAACGCGAGCTGCGCGCCGAGGGGCTATTGGCCATCGGCACCGGTGAGGCCGGTGTGTCGCCATTCAGTATCGAGCAATACGACGCTGCTGCACGATCCGTGGCAGCGGCGGTGGTATCAGAGGAGAAGCGCAATAGCTTGCTGTCCTGTCAGCCGCAGGATGAGGCTGTGTTTGATGGCCAGTGTGCGGCTCGTATTATCGATGACTATGGTTTGTTGTTGTTCCGGCGACCGTTGACCGAAGCAGAACAGGAAAAATACCTCGGTGCGGCACAGCAGGCCAGTGAGCAGCTGCACAGCTTTTACGCCGGCGTGAAGCACGCCCTGGTAGGGCTGTTGATGGCGCCGGATTTTCTGTTGCGCATCGAGCGTACTAATAAGAGTGCGACAGACGCGGGCCGGCAACAGCTGGATGCCTGGTCCAAAGCCTCACGACTCAGTTATTTCCTCACCAATTCAACACCGGATCGCGAGCTGTTACGCGCTGCTGGCGCGGGCGAGCTGGATACAGCGACCGGTTTGCAGCAGCAGGTGGAGCGCCTGATAGCCTCGCCGCGTTTTGAGGCGGCGGTGCGAGCGTTTTTTGCCGACATGCTGCAATACGACCTGTTTGACGATCTGGCCAAGGACCCGAGCATTTACCCGGCCTTTAACTCCCAGGTGGCGGCCGACGCCCGCGAGCAAACCCTACGTACTATTGTGGATCACCTGATTACACAGCAGGGTGACTATCGCGAGCTGTTTACCACCCGCAAAACCTTTCTCACCCGGCCGCTGGGCATTGTCTACCGCCTGCCGGTGGTGACCCGCAACGGCTGGGAAGAGACGGAATACCCCCTTGGCAGTCATCGTGCAGGCATCCAGTCCAATATCGATTTTCTGGCGCTGCATTCGCATCCGGGGCGCTCATCGCCGACACTGCGGGGCCTGGCCATACGCGATATCTTCCTCTGCCAGGAGGTGCCGGATCCGCCCGCCAACGTTAACTTTGCGGTGGTGCAGGACCCGTCCAATCAGGCCATGCCCACCGCCCGCGATCGTCTCACTGCGCACCGCACCGAACCCTCCTGTGCCGGTTGCCATAAGATCATGGACCCGGCGGGCCTGACGCTGGAGAACTACGACGGTCTGGGTAGCTACCGCACCCACGAAAACGGTGCGCTGATCGACAGCAGTGGTTCACTGGACGGCCCTCAGTTTGATGATGTGGACGGTCTCGCGCAGGCGCTGCACGATCACCCGGAAACCCCACGCTGTGTGGTGGAGAAGCTCTACCGCTTCGCGGTGGGCCGCGACACCGTCTGGGACGAGCGCGCTTACATGGATTACCTGATCGCCCGCTTTGTTGACAGCGGCTATCGGGTGCCGGAACTGATGCGCACCATTGCCCTGAGCAAAAACTTTTTTGCCATCGACCCGGACTCCGGGCACGGCGTCACCACAGAACATGCCAGTGCAGTCACTGAGAAAGGGGTTCGCTCATGAAAAAATTCAATCGTCGTACGCTGTTACGCGGTGCGCTGCAGGGCATTGGTGTGGGCGTCGCCCTGCCGCTACTGGATTGCTTCCTGGATACCAATGGCAAGGCGTTTGCCGCTACCGGTGCGCGCTTGCCGGTGCGCTTCGGTACCTGGATCTGGGGGTGCGGATTTATTCCGGAGTTGTGGGTGCCCACCACCACTGGTCGCGACTACGCCATGCCCGAGCATCTGAAGCCGGTGGAGGCCTACCGCGACCAACTGGCCATTCTCAGCGGCTTCGATGTAAAGCTCGATGGTGTGCCCAACAAACCCCACGTCACCGGCTGCCTCGGTTTGCGCACCGGCGTGCCGGTACCCAATGAAAATGTGAAAGCACCCACGCTGGATGTATTAATTGGGGATCAGATCGGTACCGCTACGCGCTTTCGTTCGCTGGAGCTGAGCACCTCGGGGGTGCAGCGTTCCTACTCCTACCGGGCGGCGGGCTCCGCTAATCCCAGTGAGGTCTCCCCGCTGGCGTTGTACCAACGCATTTTCGGGGAGGGCTTTCAGGATCCTAACGCCATGACCTTTACGCCGGACACCGAAGTGATGGTACGGCAGAGTGTGCTGTCTGCAGTGGGCGACGAGCGTCGCAAACTGATGAAGCAGGTTGGGGCTGCAGATCGTCAGCGACTGAATGAATACTTCACGTCCCTGCGGCAGCTGGAGCAGCAGCTGGCACTGCAACTGGAGCCGCCGGCACCGGTGCGCGGTTTTGTGATGCCGGACGCGCCACCGGAAACGTCGCTGGATTCAGAGATGGGTAATGTGATGGAAAATCACAAACTGATGGCCGGCCTGCTGGCCAGGGCACTGCAGTGCAACCAGACCCAGGTATTTAATGTGTTGTTGTCTGATACGGCGTCAAACCTGAGGCGCCCGGGGGCTACCACGACCCACCATACCCTGACCCATGAAGAGCCTGATGACAAGGTTCTCGGCTATCAGAAAGACGTGGCCTGGTTTGCGCAGCAGAGCATGTTGGCCTGGCGGGATTTTCTCGACGCCGTATCCGCCATTCCGGAAGGCGACGGCACCTTGCTGGACAATTGTCTTGTGTTGGCGCATTCCGACTGTTCCATCGCCAAGTCGCACGCGGTAGAGGGCATTCCGATCATGATCGCCGGCAGCGGCGGTGGTCGGGTGAAAACCGGTTTCCATCTCGCCGGTGCTGCCGACCCGATCACCCGCGTGGGTTTGACGGTGCAGCAGGCGATGGGCGTACAGGTGGAGAAGTGGGGGGCGCTGTCGATGGAGACCAACCGCACGGTAACCGACCTGTTGTCCTGACCGTGGCCTGAAAGGAGCCATTTACCGTAGTTTACGGCGACTCTGACATTGCACAAGGAGAGCATGTCCCTGATTGGTCCGTGCAACATCATCATCGGGCTGTATGTGCACACCGGTTATGAATTTCTAACCAAGTGGTGGAACAAGAGCTGGTTGACCAAGTGGCTTATTACGGCCACCTTTCACGATCAGCATCATCGTTTTTTCAAAGGTATTTACGGTGGGTACACGACCCCTGTGGGATCGGAGGTGCGGTACGCTTGGACCCAATTATGTGTCTGCTTTCCGGGCTGGCCGGGTTCGCAAGGCGGCCGATGCCAGCATCTGACAACGGGCACTTCCGGCGTGCACACAACAACGGGCCAGGCTCCGGCCAGCGGTGAACCGGACGGCTTTAGATCAGGTGAAATCGGTCAGTGGTGCCAGTACGACCGAGCTCGTTGAGTAGAGTGTATAGGCCACCCGGTCACCACAGACGTCAATGCCGTGAGGAAAGTCAGCCACTTTGGTTTTTCTGATCAATTTGAGCTTCCTGTTCTCAACCCCAAAACTGACGATGTAGCCACAATTGTCTGCCCCGTCCTGAAGGGTAATCAGGTGCACACCCTTATCACGAACGTAGACGTGGCCATCTGTTTGAGTATGAATAAAACTGGCTTCATCCAGCAGGAGCAGGGCATTGGCTGCTCTCTCATACAGGGAAAAATAGCTGTAGCCGGTTTCCCCCTTGTGCCACTTGATGTCTTGCCCCGTGACATAGAGTTCTTCATGGCGACCAAGGGTCTTGATCCGGCGTTCACCGAAATTGTTGTAGGTCAGGTATTCAGTCTTGCCGCTTGTATAGTCTATACAGGGGATCTGATCTGTGTGGATGGGGCCCAGCAGGAGCGTCTCCTGATCGGCATAACAGCCGTGGTATCTGTCGGCACTGAGGCTTTTAACTTCCTCGAGTATTAACTGATTTCCATGAATACGAACTTTTGCTACCCGATCCGTAAAGGAGGAGATATAGATGCTGTCCCTGTGCATCGTCATCAGGTCGGGATGCAAGAAACCGCGTTTTGATCCCGGATCAGCAATCTCCAGTTCCGAAATAATTCTGTGATTGGTTTGGCTGATATCAACCAGATACAGGCGCGCCGCCGCCCGGTGAGCCACGAGTAAAGTGTCGTCACGGATAAACTTGACATCCGTGAGGCTGGATAGGCGCTTTTTCTCATAGAAATCAAAATAACCTTGACGCCAGCTGACCCTGCCTTTCAGCAGTAGCCGTTTGCGGGGAACCCGCTGTTTGATGGAAAACTCTTGAAGTGTCATAGGGTTGTTGGTTAACCATCCTTGGCGCTTGTATGCCGGTGTGGCAGAGGCCGCGTGGGACAGGGCTTCACAGGTGTTGCTGGGCTCCCGGTTTTCGGGATTATTGTAGCCGTTCTTCAGTTTGAAGAAAGCGGTTTGTGATTCGCCTTGTTCCTGATTGGTGAGATGTCGTTAGTTCATTCTTGGGCAGTTGAGTGGTCTGTGCATTCACCTTTTTTTGCTGGTGTTTTTTTTTACTTTCAGTACTTGTGTGGAAGTGGTGCAGATCGACCAGTGTTCAGCTTGCGATCCTCTCCAGGAGCTTCGGGCTGATACCTGGCAGTACTTACCCTGCGGCGAAAAACGCTGCCATTGTGTCAATCACCCGCTGGCGTAACCACTGGTTAGCCGGATCATCTTCCGCGCTGCGGTGCCAGTACAGGTTCCACACCAGGGGCTCGACGCTGAAGGGCAAAGGCTTGCTGGTAAGGCCGCTGTGCTGCAACAGGATCTGTGGGGTTGTCCAGAGCAGGTCCGACACTGCCGTTAGTTCTGCGGCTACCTGTTGCTGCGGGATACGCACCACGATCCGGCGACTGTGACCTTGGGCGTGCAGGGCGATATCCGATGGCCCGCGCCCCTTGGGGCGGCTGGACACATGAACGTGTTCGGCCTCAGTGTAGTCTGACAGCTGCAGGGTCTTCCTGTGGGCCAACTCATGATCGTGGCGCATGGCGACCACATAGGGTGAAGAGCCCAGGGCTTGCTGGCGGAACTCGCTGGCGTTGACTGCAGGGAAGTCCACCAGCAGGTCCAGGTCGCCCGATTTTAATTGCTCACTGGCGGTGTTTCGGTCGCGGTAGTAGCTGTGTAGGGTGATATTGGGCGCCCCCTGACGCAACTGCTGCAGCAGGGGCGGCAGCACCAGCGGGGCCAACAGGTCGTGGATGCCCAGGCGAAACTGTTTTTCTGCCGTCAATGGGTCGAAGCGCGCATTGTTGGTCACGCTGCGACTGAGCAGCCCCAGGGCTTTGCGGACATCCGTAATCACACTGTCGGCGACCGGGGTAGGCAGCATGCCGGCCGGTGAGCGTACAAACAACTGGTCATCAAACTGCTGGCGCAGGCGACTGAGGGCGTTGCTGACGGCGGGCTGGGTCAGGTGCAGGCGCTCGGCAGCGCGGGTGACACTGCGTTCTGCGTACAGGGCATCAAACACCACGAAAAGGTTGAGGTCGATCTTCTCCAGGCGCATGGCTTGTTCATTCACCAAATCAATATCGTATGATAATTATAATAAATTTCTATGATTATAGGCGGGGTTCTATACTGACCGTCAATAACTAATCAATCTGTGTTGGCGGGTATGGCAGAGATAATTCTTGTGCGGCATGGTCAGGCGTCCTTTGGCGCCGCCAATTATGACCAATTGAGTGAGCTGGGCAGTCGTCAGGCGCAGTGGCTGGGGGAGCATTTAAGGGCTCTGGGACGAGATGTTGATTCCGTCTTCATGGGAGATATGGCGCGCCACCGGCAAACTGCGGAAGCCATCCTGCAGGGACTGGGCCGGGAGCTGGAACTGCACATCCAGCCGGGCCTTAATGAATACCGTTTTCAGGGGTTACTGGATCCCCTGCGCACGCAGCATCCCCATCTCTGGCAAGAGACCGGTAATGCCGGCCGCGATTACTACTTCAACATGCAGAAAGCGATGAGCTACTGGATGGATGGCACCATCAGCGATGATGGTCTCGACAGCTGGGAGAGCTTCTCCCGGCGTATCCGCGACGCATTCGACACGGCCTGTGGCACCGGTGCCAAACGCACCCTGGTGGTAAGTTCCGGCGGCCCCATTGCTGTCATTCTTGGTCAGTTGCTGGGACTGGACAATGCCGCTACCCGTCAGCTGGCCCTGCAGATCAAGAACTCCAGCTGCAGCACATTGCTCTCCAACGGCCACTATTTCACCCTCGACAGCTTCAACGATGTCAGTCACCTGATGTCCACAGAGCGTCAGCATGCCATTACGTTTACCTGATTCAGAGGACGCCTAATGTACCAACACAGCGAAAAATCCCGGCAGTTGCTGGCTCGTCTCAAAACCTTTATGGACGAGAATATCTACCCTAATGAGCAGGCCTATGCGGAACAGCTGCACAATGCCAGCAACCGTTTTGCTGCATTGCCGCTGATGGATGAGCTCAAGGGCAAGGCGCGTGCCGCCGGTCTGTGGAACCTGTTTGTGCCGGAAGATCACGCCGAATACTGCGATCACGGTGGGCTCTCATTCTTTGACTATGCACCTTTGGCCGAAGAGATGGGACGGGTGGTGTGGTCGCCGGAAGTGTTTAACTGCAACGCTCCGGATACCGGCAACATGGAGGTGCTGATGAACTTCGGTACCGCCGCGCAGAAGGAACAGTGGCTGAAGCCGTTGCTGGAGGGTGAGATTCGTTCATCCTACGCCATGACCGAGCCGCAGGTGGCGTCCAGTGATGCCACCAATGTGCAGTTGCAGATCCGCAAGGAGGGCGACGAGTGGGTACTTAACGGGCGCAAGTGGTTTATCACCAATGCCATGAATGAGCGCACCCAAATCTTTATCGTTATGGGCAAGTCCGATCCCGATAACCCCAGCCGCCACCTGCAGCAGACACAGGTGCTGGTACCGAAGGGCACGCCGGGCCTGAAGATTATCCGCCCGCTCACCACGCTGGGATATGACGACGCTCCCATTGGCCACGCGGAGATCGTGCTGGAGGACGTGCGCGTACCGCTGGAGAACGTATTGCTGGGTGAAGGCCGTGGTTTTGAGATCGCCCAGAGCCGTCTTGGCCCGGGCCGCATGCACCACTGTATGCGTCTGATTGGCTCTGCGCAGCGATCTCTTGAGCTGGCCTGCAAGCGAGTGGAAGAGCGGGAAACATTTGGCCGCAAACTGAGCAAGCACCAGTCGATCCGGGAAGAGATTTCGCGCAGCTTTTCCGAAATTGAAATGGCCCGGCTGCTGGTGCTGAAAACCTGTCACAAGATTGACACCCAGGGGGTGCCGGCATCCATCGATATGATTGCCGCTACCAAGACCACCATTCCGTTGCTGGTGCAGAACGTCATTGACCGCTGCATGCAGATGCACGGTGCGGGCGGACTCACCGAAGATTACTGCATGGCGGAAGCTTTCAACTACGCGCGCTGGTGCCGGCAGGCAGATGGTCCTGACCAGGTGCACCAGATGGCACTGGGCAAGCAGATCATTGATCGCTACGCCAAGGTCTGACCGGGAGTTACCACCATGGCCAATAGCGAAAAGAGCGTATTTGAGCTTGATACAGAAGCGCTGTCTGCGTATCTCGAACAGCATGTGGAGGGGTTTTGTGGTCCGATCGAGGCGGAGAAATTTGCTGGCGGGCAGTCAAACCCGACCTACAAAATTACTGCCGCCAGTGGCCGTTATGTTTTGCGCCGCAAGCCTTCCGGAGAGCTGTTGAAATCCGCCCATGCGGTTGACCGGGAGTACCGTGTCATCGCTGCCCTGGCGGATACTGAAGTGCCGGTGGCGAAAGCCTATCACCTGTGTGAAGACGACAGCGTCATCGGCAGCATGTTCTACCTGATGGAGTTCGTGGATGGACGGGTTATGTGGGATCCCTCGCTGCCAGGGGAGACACCGGAGAGCCGCAGCGCCATCTACCGGGAGATGAACCGGGTGCTGGCCGCGCTGCACTCCGTGGACGTTGGGGCGGTGGGCCTGGGTGATTACGGCAAACCGGGCAACTACTTTGAGCGTCAGGTGAATCGCTGGAGCCGCCAGTACCGGGATTCCGAAACCGAAACCATTGAGGCGATGGAAACCCTGCTGCAATGGTTACCGGACCATACGCCAGCGGATGATGGCCGGGTGGCACTGGTACACGGTGACTTCCGTCTCGACAACATGATGTTTCATCATGCCAGGCCGGAAGTATTGGCGCTGGTGGACTGGGAACTTTCTACCCTCGGTCACCCGTTTGCCGATCTCGCCTACCAGTGTATGCAGCTGCGTATGCCCCACGGTGGTGTTATGCCGGGGCTGGGTGGTCTCGACCGGCAGGCGCTGGGTATTCCGTCGGAGGAGGAGTACGTCGCGCTCTATTGTGAACGTATGGGGCTGGAGAAAGTCGACAACTGGAACTTCTATTTAGTGTTCAGTTTCTTCCGCTTTGCCGCCATTTTGCAGGGAGTTAAAAAGCGCGCCCTGCAGGGGAATGCCTCCAGTGACAAGGCCTTGCAGATGGGGGCGCTGGTACGGCCGTTGGCAGAGCAGGCGCTGGAGTTGTTGTAGTAGCTGGCAGGCGAGCTAAAAGAAAGCCGGGTGCGTGGTGGTCAGTTCAACCCCGCAGCTCCGGCTTTTTTTATTCTGATTAACAGCAGTCTCAAATACTTGTCAGTTGTACCGCGGTGCAAACCAGTGCCCGGCGGCGAGTCACATTCATTAGCTCCGATATCAGCCCGGGGCAGAGTTCAGCGAAGTATCTCCTTCGCGGATTGCCCGCATTTTGGCTTCCACCTCAGGTTCCAGTACGTCCCTGACTTCCCGCAGCCGTGCGACATACTCGGGGTTCTCATGGGTGGGAATTCCGATCTTATAGGCATCGGCCATGGCCTCCATGATTACCCTGTCGGAGTCGTTGAAGACCTCCACCATTTTTGCAGCGGTTTTTTTGGGGATCCCCAGGGCCTCAAAGGCGGAGCGTCCCATGCGCAGGCTGCTGTCGTGGGTTTCCCGCACTATGTCCCGACAACCATAGGCGTAGAGGTCATAGACGTGGTGCCTGTCCACGGCACGGGCGAGGACGTGCACATGAGGGTAGTTACCGATCACGTGCTGGACCAGGGTGGCGATCTGCTCCGGATCGTCCAACGCGACCACCAGCAGTGTGGCTTTATCAATGCCGGCCGAATAGAGCAGGTCGGGACGGGTGGCATCGCCAAAATAGGTCCTGACGCCAAAGGCTTCCAGGGCATCCAGCCGATCCGCGCTGAAATCGATAACTGTGGTTTCGAAACCGGCAGATCTCAGAATCCGGTCCACCAGCCCACCGACGCGACCGGAGCCGGCAATAATAATCCGGGCATCGTCGGGTAGCGTGTCGGCTTGCCTCTGCTGCCCGCTGCAATAGAGTCTGGCGATGACCCTGTCATAGAAAATAAACAGCAGGGGTGTCAGTAACATAGACAGCGCCACCACCAGCAACAGCTGATCCCCCAATGCGGCGGGAAGTACCCCATTGCTGACCGAGAATGCCAGCAATACAAAGCCGAATTCACCGGCCTGGGAGAGCCCGAGGGCGAGCAGCCATTTGTCACTGCCGCGTATCCTGAACAGCGCCGCCAGAACAAACAGTACCAAACCTTTTAAGGCCATCAGCCCAAGGGTCAGGCCGATAATTAAAAGCAGGTTCTCATTCAGGAGGTGGAAATCGATGCTCGCACCCACGGTGATAAAAAACAGTCCCAGCAACAAGCCCTTGAAAGGGCCGATATTGCTGCCCAGTTCATGGCGATAGCGGGAGTTGGCCAGGACCACCCCGGCGATAAACGTACCCAGAGCCGGAGACAGGCCCACCAGTGACATGAGCAAGGCAATGGCAATAACAAACATGAGGGCGGCTGCGGTAAACAGCTCACGCAGCCGGGCCATGGCCACAAAGCGGAACACCGGCGCGGTCAGGTAACTGCCCACCAGAACCACCAGCGCGACGGCGACAACCGTCACCAGTGCCGTCTGCCAGTTATTGAGCCCTTCGACCAGGCTGAAGCTGTCGTGAGTGGCTGAGGGCAGCTCACTGGCAGTTTGCGCAATCGCCTGCACCAGCTCCGGCAGTGCCAGCAGTGGGATCAGGGCGAGCATGGGAATGACGGCGATATCCTGGGCCAGCAGGACGGCAAACGAGGCCTGGCCACCGTCGGATTTGAGCAGCCCCTTTTCCGTCAGCGTCTGTAACACAATCGCTGTGGAGGAGAGGGCGAGCACGAGACCGATGACAAGGGCAATGGACCAGCTGTGGCCCAGCAGTATGCCCGCACCCATTACCACCAGTGTCGTGACAATAACCTGTCCACCACCCAGGCCAATGAGGCGTGTGCGCATGGCCCAGAGGGTTTTGGGATCCAGCTCCAGTCCCACCAGAAACAGCATCATTACCACGCCGAACTCGGCAAAATGCTGGATCGCTTCAACGTCGACACTGAGCAATGCCAGCAGGGGGCTGATGGCGATACCGGCGATCAGGTAGCCCAGGACAGAGCCGAGGGCAAAGCGTGAAGCCAGTGGTACAGCGACAATGCCGGCGACGAGAAAGATAAATGTCAGTAACAGGAAGTCCGTCATGAAAATTCGACCCGGTGTGGAGCTGCCGCTAAAGTAACAATCTTTTACCGTATGGGCCACAAGGCGAAGCGGGAGCGGGGGATGTAATCCCGTTGTTCTATACTTGGTCGGGCAGATGAGCGGCTGATGGCTTGGGCAATTGCCGTAGTGCCTCGTTTCAGCTTCGTTTCAGCTTTCCATGGGACAATGGCCGGTCAGGCCTGACTGTCAGCGGGCACAGTGTGTACGGGTTTCTCCAGGAATCCGGGTTTAACAATAACAAGGGTAAATTGTTTTGAAAAAGCTGCTATTTCTGGGCGCCTTGGTCGCCACGGCCCTATCGATCTCCTCCTGCGGTTCAGACACGAGTAATACCGATGCCATCGGGGTTTCAGGCACGTCTTCCGACGTCGCTGCAGAGAGCCCCCGTGAAACCCGGCTGCTGACCGAGGGGTGGCGCTTTCAGTACGGTGACGTCGGTGAAGGGGTACTGGCCCCGGACTTTGATGATAGCGGCTGGCAGTCAGTTGCTGTGCCGCACACCTGGAACCGGGTGGGCAGCTACGATCTGGAAGAGGGCCCGGACGCCAACAGTGATCGTGGTGTCGCCTGGTACCGGCTGAAATTTGTTGCCAGCGAAGCAGACGACCAGAACCGCTCCTATCTTGAGTTTGATGCTGTGGCTACTATCGCCGAGGTCTGGCTCAACGGGCAGCGGCTGGGAGAGCATAAGGGGGCCTACTCGCGCTTCCGTTTCGATGTCAGTGGCGCCTTGCAGGCCGGTGACAACCTGCTGGTGGTGAAGGCCGACAACAGTGTCTCCGCTCCAGGCAGCAGTACCGAGCACGTACTGCCGCTGGGAGGAGACTATTTCCTCTTCGGTGGTATCTATCGCAACGTCTCCCTGATTACGACTTCTGATGTGCAGATTGACCTGCTGGATCACGGTGGACCCGGGGTATATATCAAGACGCCGACGGTGGCTGACGACTTGGCCACGGTGGATGTGAAAACCCGCGTACGCAATGCCGCCCGGCAAACCCGCGACGTGTCGCTGGTGGTCACTATTACGGATGCTGACGACGCGGCGGTGGCGACATTGACCACGCCGGTGAGCGTGCAGCCAGCGTCGGTGGTGGAGGTGAACAGTCTCTTGCAGCTGGACAAGCCGCGCTTGTGGAACGGACGTCAGGACCCCTATCTCTATCGGGTGACGGTTGATGTGGTGGCGGACCAGCAGCTGCTGGATCGCGTTGAGCAACCATTGGGTGTGCGCCAGTTCGCCTTTGATGCCGATAAAGGTTTTATCCTCAACGGTTCCCCGCTGCGTCTGCTGGGTGCCTCCCGTCATCAGGACCGGCAGGGCAAGGGCTGGGCGTTGGCGCCTGAGGACCATATTGAAGACATGGCGACCATGGCGGAAATGGGCATCAACTCCGTCCGCCAGGCCCACTATCAGCACGCCCCGGAGTGGAACGACGCCGCGGATCGGACCGGTATGATCGTGTGGGCGGAACTGCCCTATACCCATGAAACCTCGATCACGCACGCGGCGCGCCCGTCGGCGGAACTGGTGGCCAACGCTGAAAGCCAATTGGTGGAACTGATCCGTCAGAACTACAACCACCCCTCCATTGTCATCTGGGCTGTGGGCAACGAGGTGGATGTGGGCAATCTGGTGAATGTACGACGCCAGCGCGGTAAGGGTGAACTGACTCAGGCCCGGGAGTTTCTGGAATCTCTCAGTGAACTGGCCCTGCGTGAAGATGACAGCGGCCGGGTGACGGCCTACGCCGATTGCTGCAAGGCGACACCGATCGCAGTGCCGGGTATGGAAGACCTGGTGGGGGCGACTTCGGTGACGGCCTTCAACCGCTACTATGGCTGGTACTACGGTGATCCCGCGACCATGGGTGAGATGCTGGATCAGTTTCACGCCGAGTACCCTGATCAACCACTCGGTGTCAGTGAATACGGTGCCGGTGGTGCCTTTTCCCAGCACACCGACAACCCTCTGGGCGGGCCGATCAATCCGCAGGGACGTCCTCATCCGGAGGAGTACCAGAGCTGGTATCACGAAGAGAACTGGAAGGTGATCGAGGCGCGCCCCTATCTGTTCGGTACCTGGATATGGAACATGTTTGACTTCGCCGCCGGCAGCCACTCCGTCAAGCGGGCCGAGGGCGAGACGGTCAACATCAACGACAAGGGGCTGGTGCACAACGACCACAAGCAGCGTAAGGATGCCTTCTACTTCTACAAGGCCAATTGGTCGGACGAGCCGGTGCTATACATCACCAGCCGTCGCTACACCGATCGCGCCTACCCGGTGGTCGACGTACGTGTGTACAGCAACGCGGATGAAGCCACCCTGTTCCTGAACGAACAGGAACTGGGCAAGGCTCCCTGTACGGATGGCATCTGTGTCTGGTCCAGTGTGGCGCTGCAGAGCGGTGCCAACAGCGTACGGGTGGAAGCCACCATCGACGGCCAGCTGCTGCAGGATAGTGTCAGCTGGAACGCGCCGGATGCGGAGCAGGGCCTGCGCATCCTGGTCGGCAGCCTCAGTGGTATTGTGACCGCCGACGGTAACCGCTATGGTTCGGACAACTTTTTCAGCGGTGGTAAAGCCGCGCCGGTGGTGCCGTTCCTGATGTACAACCGCCAGCCCAAGCCGGTTGCGGGCACGGATTCTCCGGAGCTCTACCAGGCGTATCGTGAGGGTAACTTCAGTTACCAGTTACCGCTGCCCAATGGTGAGTGGCAGGTGACCCTGTCCATCATGGAGCCCAATGAGTCCAAAGCCGCGAGCCGCCGTTTTAACGTCAACGCCAACGGTGTGGCGGTGCTGGAGAACTTCAGCCCCGCCCGCGCTGCGGGGGCGGCCTTTGCCGCCACCACGCCATCCTTCGGTGTGACTGTGGACAACGGTTTGCTGTCGCTGGATTTTATTGGCAATGACGGGGATGCAATTGTTTCCGCCATTGCCATTACCCGGCAGTGATCAGCGGGTAAACTGCGTATCTGGCCACAGGGCCCGGCCCGTAGTCGCCGGGCTGAGCGCGACAGAGGATAGACAGGTGCGGGTACTGCTGGTTGAAGATGATCTGTTGCTGGGCGACTCGGTGCAGGCCGCTGTGGCTGCAGAGGGCTACGCAGTGGATTGGTTGACCAGTGGCGCAGAGGTGCTTTCCGCGCTCAAGGCCAGTCCGTATGACCTGGTGATTCTGGATCAGCGTTTACCGGGACTGGAGGGGACGCAGATCCTGAAACAGCTTCGCAGCGGGGGCGACAACACCCCGGTGCTGATGTTGACGGCCTGCGACGCCCTTGGTGACAAGGTGGCCGGACTTGATGCCGGCGCCGATGATTACCTTACCAAACCCTTTGACATGGATGAGCTTTTCGCCCGTATGCGTTCATTGCTGCGACGGCTGGGCAGCAAGGCGCCGACCCTGATCTCCGGTGAGCTTGAGCTTGATCCTGCCGCGCGGGTGGTCACCTTCCGTGGAGAGACCATTGCCGACCTGACCCTGAAGGAGTTCTCGATCCTCGAGACACTGCTGCGCAACCGCGGGCGCTTTATCACCAAAGCGCAACTGCTGGATTCCAGCAACAACTGGCAGGAGGAGGTAGAGTCCAACACCATCGAGGTCTATATATCCCGATTGCGCAAACGTTTCGGCCGTGATGCCATTGAAACCTTGCGCGGGGTGGGGTACCGGTTCAGGTAATGCTGATATCCCTGCGCCGCCGCCTCATTACCATTCTCCTCACTCTCTCGCTGGTGACCTGGTCGATCTCTTCGGCCATTACCGCCATCTACGCACAAAGCCTGGTCATTAGTCAGATCGATCAGCAGCTCAACCACTATATGGATATGATCCAGTCGATCTTCGATATTGTGTCCGGGGACGACGAGATTCTGGAATACTTCCGGCGTCAGTCCATGATTGATGCAGGTGCGGAAATCTCGAGGCTCAGGGGATTGGGGAATCAGGGGCAGGAGATCGCCGTAAACCTGCTCGGTAAAAGCAGCCAATCGGTGCTGGGCGTGGACGCCCCGGTATTCCCGCGGCGCGAGAGAGAGGGTATCGAGACCATATCCCTGACCGATAACGGTGTGACCACCGAGTGGCGGGTTCTGTATCGATTTAACCCCGGCAGCGAAGTCTGGTTAGCAGTGGGCGTTAATATGGCCCATGCCCATCAGTTCGGTGTGGCGACTGCCTGGCGTACCATCTTGCCCTTGATCATTGTGCTTCCCGTAGTGATTCTGTACCTGGTGTTTGGGGTCAACCGTGGCCTGGCACCCCTGAATACGCTGGCGAGGAAAATTGCTTCCCGAAGCCCGTCTGCCTTACAGGTCATTGATGATGCGGACGTGCCAGCTGAGATGAAGCCGGTTGTTACCTCTCTCAATGATCTGTTGCATCGCCTGCAGCGGGCGCTGGATAACGAGCAGCGCTTTACTGCCAACGCGGCCCACGAGTTGCAGACACCCCTGGCCGCAATTCAGGCGGAGGTGCAGCGCCATCAGCGCCACGTCAGTGATGGCGATACCCGGGTGATGCTGGAACGCATCTCTACTCGCGTCAGCCGCGCTACCGATACCGTAAGGCAGCTGCTGACGCTGGCCAGGCTGGATCCGGAGCAACAGATCACCCTTCAGCCGGTGGTGCTGGGGGAGCTGCTGCTGGAAGTGGTGGCCGATCTGGGTGCCCTGGCGGTAGACCGTGAGCTGGAATTCAACCTGGATCTGCAGAACGATGACTGCATCATTGATGGCAATCCGGAGTGGGTGAAGATACTGGTGGGCAACCTGTTGCTTAACGCCATCAATCATTCCCCTTCACCGGGACAGGTAGAGGTTCGTCTCTCTGGCAGCGATCGAAACGTGGTGCTGGAAATCTGCAACGATTGCAGCGTGATTCCGGAGGGCGAGTTTGCCCTGCTGACGGATCGCTTCTACCGTCGTTCCGGAAACAGCCAGCAGGGGGTGGGTCTGGGCCTCTCAATTGTTAAACGCATTGCGGACCTGCATGGAGCCGAATTGCATCTGTCGGCCTGGAAAAACGGCAGCGGATTCAGGGCCGAGGTTATTTTCAGGCGCACCTGACGAACCTATCTGCTGCTGAATGAATCATCAGAACCGGCAGAACGAGACATGTGCTCTGGCCCAGGGTGAGTTCAAGAGTACGCAGATGCTGGCGTTCTTCGCCGGTGCGTGCCGGAACAAATCCGGCTACTGCAGCAGTGCCGTGGATGGGCAGTAGCAGTTGGAACAGTGGCAGAGGCAACTCCAGATAGAGGTGCTGGTCTCACAAGCGAAGGAGTAAGGTAACAGTCGGCCGTACATGAGCCCTGCAAGGGCATAACAAAATGGTGCCTCCGCCTTTTAGTGAATCCCTCCACCAGACTGAAGCTGTGGTGACTGGTGGCCTGAGCCTGCCGGTCGAGCCACCTGAGAGCAAGGTAATATTGGAGTTAAAAGCTAAAATCGGTGTTTTCGATCATTTGTTATGCAGGGGCGAAACTGCTTTTTTGGGTGTCAAAACGGTATATAGAAAGGTTAGAGAAGATAGCCCCCTGGGAGGCTACCAGCGCTCAGGTGTCTCATCGAGAGTCAGGGGGCGCTGATACGATACGTCTTTCGGTCCCCGAATACCTTTAGCGTAGCCCTGATCCTTGAAGATGGGAGCGTTCAGGATCGAGGCATCGCCAGAGAGCAAAAGATCCACAGTAGAGCGGCGGAGCTTTATTCTCCATTCGCCATCACGTTTTTGCAGGTGGTCCACATAGCGACCGCTGATGATACGTGCACTGGTGCCATCATTATTGAGCAGTGCCACCATAACGTAACTCTCTGCGAAAGCCTCATCACCCTTAATCTCGCAGGTGTGTGTCGTGATGTTGTGGGTGTGCATCAGCGATCCGGCCGCGTGAATTTTGTTGGCCCACCCGGCGTACTGCGGCCCCGGATTGATCACAAAGCCGTGCTCGTCGGCACCGTCCTCATGGTAGGTGGAGGAGAGTAGCGCCTCATCGAAGCGGTCGCATCCTCTCGCGTGATTGCTGACGCAATCCAGGATGGCCTGTCGATCCTTGAGATACTGTACATCTTTCAGCAGTTGAGCCAGCTGCTCTTCTGTGTTCATAGCATTGATGTCCTGTTTTTATACATGCTTCTGTTAGCGGATAGTATAGGGGTGCTGAACCCGTGGCTCGACACCGTTCTCCCGGCAGGATCGTGGTTGGCGACCATCGCTATCAGTAAACCCATATTTCACAGCCATCTCGGCACCAATGACCGTTTCTCCGCTTACACTCATTAAGTCCGGGTCGTTATAGAGCCCCCAGATCACATGGCCGGTAAACTCCGGCGTCTCGGTGACGCTTTCCAGATAGCCATACTTCTCGCGGTCGGACTCAATCAGTTGCATCAGTCGTTCAGCTTTCAGGGCGCCCATCCAGACCGACACCGCCGCCACGTTGAAGGGCTTGAGATCGGCGCCCATGTCGGCGGCAAACTTATCCATACCGGATTTGTGGGCCCCGTACACAGGCCCGTAGACGTAGTGCACTGAGCCGGACGCAGAGGTGAAAATCATCAATCCGTGATTGTTCTCCACCATCAGGGGCGCCGCGTAATAACTGGCGACATAGCTGCTGCGCAAACCGACATCCAGCATATTGACGATGCCTAGGGATTTTTCCCAGAAGTTACCGGGTAAGGTCAGGTCATCGTGCAGGGCACAGGCATTATTGACCAGTATGTCCAGCTTGCCCTGTTCTTGCCGGACTTGTTCAAACAGGGCTTTGACTTCGCTGTCGACGCCATGGTCCACCCGCACAGGAATGCCTTTGCCGCCTGCAGCAGTGACCGCTTCAGCGGTTTCGTAGATGGTCCCTGGCAGGGGAGAGTCCGCAGACTTTTCGGAGCGGCCGGTAACATAGACCGTGCATCCATGACTGCCCAACGCAATGGCAATGCCACGGCCGGCGCCGCGACTGGCGCCGGTTACTACTGCTACGGGTGGGGTTGCTGACATGCGAAATTTCCTCTGTGCCTGGGGGTGTCATTATTATTTTGGGTGTTGCCGACGTCACATAAACGGTTCGTCGCCCGCGATCTGGGTACGGTACATCAAGCGGCCGCTGTCCAGAGGGTAGGGGGTGGCGCGGTGCATGGTGCCGGTGTTGTCCCAGATAACCAGATCACCCAGCTTCCACTCATGACTGTAGACAAATTCCGGCTGGGTAGCCCAGTCACGCAGTTTGGTCAGCAGGGCCCGGCCTTCCCGCAGGCTCATGCCTTCAATATGGGATGCGGTGGAGCCCAGCACCAGGGATTTGCGTCCGGAACGGTGGGTCCAGACCAGCGGCAGTACGTTGGGCTGAAAGCTCTGCCACATCTTCAGGGTTTCAATACTCGGCTCAGGGTTAACGTAAAGTTGCGAAGTTTCAAACATATGCACCACTTGCAATCCCTCCAATGCAGCTTTCTCGTCTTCGGGCAGGGCGTCGTAGGCAGCGTAGGTGTTGGAGAACTCGGTGCGGCCGCCGGTTTCTGACAACCTTCGTGAAGACATCACCGAGGCAAAGACGGGAATGTCCAGCATAGTGCCATCAATATGCCAGTAGAAGGCTCCCTTGATGTAATCGGCATTGGGGTTTTCCAGTGGATCCATGGTGATCTTGGTCACTTTGTAATCCTGGATGTCGGTCGTGTTCAGCGTTTGGGTAAACGCCAGCTGTTGCTCATCGGTGAGGTTCAGCTCACGGAAAGCAACGACCCCCCGTTGCTCCAGAAGCTCGCCGATCTCATTGGAGAATTTGCCGCTGATCAGGTCGCTGATGTTGGCTTCCAGCTGAGTGGCAATAAGGGGGGTAAGATCTGTGCGAATCAGGTCTGTGTTCTGAGTTGTCATGACATGCTCTCCAGATCCAGCGCTGTGGCTGGGGGGTATTTTATTGTTCACTTCGGGAGGGTGGGAACGCGGTGCCCGCATTTAATTAGTCCTAATGGTAGTATAATTAGTCCAAGTGGTCTAACATTTGTTGGTCCCGGTTTTTTGGGGATGTTGGATCGCTGCAAGCGGATGGCCTGGTAAGGCTGTCGTCCCGTGTGATGGCGACCTGAGTGGTGATCGGAAGTCAGGAAAGTGTGGGAGACAATTTTGTGGATAGACTGAAAGATAAAGTGATTCTGCTCGCCGGAGCGGGTGGGATTGGCACAGGTCTGGCCCAGCGCTACGCGCAGGAAGGCGCAAAGGTGGTGTTGGGTGACATTAATGAGGACGCAGCCAGGCAAGTGGTTGAGGGGATCAAGGCCTCCGGTGGTGAGGCCACGGCGCTCCTCCTGGATGGTTCTGATGAAGAGTCAGTTAATGCAGCCGTCGCGGCCACGCTTAATGCCTATGGCCGGATCGACGGGCTGCATGCCAACTTTGCCCTGATGGCGGACAGTAATCCCATGGAGGGCATCCTGGAGCTGCCGCTTGAGGTGTTCGACGAAACTCAACGCATTAACGCCCGCGGTTTTTATCTCTGCACTCGCGCGGTGTTGCCAACAATGATTGAGCAGGGTTCTGGCTCAATTGTCTACACCAGCTCAGCTGCGGCTTACAGCGGTGGCGCGGCATTTGTCGCCTATGCGATGAGTAAGGCAGCAGGGCAAGCGTTGATGCGGCATGTGGCGACCCGATATGGGCCTGCAGGTGTGAGAGCAAATACCATCGCACCAGCCATGACCATCCATCCCGCACTGGAAGAGGTGTTGCCGCCGGCGTTTATTGACGGTGCGAAGGCCGCAGCCTGTATCAAATCCCGGGTGGGCCGTCCTGAAGACATTGCCGCTATGGCGGCGCTACTTATGTCCGATGAGGGCTCCTACATCACCGGTCAGGTGATGTGTGTCGATGGTGGAACCATTATTCGCGCCTGATCCGCTGGCGACAGCGCTGAGCGTGTCAGCTTTACGTTAATGCCATAAATATAAATCAAGAATGAGAGGTTCATGCAATGGTAGCCAAGGTCAGTAAAGACGTCTCCGAAATCATTAATGATTACACCGGTTTATCCAGAAAGGTCCTGGATTACAACGTTGTAACCAAGGAGATGAACGAGCTGTGTAAACAGCCAGGTTTCAAAGATGAAGCCTGGGATGAGCACTTCTCCAAGGTATTTGATACTGAGAATTTTCAGCGTATTGGTCACCTGAAAGAGGTCATGGATTACCCCACCTACCTGCGCTTTCAAACCCAGTGGGCACCGAAGTCTTCCTGGGAATGCTCCTTCAAACGCATTACAGAAGCGGACAATGTGGTGATTCTGGAGCTGGAAGAGAGGGCTACTTTTTCGGGTATGACCAACGTGGTTAATACGGTTTCCGTCTATGAGTTCAATGAGACCGGGAAGATCTATCGTCTCGACGTGTACCTGCAACAGGCCCCTCAGTCTGCCGATGAAATTCCAAAGGGTTACGAAGGTATTGCCGAGTAATAGAGAGGCTGACAGCCATGCCCGTGGTGTGGCTCGGTTAAGGTCCTGAGGCCCTCCGGGGAGGGCCTGTTGAAACGGTGAAGGATAGTGATATGGGAATTCAAAGTGGTGCAGGGTTGTTGGACGGTAAGGTAATCCTGATGATCGGTATTGGCCCGTTAATGGGTCAGGCGGTAGCGCGTATCGCTGCTGCGGAAGGTGCGAAAGTCGCGGTTGCGGCACGCAGCAGGGATACAATCGAGTCGCTGGCGACGGAAATCAACGCTGCCGGCGGTACCGCCATGGCGGTCCAGTGCGATGTAACGGACGAAGCCACCATTAAAGCGGCTTTGGAAAAGGTGACAGCCGAGTTCGGCATCATAAATGGGGTGTTCTACAACGCGCCTTTCTATGATCATGCGCACGATGGCCTGGATATTGATCCGGAGCTGTGGAAGACCACCATGGATATCAATCTCATGGGGGCGATCGCTACGGCCAAGTACACCGTTCCCGCGATGATCGAAAATGGAGGCGGGAGTTTCGTGTTCAATTCTTCCGCAGCGGGTAAGTATGCCGATGGTATCCGTCTGGGCTACAGCGTTTCCAAGGCGGGGCTCGACGCCGTCGTGCGCCATATTGCCAGACGTTACGGCCCTGACAATATCCGCGCAAACTGCCTGTACCCCTTCGTTATGCCGGTCGAGGTGCCAGCAGAAATGACACGAGGCTTTACCGACCTGACTTGCCTCAGAAGGTCAGGTACCCCGGAAGAGATTGGCAACGCCGCTGTCTTCCTGTTATCAGATCGTTCTTCCTACATCACGGGTGAAGGAATCCACCTGGATGGGGGGCTCTTTAGTCGGGCGCATTGGCCGGAGATGGGGCAATAGTCGTCGGCTTTACCAATGCCGGGCAAGTCTTTCTGCTGTATCAGCCTTGCCCGGCGCTGAATCTGAAATATTAATAATTGAGATTGAGAGCAAGGGTCGTGATGGTTGACAAGGTAGCAGTAGTGACAGGCGCTGGCAGTGGAATTGGTCGTGCAATCGCGTTGAGACTGTCAGAGCAGGGTATCAAAGTCGCTGTTTGGGATATCAATGCCCAGGGCGCCGAAGAGACTGCTGAGCTGATCCGGAAGGGTGGTGGGGAAGGGCTTGCCTGTATTGGGGATGCCTCCGACGAATCACAGATTGATGCATCGCTGGCCTTGACCCGAGAAAAGCTGGGGGCGATTACGGTATTGGTAAATAATGCTGCGCTCTCTGACTTCTGCAAATTTCTCGATGTGAAAGCTGAGAAACTGGATCAGATGATACGAATTAACCTCAGGGGCCCCTTCATTCTCACCCAAAAGGTGATTCCGGATATGCTATCAGCCGGATGGGGGAGAATTGTTAATATTTCGTCGTCGTCGGCGCAGGCTGGCTCTACCGGTATGACGCACTATGGTGCCACCAAAGGCGGCATTGTTGGGTTGACCAAAACGTTGGCCATCGAATTTGCGGCTTCAGGCATCACGGTAAACCACGTCCCACCGGGCTTTGTGGATACCCCAATGCTGCGCGCATCCCCGGTAGATGTGGACGGCTTTGCGGTGCACACTCCGATGAAGCGTGCCGGTAAACCGGAAGAGGTGGCGGCAGCCTGCGCCTACCTGGTATCTGACGATGCAGGCTACGTTACCGGCCAAACCCTTAGTGTGAATGGTGGTCGTTATCTCCAGTAGCGCTGCAGGGAGATCCTTGTGTCCGTGAATCGCCAGCAAAAAGATCCCGTTGCCCGTATTAGCCCGGTCAGAGCTGATGAGCGGACGGCAGAAGCCCGGGAAATCATTGATATCTTCGCTGGTACCGCCCGCATCAATGTGGACGACAACCCGGTACTTAATACCTTCTGCCAACACCCGCAGCTGGCAAAGGCGTTTCTGCCTTTCAATAATTACCTGCTGAAGTCGTCCACCCTGCCTGTCCGACTGCGGCAGGTGGCCATATTACGTGTGTGTTGGCTAAAAAATGCACGATACATGTGGTCGAGTCACCTGCGCACTTCATTATTGCGGGGATTTGACGGTGAAGAGTTCGCCCAGGTTAAGCGTGGGGCGGAATCAGAGTACTGGACGGATCAGGAGCGGTATATCATCAAGGCCACCGATCAGCTGTTGGAGGAGGGTAGTCTGGATAACAGGCACTGGGATGGCCTAAAGGCATTTCTCTCTACAGAGCAGCTCATGGACCTCCTCTTTACCGTGGGAACCTACGTCTTGTTGTCACTGGCTATAAATAGCATAGGCATAGAGCGCGAAGACGAGCTGCTCGTGTTGGCGGCCAGATTCGGCGCGCCGGAGTTCTGAGCGGTCGGGTAATGTAGCACCTGCCACCAGGATTTCCGGGATCACGGAACCTGGGAGGAGCATGGTCAGGAGGAGGTGCAATGCGATTGTTGGCGGGTTCCCGTCAACATTACCGGTGCATCAGTATATAATCACCGGAATACTCTACGGAGTGTTCGGTTTGTAATGAATTGCACCAGGTGAGTTAAATGACTGCCAGCTCAAAAAGCACCGGAAAAAAGCGCCACGTACCACGACCTGACGTTCGCGAGACTCTGTTGCTTGCGGCGGAAAAGATTGTGCGGGAAGAGGGGTATGCTGCTGCCACGGCGCGACGCATCGCCAGTGAAGTCGGGATGAGGCACCAAGCGGTATTCTATTACTTCGGCTCACAGGACGAGCTGTTGATGGAAGTGCTGCACCGCTCTATGGAAGCCCACAAGAAATGCCTTCAAGAGGCTATCGATTCCCCGCAACCGTTGCGTGCAATGTGGAATCTGATCAGTAATCCCGAATTCGCCAAGATAGGCCTGGAGTTTCTGGCGCTGGCCAACCATAACGAAATGATTCGTGCCGAGCTGGCAAAAAACTCTGAGAGGTTGCGTGAACTTGAAACCGAAGGTATTGCCCGCTACCTGGAACAGAGAGGCATTAAGCCGCGAGTGTCCCCGCAAATGGTGTCGATCATGACATCTGCCCTGGCCAGGCTACTGGTGCAGGAGTCGACCCTTGGCATACATGGTGGTCATGAAGAAGTGGAAGCCCTGGTTGAGCGTTCTCTATCGCATTTCGAGGCAAGCGGTGAGGCGAATGACGAAGTTGAGCCGATAGTAGGGGCGGCATCAACACTGGAATAGCAGGCTGTGATCTCAGACGTCCTCTGTACCATCAAATGAACCCTCTCAACATCCCAGTGGAGCCATTTTCTACCCGCTGGGTTCTCTTGCCTGAATGGCCACAGCAGTTCCGGGTATCCCGCAGGTATTGCTGCAATTGTTATGGCGTTACCGATTAACTCCCTTTAAAAATCTCTGTGGCAGCAGCCAGATTTTGGGTGCTGTTACCCCTTAAAAAACGCATTTCTGCGTCTCCCATCCAATCAAACCTGGCTAAAGTTCCGGCCCAGCGTCTTATTGCATTGTGTTCCCCATGCACTGCAAATCTATAGCTTTTTTAAACGATAGTCCTTTTGGTCCCTTTTTTCGACCGGGCGGACTAATTTTCGTTGACTCCTGTAATTGCGGGCAGTAGTCTGTGCCCAATAGAAAATAAAAAGCTCAGCAGCATGATTGGCAAAAGGCTGGGATTAACACTCAGAGGTAATCTAAATGATGGATTTTGAAACGGTCAACTACTTCAATGAACTTGGCCTGGTCGCAGATCCTTACCCCTATTTTGAATACTTGCGCGCAAAGGGCCCGGTAGTTCCCCTGCCGAAGCATAATGTGGTTGCAGTAGTTGGCTATGAAGAGGGAATGAAGGTCTTGCGTGATCATGAAACCTTTTCCTCAATCAACTCTGCTACCGGTCCATTGCCACCCCTGCCGTTTAAGCCCGAAGGTGAAGATATCACTGACCAGATTGCAAAATGCCGGGGAGAAATGGCGTTTGGCTCCATGCTGGTTACCCAGGATCCACCTGACCATACCAAGTCCAGGGCGCTGTTGACCGGACTGCTGACCCCAAGACGTCTCAAAGAGAATGAGGATTTCATTCATCAGGCTGCCGACCGAAAAATCAGCGAATTTATCGATGATGGCAAGTTCGAAGCGGTATCCCAGTTTGGTCATCCACTGGCGACACTCACCATTGCTGATCTGTTAGGGGTGCCGGAAGAGGATCACGAGTTGTTCTGCAGTCTGCTTGGTCCGTTGCCGGGCCAAATAGGCGGGGATGTACCGCTGGAGAATAATCCGATGATGGAAATCGGAATGCACTTCTTCAAGTACATTGATGAACGTCGTCGTGAACCCAAAAACGACATTATGACGGAGCTCGCCAATGCCAGATATCCGGGTGGTGAGCTGCCGGACATCGTCGAGATAACCGGTCATGCGGCGACACTGTTTGGAGCAGGGCAGGACACAACGGTTCGACTATTGGTGGCAATGCTGAAGACCCTGGGTGAAGACCACAAACTCCAGGCTTACCTGCGTGACAATCCCCAACTTTTTTCCAACTTCATTGAGGAGGTCCTGAGGCTGGATGGACCTACAAAAGCGCATTTCCGACTGGCAAAGAGACGTGCCAAAGTGGGTGATCTGGAAGTGGAACCGGGTACCACTATCATGCTGATGCAAAGTGCCATGCGACGCGATCCCCGTCGGTTTGAATCTCCTAACGAGTTCCGCCTGGATCGGAAAAACCTGCAGCCGCAAATGGCATTTGGTCAGGGTATTCATATGTGCATGGGAGCGCCCCTTGCCCGGACCGAAGCCAAGATTGCGCTGGAACATATTTTCAAACACACCTCACTGATTGATATTGATGAGGAGTTTCATGGTCCGGTTGGCAATCGGCACTATGAATACGAGGCCAATTACACCCAGCGTGCGTTGTGTGCAGTGCATTTGAAGTTTAAAAAGGCCTGAAAACACAGGCAGCTGGAGGAGGGGGGAGCGTTCATCCGTCGGTGTGACTTGCTTACGGGGCAGCAGCCATCTTTTCCAACAGAAACTCCAGCAGCGTCCGCACGCGAAACGACAGGTTGCGGCTGGGGTACACCGCCCAGATCCCTTCCTGGGCGGATTGGGATTTCTCCAGCAAGGTTACCAGCTTACCCTCGCTGATGGCATCGGCAAGGTAGTAGTCAGGCAGCTGTACCAACCCGATGCCTTTCATGGCTGCATCCAGCAGTGCCGGTCCGCTGTTGCAGCGCAAATTGCCACTCACACGGATATTCCGTTCCAGCCCGTTCTCCTCGAAGCGCCAGTATTCCAGGGTGCCAAGAATGCAGTTGTGGTGTTTCAGTTCCGACAGCGAGTGGGGTGTGCCATGTATGGCCAGGTACTCCGGCGAGGCACAGACGAACAGCCGCCGGGAGCCCAGCCGTTTGGCGATCAGGCTGCTGTCTTCCAGCTGTCCCACACGGATGGCGAGGTCGTATCCTCCTTCGATCAGATCCAGCTGTTTGTTGGTGAGTTCGTACTCCAGTTCAATATCCGGGTAGGCCACCACGAAGTCGTTCAGCAGCGGGGCGATTTGCAGTTCGCCAAAGGTGTGGGGGGCGGTGACTTTGATTTTTCCCTGCGGCACCACATGCAGCTGCCCCAATGCCTGTTCCGCCAGTTCCAGACCTTCCAGCGCCTGTTTGCAGTGGTGGTAGTAGGTGTTGCCCTCATCGGTCAGGGATACCCGCCGGGTGGTGCGGTAGAACAGGGTCAGTGACAGGCGCTTCTCCAGCGCCGAGATCATACGGCTGACCTGGGCTGTGGAGAGTTTCAGGCGCCGGGCAGCTGCAGTGAAGCTTCCTGTCTCCGCCACTGCTATAAATTCAATGATGCCATCCAGCTTGACCATGATTCTCCGTTATTGGCGGGCTATTGTTACTGTATGGTAATAGTGTTTTTCGGTTTTGGTAGATTATACGCCTAATTGAAACAATTAGAATGGCCGGGTATTAACGTTAACCAAGCATGTGGAGGATGTTCCTATGGCCGAAATTATTAAGTGTCAGGCAGCGGTAGCCTGGAAAGCGGGTGAGCCCCTGTCCATCGAAGAGGTGGAAGTTCATCCCCCAAAGGCCGGTGAAGTGCGTGTGCGTATCGTCGCCACCGGTGTTTGCCATACCGATGCCTTCACCCTGTCCGGTGATGATCCGGAAGGCGTGTTCCCGGCGATCCTGGGTCATGAGGGTGGCGGCATCGTGGAGTCGGTGGGTGAGGGTGTGACCTCCCTGGCGGTTGGTGATCATGTGATCCCGCTGTACACCGCCGAGTGTGGCGAGTGTAAGTTCTGTAAATCCGGCAAAACCAACCTCTGCTCCCGGGTACGTGAGACCCAGGGCAAGGGCCTGATGCCCGATGGCACCACCCGTTTCTACAAGGACGGCCAGCCTATCTACCACTACATGGGTTGCTCCACCTTCTCCGAGTACACCGTACTGCCGGAAATCTCCCTGGCCAAGGTGAACAAGGCGGCGCCACTGGAAGAGGTGTGCCTGCTGGGTTGCGGCGTTACCACCGGTATGGGCGCGGTACTGAACACCGCCAAAGTGGAAGAGGGCGCAACGGTTGCCATCTTCGGCCTGGGCGGTATCGGTTTGTCCGCCGTGATTGGTGCCACCATGGCCAAGGCCGGTCGCATCATCGCCATCGATCTTAACGAGAGCAAATTCGAGCTGGCGAAAAAGCTGGGTGCCACCGATTGCGTTAACCCGAAGGATTACGACAAGCCAATTCAGGAAGTCATTGTTGAGATGACCGATGGTGGTGTGGATTACTCCTTCGAATGTATCGGTAACGTCAATGTCATGCGTTCTGCGCTGGAGTGCTGTCACAAGGGCTGGGGCGAATCCGTGATTATCGGTGTGGCCGGTGCCGGTCAGGAGATCTCCACCCGTCCGTTCCAGCTGGTTACCGGCCGGGTATGGCGCGGTACCGCCTTCGGTGGTGTTAAGGGTCGTTCGCAGCTGCCAGGCATTGTGGAAGATTACCTGGCGGGCAAGTTTGCCCTCAGTGATTTCATTACCCACACCATGCCGCTGGACGAGATCAATACCGCCTTTGACCTGATGCACGAAGGCAAGAGTATTCGCTCGGTCATTCACTACTGATCGCAGTTCACCAACCAAATTGAAGGGGGATGAGATGACGATTGAAATAGTGAGTCAGGCAAAGACTTTTGGTGGTTGGCACAAGCAGTACACCCATGTGTCTGCCACCACCAACTGCACCATGCGTTTTGCGATCTACCTGCCGCCGCAGGCGTCAGCGGAGAACAAGGTGCCGGTGATCTACTGGTTGTCCGGCCTGACCTGTACCGATGAGAACTTCATGCAGAAAGCCGGTGCTCATCGCATCGCGGCGGAGTTGGGGGTGGCGATTGTCGCCCCTGACACCAGTCCCCGCGGTGAAGGTGTGCCGGATGACCCGGAAGGCGCCTGGGACTTCGGTCTGGGTGCCGGCTTTTATGTCAATGCCACCCAGGAGCCCTGGCGCAAGCACTACCAGATGTATGATTACATCGTCGAAGAGCTGCCTGCGCTGGTGGAGTCTGTGTTCCCGGTGTCGCAGCAACGGGCGATCACCGGCCACTCCATGGGTGGTCACGGTGCCTTGACCATTGCCATGAAGAACCCGGAACGCTATGTGGCCATGAGCGCCTTCAGTCCCATCTCCAGCCCCATCAACTGCCCCTGGGGACAGAAGGCGTTGGGGAATTACCTGGGCAGTGATCGCAGTACCTGGCAGGTGTATGACGCCAGTGTGCTGATGCGGTCGTCGGGCGTAAAAATTCCGGCGCTGGTAGATCAGGGTGAGGCTGACAGCTTCCTGAAGGAACAACTGAAACCCGAGGCTCTGGAAGAGGCTGCAGAGGCTTCTGGTTACCCGTTGGAGCTGCGTCGTCATGAAGGTTATGACCACAGCTATTACTTCATTGCCACCTTTATCGAAGATCATCTGCGTTTTCTTGCCAGCCATTTTTGAGCATGGCTAACGTGCGGACTACCCCGTTCTGACTGGGTTGGGTAGTCCGCACAATTCTTCCAGCTGCCTGTCTATATGCTTTTTGACGGTCTTTCTCCCCGCACCGGCTCCCGCTAAACAGACCGCTTAATGGCGGGTTCCCGATCTGGCTATTAGACTCTACTGAACAGCGGGGGCAAGTCGTGGCCCACGTAAGTGGTCATGGATGACATTTATCCTTCAATCGCGATTCCCCACTACGGCTCCCCCCGTGACTCTCTCCTTTATCAGACCGGCCTGATCCGGTTGCGGAGATGGCTCTATGTCGACACGACAGCGTTATTGCAAACGACCCGGGTACACGATTACAGCGGTACAGCTGCAACTGGATTTTGATGGTTTCCAATACCGTAAATGGGGTGATGCCCAGACTTGCCGTGCCGGTGATTGGCTGGTGAATAACGGTGGCGACGTCTATACCGTTGCCGCCGACTACTTTGCGGATCGCTACCGCGAGATCAGCCCGGGGCATTTTATAAAAGTGGGCGAGGTGTGGGCCGAGGAGGCGGAGCAGGCGGGAAGCCTTCCCACCCTTGAGGGCGCTTCGGATTATGGCGTGGGGGATTATCTGGTTTACGACCGGCAGATGGGCGGGGCTGCCTATGCCGTGGGCCGATACCGGTTCCTGAAAATGTATGAGCCGATGGAGCCGGATGAGCCACAGCCTGACACGCGGCGCGCGTACCTCAACGGGCGCCTGCCGGACCAGATCAGCTGGTACAACCGCAAGGCGAAGTTAAGCCGGGCCAATTTCCTGGTGTGGCAGTCCCTGGCCATTATCTTTGCCGCGCTGGTGCCCGTGCTGAGCGGCAACGATATCGGCAACGGCTGGGCTGCGCAGTATCTGGGCGATGCAACTACAGCGGTGGCTCTGCTGGGTGGTGGTTCGGCGGTCATTGTCAGCTTGCTGGGCTTGTTCAAGTGCCAGGAAAATTGGGTGAAGTATCGTGCCACCTGCGAGGACTTGCGCTCTCATCTTGCCCAGTACCTGGCCAAGGCTGGCATTTACCGCGGGCAGGGCAAGCGGTTCGAACTGTTGGTGGAGAACTGCGAAAACATTATCAGTGCAGAACGGGGGCACTGGGTGCTGCAAAACGCTAAAGGCGCAGCCGGGGAGCAGTGATCGCGCCCGCATCGAATGCGCTGCGACTGCAGGAGGTTGTGATGCAAACACTACCACTCTTGAGGGCAACGCTTCTGCTCGGTTTGGCTGTCGGCCTGTCATTGCATGTACCGCAGGCACAGGCGGAAGAGGATCCCCTGCAATTGTTTGTTGGCAGCTGGGTGGTAAAAACCGACCAGGTCAGGCCGCAGCGCCAGAAGATTACCTACACGGAAACCTATACCCGGGTATTGGATGGCAACTACATCCGCGGTGAAACCAGCCGCAAGCCGGATGGCACGATGGACATTGTGTTCGGCACCTATGACCCGAAGGCGCGGGGCTACCCCTTCTGGATTTTCTCTTCTTCGGGGGCCTACACCTGGCTCCCGCCCGCTACCTGGGATGCGCGGCGGCGGGTGATGCAGTGGAAGAATCCTCCGCAGCTGGATATCTCCTATATCTCCGAGTGTGAGTTTCCGACCCGCGACCTACGCCGCTGTTTTATGGTGGTAAAGGACTGGAAGGGGCGGGTGCTCAATGAACTCTCCTGGACCGCAGAGCGGCTGCCGCCATGAGGTTCGGGCTCCTGCGCCATGACGCTTGCTGAGCGGCGATCACCATGATTGAGCAAGTCACTCCACAACTGCTCTCAATTTCCCTGCTGTTGGTGATGATTGCGTCCTTGCCGATCACGGCACTGGTATCCCTGCTGCTTTTATGGCGCTACCGGTTGGCGGTCACCCGGTCCATGCATCACCGCGCAGGGGAAGCCGCATCGGGCGGGATGGAAATTGCCCCCCCGCCCGCGGTGATTGCCGGGGAGTTTTCCCGCAGCGACCATTTGCGCCGGGCGTTGGGCGCTCCCCGGCGGGATGCGCTCATCTATGTAGTTGCTATATTGGTGGCAGCACTGCCGCTCTCACTGGTGGCCCAGTCGGTGTTCCAGACACAGTTGGGGGTGGCGGGCTTTGTCATTGGTGTTGCCGTTTACAGTTGGCCGGCTGTAGCCATTTGCCTGCTGCTGGTGCCGCGTCCGCTAATTCACGGCGCGGGACTGCTGGCGGCTTACTTTCTGATCTATGTGGGTCTCTCGCTGTGGGCTGCCACTATCCAAAACGTATCGGGCGGTGTACTGCTGGAGGACCGCTCCGGGGTAACGCCACAGGCCATGATGGGGTTGTGGATCAGCGTGAACGCCCTGCCAACACTGCTCTGCGGTTTATGCTTTTTGCCGTTGGTGCGTTCCATTGCCGGACTGGTGCTGGCCATGGTCAGTCTATTGATCAGCGGCTTCTGGTTTGCCACCAACCTGTTGATCACCCGACCGGTGCTGTTGGCGCTGGAACGTTTTTCCATCGCCTCCGGTGTTGGCATGGTCGAGCTGGCGGCGTTGGGGTTGGTGCTGGTAGTGCTGCTGTTATTGGTGGCGGGGTGGCAGCTGACCTGTTTGCTGACGGCCGCACATCGTCGCCAGCGTGTCAGTGATCGGTCGCTCTACCTGGACGCGGCCTACCTGATCTTCCTCTCCATGTATACCTTGTGGCTGGTGTTGGGTGGCCTGGTGTGGCTGCTGTGTCTGCCGCTGGCGTTCGGGATTTATAAACTGATGCTGTGGGTGTTGCGTCGCTTACTGTTGCAACGACAGATACCCCGGAACCTGTGTTTCCTGCGCGTGTTCGCCCTCGGGCGCCGCAGCCTGCGGCTGCTGGAGGCCGTTGCCGGCTACTGGCGCAGCATTGGCAGTATCCAGTTGATTGTGGGGCCCGATGTGGCGACCCGCACGGTGCGGCCGGATCAGTTCCTCGCGTTTCTCGGCAGGCGACTGGGGCAGAAATTCGTCAGTAACCGCCAGTCCCTGCTGGAGGCGGTACAAGCCATGGACCGGCTTCCCGATCCCGATGGCCGTTTTCGTATCAATACCCTGTTTTGTTATCAGGATACATGGCAATCGGCGCTGCCCAGTTTGTTGCGGTCTGGTGAAATGGTGTTGATGGATCTGCGGGGCTTTTCCGACGCCGCTGCCGGTTGCCGCGAAGAGCTGAATTTTATCGCGGCGCATGTGCCGGCAGAGCAGTGTCTGTTACTGGTGGACAGCAGCACCGACCGCGATTATCTGAACCGAACCTTGCAGCAGGCGCTGGCGGCCGTGCCAGCCGATGGCTGCAATGCATCCTTAAAGAGTGATGACTTCCCTCGTTTTGAATTTCGCCATGGCGATGCCGCGATTCGAAAACTGGTTTCCCGACTTTGTTGCACCACACACGCAACGCCGGCGCAGAGTGAGGCTTTGCAGCATGGAATCCGGTAAGCCCTTGCCTTCGTGGCGTCAACTGCAACGCCGCTGTCTGCCCAGCCTGATGGTGGTTGGCGGAGCCTTCGGACTGCTGGCGCTATTAGCCATCGCCGCTGGCGGTGAAGTCGAAGGCCTCCTGGTGCTGGGTATCGCGACTATGACTGTGTGGTTGGTCTACCAGGGCCGACGCTGGCCTCGCTGGATCGTGTCGGCGCTGACAACGGTGTTGGGGCTAATGGCACTGGGGTACAGTGTTATGGAATTGTCGAACGATGGTGCCGGGCAGGGCTCGCTTTTGCAGGTAGGCGCATCCTTACTGCTGTTGTTAATCGGTGCGGTTCTGTACGCCAGCGAGAACCTGCGGGAATTGGCCGAAGTACGCAGTAACCATGGGACGCCCCTCACTTGGGAGCAGGTGGCAATAGCAGACGGTCGTGGACGACCGCGCCTGGCCGCAGAGGCTGATCCGGCCCGGCGTCAACGGCTGGGACGAATCTGCGGTAACTTGGTGGTGGGCTCCGGGCTTGTTGCCTGGTTGCTGTTTGTCGTTGCTGTCGGCTGGTTGTGGATTGTTGGGCGAGGGTATGCCGTGTTCGGGCTGCAGGAGGCGGCAGCAGCGGAAAATTCTGTGGTTGCCCTGATCTGGATTCTGGTGTCGCTGCTGACAATAGGGTTGGTGGGCCTGGGGATGATCCTCGCGTATCTGTCTGCCTTCCTTATCCCTTTTCTGGTCACCTTGCCCATCAGCCTGCCACTGGCGCTGCGCTGGAAGCAGCCTTTGAAGTTTCTGGTGTTGCGGCCTTTCAATCGCCGTGGTGTGAGTGCGTCGTTGCGACGGGTTTTGCGCGAGGAGGTGATTGCCCTGGGGCACTGTTACACGCTGGCGGATGCCAACATCCGCATCTCAGCGTTGCAGCGAATACCGCTGCTTTACGGCCAGCTCACCTTTCTCACCTTTCGCCAGCGCAAGATTGTGGCGCCCCGTCATCTGGCGGCACTGGTGAGGGCGATGCAGCGCCGCGTGCTGCGCAACCTCAACTGGGCGGTGAGCCGCGACAAATTGTTCCCGGTCGCCACAGTGGATGCCGGTTGGCAGGCCTGTGTCACAAGACTGCTGGCAGAGTGCGACGCTGTCGTCATGGACCTCACGGATATCAGCATCAATATGCAGTGGGAGCTCCACCTGCTGCGGGATGCGGCGGTGATACACCGGGTGGCGTTTCTGGTCGATGAGCGTCAGGTGCAACAGGCGCGGCAAGCCCTGGAGGCGACTCTGGGTACGGGCGTGGAGCAGCCACAGTTAATGGTCTACAGCGGCAGCGGCTTATGGCAAGCGGGTGAGTTGAGGCAGAAGTTATTGGCGGTTCTCGCCGAGGGGCCGGCAGGGCAGAACCCCGATGGCGAGGGAGGGGCTCCTGCGGCGGTGTTGTGACACCACCGGCCTGAGAGCCCTCCAATGCCGTAGCGGTTACTGTGCGGTTACTGTACTGGGGGGCTACGCACTTTTGATCCTTCCAATCCGTAGTAGGCGATATACACATAACAGGCAGCCGCCAGCAGGAAGGAGATCTGCAGGCCTTGCCAGTCGGCAATCATGCCCTGCAGCAGTGGAATCAGTGCGCCACCTACGATGGCGCAGCAGAGCAGCCCGGAGCCGCGGCTGGTCAGTGCCCCCAGGTCTTTCAGGGCGAGACTGAAAATAGTGGGGAACATGATGGAGTTGCACAGTCCCACGGCCAGCAGGCTGATGGCAGCGGCGTTGCCCTTATAGAAACAGGCAAACAGCACCAGCAGGACTGCACAGCTGGCATTGGCCGCCAGCAGGTAGCGGGCATCCACCCGCATCATGAGCCATACCCCCACAAAGCGTCCCACCATGGCGCCGCCCCAGTACCAGGCCACATAGCGGGCCGCTTCATGCTCGGTGATGTCCTGCAGCCCCAGCTCTTTGATAAAGCTGATCATGAAGCTGCCGATGGATACCTCGGCACCGACGTAGGTGAAAATCGCCAGCGCGCCGAGTACCAGGTGCCGGTAGCGCAACACGGCGGAGAAACTCGCCTGCTGATGGTCATCCGGAGTGTGCAGCGCGGGCAGCTTCATAACCGCAAACAGCAGCGCCAGTGTGCCCAGCATTGCTGCAAGAATCAGGTAGGGGAGTTTGACCGAGTCCGCCTCTGCCAGTTTGTCGGCGGCGCTCAGGGCGCCGGCAGTTGCATCGGGCAGCTCGGGTACGGCACTGAAAATCAACGCCGCACCGATCAGCGGTGCGACCGTTGTACCCAGGGAATTGAAGGCCTGTGTCAGGGTCAGGCGGCCGGACGCGCTGCTGGCTGGGCCGAGCGCTGTAACGTATGGGTTAGCCGATACCTGTAGCAGGGTGACGCCACTGGCGAGCACGAACAGGGCCCCGAGAAACAGTGGATAGAGCCGCAGGCTCGCTGCTGGCAAAAACAGCAGGCAGCCCACTGCCGCGGTCAGCAGGCCCAGCACCAATCCTTTCTGGTAGCCGATGCGTCCCACCAGGGCGCCTGCAGGCAGCGACACCAGAAAATAGGCACCGAAGAAGCAAAACTGTACAAGGATGGCCTGGGTGTAATTCAGGTCAAAGACGCTCTTCAGGTGAGGGATCAGGATATCGTTCAGCGCGGTTATAAAACCCCACATAAAGAACAGGCTGGTCAGTATGATCAGTGGCAGGCGGTAGCTGCCGGTCGCAGCCGGTGCTGCAGCGTGGGTGGGGGAAGGCGATTGCATGATGTGTAATTCAATTCCGGTGGTTAGGCTTTTATTGTAGTAGTTGGCTGGGCGGCAAATTCCGCCATTCCGACAGCGCTGTCAATTATATAGAAGTGGTGCCTCCCGTCCATGTCGATGCGGCAGGTTTACGGAAATACCCGGGTTGGGGACGTCTTCTTGCCCCGGGGTGGCGGCTTACCTCGGGGCGGCTTCTTACCTCGGGGCAGCTTCTTACCTCGGAGGGACGGGCAGGGTAGAATGGCCCGCAATTTCTGCGTTTCCGTTCAGGTTGATAATAAATTTATGAAAATCGAAGCCGTAAAAGTCCGCCGTCTCTATCTGGAGGTGGCCAGCCAAATTGAAAACCTGATCACCAGCGGACAGATAGAAGCGGGAGAGCGCCTGCCGTCCGAGCGTGATCTGGCGGTGCGGTTTGAGGTGAGCAGGCCCACTATCCGTGAGGCGATGATCGCGCTGGAGATCGCGGGGCTGGTAGAAATCCGCACCGGCTCCGGCATCTACGTGCGCAACAACCCGGTAGCCCGGGGAATTGAAGACGTTGGGCCGGGTTCCTTTGAAATTCTTGAAGCACGTTTGATGATCGAGCCGGAGCTGGCAAAGCTTGCCGCGCAACGCATCAGCGAGTCGCAGCTGCAGGAGCTGCAAGTGGCCCTGGATGATATGGAGCGTGAAGATACCGAAGGCTCGGTATCGGAAGAGGCTGACAAGCGCTTCCACTGCATTATTGCCGAGGCGGCCGGCAACAGCGCCCTGGCTGCCATTGTCACCTGGCTGTGGGATATGCGGATCAGTTCGGAGCTGAGCACCCTGTTTCACCAGCGTGTACGTGAAGTGGGTGTGCATCCTTCCCTGGGACAGCACAAGCGCCTGTTTAATGCATTGTCGGCGCGGGATGCCGCCGCTGCGGAAGACGCCATGCGCGATCATATCAGCAGCGCATTGATCGACAGTAAAACCTATCTGGAGGCCTGAGCCTCCGCCATCGCGGTCGGCGCTTGCCGGCCGCAATCCCCTCAGTCAATCAGGCCGCTAACCCGTGGCAACCACTCGCTCAGGGCCGGGAACAGGGTAATCAACACCAGGGTCAGGAGCATGGCGGCGTACATGGGCAGCAATGGCTTGAGAACCGACTCCATCCGGGTTTTGGCGATACTGCAGCCGACAAACAGCACGCTGCCTACGGGCGGGGTGCACAGGCCAACGGATAAGTTCAACACCATCATGATGCCGAAGTGCAGGGGTGAAATCCCCAGCGATTCGGCGATCGGCAAAAAGATGGGCGTGAAGATCAGGATGGCCGGTGTCATGTCCATAAAGGTTCCCACCAGCAGCAGCACAATGTTGATCAGCAGCAGAATCAGCAGCGGATTGTCGCTGAGGCCGATTAACAGTTCACTGACAGACTGCGGAATATTCTCGTAGGCTAGCATCCAGGACATGGCTGTGGAGGTGGCGATCAGCAGCAGTACCACCGCGCTGGTCTCGGCGGTTTTGATCATCAGTGCCGGCAACTCTTTGGGCTTGACCTCCCGGTAGACTCCCACCGCCAGGATCAGCGAGTAGAGCACCGCAATGGCACTGGCTTCGGTGGCGGTAAATACACCACCGATAATGCCGCCGATGACAATCACGACTAACAGCAGACTGGGGATGGCATCCAGCAGCTTTGGCATTGCCTGGCGCAGGGGAATGCGGCCGGAGCGGGGGAAGCCGGCCCGGGCCGAGTAGACCATGGCGATGGCCATCAGGGACAGGGCCAGCAGGATTCCCGGTACATAGCCGGCAATAAACAGGGCGGCAATGGAGACGCTGCCACTGGCCAGCGAATAGATAATCAGCACATTGCTGGGGGGAATCAGCAGGCCGGTGGTGGAGGAGGTGATGGTCAGTGCGGCGTTGAAGTTGCGGTTGTAGCCATCCTTCTCCATCGCCGGGATCATGAAGCCACCAATCGCCGAGGTGGCCGCCACCGCAGAGCCGGAGATGGAACCGAACAGGGTGCAGGAGATCACGTTCACCAGCCCCAGGCCGCCAGGCAGAGTGCCCACCAGTACCTTGGCAAATTCAATCAGGCGGCGGGCGATGCCGCCCTGGCCCATCAGGATGCCGGACATAATAAAAAGCGGGACTGCCAGCAGGGCAAAGCTGTCGAGGCCGCCGGCCATGCGCTGTGCAACCGTCGTGGCGGCGGCGGTAAACTCGATGCTGGCCAGCATGGCCACAAACGTGGCGGCGCCAATACAGATGGCCACCGGGACCCGCATCAACAGCAGCAACAGGAAAGAGAGAATCAGTATCAGGCCGGAAAATTCCATGGTGTGTTCCGTTTATTCGGCGCGAAGCTTGGGCTGGAAAAGCTGGGCAAGGCTGTATATCGCAATCATCAGCCCGCTTACTGGCAGAGCCAGGTAAACGTAGCCAACGGGGATGCCCAGCGAGGCGGAGGTCTGCTTCAGTTCCAGCGTCAGCAGAACCAGTTGGCTGCCGCCGTAGACCATAACTACCAGTGCAAACAGCACCACTACTACCAGCGCCAGGTTGGTGACGATGGCCTGGCTGGTGCCACGCAGCTTGCGGGTGAGGATATCGATACCAATGTGGGCGTGGGTGCGGTAGGCGTAGCTGCCACCAAACAGGCCCAGCCAGATCAACAGGAAGCGCGCCAGCTCCTCGGTCCACGAGCTGGGGCTGCCCAGCAGGAAACGGGTGGCCACCTGCCACAGGACATTGAGTACCATGGTGGATACGATCAGGATCAGCAGGCCCTTGAGCAGTTGATCGGTGTGGTGCAGGAGTCGTTGCAGCATCAGGGAAGGCTCCGGATGGCCTGGATCATGGCGCCAACAGAGGTGCCGTCGTATTCCGCCAGCATGGGCTGTACCTTGTGGCGGAATGCGGCCTTGTCAGGGTGGACAATGGTGACGCCGTCGGCGGTGAGTTGTTGCAGGGCGCGTTCAGTCTCCTCCTGCCACAGTTTACGCTGATAGTGGCTGGACTCTTCCGCCGCCTGTTGTAACCAGCCTTGTTGCTGGGGAGAGAGGCGATTCCAGATTGGGCGGCTGATCAGCAGGATGTCGGGCACATACGTGTGCTCGTCCAGGCTCAGGTAGCGGGCGACCTCGTAATGCTTGGACAGGTAAAAGCTGGGGGGGTTGTTCTCGGCACCATCTACCACACCCTGTTGCAGGGCGGTGTAGAGTTCGCCCCAGTCCACCGGTGTGCCGGAGCCGCCCAGGGTGTTGATCATGGCCACTGAAGTGATGCTCTGCTGCACACGAATCTTCAGGCCACTGAGGTCTTCCGGGGTCTGAATTGGCTTGTCGATGGTATAGAAGCTGCGGCTGCCGGCGTCGTAATAGGCCAGTCCCCGCAGGCGTACGGCCTCGCCGCTGCTGAGCAGGTCGCGGCCGGTTTTGCTCTCCAGTGCGCGCCAGAAGTGGTCGTGGTCGCGGAAGACATAGGGGAGGCTGAACAGCTTGAAGTCGGGAACAAAACCTTCCATCGGGCTGGCAGATGCCTTGGTCATGGCCAGGCTGCCAATCTGCAACAGCTCTATCAGTTCGCGCTCTTCACCCAGTTGCCCGCCGGGGTAAATGTCCATCTGCAGGTGGCCGTCGGAGATCTCTTCCAGGCGCTTGGCCATATAGACCATGGCCTTGTGTGTGGGATGATTCTGGTCCAGCCCGTGGGCCAGCTTGAGGACGGAGTACTTCTCCTGTCCACCGCAGGCGCAGAGGATGGTGAGCAGAATGGCGACAAGGCAGGTGCGCAGTCGCAAAAGCGGTAGCAGTGGTTTCATGGCAAGCCGTAGGTTGGCAATCTATTGTTTTTAGTGAATGTGTTTTTAGTGAATTTTAGGCAGTTCGGTTCTGCAGCTTATGTCATGTGAATGTGGCAATCGCGGGCTATCTTGACTGTTATAGCGCAGGCTGTGAGAATAGCATCAAATTGGCCTTACCACTATACCGGTTTGCGGTGTCAGGGGTGTAGGGCCTTCTATAAGAGCAGAGAGTCAGTCAAGAGCAGAGAGCCATGACGCAAAAGATTGCCCTGAGTTTGCACCCCGATCGCTTGTTTCCCGCCGATAGCACCACCCGGGGTATTGCCCGCGAGCTGTATCAGGCGGTGTCCGGGTTGCCGATTATCAGTCCTCACGGCCACACGGATCCCCGTTGGTTTGCCGGCAATCAGCCCTTTGAAAATGCCGCCGAGCTGCTTATCAAGCCTGATCACTACCTGCTGCGCATGCTCTACAGCCAGGGTATCCCGCTGACGGCGCTGGGCATCGGTGGCAGTGATGCCGGTGCGGTGGAGACCGACCCGGAGGTGATCTGGCAGCGGTTCGCGGACCATTATTATCTGTTTCGCGGCACACCCAGCCGTATGTGGCTGGATCACGTCTTTGCCGAGGTGTTTGGTATCGATGAGGTGCTCACCAGTGCTACCGCCGGCGACTATTATCAGCACATCAACCGGGCCCTGGCCAGCGATGAATTTCGTCCCCGGGCGCTGTTTGAACGTTTCAATATCGAACTGCTGGCCACTACCGAGGGGCCGCTGGACGACTTGCGCCATCACCGCCAGATCCGCGAGAGCGGCTGGCAGGGCAGGGTGATTACTACCTTCCGGCCCGACCCGGTGCTGGATCCCCAGTACGAGGGCTTTGTGGGCAATGTGCAGGAGCTGGGTCGCCTGACCGGCGAATCGGTGGAGACTTTCGATGGCTATCTGCGGGCGTTGTTTGCACGCAGGGCCTTCTTTAAAGCCAACGGCGCGACGGCTACCGATCACGGACATCCGACGGCGGCTACCGCAGATCTGTCCCGGGAAGACTGTGAGCAGCTCTACCAGCTGGTGATGAGCGGACACGCCAACGCGGCCCAGGCCGAGCTGTTCCGGGCCCAGATGCTGACGGAGATGGCGGGCATGAGCCTGGAGGATGGTCTGGTGATGCAGATCCACCCCGGTGTGTTCCGTAACCACAATCCACAGCTGTTTACCCAATTTGGTCGTGACAAGGGCGCGGATATTCCCCTGCAGACGGAATACGTGAACGCGCTGCATCCGTTGCTCAGCAAGTATGGCAACAATGCTGACCTGACCATTATCGTATTCACCCTGGACGAGACCTCCTACAGCCGCGAACTGGCACCCCTGGCGGGTCACTATCCGGCACTGAAAGTGGGCCCCGCCTGGTGGTTCCACGACAGCCCCGAGGGGATGCGCCGCTATCGCGAGCAAATTACCGAGACTGCCGGCTTCTACAACACCGTCGGTTTTAACGACGATACCCGCGCGTTTCTCTCCATCCCCGCTCGTCACGATGTGGCCCGGCGCATGGACTGTGCGTTCCTCGCGCAGCTGGTGGCAGAGCATCGACTGACTCAGCAGGAAGCGGCGGAGACGGCTGTTGACCTCGCTTATAACCTGGCCCGGACCGCGTACAAATTATGAGTAACCCTGCACCCGTGAAGCGCCTGCACAATGGTCTGCTTGAGGCGCTGCCTGCTGCTGTACAGCTACCTTCCTACGACCGCCACAATCTGCAGCCCGGTATTGTGCACCTGGGGGTAGGGGCGTTTCATCGTGCTCACCAGGCCTGGTATACCGAGCAACTGCTGAACCGCAGCGGCGGTGACTGGGGCATCATCGGGGCCAGCATGCGCAGCGCTGACGTGGCGCAGCAGCTCAACCCGCAGGATGGTCTCTATACCCTGATTGAAAAGAGCGAGGCCAACCGTTTTCAGGTCATCGGCTGCCTGCAGCGAGTGATTGTGGCGCCCCAGGAGCCTGACGAGCTGGTGCAGGCCATAGCATCGTCCTCCACCAGGGTGGTTACTCTCACCATCACCGAGAAAGGCTACTGCCACGATCCGGCCAGTGGGGAGTTGTTGCAGAACCACCCGGCTATTGAAGCGGAAGTGGCCGATGGGCTGGCCACGCCGCGTACGGCCATTGGCTTTCTGGTGGCAGGCCTGCGCCGCCGCCGGGAGCAGGGGCTGCCGGGTATTACGTTGTTAAGTTGTGACAACCTGCCGCACAACGGAAGGGTGTTGGGTGCGGTAGTGACGGCGCTGGCGGCGCGACTGGACGGCGACCTGGCGGAGTGGATTGCCCGGCAGGTGACCTTCCCCTGCTCCATGGTGGACCGGATTGTACCCGCCAGCACAGCCGCTGATCGTCAGCTGGCCGAAGAGGCGCTGGGGGTGAGCGATGAGGGTGCGGTGAGCACCGAGCCGTTCAGTCAGTGGGTGATAGAAAACAATTTTGCCACCACGGCGCCGGACTGGGGCTCGGTGGGTGCGCTGCTGGTTGAGGATGTCACCCCTTTCGAGATGATCAAGCTGCGCTTGCTCAATGGCAGTCACTCCCTTATCGCTTACCTGGGTTATGTGGCCGGTTACGACTATGTGCACGAGGTGGTGAGCAATGGCGCTATGTTGGCACTGGTCCGGGCGTACATGCAGTCGGTGTTGCCGACGCTGACAGTACCCGCGGATTTTGATATCGAAGAGTACCAGGAGCAGTTACTGCAGCGCTTTGCCAACCCGGCGTTGCAACACCGCACGGCACAGATCGCAATGGATGGCTCACAGAAAATTCCCCAGCGCTGGTTACAGAGTCTGAGGCAGCTGCTGGACAGCGGTCAGGATTCGACCCTGTTGGCATTGGCCATTGCTGGTTGGGTGAAGTTTCTGGGTGGCCAGCGGGACAACCGGGAAACCTTTGTGGTGGACGATCCTCTGGCGGTTGATTTGCAGGCCAGACTGGAGGTGACAGGCGGGAATGTTGCGTTGGTCCGAACTGTTATGGAGCAGCGCCAGGTGTTCGGCGATTTGGCCGCACAAGACCCTGCTCTCCTCGAACAGGTGACTGCGTTCTATACCCGTCTTTGCAACGAAGGTAACCAATCGGTGATCAATGCGCTGGTCGCCAGCTTGCCGGCGGCGGAGGTCTGACGCCATGCGTATTTTGTGTGCCGGTGAAGTAATGGTCGAGTTCGCCTCCGGTGGAGGGGCGTGGCAGCAGGCTTACGGTGGCGACACCTACAATACCGCGATCTATATGGCGCGCGCCGGGATGGATGTGGAATACATGACGGCGCTGGGCGATGACCATTTCTCCGCTGAAATCCTGGCCGCGTTGGCAAGGGAGCAGGTGGGAAGCGGGTTGATTCCAAGACTGCCAGGCCGCCAGCCCGGCCTTTACACCATTCACAACCAGCCAGATGGTGAACGGGAGTTCCGTTATTGGCGCGGACGCAGTCCGGCGCGGGAGCTGTTTGACGAGCCGGTGGAACTGGTGGATGTGCCCGATATCTTCTATTTTTCCGGTATTACCCTGGCAGTAACACGCAGCGGGCTGGATAACCTGGTGCAGTTGATCGCCGGTTTGCGGCGCCGTGGTTGCCAGATTGTGTTTGACCCCAACTACCGGCCGCGTTTGTGGTCCGGGGTGGAAGAGGCCCGGAGTTGTTATGAGGCCGTACTCGGTCATTGTGACATGGTGCTGCCCACCCTGGACGACGAGACCCAGTTGTGGGGCATCGACTCGGCTGAGGCGTGTCGTGATTTTTACCGGGCTCAAGGTGTTCAGGAACTGGTAATCAAAGTGCCAGGACCCGCGTGTCAGGTCTGGATGGGTGACAGCAGTTATTTTCAGCCAGCCGAAGCGGTGGATGCGGTGGATACCACCGGCGCCGGTGACTCCTTCAACGCGGCGTATATTGCCAGCCGTGCCAGTGGTGAATCCGTCGCAACGGCGGTGAGCCGGGCGCAGCAGCTGGCGGCACAGGTTGTTATGCATCGGGGCGCGGTTCTGCCCCGATAGTTCATTTATATTTTTCAGCGATTTTTGCTAAAGCAGGTCTATTAGTTATGCAGGAAACATGGCGTTGGTTTGGCCCTTCGGATCCGATCACTCTGCAGCAGGTGGCGCAGGCCGGGGCAACCGGAATCGTTACCTCATTGCACCACATTGCCACCGGTGATCTCTGGCCGTTGGATGAAATCCTCAAGCGCAAAGCGGAGATCGAGGCGGCGGGTCTTGAGTGGTCGGTGGTAGAGAGTGTCCCCCTGCACAACAATATCAAGTTGCGCAAAGACAATTATCTGGAGTTGCTGGATAACTACCGCCAGACGCTTATCAACCTCGGTGAGGCCGGTGTCCATACCGTCTGTTACAACTTTATGCCGGTGGTGGACTGGACCCGTACCAACCTCAACTATCGCCTGAAGAGTGATGCCCGTGCACTGCGCTTTGAGATGTCCGACTTCATCGCCTACGACGTCTACATGCTGCAGCGCCCGGGTGCCGAAGGGGATTACAGTGCAGAGCAGCTGGCCAAAGCCAAACAGCGCTTTGAGGAGCTGACAGAGGAGGAGCAGGCGCTGCTTGAGCGCAACATCATCGCCGGTCTTCCAGGCGGTGAGGGCTCTTACTCCCGGGAGACTATCCAGCAGGCCATTGCCGAATTTATTGCCTTGGGCACAGAAGGCTACCGCGAAAACCTCTTCGCTTTCCTGCGGGACATTGTTCCCGCGGCCGAGCAGGCCGGTGTGGAGATGTGTATCCATCCGGATGATCCGCCGTTTTCGTTGTTTGGTTTGCCGCGTGTGGTATCCACAGAAGACGACGCCAACGCAATCCTGACCGCCGTGCCCAGCCCCAGCAATGGACTGACCATGTGTGCCGGCTCCTTCGGCGCGCGGGGGGATAACGACCTGGTGCGCATGATTCGCCGTTTCGGGGAGCGTATCTATTTCGTCCACCTGCGTAATGTGAAGCGGGAAGCGGATGGCTCTTTTTACGAGTCGGATCACCTGGATGGTGACAACGACATGATCGGCATTATGAATGCGCTGCTCGATGAAGAAGGGCGTCGCTCGCAAGAGGGCGGACGTTCGATCCCCATGCGCCCGGATCACGGCCACCTGCTGGCGGCAGAGGTCGACAAGCCCGGCACCAACCCCGGCTACTCCTACGGTGGGCGCATGAAATCCCTGGCAGAGCTGCGCGGTGCATTACACGTCCTGCAGAGCATGAGACGGCAATAATGCAACCCTGCCTGGGGGTTGGCAGCCTGGAGTCATTGTCCCGGCTGCGATAGCGACACTGTACAGGCGCTGGGACGAAGCAGCCCGGGGTAGGGCATTCGGGGTAGAGTACCGGGGGGCTTGCTTCGGGTCGGTACTCTTCCAGAGCTAATAGTCCGGATAAATTGCTGGATTGGGATTGACGGCCGGGACAGCGTGATATGTCGCCGCAGCAATCATAATGCCGCTGTTTTGCCTTGCCGAACCCTGCCCGGGCAGTGATTTAACATGCCGCTGGCGTGTTTTATCATGGCCGGCACCGGAGCGGTCAAATCCGCTTCGGTGCACTTTAACTATCTGAAAATATTGGATTATTCTGGTTTCTGAGGAGCGTCAGAATGACCGCCCCAGGGTGGCATGGAAGCGAGTCTGATCAGTTTGTACAATTTATATAGCGACGAGTTATTATTGTTGACCTGTATCCGGTCGACCATGTAAAGTTGAGCAAAGTCCGGTCTCGCCTGGCCCTGAAACAATCAGCATAAAAACAGGGCGCGAAGACAACAGCTATTGACCTGAAAGTAATACGTATAACTATAAAGTTTTAAAACATTTGGTCTTGTCGGGCATTGTCCTGGCAACACGGCCCGCCCGATGGGCGAAACGAAAACACAACAACCTGATTTTTAATGCGCGATTTGGCAAAAATGCCACATCTGTCCTGCGCTGTGTTTGTAGTAGTCTGGGCGCAGAAGAATCGTGCTGTAAATGACAGGTGAATTAAAACAGGTGGATTCAAGAGGGTCCCGGCACAGTTAGGGTTAACGCCGAAAACCTGAATCCCAAAAACATAAATAACAACAGTTGCCAGCAAGCAACGGATTGAACAAACAGTTTCGGAAAATCAAAAAAAGTAATTGATGGCTCGCAATCCCCGCCCTTAGTATGGCTGGCGGCAGGATCAGCAAGCACTGGGATCTGTGTGAGCTGAAAACAATCATTGAGCGATAGCATCGGTTGTTTTCAGATCAGGCAAATAAAGCAATACCAATAAATAAAAAGCAAAAAAACTATAACAAGGAGCATCGATAACATGCTGAATAAACCCTCCCAAGCACCTCTGGCTCGTGCTATCAAGGCTGTAAACAAAGGCGGCAAGTCAGCTGCAATTGTTTCATTGTTGGCCTTGGGTGGCGCGGTAGACGTAATGGCTCAGGATACTGGTGGTTCCACCGGTTTCGCTCTCGAAGAGGTCGTGGTTACCGCTCGTCGTAAAGACGAAAGTTTGCAGGATGTTCCTCAGACTGTTAACGCCGTCGGCAGCGACACCTTCGAAAAACTCAACATCCTGAACTTTGAAGACATGCAGTCCGTGGTTCCCGGCATCTCCCTGGATTCCGGCTCCAACGGTTACACCACCGGCGCCAGTATGCGCGGTATTGATTTCCGTATTGAGGCCCAGTCTTCCCCATCCGTTGAATTCTATCTGAACGATGCGCCTGTAGAGTCCAACCAGATCTTCACCCAGGTATTCGATATCGGTCAGGTGGAAGTTCTGCGTGGTCCACAGGGTACCCTGCGTGGCCGTTCTGCACCCTCCGGTGCGATTACTGTAACCACTCGCGACGCCAACCTGTCCGAGTTTGAAGGCTACGTGAATGCTACTGCGACCAACAAAGGCGCTACCAACTACCAGGGTGCTGTAAACGTACCGCTGGTTGAAGACAAGCTGGCACTGCGTGTGGCGGGTGTTGTCGACGAGAACGAAGCCAATGGCGTCAAGAGCATGTTCAGCGATCAGGAGCCTGACGTTGATACCACTGGCTACCGTTTCACTCTGGGCTTCGCACCGACCGATAATTTCGAAGGCTCCCTGATGCATCAGAAGATGGAGGTGGATCGTCTGATCTTCCCGCATCATGCTGGTGAAGCGCGTAATGGCGCATTGGCAAACTTTGGCGGTGGCTTGTCCCATCACGACTTCGGCGCCATTGCTCCGGAGGATCGTCGCAGTGTTCAGGCATCTCCCAACAAGACAGATAATGAACTTGAAGCCACCGTGCTGAACCTGGAGCTGACTGCTGTTGGCCAGGTCTTCAATTACGTGGGGCAGGTGAGTAAGTTCTCCAACACTGGTACAGGTCCACAGGATTTCATTAACTGGATTGGTACATCCAATGGAGAGACCAACGATCTGAGTCCGGTTTTGGGTGCTCCTCCCGGCTCGGGAATTATTGTCGCCTCTACAGTTGATGAGTGGTACCAGGAGCTGGACCTGTGGCAGGATCAGGAGTCCCATGAGATCCGCATCTCCTCCGAAGAGCCGCTTGGTGACTTCTTCGACTATACCGCGGGCGTTTTCTACCAGAAGAAAGAGGGTGAGAATAACCTCTTCTCACACCGTTTCCTGGGCGCGTCACCGTTCAGCCCCTTTGTTTACGGTCCGCTGGCCAGCATTCTTGACCCAAGTGGTACTGCCGTTGGTGCCTATATCCTGAATGTGCCTATTCAGACAATGTCTACCACCGAAGAGACTTCGGTTTTTGCCAACTTCACTTTCTACCTGACAGACAGCACCGAGCTGGCTATCGGTGGTCGTCAGATCTGGTTTGAGACCAAAGAAGACAAGCTGCTTGTGGCGGGCAACGTGTTGGACGATCAGTCCGGCAAGGATGAAGAGTTTATCTGGAACGTGGCGTTGTCCCACCGCTTTGCTGATGACTTCATGATGTACTCCAACGTGGGTACCGCAGTACGTCAGGGGCCAAACGCCACTGTAGGTGTTAACTTCTTCAATGGTGTGCCTTTCCAGGGCGGCATGGACCGGGTTACCGGCCAGCGTGAAAACGAGCGTTCCATTTCCTATGAGGTGGGTGCCAAGTGGGACTTCATGGATGGTCGTGGTCGTCTGAACGCCGCTTACTACTATCAGGACTTTGAAGGCTACTTCTACTATACCCCGGGTGAAGTTCGTTACCTGACTGGTAGCACTGGTAATGAAGACGTGGATACCTTCAACTTCACCTCCAACGCTGATACCGTCGTACAGGGTATCGACTTGGATGCCAGCTTCCTGATTATGGAAAACTGGACCGTATCCGGTGTGCTGGCCTGGATGGACAGCGAAGTGAAGGACGATATCCCATGTAACCAGACTCCTGACAACTTCAGCCCGACCAGTCAGATCAACTTCTGTTCCGGTGGTCTGTCCGCCAGTACCCAGCCTGAGTGGACAGCGTCTGTCACCTCTGAATACAGCATGCCAGTGACTGACATGATGGATGGTTACGTACGTGGTATCTACTCCTGGCAGGGTGAGAACGATAACAAGCACGAAAACACTGTTATCGATTCCTACGGTCTGCTGAACCTGTACTTTGGTGTGCGTGACGGTGAAGGCACCTGGGATGTGCAGATGTTCGTCAAGAACGTAACCGGTGAAGATGAAACCGTGCGCTATGACGATATCGAGATCGGCGAGGGTAGCAACCTGAGCGCTCTCGTTGGTGGCGGCTACCGCGAAGTAGAGGTGACTCCACGTCGCGAAGTGGGTGTTAGCCTGCGTTACAACTTCTGATCCAACATCGCTGACAAGCGATAGCTAAAAGGCCGGTACCCGCGAGGGTACCGGCCTTTTTCGTTAGTGGTGACCGCGGCGATAGCTGTGCCTGACAGACGCTCGCCCATCATCTTCATACGAGAGCGATCGGTAATTAAGTGCTCCGGTGTCAGATAAGGCCCATAGAAAATTGCCTTGATCCGTCAGGGGAGCGCCCATTTATGGCATTGCTCGCTGGCGTATTGTCATCTCCTGGTTCTTCAGGTTGCCCCTCGGGCCGGGGTCTATTTACAAAAATTGTGTTTGTCAGTGATCTGTAAACGTTTACATTATTGCGGTCCACGGTACACTAGGGGACTTACGTATTATGCCTGTGTGATCGTTGTCCCCTCGGACGGGGTAGTTTTCAAATAACTATAAGCATCTCATCGCTGCATGAGAGGAATCGGATAATGAATCGAAGAGAGTTTCTCCAATGTGCTGCCGTTCTGCTGGGTAGCGCCGGTATAACCCCAGCCACCTTTGCCCTTACTCCTGAGCAAATGACCTACCTGGCAGCGGCCGACGACTACGTCAAACAACCGGCCAAACTGTTTTCCGTCGGCCAGAGAGCCATTGTCGCAGCGGCGGCTGAAATTATTATTCCCCGTACCGACACGCCCGGTGCCATAGATGCCGGTGTACCGCACTTCATTGAATTAATGGTGCAGGATTGGCTCAATGACGAAGAGCGGGCCATTTTTCTTAATGGTCTCAGTGACCTGGAAACACGAATTCCGCAAGAGTTTGGTAAATCCTACGACCAGTTGGCGCAGGAGCAGCAGTTGGCTGTGCTGGAGGGTCTTGAGGCGGCAGCCAGTGACAGCCCCTGGTATGTCCAGGGCAATGTGCGGCGAGCCTTTATCAGCGATGCCCCTTTTATCTGCCAGCTGAAGGAGCTGACGATCTGGGGCTTCTTTACTTCCGAAGCCGGCGTAAAGCAGGTGTTGCGTTACAACCCAATGCCAATGAAGTTTGATGGTCACTACCCCCGCAATGGCGAGGATAGTGCCTGGGCGCCATTTGCTTTTTTCAGCTGATTACGTGACTCGTCGACAGATAAGAAAAATTGGATAGCCAGATATGATTACCGCAAAGAATTTTGATTTTGATGCCATCGTCGTTGGGTCAGGTATTACCGGGGGATGGGCCGCCAAGGAGTTGACCGAAAAAGGCCTTAAAGTCCTGGTGCTGGAGCGCGGCCGCGATCTGCAGCACGGCACCGGCTATTTGGGTGAACATGCCCCAAGCTGGAAGATGCCTTTTAACGGCAAGAGTGATCGTAAGGTAGTAGAGGAAGAATTTCCGGTACAGAGCAAGGTCTACGCCTTTCGCACAGCGAATCGACATTTCTGGAATAACGACAAGCAGAATCCCTATGCGATGGATGAAGGCACACCCTTTGAGTGGTATCGCGGTGGCGTGGTAGGTGGTCGTTCGTTGATGTGGGGACGCCAGACCTACCGCTGGAGTGAGGACGATTTCAAGGCTAACGCCCGGGATGGCCATGGGATCCCCTGGCCAGTGGGCTACGAGGATATCGCTCCCTGGTACAGCTATGTGGAAAAGTTTATCGGCGTTAATGGCCGCAAGGAGGGCTTGCCACAGCTGCCCGATGGTGAGTTTCAAAAGCCGATGCCCTGGTTCGCGATCGAGGAAACCGTCCGGGACCGACTTAAAAAGAATGCCCCGGAACTTACCCTGACCAACGCCCGTACCGCGATCCTTACCGAAGATCTGCCGGGGCGCTCCGCCTGCCACTACTGCGGGCCTTGCGAAAATGGTTGTTCTACCGGCAGCTATTTCAGCTCCCAAAGCTCAACCTTACCCGCAGCGCGTGCTACCAGAAACCTGACCATCCGACCCAATTCGGTGGTGGAACGTCTGGAGTATGACGAAACAGGCAAGCGTATCAGCAAGGTGCATGTTATCGATTCTGAAACGCTGAAACGTCATGAATTCAGCGCACGGGTGGTCTTCCTCTGTGCTTCAACCATCGGCTCTGCCCAGTTGCTGCTCAACTCCACCAGTGCAGCATTCCCCAATGGCCTCGGCAACAGCAGTGGTATGCTGGGGCGCAATCTCATGGATCACTTCCTGGGATTGGGTTCCGTGGGCATATTTATGGAGCACCAGGATAGCTACTACTACGGCAATCGTCCCACCGGCCTCTATATCCCGCGCTTCCGCAACCTGCCGGGGCAGGACGAGGATCCCGGTTTTGTGCGTGGTTACGGCTATCAGACCATGGTGAACACCAGCAACTGGACCGGCAGCTTCAATCAGAAGGGTTTTGGGGCCGGCTTGAAAGACAATCTGCGCAAGCCACCGGCAGGCTGGATGTTCGTTGCCGCAGGCTTTGGTGAGTGTCTGCCCAATCCCAATAACCGTGTCTACCTCAGCAAAAAGAAAGATCGTTACGGTATTCCCCAGGTGGCGTTTGAGTTCAGCTGGGGAGAGAACGAAAAAGCCATGGCCCGGGATGTTCACGCCCAGGCCAAACGCATCATGGACGCCGCCGGTGCGGCCTTCAGCATGTCACTTGGAGATCCGGAGACACTTTCGGTACCCGGTTCCGGCATTCACGAGATGGGCACTGCACGTATGGGTAACGACCCGACACAATCGGTGGTGAATAAATACAACCAGGCTCACGATGTTCCCAACCTGTTTATCACGGACGGCTCCTTTATGAGTTCCTCCTCCTGCGTGAATCCCTCCCTGACTTATATGGCCTTTACCGCACGCGCTTGTGACTACGCCGTCAAACAGATGCAGGCTGGTACCATTTAACCACCGGTGAATACGACTACAGCCTGGCTGTGGTCGTATTCATGTCTGCCTTCAGGCACGTAGCCATACTTGTTCCCATCGACCTGGACACAATAACAACAAGGAAAGATGTCTATGAAAGCTCTATCGGTCGCGCACGGCTTCTGTATCCGCACTGGTACCAGCACTCAGGGCGTAACCCGTTCTGTATGCCGGTATGTGTTTCTGTTTATCCTCAGTGCTGTGGCGCCATGGGTTGTGGCAGGTAATGATGCGGCTGATATCCGCTTTCTGAATGACATTCCGCTGCATACCGAGGCCGACAATGTGCCGGATGTGGAGGAACAGTGGAGCCTGCGCACTCCGGAGGCGCGTGACGTGCGCAATGTGACCAGGGCAACCTTGACGCCTCTGTTGCCGGCGCCCGGCAAGGCTACCGGGGCGGCGGTCATTGTCGCACCGGGAGGAGGCTTTCTGATGTTGTCTATCGACAGCGAAGGCTATCAGGTGGCGCGCTGGCTGGCACAACACGGAATTGCCGCATTTGTACTGAAGTACCGCACACGCACCACGGCCGAAGACCCCGAGGTATTTCAGCAGCAGCTGATGGATTTGATGAGTAATGTACCCACGGAAAAGCCGCTGGACGCGACTGCTGAAGCGGTGGTGGATGGTCAGGCTGCAGTGCGCCTGGTGCGTGAGCGCGCGGCAGAGTGGGGTGTTGATCCGGATCGTGTAGGATTTGCCGGCTTTTCCGCAGGCGCCATGACGGCAATAGGGGTAGCGTTACAGGACGACGAGGGCTCCCGCCCGAACTTTATTGCCCCTGTCTATCCGCCCATGATGAGTCGCACAGTACCTGGTTATGCGCCGCCCATGTTCCTGGCCATTGCACTGGATGATCCTCTGTTCGCGGAAGGTAAATCACTGGGCCTGATTGATGCCTGGCGCAAGACCGGCAAGCCGGTTGAAGCACATCTCTACACGACCGGCGGTCACGGTTTTGGTATGCAGGGTAACAGCAAGGCCTCCGCCCAGTGGATCCACCAGTTTTATGGCTGGATGGACGATCAGAGGCTGCTGACCAGGCAGGCGGCAACGTCAGGTTCGGGCCACCGTGGCTATTCTGTTGCCGGGAGTTCAATCGGTGAGCTGGTGGATAATCCCGCAACTAAAGCCGTTCTTGACCAGCACGTCCCCGATATCACCAATAGTCGCTATCTGCGAATGATCCGGGGCCAGACGCTGAGTGGTTTGCAGGCGCAAGCCGGCGATAGCTTGAGCGATGAGGTACTGGCCGCGATTCAGGCAGACCTTGACCTGCTTGATGGCTCTGGCCGGACGCCATAATCGGGTCAGGGTTTTCAGCCTGCACGGCAGCGGGGATAGAGGTAGAATAGGCCCACTGTTTCAGAACGGATTCAACATGGTCACCATCAAAGACGTTGCCCGGCTTGCCGGAGTTTCCATCGCCACGGTGTCACGTACGCTTTCCAAACCCGACAGTGTCGCTGAGGCGACCCGCGAGAAGGTGATGACGGCAGTTGCGAAAAGTGGTTACGTAACCAATGCGCTGGCCAGCAACTTTCGTCGTCGCCAAACCAACAACGTGGTCGTGTTGGTGCCGGATATCAGCAACCCCTTTTACGCTGCTGTCATTCAGGGCATAGAGAGCAGGGCCATGGAGGCTGGCTACCGCATCCTGCTGGGGGATACCTTGCACAGTCGGGAGCGGGAGAAGGCCTATGCCCAGCTGGTTCGTCAGCGTCAGGCGGATGGACTTATCTGCCTGGGACGCGAGATTCCGGTGGACCGCGAGCTGAATCGCAAAAGTGCAGACGACTCGCTGCCGGTTGTTATGGCCTGCGAATACTCCGGCCCCCTCAAAGTGCCCAGCGTTGTTATCAATAACGTGCAGGCGGCCCAGGATATGGTGCAGCACCTGTTAAGTCTTGGTCACAAACGCATAGGCTTTATCAATGGTCCCGAAGATTCCCCGCTGTGTGTGGGCCGCCTGCAGGGCTATTGTGACGCCTTGCGAGTCGCCGGTATTGAGGTGAAGCCAGCACTGATCGAGGCCGGCGACTTCAGTCTGGCATCCGGCTACGAGGCCGCCCGACGTCTTTTCAAACAGCGCAGTAAACCCACTGCCCTGTTTTGCGCCTGTGACGAGATGGCAATCGGTGCAATGCACGCGGCCCGGGATCTGGGCATGGATATCCCCGGCGATCTTGCCATCGCAGGGTTTGATGATATTGATGCAGCAGCCTACAGCTACCCGCCCCTGACCACCGTAAGACAGCCACGCAGTGAGATCGGGCAGACTGCCATGGCGCTGATGCTGGAGGCTCTGGGAGAAAAGCCGCCTATGCCGCGATTGGTGATATTGCCCCATGAACTGGTGGTGCGGGCATCTACAGCTACACAGTAGGGCGATCCGCCTTCTCTCCCGGCAGTGGCTGCCTCACTTCTTGCCGTTAACTGTCAGTGGTGTGCCTGGCTCGCCAATCACCGCAGGCTGCTGCCCACGACGTTTGCGATCCAGCATCCAGATGACACTGAAGACCGGTAACAGAAGCAGGGGGACGAAGGCGACGGCCTGGAATGATTGTACCGAGGCGTAACGCACGGCTTCACTCATGGCTTCCGGACTGAGTGTGGCCAGTGCGGCTGCGCCGCCGGCAGCTTCTGCCTTGGCACTGTCAAAAACAGCCCCCATCTGCGGCAGCACAAATTGAATGGACATGCCGCCGGCAAAGCCCATCAAGCCCATTGCCAGCGCACCACCGCGCGTAAAACGCTCAGCCGTTATTGCCAGCATGGTGGGCCACATGTAGCAAACCCCGATACCCCAGATGGTGGCGGCACCAAACGCCAGCAATGGCGAACTGGCTTTACTCAATGCATAGAGCCCGACTGTAGCGGCGATGCAGGAGACAAACATCAGGCCCACTGAAGAGATACGTTCAACGATGGCGCCGGCAAAATGGCGCATCACAAACATCAATGCGCTCACATACACCAGCAACAAAATGCCCTGCATCCCCACAATATTGGAGAGAGCCATGTTTACCCACTGGCCGGGCGCCAGCTCGGTGGCCGCCGTGAGCCACATGCAGACCCAGAACACCCAGAACAGCGGACGACGGATCAATTCAGCCAGCATACCCTGGTAGCTGACCCCGGCAGCAACGCGTTCGGTGACCGGGAACTGTGCCCGCACCACCAGCCATGCCATCACCACAGACGGCAGCATCAGGATCAGCAGGTTGAGCTGCCAGGGTAAGCCAACGCTGCTTATGGTCACACCCAGTAGACCGCCAACCACAATGCCGGCGGGCCACCAGGCGTGCAGGATATTAAGGCGATGGGTTTTCTCTTCGGGATAGAGGGCTGCCACCATGGGATTGGAGGCTGCCTCAACGGCGCCCCAGCCGAGCCCCGTTAGCAGCAAGCTGCCGAGAACCAGGCTCTCCGCCAGTTGGTCCGCCGGTAGCAGTGAGGCCACAACCAGGCCGACAGAGCCGAGTACGTAGCCGAGCGCCGACAGCAGAAGCATGCGTTTCATGCCGATCAAATCCACAAGCGCGCTGCCAAACAGCAGGGTCAGGGCAAAGCCGGTAAAGGTCGCCCCCAGTGCTTCACCCACCCTGGTGGCGGACGTCGCAAGGTCAATCTGGTCGTAGATATTGGCTTGCAGATCCGGCGCGATGTTGGCGCGCACAGCAAAGCCGAGGCCGATCATGAAAATCGACAGGTTGCCGATCAGGTACAGGCGCTGTCGATTGATGGCGGTGTTGTTCATAGGCTCCACCTTGCGGATTTATCGTTGTTATTATCAGGTCCGTTTACCCTGTAGCGTTATCAGGGCAAACGGTTGTCAGGCGTCTCTGTGTTAAGTCTGGTTACCTACCTGGCACAAACGCCGTCGGTAGTTGCCCATGTCAGGGCTTGCTGGATAAGGCTGAGGTTATTGGCATCCTGGTAGACTTCAGGGCGATGTCCAATGGCGGAATAGAACGCGCGCCCCGCACCGATGCAGCGGCTCCAGACGATGGGGTGATCCTCGCCCATGCGCAGGTCCTGACCGGAATAGCCCACGGGAACATAAGTGGATTCATCCAGGGTGGCGATAACATCGGCGCCGTTCAGGCGCGGGCTTTCGCGGAACGAGTACCACTCATCTTCCATATTCCAGCCAGGCATCAGGGATTTGCCGATACCACTGCTGGTGGCTTCCACGTTAATCCGGGCATCCTGAAATTGCGGGTCGGCCGGGTGGCCAATAAAACGGGCGCCGAGCAGGGTATTGGCATACCAGTCCCACAGGTAAAGCGTGTCTCCACCGGAGCCGTGGATGCCCACGTAACCACCACCGCCATTGATGTAGTCCTCAAACGCCTTTCTTTGGGAAAGGGTCAGGGCGTCACCACTGACGTTGTTCCAGATAACCGCATCGAACTGCTGCAGGATAGCTGGGGTAAAGATCCCGCCGTTGTTGCTGACGGTGACGGCCCAGCCCTGCTGTTCAGCAATTTTCCGGATGGCCTCTGTGGCAGCAGTAACCGAAGGGCCATGATCAAAACCATTGATCTTGGTGAACACCAGCAGCCGGGCTTTTGCATCAGCCACCGGCAGCTTTTGCAGGTCCGCGTCGTAGCGTTTGCAACGGGACATCCTGTCAGCATCGGTGACCTCCAGCTTTGCCAGTTCCGCGTCGATGGCCTCAACTGTCTCCCCGGGTGCTCTCAGCATCCCGGCGATATTGCGCAGGGACATGATCGTGCCGAAGGAAGGCACTTCGGTGCGCGTCATCATCTCCGGCAGGCCGCTGATTCCCGGGAGCTTACTCTCGGCAATGGCTTTGGCCTGCGGGTTGTTGAGGATGTCGATAAAAGGCAGTTCGACGGAGTAGGGGGCATCACGCAAGGGGCAGTCGATAATCTCTGCGGCCAGGGAAGTTACGGGTGTGACCATCGCAGCGGCCACTATCATGGTTGCCTGGACAGCCCTGCGGCTAAGTTGCTGTAGCAAGGTACGACCCTTGCGATCACGGGGAAAACACATCATGTCAGGCACTCCTGAAACTTTTTTAGTTATGCTGTCAATCGGCCAGGCCGAGTATGCGGCGATTGCTGGCCTCATCGGCACCACTGCTTGCGAAGTCATCGAAGGCCTTGTCGGTGGTGCGGATCAGGTGGCGGTTGATAAACTCCACTCCCTCCCGGGCGCCATCCTCGGGATGCTTCAGGCAGCACTCCCACTCCAGCACCGCCCAGCCGTCGAAACCGTACTGGGTGAGCTTGCTGAAGATAGCGCCGAAATCAATTTGGCCGTCACCCAGGGAGCGGAAGCGGCCGGGTCGATCTTTCCAGTTCTGGTAGCCACCGTAGACGCCGCTGCGGCCATTGGGATTGAACTCGGCATCCTTGACATGAAACATGCGGATACGGTCGTGATAGATGTCGATGAACTGCAGGTAGTCCAGCTGCTGCAGCACAAAGTGACTGGGATCGTAGAGCATGTTGCAGCGGGGGTGATTACCGGTAGCGTCCAGGAAACGCTCGAAGGTTACGCCATCGTGCAGGTCTTCGCCGGGGTGAATTTCGTAACAGAGATCCACGCCGGCGGCATCGAAGGCATCCAGTATGGGTAGCCAGCGCGCAGCCAATTCAGCAAATCCGGTTTCCACCAGACCGGCGGGGCGCTGTGGCCAGGGGTAGTGGGTATGCCAGAGCAGTGCGCCGGAAAAGGTGGCGTGGGCCTTCAGTCCCAGGTTGTGGCTGGCCTTGGCGGCCAGTAACAATTGCTCCACAGCCCACTGCTGGCGTGCCTTGGGATTAGCGCGTAATGCCTCCGGTGCGAAGCCATTGAACAGCTCGTCATAGGCGGGATGAACGGCAATCAGCTGGCCCTGCAGGTGTGTGGAGAGTTCGGTGATGACCACACCGTTTTCCGCGCAGACACCGGCCAGCTCGTCACAGTAGTCCTTGCTGCTGGCGGCCTGCTGCAGGTCGATCAGGCCGGACTCCCAGGTAGGGATCTGTACTCCCTTGTAGCCCAGCTCTCCGGCCCAGCGGGTTATATTGCGCAGATTGTTAAAGGGCGCTTCTGTACCGGCAAACTGTGCCAGAAATATTCCCGGGCCTTTGATACCGGAGCTTGTAGTGCTGTCAGCCATGGTGGCTCCTATGGTTAAACGGGTGTGATAACAGTCAGTACTGTGGCAGCGAGTGCCATTTCTTCTCGCTGTTACTGGCCGCCACGGCGTGCTCAATAAACGCCATGCCTCTCACCGCATCTTCAATGCCCGGGCAATCCATCGCTCGTGCATCCGGTTGACAGCCGCTCTCCCTGGCACGAATTTGCCCGGCAAAGGCCATATAAAGGTTGGCAAAGGCTTCCAGGTAGCCTTCCGGATGACCGTTCGGTGTGCGCGTGTTGGCGGTTGCGAGCTCGCTTAGGTAAGGCATGCCGGTGCGCAGCATTTGCGTGGGTCGGTCGTTCCACTTCAGCCACAGGGTATTGGGCTCCTGTTGCGACCAGTCCAGGCCGCCCTGGTCACCGTAGATACGGATACGCAGGTTGTTCTCTTCACCGACACTGACCTGACTGGCAATCAGTACCCCTTTGGCACCGTTGTTAAAGCGCAGCAAAATCGAACCGTCGTCGTCCAGGGTGCGGCCGGCAACTACGGGGGCCAGGTCGGCACACATCTCACTGATCTGCAGGCCGCTGATGTATTCCGCTAAATGGGCAGCGTGGACGCCGATATCGCCGATAGTGCAGCTGATACCCGCCTGCTGCGGGTCCAGTCGCCAGCTTGCCTGCTTGTTGCCGGACTCTTCCTCGCGCCCGGCCAGCCAACCCTGGGGATACTCCACCACAATCTTGCGGACGTTCCCCAGTTCGCCAGTGGCAATTCTCTGGCGTGCTTCTTTAACCATGGGGTAACCCGCATAGGCGTGAGTCAGGCCATATAGCAGGCCTGTCTCTGCCACCAGCTCCCGCAAGCTCAGCGCTTCATCGAGGCTGAAGGTGGCTGGTTTGTCGGACATAACGTGGAAGCCCGCGCGCAGGGCAGCCTCTGCCACAGCAAAGTGGGTGTGGTTGGGTGTGACTATGGCGACAAACTGCATGCGCTGATCAGTGGGCAGGGTTTTCTCCCTGGCCATCATCTCCTGGTAGCTTGCGTAAACCCTTGCCGGTGGCAGGTGCAGTGCGGCACCTGAACGGGCAGATCTGTCGGCGTCGCTGCTGAAGGCACCGCATACCAGTTCGATGTCACAGTCCAGCGCAGCGGCCCAGCGATGTACTGCGCCGATAAAGGCACCTTCGCCGCCGCCCACCATGCCCATGCGGATTTTTGTCATGGCTTGCTCACCTCGAGACTCAGGCTGTTCACTGTTGACCCTCAACCGTTACAGGGGCCTCGGCACAGGCATTGCCGCTGAAGCCGGCAGCCCAGCTGACAGCTTTTTCCAGCAGGGCAACGTATTCCGGCTCCTGATAGCTCTCTGCTGTGTGACCGAGTGCGGAGTAGAGGGCGCGGCCCTTACCGGGACAGTGTTTCCAGATCAAAGGATGGTCATTGCCCATGTGCAGATCCTTGCCGCGAAAGTCCGGTTTGTAGGTACTTTCGTCGATGGTGGTGAGCACGTTATACCCTTTCAGCCGTGGACTCTCTTCAAAGGAGTACCACTCATCGGTGCGTAACCAGGGGTTGGGCAGGTGATCGACTATAGGGTCACCTGACTCAGGATGCAGGGAGGCTTGCTGGAACTGCTCCGGGAAGGGGTGGGCAGTAAAGCGGGCTCCGACCAGGGTGTTGATGTACCAATCCCAGTCAGATGAGCTGTCACCGGCGCCGTGCAAACCGACCCATCCGCCGCCGTTACGGATCCACGTTTGCATGGCTTCCCGCTGGTCGCTGGTGAGTACATCGCCGGTGACGTTGTTCCAGATAATCGCGTCAAAGCGGGCCAGGTCGTGGGCATTATGAACGGCCCCATTCTCGGTGATGTACACCGACCAGCCGTTTTTCGTGCCCAGCTGCCGGAACATCTCCTCCGCCGCGGGAATCGCGTCCTTGTGAATAAAGGCGTTGGTCTTGCTGAATACCAACAGGGCGGGGCGGGTGATCTCAGGGATGGCTGGGGGCACCGTTTCATAGACCGGGCTGCGCAGGAAGCCATTGGAGCGCATATGGTAGACCACGCTTATGGCGATGAGCAGGATAATGACCAGCAGGGCAATGAAAATGCGGAAAAGCCAGACTTTCCAGCGGTTGGGGCGAGGCATATTCGGTTCTCTGTTTATTGTATTTGGCCCGCGGGATCGCGGATACAGCTACTCTGCGCGGTAGTGCTGTATGACACAAGCCGAAGTTATTTTAATTTTAGCATCGAAAGATGTAAACGTTTACATCTTTAAGTGTGTGAGCTAGGATGTGCTGGAGGTCGGGATACGCCGGCCCGAATCATCGTCAGCCTGATGATTGCCTTACTCATAATAAAGATAAATAAGAGGAAGATGCTGTGCTTAATCAAGTACATCCACAAACGCTGGCCGGGTTTTCCCTGAAAAAGTCGGTCATCACTATCACCGGGGCAATCCTGTCAGCTGCTGGCATGATGAGCGCTCACGCACAGGACGCAGAGCAGGGCTCCCGCCAGCTGGAAGAAGTCACTGTAACGGGTACCTATATTCGTGGCATCGAGCCTACCGGTTCGCAGGTCATTGGTATTTCTGTTGATGACGTGAAAGCCTCCGGTGCCACCAGTGCCAACGATATCCTGGCCACAATTCCCCAGGCCAGTAACCTGTTTAACGCCATGACCTCGCTGGAGCCCACGGCACCTTCGCAAACGCAAGTCGTGCGTCCCAATCTTCGGGCCCTGCCCAAGTTCAGTACGTCTACCGGTAACGTCACCCTCATACTGGTTGATGGGCATCGGGTCGTGCCGGTGGGTGTCAAACAGTCGGCCGTTGATTCCGACATGATTCCACCGGCAGTGATCGATCGTGTGGAAATTATTACCGATGGTGGCTCCTCACTCTACGGCGCTGATGCCGTGGGCGGGGTGATCAATTTCGTTACCAAAAAAGATTTCGAAGGCGTAGAGCTGAGTGCCGGCTACAGTCACGGCGATGACTACTGGAGTTACGACACCAATATTACGGCCGGCACGACCTGGGAAAACGGGTCGGGCTACCTGTCGTTCAGTCATTCCGATCGCGACGCTATCCTGGGCAAGGATCGCAGCTGGGCCAAAAACGGCATCTGGGCTGATCGCAGTACCGTCAATCCCAGTGATGGAGAATGTATAAACCCAACCGCCACCAGTACGGTTTTCCTGGATGGATCAGCCGTAGCGTCTCTCGGTGGCACCGGAGAGCTGTGTGATGTGGGCGCGTTGAGAGCCCTGGTGCCGGAAGAGGACCGCTCTTCGGTCTACTTTGGTGTTACACAGGATCTCACCGATCAGGTGAGCCTGGACCTGAAAGGTTTCTTCAGCGAACGTAACACCACCTGGGCGCGATATCCCCAGGGCGATACAGTGGCCACCAGTGCGGTACCCGCTACGGGCTTTGCTGTGGTCGATACGGTGGGCTTTTCCTACGGCCCACATAAGGCCTATGACCACCGCGAGGGCGAAACAACGTTCGAGGCGTGGGGCCTGTCACCTGAGCTGAAAATTGATTTTGCCAATGGCTGGCGACTCTCCAACCTTGTGCACTACAGCGAAAGCGTTAGTGAATACATGGAGCCCAGCAGCGACCTGACCAAGCTGCAAAGTTACGTGCTGGCGGGGGATATTGATCCAACTAACATTGCCGCGTCTGATCCCGCTGCTATTCGCGATGTCCTTAACCAGGAAAATACCGGCGAATCCGAGCAGGAGCTGTTGCTGGTCAGGGCCATCGCCGATGGTCCGCTGATGCAGTTGCCTGCGGGCGAGATGAACATGGCGATTGGTGTCGAATACGCCGAACAGGAAGCCAGAATCCGTGAAGGCCAGGTGCAGATCGGAGGGCTCAGTAATGTGGGCTTCCAGAGTGCTGATCGCACGGTGAAATCAGTGTTTGCTGAACTGCAGGTACCACTGGTCAGCGGCAAGCCCGGTATTGAAAGCCTGGTCTTTTCGGCGTCAGCCCGCTATGACGACTACAGCGATTTCGGCGATACCACCAACCCCCACATTGGTTTTACCTGGGAGCCGGTTGAGTGGTTGTCCATTTTTGCTAACTGGGGCGAGTCATTCAACGCGCCCACGCTGGTGGACCAGATCGGCCGCTCCGAAGCTGGCTATAACCCCGGCGTTGCGGGTTTGTTCCTGGGTGATGCGGCGGCTGCAGCGGGCGTGAATGTTGATTTCCTTACGCGTCCGGACGCGGTGCAGCTGTTCGGTGCCAAGGATGACCTGCAGCCACAAACTGCGGAAACCTGGGCGGTGGGTTTCACTATGACGCCCCCCGTGGTGCCTGGCTTGCAGGTGCAGGCGAACTACTACGAAATTGAATTTACCGACATTCTCGGTTTCTTCGATCCCCGCAGCCCGATCTCTGCCCAGCAGTACGCCAGCTCCTACACCTGGAATCCAACCCAGGCGCAGCTGGATGCGGCAGCGGCAGAAGCTTTTAACGGCTCATCCGCGCTGGCGGGCGTGAACGCCAGTACGGTGGCCGTGATTCTCGACCGCCGTCTGGGCAATGGTGACGAAGCCATGATCCGTGGCCTGGATTTTGGTATTGGCTACGAGCACTCCACGGACATCGGCACCTTCGACTATCAACTCTCCGGCAACTACAAGCTGGAATCCGAAATCAAGAGTGTGGAAGGGGATCAGTGGTTTGACGATCGTGACAATCAGGCCAAGTACAATCTCCTGACCACTGTGGGATGGCAGCATGACACCTGGCGTGCCAAGCTGAGCTTCAAGTACACGCCGGGCTTTGACGTGAACGATGCATCCCTCAATCCGTCTACCGGTGAGCCTTTACAGGATGAGGTTGGCTCCTTCCTGGTGACAGACCTCTATGTGGGTTACGACTTCAAGGGCACCGGTGTTACCCAGGATCTGTCCGTGCACTTTAACGTCGATAATATCTTCGACGAGGAGCCACCACTCTATCGACGTAATGGTCAGGTGCCATACAGCGGCTTTACCCTGGGTCGGGTCTTCTCTGTGAGTGCGACCAAGCGTTTCTGATCGTTCTGTCTGATACCAGCCCGGGTGGCATTTTTGCGGTTGCCCGGGAATGGTGTCGGGTAGGTCTGGTATACCAACGGTACTGTCTGTCAGCCTGATGCTCCCCGGAGTCAGCACTGGATCGTCCGGATCATGCGGATGCATCTCCCCCTGGCTGTCTCCGGCCTTGGCGACGTAAGTCGCCTTTTTTATTGTGTCAGTGCCGACAGGGATCAAGTACGGGCTAAACAGGGTAGGGGAATAAACCGGTCTGCCGAAAAGAAAAACGGCCGGCCATTACTGGCCAGCCGTTAACGGGGGTTAAACCTGAGTCCGGTTATCAGAACTCAAGAACAACCCGCACAGTGCTGTCGACTTCACTGGTATCAATGTAGCCGATCAGGGCCGGGTTTTGTCCGACCAGTTTCTTCACGTCAGCACCGCCGCCAACCTGCTTGGGTGGAGTGCCCTTGCCGGTGAACAGGAGCTGAGCCCAGTAGGCTTTAATCTGCTGGTCATTCTTCTTCAGGATGGTGCGTACAAAAGCACTGCGGGTAGCAGAGCCTTCGGTTTGCTCCACTGGAATGGCTTCGGAGCCATCGGGGAATGACTTGCTTTTACCCAGGAAGATACGGGCGATTTCCGGCTCTGAGAGGGTGTTGCCGTTGGTTGGGTGAACCACAACAGCGGTCGCGGAAAATGCTGCTGCAGATGCCAGCAAGCTGATTCCGGCCAAGCCTGCCGCGAGCACTTTTTTCATTTTATTCGTTGTCATAATTATGTGCTCCCCTTGCCTTAGAAAATTACGTCGAGTGCAACTGCAACAACGTCAACTTCGCCGGTCTCTCCGTAACCCCACATACCAGCACCTTCGTAGAAGTTGCCGTTACCCTTGTAGAAGTCGTCACTCTTGTCAGTACGAGTGGTGTACTCAACTTTAAGTGCGGCACTCGGGTGGAAGTCCCAGCGTACACCGGCGGTAATGGCTTCACGCTTGCTCTGGAACTCTGCAGTCACATCGCTCAGCTGGCCAGGAGTAACGACTGGTCCGGTCTGGACATAGTCAACGGTGTTTTCACTGTAGGTAATGTGCGGAGTGAAGTTGCCCAGACGAATACCGGTAGAGACGTACCAGCCTTCGGCTTCATCACGACCGGAGAAGCCGTTGGTCGGGAAGGCAGGGTTATCAGGCTTACCGTGGGTATACTCGGAAACGATAAATACGTTGCCGAAGTTCATTTGCGCCGCCAGACCCATAAAGGTGTATTTCAGCGGATTCTCTTCTGAACCCTGGCCGTCAGGAATGATGTTCGGGTAGTTGGCGCCGAGGAGTTGATCCAGCTCGGTAACAGAGTCAGCGCCGGAGTAGGTGGCGCGCAGGATCAGCCAGCTGTTACTGGCACGCAGTACGACACCATGCTGGTCTTCGGATTTAATGGTGGTGGTAATTTGGCCGGAAGCAACGTCTTCTTCACTGTTGCCGTAGTAAGCCTCGGCGGACCAGTCCCAGCTGCCGATATAGTTGCTGTAGCGAACCTTAACTCCGTTGAAGGTATCACCGTCGGTGGCTACCAGCTCCTGCGGTGGGCGAATCCAGTGGTAGGCGTAACCCACGTCAATAAAGTCGGAGTAGTAGAACAAAGGCAGACGCTGGCGACCCGCCATCACGGTCCAGTTTTCGTTGAATTCGTAGCTGATGTAAGCCCAGGAAACAACGGCTTCGAAGTCTTCACCACCATTACCGGTAATCTGGCCAGTAGCGCTGAGACCTTCGCCCAGATCGGCAGTGATCTGGATGCCGTAGTTGGAGTCGGGGTTGAAACTCCATTGATCGTCATAGACACCGTCGGTTACCGGGTCTGCAACGTAGGTGGCTTTTCCTTCACCTGGCAGATCGGTTGGACCACTGGTCAGGTGGGAGCTGGTGGTGGTGCCTTCACTCAGGGTTTGACCGCCAGCAATAGAGGCGAAGCCGTTAATACGCACTTCCGCAGCGTGCACGCTGCCTACTGCCAGCATGGCTGCAGTCAGCAAGCCAAGTTTTGCAGGAATTTTAGTCATGGATGTTAGTCCTGTGCTCTTTGGTTTGTTTTACTACTAATGGATTTTATTTTGGGGAACATCACAGAGCCGGCAGCATAAGAAGCCGGAAGAGAGAGACCATCCTGGTCGTAATTTATTGTTCACTTTATACTCAGTCTGTCAGGGTGGCCGGACATAATGCCGGCAACTACGACCCCCCAAGGTCCTTCCTGGCAGAACAAGGGCGCGAGTATATCAGAAGAAAAAAATTTTTTTTGTCGACTGGAGCAATGTAGTTCGAAGGGTCGACTTGCAAAACGATTATAAAGCGTGAATAATCCGGCCCTCTTTGCAATGGTGGCTCTTACCGGTCCCCTCGCAATGATCAGCTGTGAACCCCGCCAGGCCCGGAAGGGAGCAACGGTAGCAGTGACATCATGTGCCGGGGTGTGGCTGGTTTGAGCCGCCACCCAAAGCCTCTCCTGCCTTTACACAACTTTTCCGCCTGCACTTTCCCGTCCGGCTTCCCGGCAGCGCCCCTGTACAAAATTCAGCCCGAAATCCGCCAGTTACAGGTAAATTCGCCAGCCTCCCGGTCAACGGATATAATCGGCCATTGTCCTTTTTACAGCCTGTTGCGGCTGTAAATCCATGCAGAATAAGAGGATTTCCGGCCAACATGAGCTATCAGGTTCTTGCCCGCAAATGGCGACCACGTACCTTCCGTGAACTGGTCGGCCAGCAGCACGTCCTGCAGGCGTTGGTGAATGCGCTGGATCACGACCGCCTGCACCACGCCTACCTGTTCACCGGTACCCGGGGGGTGGGGAAAACCACCATCGCCCGCATCCTCGCCAAGTGCCTCAATTGTGAAACCGGCGTCAGCTCCGAGCCCTGTGGCCAGTGTTCCGCCTGCCGCGAAATCAATGATGGCCGCTTTGTGGACCTGATCGAGGTGGATGCGGCCTCCCGTACCAAGGTGGAGGATACCCGCGAGCTGCTGGAGAATGTGCAGTACGCGCCGACCCGGGGTCGCTACAAGGTCTACCTGATCGACGAAGTGCACATGCTCTCGTCCCACAGCTTTAATGCGCTGCTGAAAACCCTCGAGGAGCCGCCACCGCACGTTAAATTCCTGCTGGCCACTACCGACCCGCAGAAGCTGCCTGTCACTATTCTCTCCCGCTGCCTGCAGTTCCACCTGAAGAATATGGAGCCCGAGCGCATTGTGGGGCACCTGCAGCAGGTGCTGGAGCAGGAGATGGTGCCGTTTGAAGAGGCAGCGCTGTGGCAGTTGGGCCGCGCGGCCGACGGCAGTATGCGTGATGCCATGAGTCTCACCGACCAGGCCATCGCCTTTGGTGGTGGCAAGGTGGTGGAGGCCGATGTCCGCGCCATGCTGGGTACCATCGACCAGAATCTGGTGTTTACCGTGCTGCAGGCGCTGGTGAGTGCCGACAGCCGCCAGATACTGACATCGGTGGAACAGCTGTCCCAACACGCGCCGGACTATGGTGCTGCGCTGGCGGAATTGCTCTCAACGTTGCACCGGGTGGCCATCGCCCAGGCGTTGCCGGAGGCGGTGGATAATGCCCGCGGCGACCGGGAGCAGATCCTGGCGCTGGCCGGTCAGCTGCCCGCTGAGGACGTGCAACTCTTTTACCAGACCGCCCTGATGGGACGCCGCGACCTGCCGCTGTCGCCGGAACCCCGCGCCGGTTTTGAGATGGTGCTGTTGCGGATGCTGGCCTTCCGCCCCCAGGGGGTGCATTCGGTGCCTACCGACGCGCTGCCCCAGCCCGCGGCTCCACAACAGGCCCAACCCGATTCCACAGCAGTTCAGCCCGTGGCGCCAGTAGCAGCGCCCTTGGCTGAGACTGCCCCGGTCGCGGCGATTCCAGAGACTCAACAACCCACACCTGAACAGCCCCAGCCGGCAGCGGCTCAGCCCGAGCCACCCGCGCCACGGGCCGGGGCGCAGATGGTGCCACAGCCCCCTGCACCCTATGGTGGCGAGTTGGCACCGGCTGCGCCACCGGAGGATCTCCCCTGGGATGACGAGCCAGAGGCTGGCTTTGCTGCGGAGCCGCAGGTGTCGGCACCTGAGCCCGTACAGGCCCCGGCGCCTCAATTCCAGGCGCCTCAACCCCAATCACCACAGCCGTCACAAACCCGGCCGCCACAGCCACAGCCGCCACAAGCACGGCCAGAGCCCGGGTTACAACCGGCCGCAGCGGTCCCCCCGCCCCCTGTCCGTGAGGAGGAGCCCATGAACCTGGCACCGCTGGCATCGGATCCGGTGGATCCGCGCCTGCAGTCTGAAGGTGCACGCTCTCTGCAAAGCGACGAGCTGGCGGCCATGGGCCTGACATCGGCCCGCTCGCTGCCGACCCCCAAACCCAAGGCGCCGGCGGCGATCAGCAAGGTTCCCTTTGCGGAATTCACCCCGGAGCGCTGGATTGAGGTTTACGCCGGCCTCGGTGTCACGGGATTGTTGCAGAGCACCGTGGCCAACTGTGTGCTGGAGGGCGGCGATGGCGACACCCTGCATTTCCTGCTGGATCAGGCACAGAGCACCCTCTATGACCAGGGTCACCAGCAGCGCATGGCAGAGTTGTTGAGCAACTATTTCCAGCGTCCGCTGCAAGTGGTTATCCGCCCCGGTGTGGTGGAGGTGGAGACGCCGGCAGCCTTTGCCATCCGCCTGAAGCAGGAGCAGTACAAGGGTGCCTTGCAGGCGCTGTATGATGATCCGTTGGTACAGCAGTTGCTGCAACAGTTTGAAGGTACGCTGGACGAGGAATCGGTAGAAGCCGTCCAGCACAACAGTCACTAGAGAGGTAGTTATGAAAGGTCTTGGCGACTTGATGAAGCAGGCCCAGGAAATGCAGGCCAACATGCAAAAAATGCAGGAAGAGCTGGCCAATGCCGAAGTGACCGGAGAGGCCGGCGCCGGCCTGATCAAGGTGACCATGACCGGTCGCCACGATGTGAAGCGGGTGGACATTGATCCCTCCCTCATGAGTGAGGATAAGGAGATCCTGGAGGATCTGCTGGCGGCGGCGGTCAACGATGCCGTGCGCAAGGTGGAAGCCAATACCCGCGACAAGATGGGTGACCTGACGGCCGGGATGCAGATGCCTCCCGGCTTCAAAATGCCGTTCTAGGCAGTCATCACTGACGCAACGCTTATTTTGATAATAGCCACGAGCCGGGTAATAACCGCAGTATGTTCAGCCCCCTGATAGATGAGTTGATGCAGGCCCTGCGTTGCCTGCCGGGTGTCGGCCCCAAGTCGGCACAGCGTATGGCGATGCACCTGCTGGAGCGGGATCGCCCCGGTGCGGCCCGACTGGCTGCCAGCCTCGGCAAGGCGGTAGAAGGGGTGGGCCATTGTGAGCGCTGTCGTACCCTGACCGAAGAGACTGTTTGCGGTATCTGTGCCAACCAGCGTCGCGATGACTCCCTGTTGTGCGTGGTGGAGACCCCGGCGGATGTGGTGGCCATCGAGTCCGCCGGTACCTATCCCGGTAAATATTTTGTGCTGATGGGGCACCTGTCCCCCATCGACGGTATCGGTCCGGCCGACATCGGTCTCGACAAGCTGCTGCTGAGGTTGCAGCAGGGTGGTGTGGATGAGCTTATCCTGGCCACCAACCCAACGGTTGAAGGTGAGGCCACTGCCCACTACATCGCCGGACAGGCCAAGGCACTGCAGGTGAAAGTAACCCGCATCGCTCACGGTGTGCCGCTGGGTGGCGAGCTGGAGTACATCGATGGCGGCACCCTGGCCCACGCATTCTCATCCCGGCAGGCAGTATAGAACCCGCGCATGACATTGATTCCCAAAGAGCCCGTCTGGGTTGATTCCTCCGCTGAGCTGGCCGAACTGTGCCAGCGCTGGTCGCAGCAGTCCGCCATCGGCGTGGACACCGAGTTTATGCGCACCAGCACCTTCTATCCGATAACCGCGCTGTTCCAGGTGGGGGACGGGCAGGGTTGCTACCTGCTGGATCCGCTCGCCATCGACGACTTTGCGCCCTTCAGGGCGCTGATGGCCAACGACAAGGTGGTGAAGGTTTTTCACTCCTGCTCGGAAGATTTCGAAGTTTTCCAGACCTTCCTGTCCGTGGTCCCGACGCCGGTGTTCGATACCCAAGTGGCGGCGGCGCTGGCGGGTTATGGCTTCTCCCTTGGCTACGCCAAACTGGTAGAGACGCTGCTCAATATCGAGGTGCCGAAAAGTGAAACCCGCTCCGATTGGCTGCAGCGCCCGCTGAGCGTATCGCAGCTGCAGTACGCCGCGCTGGACGTGGCCTATCTGCCCGTGGTCTACGGCATGTTGGTCAAACGCCTGCGGGAGCAGGGGCGTATGGCCTGGGTGGAGGAGGATTGCCGCGAACTGGTGGTGCAGGCGCAGGCGCCCGCCGATGCCGACCTGGCCTACCAAAAGATCAAACTGGCGTGGAAACTGAAACCTCAGCAGCTGGCGGTGCTGCAGGGTGTGAGTCGCTGGCGTGAACTGGAAGCCCGGCACCGGGACGTTCCCCGCAACCGGGTACTGAAAGAGCGTGCCATGTGGGACATGGCGCGGTTGCAGCCCACCGAGCTGAAGCAGTTGAGTGGGCTCGAAGGCATTACCCCGCGTATGATCCGCGAAGACGGTGATGGCCTGCTGGACCTGATTGCCGAATGTGCGCACCTGCCAGAGTCGCAGTGGCCGCAGTCACTGCCGGCGCCGCTGGCCCCCGAGCATGGCGACCTGCTCAAGGCCCTGAAGCAGTATGTTCGGGACCAGGCCGATGCCCTCGACCTGCCCCCGGAGGTGTTGGTGCGCAAGAAGGACTACGAAGACCTGATTCGCAACGGCATGGACAATAGCGGCTATAGTTTAAATTCGCGCCTCAGCGGCTGGCGCCGCGAGGTGGTGGGTGACGGCTTGCTGAACCTGGCAACACAGTTCGCCCGCTGAATCTTCTCCCTTTTACTGACTGAAACTGAACAGCCTCACTGGAAACCTGCAATGAAAATTATCTGCGATATCTATAAAAGTGCCCGCGATCCGGATATGTATCTGTATGTCAAAAAGCAGGAAGCCTTGTCGCGGGTACCGGACGCGCTGAAGGAGAAGTTCGGCAAACCCCTGCACGCCATGACGCTGCTGCTGGAGCCGGGCAAAAAGCTGGCCCGTGTGGAAGCGGAAACCCTGATCGCCCAGCTGGAGGAGAAGGGGTTCTACCTGCAATTGCCACCGGCAAAAGATCAGGAGATGCAGGAAATTCATCTCAAGAACTCCAAGCTGAGTCTCTGATTCAGCAGCGGATCCGATTCTGTGGCTGCCCAATCAACCCGCTTCTGGGAATACAAAACCCTCGACCAGCTCGACCAGCAGGAGTGGGAATCCCTCTGTGACGGCTGCGGAAAATGCTGCCTGCACAAACTCGAGGATGAGGACACCGGCGAAGTCTGGTACACCTGCGTCGCCTGCCGTTACCTGGATATCAACAAGGGCGGATGCCGCTCCTACGCCAATCGCCTTGAGCTGGTGCCGGAGTGTGTGCACCTGCAGCCCAAGGATGTGGCCCAGTTCCACTGGTTGCCACAGACCTGTGCCTATCGTCTGGTGGCTGAAGGTCGGCCTCTGTATGATTGGCACCCGCTGATCAGTGGCGACAGCGAGAGTGTAGTGCGCGCCGGCGTGTCGGTACGCGGGCGGGTGATTGATGAGCGCCGGGTCGACGTGGATGACCTGGAAGAGTACATAGTGCACTGGGTGGAGTGAGCGCCCCCGGTGCAGGGAGAAGAAGCAGGAATATGTTGGAAAACAGCTGGATTGGTTGGGGTTATTATCTGCTGGCAGCGGCCGGCCTGTTTGCCGTGTGGTGGCGGATGACCATGCCACTGCCCTGGGCGCGCCTGCGTCTTGGCTTGCGCGCTGCGGTACTGGCGTTGATGGTTTGCCCCTTTTCCGTCGGTGAGGGTTATGTGGAGATGGCGCCAGCGGTATTAATGGTGGCCATGGAGACGGTGTTTGAAGGGGTAGACTCTTTTTACCGCGCCGGACCCACCCTGGTGACTGTGGTGGTGGTGGTCACGGTGCTGGCTCTGCTGCTGGATCAGTTGCTGCGCAGCCTGATGGGCAAGCGCGGCTCCTCCGGCGATGCAGCCTGAGAACCAGCCCCTGGTTTGATTACCCCTTTTATTGAACAGTTGGTTGCGGAGCCGGTGATAGCAGGGCTTCGTGGCCACTTGTTTCAATGCAGACAGGTCCGGCCATGAGTTTCTGTTGTGACTGTCTTCTGCGCAGCGATCTTTGTATCTGTCAGCGCGCCCCCCGCTTGCAGAGCAGCCTGCAGTTGCTGCTGCTCACCCATCCCGCAGAGCTGGATAAAGTCTCCAATACCGGTAAATTGCTGTTGCGCGCCGTGCCCGGCAGTCGCAGGGTATTGTGGCAGCGCCGGCAATCCGGCGAGGAGCTGCAGGCGCTTATGAAGAATACGGGGCAGCAGGCCTGCCTGCTCTACCCGGAGGCGGCTGAAGCTGCCGTTGCCGGCGACAAGCCTGCTTGTACACCCGCGGACAATTACTGTTTCCTGCTGCTGGACGGTACCTGGCAACAGTCCGCCAAAATGCTGCGCCAGTGCGACTGGCTGCAGCAGCTGCCACGGCTGGCGTTGACGGTACCGCCCAGTCAGTTCAACTTGCGACGCAACCAGCAGCCCGGCAGTGTCTCCACAGTGGAAGCGGCGATTCACCTGCTCAGGCTGCGCGGCGAGAGCGCCGATGCGGGCTTGCTGCACAACTACTTTGGTGACTTTCAGCGAGCCTGCGAGGCCCATCGCAGTGGCCACAATAAATGGTAACTTCCAACCCATGAGCTCCAATCCTTATCACGTCGAGCAGTTACCGGTGGTGCAGTACCCGCTGGTGAACAAGTTCTATAAAGACACCGGCTACGGAGGCAACGCGGGCCGCGAGGAGCTGGTGTATGTGGTGCGTAACCCGGGCGGAATAGTGGCTGCCGTGCGGTTGCAGCCAAAGAGTGATGGCTGGCTGTTCCTGCGGGCCATGTGTGTGGCACCGCAGCTGCGGGGGCAGGGGGTGGGGCGGCTACTGCTGCAGGGATTGGGAGAGTTGTTGTCCAGCCAGGCTGTGTACTGTTATCCCTTTGATCACCTGGTGTCTTTCTACACCGCAGGAGGCTTTCAATTGTTGGATGCAGAGCAGCAGCCTGCGGGTTTACAGTCATTGCCGCATTTTATGACAGAGGCCCTACAGCGTTATCAGCAGCAGGGGCGCAAGGTGTGCCTGATGGTACACGACACCGGTTTGCAATCGCTGACAGGGAACCGCGGAAGCTGACCCCCGACCTGCTATAATGCCGGCCGCTTTATTTTGTCCCTGAGTGATTCCCTGTTGGAGCCTGTTTTGTCCACCGATCCTGTACCCCAGTTGCGCGCAGCGTTAAGCGACGTGATGAGCCGCGACCACTTCCGCCTCAGTCGCCAGTTACAGCGGCTGGAGACACGCCTGCAGGAGGGCAAGCCCGCGCAGCAGGAGCTGGAGAAACTGCAGCAGGCCATCACGGCGTCAAAGGAATTGCTGCAGCAACGCCTGATCAATGTGCCAGCCATCGAATTTCCGCCGCAGCTGCCGGTCAGTGAACGCCGTGACGAAATTGCTGAACTGATCGAAAAGCATCAGGTGGTGGTATTGGCGGGTGAGACAGGCTCCGGTAAAACCACCCAGATCCCCAAGATCTGCCTGCAGCTGGGGCGGGGCATCAAGGGCCAGATCGGCCATACCCAGCCGCGCCGGATTGCGGCCAGTACCGTGGCCTCGCGCATTGCCGAGGAGTTGAATACGCCGTTGGGTAGTGCGGTGGGTTATCAGGTACGGTTTACCGATCATACCGACGACAGCACCTACATCAAGTTGATGACCGACGGCATCCTGCTGGCGGAGATCCAGAACGACCCCTACCTCAATCGCTACGACACGCTGATTATCGATGAGGCCCACGAGCGCAGCCTTAATATTGATTTCCTGCTCGGCTATCTCAAGCGACTGTTGCCGAAGCGCCCCGACCTGAAGCTGATCATCACCTCGGCCACCATCGACCTGCAGAAGTTTTCCGAACACTTTGATAATGCCCCCATTGTTGAAGTCTCCGGTCGCACCTACCCGGTGGACGTGCTCTACCGCCCCATGGCTGACAGCGATGCAGACCTGTATGAGAGTATCGTCGCCACCGTCGATGAGATTCTCGAGAGCGAGAAGGGCGGCACGCGCCGCGGCGGCGATATCCTGGTGTTTATGAGTGGCGAGCGGGAAATCCGCGAAGCGGCGCTGGCGCTGCGACACGCCAACTTTCCTCACCTGGAAGTGTTGCCTCTCTACGCCCGCCTGAGTCTTGCAGAACAGAACAAGGTATTTGCCGGCCACCGCGGCCGGCGCGTGGTACTGGCCACCAACGTGGCGGAAACCAGTATCACCGTGCCGGGTATCCGTTATGTGATTGATCCCGGGTTCGCCCGTATCAGCCGCTACAGCTTTCGCTCCAAGATTCAGCGCCTGCCCATTGAGGCGGTGTCGCAGGCCAGTGCCAACCAGCGCATGGGGCGCTGTGGCCGTGTCAGTGAGGGTATCTGTTATCGCCTCTACAGCGAGGAGGATTTTCTCTCCCGGCCGGAGTTTACCGATGCCGAGATCCTGCGCACCAATCTGGCGGCGGTGATCCTGCAGATGCTCAACCTGCGCATGGGTGACGTGCGCAAGTTCCCCTTCATCGATATGCCCGACTCGCGCTTGCTCAATGACGGCTTCAAGTTGCTGGAAGAGCTGCAGGCGGTGGATCGCAAGGGGCAGGTGAAGCCGCTGGGCCGGCAGTTGATGACATTGCCAGTGGATCCGCGGCTGGGGCGCATGGTGCTGGCGGCGGCAAAGCACAACTGCCTGCGGGAGATGCTGATCATCGTCAGTGCCATGTCGATCCAGGATCCCCGCGAACGGCCGGCGGAAAAGAAACAGGCGGCGGATGAAAAACACCGCCGCTTCAACGACGAGCACTCCGATTTTCTCGCTTACCTGAATTTGTGGGACTACGCCGAGCAGCAGCGCCAGGACCTGTCGCAGAACCAGTTCCGCAAGTTGTGCCAGAAGGAGTTTCTCTCCTGGCTGCGTTTGCGGGAGTGGCGGGAGATCCACCACCAGTTGCTGACCGCCCTCAAGCCGCTCAACCTGAAAGCCAACAAGGAGCCTGCCAGCTACGAGCATGTGCATCGTGCGCTGCTGCCGGGGCTGCTGGGCAATGTGGGCAATAAGGCGGAGGACCGGGAGTACCTGGGTGCACGTAACCGCCGTTTTATGATTTTCCCCGGTTCCTCGCAGGTGAAGAAATCGCCGGCCTGGATCGTTGCCGGACAGTTGCTGGAGACCTCGCGGGTGTTTGCCCACCAGGTGGCAAAGATAGAGCCCGGTTGGGTGCTGCAGGCGGCGCAACACCTGCTTAAGCGCAATCAGTATGAACCCCATTACGACGCCAAAAGCGGGCAGGTGATGGCCTATGAGCGGGTATCGCTCTACGGCCTGACGCTGGTGGAAAAGGCGCGGGTGATATTCGGCAACATCGATCCGGTGACGGCGCGGGAGGTGTTTATCCGCGCAGCGTTGGTGGAGGGTAATTACCGCGGCAAGGGCGAGTTCTATCGCTATAACAAACAGCTGCAGGAAGAGCTGCTGGAGCTGGAGGCCAAGTCGCGCCGCCGAGACATCCTGGTGGATGACGAAATCATCTATCGTTTTTACGATGAGCGGGTGCCTGCCGGCATTTTTAATCTGGTGAGTTTTGAAAGCTGGCGCAAGGAGACAGAAGCCAATGCCGCTCAGGCGCGGCTGCTGTATATGTCCCGCGAGCATTTAATGCAGCACGACGCCAGCGCCATCACCGAGGCCCAGTTCCCCAAAACCCTTACTGTTGAAGGCTTGACCCTGCCGCTCAGCTATCACTTTGAGCCGGGTTCCGAGGCCGACGGTGTCAGTATCCAGGTGCCGGTGCCGGCATTGCACCTGTTGCCGGAATTGCGCCTGCAGTGGTTGATTCCCGGGTTGTTGCGGGAGAAGTGCATACAGCTGGTGAAAGGCTTGCCAAAGCAGTGGCGCAAACATTTTGTGCCGGTGCCGGATTATGTGGACAAGGCGCTGGCCGCCATGAAGCCCGATAACGTGGCACTGGCCGAGGCGTTGGGCCATCAACTGAAGCGCCAGACACTGGTGGAGATTCCTGCCGACGAGTGGGACAAGGTGGTGGTGGACGACTACTACCGCATGAACATCCAGGTGGTGGATGAGCGTGGCAAGGTGCTGGCGCAAAGCCGCGACCTGACCGCGCTGCGGGAGCGCTACCGCGATCAGCTGCAGCAGACCTTGCAGAGCAGCGACAGCTCGCTGGAGCGCACCGGCATCGAGCGCTGGGACTTTGACGAGCTGGCGGAAACCACCCAGCTGAAACGTGCCGGCATGCAGATTACCGCCTACCCGGCGCTGCTGGATGAAGGCAGCAGTGTGGCCCTGCGCCTGCTGGATAACCCGCTGGAGGCGCAGCAGTCGAGTCTGCGTGGCGTCACCCGGCTGGGTATGTTGAGCCTGCAGGATCTGGTGAAACCACTGTCGAAGTCCCTGCTCAAGGGTAAGGATATGGGGCTCACCATGGTCTCCCTTGGTCGCCGTGAAGAGGTGGTGGATGACCTGCTGCTGGCGGCGGTGCGGCAGAGCTGTTTTGCCGCTGGTCTGGTGCGCACGCAGGTGGATTTCGAGGCGGCACTGGCGGCCGGTCGCAAACAACTCACCGGCGCCGCCCAGGAGATGGAGAAGTTGTTGCTGCAGGTGCTCACCAGCGTGGTGGCCATACGCAAAGCCATCAAGAGCAGCAAGAATGCGCTGGCCATCGCTACCGCTGCCGGTGATATCAATGTGCAGCTGCAGCGGCTGCTGTACCCGGGCTTTCTCTACGCGACCCCGTTGCAGTGGTTGCAGCAGTATCCCCGTTACCTGAAAGCCATTGAGCTGCGGCTGGAGAAAGCACCGTCACAGATTCAGCGGGACAAGATGTGGACTGCGGAGCTGGAGCAGCTGTGGCAGCCGTGGCTGGAGCGCCAGCAGAAGGAGGGGGAGTTACTGTTTGCCGCTAACGAGCGGGCACAGGAGTACCGCTGGATGCTGGAGGAGTACCGGGTGTCACTGTTTGCCCAGACCCTGAAGACCATCGCCCCTGTGTCCGACAAGCGCCTGAAAAAACTCTGGTCGGAAATCTGATCAGAGACCGATGGGGTTTGTCAGCCGGTTAAGCAGGAGCGACACCGGCCGCTCCCGCTCACGCCGTCTCAGCCCTCGGTTACCACCAGCGCAAAATTGATGCGCTTCTTGTCCAGGTCCACTCGCTCCAGGGTGACCTGCACCTCCTGGTTCAGCACAAAACCGCCTTCGTCACTGCTCAGGGTCATACGATCCTGGTCAAACTGGTAAGCCTTGGGATCCAGCTTCACAAAGCCGTTGATACCCCAATCGGTCAGCACCACCGACACCCCCTGGGAGGTGACGCGGGAGACGCGCCCGGCCCAGGTGGCAGCGGGCTGCTGCTGCAGGAACAGGCAGTGTAGCCACTGCTCCAGGTCGCGGCTGGCCTGACGGGCGCTGGAGGCTCCCTGCTGCAGGGTGCCGAGCTGTTCGGCGTTCAATGCTTCGCCGCTGCTCTGTTCAAGAATGGCCCGCAGTGCACGATGGTTGTGGAGGTCGTTGTAACGGCGGATAGGGGAGGTGACGGTGGCGTAGTAGTCCATGCCCAGCCCCATGTGCGGCAGCGCTTCGGTGGTGAGTTCACTGGCCTGCAACATCAGGCGGAAGGCTGCCAGCAGTCCGGCGGTATCCGCATTCTGTTGCAGTTGGCGGATCAGCTGGCGATAGCCGTCGAGCGTGGCCAGATCCAGTTCCGCCAGCTGTGGCAGCTCCTGCTGCAGGATCGCCTTGATGCTCTCCAGGCGTTCCGGGCGAAAACCGCCGTGGCCGGAGAACAGTCCGTGCCCCGGATGCTGCGCCAGCAGGTCACCGGCACAGCGGTTGGTGGCCAGCATGGCCTCTTCCACAATCTGCTGTGCCAGGTTGCGTTGGTCACGGCGAATGGCGCTGATGTGCCACTTGTCATCCAGCTGCAGGTAGTAGTCGTCCCGCTCTTCCATTAACAGCAGGTGTTCAGCACGGTAGCGATTGAGGGCGTGGCTGCACTCGGCCAGTTCCCGCAGCATCGGCTGGCACTCTGCCGGCACGGCGTCGGTATTGTCGTTCTGCAGCCAATCGGCCACACCCAGGTAGCTGAGCTTGTGGTGGGAGCGGATCAGGCCAAATTCAAAGCGGGTGTCGCTGATGCGGCCATCGCTCTCCACCTGCATGTGGCACACCAGTGCCGGGCGCTCTTCGCCGGGGACCAGGGAGTAGGTGTTGTGGGAGAGCTCCTGCGGCAGCATGCTGATGGCGCGGCCGGGCAGGTAGGCGGTGTTGGCTCGCTTCAGTGCCACCTTGTCCAGGGCAGTCCCGGGGGCAATGGTGGAGGAGGGGTCGGCAATGGCGACGGTCAGCTGCCAGCCATCGCCGCGGCGCTCGACACAGAGAGCATCGTCCATGTCCATGGTGGTGGCGGAGTCGATGGTGACAAAGGGCAGCTGCTGCAGCTGCGCGCGACCGGCGTAGTCCGGCAGTTGCTGCAGGCTGCGGGCCTGAATCTCTTTCACCTGCTGCAGCTGTTCCTTGCTCCACTCCCCCTTGAGCTGGTACTTGCGGCAGGTGACCTTGTGTTCGATGCCGGCTTCACCGGGGCTGCCCAGTACTTCGGTGACCTTGGCCTGGCCCTTGCCATCCTCAAACGGGTGGCGGGTGATACGGCAAAGCAGGTAATCCCCCTCTTTGGCGTTGGACCGGGCTTTGGGGGGCAGGAAGATCCAGCGGTTCAGCTGTGGCATATCCACGGCGACGAAATGGCCCTTGCCACGTATCAGGTATTGGCCCACCACCACTTTCTGTGGCGAGTCGAGCAGCTTGTCCAGCTCGGCCTGCAGCTTGCGGTTCTCGCCTTCACCATTGCTTTCTCCGCTGTCACCGAGCGCCACCTCGACCCGGTCACCGGGTAGTACCCTGGCCATTTCGTCAGGCGGCAGGAAGATGTCGCGACCGTCGTCGAGGGTGACGAAGCCAAAACGTCCCTGGCTGCCCCGGATGGTGCCGGTGGCGAGGTTTTTGTCTGCACGAATGTTTTGTTTCAGCTGAGTCAGCTGGGAGAGGGCATTGGCATCAAGCATGGGGGAGACTGGGTAATCCGGAATCAAGGGAAAACCGGCCGGGCCGGTGACGAGGGGGAATAATAGCAAAAGCGCCGTCGCGGCTCACCTGATCTGCGATTCTTATCACCTTCACTTTATCGCTGCGGTCGCGCTCATCGTTTAATCCCGGTTGCATTCGGCCTATACCTTCTGTCGCATTCGGCCTATACCCTCTGTCGCATTCGCTCTCCCTGCGCCGGGGGCAGGGGCGTATACTGTGGCCATCGTTATTTCGGTGAATTTAGCCAACAGGGTGATTTATGACCATTCAGTCGCAGATTGAGAGCAAATTGCAGGCTTCCCTGCAGCCGGCCTTTCTGGCCGTGGAGAACGAAAGCCATATGCACAATGTGCCACCGGGCTCCGAGTCCCACTTCCGGGTGGTGGCCGTCAGCCAGCAGTTCGAGGGGCAAAGGGCGGTAGCCCGTCACCAGGCGGTCTACCGGGCCCTGAGTGATGAGATGTCCGGCGGTGTCCATGCGCTGGCGCTGCACACCTACACCCCGGAGGAGTGGGAGCGCCAGCAGCAACAGGCACCGGCCTCGCCCCAGTGCCTGGGGGGCTCCAAGGCGGACTAGCGCTGTCTGGCGGGTCTAGGCGGCAGCCTGCCAAGCGGGTACAATTGCGCGCTTTTTAGCCAGACCCGAAGTGATTGCCATGTCCCAGCCCTACGTTATTGCCGCCCTCTACAAGTTTGTCGCCCTGCCGGATTATCAGCAGCTGCGCGAACCCCTGTTGCAGGAGTGCCTGGACGCCGGTATCAAGGGCACACTGCTGCTGGCCGCCGAGGGCATCAATGGCACGGTGGCGGGTACCCGGGAGGGCATTGATCGTCTGTTGGCGTGGCTGCGGGCCGATGAGCGGCTGGTGGACCTGAGTCATAAGGAGTCGTTTGACACGACCCTGCCGTTCTACCGCATGAAGGTGAAGCTCAAGAAAGAGATTGTCACCATGGGGGTGGAGGGGATTGACCCGCGGCGGGTGGTGGGCACCTATGTGGCCCCGAAAGACTGGAATGCGCTTATCTCCGATCCCGAAGTGGTGGTGATCGACACCCGCAACGACTACGAGTACGAGCTGGGCAGCTTCCGCGGCGCCCTCAACCCCAATACTGCCAGTTTCCGGGAGTTCCCCGACTATGTGACGCGGGAGCTGGATCCGGCCAGGCACAAAAAGGTCGCCATGTTCTGCACCGGCGGCATCCGCTGTGAAAAGTCCACCGCCTATCTGAAGGAGCAGGGCTTTGATGAGGTCTACCACCTCCATGGCGGCATCCTGCAATACCTGGAGGACGTTCCTGCCAGCGACAGCCTGTGGGACGGCGAGTGCTACGTCTTCGACAATCGGGTCAGCGTCGGCCACGACCTGCAGCCCGGCTCCTACGACCTCTGCCACGGCTGTCGTGAGCCCATCAGCGAGGCCGACAAGGCCTCTGAACTCTATATCGAAGGCGTCGCTTGTCCCCGCTGCCACCACCGCCAGACCCCGGAGCAGCGCCAGCGATTTGCCGAACGCCAGAAGCAGGTGACCCTGGCCAAACAGCGTAACCAGGACCATATTGGTGCGCCGGCTCCCGAGCGCCAGCTGCGGGAAGGGGATTAACCGGCACGGTATCCCTCCTCAGTGGCGCGTTGATTGTGGCGCCATATCCATTGCGTCGATCAGGTCACAGCCGCTGCTCTTTTCCCTTTTACCCGATGCTGGCTGTGTGGTGTAATCGACGGCCAATTATTCCAGAATGAAGTTAAAACTATGAATCTAAATGCTTGGACGGTTGACCTGGACAGTCGATGCGCCGTCCATGAAAGCGGATTCCGGTTGGAAGTGGAAGGCAACCCAAGAGATCCCAGTGCTGTACACCCCGGCAAGTTCCCTGTGGGAATGAGTGCCATTGAGCAGGTGCGACTGTTGCGCCTCGGTGTGGAGGCTATTGCAGAAGCGGCGAAGCAGAATGCGCCGTCAAGAGTCCCGGTCAGCCGGGTACAGAAGTCCTACAAGCGTCCCGCTGACAGTGCGCCACGCGCAACCCTGTCACTGAAGCGGAAATCCTCGGCTGAGGAGAGCTGAAAAACAGGTGCCGCCCGGCACCTGTTGTCTGTGCAGTGAACGTGCCCGTCATTAGCGGGCTACGAACTGTCCTCTCATCATCAGCAAGGTCTGATGATCATCCACCAGTTTGAACAGTCGGTCGAACTTCTGCGAAGCGACATCGGTGATTTCACCACCTGGCTCCACGGAATAGCTGACCCCTGCGATCAGGGATTGCAGCTCGCTGCTGACGCTTTCAATGGCGTTGAAGATGTTGGCCGAGGTGGCGTCATCCTTGAACAGCCGGGTTTCACGGGTGGCCTGCAGATAGCTGTCGCATTCCAGTAGCCACTCCTGCCGTTGCATCAGGTAGGTGCGGATATTGTTCATGCCGCCGCGATGACGGGAGGCGAGCTGGGAGTCGCGGTATCGACGCAGGCTCTTCATGGAGCTGGTCATAAAGTCGAGCTTTACGTCTGTGCAATATTTGGGTGAGAGATAGCTGGGGAAGTCGTCTTCCGCCTGCGCCAGGCAAGGCAGCAGCAGGACCAGCAACACCGGGAGGGTGAAGGTTTTCATAGTGACACACCTGAGTACTGTTATGTTTATTATGAGCCGTGGTCGGGCCACGGCGTCTCTGGGTACGATCGTGATTTAAGTCACGCTCTGGCATTGTGTCAATTAATATGTAGATATGAGCGCCAACATGGCCGTAAATGACCTTTACACCGGGGTGTGGTCGTTGACGCCTCCAAACCAGCTGAAGAGGGCAGGGAGCAGCTCCTGCAGCGTGCCGGTCATCAGGGCAAAGTCAGCGTTGAACTGGGCGGCCTTGTCCCCGTCTGAGGCGTCCTGAGCCTCGGTGACCAGTTTTTCGCTGAAGCGCAGGCGCTTGATGGCCAGGTCATCCTGCAGCACAAACTGCACTTGCTCGTCCCACTGCAGGGCCAGCTTATGCACCAGTTTGCCGGCGGAGAGGTGGGCTTCGATCTCGTCGCCGCTCAAATCCTGCTTCTTCATCCGTGCAATGGCGCCGCCTTCACTGGCCTCCCGCATCTCACATTCGTCACCGTTCTCCAGTGCCTCCGGCAGTTCGCCCCCCTGCAGCCAGTCGGTCATGACCCGCGCCGGGGTATCAACCACCTGCACCGCAATCACCGGCAGGCTGCCGATGCTTTCGCGCAGCAGCTTGATCCAGGCTTCGGCGGCCGCATAGCTGGAGGCATCCACCAGCAGCAGGCCCTGTTGGGTGTCGATGTAACCAAAGGTGCGGCGTGATTTGGTGAAGGCCTGGGGCAGGCACTCGAAAATGATCTCTTCCTTGAGTGTCTCTTTCTCTTTGCGATAGACACGACGATCTTCTTTGGCTTCTATCTCCTGCACACGCTGCTCGAGCCTTTCCCTGACCACGGCGGCGGGGAGGATTTTTTCCTCCTTGCGGGCGCAGAGCATGATGCAGCCATTGGCGGTGTGGCAGAGCTCCTGGCTGAGGTCGCCCATGGGGGATACCCAGCCAGCCTGGCTGGTCTCCTGGCTGCCGCAGGGGGTGAACTGATCCTTGCGCAGTTGTTCGTCGAGCTGTTCGGGGGAGAGATCAAAGGGGCGGGTAAAACGGTATACGAGAAGATTTTTAAACCACATGAGCGTCTTGTTATCAATCCGTTAGGTCAGGTATGGCTGGGTAAGGCACCGGACTGCACCGGATGCCAAATGGCCCCGGATTATGGCGGAGGCATGTCCCTATCACAAGGCAGGTTTGAACCTGGCGAGCAGAATCATAAGCAGCACACAAATTATGCCGGCGCTGCAATAGGCGACGCGATGTCGGGGGCGGCCGTAGTTCAGGGCCATGGCCCCCAACAGGATGTAGCAAATCAGCAAAACCAGTTTCGCGGTCAGCCAGTGGCTGTTAAAGGGTGTGAAGTTTGTCAGGTGTATAAGCCAGAGTCCGCTGCCCAGCAGCAGCGTATCAATCATTGGTGCCAGCCGCCGTGGCCAGGCGCCTTTGGTTTGCAGCGTATTGCGACGTTGCCAGTGCAGACGCAACATCCAGAACGAAACGCTCATCGCCACCAGCAGCTGGTGCACAGTTTTTAACGTCAGGTAGGTCATGCTTACAGGCCCAGCGCTTCCTTGACCATATCCAGCATGTTAGCGGAGAGGGGCAATTGCAGGGCAGCAGCGTGTCCCTCGTCGGACATTTTGTTCCAGGTCTTGCGCACGATATCCAGCAGTTTCTGGTGCTCGTGCTTGCCGGCAAACTCGTTCAGGTAATATTCCAGGAACACCAGGCAGGCGACGTCCTCCAGGGTCTGGACTTCCGCGTCCCGCTTGAGCTGCTTTTTCTGCAGGATGGTCGCGACCCGTTGCTGCTCGTCTTCACTGTAACCACACCCGGCCATCAGTTGCGCGGTCAGTTGGCCGTGGTGCTGGGCCAGTTGGGTACGCCACTGTTTGTAGCCCTGGCGATCCATGGGGTAGTCGCTGCGCGGCAGGATCCAGCGCTCGATATGTTGTGCGCGGCAAGCGATCTGCAACAGTTCGCCGGCATCGGGCTTGAAGTTTTGCAGTGTGGCGCTCATGCGCTGGCCATAGAGAAGCTCTTTGGGTATGTCCTGGTTTTCAAGCAGTTCACTGCGGGGGTCCTGTGCGTTGCGCTCGTCAATAAGCTGCAGGACTCTGTCCAGTCGGGAAGTGTCCAGTCGGGAAGTTGTCATTACCATCACTCCGGTGGGGTTTGCGCAATTGTCCCGTGTCGCGCGGGAGTTGTAAAAGACTTAATCCAGATCAAGAAACCTTGTGCCGCTTTCCGTTGTAATGCACCCATCACAACAAGATATACCCTGAAAGAGAGAGCGGAATATGAATAAGGTATTTAAGCATCTGTCCCTGGCTGCTGCGGTTTCCTGTGCAACCTTTGCCATGCAGGCCAATGCCTATGAAGCAGGTGACTGGATTGTACGTGCCGGTGTGGCACACGTGGCTCCCGATGACAGCAGTGACCCACTGGCCCTGAACGGTGGTGCGATCAGTGGCAGTGAAGTGGAGGTGGATTCCGATACCCAGCTCGGCTTGACCGTCACCTACATGATCAACAGCGATTTCGGTGTTGAGCTGCTGGCGGCGACACCATTTACCCATGACATCACTGCCGATACCGGTGCGCTGGGTCTGGGCAAGGTAGACGCGGGCGAAACCAGCCACCTGCCACCGACGCTGTCCGCTGTCTGGTACCCTATGGGTTCTGCGGGCCAGATCGCGCCTTACGTAGGTGCCGGTATTAACTACACCATGTTCTTTGAAGAAGATGTCTCTTCCGATCTGGAGGGTGTACTGGGCTCTGCAGACCTGGAACTGGATGACTCCATTGGTCTGGCACTGCAGGTGGGCGTGGATGTGCAGCTCAATGACAACTGGCAGGTAAACGCTTCCCTGCGTTGGATTGACATCGACACCGATGCTGAAATCACTGCGGGTGCCAACACCATTACCATTGATAATGTTGAGATCGACCCATGGGTCTACCAGCTCAACGTTGGTTACAAGTTCTGATTGAACGCTTGCCTGTGAACCAAAAAAAAGCCCGGTATATACCGGGCTTTTTTGTGTCTGTCTGGATCTGCTGGCCGGGGTGCGAGCGTTGCAAGGAGTCAGCTGCGACTGGCGGGTTGTGCTTGCGCGACGTTCTTCAGTCCGTCCATATCCAGGATATTGATCTCTTTTTTATCCACTGCCAGCAGCTCTTTTTTCTGGAAGCGGCTGAATACACGGCTGACGGTTTCGATGGTCAGGCCCAGGTAGTTACCGATATCGGAGCGCGACATGGGCAGGCGGAAAGAGGTTGCCGACAGGTGCCGGTTCTGGTTGCGGGCGGAGATGCTCAGCAGCAGGGCTGCGATGCGTTCGTCGGCGCTGTTCTTGCTCAGCAGCGTGATCAACTGCTGGTCGGCGGTAATTTCCTTGCTCATCAGCTGGAAGAAGTGTCGCTGCAGTGAAGGCAGGCGCAGGCTCAGCTCTTCCAGGCGGGAGAAGGGAATTTCGCAAATTGCCGAGGTCTCCAGGGCAATGGCGGAGTTGGTGTAGTGATTCTGGGCGATGCCATCCATGCCGAGAATTTCACCCGGCAGATAGAATCCGGTGACCTGCTCTTCACCGTCGTTGGTGATGTTGACCGCCTTGATGGTGCCGGAACGAACGGCAAATACCGACGTAAACTGGTCGTTGGAGCGATACAGGTACTCGCCCTTCTGCAGTGGGCGGCCGCGCTGAATGATCTGGTCCAGCTTGTCGATATCTTCCACATGCAGGCTGATGGGCAGGCAGATCGCGTTGAGCCGACAGTCGCCACAGGACACAAGAGGATTGTGGTGACAGCGTTGAACCGGTTTGGCGCATGTGGCGTTGGTATCACTCATGAAGCTGGCTCTATCTGGGGACGTGCGGAACACGGGTGGCGGGTAGAGCCGATATTTTGCTATAGCACCGGTATGGCGTCAAATGGATACTCGTGCTTTCGACGCTGGAATCAAGAGTCTGTACCAGGGTTTAGCGCCTGTTTGCAGAGGGTCGCCAGGCGCAGAATTCCGCACTCGGTCAGGTGTATCTGGCTGTTGTTGATGCTGAATAGCTCCCCGGGTGTCTGCTCTTGCTCTCGCCAGCGCTGCAGGATGGTTTCCAGGTTGAGCTGGTAGCGATCCTGCAGGTATTTCAGGTCCGCGCTGTGATAGCACAGAAGTGAGTCGATAAACGCTTTCAGCCGGGCATTGGGGAGGGGGGCAAACAGCAGGCGGGGCTGCAGGCGCAGGTAGTCGGTCAGGGTTGCCGGATTGAGTTGGCGCAGGTGGCCCAGACTGCTGCGGTTACCCGGGCCCAGCCCCACCACGTCGTGCACGCCGAGGTGGTTATAGCCTTCGGTATTGAGGGTGAGGTGGTGCTCTGCTTGTGCATTGGCCAGCGGGGAAGCGCTGCGCACGAAGCAATCGTTGCCCAGCACCCGGTATTGCAGCTGTCGCAGGGCCCGGAACTGCTCGCTGAAACGCTCAAACCCGGCGCTGCTGTCGGGGGTCACAACAATGCGTTCGGGCAGCCGCATACCGGCCGTCTCCATAGCCCTCAGGGTGCGCTCCAGGTGGGGCAGGGGGTGCTCCAGTCGCAGGCTGAAGTGGCGGAAGTGGAACTGCTGGCAGTAGGCCGAGGCGCGGGTCAGCAGGGCCTCCCCGTTAACGGTGGGCAGATCCGTTTGCGGGCCTGACTGCTGTCCGTCCCACACCAGCTGCAAGTGGTTAAAACCAAGTCCCTTAAACAATGCCAGCCGCCCCGGTTGCAGGTCGTTGCCACTGAAACCGACACAGTAATCTACCTCGGGGTTGTCCCCCAGGGGGTAGCGACGGCCGACAAAATACATAAATTCGGTGACTTCTGCGTCGTCCAGCAGATCGTGGGGCAGGTGCCAATAGAGGCACAGCACCTTGCGCCGCCCGGTGTCTTCGCTGCGCTGCCCCAGCTCCCTGAGCATGGCGTCCAGCAGGTGGCGGGGCGAGTAGGGACTGCTTTGTAACTGGCGTTGCAGTTGGGGCGGGGCGTAGAAGCTCAATCCCAGTGGTGAGGCTTGCTGCTGGCGCAGTGGTGTGATGTGGAGATCCTCCGGGTCCACGCCGTGTTCGGCATAGGCTTGTTCCCAGCAGCCGCTCGCGGTGTAGCTGCCGGCCTGGTCTGTTGTGCTGGTCTCTGTCAGCGGAAAGGTATGGGATGACATGGCCCACCTCGGGAGGATTTGAATTATATGGGGCCAGTCTAAACAGCTGCTGGCTGACTGCCGTTGATACACGTCAACTAAGGTCTAAGCGCGCTGAGGGTTGTGGTGGCGGCAAAAATCTGCTCGCTGGCACTGACACCAGTTGTTAGACTGGCCACTGTCAACAACCGGCCATACAAGCCGGCATAGACTGTTAGTGAATTCACCAGGAACTGGAAAACAAATAATATGGCCAACCCGGATACACTGTTTATTGTCGTTGATCCTACCCAGGATGAGCATATTGCCCTGCAGCGCGCCCTGATTACCTCCCGCCGTCGCGAGGTGAAGCCGAAGCTGAAAATTTTCGTGGGCGTAGACCCTGCTGCGACTTCCATGGACGCCGACAATCCGGACATTTATCGCGACAACCATTGGTTCGAAGCCCTGCGTCGCCCCCTTGATGAGCAGCAGCTGGATTACACGCTGGTGATCTGCTGGTCGACCGATTGGTATGAGGCGATTTTGCAGGCGGCAGAGAAAACCGATCCGGATATGATCCTGTTGTCTGACTACTCGGCACAGCGTTCACGCAATCGCCTTACCGATAACAAGTGGCAGCTGATGCGCCACGCCAAGTGTCCGGTGGTGATCTGCCGTCCTGGTGTTCCCAGCAAGCGCGAGGTGGTTCTGGCTGCCGTTAAAATGCAGGATCGTTCGCCGGAGTATGAAGACCTGAATACCCGCATCCTGACCCGCGGCAAGTGGCTGGCAGAGCACTACGACGCCGACTTCCAGGTAGTAAATGCCTATTCGGACTCCCTCAGTTACCCGGACCGTGGCAACATGATGCGCAGCATCGGTATTGAGGCGGACAAGCTGCACATTCTGCAGGGGCCGGCGGATGAGGTTGTATCCAAACTGGCCGAGGAGATTTCCGCGGATATCGTGGTGATTGGTACCCTGCGCCGCAAGGGTTTGCTGATGGCCATGCGTGGTAATACGTCAGAGCGCGTGATGTCGGCCCTGAAAGTGGATGTGATGACCCTCAACTGAGTTGTCGACTGCGCTTGCTGTCCGCCCGCCTGGTGTGGCTGGCAAGCGCGAGCCTCCGGCCTTCCGTTAGAGGTAGCATCGCCTCTCTGGCCAGTATGTCCCAGGCTGCCAATCCATAATTCGTACAGACTCCGCAGAGAGTAACATGGACAAAACGCCCCCCGACAAATCCTCATCGTCACAAAAACCACAGCTGTTTCGCGATCCATGGTTTATCTGGTTGGCGGCGGTTCTCTTCCTGCTCTACTACTTCAGTGTCTATCAGCAGCCGGCTCCACCGGACACCATCTCCTACACGCAATTCGTCAAGGCGCTTGAGCAGCAGCGGGTCGCCAGCGTGGAGATTCGCGGCGCCGATGTGCAGGGCGTTTACAGCGGCAGCGGCAGTGGTACCGCCACCAGTACCGGCAAGCGCGCTGACTTTCGTACCCGCATGCCTGCCTTTGCCGGCGATACCCTGTTACAAACTCTGGAGGACGGTGATGTGGACGTCACTGTGCTCTCCGATGAATCACCGGTGTGGCTCAGCATCCTGTTGGGATTTTTGCCGTGGGTGCTGATGATCGCGCTGTTTGTCTTCCTGTCACGCTCGCTGCAATCGCGGATGGGCGGTGGCGGCCTACTCAATTTTTCCCAGTCCAAAGCCCGTCGCTACCAGCGCAGTGACAGTGGGCCTACCTACGATGACGTTGCCGGCCTCGAAGGGGCCAAGCAGGACCTGGGCGACATCATTGCTTACCTCAAGGAACCGGCCCGCTTTCAGGCCCTGGGGGCCAAGATTCCCAAGGGGGTGTTGATGATGGGAGCCCCCGGTACGGGCAAGACATTGCTGGCCAAGGCTACGGCCGCAGAGGCCGGCGTGCCGTTTTTCTCCATCACCGGTTCCGAGTTTATCGAGCTCTATGTAGGGGTGGGGGCATCGCGGGTGCGTGACATGTTCCAGATGGCTCGCAAGGAGGCCCCGGCGCTGATCTTTATCGATGAGATAGATTCGGTGGGGCGAGTGCGGGGCACCGGGCTTGGCGGCGGCAATGATGAGCGTGAGCAGACCCTGAACCAGATTCTCGCCGAGATGGACGGCTTTGAACCGGAGGATGTGGTGGTGGTGCTGGCGGCCACAAACCGCCCCGATGTTCTGGATCCGGCGTTGCTGCGCCCGGGTCGTTTTGATCGCAAGGTGATTCTTGATCTGCCTGATAAAACGGCGCGGCGGGAGATCTTCAAGGTGCATACCCGGCACACACCACTGGCGGACGATGTCAGCCTGGATGACCTCGCCAACCTGACCGTCGGGTTTTCCGGAGCCGACATTGAGAACCTGGTTAACGAGGCGGCATTGCGGGCCGCGCGGGAGCAGCATTCGAATCTGAGTGCCGACGACTTTGCCCATGCCCGTGACAAGGTGTTAATGGGGGAGGAGCGCCCGCACCTGCTCAATCCCGGTGAGCGCCATCGCATTGCCTGTCATGAGGCCGGGCACGGACTGGTGACCTGGTTTTCCGCGCATGCTGACCCGTTGCAGAAAATCACCATTGTGCCGCGCGGCCGCGCGTTGGGGATGACCGAGCAGATGGCGAAAGAGGAGCGGCATAACTTTGATGAACCCTATCTGATGGATCGCCTGAACATATTCCTTGCCGGGCGCGGTGCGGAGAAACTGATGTTCGGTAATACCAGTTCAGGCGCCGCAGAAGATCTCAAACAGGCGACCCGGCTGGCGCGGCAGATGGTGGTGAACTGGGGCATGAGTGAGACGCTGGGCCCGATCGGTTTTGCCGAAGGCGAGACCCACCCGTTTCTTGGCCGGGAGCTGACGGAGCCAAGACCCTACAGTGAAGCTCTGGCGCAGCAGATTGACAGTGAGGTGTCACGGCTGCTTAAACAGGCGGAGGAGCAGGTGCAGCAACTGCTGCAGAGTCACCGTCCGCAACTGCAGATGCTGATTGATGCGCTGCTGGAGCAGGAATCTTTGCAGGCGGCAGAGATTGAACAGTGCCTTGGCACTGTGGATGCCAGCTCATCGACACAGGCGGGTAATGGGTAGTCCGGTATGGAGTGTCGCAAAGGTTGCGGTGCCTGCTGTATTGCCCCGTTGATCGTGCAGCCCATACCCGGCATGCCTCAGGGTAAGCCGGCGGGTGTGCCCTGTGTAAACCTGGATCAGGTCACAATGAGTTGCCGGATATGGGAGCAGGCTGACTATCCCCGCTTCTGCCGCGAGTTTCAGGCAGAGCGGGAGTTCTGTGGTGACAGCCGTGAACAGGCGCTGCGCATTCTCGCGGAACTGGAAGCGAACACCCGTCCCTGAGCTGAGTCACGTCGTCAGTGGTAGGCGGCTTGCAGAATGACGATCACCAGCAAAATAAACGATACCCACTGCCAGAACTGCACCGGATTACGCTCCAGCAACGGCGGCCGGTGACGGCTGCTGAACGCGGCGCTGGGCTTATGCAGGTCGTGCACAAACTCCGATACCTCCCTGTAGCGCCGGCGGGGATCCACCGCAGTCGCTTTTTTCAGGGCTTCATCCACCCACAGGGGTACTTGCAGGTCATCCGTCATCACAGAGTGGTAGCTAAGTTTGTTCTGCGCCGCTCGACTGCGGGTACGGGCCACGTTGCTGCCATAGGGAAACTGCCCCGATAACATCTGGTAGGCAATGACCGCCAGTGAGTAGACATCCGAGGCGGGGGTTCCTGATTCCCCGAGGTAATACTCCGGTGCTGTGTATTGGGCGGTGCCGGGTACCTGCTGCGGGGCTTCCGGCTGCAGCTCCGCCAGGCCGGCAACATGGACAGCCCCAAAATCGATGATTTTTACCGTGCCTCCCGCATCAATCATGATGTTGTTGGGGCGCAGGTCCTGGTGCAGCATCTCTTGGCGATGGAAAGCCTGCAGGCCTTTGGCAATCTGCGAGATGATAGAGCGGACGGATTCCAGTGGTGCCTGGGGATTGTCGATAATCCACTGCGCCAGGGTCTGGCCCTCCACAAATTCGGTCACCAGATAGAGGGATTTTCGCTGGCGCGCCAGCGGCGGTGCCTTCAGCACGTGCGGGTTGTTGAGCCGGCGGGCGATCCACTCCTCCATCAGGAAGTGTTCGAGGTAGGTCTGGTCGGCGCTCATCTCCCGTGAAGGGGTTTTGATCACCACTTGTTCACCGCTCTCCAGGTCCCGGGCGAGAAAGACATGGCTGCGACTGCTGATGTAGAGCTCGCGGGTTATCAGGTAGCCTTCAAATTCCATGCGCGGCCGCAGTTGCGGGGGTAGCGGCAGGTTAAGGCTCTGCTGTTGCAGCTCCTGCAGGTTGCGCTCCGGCAACTGTTTGACACGTAGCAATTGCACGGTCAGGTTGTCATCACTGCCGGAATCCAGTGCCCGGTCAATGATGGCGGCTGCCGCCCGCTCAAGGTCATCACCATACTGCTGCAACAACGCCACGATGGCCTCTGCAGGGATGAATTCGTAGACGCCATCGGTGGCCAGCACGAACGTATCACCGCTCTCCACCGGCAGTGACAGATAGTCCAGTTCCACGGTTTGGTGAATCCCCAGGGCGCGGGTGAGGTAGCTGCTCTCTGCAGATTCATAATGCCGGTGGTCCTGGGTCAGCTGTTCCAGTTGATCACCCTGGAGTTTATAGACCCTGGCATCGCCGGCATGAAATACGTGAGCGGTGGTGGATTTGAGAATCAGGCCGCTGAAGGTGCAGATATAGCCTCTTTCCCGGTCAAAGCGGTGAGGACTGTAGCGGGTCTGGGCGAAGAGCCAGGAATTGGTGGCCTGCAGGACTCGCAGTGCCGAGTTTTTTACAGACCAGGTTTCCGGGGTGCAGAAGTAGTCTTCGAGAAAGCTGCGCACAGAGGCGGTACTGGCTTCCTGGCTGACCTTGCTGCTGCTGATACCATCCGCCAGGGCAATGGCAATACCCTTGGATGTCAGCAAGGGTTCTTCCGGAATTCGGGAGCCGTGAAAATCCTGGTTGATGGATTTACGGCCGGCGCTGCTGTGGGCGCCAACGATGACTTGTAACGACTTGCGCATAATTGGGTTGGCGCCACCCGTTTACTAAAAAGGGATGGCGCCGTTCCTTATTGCCTTGCGGATCAGGCCAGGGTGCGGTTGGGGCTGGTGCGTACGTGAGTCAGGTACAGCGGCAGGCCCACCAACAGGAATCCGCCCACCAGGTTGCCCAGTGCGGTGGGGATTTCGTTCCACAGGAAGTAGTCCACCAGAGTGAAGTCACCACCCATGATCATGGAGAAGGGGAACAGGAACATGTTAACGATGGAGTGCTCGAAGCCCATGTAGAAGAAGAGCATGATCGGCATCCACATGGCGGCCATTTTGCTGGAAGCTGACGTGGAGATCATGGCGCCTACAACACCCATGGATACCATCCAGTTACACAGCATGCCGCGGATAAAGATGGTAAACCAACCTGCTACGCCGTGCTCCTTGTAGCCCAGGGTACGGGATTCACCGATGTGACTTACTTTCTCGGCAATCACGCCGCCGTCAATGTTGTATCCATAGGTCAGGATAAAGGAAGCAAAGAAGGCTACGGTCAGGGCGCCGCCAAAGTTACCGAGGAATACCAGCCCCCAGTTGCGGAACACCTGGTTCCAGGTGCAGCCGGGGCGGCGATCGATCACGGACAGGGGCACCAGGGTAAACACGCCGGTGAGCAGGTCAAACTTCATCAGGTAGAGCATGATAAAGCCAACCGGGAACAGGATTGCACCCACCAGCGGATTGCCGGTTTTAACGGTAACGGTAATGGCGAAAAATGCAGCCAGAGCCAGGATGGCGCCAGCCATAAAGGCCCTTACAACCGTGTCCTTGGCGGACATGTATATTTTGGATTCGCCCTGATCCACCATCTTGGTGGCGAATTCTGAAGGTTCGATGTATGACATGGGGTAACGTCTCTCAGGTCTTATGGGTTAGGAAAAACAGGTCAATCCTGCCTGCCTCACGCTAGAGCAATGGCCATGCCAACTGTGTGTGAAATTGTAAGTCTATGAAATTATTGGATATATTTACTTTCTTTGGTCTGCTTTTGTAAGTAAACGATGCCGGCGCTGTCAAATATTGGTGCGGGAGCGCACCATTTCTGTGCTGCATAAATATAAAAGTGTCTGATCAACTATATATTTTGTTTTTGGTGCACCAAAATGATCGACAGGCGAAAGATGCTCTTTTATTCGTCTTTGGCGAGGTTGGTGGTTCGATTGCCGAGGTAGACGGTGCCGACACCGGCGCTGACGACCAGAGCGATGCCGGCCAGCGACAGGGCGCCGGGTAAGTGGTCCCAGAGTAACCACCCGAGCAGCCCCGAAAAGATCACCGCGAAGTAACTCATGGGGGATACAATGGACGGCTTGGCGTAGCTGTAGGCCTTGGTATAAAGCCACATGGCGAGAAAGATGGAGATCCCGATATAGAGCAGATAAGGTGCCGTGTGCCAGGCAACCGGCTGCCAGTGGAGTATCGCCAGCGGCAGGCTCAGCAAAAACGACAAGAGAAAATAGAAGAGCATAATGGTGCTGCTAGACTCGGTGGAGGAGAGCTGGCGAGTACCTACCATAGAGACAGCGAGCAGTGCTCCCGATGCAAGACCAACGAGGTAATAGGCGTTAAAGGGGGTGCTGTGACCCGGTTGCAGGATAAGTATCACGCCGAAGAATCCGACGCTCAGGGGAAGCCAGCGGCTTCGCGGCACCAGTACCCCGGCCCAGATCAGGGTAACCAGGGGGACGAACAGGGGCGCGGTGTTGCGCAATAAATTGGCGTCTACCAGAGGAATGCCGCTCAGGGCAGTGTAATAGGCAAAGAAGCTCAGCCAGCCCCCGATTCCCCGCAGCAGGTGTGTGAGGGGGCGCTGGCTGCGCCAGACAGCGGGGCCGTTGCGCCACAGCAATGGCAGCATGGCAATCAGGCAGATGCTGTACTGGATTAATACAATCATCGATGGCCCCAGGTCATCGCTGATCAATTTGCCGGCGGCACCAGCGGTGCTGCCGACCAAAGCGCTGGCCAGTGCGTAGAGGATGCCGGCGGCAGGCCGGTTGGTGAGGGTGGACATGAATGGCCCGGGAAGTGGAGTGGGGTAGGGATCATAGCCACTTGGCCGGAGCTGCACGAGTGATTTGTGAGCCGGTCGCAGGGGTTTCTGCTTGATGGTCCGGCAAGAAGGGTGGGTACGATGAGGGATGTTTGGCGGAGGCGTGCGCAGCTGAAGTGCAGTGTATTGGGCTTGCTGGCGCTGGGGCTGCTGCCTGTGGAGGCGGGGGCGACCGGTGAGGTCAGGGATCAGCAACTGCTGGAGCGGGTGGAGAAGGAGTACGGTCGTCGGGCCCGCCATCGGGTGGAGACCTGGCAGCAGTTGATGGAGGATGTGGGGGCCCGTGTTGAGCTGGCGGAGCTGGAAAAAGTGAGGTCGGCGAATAACTTCTTTAACCGGCTCTCCTGGGTCAGCGACGAGGAGCACTGGGGGCAGGAGGATTATTGGGCCACCCCGGTGGAAATGCTGGCCACCAATGGGGGGGACTGCGAGGATTTCTCTATCGGCAAATACTTCACCCTCAGCGATGAGGGGTTGATGCTGGACAAGCTGCGGATCACCTACGTCAAGGCGCTGGAGTACGACCAGGCCCACATGGTGCTGGCTTACTATCCGTCACCGGATGCCGAGCCCTGGATTCTGGATAATATCAACAAGACCCTGCTGCCCGCGTCGCAGAGGCCTGATTTACTGCCTGTCTACAGTTTTAACGGTCTGGGGCTTTGGCTGGCCAGGGATCGCCACCGCCAGATCAGCAGTGATGCCGGGCAAAGTCTGCCTCAGTGGGGGGACCTGAATCGGCGCCTGGGGGAGGAATTGGGGGCGGGCCAGCCCTGAGAGGGGGTTGTCGGAAAGATTTTGTAGAAAATCTACAAGCAAAAAAGGCCGCACAAGTGCGGCCTTTTTTGCTGGGTGTTGCTCAGCGCTTGTCGATAGAGACGTAGTCGCGGGGAGCGGCACCGGTGTACAGCTGGCGTGGACGGCCAATCTTGTACGAGTTGCTGATCATTTCGTGCCAGTGGGCAATCCAGCCTACGGTGCGGCCGGTGGCGAAGATCACGGTGAACATGTCGGTAGGGATACCGATAGCCTTCATGATGATGCCGGAGTAGAAATCGACGTTGGGGTAGAGTTTCTTCTCGATGAAGTACTCGTCTTCCAGGGCGATTTGCTCCAGACGCATGGCAATGTCCAGCATTGGGTCCTTGATGCCCAGCTCGCTCAGCACTTCGTCGCAGGTCTCTTTCATAACCTTGGCGCGCGGGTCGAAGTTCTTGTAAACGCGGTGGCCGAAGCCCATCAGGCGGAAAGGATCGTTCTTGTCCTTGGCCTTGGCGACGAACTTGTCGATGTTCTCTACGGAGCCGATCTCTTTCAGCATGTTCAGTACAGCTTCGTTGGCGCCGCCGTGGGCAGGGCCCCACAGGGTGGCGATACCGGCTGCGATACAGGCAAATGGGTTGGCACCGGAGGAGCCGGCCAGACGCACGGTAGAGGTAGAGGCGTTTTGCTCGTGATCAGCGTGCAGCAGGAAGATCTTGTCCATGGCTTTCGCCAGCACAGGATTGACTTCCGGATCGTCACAAGGGGTGCCGAACATCATGTGCAGGAAGTTCTCGGCGTAGGAGAGCTTGTTGTTCGGGTACATGAACGGCTGGCCTACGTGGTGCTTGTAGCACATGGCGGCCAGGGTCGGCATCTTGGCGATCAGGCGGTGAGCGGAGATCTTGCGGTGCTCCGGATTATTGATGTCCAGAGAGTCGTGATAGAAAGAGGAGAGTGCACCCACAACGCCGCACATTATGGCCATGGGGTGGGCATCGCTGCGGAAGCCACGGAAGAAGTGAGCGATGTTCTCATGCACCATGGTGTGGTTGGTGATGATGTCTACGAACTCTTCTTTTTCCTCTGCAGTTGGCAGTTCGCCGTTCAGCAGCAGGTAGCAGGTCTCCAGGTAGTCGGAATGGGCTGCCAGTTGTTCGATGGGGTAGCCACCGTGCAGCAGCACGCCTTTGGCGCCGTCGATGTAGGTCAGTTTGGATTCGCAGGATGCGGTAGACATGAAACCTGGGTCGTAGGTGAAGTAACCTTGACCGGCCAGGCTGCTGACATCGATCACGTCTGGACCAACGGTTCCAGAGTAAATGGGAAGCTCGAAGGAATTATCCAAACCGTCGACCGAAAGGTGCGCTTTCTTATCAGCCATTACGGACTCCTGTTCTAAAAATTGTGTAAGGAAGCCGATTCTAGCCCAGAAGGGCCTCTTCGAGAATCGGATTCTGAGGCCGGGGACACTATAAGGAGCCGCTCGGGATTGTCAATTCAAATTCGGTGCCAGAACCCGGGATCCGCTGAATTGCGACCGCAAAAGGGTTGTCGCCTGAGTGCAATTTAATCAGTGGTCTCTTGTGGTGCGGAATTCCTTCCTTTTATTGTCTCCTGCTTTGTTGTGGTGCAGTAAGTGCCTGCCCTGTATGGGTATTTAAGTTGGCAGCGGCTTCGCGCATCGGGAAGGGGTGGGCGCAAAGGGCTGTGTTTGCTGTGGTTGGAGGGGGTGTGGCTTTGGGTGCCGGCGGGCAGGGTACCCCGACTTTGGTCGAGAGTCCTATTTTGTTGTTTTTTTACAGGCAGGTCTCTATAATTTTGCGCGTCTTGCAGCTGGCCTCGTTGGCACTATCTGTCTCAACTGCCTATGCTTGGGGGATGCACAGCTTCGGCTGAAATCTACATATTTGCCCGGCAACGGGCTGGAAAAGGTGTGACTTAACCGTGAACAAGAACAGACCTGTCAATCTCGACCTTGCCACAATAAAACTACCCATCACCGCTTATGTCTCCATTCTGCACCGCGTTTCCGGTGTCATCCTGTTTGCCGGCGTTGCCATACTCCTGAGTATGCTGGATTGCAGTCTGGATTCCGCTGAAAGTTTTGCGTCTCTGCAGAACAGTCTGCAGCAGCCTCTGATTCAGTTTCTGATCTGGGGTACTCTGGCGGCTTTGGCTTATCACATGGTAGCTGGCGTTCGCCACCTGATCATGGATTGCGGCATTGGTGAAACTCTGGAAGGTGGGCGCTTGGGGGCCAAGATCCTTCTGGTAGTAGCCATCGTATTAATCATTCTGGCGGGGGTATGGGTATGGTAACCGCAGTAACTAGTTTTGGTCGTAGCGGACTCTACGACTGGTTGATCCAGCGTGTAAGTGCCGTTGTTATGGCAGCTTACCTGGTCTTTATTGTTGCCTTTATTCTCTGTACGCCCGAGATGACTTACGCCGAGTGGAAAGGCCTTTATAGCCACCTGTGGATGCGTATATTCAGTCTGGCCACACTGCTGTCCATTGCTGCCCATGCCTGGATTGGTCTCTGGGCTGTGCTCACCGACTACATCACCAACCGCATGATGGGCGCCAAAGCCACTGTTCTGCGCCTGCTGGCTCAGGTGGTACTGGGCGTGATTACCGTGACCTATGTGGTCTGGGGCATTGAAATTCTTTGGGGGTTCTAAGCAATGGCGAACATGCGTACGATTTCTTTTGACGGTATTGTGATCGGCGGTGGCGGCGCAGGTATGCGCGCAGCCCTGCAGCTGGCACAGTCCGGCTACAAAACTGCGGTAATTACCAAGGTTTTCCCAACCCGTTCTCACACAGTTTCCGCCCAGGGCGGTATTACCTGTGCGATTGCATCTGAAGATCCGAATGACGATTGGCGCTGGCACATGTATGACACCGTCAAGGGGTCTGACTACATCGGTGACCAGGATGCCATCGAATACATGTGTTCCGTAGGTCCGGAAGCGGTTTTCGAACTGGATCACATGGGCCTGCCTTTCTCCCGTAAAGAGAATGGCCGTATTTACCAGCGTCCTTTTGGCGGTCAGTCCAAGGACTTCGGTCGTGGTGGCCAGGCTGCCCGTACCTGTGCTGCTGCCGACCGTACCGGTCACGCGCTGCTGCACACCCTGTATCAGGGTAACGTCAAGAACAACACCGTGTTCATGAACGAGTGGTTCGCTGTTGACCTGGTGAAAAACCAGGACGGCGTTGTCACTGGCGTTATCGCCATCAACATTGAAGATGGTGAGACTGTTTACGTTAAGTCCAAAGCGACCGTATTCGCCACTGGCGGTGCCGGCCGTATCTACGCTTCCACCACCAATGCCCACATCAATACCGGTGACGGTATCGGTATGGCCCTGCGTGCCGGCTTCCCGGTGCAGGACATCGAGATGTGGCAGTTCCACCCAACCGGTATCGCCGGTGCCGGTGTACTGGTAACTGAAGGTTGTCGTGGTGAGGGTGGTTACCTGGTCAATAAGGACGGCGAGCGCTTCATGGAGCGTTATGCCCCTAACGCCAAAGATCTGGCCGGTCGTGACGTTGTGGCACGATCCATGGTACTGGAAATCCTCGAGGGCCGCGGTTGTGGTCCGGAAGGCGATCACGTGTTCCTGAAGCTGGATCACCTGGGCGAAGAGACCCTGAACGCCAAGCTGCCAGGTATTCTGGAGCTGTCCCGTACCTTCGCTCACGCGGATCCGGTGAAAGAGCCAATCCCTGTGGTACCAACCTGTCACTACATGATGGGTGGTATTCCTACCAACATTCACGGTCAGGCACTGACCCAGGATGCCAATGGTAACGATCAGGTGATTGAGGGTTTCTACGCCTGTGGTGAAGTGGCTTGTGTATCCGTACACGGTGCCAACCGTCTGGGCGGTAACTCCCTGCTTGACCTGGTGGTATTTGGCCGCGCCTCCGGTCTCTACATCGAGAAGGCGCTGCGTGAAGGCATTGAGCACCGTGAAGCGACCGATTCCGATCTGGAAGCCGCCATGTCCCGCCTCAACAGCGTCAACAACACCAACAATGGTGAAGGCGCGGCGGAACTGCGTAAGGAGCTGCAGAACACCATGCAGAACTTCTTCGGTGTATTCCGTAAGGGTGAGTACATGCAGCAGGGTATCTCCAAGCTGGCCGAGCTGCGCGAGCGTATCGCCAACGTCAAGCTGGTAGACAAGTCCAACGCCTTCAATACTGCCCGTATCGAAGCACTGGAACTGCAGAACCTGCTGGAAGTTGCTGAGGCGACTGCCATTGCCGCTGAAGAGCGTAAAGAGTCCCGTGGTGCACACGCCCGCGAAGACTTCCAGGATCGTGATGACGAAAACTGGCTGTGTCACTCTATGTACTTCCCGGCTGAGAAACGTGTTGGCAAGCGTGCGGTTAACTTCGCACCCAAGACCATGGAAGCGTTCGAGCCGAAGATTCGTACCTATTGATTTGGGGATGGCAGAATTATGTTGAAAGTAGAAGTTTATCGTTACAACCCAGAGACCGACTCTGCGCCCTACATGCAAAGCTACGAGGTGGACACTCAGGGTAAAGACCTGATGGTTCTGGATGTGCTGGAGCTGCTCAAGGCCCAGGATCCGACTCTGGCGTTCCGTCGCTCCTGCCGTGAAGGTGTGTGTGGTTCCGACGGCATGAACATCAATGGCAAGAACGGCCTGGCCTGTATCAAGCCTCTGTCCGAGTCTGTGTCCGGCGGCAAGCTGATCCTGCGTCCGCTGCCCGGCCTGCCTGTGATTCGTGACCTGGTCATCGACATGAGCCAGTTCTACGCTCAGTACAAGAAAATCGAGCCGTACCTGCAGAACGACACTCCGGCGCCAGCTATCGAGCGCCTGCAGTCTCCGGAAGACCGTGCCAAGCTGGATGGTCTGTACGAGTGTATTTTGTGCGCCTGTTGTTCGACAAGCTGCCCGTCTTTCTGGTGGAATCCCGATAAGTTTATCGGTCCCGCCGGTCTGCTGCAGGCTTATCGCTTCCTGGCGGACAGCCGCGACACTGCAACTGCGCAGCGCCTGGCTAACCTGGATGACCCGTTCAGTGTATTCCGCTGCCACGGCATCATGAACTGTGTGTCCGTATGTCCGAAGGGTCTCAACCCCACTCGCGCCATCGGCCACATCCGCAACATGTTGTTGTCCAGCGGAACCTGAGGGAGAAGCCGCCCGCAAAGAGGCGGCACCCCTGCAATCGTGACTATTTAGTGCAGAGACCCAAAGCCCGGAATTCAGTGCGACCGAAGCCCGGGCAACGAATATTTGAACTGTAATCCGCCCGGCGCCCGTGAGGGAGCAGAGTGGAATAAGCGAAGCCCGGAGTGTTTTCCGGGCTTCTTAAGTTGGCTAAACGCTAGAAATAGCGGGGTATATGATTCCGTACATCGGAATCGGGCTGACTGTGTGAAGAAGAAAGCGTGTTTGTTGGCTTGCTTTGCTCACCGGGTTCACGCACTGCCGAGTTTTGCCTGCGGGCAACTTTGTGTGCTCTCTGACTCGTCCGTCGTAGATTGCTGCGTCCGGAAAGGCTGGGGAAAGCCGGAGACTGACAACAGATTCGCTTTTGACTTGCATCCGCAGCCAGACCCTGATTAAAGGTGGGCACAAATGCAAGACAGCATCATGGAGCGATTGTGGAAGACTTCCCATATTTCGGGTGGGAATGCGGCCTACGTCGAAGAGCTCTACGATACCTATTTACACGATCCAAATGCCGTTCCTGAGGAGTGGCGTAATTACTTTGAGCAATTGCCCCGTGTTGAAGGCGTTGTCTCTCAGGATGTACCGCACTCGGTCATCCGTGAACACTTTGAGCTGCTGGGTAAAAAGCGTGCTCGTCCGATAGCGGCCCCGGGTTCCGGTGGCGCCAATATCGAACACGAGCGCAAGCAGGTTAAGGTCGTTCAGCTGATCAGTTCCTATCGTTTCCGCGGTCACCAGAAAGCCAAGCTCGATCCATTAGGGTTGATGGTGCGCGAGCAGGTGCCTGATCTTGATCTGGGCTTTCATGGCCTGACTCCCGCGGATCTGGATACCGTTTTCCAGACCGGCCCCACCTTCTTTGGTACCGATGAAGCCCCGCTGCGTGAATTGATCGATAACCTGGAGCAGACCTATTGTGGCTCGGTTGGTCCGGAAATCATGCACATCACCAACTTCGCCGAGAAGCAGTGGCTGCAGCAGCGACTGGAAAGCGTCCGCTCCAAGCCGGTCTTTACCGAGGACTTCCGCAAGCGTGTACTGGAGCGCCTGACCGCTGCTGAGGGCCTTGAGCGTCATCTCGACAGTAAATACCCGGGTACCAAGCGTTTCGGCCTCGAAGGTGGCGAGAGCTTCATTCCCCTGCTGGACGGTCTGATTCGTCGTGCCGGTGAGCACGGCGCCAAAGAGATTGTGCTGGGCATGGCCCACCGCGGCCGCCTCAACACGCTGGTCAACACGCTGGGTAAAAACCCCGCCGACCTGTTTGATGAGTTTGAAGGCAAGCGCATCATCGACAGTTCCGGTGACGTGAAGTACCACCAGGGCTTCTCCTCCAACGTCATGACTCCGGGCGGTGAAGTTCACCTTGCCATGTCCTTCAACCCGTCTCATCTGGAGATTGTGTCGCCAGTGGTTGAGGGTTCCGTGCGCGCCCGTCAGGATCGCCGTGACGATCACCTGGGCCAGAAAGTGGTACCGATCTCCGTGCACGGAGATGCGGCGTTTGCCGGGCAGGGTGTGGTCATGGAAACTTTCCAGATGTCCCGTACCCGTGCTTATCACACCGGTGGCACCATCCACGTGGTGATCAACAACCAGGTGGGCTTTACCACCAGCCGTCGTGACGATGCCCGCTCCACGGAATACTGTACCGATGTGGCGAAAGTCATTGAGGCGCCGATTTTCCACGTCAACGCGGACGATCCCGACGCGGTTCTGTTTGTCACCCTGCTGGCGATGGACTACCGCTACGAGTTCCGCAAGGACGTGGTGATTGACCTGGTTTGCTATCGTCGCCGTGGCCATAACGAAACCGACGAGCCTTCGTCGACCCAGCCGCTGATGTACAAAGCCATTCGCAAGCAGAAGACCACTCGCGCACTGTACGCCGAGAAGCTGGTTGGCCAGGGGCTGGTCAGCGAGACCGATGCTGAGCAGATGAGCAACGAATACCGTGCGGCGCTGGATCGTGGTGAGCATGTAGCCCAGGGCCTGGTGAGCGAGCCGGATGAATCCCTGTTCGTGAACTGGAGCCCCTATATCGGCCACGACTGGCAGACTCCCGCTGACACCTCCTATGAGATGAAGGCGCTGCAGGATCTCGCGCAACGTGCCACCCACATCCCCGATGGTGTGCAGGTACAGAAGCAGGTACAGAAGATCTATGACGACCGTCGCAAGATGGCCAGTGGTGCCATGCCCATCAACTGGGGTATGGCGGAAACCATGGCCTATGCCACACTGCTGGAGCAGGGCTTCCGTGTGCGCCTGACCGGTCAGGACGTGGGTCGTGGTACCTTCTCCCATCGTCATGCGGTGGTGCACAGCCAGAAAGACGGTTCCAGCTACCTGCCACTGCGTCACCTCAGTGAGGGGCAGGGTCCGCTTGATATTTTCGACTCGCTGCTCTCGGAAGAGGCGGTGCTGGCGTTTGAGTACGGTTATGCCACCACCACGCCCAATGCGCTGGTGATCTGGGAAGCCCAGTTCGGTGACTTCGCCAACGGTGCCCAGGTGGTCATTGACCAGTTCATCACCAGTGGTGAGCACAAGTGGGGCCGTCTCTGCGGTCTGGTGATGCTGCTGCCACACGGCTATGAAGGCCAGGGTCCGGAACACTCTTCCGCCCGTCTGGAACGCTACCTGCAATTGTGTGCCGAGCACAATATTCAGGTGTGTATCCCAACCACGCCGGCACAGGTGTTCCATATGCTGCGCCGTCAGGCGGTGCGTCCGATGCGTCGTCCGTTGGTGGTCATGAGTCCGAAGTGGATTCTGCGCCACAAACTGGCAACCTCCACGCTGGAGGAGCTGGCAGATGGCACCTTCCAGAACGTGATCGGTGAGCAGGAACTGGCACCTGAAGGTATCAAGCGCGCCGTGCTCTGCAGCGGCAAGGTGTACTACCACCTGCTGGAAGAGCGCATGGAGCGTCAGACCCAGGACGTGGCGCTGATTCGCCTGGAGCAGCTCTACCCGTTCCCGGAAGAAGAGCTGAAGAACGTGCTGAAACAATTCGTCAATCTGAAGGAAGTGGTGTGGTGTCAGGAAGAGCCGATGAACCAGGGCGCCTGGTACAGCAGCCAGCACCATATGCGTCGTGTCTTGCAGGAGATTGATGAAAATCTGTATCTGAGCTTCGTTGGTCGTGAAGCCTCTGCTGCACCTGCAGCGGGTTACATGTCCATTCACCTTGAAGAGCAGAGCAAGTTTATTAACGACGCGCTCACCGTTGATTGATTTACGGTTAATTGAACTTTCGAACGTGCCTTCAGGCGCCGCGACAACGATAGCCGAAGAGCTAAAGGAACCAACAGAATGACAATTGAAATCAAAGCTCCGACTTTTCCCGAATCCGTACAGGACGGTACCGTAGCTACCTGGCACAAGCAGCCAGGCGAAGCGGTTGCCCGTGACGAGCTGATTGTAGACATCGAGACTGACAAGGTGGTGCTGGAAGTAGTCGCACCTGCCAATGGCACTCTCAGCGAAATCCTCAAGGGTGAGGGTGAAACCATCCTCAGCAATGAGGTGATTGCGATTTTTGCCGAGGGCGATGCTCCGGCCGCTGCTGCCCCGGCGGCTGCAGCGCCGGCCGCTGCGGAAGCTTCCGACGAAGGTGCCGCAGGCGGCTTTGCCAGCCCCTCTGCCCGCAAGCTGGCAGAAGAAAAGGGTGTGGACCTGAGCACCCTGAAGGGCACTGGTAAAGACGGTCGCATCACCAAGGAAGACGTGGAGAATGCCGGTACTGCCAAGCCTGCAGCCGCTGCAGCAGCGCCGAAGGCCGCGGAAGCGCCGGTTGTGATTGCCGGTGAGCGCATCGAGAAGCGCGTTCCAATGACCCGTATGCGCAAGCGTATCGCCGAGCGTCTGATGGAAACCGCACAAGGTACCGCCATGCTGACCACCTTTAACGAGGTGAACATGGCTCCTGTTATGGCTCTGCGCAGCAAGTACAAGGACCAGTTTGAGAAGTCCCACAATGGCACCCGCCTGGGTTTCATGGGCTTCTTTGTTAAAGCGGCGGTTGAAGCCCTGCGTCGTTTCCCGGCGGTGAATGCCTCAATCGACGGTAACGATATTGTTTACCACGGCTACCAGGACATCAGTGTGGCGGTCTCTACCGACAAAGGTCTGGTGGTGCCGGTGCTGCGTGACGTTGAGAATATGAGCATTGCCGAGGTGGAGAACACTATCCGTGATTTCGGTATCCGTGCCCAGGCTGGCAAGCTCACCATGGAAGAGATGACCGGCGGTACCTTCTCCATCACCAACGGTGGTGTGTTTGGCTCGTTGATGTCCACACCAATCATCAACCCTCCGCAAACTGCGATTCTCGGCATGCACTCCATTAAAGAGCGCCCCATGGCGGTTAATGGCGAAGTGAAGATCCTGCCGATGATGTACCTGGCCCTGTCCTACGATCATCGCCTGATCGACGGTAAGGATGCTGTGCAGTTCCTGGTGGCCATCAAGGACATGATCGAGGATCCGGCGCGCATTCTGCTGGAACTCTGAGGTGACGTCGGGCCACACACTGTGGCCCGCGATGCAGTGGTCATCAGCCTGTAACCTGATATCGCTGAGATACAGTTTTAAATTTGTTAAACAGGACTAAAAGTATGTCGGAAAAATTCGATGTGATCGTCATCGGCTCGGGCCCTGGCGGCTACGTAGCCGCGATTCGTGCCGCACAGCTGGGCCTCAAAACCGCCTGTATTGAAAAGGGCAAAAACGGGGGCACCTGCCTGAACGTGGGTTGTATCCCCTCCAAGGCGCTGCTGGACAGCTCCTACAAATACCACGAGGTTAAGGAAGCCTACGGCGCCCACGGTATCGCGACCGGTGATGTGACCATCGATATTTCCACCATGATGAAGCGCAAGGACAAAGTGGTACAGCAGATGTCCGGCGGTATCGGCGGCCTGTTCAAGGCCAACGGTGTGACCTCCCTGGCGGGCACCGGCAAGCTGCTGGCCGGCCGCAAGGTGGAACTGACCGACGCCAAAGGCGAAGTGAAGATCCTGGAAGCCGACAACGTGATTCTGGCTTCCGGCTCTGTACCTGTGAATATTCCTTCAGCGCCTGTGGATGGCAAGCTGATCGTGGATTCCACCGGTGCGCTGGAGTTCAGCGAAGTGCCCAAGCGCCTCGGCATTATTGGTGCCGGTGTAATCGGCCTGGAGCTGGGCAGTGTCTGGAGCCGTCTGGGCTCTGAAGTCGTGTTGCTGGAAGCGATGGATAACTTCCTCGCCATGATGGATCAGCAGGTGGCCAAGGAAGCGCAGAAGATCCTCAAGAAACAGCACCTGGATATCCGCCTCAGCTGCCGCGTAACCGGCACCGAGATCAAGGGTGAAGAGGTAGAGGTCACCTTTACCGATAAGGATGGCAACGAGCAGAAGCAGACCTTCGATAAGCTGATCGTCTGTGTCGGCCGCCGCCCTTACACCCAGGGTCTGCTGGCTGCGGACAGCGGTGTTAACCTGGATGAGCGCGGTTTTATCTACGTCAATGACCTCTGTTCCACCGACGCCCCCGGCGTCTGGGCGGTAGGCGACGTGGTTCGTGGCCCGATGTTGGCGCACAAAAGCTCCGAAGAGGGGGTTATGGTGGCTGAACGCATCGCGGGTCAGAAGCCGATGGTAAACTATGATATTATCCCCAACGTCATTTATACCCACCCCGAGGTGGCCGCTGTCGGCCGCACCGAGGAGCAGGTAAAAGCCGACGGTGACGCCTATAACGTCGGTATCTTCCCGTTTATGGCCGTAGGTCGCGCCGTTGCAGCCGACGAGGCTGACGGGTTCGTGAAAATGATCGCAGACGCCAAGACAGACCGTGTTCTCGGGTGCCACATTGTGGGCCCCAGCGCATCTGACCTGGTGCAGTCGGTGGCAATCGCCATGGAGTTCGGTTCAACCGCCGAGGATATCGGCATGACCGTATTTGGTCATCCGACCTTCTCGGAGGCTGTCAAGGAAGCTGCTTTGGCAGTGAACGGTCATGCCGTTCATATGCCCAATCGCAAGCGCAAATAATAAAACCTATAGCGCAAGGGGAAGCCAATCGGCGGTAATTCCGCAGGCTGGCTTCAAACCAGAAGTCTGTGCCTCACCCGGGCTTCTTTATTAAAAACGATAGAGCGCCTAGAGCGCGAGTGGATGGAAAGTAGACATGAACTTGCATGAATATCAAGGCAAGCAGCTGTTCCGCGAATACGGCCTGCCAGTATCTCAGGGTATTGCGGCCGAGACCGTAGCCGAAGCTGCCGCTGCTGCCGACCAAATTGGTGGTGACAAGTGGGTTGTTAAAGCCCAGGTACACGCTGGTGGCCGTGGTAAGGCTGGCGGTGTAAAGCTGGTCAGCTCCAAAGCTGAAATCGAAGAGTTCTCCAAGAAGTGGCTGGGCAACCGTCTGGTGACCTATCAGACAGACGAAAAAGGTCAGCCTGTCAGCCGCATTCTGGTTGAATCCTGCACCGACATCGCCAACGAACTGTACCTCGGCGCTGTGGTAGACCGCTCCAGCCGTCGCATCGTTTTCATGGCCTCTACCGAAGGTGGTGTAGAGATCGAGAAAGTTGCTGAAGAGACTCCTGAAAAGATCCTGAAAGCGACTGTTGATCCCCTGACCGGTGCCCAGCCTTACCAGGGCCGCGAGCTGGCATTCCAGCTGGGTCTGGAAGGTCCTCAGATCAACCAGTTCGTCAAGATCTTCATGGGTCTGGCGAAAATGTTCCAGGAAAAAGACCTGGCTCTGCTGGAAATCAACCCACTGGTTATCACCGACGCCGGCAACCTGCACTGCCTGGACGCCAAAGTGGTTATCGACGGCAACGCCATGTACCGTCACCCTGAGCTGAAAGAGATGCACGATCCTTCCCAGGAAGACGCTCGTGAAGCTCACGCTGCCCAGTGGGACCTGAACTACGTAGCTCTCGATGGCAACATCGGCTGCATGGTAAACGGTGCTGGTCTGGCCATGGGTACCATGGACATTGTTAACCTGCACGGCGGCAAGCCAGCCAACTTCCTTGACGTAGGTGGCGGTGCAACCAAAGAGCGCGTTATCGAAGCCTTCAAGATCATCCTGGCTGACGACAATGTTAAAGCCGTTCTGATCAACATCTTCGGTGGTATCGTTCGCTGCGACCTGATTGCAGAAGGTGTAATCGGCGCTGTTGAAGAAGTGGGCGTTAAGATTCCGGTTGTTGTTCGCCTTGAAGGTAACAACGCCGACCTGGGTGCCAAAGTACTGGCCGAAAGCGGTCTCAACATCATTGCTGCAACCAGTCTGACCGACGCTGCAGAGCAAGTTGTTAAAGCGGCGCAAGGTTAATAGGGGACAAGCACAATGAGTATTCTGATTAACAAAGACACCAAAGTAATCTGCCAGGGCTTCACTGGTGGTCAAGGTACTTTCCACTCCGAGCAAGCGATTGCTTACGGTACCAAAATGGTTGGCGGTGTAACTCCGGGCAAAGGTGGCACTACTCACCTGGGCCTGCCGGTTTTCAACACTGTTGCTGAAGCGGTTGCCGCCACTGGCGCCGAAGCTTCCGTAATCTACGTACCGGCTCCTTTCTGTAAGGATTCCATCCTGGAAGCAGCCAACGGTGGTATCAAGCTGATCGTATGTATCACCGAGCACATCCCTGTAATGGATATGCTGGAGTGTAAAGTGAAGTGTGACGAGCTGGGCGTACGCCTGATCGGTCCAAACTGTCCGGGCGTTATCACTCCCGGCGAGTGCAAGATCGGCATCATGCCAGGTCACATTCACCTGCCAGGTAAAGTCGGTATCGTTTCCCGTTCCGGCACCCTGACTTACGAAGCCGTTAAGCAGACCACTGACTACGGTTTCGGCCAGTCTACCTGTGTTGGTATTGGTGGTGACCCGATCCCGGGCTCCAACTTCATCGACATTCTGGAAATGTTCGAGAAAGATCCACAGACCGAAGCGATCGTTATGATTGGTGAGATCGGTGGTTCCGCTGAAGAAGAAGCCGCGGCTTACATCAAAGCCAACGTGACCAAGCCAGTGGTTTCCTACATTGCCGGTGTAACTGCACCTCCCGGCAAGCGTATGGGCCACGCCGGCGCCATCATCTCCGGTGGTAAAGGTACTGCCGACGAGAAATTTGCTGCCCTGGAAGACGCCGGTGTGAAAACCGTTCGCTCCCTGGCCGGCATCGGCGATGCACTGAAAGAGCTGACCGGCTGGTAAGGCTGGTTTTTTCTGAAGTGATGAAAAAGGGCTGCAATTGCAGCCCTTTTTTATGTCCTGTAATCACGGTGGCAGCGATTACAGGACGTCGTTTGCGGTGGCAGGAGCTTACAGACTGTCGTTCGGATTGCCGACGAAGTAGTACACGGACCACTCCTCTTTGAACACACCCTTGGTTTCGATGGCGTGAATGGCCAGGGCGGTGTTGCTGCCGGCTTTGTGGTAAACCGCCCGTACACCATTGGCCAGCTTGCGCGGCTCTTCCGTCAGCTGCCAGCCGTCGCCCAGGCAGGTGGCGGCTGTCTGTTTGCCTTTGTTGTAGACCTCCATGGCACTCTCCTGGTCGGGAAACGAGAGATTGCACATGTAACTGCTCTGGTTATTGCCCCAATCCCATACCTGGCAGTTCTTGCCAACCATGTCGTAGCGTACGTCCCAGACGGTCATGCGATTGCCGGGGCGCGGGTTTTTGCGAATTTGCTCGAAGCCGGAGCTGTGCTGTGAGATCAGGGCGCTGACCTTGTCACAGGTGCTCATGGAGGCGACGGTGTCATCGGTAAGGTTGCTCTGGCAGCCGCTTAACAGGGCGGCGCCCGCGAGTGCGATCAGGGTGGGCCGGAATTTCATCGGACTGTCCTTGCTGTCGTAAAATACAATGTCGTACAAACTCGCGCAGTTATAGCATGTCGCGGGGAGATCGCCCAGCAGACCATGCGAGGCCGCGCCATCTGCGCTATGATCCAGCGGTTTGTTGCTATAGGAGGGCCTGCCATGGCTGTGGACCTGGAAGAGTTTCGCCAGCTGGCGCGTGTGCTGGATATGCCGGGGCGCGGTGATCATTTTGAAACCTTGGGGATTCGTGTCACTGACGTGCAGCGGGGCAGTGTGACGTTGCAGATTGATTATCAGGAGTCACTGGTGGGTAACCCGGTCAGCGGTGTTATCCACGGCGGGGTGATCACCACCTTGCTGGATACCTGCTGTGGTTTTTCGGCCTCAACGCTGCTGGAAACCCTGGCGGTCACCCCGACTATTGACCTGCGTATTGACTACCTGCGCCCCGCGGAACCGCACAAGCCTGTCATTGCGGTGGGGGAGGTCTATCACGTGACCCGCCATGTATTGTTTACCCGGGCTGTGGCTCACCAGGGCGATCCCAGCCGGCCGGTGGCCCAGGCAGTGGGCAATTTTGCCCAGTTGGAGCCCGGTGTTTTTGGCGAGTTTGGTGACAACGTGCGTCAGGCGGCCCGCTCAGGGGAGGGAGAGTCATGAGTGAACTAGGTGACGCTACCCGTCGTGCCCAGGCGCAGAATGATCCTAACCTGTTGCTGGAGGCCATCCCCTATGCCCGTCTGCTGGGTATGCAGGCACAGTCGGTGAGCCTGTTTCACCTGCCGCCCAGCAAATCCAATATCGGCAACCCCACGCTACCGGCGCTGCATGGCGGAGCCGTGGGTGGCTTTATGGAGATGGCCGCCATTGCCCATACCATGATGATTATGGATGTGCTGCGGGTGCCGAAGGTGATTGGCTTCTCCATCAGCTATATCCGACCCGGGCGCTTTATGGATACCTATGCCCGCTGCGAAGTGGAGCGCTTTGGCCGCAAAATGGTCAATGTGAGTATTCAGGCCTGGCAGGAGGACGAAAAAATCCACATCGCCAAAGCCAGTGTTCAATTTTTGCTGGATTAGGCTGTATCACAGCCAATCTTCTCCCCGTGCCCGGCACTCTGTTGCCGGGCCCCTTGAAATCCCCCAAACCAGCCCCATCTACAAGTGCACATAATATTGACCACGAACACTTCAGGAGCTCTTGCGACATGACTGTGGAAGCGCACAAAGAAACCCGCGGCTTTCAGACGGAAGCCAAACAACTTTTGCATTTGATGATTCACTCGCTCTATTCCAACCGGGAAATTTTCCTGCGTGAGCTGGTTTCCAATGCATCGGATGCGGCCGACAAACTGCGTTTTCAGGCACTGGCAGATTCCAGCCTGTATGAGGATGATGCCGAACTGGCGATTCGTATCGGGTTTGATAAGGACGCCAAAACCATCACCATCATCGATAACGGTATCGGTATGACCCGTGACGAGGTGGTGGAAAACCTCGGCACCATCGCCAAGTCCGGTACAGCCCAGTTCCTGCAGAATATGTCCGGTGACCAGCGCAAGGATTCCCAGCTGATCGGCCAGTTTGGTGTGGGCTTCTACTCGGCGTTTATTGTTGCTGACCGGGTTGAAGTGTTTACCCGTAAAGCCGGTGCTGCCGCTGCCGACGGTGTGCACTGGGAGTGTACCGGTGAGGCGGAGTTCACGGTGGAAACCGTGGAGAAAGCCACCCGTGGTACTACCATCGTGTTGCACCTGAAGAGCGATGCCGAAGAGTTTGCCGATGGCTGGCGCCTGCGTTCCGTGATCAAGAAGTACTCCGATCACATTTCCCTGCCGGTGATCATGCAGAAAGAGAGTCAGGGTGAAGAGGGCGAAGAGCCCCAGGATGAGACCATCAACACCGCTACGGCTCTGTGGACCCGCTCCCGCTCGGAAGTCAGTGACGACGAGTACAAGGAGTTTTACAAGCACATCGGCCACGACTTTGAAGATCCCCTGACCTGGAGTCACAACCGCGTGGAAGGCAAGCTGGACTACACCAGCCTGCTGTACCTGCCAGGCCGTGCACCCTTTGATCTCTACAATCGCGATGCCTCCCGCGGTGTGAAGCTCTATGTACAGCGCACCTTTATCATGGATGACGCGGAGCAGTTCCTGCCGCTCTACCTGCGCTTTATCAAGGGCGTGGTGGACTCCAACGATCTCTCCCTCAACGTCTCCCGGGAAATCCTGCAGAAAGACCCGAACATTGACGCCATGCGCACGGCCCTGACCAAGCGCGCGCTGGATATGCTTTCCAAGCTGGCGAAGAACGAGCCGGAACAGTACGCCAAATTCTGGCAGGAGTTCGGCCAGGTACTTAAAGAAGGGCCTGCGGAAGATTTTGCCAACCGTGAAAAGATCGCCTCGCTGCTGCGCTTTGCTACCACCCACACCGACATGGCCGATCAGGACCAGTCGCTGGATGAGTACATTGAGCGCATGAAGGAAGGCCAGACCAAGATCTACTACGTTGCTGCTGAAACCTTCAATACCGCCAAAAACAGCCCGCACCTGGAAGCCCTGCGCAAGAAGGGTATCGAGGTGCTGCTGCTCTCCGATCGCGTTGACGAGTGGCTGATGAGCCACCTGGTGGAGTACAAGGAGAAGGCATTCCAGGATGTGGGCAAGGGCCAGATGGATCTCGGCGAGCTGGACACCGAAGAAGACAAGAAAGCCCAGGAGGAGAGCGCCAGACAGCACGAAGACCTGGTCAAGCGCGTCAAGGATGTGCTGGCCGAGCGCGTGGAAGAGGTGCGTGTTACCGGTCGCCTGACGGAATCTCCGGCCTGTCTGGTGGTTGGCGAACACGACATGGGCGCGCAGATGCGCCGTATCCTGGAGCAGGCAGGCCAGCAGTTGCCGGATTCCAAGCCGGTGCTGGAACTCAACCCCGGACACCCGTTGGTGACCAAGCTGGATCAGGAGCCTGATGAAGAGCGTTTTGCCGATCTGGCCAATATCCTCTTCGACCAGGCCCAGCTGGCAGAGGGCGGTACCCTGGAGGATCCGGCCAGCTACGTCTCCCGCCTCAATAAGCTGTTGCTGGAGCTGAGTCACTGATTCCCGCCCCGGATTGATCCGAGCCACAGAGCGGCCAGCTAACCCTGGCCGCTTTTCTTTTGTGTCGCCGCATGGGCCTCTCTATAATGGTGACATGTCGCAAACCGCTCCCGCTGTGGAGTAATGAGCCAAGCATTTATCATGTCCAGTGACAAAACCATTGCCGTCCTCGGCGGCGGCAGTTTCGGTACCGCGATCGCCAACATCATCGCCACCAACGGCCATACCACCTATTTGTGGATGCGGGATGCCGAGCGGGCAGCCCGCTGCCAGGCCAGCCGTGAGAACCCCGAGTACCTGCCCGGATACCTCCTTGACGATCACCTGGTCCTGACCTCTGACCTGCAACAGGCCGTTGTGGCGGCGGACGTGGTGTTTATCTCCATTCCCAGCTCATCCTTCCGGGCGGTTACCCGTCAGGTGGCGGGATTACTGAAGCCGGGAGTGATGGTGATCAGCACCACCAAGGGCATTGAGCCGGAAGGCTTTACGCTGATGAGCCAGATTCTGGAGCAGGAGCTGCCCGGCGCGCGTATTGGTGTACTCAGTGGCCCCAACTTCGCCAAGGAGATTGTCCAGCGCCACCAGACCGGTTCGGTGATCGCCAGCGAAAATGAAGAGGTGATCGACTGTATCCAGGAGATCCTGCATTCCCCCACCTTCCGGGTCTATGCCAACCGCGACCGCTACGGTGTTGAGCTGGGTGGTGCACTGAAAAACATCTACGCGATCGTTTGTGGCCTGGCCGCAGCCGTTGGGGCAGGTCATAACACCCAGGCCATGCTGCTCACCCGCAGTCTGGCCGAAATGGGCCGTTTCGCCCGCCAGATGGGGGCGGATCCCATGACCTTCCTGGGGCTGGCCGGTGTCGGTGACCTGATTCTGACCTGTACCTCTGACCTGAGTCGCAACTACCGTATCGGGCAGGCGATTGGTAACGGCAAGACCCTAGAGCAGGCGGCGAAGGATATTGGCCAGGTTGCGGAGGGTGTCAATACCGTGCGCATCGTGAAGCAGAAGGCGGATGAGCTGGGCGTCTATATGCCACTGGTTACCGGCATGTACGCTATCCTGTTTGAAGGCAAGCCGCTGCAGGAAGTGGCTGTGGAGCTGATGACCGGCGAGCACAACAGCGATGTAGAGTACTCCGGTAAACTGGATGACTAACCACACAGGGTGCACACGATCGCGTCGCACCCCGGATGCAATTTAAGGATGGAATCAATGGACGATCAAACCAAACACAACCTGCTGTCGCCCGAGCTGTGGATGCGCTTTGTTTTTATGCTGATTGTGGGGCTGTTTGTACAGCTGGCGGCAGCACTGATGTGGCTCGTGGTGCTGGTGCAGTTTATCTTTGTGGCGATCAGCGGTGAGCGCAATGACAACCTGCGCCGTTTTGCGGCTTCACTGGCCACTTACATCTACCAATGCTGGCAGTTCCTGAGTTTTGGCAGTAACGACAAGCCTTATCCCTTTCAGGACTGGCCTGCGGAGGAAGGGGAAACCGACTAGCGGAGGCGCGATACATGGCCCGACAGCTGTTTATCCTGCGGCACGGTGAAGCCGAGTCCTTTGCCAGTACCGACGCCGAGCGTCGACTTACCGATCGTGGTCGTGCCCAGACCGAAGCCATACTGCAACAGAGTCTGCCTGAGCTGCGCCAGGTGACGCGTATCGTAGCCAGTCCCTATGTACGTGCGCAGCAGACTGCGGAACTTGCGGCCCATGTCCTGCAGCTGCCGGTTCTGACCGATGCTCGACTCACCCCTGACTCAAATCGGGCCACTGTTGCGGAGCTGTGGAGCGAGAGCCCGGAACACGACGTGCTGTTACTGGTGAGCCACCAACCGCTGGTAGGTGGCTTACTGGACTGGCTCTGCGGGTTACCTCGTGGGCAACAGGTCATGGGTACCAGTGCCCTGGCGGCGCTGCGAACCGATGTGGTTGCCGGCGGCTGTGCGGACCTGCTCTGGCTGCGTCAGCCCTGATGGCTTGCCTGACCGTAACCGCTTTCCACCTACACACTGATAGCCTTGCGGGCTACCGGCTGAATAATGACCGATAGCAATACCCCAGTCCCGTCACAGCTCACCTTCGAATTACCCAACCTTACCCTGACCGCCCAGGTATGGGGCCCGCCGGATGGATTGCCGGTACTGGCCCTGCACGGGTGGCTGGACAACAGCGCCAGCTTCTATCGTCTGGCACCGTTGCTGACCGGTTGCCGGGTGGTGGCTCTGGATATGGCGGGTCATGGTCGCAGCCAGCACCGCAGCGATCTGCAGCCCTACAATATCTGGCCGGATGTGGGTGAAGTATTTGCCGTGGCGGATCAGCTTGGGTGGCGCCGGTTTGCGTTGCTGGGGCACTCCCGGGGCGCCATTATTTCGATGCTGTGTGCGGGCACCTTCCCGGAACGCATTACCCACCTGGCGTTGCTGGATGGCATCTTTCCCCAGCCTGTGGCGGCAGAGGAAGCGCCGGAACAGTTGGCGCGTTCCATCCGCGATTGCCGGCGCCGGCGGCGCTGGCCTCTCTACGAGACCCGTGAAGAGATGATCAGGACTCGTATGGAGGGGGTCTGGACGCTCTCACGTGCCTCAGCCGAGGCGTTGATAGCCCGTGGTACCGATGCGGTAGACGGCGGCTATCGCTGGAGCGCCGATCCTTTGCTGCGGGCGGCGTCAGCGGTGCGCTTGTCGCAGGAACACCTGCAGGCTTTTGCCGGGCGGGTCCAGGCGCCGTTGAGCCTGTTTCGCGCCACCCGGGGTGCGCTGTCCGGAAGCGACGCCAGCGCCATGATTGGGGAAAACTGCCAGACCCATGACATCGCCGGGGGGCATCACTGCCATATGGAAGAGCAGGCAGGGGATATCGCCGCTGAACTGAACCGTTTCTTCGCCAGCAGCGTTAATATGGACAACAACGAGGCGTCAGTGAGTGCTGATCACAGCAACGTACAAACGCCCGCAGAGGGAGAGTGACATGGTAAAACAGGCTTTCAGACGCATCTGCCAGCGACTGCTCTGGGGCGGGGCAATGCTCGTTGTTGCTGCGCCCTTGCAGGCGCTGCCGGTGGCGCCGTTCCCCCACTTGCAGTCGCTGGTGGAAGAGCAGCGGGCGGTGGATGACTATCCGTTTACCCTTGGTGGACTGAAGAAGATTAACGGCCAGTGGGTGGCGGACAAGGAGTATCGACTCACCGGCGAGCTGGAGCGCCACAGCTATCAGGTCGAGGGCCATTACGGCTACCAGGAGGTGTTCGAGTACTACCGCAAGCAGTTGTTGCAGCAGGGTGCGCAGGAGCTCTACCGCTGTGATGCCTTTCGTTGCGGCAGTTCCAATGCCTGGGCCAACAGCCGCTTTATGGTGAAGCAGCTCTACGGCCTCGACCAGTACCAGAGTTACGCCGCCTTTACGCTGCAGGACGAGCAGGGTGAAATGCAGAATTACGTCGCTCTCTACGCAGTGCAGCGCGGCAATCGGCGCAACTATGTGCACCTGGACGTTATCCGCAGCCCGGAGCGTCTGGGGCTGATCAGTTCCGCGGAGGTGGTAGAGGCGCAGCTGCAGCAGGGCCACTCGTTTCTGTTGCCGGAGGGTGAGCAACTGGCGGAGCAGCTGAAAATTGTCGCGACGCTGATGTCGCGCAAGCCGGGTTGGCACCTGGCCGTTGTTGGTGTCGACAGCGAGGAGGCTCCGCTGTCACAGCAGCTGGAGCGCTCCAGGGCACGGGCTGAAGAGGTCTCCGCGCAACTTGTTTCCCAGGGGGTAGCTGCAGATCGGCTACAACTGTTTGGTCTGGGAGGGGTGTTGCCGGACTTGCTGCGAGGCAAGCAGAAGCAGGCGGTTTACCTGACCCGCATCCGTCCGTAACCGCGGGAACGCAGGTGGCAGGGGACACCTGTTGCCCGTGCCAGGGAAAATGTAAGCGGAGGATTGCGGGGGAGTTGCCTTGAGGGGCAGAAGCGAGGGCGGGCACTGTGCGTAGCAGGCCCGCCGGGGTGTCACCAATGGATCAGCGGATCAGTGACAAAAACTCGGTGCGGGTGGCCTGGTTGTCCCGGAAAGTACCGAGCATGGCCGAGGTTTTCATAACCGAGTTCTGCTTTTCAACGCCGCGCATCATCATGCACATGTGTTTGGCTTCAATAATAACGCCAACACCTTCGGCGCCGGTGACCTGCTTGACGGTCTCGGCGATCTGCACGGTCAGCTGCTCCTGAATCTGCAGGCGACGGGCAAACATATCCACAATACGGGCAACCTTGGACAGGCCCACGACTTTGCCGGTGGGAATGTAGGCTACGTGGGCCTTGCCGATAAACGGCAGCAGGTGGTGCTCGCACATGGAGTAGAGCTCAATGTCCTTGACGATGATCATCTCACTGGAGTCAGACGGAAACAGCGCATCGTTGACGACTTCATCGATGGTTTGGTTGTAACCGCGGGTGAGAAATTCCATGGCTTTGGCCGCGCGGGCCGGGGTGTCTTTCAGACCGGGGCGGTTGAGGTCTTCGCCGATCGCGCGAAGAATTTCAGCATAGTGCTCTTTCATGAGAATTCCTTGGATGTGTGGACGACCAGCACGGGTTGGACAGGAAGTACGGATTGGCATAATCCAGTATAAGCCGCGTTGTTCAACATGCTAAAGACGCTGAAGCAGGGCAGCATGGGGTGTCTGGTCCCCTGAGGGGGGGTAGCCTAAGCGATGGTCGGGGTCGGGTAAAGCTTTTTTGCCCTCCACAGGGCGCCCCGAAGGGGCTGGTGATTTCGGCGGAAAGCGGTAGACTCTGCGCTCCCGGCCGCCGGCAGATACCTGGCGCAGCCGGGATTGTGGCCGCACTTGACCGGGTGTCGCAGCGGCCATCATCCGGATCTGGCAGAGGAAAACAGTGTGAGCGACAGTGTCAATGTGATCGTAGCGGAACTCCACACCTTACGGGATTACCTGCGCTGGGCCACCAGTCGCTTCCAGGAGGAGGGCCTGTTCTACGGCCACGGTGCTGACAATGCCTGGGATGAGGCGGTGCTGCTGGTGATGCCGTCATTGCATCTGCCGTGGGAGAGCTCCCCGGACCTGCTCAATGCCCGCCTGACGCCGTCGGAGCGACGTCGCCTGGTGGAGGTGATCGAGCGCCGCATCCGCGAGCGGGTGCCCGCCGCCTATATTACCGGCCGTGCCGCCTTTGCCGGGCTGGAGTTTATCGTCAATGAACATGTGCTGGTGCCCCGTTCTCCACTGGCGGAAACCATCGCCCAGGAGTTCCAGCCCTGGTTGCAGCAGTACCCGCTGCGCATCCTTGATCTCTGCACTGGCAGCGGTTGTATCGGTATCGCCTGTGCGGCGACCTTTACCGATGCCGAAGTGGTGCTGAGTGATATCTCACCCGAAGCCATTGCGGTGGCAGAGCAGAACATCACCCTGCACCGTTTGCAGGACCAGGTGAGTGCCGTGGAGTCGGACCTGTTTGCCAATCTGCAGGGGGAACGCTTTGACCTGATTGTCAGCAACCCCCCTTACGTCAACGCCGAGGACCTGGCGGCGATGCCGGCGGAGTTTCACACCGAGCCAGCGCTGGCGCTGGGCAGCGGCGAAGATGGTCTTGATTTCACCCGTCGCCTGTTGCGTGAGGCCGCCGACCACCTCAATCCCGGCGGTGTGCTGGTGGTGGAGGTGGGCAACAGCTGGCCGGCGCTGGAGGCTGCGTTCCCGGATTTGGGCTTTACCTGGCTGGAGTTTGAGAGCGGTGGTCACGGTGTGTTTGTGCTGACCGAGGAGCAGCTGCGGCTGCAGCGAGAAGATTTGCAATAAAGTGCGTATAATCGCCGCCATTGTCATTTTTGACTGCATTCTGTTTTTATCCACCCGGCTGTCGCTGTAGGCGATTGCCGGAGCAAAGAGAAGATCCATGTCTGGTAATACCTTTGGCAAACTGTTTACCGTAACCACATTCGGTGAGAGTCACGGTCTGGCGCTCGGCTGTATCGTCGACGGCTGCCCGCCCGGGCTGCCGCTGACGGAAGAGGACCTGCAGCACGACCTGGATCGTCGCAAGCCCGGTCAGTCGCGCTACACCACCCAGCGTCGCGAAGACGACCAGGTGAAGATTCTTTCCGGTGTTTTCGAGGGCAAGACCACGGGAACTCCCATTGGCCTGCTGATTGAAAACACCGACCAGCGCTCCAAGGATTATTCCAACATCAAGGACCTCTATCGTCCGGCCCACGCCGACTACACCTACATGCAGAAGTACGGTGTACGGGATTACCGCGGTGGCGGTCGCTCCTCCGCCCGCGAGACCGCCATGCGTGTTGCTGCCGGTGCCATTGCCAAGAAGTACCTGCAGGCGACCCTGGGGGTTGAGGTAAAGGGTTACCTGTCCCAGCTGGGCCCCATCAAAATTGATACTGTCGATTGGAGTCAGGTGGACCAGAACCCGTTCTTCTCTCCCGACGCCAGCAAAGTGCCGGAGATGGAAGCCTACATGCAGGCGCTTAACAAAGAGGGCAACTCCATCGGTGCCAAGATCACCGTGGTGGCCACCGGCCTGCCACCCGGCCTGGGTGAGCCCATTTTTGATCGCCTGGATGCGGACCTGGCCCACGCGCTGATGAGCATCAACGCCGTGAAAGGCGTAGAGATCGGTGCCGGCTTTGACTGCGTTGAGCAGAAGGGTACCGAGCACCGCGACGAAATCCTGCCGGAGGGCTTTCTCTCCAACCATGCCGGCGGCATCCTCGGTGGTATCTCCACCGGTCAGGACATTGTGGCCAGCATTGCACTCAAGCCCACCTCCAGCCTGCACCTGCCTGGCCGCAGCGTGAATGTGCAGGGTGAGGCGGTTGAGGTGGTGACCAAGGGCCGTCACGACCCCTGCGTCGGTATCCGGGCCACGCCTATTGCTGAGGCGATGATGGCCATGGTGCTGATGGATCACCTGCTGCGTCACCGCGGCCAGAACGGCGGTATTGAGCACAATATTGCGGTTATTCCGCCACAGGCACCTCAAGCCTGATCCCCACCCGGCAGCCGGTAGAGTGATGATCTGGCGAGAGATTCCCTATTGGCGCCTGTCGGGCTTTTACTTCTTCTATTTTGCCGTGGTGGGGACGCTCTCCCCATTCTTCGGCCTCTACCTGCAGCACCTGCAATTTACCCCGGCTGAGATCGGCGCTCTCACGGCTGTGCTGATGGTGACCCGCGTGATCGCCCCCAATGTGTGGGGCTGGCTCAGCGATGTTAGCGGCCGTCGTCTGATGGTGATCCGCACTGGTGCCTTACTCGCCTGCCTCACCTTTGGCGCTATCTTCTGGCAGCAGAGCTTCTGGAGTGTGGCCGCCGTAGTGGCGCTGTTCAGCTTTTTCTGGAACGCGGTGCTGGCGCAGTTTGAAGTGATCACCCTTAACCACCTGCATGGCCATACCCATTTTTACAGCCGCATCCGCCTCTGGGGCTCGGTGGGTTTTATCGTCGCGGTACTGGGTTTGGGGTGGTTGTTTGAGCGCGCCGGCATGGGGCTGTTCCCGTTGATGCTGTGGCTGTTCCTGGCGCTTATCTGGCTGATGACCCTGCTGGTGTACCAGCCGCCCGCTGCGGACAGCTCGCGGGAGGTCAGGCAGCCGTTCAGTCGTTACCTCTGGCGCTGGCCGGTGGTGAGCTTCCTTGCCTCGGGCGTATTGCTGCAATTCAGCTTTGGCAGTTTCTACACCTTTTACAGCGTCTATCTTGAGGCGCTGGGCTACCCGCGCTTTACCATTGGCAGCCTGTGGGCGCTGGGGGTGTTGGCGGAGATCGTCTTTTTCCTGGTGGTGCACCGGGTGCTGCAGCGCTTTGGGCTGCGGCGGGTGATGATCTTTGCCCTGGCAGTGACAGCGGTACGCTGGTGGCTGACGGGCTGCTACGCGGATCTGCTGTGGTTGCTGGTGGTCACGCAGCTGCTGCACGCTTTTTCCTTTGGCGCGGTACATGCAGTCTCCATTGAGTGGGTACGGCGCTTCTTCCCGGGGCGGGTGCAGGGGCAGGGGCAGGCTCTCTATTCGGCACTCTGTTTTGGAGCTGGCGGTGGCCTGGGGGCGCTGGTGAGTGGTGCGGTGTGGGAGCACAGCCCGGTGCTGGCATTTGCCATTAGCGCGGTAGCGGCGGCAGGAGCTACGTTGTGGGTGTGGCTGGGCGTCCGGCAGGAGCCTCAGGAACCGCAGGAAGGGAAGCAGGCTGTGGCCGGGCCCGAGGCCCAGCCGCAGCAGGGATAGCCTTTAGTCTATCAACTTTCAGGCCATCAGAAGTGCATGGTCACAGCGGCGTAAGGGCCCTTAATCTCGAGGTCGGTACGCAAATCGTCCAGCTCTTCCAGGTCCAGGGTCATGCTGCGGTAGCCTGCTTCCAGGCCCAGCCCCAGGAAGGGAATCAGGTCTGATTCGTAGGCAATCTTGACAGTATAGTCCAGCAGGCCGTCACCGCTGTAGCTGATACCACTGGCTTCGGCGGCCAGTGACCAGCCGGTGGTGGGCAGATCGAACTGGGCCTTGGCGTAGAGCATGGGCAGCCAGCCGGAGAGTTCCACGGACTCTTTCTCGCCGCCACCCATCACAGTGAGTTCACCATCCCAGTTGCGCACATTCAGGCCCAGGTCCAGGTTGACCCAGTTATCCAGCAGCTCGTAGTAGAGCACTACATCGGTGTGATCCAGTTGCAGCTCGCTGTGTACATCGGTACCTCCACTGAAGGCCACGTCATCCAGGGTAAAGTCGGCCCCCAGTTCGCCGGTGCCACTGGTGTCCAGTCGCGTCTGCTGCAGACGCAGGTTGGGGATCACGGGGATCGGATGCTCCAGGGCGATGTAGACAAAGTTGGCGTTGTCATCGTCCAGGCCCAACTGATCGACGTCGAGCAGGGAATTGCCCACGTCACCACTCAGGTCGGCCTGCCAGACTCCGGCACCGGCATAGATGCCCAACACAGTATCAGCGGAGGCGCTGCCGGCGAGCAGGCAAAGGGTGGTGGCGCCAGCGAGCTTACGTAATGAATTCATGGTCTTTCTCTCTGTTTTTTGTGGTTCAGGCTGTTTTTTGTGATTCAGGGTTGTCAGAAGTACTTAAGCTGCGCGGCAGACTAACCCGCTGGTGGATTGTCTTCTATGACGCATGGCGCATGTTTTACTTTTTGCCGGTGGCGAATTTGCTGGTGCGGGTAGCTTGCAGGTCTGTCAGAAAGGCTCGTGCTGCATTGCTGAGGGTGCGGTCGGGGCGGCTGACGCAGCCCAGGGTTCGGGACAGTTGTACGCCTGCAATGTCGAGGATGGCCAGCGCAGGGTCTGATGATCCGAGCATGGTGTCAGGCAGGGCACTCCAGCCCAGACCGATAGAGGCCATCATCTTGATGGTCTCCAGGTAGTTGGTTGCCATGGTGGTGTTCAGGGTTAGGTGATGGGACTCGAACAGCGCTTGCACCCGGCGTGAGGTGTAGGTGTGGGCAGCTGGCAGGATGGCGGGGTAGTTTGCCAGTTGAGCCAGGCTCGATGCACCTGATAGTGCCAGCGGGTGATCTGGTGCCACTACCAGGCTTAACGGGTCGTGCCACAGGGGAAGTGCCTCCACACCGCTCATGGCGGCACGGGTGGCCTCGTCCGGCAAGGTGACCAGGGCCAGTTCGATATCCCCCCGCTGGAGTGCCTCGTAGGCCTGTTCCGAATCGATAAAGTCCAGCTCCAGCTGTACCTGTGGGTGGGCGCGGGTAAAAGTCTGCAGGATTTGGGGCAGGTGGTGCAGGCCGATGTGGTGGCTGGTCGCCAGTCGCAGCGGCCCGCGGACTTCACCGGCGAGGTTGGCCAGTGCCAGTTCGGTGTCGGCAACGGATTGCAGGATCTGCTCTGCCCGCGGCAGCAGCGCCTTGCCCGCTTCAGTCAGGGTGACACTGCGGCCAAACCGGTCGAACAGGCGGCAGTCCAGCAGCTCTTCCAGCGCGGCGATGCGTTTGCTGATGGCGGGCTGGGTGAGGTAGAGCTGCTGGGCAGCGGTGGTGAAGGAGCCGCTGCGCGCTACCGTGAGAAAGGCTTTCAGGTGTTGGGTATCCATACCTGCCATCCTAATGGTATTCCAATCTGGAATTCAAATTATAAAAAAGATGAATTTGTATTATTTGTCGGCAGTTCCTAAAATTCGCTCATTCCGTGATCGGGGCTGAGGCCCCGCAGCAGTAACCCCAATAACGGTGATTAGCCGTGCAGTGAGGACCCTATGGCAGGCAAGACCCTCTACGACAAACTCTGGGAAGCCCATCTCGTCAAAGAGCGGGATGATGGCTCGGCGTTGATCTACATCGACCGCCACATTATTCATGAAGTGACCACCCCGCAGGCGTTTGAAGGCCTGCGCATGGCCGGTCGCAAGCCCTGGCGTGTGGACAGCATCCTGGCGACCCCGGATCACAACGTACCCACCACCCAGAAGGAGCGTGCCTCCGGTGTGGACGGTATCGAGGATTCCGTCTCCCGCATCCAGGTAAAAACCCTGGACGACAACTGCGATGAGTTCGGCATCGTCGAGTACAAGATCAATGACCAGCGTCAGGGCATCGTGCACGTAATTGGCCCGGAGAGCGGCGCTTGCCTGCCCGGCATGACCATTGTCTGCGGCGACTCCCACACCGCCACTGACGGCGCCCTGGGTGCCCTGGCTCACGGTATCGGCACCTCCGAGGTGGAGCATGTAATGGCGACCCAGTGCCTGGTGGCCAAGAAAATGAAGAACATGCTGATCCGTGTGGACGGCGAGCTGGGTGCCGGCGTCACGCCCAAGGACGTGGTGCTGGCCATTATCGGCAAGATCGGTACCGCCGGTGGTACTGGCTACGCGGTTGAGTTTGGCGGCCAGGTGTTCCTCGATATGTCTATGGAAGGGCGCATGACCGTCTGTAACATGGCCATTGAAGCGGGTGCCCGCGCCGGTATGGTGGCGGTTGACCAGACCACCATCGACTACGTGAAGGGTCGTACCTACGCGCCAAAAGGTGAGCAGTGGGAGATGGCAGTGGCTGAGTGGCGCGAGCTGGTGAGCGATGCCGATGCACAGTTTGACAAGGTGGTTGAAATTGACGGCGCCTCTATCAAACCGCAGGTAAGCTGGGGTACTTCTCCCGAGATGGTATTGCCGGTGGATGCCGCCGTGCCGGATCCCGCCGCCGAAAACGATCCCGTGAAGAAGGCGGGTATTGAACGCGCGCTGCAGTACATGGGCCTCGCTGCTGGCCAAAAGATTACCGACATCCATGTGGACAAGGTCTTTATCGGTTCCTGCACCAACTCCCGCATCGAAGACATTCGTGCGGCAGCTGAAGTAGCGAAGGGCCGCAAGGTCGCCGCCAATGTCAAAGAGGCGATGGTGGTACCGGGTTCCGGTCTGGTGAAAGCCCAGGCGGAAGCGGAAGGGCTGGACAAGATTCTGCTGGAAGCGGGCTTTCAATGGCGCGAGCCGGGCTGTTCCATGTGTCTGGCCATGAACGCCGACAAGCTTGGCAACGGTGAGCATTGCGCTTCCACTTCAAACCGCAACTTCGAAGGTCGTCAGGGCTACGGTGGTCGTACCCACCTGGTGAGCCCGGCTATGGCAGCCGCTGCGGCGATTGCCGGTCACTTTGTTGACGTGCGCGATCTGTAAGCCGCTTTACAGGAGAAACTGACGTGAAAAGTTTTACCCAGCACAAAGGTATCGTGGCGCCCATGGATCGCGCCAATGTCGATACCGATATGATTATTCCGAAGAACTTCCTCAAGTCCATCAAGCGCACCGGGTTTGGTAAAAACCTGTTTGATGAATTGCGCTACCTGGACGAGGGGCAGCCGGATCAGGATTGCAGCCAGCGTCCATTGAATATGGACTTCCCGCTGAATTTCCCTCGCTACAGCGGTGCCAGTGTCCTGCTGGCGCGGGAAAATTTCGGCTGTGGTTCCAGTCGTGAACACGCGCCATGGGCGCTGGACGATTACGGTTTCCGTGCCATTATTGCACCGAGCTACGCGGATATTTTCTTTAACAATTCGTTCAAGAACGGCTTGCTGCCAATCATTCTGTCGGCAGAGATTGTGGATCAGCTGTTTAGCGAGATGTATGCCAGCGAAGGCTATGAGCTGACTATCGATCTTGCCGCGCAAGTGGTTACCACCCCTGCGGGTGAAAGCTTCAGTTTCGAGGTGGATGAATTCCGCAAGCATTGCCTGCTCAATGGACTGGATGATATCGGCCTGACCTTGCAGGAAGCCGATTCCATTCGTGAATACGAAGAGCGCCGCAAGCAGCAGGCGCCCTGGTTGTTTGGTGCAATCGTCGCCGGGTAAGGTTGCTGTCTTAATGCGCCAGTCCGTCCGGCGTCCCCCGGGGTGCCGGACGTTTCAGCCCAAAAATGCAAAAGGAGATTTGCCATGTGGAAAAAGTGCTTAGGCGGATTGTCAGCGTTGTTGCTGGCGCAAGCGGTTGCAGCGGCCGAGTTTACTCTCGTCAGTCCGGAGATCGCACCGGACTCAACCCTGACAGACGCCTTTGTCTACCAGGGCTTTGGTTGCGAGGGTGATAACCGCTCACCGGTGCTGAAGTGGAGTGGAACCCCGAAGGGTACAAAAAGCTTCGCGGTAACGGTGTACGACCCGGATGCGCCCACCGGTTCCGGCTGGTGGCACTGGCTGGTATACAACATCCCGGCGCCGGAGACTGAGTTGCCGGCTAATGCCGGAGAGGAGGGCGGTGCCGGATTGCCTGCCGGGGCGTTGCATGTGCGCAACGATTACGGCAGCTACGCCTTTGGCGGGGCTTGCCCACCGGTGGGTGACAAACCCCATCGTTACATCTTCACTGTGCACGCGCTGGGGCTGGAAAAGCTGGAGCTGCCCGAGGATGCGTCGGCGGCGTTGCTGGGTTTTATGATTAACGCCAATCGTTTGGGGCAGGCCACTTTTACGGCTACCTACGGACGCTAGTTGGTTATTGTTTTACGATCAGGCGCCGGCCATGGCGCCTGTCATTGTTCAGGATAAGAGAATGAGTCGTACTGTATTGATTATGGAAGGGGACGGTATCGGCCCCGAAATTATCGCCGAGGCCCGCAAGGTGCTGGAAGCTGTGAATGAGCAGGATAACCTGGGCCTGGAGTTTATTGAGGGCATGCTGGGCGGTCGCGCCTATGACCAGTTTGGCCACCCCTATCCGGAAGAGACCCGTGCCAAGGCCCGTGCCGCCGATGCCATTCTGTTTGGTGCGGTTGGTGGTCCGCAGTGGGATGGCAAGACCGAGCGCCACCTGCGCCCGGAAGCTGGCCTGCTGGACATTCGTTCCGATCTGGACCTGTTCGGTAACCTGCGCCCGGCGATCACCTTCCCGCAGCTGGCTGACGCCTCGCCGCTGAAGAAGGAGTTAGTGGCCGGTCTCGATATCCTGATCGTGCGTGAACTGACTGGCGGTATCTATTTTGGTGAACCGCGCGGTATCCGCACACTGGAAAACGGTGAGCGTCAGGGTTACAACACAGACGTCTACAGTGAATCCGAGATCCGCCGTATCGCCAAGGTGGCCTTTGACTCTGCCATGCAGCGCAACAAGCGCGTCTGCTCTGTGGACAAGGCCAACGTGCTGGAGGTGACCGTGCTGTGGCGCGAGATTATGGAGGAGGTGGCCAAGGACTACCCCGAAGTTACCCTCAGCCATATGTACGTGGATAACGCGGCCATGCAGTTGGTGATCAATCCCAAGCAGTTTGACGTTATCGTTACCGGCAACCTGTTTGGTGACATCCTCTCTGACGAGGCCTCCATGATCACCGGCTCTATCGGCATGTTGCCGTCAGCCTCCCTCAACGAGGGCAGCAAGGGCTTCTATGAGCCATGCCACGGCTCGGCACCGGACATCGCCGGTCAAGGCGTCGCCAACCCGTTGGCCACTATCCTTTCCGCCGCCATGCTGCTGCGCTACTCGCTGCAGGAAGGTGCCGCTGCTGACCGCATTGAAGCGGCAGTGAGCAAGGTGCTGGACCAGGGCCTGCGCACCGGAGATATCATGTCCGAAGGCATGACCCAGGTGTCCACTTCGGTCATGGGTGATGCGGTGGTTGCTGCGCTCTGATCGCAGCCAGCAGTGGAGAGGTTAAAAAGGGGCGGTCGCAGACCGCCCCTTTTTTGTGGTAAACTCTGCGCCCTCACTTTGAGCGACTTGCTCAGTTATTAACCGCAATTAGAGAAGGTAACAATGCGCGTAGGATTTGTCGGATGGCGTGGTATGGTGGGCTCCGTATTGATGGAGCGTATGCTGGCAGAAAACGATTTTGCTGACATCGAGCCAATCTTTTTCACCACCTCCAATGTGGGTGGTCAGGGTCCTGCCATTGGCAAGGATATTCCTGCGCTGAAAGACGCCAGCGACATCACCGAACTGTCCACGCTGGACGCCATTGTTTCCTGTCAGGGTGGTGATTACACCAAGTCAGTATTCCCTGAGCTGCGCAAGTCCGGCTGGGATGGCTATTGGATTGATGCGGCCTCCAGCCTGCGTATGGCGGACGACGCCCTGATTATTCTCGATCCCGTTAACGACGGTGTGATCCGTGACGGCCTGACCAAGGGTGTGAAAAACTACATCGGTGGTAACTGTACTGTCAGTCTGCTGCTGATGGGGCTGGGTGGTCTGTTCAAGGAAGGTCTGGTGGAGTGGGTGTCGGCCATGACTTACCAGGCGGCCAGTGGCGCTGGCGCCCAGAATATGCGCGAACTAATTTCCCAGATGGGCGCTCTGCGCGATGCTGTGGCCCCCGAGCTGGCTGACCCGGCCAGTGCCATCCTCGAGATTGATCGCAAGATTGCCGAGTCCATGCGCAGCGGCGAATTCCCGACGGATCAGTTTGGTCATCCGCTGGCTGGCAGCCTGCTGCCGTTTATTGATACCCAGCTGGACAATGGCCAGAGCCGCGAAGAGTGGAAGGCGCAGGCCGAAGCCAACAAGATTCTGGGTCGCAGTGACAACCCCATTGCCATCGATGGGACCTGCGTGCGTATTGGGGCCATGCGTTGTCACAGCCAGGCTCTGACCATTAAGTTGACCCAGGACGCACCGCTGGCAGATATTGAGAGCATTATCGCCGAATCCAACCAGTGGGCGGCTGTGGTGCCTAACGATCGCGAGCTGACCATGCGTGACCTGACTCCCACCAAGGTAACCGGCACCCTGTCGATTCCGGTGGGTCGCCTGCGCAAAATGAGCATGGGGCCGGAGTACCTCAATGCATTCACCGTCGGTGACCAACTGCTGTGGGGTGCGGCGGAACCCTTGCGCCGTATGCTGCGCATCCTGGTTGAGGGTTGAGGATAGTCCTCGCAGGATTGCTGTTTGCCAGCAACAACAGGGCCCGGCACTTGCCGGGCCCTGTTGTTTTGGGGGTAAGGGTCGTGGCCGCAGGCTGGGCGACGCTGTTGGCGAGGCTGGAATCGGGCCCGCTGGTCGCAAAGGTTGGCAGTGGCGCCTGAATTTGTGCACTATTTCATACTTGCGCCTTGGCCGAATTCCTAACCCTTGACAGTGGGTGGGTCGATTGTTGCTAAAAGACTATTTATATTGAATACTTACGTGTGTTAGTGAAGATTTATTCGAGGTTTCTGCCCGTTTGGATCGTAAGCAAAAGCACTTGGGGTTATGGGAAGCCCGACCGATATGGATATCGGACACAAGATTCGTCGGCACTTGGGGGCCAGGGAAATATAAAAAGGATCGATCTATGCGTCTTCGTAAACTGGCATTAGCCGTAGGTTTGGCGGGAGCAATGGGGGCAGACTTCGCCAGCGCCTTGGGCCTGGGGGAGATCAAGCTGTTGTCCCGGCTCAATCAGCCTCTCGAAGCCGAAATCAAGCTGTTGCAGGTACGGGATCTCAATGAAGACGAGATCCGTATTGTGCTGGCATCAGGCACCGATTTTGAAAAGGCCGGTATAGATCGGGTCTATTTCCTCAGCAGTCTCAAGTTTGATGTCGACCTGAAGGCTGCCGGTGGGCCGGTGGTGCGCGTGACCAGTCCGCAACCGGTGCGGGAACCCTACCTGAACTTCCTGCTGGAAACCCAGTGGCCCAGCGGTCGTATCCTGCGCGAATACACGGTGTTGATGGACCTGCCGGTCTTTGGTGATGAGACGGCCCGTCCGGTGGAGGTCTCCCGTGGCCAGCCGGCAACGGCGACCAAGGCTCCTGTGAGCCGCCCCGAGCCAGCCGCTGCGCCTACAGAGGCCCAGGCAGCTACCTCTGAGGATGCCGCAGAGGCGCCCCCGGCAAAAAAAACACAGGCTGAGCCTGTCCAGACCGCATCCCGTGGTGGTGATGTCTACGGACCTGTCTCAGCCAACGACACGCTTTGGGCTATTGCCCTGAAGGTTCGCCCGGGTCGCGAATTCAGCGTCCAGCAGACCATGCTGGCCATCCAGAGACTCAATCCCGAAGCTTTTATTGACGGTAATATCAACCTGCTGCGTCGCGGTCAGGTGTTGCGTGTGCCCACGTCAGACCAGATTGCCCAGTTGAGCAAGACTCAGGCAATCAGCGAAGTAGCGCAGCAGAACGATCAGTGGGGCGGTGCTGCCACCGGTCCACAACTGGATGCCAGCAAGTCCCGCAGCGGTGGTGCCGTTGCCGATGGCGGCGTCAGCGGACGGTTGAAAGTGGCTGCGGCTGAAAGCAGCAGTGGAGCCAGCAGCGGCAGGGCCGCGGGTGAGGCCTCCTCCGGCGATGGCGCCCAGGTGGAGTCACTGCAAAATGACCTGGCCATTTCCATGGAGGAGCTGGACCGCTCCCGGCGAGAAAATTCGCAGCTGAAAGGCCAGGTGCAGGAGCTTCAGGACCAGATCGATACCATGGAACGTCTGCTGGAGGTTTCCAGTCAGGAGCTGGCAGCACTGCAGCTGGCCGCCGGTCAGAAAGCAGAAGCCAGTGATACCGGCGCTGCCGGAGAAGTGGTGAAAGAGACAGTCGCACCAGCGCCAGCCGAAGAGGTTGGTGGTGAGGCAGTACCACCGGCTGCTGAAGCAGCCCCGGTGGTTAAAGAGAAAAAAGAGCCGCAAAAGCCGGCCGCTGACAAGAAAAAGCCCGACCCCACCAAAGTGGTGGTCTCCTCCCGCCAGGAACCCGGTTTCATGGATATGGTGATGGATAACATCGCCTACGTTGCTGGTGGTGTGGCAGCCCTGCTGTTGGCTGGCCTGTTGCTCCTCAGACGGCGTAAGCAGGAGGAGCCTGCTGACAGTGAGGAGCTGGAGCTGGCGTTCGATGACGTCACAGATGCGGAAGTGGACAACGCTTTCGATGAGGTGGTCATGCAGGAGCTGGCTGCCGAAGACGACCAGGACGATTTCGACTTTGATGCCGGATTTGAGAGCGATCCCGATGAGGCGCCTGAAGCGACGCGCTCGCAGACTGAAGACGTCGTTGGTGAGGCGGATATCTATATCTCACTGGGCAAGTTTGCCGAAGCGGAAGATATGCTGCTCAACGCTCTGGAGTCCGATCCCACCAACGATGCTGCCCGATTCAAGCTGCTGGAGGTCTACGCCGAGACCAAAAACCAGCCCGGCTTCGAGAAGCAGTATTCGGCCCTGCAGATCACTGCCGATGCGGCAACCATTGCCCGGGCGGGCCTGCTGTCGGAGCAGTTTGGTGGTCTGGCGTCGTTTGGTGATGCCGATGACATGGAGGCCGGAGATCTGGGAGCGCTTGAGTTTACCCTCGGCGACGACCCCTCTGACAGTGGTGCTGACGAGGCGGCAACCGGGGACCTTGAATTCGACCTGAGCGACGAATTCAGCGTAACGGCAGACCAGCCAGCCGCTGATGAGGATCTGACCCTGGACTTCAATCTGGATGCGGACGCGGATACCGACACCCTGGATTTCAATCTGGATGCGGACGCCGATGCCGACACACTGGAGTTCAGTCTCGACGATGCGGGCTCTGAAGAGGTGGCATCTGACGACCTGTCTCTGGATCTGGCCTCTGATCTGGAGAGCCTGGATTTCGACTCCGACACCGGTAGCGAAGAGGGTGGGGAGGCGCTCGGTTTCGGTGATGATCTGGACTTTTCCCTGAATGACCAAGGCAGTGTTGAACCGGGTTTGAGCGAGGCAGATGCCAAGCCGGAGGAGCCTGTAGAATTCGACAGTTTTGACAGCTTCGAGCTGGACGACTCCTCATTGGAGCTCGCCGATTCCGCGCCGGCAGCGCCGGACCTGTCCCAGTCCGAGCCTGACTTGGGTGATGACGCCTTTGATGTGGATCTGGACTCCCTGGATCTGGACGCGCTGGATCAGGAGCTGGATGCACTCTCTGCCGACGCCGATCTGGCGCAGCTGGACGAGACCTTTGACAGTGGTGATCTGGCGGGCGATTTCGAGCTGCCTGCAGGTGGCGACGACAGCTTCTCCGATGGTCTGGCCGAGGATGATTCCTGGCTCGACAATGCTGCAGATTCGGCCCAGCTGGATGCGGATCTGGAGATGCCGGAGCTGGATGCCATGCCTGATTTTGCCGAGCCTGCCCAGGAGAGTGTTGAGTTGTCGGGCGATGGTTTGACGGATCTCCCATCCCCGGAAGATGTTCTGGGTGGCGACGATGACCTTGATGCCGATCTCGACTTTTTGGCTGATACCGATGAGGTGGCTACCAAACTGGACCTGGCGCGCGCCTATATCGATATGGGAGACCGCGATGGTGCCCGCGATATTCTTGATGAAGTGGTTGCCGAAGGCAGCGACCAGCAGCGCCAGGAGGCTCAGGAGCTGATCTCCCGTATGGGCTGATCGTCCGGCGGGTAACCGCTACCTGAAAACCTTGTGCGCTGACCGGTGCACAAGGTTTTTTTATTCCTGCGGGTCGCAGTCAGCAGCGCCTCGCCAGGTGTGTTGTAACCCGTTATTCCCGCTGCAGATGACTACAGAGCCCGACATGTCCGAACCCTATCCGCCGGTGCAAAAGCCCTACGAGCGCAACGTCGAAATTCTCGAAGAGGGGGTGTTTCCCGATGGCATGGTGCGGGTGGCGATGGGGCTCGAATACAACGGTGCGGTCTTTCACGGCTTCCAGAAGCAGCCCAGTGGCGTTGCAACGGTGCAGCAGGCGCTGGAAAAGGCTCTCTCCTCCGTGGCGGATGAGCCTGTCACTCTGGTTTGTGCCGGGCGTACAGACACCGGCGTGCACGCCACCAATCAGGTGGTGCACTTTGACACCATGGCCCGCCGCCCGGAGAGGGCCTGGACCCGGGGCGTCAATACACGCCTGCCGGGTGAAGTGGCTGTGCGCTGGGCCTGCGAGGTAACCCCGCGCTTTCACGCGCGCTTCAGTGCCCAAAGCCGCACCTATCGCTATGTCATCATCAACACGCCACAGCGCCCGGCGCTGGCTTTCCAGCAGCTCACCTGGGTGCGCGAAGAGCTGGACCTGGCGGCCATGCAGGAGGCGGCATCGTATTTGGTGGGGTGCCACGACTTCAGTGCTTTCCGTGCTTCCCAATGTCAGGCCCGCAGCCCGGTGCGCACCATCGAGTACCTGCACCTGGCCCGTCGCGGCGATCTGCTGGTGGCTGAGGTTCGCGCCAACGCCTTCCTGCACCATATGGTGCGCAATATCATGGGCGCCCTGTTGCCGGTGGGCAAGGGGGAGCAGTCGCCGGGCTGGGTGGCCGAGGTGCTGGAGGGCAGGGATCGTCGACTGGCCGGGGTCACGGCAAAGCCCCAGGGGCTGCATCTGGTGGGGGTCGATTATCCGGACGAATTCCGCTTGCCGCGTCCGGCGCCGGGGCCGATATTCTTCAGCGAGCCGCTGGGTGGCTTTGGTGGCGGCTGAGCAGCGGGGAATCGGGGGCAGATACAGCATTTGCGCTACAGTTCTGTTAGTATCGGGCGCTTCATTTTGGGCCCTGGCGGGGTAGGCAGCCGGGGTCGCGGACACAGGGGTCATGGCACAGGTGCGGGTCAAGATTTGCGGTATTACCTCGGTCGGGGACGCCCGTCAGGCGGCGGCGGCCGGGGCGGATGCCATCGGGCTGGTGTTCTATGAAAAGAGCCCGCGTCATGTGAGTGTGGAACAGGCCGCGGAAATTGCCAGGAGTGTCGGCCCTTTTGTGACCGTGGTGGGCTTGTTTGTGGATGCGCCGGAGGCGTTTGTACAGCGGGTGCTGGCACAGGTGCCGCTGCACGTATTGCAGTTCCACGGCAACGAAAGTGACGCTCAATGTGCGCAGTATCAGCGTCCATTTTACAAAGCCCTGCGTATGAAAGAGGGGTTGGATGTGACCGCGGCCATGACGCAGTACCCGTCGGCTGTGGGTATCCTGCTGGACGCCTACCGGGCCGGAGTGCCCGGTGGAACCGGCGAGACCTTCGATTGGCAGCGGGTGCCGCAACAGAGTGATGTAGCTCTGGTTCTGGCCGGTGGTCTGAATGCCGGGAATGTAGCGGCGGCAGTAGCGGCGACAGGAGTGTACGGCGTGGATGTCAGTGGTGGTGTCGAAGCGGCACCGGGAAAGAAAGACGTCGAACAGATGATGGCGTTTGTACGCCAGGCGAAAGCGGAGAAAATCAGTGAGTGAAGTAAAGCAGTCTGCAGCGGTGGATTACAGTCAATTCCCCGACGCGCGCGGGCACTTCGGCCAGTACGGCGGCCGTTTTGTGTCGGAAACCCTGATGCCGGCTCTCGATGAGCTGGAGCAGATGTACAACCGCCTGAAGGATGATCCTGACTTTCAGCAGGAATTCGACCGGGACCTGGCCCACTACGTTGGCCGGCCTTCACCGCTGTACTACGCCGAGCGCTGGAGCGAGCGGCTGGGCGGTGCCCGTATCTACCTCAAGCGTGAAGACCTGAATCACACCGGCGCCCACAAGGTGAACAACACCATCGGTCAGGCGCTGCTGGCAAAATACAGCGGTAAAACCCGCATCATTGCCGAGACCGGTGCCGGTCAGCACGGCGTGGCATCCGCCACTGTGGCGGCGCGCCTGGGGCTCAAGTGCGAAGTTTATATGGGTGCTGAAGACGTCAAGCGCCAGTCGCTGAACGTCTACCGTATGAAGCTGCTGGGCGCGACTGTACACGCGGTTGAGTCCGGCTCCAAAACCCTGAAAGACGCCATGAACGAAGCCATGCGCGACTGGGTTACCAATGTGGATGATACTTTCTACATCATTGGTACCGTGGCTGGCCCGCACCCGTACCCACAGCTGGTGCGTGACTTCCAGTGTGTGATCGGTCGTGAAGCGCGCGAGCAGTGTCTGCAGCAGACCGGCCGCTTGCCGGATGCGCTGGTGGCGTGCGTGGGCGGTGGCTCCAACGCCATCGGTTTGTTCCACCCGTTCCTGACCGATGAGTCGGTACAGATCTACGGTGTGGAAGCCGGTGGTTATGGCGTTGAGACCGGCAAACACGCTGCACCGCTGAATGACGGTATCCCCGGCGTACTGCACGGTAACCGCACCTACCTGATGGAAGACGAGGACGGCCAGATCATCGAGACTCACTCGGTTTCTGCCGGTCTCGACTATCCCGGCGTTGGCCCCGAGCACGCCTGGCTGAAAGATATCGGTCGTGCCAACTACGTGGCCATCAATGACGATGAAGCCATGGAAGCGTTCCGCACCCTGACCCGGGTTGAGGGCATCATGCCGGCACTGGAATCCAGTCACGCACTGGCGTATGCCGCCAAGCTGGCGCCAACCATGGACAAGGACCAGATTATTATCGTGAACCTCTCCGGGCGTGGCGATAAAGATATTCTCACCGTAGCAGCCATTGATGGGATCGAGGTATAAGGCGTGGGCAATCGTATTACAACTACCCTGGAAGCACTGCGCCAACAGGGCCGCAAAGCGCTGGTTACCTACATTGTTAACGGTGATCCGGTACCGCAAGCCACACTGGTCACCATGCACGCCATGGTGGATGCCGGTGTCGATATTATCGAGCTGGGTGTGCCGTTCTCCGACCCCATGGCGGAAGGGCCGGTCATTGCCCTCGGTCATGAGCGGGCACTGGCCAACAAGACCTCCCTGCGTTCAACGCTGGCGTTGGTGAAACAGTTTCGCGAGACCAACTCCACCACCCCGGTGGTGCTGATGGGTTACGCTAACCCGGTGGAGCGGATGGGTTACGCGGCCTTTGCCACCCAGGCCCAGGCGGCCGGTGTTGACGGCCTGCTGACCGTTGACCTGCCACCGGAAGAAGCCGAAGAGCTGAACGCAGAGCTGAAGGCGGTGGGTATTGAGAATATTTTCCTGCTGGCCCCAACCACCACCGATGCCCGCGCCAGTCACATCGTGAGCCTGGCCGGTGGCTTCCTCTATTACGTCTCCCTGAAAGGGGTCACCGGTGCCGGCCACCTGGATGTAGGATCGGTTGCCACCAAGCTTGGTCACCTGCGACAGTTGACCAGCCTGCCAATTTGCGTAGGCTTTGGCATTAAAGATGCAGAAAGTGCCAAGGCCATTGCTGCATCAGCCGATGGTGCCGTGGTGGGCAGCCTGCTGGTGGGCCGCATGGGTCAGCTGGCTGGCGAGAGTGCCGAAACCATTGCCGCCGCGGTGGTGGAGCTGATCAAGCCGATTCGCGCCGGTTTGGATGAACTGAGCGGTTGAGAGTGACGCCGGCGGGTTTGCTGCAGCTGCAGGTATTGGCTGCCGGCAGCCCACCGGGGCGGTAATTGCCGCCGGGCTTCATGGTTATCGAACACGAAAGGATTTGCAGGCTTCTGCAACAGGGCTTGCCAGGCTTACTGCCAGAGGTATGGGATGGGCAGGGTGTGACCTTGCAGGTTATCGCCCGCCCACCCGGGAGCACGAGTCCGGAAACTCTGTATCTGCAGGGATCAAACGGGAGGAGTGGCAATGAGCTGGATCGATAAGATTGTACCCAACGTAGTGCGCTCGACGCGCTCCAAAAAGACCGAGCGCCAGAACAAGGTGCCGGAAGGTCTGTGGAAAAAGTGCGCCAAATGCGCAGCGGTCCTCTACCGGCCCGAACTGGAGCGCAACCTCGATGTGTGCCCGAAATGCGATCACCATATGCGTATTGGTGCCCGCCGCCGACTGGACATCTTTCTCGACGAAGGTGACCGTGAGGAGCTCGGCACCGATGTGTTACCGGTGGATCGTCTCAAGTTCAAGGACATCAAAAAATACCGGGAGCGCCTGAGTGAGGCGCAGAAGGCCACCGGCGAGAAAGATGCGCTGATTGCCATGCGCGGTACACTCAATGGTGCACCGGTGGTGGCCGTGGCTTTCGAGTTTGCCTTTCACGGCGGCTCCATGGGCTACGCTGTCGGGGAGAAGTTTACCCGCGCGGCCCAGGTGGCGCTGGAGGAGGATATTCCCCTGGTCTGCTTCTCTGCGACCGGCGGTGCACGTATGCAGGAGGCCCTGATCTCGCTGATGCAGATGGCCAAAACCAGTGCGATTCTCGAACGCCTCAAATTGCAGGGCACTCCCTACATCTCCATCATGACCGATCCGGTGTACGGCGGTGTGTCCGCCAGCCTGGCCTTGCTGGGGGATATTAACGCCTCCGAACCGGGTGCCCGGGCGGGCTTTGCCGGCCCTAATATTATCGAGCAGACCATTCGCCAGAAATTGCCCAAGGGCTTTCAGAGGGCGGAGTTTTTGCTCGAGCACGGTGCGATCGATATGATTATCCATCGCAGCGAAATGCGTGATCGGGTCGCCGGGCTGCTGTCAAAATTTTGCCAGCGCCCGGCTGCTTGAGGCAGGCCCCGGATTGCCCGACTGTGGCAACGGGGCAGCAGCTCAGAGAACATGAACCAATGACCAGCGGTTGTGAATAAAGCCCCCCTGAGGGGCTTTTTTTGTCCCTGTCTCCCGCCCGCTAACCGGCGGGGACTGTGAGCAACCGCGCAAACCTCCCGGAGAAGGCAGGTATGAGATTTAACACTCTGTCAGAGTGGTTACACTGGCAGGAAGCTCTGCACCCCTCGGCGATTGAATTGGGCCTGGAGCGCGTGCGTACGGTGGCTGAGCGACTGCAGTTGCTGCAACCAAAAGCCAGGGTGGTAACGGTGGCGGGAACCAACGGCAAGGGCTCCTGTGTGGCCACGCTGGAGGCGCTCTGTCTGGCCTCCGGTGTCACCGTCGGGGCTTTCACCTCGCCACATTTTTTGCGCTACAACGAGCGCATTCGCATTAACGGTCGCGAAGTCAGTGATCAGCAGTTGTGTGATGCCTTTGCCCGTATTGACGAGGCGCGGGGAGAAACCTCGCTGACCTACTTCGAGTTCGGTGCCCTCGCGGCGCTGGAGCTGATGCAGCGCGAGGCTGTGGAGGTAATGTTGCTGGAAGTGGGGCTGGGTGGGCGCCTGGACGCAGTGAATATCATTGATGCGGACGTGGCGGTGGTCACCTCCATTGCCCTGGATCACATGGATTGGCTGGGCAGCGACCTCAGTACCATTGGTTACGAGAAGGCCGGCGTGTTCCGGCCGCTGAAATGGGCCATCTGCGCCGATGAGCAGGCGCCGGCTTCGGTGGGGGACTACGCCCACGATATCGGCGCCTACTGGGTGCCAATGGGCCTCTCCCTCAATGCGCGGGTGTCAGCGGATGAGTGTCATTGGCATTGGCAGGGAATGAGTGCTGATGGCAGATTGCTGCAGGAGCGGGAGCTACCGCTGCCGGGCCTGCCGTTGGGTAGTGTGGCGGCCGCCATGCAAGCCTTTGTGCTGTTAGGGTATGCTCTGCCGGAGCCGGTTGCGCCGGTGCTGCAACAGCTCGCTCTTACCGGGCGCGGGCAACGCGTGCAGTGGGAGCAGCGGCAGTTGCTGCTGGATGTGGCCCATAACCCGGCGGCCGCCGAACTGCTGGCAAAGCGTCTGCGCCAGGAGTCGGCAGCGGCGATCCACTGTGTGGTGGCGATGATGGCCGACAAGGACAGGACGGGGGTGTTACAACCGTTGCTGGGGCAGGTGCAATCCTGGTTTGTCAGTGAAATCCCGGAGATGCCCCGCTCGGCGAGCCGCCAGCAACTGCAGGCTGACCTGCTGGAGCTGCAGGAGCGTACGCAAGTGACCGCTTTCCCGACGGTGGCGCAAGCCCTGGAAGAGGCGGTACGGGTGGCGGCCCCGGATGACCTGATTCTGGTGATGGGCTCGTTCTTTACCGTGGCGGCCACACTGGAGCACTGCGGTAAGTCTGGCTAGCGCGGCACTACGGGTAAGCAGGGCTGGATTACAGTAAAAACAGCAGCAACGGCAACAGCAGTGACTGCAACAGAGAAAAACAGGAGTTTCGGGTGGATGATGGTTTAAAGCAGAGGCTGGTAGGGGCCACGGTATTGTTGGCCGTAGCGGTCTTGTTTGTGCCGGTGCTGTTTGAGCGGGAGTCCCGCCTGGTGGTGGATCAGACCAGCCAGATACCACCTGCGCCAGTGATTGAGCCGGTGGTGGTGGCGGCTCCGGAGGACAGGCCGGAGATTCCTCCGGTCAAACCGGCTGATTCCATGTATGAATTGCTGCCGGAGGAGTCAGAAGAGACGGTAGCACAGGCTGAACCGGAAAAGGCTGCGGTGAAAGCGGGCAGCAACAAGGCGCCGGCAACCGCTGAGAAGGCTGCGGCAGAGACTGCCAAAACCGCCGGAAGCCAGGAGCGGGAAGTGCTGGATAAGCGCGGTGTACCCAATGCCTGGGCGGTACAGGTGGCCAGTTTCAATACGCCAGCCAGGGCAGATGCCATGCGCGACCAGCTGCTGGCAAAGGAGTATCCGGCCTTTACCCGCAGCGCCAGCACCAGTCAGGGAACCCTGACCCGTGTGTTTGTGGGCCCCAAAATCAGCCGTGATCAGGCCTATCGGCTGAAGTCGAAGCTGGACGCTGAACTGAAGACAGAAACACTGGTTGTGACATTTATGCCCTGAATCGGGCCTTTGGGTATAGGTTATTAACCCCTGCCTTTGTTAGAATGCCGACCTCTAACCAGTTACCCCCCCTAGAAAGTGTCATGGTATGAATTGGGCAGATTGGACAATCGTTGCCATACTGATCGTTTCCAGCCTGATCGGCCTGAAGCGGGGGTTTGTAAAAGAGGCATTATCACTGGTCTGCTGGGTCGCGGCTTTCGCGGTCGCCATGACCTTTCATGAGGCGTTGGGTTCGCTGCTGGAAAAGTCGGTACCCACCCCCTCCATTCGTGAAATGATCTCTTTCGGTGTGTTATTCGCTGCCACTCTGGTGGTGGGGGCCATGGTGAATTACCTGCTGGGTGAGCTGATACGGCTCACCGGGCTGTCCGGTACGGATCGTCTGTTTGGCATGGTATTTGGTCTCGCCAGAGGGGCGGTAGTGGTACTGGCAATACTGATACTGTTGCCCACCGTGGTACCCATCGATCGGGATGCCTGGTGGCATCAGTCCATGATTATTCCCCATTTTCTGGCTATGGAAGACTGGGCCAGAGAGGCAGGAAGCCTCATATCGGCGAAATTTCTCGCCCTGTTCTAATCTGTAAGCGTGCAACTGAAGCTAAGGTGAGGTAACTGCAACATGTGTGGCATTGTAGGTATTGTCGGTAAGAGTGACGTCAATTTGCAGCTCTACGATGCGCTGACCATGTTGCAGCACCGTGGACAGGACGCCGCAGGTATCCTGACATGCCACAATGGCCGCATCGCCCAGCAAAAAGCCAATGGGCTGGTGAAGGATGTGTTTCGCACCCGTCACATGCAGCGCCTGATCGGTCACACCGGTATTGGCCATGTGCGTTATCCCACCGCAGGCAGCTCCGGCCCGGCACTGGCGCAGCCATTTTATGTGAACTCACCTTATGGCATCGCACTGGCGCACAACGGCAACCTCACCAACACCGCCGACATCAGTGAAGAGATCTACCGCACTGACCTGCGCCACATCAATACCGACTCCGATTCCGAAGTGCTGCTCAACGTGTTTGCCCAGGAGCTGTTGAAAATTGGCAAGCTGAAGCCGGAAGCGGACGATTTCTTTACCGCCATCACCAAGGTGCACCGTCGTGTGCGCGGTGGTTACGCCTGTGTATCGTTGGTGGCGGATTACGGTCTGGTGGCCTTCCGCGATCCCCACGGTATCCGCCCGCTGGTATTCGGCAAGCGCGATACCGATCGTGGTACCGAGTACATGGTAGCCTCCGAGAGCGTGGCGCTGGATGTGCTGGGCTACAATCTGATTCGCGACGTTCAGCCAGGCGAAGCGGTATTCATCTCCAGTCAGGGTGAGCTGTTTACCAAGCAGTGCGCCGAAGCGCCGGAGCTGAGCCCCTGTATTTTTGAGCACGTCTACTTTGCCCGTCCCGACTCCATTATGGATGGCATCTCGGTCTATAAGTCGCGTCTGCGCCAGGGTGAGCGACTGGCTGCCAAGATTCTGCGCGAGAACCCCAATCACGATATCGATGTGGTGGTGCCAATCCCCGACAGCAGCCGTGTTGCCGGTCAGGCGCTGGCGCAGGCGCTGGGGGTCAAGTTCCGCGAAGGTCTGGTGAAAAACCGTTACATCGGCCGTACCTTTATCATGCCCGGCCAGCAGCAGCGCAAGAAATCGGTACGCCAGAAGCTGAACGCCATTCGCCTGGAATTTGAAGGCAAGAATGTGATGCTGGTGGATGACTCCATCGTGCGTGGCACCACTTGCCAGCAGATCATCCAGATGGCCCGCGAGGCCGGCGCCAACAAGGTCTACTTTGCGTCGGCTGCACCGGCGGTGAAATACCCCAACGTCTACGGCATCGACATGCCCAGCGCCAAGGAGTTGATCGCCCACGATCGTACCGATGAAGAGGTGTGCGCAGCCATCGGTGCGGACTGGCTTATCTATCAGGATCTCGAGGACCTGATTGCCGCCTCGGCGGAAGGTAACGACAAGGTCACGCACTTCGATTGCTCGGTGTTTACCGGCGAATACGTCACCCGCGATGTGGACGATGCTTATCTCCGTCGACTCGACGAGGCGCGCAACGACAGTTCCAAGTCAAAGCGCGAGACCGATCGCGGCGCTAACGCGGTGGTGGGTTTGCACAACGACGACGACTCCCAGTCGGTTATGTAAATTCCCTGGCTGCTCCGGACAGGTTGGGGCGGCAAGCGCAACGCGAGACGGCAGCCGGGAGGCTGCCGTTTTTGTTTGGGCTTTTCCGGCTCACGGTTTTGGATTTGGGCTTCCACCGGCGAGCTATTGTTGGCAGACTTGCCCTCTGCTGAAATCTGAAATCACCCAGAGACGTTTTATGAACCACTTCGACGATGATCCACTGTTGCACGCCGGTATTGATACGCTGGCGGTGAGGGCGGGGCAGACCCGTTCTGCCGAAGGCGAGCATAGTGAACCCATCTACACCACCTCCAGCTACGTGTTTGAGTCCGCGGCAGCGGCAGCGGCGCGCTTCAGTGGTGAAGATCCGGGCAACGTCTACTCCCGTTATACCAATCCAACCGTGCGTATGTTCCAGGATCGGATTGCGGCACTGGAAGGTGCGGAGGCGGCTGCGGCCACCTCATCGGGCATGGCGGCGATTCTCGCTGTCTGCATGACGCAGCTGCAATCCGGTGATCATGTGGTCTGCTCCCGCGCCGTGTTTGGTACCACGACGGCACTGTTTAACCGCTATATGAAAAAGTTCGGGGTTGAGGTCAGCTTCGTGACCGCCACCGACCTGGCGGAGTGGGAGGGTGCCATCAAGCCCAACACCAAACTGCTGTTCCTGGAGACGCCCTCGAACCCGTTGTGCGAAGTGGTGGACCTGCGCGCGCTGTCGGCGATCGCCAGGGCGAAAGGTTGCCTGCTGGTGGTGGATAACTGTTTCTGTACCCCGGCATTGCAGAAGCCGCTGGAGCTGGGTGCCGATATCGTTGTGCATTCTGCCACCAAGTACCTGGACGGCCAGGGCCGCTGTGTGGGTGGCGTGGTGGTGGGTGACAAGGTCTATATCGACGAGGTTATTGTCTTCCTGCGCACCGCGGGTCCCACCATGAGCCCGTTCAATGCCTGGGTATTCCTCAAGGGACTGGAAACCCTGCGCCTGCGTATGGACGCCCACAGCAGTAATGCCCTGCAGCTGGCCCGGTGGCTGCAACAGCAGCCGCAAGTGGAAAAGGTCTACTACGCCGGCCTGCCGGATCACCCCGGGCATGAGCTGGCAGCACAGCAGCAGCGAGGTTTTGGCGGCGTACTGTCGTTCTGTGTGCGCGGTGGAAGGGAAGAGGCCTGGAAGGTGATTGATGCCACCCGCATCATGTCCCTGACTGCCAACCTCGGCGATGCCAAAACCACCATCGTGCACCCGGCGACCACCACCCATGGCCGCCTGTCCGCTGAAGAGAAGGCCCAGGCCGGCATTACCGAGAACCTGATCCGTGTCTCCGTGGGGCTGGAAGATGTGGCCGACCTGCAGGCTGACCTGCAGCGCGGCCTGGCATTGTTGTAAGCGGGGACGGAAACAGGCCTGTGGCAGTAGCGTTCGACAAACTGATCCAGTCACTGGTGGCTGACGTCGCCAGCGTGTTGCTGGGCAAGGAAGAGCAGATCCGGCTGGCCCTGACCTGCCTGTTTGCCCGTGGTCACCTGTTGCTGGAAGACCTGCCCGGTATGGGCAAAACCACACTGGCCCACGCCCTGGCGCAGGTACTGGGGCTGGACTACAAGCGGGTGCAGTTCACCAGCGACCTGCTGCCATCTGACATCCTCGGTGTGTCCGTGTTTGAGCGTGACAGCAGTCGTTTCTGTTTTCATCCGGGGCCGGTGTTTACCCAGCTGTTGCTGGCGGATGAGATCAATCGCACCACGCCCAAAACCCAGAGTGCGCTGCTGGAGGCGATGGCGGAGTATCAGGTCACTATCGATGGTGACACCCGCAAGTTGCCGGAACCGTTTTTCGTCATTGCCACACAAAACCCCACCAGCCAGTCCGGCACCTTCCCGCTGCCCGAGTCGCAACTGGATCGCTTCCTGATGCGCATCGAGCTGGGTTACCCCAATCCGGAAGCCGAGTTGCAGATCCTCAAGGGCATTGATCCGGAACGACGCATGGCAGAATTGCAACAGCGGTTGAGCCTGTCCCAGCTGGCGGCGATTCAGCAGCAGGTGGAGCGGGTGCAAGCCAGCGATGCCCTGTTGGGTTATGTGCAACGGCTGGTGGCCTACACCCGCAATCACTCCGATTTTGCCTACGGCCTCTCCACCCGCGGTGCGCTGGCGTTGCTGCGCTGCGCCAAAGCCTGGACCCTGTTGCAGGGGCGTCAGCATGTGCTGCCGGAGGATGTGCAGCGCGTGCTGCCGGCGGTGGCGGCGCACCGGCTGCGGGATGCGGCGGACTATGGTGACCAGAGCGGGTACGCGCTGGTGGATAAGATGCTGAACAGTGTCGATGTGATCGGTTGACGCCCGCAGGTCATTGACGTCAACGCGGTAGCGTAAGACCCTTTGCACTAAACTCCTTACCCAAAAAAAGCCGGGGGCGCAGCTGGATGCGTCCCTGTTTGCGCCTTCACGGGGATCCCTATGCCTGAGTCTCCTGTCATTACCCAGCCTCTCAACGACCTGCGGGTCACCATTGTGCAGCCGGACTCCCTCTGGCAGCAGCCGGATGCCAACCGTAGCCTGCTGGCGCAGCGCATCCGCGAGCATCAGCTGCGTCAGCCTGCGGACCTGGTAGTGCTGCCGGAGATGTTCACCGCCGGCTTCAGCATGAACGTCAAGGAGGTGGCGGAGGCCGCCGACGGACCGACGCTGGCGTGGATGGGGGAGCTGGCCGCGGATACGGGCGCTGCAATATGCGGCAGCTACGCCGTGGATATTGATCCGCAGGGCGAGCTGCCACCGGTCAACCGCATGCAGTGGGTGACCCCGGATGGCGGGCATCACTGCTACGACAAACGCCACCTGTTCCGCATGGGTGGCGAGCATAAGCGCTATCAGGCCGGTAGTGACAAACTGCTGGTGGAGTGGAAGGGGTGGCGTATCTGTCCGCTGGTCTGCTACGACCTGCGTTTTCCCGTCTGGTGTCGCAACCGCGACGATTTCGACCTGCAGATCTTTGTGGCCAACTGGCCGGCGGCAAGATCCTACCATTGGCGACAGTTACTGATCGCCCGCGCTATCGAAAACCAGGCCTGCGTGATCGGTGTCAACCGCGTCGGCGTGGACGGCAATGGCCTGGCCTACAGTGGCGACAGCCTGGTGGTGGATGCCCAGGGTGCCTTACAGATCGATGCCGGGGCGGAGGAGGGGCTGTTTACCACGCTCCTCAGTGCTGAGGCACTGCGCAACTACCGCCAGCGTTTTCCCGCCTGGCTCGATGCGGACGACTTTCAGCTGCTGTAGTGACCGCTGCCGCGGACACTTCTCACAGGCTTGCCACCAGCTTGCACAGGTAGTCCCAGAAGGGCTGGATGGTGGAGATCTGTAATCGCTCCCGCGGTGAGTGGGCGCCGCGAATGGTAGGCCCGAAGGAGACCGCTTGTGTGCCGGGCAGTTTGTCCAGCAGGATGCCGCACTCCAGCCCGGCGTGGATGGCCTTGGTGGCGGGCTCCTCACCAAAGTTGTCGCGGTAGAGGGTCCTGGCCAGGGCCAGCAGTTCGCTGTCGAAGTCCGGTTGCCAGCCCGGGTAGGAGATGGCTTCGGTGGCGCTCAGGCCAAAGGTGTCGGCCGTCGATAGCAGACTCTCTGCCAGTGCTTTGGCCTGGTCGGCATTGAAGTAGCGCAGGCTGGTCTCCACAAACAGCGCTTGCGCCGAGACCCGTACCACCGCCAGGTTAATGCTCAGGTCCACCAGGTCAGCCGGGTGCTGCTCGTTATAGGCCTGCGCGCCGTGTGGCAGTGCCAGCAGGCACTGGCGTACCAGGCGTTGCCCGGCAAGGTCGAGCACCGTTGCCGGCGCGTCGCAGGGGGTCAGCTGCAGCTGCAGGCCGTTGTCTGCCGCCGGTAGCCAGTTCAGCCACTCCTGGCGCAGCGCCTCGCTCAACTGCTCCAGCGCCGCTACGGACCCGGGCGGGCAGCCAACCAGCAGGTGGGCTGAGCGGGGGATGACGTTGTGGGCGGAGCCTCCCTCGAAACTGCAGAGGCGAACCCCCAGCGCTTCGGCACGGTAGAGCCACTGTGCCAGCAGTTTGATGGCGTTGCCCAGTTGCTGGTGGATCTGGATACCGGAGTGACCTCCGGCCAGCCCGCTGAGGGAGAGTTGCAGTCCGGTCATTCCCGCCGGGGTCTCTTCCCCTTGCAGGTCCCGCTGCAGGTGCCAGTCGCGGCCACCGGCACAGCCAATGTAGAGCTCCCCCCAGTCCTCGGTGTCCAGGTTCAGCATACGTCTTCCTGACAGCAGGCTGCCATCCAGATTCAGGGCTCCGCCCAGTCCGGTCTCTTCGTCCAGGGTAAACAGCAGCTCCAGCGGCGGGTGTTGTACTTCCGGGTCTGTCATCAGGGCCAGGGCGGCAGCACAGCCGACCCCGTTATCGGCACCCAGGGTGGTGCGGTCGGCCAGCAGCCAGTCATCCTCAATCTGCAGTGTCAACGGGTCACAAAAGAAGTCGTGTTCCTTGTCATCCGCTTTTACGGTCACCATATCCACATGATTCTGGATGATCAGGCTGGGGCGGGTTTCCAGGCCCGGGGAGCCAGGCACCCGGATCACGAGATTGCCGAAACTGTCCCGCTGATACCGGCAGCCGCAGGCTTCTGCCTCACGGATGATGTAGTCACAAATCGCCTGCTCGTGTTTGGAGGGGCGGGGGGTTTGGGTGAATCGATAGAAATGGCGCCAGAGATGGGCGGGTGCTGCGGGCAGGATAGTTTCGGTGGTCATGTGTGGCCTTCAATGCAGGGATCGGGCGTGGACGGAGCGTGGTTGTTCGCCATTGTATACCGCGTCGCCGTGGCTGGAATGTCTGCCTGTAACGCAGCTTCTGGTCCGGTTGTGTAAAGTCGGTGGAATAGTATGCCAATAGTCGCGGCTGCAGCGCCATCCGCCTTGGGTATGGCCAAGCCCCGTTGCATAATGTGGCCCTTGGGTTGCCGGCCCTCCCTGGTCAGGGTGCGAGGTCGGATTGAAGAAGGGTTTTCGCGCCGGTACGCGGGCGAGGTGGGGTGAGGCTATGTGGGGATATGACAGGGGTGAGCACCCCGACATTGTTCCGCACAAAACACAGGAGGAGCAGTTCCGGCTCTTTTGCATGGTGCTGGAGCGCGGTTTCGCGATTCACACAGGGTCCTCTGACCGTCTTCTTGTGGAGTTCCGCCTTGCCGATACCCACCACGAGCGCTGCCTGCCGCGGGTGACCGCCAAGCGTGGTGTCAGTTTCCGTATTCCCGAGCAACTGCTGCAGACGGGTGACCTCTATCTCTATTTCGATCCGGCTCGCGAGGGTGATATGCCGGAGCTGGCTCACTTCAACGCCGACACAGGTACCTTCACCCCTTTTGACTACCGCAATGAGCCACTGCTGGACTGTCACGCCGCCAATCCGCTGCTGCCGGTGGTGAAGCTGGCCACCCTGAAAGGACTCCATTACACCAAGGACATCGCCTGCCTGCAGCTCTACCAGCTGGACTTCCAGCGGCTGCTGCAGCTGGATCCGGCGCTGGCGCAACAGTTGCGGGAGACCCTGGTGCGGAAGATGGCTCGTTTTATCGAGTTTGCTGACCCCTGGCTGCAGGCGACCCTGGCGGAACAGGCGGCGCGGGAGTATCTGGAATACAAGGCGCAGCGTCTTGCGGCTGCCGTAGAGGCAGCGTCTGCCTCCAGGGCTCGCCTCGGGCTTGTGGAAGGCAAAGGCGAGCCCGGCTTCCTGACCTGGGAGTGAGATTGAACCTGGTTTAGTGGCTGCGCCTCGGCCGGCCCGATAAGCACTCTCCGTGTAACCCCGACCAGCCTGGCTTGTACCCGGGTCGTTCGATTCCCGTGTCTGCGCCGCCCTCCAGACCCCTGTTACCGGGGTTGGCCGTTAACAAGGATTCCGTCACTCCCCATTTCGCCTCTCCCCATTTCGCCTCTCCCCAGCTGTTCCTCCAGTTGCTGCAGGCACGCCTCTGCGCTGCCCTCGTTGTAGTCGCCGAGAGCGGCCAGAAATTTACCTTCCGGCGAGATGGCTGCCAATTGCTCCTGCGTGCGCCTGAGGCACTGTACGGCAGCCTCAGCCACTGTATTGGGAAACAGCAGCAACAACCGGTCATTATCCAGCCGTGCGCCCAGATCACCTTTGCGCAGGCTGTATTGCAGGGCGTTGACCAGTGGCAGCAAATCGCCCCGGGGGGCGAGCAGGGCCAGTGAGAACCGGGCACCATGACGCTGGCTGCCCTCTATCAGGCGCTCCAGCTCCCGTTGTGCGTGGTTACCGGTGTGCAGGCCGGTGATCGGATCCAGGCCGGCATCGCGGGCGCGTTGCAGCTGTTCCTGCAGCTGGCGACGCTCTTGCAGGTAGCGCAGCAGGCGTTTCAGTGTGGCGGGGGAAAGTTCCGGGGTGGCGATCACATCCAGCGCTCCGGACTGCAGCAGTTCCTGCTCGAGGGATTCATCGTTATAGCGGGTAATCACAACCACCGGGGTCGGTGCCAGTTCTGGCAGGAGCGGATTGTGTCCGCTCTCCAGCAGGCCCAGGCTGGCCACCACCAGATCGAAATTGGGGTCTCTTGCCCACAGCTGCTGCATAGCCTCAAGGCTATTGCAGGTGTGATATTCCAGTGGCCAGGAGAGGCTGCGCAGATAGTTGCGCATAGTTGCTTGCTGCTGTGCCGAGTCTTCCACGTGCAGAATGCGCAAGGTGCTCTCCCGGGTGTGATGGTGGGTAACTGCGCTTTGTCCGGGGATGATGTTTGGGCCGGGGCGCGGGACTATTGTCCGATGCGTGCCGGGGTGTGGCAATCCCGTGGCTGTCATTCGGTATTGAGCGGGTCATATTGGCCATTATGATATTTTAGTGATAAGAAATATACTCATAAAAAGGATTTCTAGTTATTGTGATTAATTAAGTTATCTTTATATATAAAGATAAGAAAACCAATCCATATCTGCTAATATTTACTTAAAGATTAGAAATTTAATCACTGGGTAAAAATGATGAACTTTTCCGCCATGACAGATTCGGCCATTGCTGCCGAAATCGGGCGTCGTCTCGAGCAGTTGCGACTGGAGCGTAACCTGACCCAGCAGCAGGTGGCTGACGCGGTGGGCATTTCACGGGTCAGCTACGGCAAGCTGGCGCGGGGGGAGGGCAAGTTCGTCAATATGGTGGGCGTGCTGCGGGCGCTGGATTGTCTGCCACTGTTGGAGAGTTTTATCCCCGAAGTGGGCTTTAGTCCCATGGCTCTGCTGGAGATGCAGGGCAAGCAGCGCCAGCGCGCCCGGCCACAGGCATCGGCGGCTGGCCAGCAAGATGAGGGTGAAACCGGCGGGGAGGCCCTGGACTGGTAATGCAGAATCTGGCGGAAATATTGCTGTGGGGCGAGCGGGTTGGGGCACTGGTGTTTGATCCGCGGCAGCGAACCGGGCTGTTTGAGTACGACCCGCGCTGGCTGGAGAGCGGCATTGAAATCGCGCCGCTGCACATGCCGGCGCGACGTGGCAAGTTTCAGTATGCGGGCCTCAACCCGGAGACTTACCACGGTCTACCGCCGGTGTTTGCCGATACCCTGCCCGACGCCTTCGGCAATGCCGTGATCGATGCCTGGCTGGTACGGCAGGGGCGCTCGCCGGCGGATTTTTCTCCGCTGGAGCGCCTGCTCTACACCGGCACCCGGGGTATGGGGGCGCTGGAGTATGCACCGGCCCTGCGTCCGCCGCAGGATGCAGAGCAGGAGCTGGAGTTGGGTTCGCTGGTGGCCATGGCGCAACGGGTCCTGGATGAGCGCTCCCGGCTGGGGGTCTCCCTGCCGGAAAACGATAACCTGTCGGCGCTGTTCCAGGTAGGAACCTCCGCTGGCGGGGCTCGTGCCAAGGCGCTTATCGCCATCAATGAAGAGCGCACCGAGATCCGCTCCGGGCAGCTGGATGCGCCAGCGGGTTTTGAGCATTACCTGCTGAAATTCGACGGTGTGGAGGAGCACCGGCGTGACAGCGAAGTGTTTGGCGATCCGCAGGGTTTTGGCCGTATGGAGTACGCCTACTACCTGATGGCCCGTGATGCCGGTTTGCAGATGGCCTACAGTGAACTGCTGGAAGAGGGTGGCCGGGCGCACTTTATGACCCGCCGTTTCGATCGCGTCGGCAACCGCAAGCTGCACTATGTCTCCCTCTGTGCCATGGATCATGCTGATTACAAGCGCCCCGGAACCTACAGCTATGAGGCGCTGCTGGCTACCGCCCGGCGCCTGCGCCTGCCGCGACAGGACGCCGTGGAGATTTTTCGTCGCATGGTGTTCAACGTGGTGGCCCGCAATCACGATGATCACAGCAAGAACTTCGGCTTTCTGCTCGACAGTCCGGGGGCCAGCTGGCGGCTGGCGCCGGCCTTTGATGTAGCCTACAGCTACAAGCCGGGCTCGCCCTGGGTTAACAGTCACCAGTTGTCACTCAATGGCAAGCGGGAAGATTTTCAACGCAGCGATCTGCTGGCGGTGGCCGGGGCTATTTCCAACTTCTCCCGTGAGGCGGCGGATATCATCACCCGCACAGTGGAGGTGGTCAGCGAGTGGTGGTCGTACGCCGGGCGTGCCGGTGTGCCGGAAGGACTGCGGGAGGAAATCGGGGAGAATTTGCGTCTGCGCTGGTAGGCGATAATCAGCCGTTGCTGCGGTGCCGGGCCTGTTCCCGACGCAGTTTGCGCCGCTCCCAGCTGCGCACCACATGCCAGCGCCAGAACAGCTGGATGCTGACATAGCCCAGTGTGCCCATCACCACACCGGTCAGTACGCTGCCCACCAGCAGCGGTTCCCACAGGCGGGTAAATTCGGTGTTGAGCCACTCCCAGGAGAGTTCAATGGTAAAAGCCATCTTGGGGCTGCCCAGCAGCCAGCGTCCCAGCTCGTAGGTGGCGTAGAAGAGCGGTGGCATGGTGAGCGGGTTGGAGATCCACACCAGCGCTACGGCCAGTGGCATATTGCAGCGTAGCCAGAAGGCAAACAGGGCTGCCAGGGGCATCTGTCCGGGGATGGGCAGGAAGGCGATAAACAGGCCGATCAGGAAGGCGACAGAGACCGAGTGCCGGTTCAGGTGGAACAGGTTGGGGTCATGCAGCAGGTTGCTCATGAATGCCAGCGCCGGCCGATTGCGAAAATCGGCAGGATCCGGTAACCAGCGCTTGAAATACTTTCTTGGCATTCTGCAATCGGTTCGGTTGACAGGGCGGCAATTATGCCCACAAAACGGCACTAACTCTAGGCCCTGTGAACGCTAATTGACCGCCCGCTGCTTACAGCAGGTCGACAATCTGCTTGGCGGCGTTGTACGGGGTGGTGGTGTTGTTGATCACACCGGACTGCAGTTGCGGCATGCGCTGCCTCACTTCCGGGTTCTGGCGCAGGCGCAGCTCCAGCATTTCGTGAATCAGCTTTTTCATCCACTCGGTGTTCTGGCGGGCGCGTTTGGCGAAGAAGGCGTTGTGCTCCAGCGCCAGCTGCTCGTACTCGCAGATCATCTGCCAGATATCGTCGATGCCCTTGTTCTCCTGGGCGGAACAGGTCTCGACCCGGGGATTCCAGAAACTGCCGTGTTTCACCAGGTGGAAGGCGTTCTGGTAGTGCTGGCGGGTGCGCTGGGCCAGGTTGATACTCTCGCCGTCGGCCTTGTTGATCACCAGGGCGTCTGCCAGCTCCATGATGCCGCGCTTGATGCCCTGCAGCTCGTCGCCGGCGTTGGGGATCATCAGCACCAGGAAGAAGTCCACCATGCCGGCCACTTCATACTCGGACTGACCCACACCGACCGTCTCCACCAGGATAACGTCGTAACCGGCGGCCTCACACAGCAGCATGGTTTCACGGGTTTTCTGGGCGACGCCACCCAGGGCGCCTTCAGAGGGGGAGGGGCGGATAAAGGCGTTCTCTTCCCGCGACAGTAGCTCCATACGGGTTTTATCCCCCAGGATACTGCCACCGCGTACAGGCGAGGAGGGGTCCACCGCCAGTACCGCTACCTTCTTGCCCTGACGGATGAGGTGCTGGCCAAAGGCTTCGATAAAGGTGGATTTTCCCACTCCGGGAATCCCGCTGATGCCAATGCGAATGCTCTTGCCGCTCTCCGGCAGGATCTCTTCCAGCACGTCCTGCGCTTCAGCGCGATGTTTTTCCAGCTTGCTCTCCACCAGTGTGATCGCCTTGGCCAGGGCCCGGCGATTGCCTGCGCGGAGAAGTTCCAGATCGATTGATGCCATAAGTTTTTCAGTCTTTGCTTCAATGAACGGGTAAAAAAACGCCCCCAGAAGGGGGCGCTTGGGTGTGCGGGTTTAAAGTCTCTCGTCGTCGCGAGCGCAACGCAGTGTAGCGTGGCGACCCATGCCTGGCACACTGTGCAAGACATGGATTGCTTCGTCACAAAAGCGCTCCTCGCAATGACGGTTCAGACTTTTACCGCCGCTGCTATCAGGCACTGGCCTTGCGTACTTCGTCCAGCACCTTGCGGGCAGAGACAGGGATCTTGGTGCCGGGACCGAAGATACCCTTAACACCAGCCTCGTACAGGTAATCGTAATCCTGTTTCGGGATTACGCCACCGGCAACAACGATGATGTCGTCAGCGCCTTGCTTTTTCAGCTCGGCGATCAGCTCAGGTACCAGGGTCTTGTGACCGGCGGCCTGGGAGGAAACGCCCACTACGTGTACGTCGTTCTCAATCGCCTGCTTGGCCACTTCTTCCGGGGTGGAGAACATGGGAGACAGGTCGATATCGAAGCCCACGTCGGCAAACGCGGTAGCGATGACCTTGGCGCCGCGGTCGTGACCGTCCTGGCCCATTTTGCACACCAGCATACGCGGGCGACGGCCGTTGTCGGCTTCGAACGCTTCGATGTCAGCCTTGATGGCCTGCCAGTCAGCGTCGTCTTCGTAAGGGGCACCGTAGACACCGGAGATGGTGCGGGCCTGGGCATTGTAGCGACCGAACTCGGCTTCCATGGCGTCGGAGATTTCACCGACAGTGGCGCGCAGGCGGGCAGCTTTCACGGCCAGGTCCAGCAGGTTGCCCTGGCCGGACTTGGCGGAGGCGGTGATGGCAGCCAGGGCTTCAGCCACGGCGGCGTTGTCACGGGACGCCTTGATCTTGTCCAGACGGGCGATCTGGGACTCACGCACACGTACGTTGTCCACCTCGAGGATGTCCAGATCGTCCTCTTTCTCGAGGATGTACTTGTTTACACCCACGATCACGTCTTCGCCGCGGTCGATACGGGCCTGCTTCTTGGCAGCAGACTCTTCGATACGCAGTTTCGGCAGGCCGGCTTCGATGGCCTTGGCCATGCCGCCGTTTTGCTCGATCTCTTCGATCAGTTCCCACGCCTTGTCGGCGATCTGCTGGGTCAGGGTCTCCATCATGTAAGAGCCGCCCCATGGATCCACCACGGAACAGATACCGGTCTCTTCCTGGATGATGATCTGGGTGTTACGGGCGATACGGGCAGAGAACTCGGTGGGCAGGGCCACGGCTTCGTCCAGCGCGTTGGTGTGCAGGGACTGGGTGCCACCGAATACCGCCGCCATCGCTTCGATGGTGGTACGGATCACGTTGTTGTACGGATCCTGCTCAGTCAGTGACCAGCCGGAAGTCTGGGAGTGGGTGCGCAGCATGGAAGACTTTGGATTCTTCGGATTGAACTCGCTCATGATGCGGGTCCACAGCAGGCGACCGGCGCGCAGCTTGGCGATCTCCATGTAGAAGTTCATGGAGATGCCCCAGAAGAACGACAGACGACCGGCGAAGGCGTCCACGTCCAGGCCGGCAGCCAGTGCGGTGCGCACATACTCACGACCGTCGGACAGGGTGTAGGCCAGTTCCAGTGCGGCATCGGCACCGGCTTCCTGAATGTGGTAGCCGGAAATGGAGATGCTGTTGAACTTCGGCATGTGCTCGGAAGTGTAAGCAATGATGTCGCCGATGATCTTCATGGAAGGCGCAGGCGGGTAGATGTAGGTGTTGCGCACCATGAACTCTTTCAGAATGTCGTTCTGAATGGTACCGGCCAGCTGGTCCTGGCTCACGCCTTGCTCTTCCGCAGCGATGATGTAGTTGGCCAGGATCGGCAGTACGGCGCCGTTCATGGTCATGGAAACAGACACCTTGTCGAGAGGGATCTCGTCGAACAGGATCTTCATGTCTTCCACGGAGTCGATGGCTACACCGGCTTTACCCACGTCACCGGAAACGCGCGGGTGGTCGGAGTCGTAACCGCGGTGGGTGGCCAGGTCGAAGGCCACGGATACACCCTGGGCACCGGCTTTCAGGTTCTTGCGGTAGAAGGCGTTGGACTCTTCGGCGGTAGAGAAGCCAGCGTACTGACGGATGGTCCATGGACGACCGGCGTACATGGTGGTCTGCGGGCCGCGCACGTAAGGGGCGAAGCCGGGCAGGGTGTCGGCGAATTCCAGATTCTCGGTATCAGCCTTGGTGTACAGCGGCTTGATGTCGATGCCTTCAGGAGTGTTCCAGGTCAGATCGGCAGGGGTTTTGCCTTTCATCTGCTTGGTGGCCAGTGCTTCCCAGTCGGCGACTGTTGGTTTGTTATCGGACATAAAGATTACTCTCGTGTCTTTTAATAATACGGTTGCCGGAGTCGGTAACCGCTTTCCTTGAGTCAGGTTCGGATCGTTTGGATAGTAAACGATCCACTCCAGAAATACTTAACCCGGACTGCCTGGCAGCCCGGGTTCTCGGGGTTGGTAAACGGGTTACGCAACCCTGGTCTTAGTGGTGATCGTCCTGTGGCTGGTTGAGCTCAATCAGCACACCGTCACAGGATTTCGGGTGGATAAAGATCACCTTGCAGTTGTGGGCGCCAATGGTGGGGGCTTCAGACAGGAACTGATAGCCCTTCTCCTTCAGACGTGCCACATCGGCTTCGATGTCGTCGCTGCGGAAGCAGAGGTGGTGCATACCGCCACCTTTCTTCTCCAGGTAACCGGCAATCGGGCCTTCACCGTTAAGCGGGTGGACCAGCTCGATGCTGGTCGCCGGCAGCGGGAAGAACGCCGTGCTGGTTTTCGCCGCCGGTACGTCTTCGGTGCCTTCGTAGGTCAGGCCGAAGTCTTCCATAAAGCGCTTGATGGCCTTCTCCAGGTCAGGCACCGCAATGGCAATGTGGTCCAGTGCAACAATCATGGTACGTCTCCCAATCAGGCGTTGTAGGTCAGTTGAGACAGGAATACATCGGTCTCGGCCTTGCGGCGCGCGCTGATCTCTTGCTCGGTTTCCACCACAACCACTTCATCCGGAGTGATCTTGAAGATGGGCTGGCCCTTCTTGATGATGGTGCCGTCACCTTCCACCAGGATCTTGTCGATGGTACCGGAGAAGGGCGCGATGACCTTGTTGAACATCTTCATCACTTCGACGATGTACAGCGGCTCACCGGCGTTGAAGTGGCTGCCTTCCTCAACAAACGGAGGCATGCCGGGCGCTTCACAGGAGTAGTACATACCGCCGCTGGCCGCCAGGATCTCATCGGACTTGGCCACCGGTGGTGGTACCAGTACCTTGGCCATGGCTTTCTGCAGGGCTTCTTCGGTGAGACGCTCCGGGATAGTGATGGTCAGGTCGTCGTTCACCTGCAGGTCGAAGAAGTCAGTGCGGTAGCCGATGTAAGGCAATACGCCGAGAATCTCGCTGCCGGCCTGGTAGCCCAGGTGAGCGGCTTGGGCGGCAGCCCACTGGTCAGCTTCGATGCCAGCCGGTGCAGCGCCTGCCAGCAGTTCGTTCAGCTGGTCGAAGTCGCTGGTGCCCAGCTTGGCTTCCAGTGCATCGTAGAAGGCCAGTGCCTGCTGCAGGATCTGGTCGTCGTGCTCCCAGATCATCTCCGCCGCGGCCTTGCTCTCGCAGTAGTCCATGTTCAGGAAGTGGTAGGTATCGGCCAGGATACGAACCGGGTTCTGGTGCCAGGTCAGTTTGCCACCTTCCATGCAGTAGGCGGGCTTGTTGATGCTCAGCCAGCCGGCCAGCAGGTGTGGCTCTGCCAGCAACTTCTCTACCGGACGGGTCATCAGCAGGTGCTTGCGGGCCAGCACGGTGTTCAGCGCCGCTTTCTGGTCGGCATCTTCACAGCCGGCCAGCAGCTTGGCGCACACCTGGCTGTAGGCATAGTCGACGTCCAGGTTGTTGGCTTCCTGCTTCAGCAGGCCCACAGCGGTCAGGTAGGGCACGATAAAGCGGGTAGTGGGACGGGCGTTGATGCCGTTGCCCAGGAACCAGTTCACCAGACCGTAGTGGAACTCCAGGTTGGTGGCCAGGTCCTTGCCGCGCAGTTCGGTGACGCGCAGTACTTCCGCCATGGCTTCGTAGGTGTTGGTGCGATCACCGCCCACGGTCAGCAGCAGGGCGATGTTGGAGTCGTAGGCACCGGCCAGGTGGTACTTCATGAACACGTCGGTGTCCGGGTTGTGCATGCTGATGCCCTGGTCGTCACGGATCTCGCCTTCCACGGCGTTGGACCAGTTCTCAATGATACCGCCGGCGTGTGGCTGCAGCGCCTGGTTGGTAGCGTTCATACGCGCTTCCACGGAGGCCTTGCTGCGCAGGATACGCTCGGGCTTGGGCAGTTTGGCGCCGTGGGCCGCGATCAGTACCATTACCTCAACCAGGGACTCGGCGATAAAGTAATCGCTGGGGTTCTCGGGGTTGGTGAACTTCAGCTTGTAGCACAGCTCGGTAACACGGTGCTCTACCTGGATACGGGTGTTCATCTCCATGAAGTAGTGGGACTCACCATCCACGATACACTCAAAGGTACCGACGGAGTCCAGCTTCACGGCTTCACCGAAGACTGCACCTTCGTGCTCCATCTTCTCAAGGATCAGCAGGTCTTTCTTCAGCTGCTCGGCTTCGGCTGTCTTGCCGGCGGCTTCGGCTACGGCGATAGCGTCTTTCAGCTCTTCTTCGGTAACAGAGACTTCCAGCAGCTTCTGCTCGTGCATCTGCAGGGAGCAGTCACGACCGCCCATGGTCATGCACCAGTGGCCGTTACCCACCACCTGGATCTCCTGGTGACGGGTGGTGTCGATGTTCATCTCGATGAGAACGTTCTTGTTGTCGCCCACACCGTTGGTTTTCAGCTCCACCAGACACTCACGCACCAGGGATGGCACGTTGGCAGCGGCTTTCTCGACTTTCTCTTCCAGAGTCGCGCCTTCGTAGGAGTTGGCGGACTGCAGGATACGCTGGCCCTTACCACCGCCACCGGCGATGGCTTTCAGGCGGAAGCGGTTGTTGGGCTTCTCGGTCAGCATGCGCTTGGCTTCAACCTGCAGCGCGGCACCGATGTCGTTGGCGTCGATGATATCGATGCCGGCGTCGTAGGAGGCCTGCAGCAGGGCCAGGGCCTGTTCTTCAACGTCGCGGCAAGCGCCGAAGTTAACGCTCAGGTTGTTGTCGGCAGCACACTTCTCCAGACCGTCCTGGCCGTACTTTGCAAACAGGGCGAGGCTGGTGGCGTTGTTGACACCAGGAGTCACGGATACGCCGGTCTCCAGCGCTGTGCGCTTGGCCTGGTCTTTCATGCCGGCGGCTTTCTGGGTGAAGGAGCAGGGGCCGATAAAGTTGAGGCCGGCTTCTTCCATGGCTTCAACCATCTCGGCGTCTTCGGACATGAAACCGTAGCCGGCGAAGATGGAGTTGTAGCCGTTGGTTTTGGCGATGTTGACGATCTGCTTGATGCGAACCGCACGCTCTTCTTTATCGGCACCGGTGTAGTCGGGTACGCGATGGATGTGGGCGGGATCGGTCAGGCTGCGCAGTTCCGGCGCCAGGGCGTTCTGGTAGGTAATGGAGTCTTTTTCCGACAGCAGGATACCGAAGTGCTCAATGCCCATCTCGGCGAACACGTCCATGGCTTCCTTACGGATCGGACCACGACAGATGATCAGTGGACGCATCCCGGTGCAATCGAAGCTGCGGACCCACTCGCTGTCGGAATTGCCCAGCTTACGATCCTTGTGGATCAGAGGGTTGTTCAGGTAGTTGGTGTTGCTCTGTGTCACGGCTCTGGCCTCTTTAAATTCGTTTGTCGTTTGCCTGATGGCGCAATCCATTCACTGACGATCAGTGGAATTCGCGCTGTGGACCGGCGAATGGCTCAGGTGTGTAGTGGCTCAGATGGAAGTCCATCTGCTTGCAAAGCACATCGCGCAGGTCGGAAGGCATAACAATTTGAGAAATAGAGCCCAGGCTCAGGGCCTCGTTGGGGTTCATCAGTTCGGCTTCGTAACGGTCTTTCAGGGCTTTGTCCTGAGCCGCTTGCCAGGCCAGTACTTCAGCTTCGGCTTCACCGGCAGCCAGACGCTTCTTCACTTCAGCGCGGATGGCTTTGACTTCATCCTTATAAACGAACTCCACACCGGCAGGGCCCATTACCGCAGCGCGGGTAGAGGGCAGGGCGCAGACAAAGTCGGCACCGGTAGGGTAGTTGTTGTAGGAGGCGTAGGCGCCGCCGAAGGCGTTGCGGATAATCACCAGGAAGCGCGGGGTGCGCAGGTCGATGATGGCATCCAGCATGGCGCGACCAGCCTGCACGATACCGCCCGCTTCCTGCTCACGACCGGGCAGGAAGCCGGTGGTGTCTTCCATGAAGATCATGGGGATGTTGTACAGGTTACAGAAGCGGATAAAGCGGGCGTTTTTCAGTGCCGCGTCGATATCGATCTGGCCGGAAGCCACCGCGGAGTTGTTGGCCACAAAGCCAACCACGTTGCCGCCCATGCGGCCCAGGGCGCACACGGTGTTGCGGGCGCGGTCCGGCTGGATCTCCATGAAGTCGCCGTGGTCACAGATCTGCTGGATGATGATGCTCACATCCAGCGGGGTGTTGAAACCACTTGGGGAGTTGAAGGCTTTCTTCAGCAGGATGTCCACATCCCAGGTCTTGCGGTCGACCGGGTCAGAGGTGGGCTGGAAAGGCGCCAGCTCGGCGTTGTTGTTGGGCAGGTAGTTGAGCAGGGATTTCACCTTGCGCAGGGCCGCCACTTCGTCGGGTACCACAAAGTCGGTTACACCGGACTGGCTGTGTACACCGGGGCCACCCAGCTCGTCCGGGGTCACGTCTTCACCCAGTACGGACTTGACCACACCAGGGCCGGTGAGGCCGAAGAAGGTTTCGTTAGGCTGGATCAGGAAAGAGCCCTGGCGTGGCAGGTAGGAACCACCACCGGCGTTAAAGCCGAACATGCACATAATAGAAGGCACCACACCGCTGATCTTGCGCAGCGCGGTAAAGGCTTCCGCGTAGCCGTCCAGACCACCCACGCCGGCAGGTACAAAGGCACCGGCAGAGTCGTTCATGCCCACCAGCGGGATGCGACGCTTGCCGGCCAGTTGGAACAGACGGGCCAGCTTGGCACCGTTGGTGGCGTCCATGGAGCCGGCGCGCACGGTGAAATCGTGGCCGTACACGGCAACATCGCGGCCGTTGATTTTGACGATGGCAGTCACGATGGAAGCGCCGTCCAGGTTTTTACCCCAGTTCTGGTAGAGTACCTGTGGATCTTCATCGGTGAGGAAGGCGAGACGTTCCCAGATGGTCATACGGTTCTTGGCGTGTTGACGCTCAATAGCCGGAACACCTGCTGCCTTGCGGGGGCGCTGGATCAGTTCATAGCCTTGCTTCAGGTTTTCTTCGTACAGGCCGGGCACGTAGGAAGCCTGGCCGGGAACGCTGAATTCCACTTCTTTGGTGTTATCAAAGGGATTAACCAGAGAAGCCTGCGGTTTGGTTGATTTCGTCATAATCTTTCGATTCCAAACGGTCTTTTTGTTGTGTCTTTCCGGGAGTGCGGCGGACTTGCCGGACAGCCGGTTCTAAAAGCGCGCGAATAATAACGCTTAATGTCTATCCCGAAAACTCCTTTTGGGCCTCGAAAGTTTCTATAAATGGTTTTTAAGATATTGTTTTATATATAAAAAAACTATTTTTATGAAAAATATAGTAACAAAAAACATTATTTAAAATGGACAAATACGCTCTCAAAACCGGGTGTTATGGGCGGAAATTGGCCACAAAAACACCAATTATAGCCCCGCAGATGCAGGTTGCGGGCTTTAGGGTTAAGGTAGCCGGCTGGCCCGTACTGGCCCCTTCACAATCCCTTATCACCTCCGGAGAGTCATCATGGAGCCTCAATATGTCGCTTTGTTTAACAGCTGTCAGGTTGGCCTGATCGTCGCCGCTGAAACCGGCATCGTCTGGCGTACCTGGGTGGGGGAGGAGGATCCTGTGCAGGTAGGCAGTTGGCAGGAGCGGGCCCTGGAGGGCATTTATGTACCGCTCTCCAATGACGCGCCGGAAGGCTGGCCGACCCTGGAGGAGCGGCTGCAGTCGGTCTGGGCGGGCAGCAACGTATTTGAGCTTAACGAGGTTTTGGCCGAGGTCTCTTCCTCGGATGTCATCAGTTTGGACGCCGAGGGCTTCGCTGGAGCGGTGCCTGGCTGGCTGCCGGTGCGGGTGGAGCCGCAGGGGGAGTTCAGCCTTCTGGAAGGGATGTCGCCTTCAGTCGGGGTACTGGTGTGGCCGTTCCGCTATTGGTAAGTCAACCCGGTCCGGGTTGAATCAGCCGCTTTTGCGCCGTGCCTGGCGGTCGGCGCGATAGGCCCGTGGCGTCATGCCGGTCCACTGGCGGAAGGCGCGGGTAAAGGCCCGCGGCTCACTGAAATCCAGTTGCAGGGCGATGTCGGCAATGGCCATGTTGCGGTTGGCCAACAGCTTGGTGGCGAGGTCGCTGCGCAGGTTGTCCTTGATCTGCTGGTAACTGGTGCCCTCGGCGCTGAGCTTGCGGCGCAGGGTCTGTTCGCTCATGTCCAGCTGTGCCGCAATCTCCTGCGACGTGGGCAGTTGCAGCCGGCTTTGTCCCTTTGGAGCCAGCATCTGGTTGATACGGGCGGTGAGGCTGGTGTCCTCGCCGGGAATGGTGAGCAGGTCTATGGGCGCGCGGCGCAGGAATACCTGCAGCTCCCGCTGACTCTTCACCAGTGGCTGGGCGAGGTAGCTGCGGTGGAACACCAGCCGGTTGACCTTGCTCTTCAGGTAGGTGGGGCAGCGATAGAGCACCCGGAACTCCTCCGGGTCGATGGGCGTGTAGTTGATGTAGGTGCCCAGCAGCTTGATCGGCTTGCCGATGTACCAGCTGGCAAAGCGGTGCCAGATCACATGCCAGTATTCGGTGAGGAAGTGTTCAAAGTCCAGCTCCGGGCGGCGCATGGTGGTGGTGAGGTAGACGTGCTCGCCCTCGAATTCCAGCGACATCTGCAGCTCGTCGGTGATCTGGTTGTAAAAGCGGATGCCGCGGGTGAGCAGTTCTTCCAGGGTCTCGGCACTGGACACCCACTCCGCCATCAGGGCAAAGGTGCCAACCTTGCAGGGACGCTCGGTAAAACCCATAAACTCATCGTTCAGTGCCCGCGAAATGCCGTCATAGAGCTTGGCCACCAGGTCCACATGAATACGGGCCTTCGGATCCCGCAGTGGTCGCTCCGGAATGCGTGCCTGGCGCAGCAGGGCCTTGGCATCCAGTCCCCGGGCGACGGCGCCGCCCAGTGCGCTTTTGATGTAGTGAGTGCCTATGGTTGCCATACTGAGGTTGCCATGCTGTAGATGTGCCCGCTTCAGGATCAGCACAGGGTACCAGATCTGACTGGGTCGCTGAAACGCACATCTCGGCGCCGCCGATCATGCTTTCGCAGTAACCGCAGCCGGTTGATGCGCCTCTGGATGGGTCCTTGGGAGGTGCCGCCATATGGCGCAGGTTTGCACCTGTGGTAGGGTGGTCAACGCCTGTTCATCACAACACTCACATCGGAAATGCCATGAAACACCTGTTGGTGATCTATCACAGCCAGAGCGGTAATACCGAACGCCTGATGGAGGCAGTCTGTGAAGGAATTGCTGCCGAAGCGGAGAGTGTGGCGCTGCGCTGCAAACGCGCTTTTGATGGCGAGCTGGAAGACCTGCTCTGGTGCGATGGCGTTCTGTTCGGCACGCCGGAAAATTTTGGTTATATGAGTGGGGCGTTGAAGGATTTCTACGATCGCACCTTTTACCCCGCCGAACCCTACGAACTTAACCGTCCCTACGCGTTGTTTATCTCCGCCGGCAACGACGGCACCGGCGCAGTGCGCGAATGCGACCGTATCCTCAAGGGTTATCCCATGAAAAAAGTGATGGAGCCGTTGATTGTTCGCAAGGAAATCACACAGGAAGATCTGGAGGCTGCCCGGGAGTTCGGGCAGACCATGGCTTGCGGATTGGGTATGGGGATTTTTTGAGGGGCCTGGGGTGAGGACGCTTCGCTAGAGGACGCTTCGCTACAGGTACGAGGGCGCTGCGCTTCTAGGATCTAGGACGCTTCGCTACTAGGTTGTATGAAAAGCAAGGGACATGATGCTGTAGAACCTAGAACCTAGAACCTGTAACTAAGATTCAAGGACGAATCTATGTGGTTTCTGTGGGTATGGATTGCCTGCGTATCGGCGTTTGCCGTGGTGGCGTGGTTACCGTCACTGCCTTCCTTGTCAGCCATTTCTGTCGCCGCCAGTGCGGTGTTTTCATTTGCACTTTTCTCGCTTTGGTTGCTGCCGGCGTACCGGCGTGTGACGTGGTCGTTGCTGTTGCCCTTGCTGGCGTTGCTGTGGGCGATGGGCTGGGGCGCGTGGCAGTTGCAGTGGCGCCTGCCGGCCGCGCTTGAGGGGGAGGACCTGTTGGTGCGGGGGGTGGTGGTCACTCCGGTAAAGCGGGTGGGTATTCTGCAGCGATTCGAGTTTCGTGTGCAGGAGGTGAGGCGGGCAGGGGAGTCTGCAGGGGAGCCGTTGTTGCCACTGGAGTCGGGGATACACTTTCCCCGCCGGTTGCGCCTGACCAGTTATGAGCGCGAGCCGCGTATCGGTTACGGCGATGGTTGGCAGTTTGTGGTGCGACTCAAACAGCCCCATGGTTATGCCTCTGCCGGCGCCTTTGATTTTGAGCGCTGGCTCTTCAGTCGGGGTATTGGTGCCGGTGGCTATGTGCGTTGGGGCAGCGATGGGCTGAGCCGGCGTGTGGCTTCCCTCGACCGGGGCACCCTGCAGTGGCGTCAGCAGCTTACCGATGTGCTGGCCGCAGAGCTGCCACCGGGTATGGCGGCGGCCATGGTGCAGGCCCTGGCGCTGGGTGACCGTTCGGCTTTCGACGCACAACAGCGCGAGTTGCTGCAGCGTGCAGGCCTGTCACACCTGGTGGCTATTTCCGGGTTGCACATAGGCCTGGCAGCAACGTTGGGGTTTTTGATAGGCCGTTGGTTGGGGGCGCTGCTGTCGCTGCGCTGGCCACTGTCGGTGTTCGGTCCACGCTGGGGTGTACTGGGCGGCTGTGTTGTCGCCCTTGCCTATGCATGGGTTGCCGGTTTCTCCCTTTCGGCGCAGCGCGCGCTGATCATGTTGCTGGTGGCCGCGCTTTGGTGGTTCGCGTTGCGGCGCTACAGCTCGTGGCTGGGTGTGGGAATCGCCATGTTGCTGGTTCTGGTGCTGCAGCCGTTGGCCATACTGGAAGCGGGCTTCTGGTTTTCGTTTATTGCTGTGCTGGTGTTGTTGCTGTTTGCTCGTGGCCGGCACAGGGGCGTGCTGTCAAAGTTGTGGTTACTGGCACGCTTGCAGGTGGCGCTGTTTGTGGTGATGACAGTGTTGCAGGGTTTTTGGGGGATGCCGGTAAGCGTACTGTCACCGTTGGTCAATTTACTGGCCATTCCCTTTGTGTCGTTACTGGTGGTGCCGCTGGTATTGCTGGCGCTGGCGATTGCACCACTTGATCTCGCCTGGTCGCTGCCAGTCTGGCAGCTCGCCGTCTGGTTGTGTCAGGGGTTGGTGTGGGTGCTGGAATGGCTGCAGCCCTGGTTGGCTGCCACCTTGTTAGCCCTGGCAGGAGTGCCGTCGGTCGCGGGTGTGTGGCTGGCTGCGGTGGCTGCCTTGCTGTTGTTGTTGCCGTTGAGCTGGCCGAGCCGCTTGTTGGCCACGCTGGTGGTGTTGGCGGTCGGTTTGGCACGGCCGCAGTCCGCACCTCCGCGGCTGGAGGTGCTGGATGTGGGGCAGGGGTTGGCGGTAATGGTCTCCGACGGCAGCCAGCATCTGTTGTACGACACCGGTCCCGCGTTTGGCGACTTCAGTGCCGTGGAGTCTGTGGTGCTGCCGTGGCTGGGACTGCAGCGCGCCACGGGTTTGCAGCAGGCGGTGATCAGCCATTGGGATAACGATCATGCCGGAGGCCTGGGGCCGCTGCAGAGGGGCGTTGCGGTAGAGGGCTGGTTGCTGGCGCCGGGTCGTCGCGCCCATGCCCCCGTCCATGGCACCTTGCAGTGGTGTGATCGCGACCGGGAGTGGTGGCTTGGCGGATGGTTGGTGCGGGCGTTCGGGGTGACAGCGGGGAGCGGCGGTTCGGACAATAACCGCTCCTGTGTGTTGTTGCTGGAGTACGACGGTTTGCGGGTGTTGCTACCGGGGGACATCGAGAAGGAAAGGGAGGCGCAATTGCTGCGTCATCCCTGGTTGCAGCAGCCGGTATCGATCATGGTGGCGCCCCATCACGGCAGCAAGAGCTCCTCCTCGGTCGGGTGGTTGCAGCAGTTACAGCCACAGGTGGTGCTGGTCAGCAGTGGTTACCGCAATCGTTATCATCATCCCCATCCCTCTGTGTTACGGCGTTACCAGGCTCTGGGCAGCAGGGTTTACAGCACGGCGGAAGAGGGCTCGTTAACGGTGGAGGTGATTGCGGGAGGTGGCTACAACGTCAGCGGATTTCGCCTCGTTAACCGGCGCTACTGGCACTGGCTGGCAGCTGGTGAGGTCTCGGCAGCCGGCAAATGAGGAGCCTGTCGCGTGTCGGCGGCGTAGTCTGCTGCGGGGAGTTCTAAAGGGCAGGGGTTGTGGTAAAGTCCCCTGCTTGTTGCAGTGGCGCACTTCAGACGCCACAGACCCGAATAAATGTTGATCCATCAGGAGTAGTAAGGTGCTGGAAATCGTTGCCTCCGGCGGTTGGCTGATGTTGCCGATCATTATCTGTTCAATTGCGGTTATTGCCATTGGGGTCGAGCGTTACTGGACCCTGAACGCCAGCAAGATTGCCCCCAAGCATCTGCTGGCCCAGGTGTGGGGCTGGATCAAAAATAACGAGCTGGATGCGGCCAAACTGAAAGAGCTCAAGGGCTCTTCCGAGCTGGGGCTGATCCTTGCCGCCGGCCTCAGTAACTCCCGTCACGGTCGCGATGTGATGAAAGACTCCATCGAAGAGGCCGCCAGTAAGGTAATTCACGATCTGGAGCGCTATTTGGGGGTGCTGGGCACCATCGCCGCCATCGCACCGCTGCTGGGCCTGCTGGGCACCGTTATCGGTATGATCAAGGTGTTTACCGCCATCATGATGCAGGGTACCGGTAATGCCGGTGTGCTGGCCGGTGGTATCTCCGAAGCCCTGATCACCACTGCTGCCGGGCTCTGTGTGGCGATCCCCGCCATGGTGTTGCACCGCTACTTCTCCCGCAAGGTGGATGGCCTGGTGGTTACCATGGAGCAGGAAGCGGTGAAACTGGTGGATGCGCTGCACAGCGAGCGCCGTGTTGATGTGAAATCGGCGTGAGGCGCTGTCGGTGAAGTTCAAACGACAACAGGCAACGGAAGACTCTATCAACCTGACGCCGCTGATTGATGTGGTGTTCCTGTTACTGATCTTCTTCATGGTATCGACTACCTTTACCAAGGAGACCCACCTCAAGGTGGATCTGCCACAGGCCAGTGGTGAGCCGGGTGTTGAAACGCCGGAGCAGCTGGACTTGCTGGTGGCAGCTGATGGCAGCTACTCCATCAACGGTCAGGCCTTGGTTAATCGTGAAATCGGCACGCTGATGGCGGCTCTGGAGAGACTCTCCGGTGGTAACCGGGAGCAGCCGCTGACCATCACTGCTGACGCCAAGGCGACTCATCAGGCGGTGGTCACGGCGATGGATGCCGCCGGGCAGATGGGTTTTGTGCATCTGCGTATTGCCACTCGCAAACCGGCCGACAACGACGCTGACGGGACTCCCTAGATGACAGCTGGCAAAACTCCCCATACCACGCAGGAGCAATGGCTCGATCGCTGGTATCAGGGGCGCTGGTGGCTGTGGTTGTTGTGGCCGCTGAGTTTGCTGTTCCGCCTCGTAGCCGCCGTGCGCCGTCGCCAGCAGGAGGTGGAGCAGGCCAGCTTGCCAGTGCCCGTGGTGGTGGTGGGCAATATCACCCTCGGCGGTACCGGCAAGACGCCGGTGATTATCACGCTGGTGCAACACTTGCGTGAGCGCGGCTGGAAGCCGGGAGTAGTCAGTCGCGGCTATGGAGGCCAGGCGCCCCAATACCCTTATCTTGTAACCCCTGATTCCGATCCCCGTCACAGTGGCGATGAACCGCTGTTAATCGCGCTCTCTGCCAGCTGCCCGGTGGCGGTTGATGCCAATCGTCTGGCGGCTGCAGAACTGCTGGTGGCTCAGGGTTGCAATATCCTGCTTAGCGATGACGGCCTGCAGCATTACAAGTTACCGCGCCAGTGGGAGCTTTGTCTGCTGGATGGTCAGCGGGGGTGGGGTAACGGACTCTGTTTGCCGGCCGGACCCTTGCGGGAGCCGGTCAGTCGTTTGGCAGAGGTGCAGGCTATCCTGCTCAATGGCGATCCCGACGAACGGGTTGCCGGGCAGTTGCAAAATGGGTTGCCTGCAGAAGCTCCTCAACCTCAGGCCATGCACCTGCAGCCCCTGAGCTGGCATCGCCTTGTCGATGATACAACCCTGCCGGCCGGGCAGCTCCCCTGGGACAGTGTTTCGTCACTGCACGCCGTGACAGGTATTGGCAATCCCGGGCGCTTTTTTCATACACTGCAACAGCTGGGGCTGGAGTTCAGTGAGCATGTCTTTCCCGACCACCATCCGTTCAGCCCTGCAGACTTCGATGGCCTGCAGGGTGGGGTGGTATTGATGACAGCCAAAGATGCGGTCAAGTGCCGGGAATTTGCCGGTGATAACTTCTGGTATCTGGCGGTGGCTGCCGACCTACCGGAAGAACTGTTACAGAAACTGGACGCCGATCTGCAATAATTCCCCGTCACCTGCCTGTGATTTCCGCACGCAGGCGACAGACCTGACTTAGCATTTGGTTAACCCGATTACCTGAATACCGAGAACACAGTTATGAGCTTTACCGTGGTGATTCCCGCCCGCTATGCCTCCACCCGCTTGCCAGCCAAGCCGCTGAAAGATATCCATGGCAAGCCGATGATCCAGTGGGTCTATGAGCAGGCCTGCAAGAGTGAGGCAGCCCGGGTGGTGGTGGCCACTGATGACGAGCGCATTGAGGCGGTTGCCCGGGGTTTTGGTGCCGATGTGTGCATGACCTCGGCGGAGCACCAGTCCGGCACTGACCGGCTGCAGGAGGTGGCAGCACAGCTGGGGCTGGGTGATGATGAGCTGGTTATCAATGTGCAGGGGGATGAGCCCCTGATTCCACCGGCGGTCATCAACCAGGTGGCGGCCAATCTGGCGGCTAACCGGAATGCCAGCGTCTCCACCCTGAGTGAGCCTATCCATAGCGCCGAAGATTTCCGCAATCCCAATATCGTCAAAGTCGTGTCAGACCAGCAGGGGCTGGCGCTCTATTTCAGCCGCGCGCCCATGCCCTGGCCCCGCGACCACTTTGCCGCTGACACGCGCTCCTTGCCGGACAGCAACCTGTTCCAGCGTCATATTGGCATCTACGGTTACCGGGTCAGCCTGCTGAACCGCTTCGTACAGTGGCCGGCGGCGCCACTGGAGAAGATGGAGAGCCTGGAGCAGCTGCGGGTGCTGTGGCAGGGCGAGCGTATCCACGTGGCCGAGGCCTGTGCGCTGGTACCCGGCGGTGTGGATACCGAAGAGGATTTGCAGCGCGTGCGGGAAGTGATTGCCCAACGCAACGCCGATGCCTGAGGGGTCTGAGTATGGCGGAGCAGCAGGTGCGGGTGTTGTTTGTGTGTCTTGGCAATATCTGCCGTTCTCCCACTGCCCATGGCGTGTTTGAAGCGCTGGTGAAGACCGAAGGGCTGAGCCACCGGATTGAGGTGGACTCGGCAGCCACCAGCGACTGGCATATTGGCAAGGCGCCGGACCCGCGCTCGGTGGCCATGGCGAAAGAGCGGGGTGTTGACCTGTCTGCCCAGCGCGCCCGTCAGGTGAGTGCCGAGGATTTCCACCGCTTTGATTATATTCTGGCGATGGATGCGCAAAACCTCCGCGACCTGCAGCGGATACAGCCGGCTGGCAGCCGGGCGCACCTCTCCCTGTTTCTGGCTTTCGACCGGGATGGGGGAGAGCAGGAGGTGCCCGATCCCTACTATGGGGGCAAAGAGGGCTTCGCCAAAGTGGTAGACCTGGTGGAGCGTGCCTCCCACGCGCTGTTGCAACACATCAATGAATGGAACCTCAAGCCGTGACAGAAACCACTCCTCCGGATCATTGCCCGACCACGCTGCAGCAGGATGTGGATCTGGGGGGATTGAACACCCTGGCCATTCCCGCCCGTGCCCGTTATCTCGCCAGGGTTACCTGCGTTGATGAACTACAGGCGCTGCTGCAGTGGCGCCGTCAGTATGAATGTGAGCAGCAGCGGGAGTTACCGCTGTTGATCCTGGGGGGTGGCAGCAACCTGGTACTGAGCAGTGACTTCCCCGGGCTTGTTATCAGTATGGGTATCCTCGGCCGGGAAGTTTTGGGCGAAGATGAAAGCTCTGTCCTCCTGCGGGCTGGGGGTGGTGAAAACTGGCATCAGTGGGTGCAGTACTGTGTTGAATCCGGCTATTTCGGCCTGGAAAACCTGGGATTGATCCCCGGCACGGTCGGCGCCGCCCCGATCCAGAACATCGGTGCCTACGGTGTCGAACTGGAGAGTTGCTTCGAGTCCCTGACGGCGGTGGAGGTCAGTAGTGGTCGTGTGGTGACCTTTGACGGCAGCGCCTGCCGGTTTGGTTATCGCGACAGTGTGTTCAAGCAGGAGCTGCGTGACCAGTTCATCATTACTTCCGTCACCCTCCGCCTGCATCGCAACCCGGATGTGAGGGCCGATTACCCCGCCCTGCAACAGTACCTGTCTGAGCTGGGAGCAGGGCAGCCATCTCCGCAGCAGTTGTTTGAGGCGGTCTGCGCTATCCGCAGCAGCAAATTGCCGGACCCGGCGCAGGTCCCCAATGCGGGCAGTTTCTTCAAGAATCCCCTGGTCAGCAGTGAGCAGTTTGAGCAACTGCGCGAAGAATACACGGATATCGTCGGCTACCCTCAGTCCGGGGGGCAGGTAAAACTGGCTGCCGGCTGGCTTATTGATAGGGCAGGCTGGAAAGGTCATAGCGAGGACGGGGTGGGGGTGCACGACAAGCAGGCGCTGGTGCTGGTGAACCCCGGCCATGCCAGCGGTTCCAGATTGCTGCAGCTGGCGCAACGCATCCGGGATGATATACGCCAGCGCTTCGGGGTAGAGCTGGAGATTGAGCCACGGGTGTATGCCTATTGAGTGCCGGTTATCCCCGCTGCCGGAGTCGGGTTCCGTAATAGTGTCCTTCCCGTGAAGGTTGGGATCCAGGTCCTGAAAGATCCCGGGTGATGCATTTCAGTCCGTCATGCCCGCCGGGACAGGGGACCACGCGCTTGCAGATTACGGATGGTGTTTTTCAGTACGTCATCCCCGCGAAGGCGGGGATCCAGGGCAAAATTCTGAACCATGGCACAGCGCAATCTTTTTGATGAGCCGGCGGATGAAGCCGGTGGCTCCATTCTCACTCGTGCCCGGGCTCTGCCCATAACGGACGGCGAGCTGTGGCTGCTGGAGAACTGGCTGCCTGTGGCTGAGCAGGAGGCGCTGCAGCAGATTCTGTACAGGGAGCTGGCTTGGGAACAGCCGCATATCCAGCTCTTTGGAAAGCGTCACCGTATTCCCAGACTCAACGCTTGGTATGGCGATCCCGGCTGTCACTACGGTTACAGCGGCCACCGGCTGCCGCTGCTCAGCTGGCATCCGGCGCTGGAGGCCCTGCGCCAGCGATTGCAGCAGGGTGGCCTGGCAGTCAATTCCGTGCTGGCCAACTGGTACCGGGATGGTAACGATAGCAATGGCTGGCACAGTGACGATGAGAGGGAGTTGGGCCGTAATCCATTGATCGTCTCCCTCAGCCTGGGGGAGGCTCGCAGCTTTCACTTGCGGCACAAACAGAAGCGGGAGCCCAACAGGCAACTCCTGCTGCCATCCGGGTCATTGCTGATCATGGCGGGTTCCATGCAGCATTATTGGCAACACGCCCTGCCCAAAACCCGGCGCCCCTGCGGCGACCGTCTTAACCTCACTTTCCGCTATGTCATCCCGCAAGCCGGGGACTATAGTGAGAGTTGATAGTGCTCAAAGTGAAACATATGCCAGGAAGCGATTTTTTTGATGACCACCTGACATTTCACCTGTGCAGTAAGTCTGTCCCGGGCGAAAAGTGCTAGGATATAGTGCTGTCGTGGCGACAGAATTCGCGACCGGTCAGGGAGCAATAATAAGCAGGGAATCAATAACCTGATGCATGTTTGATCCGCCTTAGCCGGATCCTGGGGAAGTACTTTGACAAAGATTCTGGTGGTCGACGATCACGAGCTGGTGCGCATGGGACTGGTGCGTATGCTGGTGGACGTTGACGGATTTGAAGTGGTGGGCGAGGCCTGCTGTGGCGAAGACGCCCTCAAGCTGACCCGCGAGCTGGCGCCCGATGTGGTGCTGATGGATGTAAAAATGCCGGGCATCGGTGGTATCGAGGCCACCCGCAAGCTGCTGGCAGTGCACGATTACGTGAAAATTATTGCTGTCACGGCCTGTGACGATGACCTCTTTCCCACCCGCCTGCTGCAGGCCGGCGCCATGGGCTATGTGACCAAGGGTGCAGACCTGAACGAAATGATTGAGGCTATCCACACTGTCTGTGCCGGCCGTGTCTATATGAGCAACAGCGTGGCGCAGCAACTGGCGCTGAAAAACTTCGCGCCCAAGAAAGACCGATCCCCCTTCGAGACTCTCTCCGAACGTGAGCTGCAGACCGCCATCCTGATCGCCAACGGCAAAAAGGCCCAGGAGATTGCCGACACTTTCTGTGTCAGCCCCAAAACCGTTAACAGCTATCGCTACCGTATCTTTGACAAGTTGGGCATTAACAGTGACGTGGAGTTGACCCTGCTGGCGGTGAAGCACCGTATTCTGGATATTGAGGCGATGTTTTAAAGGCAGGTACTAGGACGCTTCGCTACAGGACGCTTCGCTACAGGAAATTGATAGACCCTGTAGCGTGAGCGTCCTGACCCCTGTAGTGCCAACGTCCTGTAGCGCAGCGTCCTGTCTCCGGCAGCGTAAGCGTCCTGCCCCCCACCGTGTTACACTCCCCGGCATCAGCTACTCCACCTGCCACCGCTATGACCTCGCAACTGACCGCCCCCGCCCCGGAACCATTCGATGCCAAAAATTTCCTGCGGCAGGTGACCCGGCAGGCTGGCGTTTATCAGATGTATAACGCCGAGGGCGAGATCCTCTATGTCGGCAAGGCCAAGAACCTGAAAAACAGGCTGACCAGTTACTTCCAGTCCTCCGCCAACCTGGCGCCCAAGACCCGCTCGCTGGTGACTCGTATTCACCACATCGAAGTGACGGTGACCAATACCGAAGCCGAGGCGCTGCTGCTGGAGCAGAACCTGATCAAGCAGCAGCGGCCCCCTTTTAATATTCTGCTGCGGGATGATAAATCCTACCCTTACATCATGTTTACCAGCGGCGATGAATTCCCCCGGCTGGGTATTCACCGCGGCGTCAAACGTAAAGGTGTGCAGTACTTTGGGCCTTTCCCCAACGCAGGCGCTGTACGCTCCAGCCTGAGCTTTTTGCAGAAAACCTTCCGCCTGCGGCAGTGCGAAGACAGTGTCTTCAATAACCGCACACGCCCCTGCCTTCAGCACCAGATCGATCGCTGTACAGCACCCTGTGTGGGGTTGATCAGTGAGCAGGAGTACCGCGCCGATATTCGCCACGCGGAGATGTTCCTGCTGGGTAAGAGTGACGCATTGATTGTGGAGCTGGCGGATCTGATGGAAGCGGCGTCTGCGCAGCTGGAATTTGAAAAGGCCGCCGCCTATCGCGACCAGATTGCAGCGCTGAAGCGGGTGCAGGCGCAGCAGATCGTGGAGAGCGGCAACAGCGATATTGATGTGGTGGCGCTGGAGATGCAGGCGGGAATCGCCTGCGTGCACCTGATCTATGTGAGGCAGGGGCGCATCCTTGGCAGTAAGAGCTACTTCCCGCGCCTGGGAGCAGAGGAGAGCAGCGAAGAGGTGCTGGAGGGCTTTCTCGGCCAGTTCTACCTGCAGGGGGCAGGGCGGGATTACCCCCGGGTGGTGGTGTTGAGCCATGCTCCAGAATCCCTGCCGGTGCTGTCCGAGGCGCTGCAGAAACAGAGTGGCAAGAACGTCAGCTTTATCTCTGACCTGCGTGGTCAGCGGCAGAAGTGGATGCAGATGGCGCAGTTGGCGGCGCGGGAAAACCTGCAGGCGCGACTGGCCAGTAAGCAGAACACCCAGCAGCGCTTTGAGGCCCTGCAGGAGTTGCTGCGGCTGGATGAGATTCCGGAACGGCTGGAGTGTTTCGATATCAGCCACAGCCACGGCGAGCTGACGGTAGCCTCCTGTGTGGTGTTTGATACCAATGGTCCGTTAAAAAGCGATTACCGCCGCTTTAATATCGAAGGCATTACCGGCGGTGATGACTACGCGGCCATGGAGCAGGCGCTGCGGCGTCGCTACCTGCGCCTGCAGAAAGGGGAGGGCAAGCTGCCCGACGTGCTGCTGGTGGATGGCGGTAAGGGCCAGCTCAATCGTGCCCGTGAGGTGCTGGATGAGCTGGGTGTTGCCGGCGTTTACCTGATGGGCGTGGCCAAGGGCACCACCCGCAAGGCGGGTTTCGAGACCCTGCTGCTGGAGCACGGAGAGGTTTCGGTAGACGGCGATTCGCCGGCCCTGCACCTGATCCAGCATATCCGCGACGAATCCCACCGCTTTGCCATTACCGGCCACAAACAGCGGCGGGACAAGAAGCGCCGTACCTCCACCCTGGAGGAGATCCCCGGCATCGGTGCCAAGCGCCGGCGGGAACTGCTGCGTCATTTTGGTGGTCTGCAGGAGGTGCGCAAAGCCAGCATTGAGGACCTGGCAAAGGTGCCATTGATCAGTAAAAAAATGGCCGAGGATATTTACAGGGCCCTGAACAGCGAGTAACTTGCAGTGGCCTTGAGCAGGCCGTCGCTTCAGACGCTTATCCTAGCCCCAAGGGCAGTAGACATTGGGAACTCATGAATTTAGCCAACCAGTTGACCTTATTCCGCATCATCCTGATTCCCCTGTTGGTGGTGGTGTTCTACCTGCCTGTCAGTTTTAACCACTGGCTGGCCGCGACGCTGTTTACCATTGCCGCCATTACCGACTGGGCCGATGGCTACGTGGCCCGGCGTTACGATCAGTCCACGCCGTTTGGCGCTTTCCTGGATCCGGTGGCGGACAAGCTGATGGTGGCGGTGGCGCTGGTGATCCTGGTGGCGGAGCATGCCCATTTCTGGTTTGTATTGCCGGCGGTGGTGATTGTCGGCCGGGAGATCGTCATCTCGGCGCTGCGGGAGTGGATGGCCGAGCTGGGCAAACGCGCCAGTGTGGCGGTTTCCTACATTGGCAAGGTGAAAACCACCGTGCAGATGATAGCCATTATCGTGCTGCTGGCGTTCGACCCGGTGAACTACCCAGTGCTCAACCTGTTGGGTATCGTGACCCTCTACGGGGCTGCTGCCCTGACCCTCTGGTCGATGATTATCTACCTCAAGGCCGCGTGGCCGGAGCTGATGGCGGAGAGCTAATAACGCCTTGACTCACAAAGAGATATGCGTAAAATGCACGCCACTTCCGTCGTCGGTCCTGATGCGTCTGGCATTGATTTTGGGCTGATCTTACAGACGGGAGACTGCCGCAAGGGCAGATACCGCAAAGGCGCGGTAGCAAAATGGTTATGCCGCGGATTGCAAATCCGCTGACGCCGGTTCGATTCCGGCCCGCGCCTCCACTTTCCCCTCCCGGGGCTCTCCGGGAACTCTTGTGATAATCTCTTACAAAACTCATTCTGCTCTTTCGGCGAACTCGTTTCCCTGTGGTCTTTGAGATGTGATCTGGTTACATCTGTCCGCGTCTCAATGGTCAAGGGCCTGAGTCCGGAGAGTCATTTGCGCTGCCGCCTGTGCAAAATCCTTGATGTGTCATCCCCGCGAAGGCGGGGATCCATGCAGCCGTCTCAAGCGAACACTAGTCGGCGTAAACCGCCAGCGCCGCCGCAGCCGCCACACCGGTATGAATCTTCGCTCCCATACCCGCCAGCGTGCTCTCCAGCGCCTGCAGGCAGAACAACACATTCTTCTGGCTGCTGCCGTAGCCCATCAGGCCAATGCGCCACACCTTGCCTGCCAGAGCACCCAAACCGGCACCGATCTCCAGCTGGTAGTTGTTCAGCAGTTGCGAACGTACTGCGGCATCGTCCACACCGTCGGGAATGGCAACACTGTTCAGCTGTGGCAGGCAGTGGCTCTCATCAACCGTGATCTCCAGCCCCATGGCATTGAGGCCGGTAGCCAGCGCCTTGTGGTTCAGTGCATGACGTTGCCAGGAGGCCTGCAGCCCTTCGGCTTCCAGGATGATCAGCGATTCGTGCAGTGCGTACATGGCGTTAACCGGCGCCGTGTGGTGATAGGCGCGCTTGGTGTTGCCGCCCCAGTACCCCATGATCAGGTTCATATCCAGGAACCAGCTCTGTACCGCTGTCCTGCGGTTGCGGATCACTTCTGCGGCGCGGGGGCTGAAGGTGACCGGTGCAATACCGGGCACACAGGAGAGGCACTTCTGGGTGCCGGAATACACGGCGTCGGCGCCCCAGCCGTCCACGTCCACCTCGATGCCGCCGAGGGATGTAACCGTATCCACAATGCTCAGGCAGCCGTGTTCTTTGGCCAACGCACAAAGGCGGTGGGCATCGGAGTAGGCGCCGGTGGAGGTTTCAGCGTGAACAAAGGCCAGCACTTTGGCATCGGGGTTGGCCTTCAGCGCAGCCTCCACCTTGGCTGGGTCGACCGGCATGCCCCAGTCGTCCATCACCATGATGGCCTCGGCACCGCAGCGCTCCACATTCTCTTTCATGCGGCCGCCGAAGACGCCGTTCTGGCAGACGATCACCTTGTCACCCGGCTCCAGCAGGTTGACGAAACAGGCTTCCATACCGGCTGAGCCGGGGGCAGAGACGGGCAGGGTCAGCTCATTGCTGGTCTGAAAGGCAAACTGCAGTAGCCGTTTGATGTCATCCATCAGCGCCACAAACTGCGGATCCAGGTGGCCGATGGTTGGACGTGACAGGGCTTCCAGAATACGGGGGTTAACATCGGAAGGGCCGGGGCCCATCAGGGTGCGTACTGGCGGATGGAAGGAGCTGGTCATGATGGCGTTCCTGTTGTCGGTGGGCTTTGCCGGCATCAGTCACAGACGCCGCACGCTGGATTCAGGTAGAAGCGAGAGTGTAGGGCGGTGACCACTGAAATCAAGTACTAAACCCTGCACAGGATGTTTAAAAAGCAATCAGCGGAGGGCGTTTTGAGGGGCAGCTGCGGGAGGATGATTGGTTGCTTTCAGGGGGGGCGTGGGTTAGCATTCCCACCGCTTTGGCGCCCCCGGTTTGCTGTTCGTGTGAACCTGCGTCAGGGAAATTCTTCGCAGTGCCCGGATGGTGAAATTGGTAGACACAGGGGACTTAAAATCCCCCGACTGGAAACAGTCGTGCCGGTTCGACCCCGGCTCCGGGCACCATTCAATCTCAAGCTCTAAACGCTGACAGCCCTTCAGCAAAAAAAATCACTACGGCCAGCATCTTCCTGTTTCAGAGTTGCAAACACCGCAGCCGTCAGCATTGCTAACCTGAGTGGGAGTGTAACTCCGTCTCTTTATCACTCCCGGTGTCCGGCTTTAACCATCAGAGAACGATACCACTACCGCCCGCGGCTTCCGGCAAATCCCGGTACTTGGGCAGGTCGTCATTGATAGGCAGAACACTTTCCTGATAGTGCACGTGAAATACAGGTTGGAATTCGAGACCTTCAATGATCACGCAGGGAACATCGATGAGCCCCATTTGGGGATGGCGTGTAAACAGGTGACCGCCGCAACTGCTGCACCACACCCTGTCGCTAAGGATATCGCCACCGCTTTCGGATGAGTGTTTGTCGTAACTGGCAAGCTTGTCCTTACCCTTTACAATTTCCATTGATCCGGGTTGCCATAAACTGAATGCACTGACAGGGCTGGCTGACCAGTGCCTGCAGGAGTCGCAGTGGCAGTAGGCCATCAACTCCGGTTTGCCACTGAGGGTGAAAGAGACTGATCCGCAAAAGCATCGGGCAGAATATTTGGGGGTTGTGTTATTCATGGTCTTGCTCCTTCTTACCTGTGAACCGGATGGAAGACTGCATCCGATTGTTGACCTGCAGGGTAAAGATGTCGGGACGGGAGTAATGCCCGGCGACATCGAGAGCGCGTCTGGCGGTTGCCACTTTTTCTGTGTCGATGTCGCAGTAGATAATGCCTTCCTCCCTGCGCAGTGGCCCGGCACTAATCTGGCCTCCAGGGGCAATCACCACTGAGTCACCGGGATTGATCCATTCATCTGGATCCTGGTAGAGGGTTTCCCGTTCCGGAAAATCATCGGGTATGTCGGTTGCGCGTAACAGATTGCCGCAACCAACAACATAGCAACGGCCCTCCCGGGCAATGTGCTGCAGGGTACCAATCCAGTCGTCGCCGCTGTCGTAAGTCGGCGCGATATAAAGCTCCACGCCTTGGGCATAGAGTGCATAACGAGCCAGGGGCATAAAGTTTTCCCAGCAGATCAGGGCGCCGATGCGCCCCGCCGGGGTATCACTGACGGTCAATCCGCTGGCGTCACCAAACCCCCATACCATCCGTTCCGGATTCGTGGGCATCAGCTTGCGATGCACGTTAGTGACTCCGCTATCGGGGGTGATGGTGATGTAAGTGTTATACAGCGTGGAACGACTGAGCTTTGAGTCACGCTCATTGATACCGCAGACCACCGTTACCTGATGTTGCGTGGCCGCCTCACAGACCGGAGCCAGGTCATCCGAACTCAGATCCACGGCGTTCTCCAGCAGGCGCTGGTAGAGCGCTTCGTTCACAGACCAGTCCGCCCCTGGCCTCAGGCGCCACAACCAGGCTGGATAGCCGGATATAAACGCTTCGGTGAAGACAACCAGGCTGGCACCGCTTTGGGCGGCCTCTGCGATGGAGGCCACGGCGAGGCCGATTGAGCCCTGCTTATCCAGAAACTTCGATGCTCTTTGAACAATCGCAATCTTTTTCATGGCTGCACCCCTCTGTGCCTTTCATAATCAGTATAGGTGTGCAAAATTGCATTGGTACTCCCTAAAAAAGCACAGTCATTGTGCATTTTTGCACGGAGTGGAGGTGTATCCATGAACTGGGACGATTTGAGGGTTTTTCTGGCTGTGGCACGCTGCGGATCTCTCAGTGGTGCCGGGCAGCAATTGGGGCTCCAGCACACCACAGTGTCACGACGGCTGAGGGCGATGGAGGCCGGCTTGGGTGTTCGCGTGCTGGAGCGTTGCCGGGGCGGTTACGGGCTGACCACTGCCGGCGAAAGTCTCAAGGCGACAGCGGAGCGTGTGGAGAAGGAAATTCTGGGCTCTGAGGATGTGTTACTGGGGCGGGACCGGCTGATCCAGGGGCCCTTGCGCGTCACCGTGGTAAACCATATCGCCTACGCGTTACTCATGCCGATGTTCGCAGGATTCAGCCAACGCTATCCGGAAGTGGAGTTACAGATACAGGCTTCCAACGCCTACATCAGCATGCCTCACCGGGAGGCAGATGTTGCCTTGCGTGTTATCCAGATGCCGGAAGAGTCCCTGATAGGTAAAAAGATAATTACCTTTGCTTCGGCGATCTATGGCAGCCGTGAGTACCTGAGCAGGCTCAGGCAAAGTGGCGAGCCGCCAGACTGGTTGGGAACAGAGTGCTGTAATTTCCATCGCAACTGGACCAGATCCGTATGCCCGGATGGCAATCACCATTTCACCATCGATGATACCAATCTGGCCCATATGGCGATTAAACAGGGTGTGGGGTTGTCGTTTCTACCCTGTTTTATCGGTGATAAGGACCCGGACCTGGAACGCTATGAGGAGCAGGACCCGGCAACCTATGGGCTGGACTTATGGATGCTTTTTCATGAGGACTTACGCCACACCATGAGGGTGCGGGTGTTTCGTGAGTATATGGTCGGGGAGATCGAGAAACAGCGCGACCTTTTGGAAGGGCGGGCGCACAGAAATACCTGAGATGTTGGGGCGTGAGCGCAGGCGAATCCGGTCTGCCTGCACCCCAGCCACTGTATCTGTCTCTACCCAATCAGGCACTGCGTCGGTCTTCCTGCACTCCATGCAGCAGTGCTCCCACAAAAATTCCCGCGAGTGCGATCAGCAGGTCTGCGTTACCGGCGCCAAATCCGGCCAGTGCCGGCCCGGGGCAGACACCACAGATACCCCAACCAATACCAAACAGGGCACCACCAATCAGGCTGCGACGATCGGCCCTGAACAGCCGGGTTTCAAACGCTTCGCCCAGCAGTGAACGCTGGCGCAGTCGCGGCAGCAGCTGAAAAACGAGCAGGTTCAAGCCGGTGGCGGCTCCCAGTACAAACAGCAGCCCCAGATCGTCAAAGGTCAGGAAGGAGAGCACAACTTCCGGTCGAATCATGGTGGCCCAGGATAAGCCAAAGCCAAACAGGGCACCGGCAGCCAAGGTGGCGGTGAAGGAGAGGGTGTTTTTCATTATCAAACTCCCCAGCCCAGCGATTTAAACAGCCAGGCGGTGGCGATACCGGTCGCCATAAAGGTCATTACCACACTGATGGAGCCGATATTCAGGGAGGCCATACCACAGATGCCGTGGCCGGAGGTACAGCCCCCACCCAGGCGGGCGCCATAACCGATAAGCACACCACCCAGCGCGAGTTTCCAGGCAGGCATCTCACTGGTCACCTGGGGCAGGCCCATGCCCAGGTAGATGAGTCCCCCCAGTACAAACCCGCCGGCGTAGACAAGGCGCCAATTGCGGCTCTGCAGAAACGCGGATTGCTGGAAAAACGGGGTTTTGGCCAGCCATGACCAGCTGGCGCTGAAAAAGGTGGAGGCACCACCCTGGCGACCGGTCACGATGAACAGCAGGGCCACGCCCAGCCCGATAAGCAGTCCGCCTACCAGGTAATGGCTGATTCCGTGGGGGAAGAGGGTTTCGATCACGATTTGTATCTACCTTGGCAATAATCAGGGGGCGCGATTATCACACTTGCGGGTGGTAGGTAAAAGGCGATCTGTGATGGAGAGTGTTGCTGGCGAAACCGGGGTGGGGAGCATCTAAAATGGTTTCGCCAGCGAGGATGCCCGGCTGCGGATGCCACAGGGCATCGCCGGGCTCATCGTGGACGGATTCTATTTAAACGCTTTCTTCAGGGTTTTCATGTTCAGCTCTGCCGGTTCCTGCAAGCGGCAAGCCTTACCGCCTGTTGCCGACTGCCCGGTGGGGACATAGTTGGTGGGGCAGCTGTAGCAGAATCCGTTTTGGCCGAACTGATTGGCTGGGCAGGCGATAATGGCGTCTCCACGCCTGGTGGCAGGAGCTGTTTTCACCGAACCGGTATCCTTGATGCACGCGTCAGGTTTGTTAACGGCCGCTGCGGAGCGCTTGTAGCCCTTCGGACACTTCCAGTATTCACCACCTTTTCTGGGGTCCACAAATGCGCCGGCCGGCTTGGGATTATTGACCTTGCCCAGGAATTTGGCCGCTGCAAGCTTTTCACCGATGACTTTTTCGGTGGCACAGGCTTTATCGCTGGTAACGCTGTGGGCAGTACGGCGTGGACGATTGTCCGGGCATTTCCACCATTCACCGCCTTTGCGTGGGTCCTTGAAGGCATTTTTGGAAGGCTTGTCGGTGGTAGTCTTACCCAGGTATTCAGCCTTGGCCTTCAATGTCCGCTGGATGCAGGCATCGTTGGCCGAAATCAGGATGTTGGCAGAGCGATCAAAGTTGGTGGGGCAGGAGTAACAGGTATCACCAATCTTGTCCCTGAACGCTGCTTCGAGCGTGGCTGTAGCCGGGTATTTCTTATGGCACTCGGTGCCGAGTCTCTGGTGTTTGGTGGCTTTGGTGTACTCCGTACAGTCCGCGTCAGATCCGCCAAGAGCGCCGTAGTCAGTGTTTGCCTTGCCGGGCATCCTGCAAGGCTTTTCACCCTTGATGTTGATGGACTTCCATTCTGTATCAGTTGCTTCAGCCTTGCCTTCCACATTCACAGTTGGTGTATCGCTGTCAGGGGGCGTGTCGGTTTGCTCTTCGGCTTTCTTTTTCCGGTGTTCGCAGACAGTGTTTCCCTCCGGACATTCGTCGTTATTGGTCTCAGTTTCCTGAGGCGGGATGTAGATGACGGAATCCTGCACCACTTGTTGCTGGGCAAACGCTGTGTACGTAAGGGACATCAGAAGGCCGATAGCGGCCAACCTCGGCAGCATTGATAGTTTCCAGTTAATCATTTTGTTATTCCTTTGATAGGTTGCTGTTATTAAGTACTTCTGTGAGCCGTCTGCCTGCTGGCCTGAACGCCACCGTGTTGCATCATATTCTGGATTTATTGATCTCTACCATTCCCATCCAGACATTAACAGTCTGGCAGTCTATTGCTGAATCCGGCATTAACCAATGGCGTGTATTCAGCGTGAAGATTTCCATGCCCATGACGAATGGGCTTATTCAACGGCGCACAGTACTTTGCGGCCACTGGCGCATCCGCTGTCCCCTAAGCTTTTGTACTTCAAGCCACGCTTGGTGCAGTCGGCAACTTCGCCTTCACAAAAGGGCGCTGTGCCGATCCAGGTCTCATACTTGGGTAAAGCCCCTCGGGATACAGGATCCTTGCTCAGGGCTGTCAGGCTCAACACCATCCCCGTGCCATTGGGGTTGGTAATGCTTTTCCTGAACTGGACCATGGACAGGGGCTTTTGTGAATCATTGATAAGCTGATAGAGGTCCGTCTGCGCATCAATATTGCCGAATACCCTGGCACCTTCCGTAGTGGCAATAGTCGCCGCCAGGGCGAGAATATTGATGGGGCCGGCGACCATGCTGGCTGTGGAAGCGACGGTGGAGGCTGCGCCAAAGGCAGTGGCGGTTGATGCAACACCGGAGACCACGGCGCTGGCGCCGGATACAATTGATATGGAGCCGGTGGCAATGCCAGCTGCATTATTGGTGTCGGAACCATCGATCACCTGCAGGATACCTGTGGCAACGCCGGCAACCCCGCCAGCAACCCCGGCGACGCTACCGACTTTGCCGGTCACCGAAGCGAGCTTGCTGCCGGTTGTAGCCGCATTGCTGACCAAGGTCGCGCTACTGCCAATAATGGTGGTCGAACCGGAAACGATGGTAAGTCCCAAGGCAGCCTTTTCCTTATCTGTAAGCTTTCTCAGGTCGTCGTTGTTGGCAGTATGAATTGATATGGCGGCGTTAGCGATTTGCAATCCTCCCTCCAGTACCGATGCTGCTGCCAGCGCTGAGCTGACTTTCTGGCTTGTTACCGATGATTCTTCAGTTGTAACCGTAATCTTCGGTGAAGTGTCTTTCACCAGAATTTCCACAACATTTCTCGTACTGCCGTCGGCGGTAATTGAAAATACCTGTTTAACGACACTTGTTGCCGCGACCAGCTGCTTTAACTCGGCAGGGGGGATATCTTCAATTTTCTTTGGGTTCTCCAGCATCTTAAGACCGGTGTCTATCAGCAATCCCAATGCAGCGGTTTGTGATAGTGATGCCATATCGGTACGGTTGGCGGTATCGTTCATATAGTTGGTGCCCGCTAATTCCATGATCTTTTGAACGGCTTTTACGGAAAGGGTAGGGCCGCCTTGGAGCAGGGTGGCATACTTGCTGCTGGTTGAGCAGCCGTTCTGATAAGGGTCGTAAGGGCATGGATTGTTCATGGCTTTGGCATAGCCATATTTCAGGTGCCAGGCGTAGGATGCCCTGATGCTCTCCTGACGCATTTTCATAAGCGTCATGAGGTTGTTTTCAGCGACGGTCCAGCTTTTCGATGTGTCGGCCAGTGTCATGATTTTCTGAACCAGTAACACTTTCAGCGCAGCCAGTTTCAATTGTTTGCAATAGGCCGCAGTGCATCCCTTGGTCTGGGTGTTGTTAAGAGCGATCAACTCTTCAATAACGGCGGCATAGGGGGCGGCATTTTGTTTGTAACCGTATCCTGCCAGCAGGAAATCGGTAACTTCTTTCGTGTTGTCGGGGTTGGGAAGTTCATCTGCGCTGTTAAGACTAATGACGAGAGAACCAGAAGGTTGCGAAGTTAATACGCGGTTGGCAGTTGTCGTTTGAGTGGTGAGTGTGGAAGAGATTGTTGCTGTATTGGAGGGTAACAGGATTGCCGTATTGGTTGTGGAAATATTGGATAATTCCACGCCGGTGGATGCAACGAAGGGATTACTGAGCCAGCCTGTACCCACCACTTTGGCGGTGTCCCATTTCGCAGTGCCGTCCTGGTAGCCGATATGACGATTCCAGACCAGTTCCCCATTTTGCCTGATCGCCAATATGACTCCCTGGGGGGCAGCGAAAATATGTGTGTACTGTTGCCAGCCGGTGGCGACCTTCTGTTTTTTCCAGCGCACTGTGCCATCAGAACGCCCCAGGTGTTTGTACCACCACAATGTGCCATCGTTTCCAATAGCGTAAATGGCCCCGTCTGATCCACCGAAGACATGCTTAAATCCCCAGCCGGTTCCAACCACCTTGCCCGGGCCTTTCCATGAGGGAGTGCCGTCTTTCCGGCCGGTATGCTGATACCACACCAGCTCGTTCCGGGCATTAATCGCATAGATAACCCCGTTTTCAGCGGCGAAGACGGTTTTGAAATGCCAGCCGGAGCCAATCTTTTTTGGACCAGTCCATTGTTTGGTCCGGGCTTGTTGGCCGTCATGGCGGTACCAGTAAAGGACTCCGCCATTGTCTATGGCGTAAACATAGCCGCCGGCAGCGGTAAATATTGTTCTGTATTTGTTCCAGCCTGCACCTACTTCTTCTGTTTTAGCCCAGCTTTTGTCTCCGTTTTCCATGCCGTTAAACTGATACGCCAGTAGCCTGCCATCATTGAGGCTGCGATAAATAACTCTGTCGTCAGTTCCGGCCTGCGTTGAAAAAGATGCCAAAAGGATGGCAGCTGCGCCAATGATGTTCTGCAGTTCAGTTAATTTCCTTGTCCACGATGCCATCGTCAGGGACCTCCATGTTACAAGTGCCTGTTATTTTTGGGGGGCTCGCAGACGATGAGCCGGGGGAACAAAAATAAATAGTAGTTTTGAATGAATTCAATGCCAAATAAATCTGTTGTTTTTATGCTGTATGTGACTAATTTCTCTGGATAGCCCATTAGCGAGCGGTTGTTCAGCAGCGCTTGCCGCCCTCCATTTGAAAAATGCTCTACCAGGGCGCATTCCGTGGTTCCTTACTCACAGGTGTTGGAATGCCATTGCTTGGTGTACTATCCGAAAGTCCAAATTTGATCATTTGCACGACAGGCAAGAGCTATTACAAGCAAGAGCTATTAAAGGATTCGACTGAAGGAGCAACCATGTCACGTCTCTTCTCCCTATCAAAACAAAAACAACGCCTGTGGGGTTGGAGCAGGCGCACAGCGTTGGCAACCTCTTTCGTTGCCGTGGCGGGCTGTGCCGGTGTGGCTCCCATCCTGACGACGGCGGCCGTGAATTTTGCACAGAACCTGATTGATGCCGCCTCGCAGAACGCCGGTAATAAATACGGTTCGGAGATTGAACAGCTGGTGCGTGCGCTGGCCTACAACGCCCTGGCGCAGTCGGAAACCAAGGTCCGGCCGTATTTTCCCGAGTTTGGCAGCTACGCCGGTTTCAACGCCCAGGACGCGGGTGCTGAGTACAGTGGTGATGAGGAAGCGATCCGCAGTGTGGAGGCGGCCGGGAACGTCGCCCTGGATGTGGCCCTGCTGGCGCAGCAGAAACAGCCCGACGGCAGTGTCCAGCTGATGCCTATCGAAGATGGAGCCACCCTCTACGACGGCCGGGGTGATCGCCTGGCCGGAGACAAGATCAAGGTGGGATTCAAGAGCAACTGTGACTGCTATGTGTATGTGATCGGCATTGATGCCACCGGCTATGTGGCGCAGATCTTCCCTGACCCTGACGCTCCTCACATGGGCAACCCGGTGGTGGCGGAGCAGACGTACATGTTGCCGGAAGGCAATGAATGGTGGGGGCTGGATGAGTACCAGGGTGTGGAGACCATCTATTTCGTCGCCTCACCGCGTCAGCGGACGGATATTGAAATGGCCGTGGCCAGTATGGTCAGTGCGCCACGCTCGGTTACCCCGGGTAACTACCGGCCAGTGACGCAAGCTGCCGTGATCCCACAGCCTCGCGGGCTGGTGAAAGTTCAGGAAGCGGCGCCGCTGGAGGTGACCAGCACAACCGGCCAGCGGCAGATGGTTGAGCCGACGGCGTTTCTGGCCTCGGCGGCCGGCGCTGACCTGATTATTACCCGCTGGTTTAATCACCAGTAATTGCGGAATACGGCGGCTTCCCGGAAGTCGATCAGCAACTGCCTGGCTTTAGTGGGATGGGTTGCAGAATAAAAAAGCGCGACCCCAGGTCGCGCTTTTTTTATCCGGGTCGCTCATAAGCGCAGCCCTGGCTACTCGGTAATATCCAGCACCAGCGAGCGGGCGGTCCACGCATCCTGCCGGTCAGCCAGATCAGCGGCTGAGGCGGTACTGGATCCGGAAGAGGATGCCGGCGCTGTGTCTGCTACCACCCGGACGCCCCGGGTGTTGATGGCCGCCAGCTGATCCCCCAGTTGGGCAAGGGAGGTTCCATCACTGGCGGCCCGGGCGATAAAACTGCGGATCAGGCGCGCCGTTTCCAGGTCTGTGGCGGCGAACACGCGCAGGGTATCGCGGCCCACCGGGGGGCCGTAATCCCAATGGAAGCCGGCCCGGTTGCCGCTGGCCAGCTGGTCGGGAATACGGACAATCTCGTTGGCAGGGATAAAGCCGTCAGTATGAAAGTCGTGTCGCTGGTAACTGTTGGGAAATAGCAGGGTAATGGCGCCCTCGGTGTCCACATCCACAATGGTGAGGTAGACCGGCCGGTCTGCCACCACTTCCACCATCAGGCTATTGGCATGACTGCGCGCTTCCCCATTTTGGCGGATGCGGTAGCGCAGGCGGGGTGTGTCTGTCACTTTCACCAGGCCACGCTCGCTGGTGAGGGAGCTGGTTTCTGTCCTGACGCCGACGGTCAGGTCGATATCGGATGTGGGATTTTCCAGCGCCAGCAGCCCGAGCACGTTGGTGAGCCTCACCAGTGAGGGCACCAACTGTTGTGCCAGTGACTCAGCCGGCATGGCCCGGAAGGTTGCCACGGTCTGAAGCCCCGACGCATCGTGCAATACCCAACCGCGACCATCAAAGTTCAGTTGCAGGCGGGCAAAATCACCCGGCTTTACGGCCCGCACATGGGGGAGCTCGGCCTGCAGCAGCTTGCCGAGCTTACGCATCTGCTTCTTGTCGCCACCGCTGATCAGGATGGGAAGATCCCTGGAAACATCCGGCGGGGCCACGGCAATGGCCCGTGCCTGGTGCGGCAGCATTTTACTGTCGACATCCAGCGACAGGATGGCGTCGCGTCCGGAGATTTTCTCCACCGTACCCATGGCAATAGCCTGACCCGGGGCGAAACGGGTCTCAGAGGCGCCGTAGATGCCCCAGCGGGAGCCGGGACGGGCATTGAGGGCAACACCGTCAAGCAGTTTGGCCTGTTGGCCCCGCAGTGGCTCCAGTGTCAGCCAGGAGCGCCTGGCGGTGTTACTGTCCGGGCGGCCGGAATTGCTGTTCAGCATTGCTGGCTTGCTGTTGAACGAGAGCAGGGCCACATTCAGTCGCTCGGCGGAAGTTTCCAGTTGCGGCTCCGGGGGTGCGAACGACAGCTGTTGGCGGATGCGCTGCAGTTCCTGCTTAACCGCCTGGTGGATCTGCGCCGGAGTACCCCTGGGACCGAAGCGGTCCAGGGCCTGTGCCAGTGAGTAGGAGAACAAACCGTAGTAACCGTTATCCACGGGGCCGTCGAGGGCTTCCTCCTCGGGCGGGGCGCCGGTCATCAGTACGTGCCCCAGCTGGTTTACCTCGACCACAGCCCGGGTGGTGGTGCTGTTGCTATACAGGTCATGGCGGGTATCCGGCGGCACGGAGCGGGGCTGCACCGTAGAGACTGAGCGGGTAATGGTCCCGGAGTGACAGCTGTCAAAGACGATAAGGGCGTGTTTCGAACGCAAGCGTGAAAGCAGGCTCTCAAACTCGTCATCGAGAATATCGGGCACGCCATTCATGCGCGCATCGGCAGAGAGGATGGTTTCGTCGAAGCCATCGTCCTCATCACCGTTGAGGTCCTGGTGGCGTGAACCGTGGCCGGAGTAGTGAAAGTAAATAATATCGTCCGCTGCCGCATTGGTGACCAGCTCATCCATGGCATCGAGTATGGCTGTGCGGGTGGCCTGGCGATCCGTGAGCATACGAATATCCGCTGGCTGGAATCCCATGCGGGTGATGAGGATACGCCTGAGCATCTCCACATCGTTCACCGCGCCACGCAAATCGTTGACCTCCGGCGAGGCGTAATCGTTGATACCGATTAACAGCGCTTTGCGTTGCGCAGCGCTGGCTTCGCCGCCACACAGGAGTCCTGCGCAGATGGCGGCAACTGCCAGAAAACTTCGCCATTGCTCTCTGAGACCAGAGCTAAAAAACATAGTGAATACCATCATTTAATTTTTGTACTGCTGGCGGATGATAGTGAGAAGCACCCGGCGATACCAGCCACTGCAAATTGTTCCTACAACCAGTTACTGATTAACAAAAATGGTGACCAGAAAAACGGGTGCGACAGGGCGGGGTCTTCGATCAGGTGGCGCTGCGCGGTGCGCAATGCTTCTGCCTTGGAGGTGCCTTCCACACTCAGCGCCTGATAAAAGTCCACCACCAGCCGGTAGGCGGCCTCGTCGGAAATACTCCACAGGCTGCCGACCGCGCTGCGGGCACCGGCACGAATGGCTACACCGGCCAGGCCCAGCGCCGCGCGATCGTCACCGGCGGCAGTCTGGCAGGCGGAGAGCATCAACAGCTCCAGTGAGTCATCGCGGAACTGGGCCACGCTCACCGCCTCGGCCAGGCGATTCATGGTCAGGTGGCCGTCATAGGCCAGCAGGTAGCTGGAGTCCGGGTCGCCGCTGAAGACACCGTGGGAGGCGATATGGACAATGTTTGGTCGTTGATCCGCAATGGCCTTTTCAACCCGCGCAACACTGAACTGGTCGTTGAGGAACACCTGGCCACCGAAGCTGTTGTGCACGGCTTCCAGCTCCGCCGGGACATTGGCCAGCGCACTGAAGCCATTCACCGCTTCGCTGACACCCACCGCCAGCAGGCGCACATTTCCGGTGTTCAAAGGTTTGGGGTCGATCAGGTCGAGGCTGGGGGTCACCGCCAGCGCGTAGTTCTCCACCAGATAGTGCTGGCCATCGTGCAGAACCGCCATCGGCAGTGAACGCAGGGCGCCGTCGGGTACAAAAACCATGGTGGCTACGTTGGCTTTGTCAGCGTTGGCGATCCAGGGCTGGATCAGCCAGCGGTAAAGTTGCTGGGCGTCCGCCAGGTAATCTTTGCTGCGAGGGTCCTGCAGGCGGCGGCGCAGGTGACGGGCGGTCTCTTCCAGTTCGGCTGCGGTAGCGGCTACCGGATAGTGCTGAATCTCACCACCAATACTCACCAGCAGTTCAATGCGGTCGGCGAGGATGACCGGATAGACGATGGCAACGTCGTCGGCAACCTGATCCAGCTCCTGCCGCCGTGTGGCCAGCTCGGCGATACATTCATTCTGGAAATAGTCCCTCAACTCCGCGGCTTTGAGCAGTTCCACGGTGCTGCGGGCCTCATGCAACAGACCGGATGTTGAAGCCTGTTGTGGAGTGCGGTCGGACACGGTCAGCAGGGCCCGCACCAGATCCTGGTACACAGGGGCAACCGCCTGTTTGAAGTGCAGGTCGGTGGAACCATAGCGAGCCATGGCTTCCTGACGGGTCTCCTCCAAAAGTTTCACCGATTTGCGATAGGAAGCGATGGCCTCCTGCATGTGGCCCTGGTCTGCCTGGATCTGTCCGATCTGCCAGTGCCAGCGGTAGATGATGTCCGGTGCGTCTGCCTGCTCGGCGCTGGCAAGGGCCTTGCGGGTCAGGTACAGGGCTTCGTTATGGCGCTGCTCCAGCCGGTAGAGTGCTGCCAGATTGCCCAGCACCAGCGATACATCGCGATTGTCACCCAGGGCGTTGGCCTGTTGCAGGGCGGCGTTCAGCAGTTGGAAAGCATTGCGCAGGGCGGGCTTGTACTCCCGGGTGGCGGGGTCGCTTGCCAGCTTTTCGTAGGTTTTGGCCAGGTGTATGGAGAGTGTTACCAGGGCTTTGCTGGTGCCTGAGGCCTTGGTGCTGTCCTGTACCAGCTCGCGGGCCTGATCAGCCAGCTGCAGCGAGCGCTGGCTTTGCCCCGACTGGTAGGCTGCGCGGGCGGCACTGGAGAGCGCCTGTGCCGCGGGACCGGGAGCAGTGGCGGCCAAAGCCAGCTGCGCACTCTGCTCATAATTGCTGAGCGCGTCGTTCCAGTTGTTGCTGGCGGCGTAGGCGTTGCCAAGATTGGTGGTGAGGCCGGCGGCCAGTTCCGGGTTGCCGGTGTCTTTCGCCAGCACAATGCCCCGCTGCAGGAAGTTCTCGGCTTCCTGGCGCTCTCCCAGCGCAATCAGCGTGTTGCCCAGACTGCCGAGAATTTCCGCCTGTTGTTTAGCGTCGCCGTTGTTTTGGGCCGCTGCCAGGGCGCCGCGCAGGGTCATCAGTGCTTGACCATACTCGCCCTGGGCGTGTTGTGATTCGCCCAGGCCGCGCAGGGCGGAGGCTTGCAGCTGGTGGTTCTGTTGTGACTCAGGCAGTTCGGAGAGCGCCGCATAATGCGCCTCAGCATCGCTGTAATTACCACTGCGGAAGGCGCTCTGCGCGGACTCCACCGTTGAGCTGATTCCCCGGGTTTGGGGGGTATCCGCCATGGCCAGCAGCAGTGAGTCGTCGCTGTTGTCCGGGCTCTGCCAGTCGCTGTCGAAAGACGCCAGCAGCTCTTCGGGTGAGGCGGGCAAGCCCCGGCGCAGGGACACCACAAGACTGCCCTCGGATTCTGCCGCACCTGCCACATCGCAACCGGGACGAATCAGTGCGGTGGCATCGAGAAAGCTGGCCGACAGGGTGGCGAGACTTTGTTCCAGCAACGTATCGGGGGTGGTGGTGACCACTTCGCCGTCGATACCGGTATTGGCCGAAGCATCAATAATTGTATCGGGAGTGGGGAAGAACTGGTCGGCGCTAATGGCGATGTTGCCGCCATTGCCGGCATCGGCCCTGGCAATAATATTGGCCTGGTTGAGCGCCACCAGGGGCGCGGCGAGAGTGATGTTGCCGCCGCTGCCGGCTCCCGCCGTGACGCTGGTAGTGACCGAGCTTTGGTAGAGATGTATGTAGCCGTCACTATTGATGTTGATGTCGCCACCAAAGGCCTGATCAGCCGCCGACGCTATCCGACTGTCTGCCAGCTGCATCTGGTTGGCAACATTGATATCGATGTTGCCGGCATTACCGGTACCCAGCGAGAGCACCTCAATACTGGCGTCATTGCGCAGGTAGAGATTGCCTGAGTTCAGCAAAATGTCGCCGCCGGCGCCCGTGGATGTGGTGGACGCTGATATATGGCTGTCATCCAGCAGGGTGGTGCCGCTGATGTCGATGGTGATGGAGCCTGCGTTGCCGGAGCCGCTGGTGGTGGCACTGATCTCGCTGCCCATGGTCAGGCTGTCACCGCTAATGTCGATATTGCCACCGTTTCCCGAGCCTTCCGTGGAGGCGTAGATACCGCTGTTATGAATAACGATATCGCCGGTCGCCAGACGGATGGAGCCCGCGTCGCCGGTACCACTGCTGGTGGCGTTCATCTGGCTGTTGTTGCGCAAGGTGAGTTGGGAGCCGGACAGGTCGATATTGCCACCACTGCCGTCGGAACTGGTGGATACAGTGAGCTGACTGTTGTCGAGCACCAGATTATCCACAAATCCTGTTACCGAGCCTGCGCTACCGGATCCGGTGGTTGTGGCGTTAATGGCGCCGCCCGCCTCAAGGCGCATCTCGTTTGTTTGCAGATTAACAGAGCCGCCTTCACCACTGATGGTCGAAGCCAGAATGGAACCGCCGCTGAGCAGGATAGAGTCGGCATTGAGGCTGATGTCGCCAGCGTCAGATGTGCCGGGTTGCAGGCCTGCGTTGTCGTTTAAGCTCTGGGAGGTAATTTCCCCTCCGCTGGTTACTGAAATCCGTTGTGCCGCACTGATACTGATATCACCGGCATTGCCCTGGCTAACATCGGAGAAGGTGGCAATGCGGGCCCCCTCGGACACCTGCAGATTGTCGATGTCCAAGTAAATGGCACCTGCCTGGCCGGTCTGGATTCCACCGAAGCTGTCCTGCGCGAAAATGGCGTCCGCGGCGATGGCCGAGCGGGCAAAATCGTCTCCCCGCGAGACCTGCAGTTGAACAGAGGTTCCGGTGCCCAGGTCAATGTTATCCAGTGGCAGGATGGCGGCCAGCTCCTGGTTAATGCCGCTGACCAGCAGATCCGCGGCGCGGATGTGAATTTCGCCACCGATACCGCCACCCACCGCTTCGGCGCCAATACGGCCGCCATTGGTTAATTGAATGGATTCGGCCGGGGCTGCGCCACCCCCCATATTGATGTAGATGTTGCCGCCAGAGGATTGCTGGTTGAAACCGATAGTGGTGGATACGCCACTGGGCTGGACCAGTGCGGCACTGGCGCTGTTGTTCGGGGTGTAATTCGGCGGTATGTAGACGCCGTCTGCCGTCAGTATGCGAGTATCAATGGATATATCGCCGCCGTTTCCGGCATCAACAGAGATGGATTCTATGGAGCCGCCGCTGGTCAGGTGAATTTCATCGGCGCTGATGGTAACGCCGCCCGGTGTGTATCCGGGATCACTGGTGTTGGCGCTCTCAAAGGCACCGGTGGAAATTTCTGCCCGTTCTGACAGAGTCAGTAAACGGGTGTTAACCGTGATGTTCCCGGCCAGCGCACTGCTGCCGGTTGCGTCGCTGCGAATCTGTGCCTGGTCCGACAGTGTGAGGGTATCGATTCCGTCCAGCAGGATACTGCCGCCGCGACCACCGTTGGTGTCCGTATTGATAGTGGTGTTAGCACCATTCAATACAACGTGGTTAAAGCCCGTGATGGTAAGGTCGCCGGAAGCCGGGGCGGTGCCGTAGATTCGGGTGCTGATGGTGCTGTTGTTTTGCAGGCTGAGCTGGCTGCTGCTGGTGTTGCCCAGACTGATCAACGAAATTGAAGCCGGATCGCCGCTGCCATTAACGTAGGCTTCGATGCGGGATTGATCCAGGGAAATGGTGCTGGCACCCACATCAATGGAACCGCCGATAGAATAGAGGTAGGTGCCCGCCTGCAAGTCTATCTCGCTGGCCAGCAACGACAGCCCCTTGCTTGCCTGCAGGGTAGCCCCTTCGACCGTGATTTTGCCCATTGGGGCGGCCAGGAATCCGAAAGCGGCAGGATGGGCCATCTGCAGCGCCGAATCACCACTGAAAGCGGTGATCATGTTACCGCCAGGATCTTCCATCCACAGATCACTGTCGGTGCTGGCATGGAAGCTGCCATCCACAGCCAAGGTTGCGCCCGGGCCAAAGACGAAACCTGCCGGGTTCAGCAGGAACAGGTTCGCGCCAGTCACATTCATCTCAATGCGACCGTAGATATTGGAGACATCGCCGCCGGTCACCTTGCCGATAATGTTTTCCGTGGTCAGACCAGGGTCGGCAGTAAAGAGCACGGTATCGGCGCTGTTTAACTGAAACGTGTCAAAACTCTGCAGCAGGTTGATGCCGGAATTGCCGCCGGGGCGAAAGCCCTGGTTTTCACCCACGGTGTAGCGGGTCCCGCCCAGATAGCTTTCTATACCGGGACCGTTGGGGCCGTTAACGATAATGCTGGTGGTGGGATCAACCGCGAATACAGCGGATGTGCACATTACCAGGCCGGTGGCCCACAAACCGGGATTGGTAATTTTGCGTCTGTTCATGGCAAGGTCACCGACAGGCTGAGATGCCAGCCCTGTTCCTGCAGGGACGAATCAATAGGCTCGGATGTCATCTCTTCCAGTGCCTCCCCATACCAGACTTCGGCGCGGTAACGGTGGCCGGATGAGAACAACAGGCCCGCACCGATGCTGGCCAGCTGATCGTCAACGGGGTCTTCCCCGGCGCTGTTCCAGCCCTGGCCATAATCGGCGAAGGGGGCAAACTGCAGGGTAGAGCTGCCATCGCCGCTGCGCCATACCGGTATGCGCCACTCAAGTGATGCAATCACCCCGTTGTCGGCTACCAGGCCGTTCTCGACGTAGCCTCGCACGGTGCGCTTGCCGCCAATGGCCAGCTGCTCCATACCCAGCAGTGGTGAATCGCTCCACTGGGCGTCCAGGCGGCCAATGAGAGTGGAGTCGAACAGTGCCATACGCTGGGCCAACTGGAATTGCACGAGAGCACTGAGGAACTCGCCGTCGGGGATGTCGTCATCGTCGTGGATGGTGGCATTGTCAACGTCCAGGCCTGTGCTCAGCGTCGTGCGCAGGGCCAGTACCCGCTGCGGGCTACGATGAGTGTAGTCCTGTCCAATGCGAACTACCCGTGCCCTGGCAAGACCCTCTTCGGGGCCCGGGGTAAAGGTGAAGCCAAACCCCAGCAAGCTGGTGTAGCTGCGGCGCGCCTCGGCCTTCAGGAACAGGCGCATGGTGGAGTCCGGGTGACGCCAGAGTGGATGCTGCACTTCACCGGTGAAGGTGCTGGACTCGCCCTCAATCTGCAGCGCGTCGAAAGGTTTGGGCACCACTTCGGAATGGCTCTCAGACCAGGCCACGCCCACGGTGGTGCCGTAGCTGTTGATGGGGATGCGGTAGAAGGCGTCGGCTTTCTCCAGCCCCTCGGTTTTGGTGGCCCAGATACCCAACTCATCACTGAAGCCGAGCAGGTTGTAGTGCATAAAACCCAGGGTCAGGGCCTCTTCACCAATGGCTACCGGTTCGTCATTGGCCAGCGTGATGTTGAATTGCCAGGGGCGCGCCTCCTCAATACCCAGGTCGAGTCGCGCTTCTCCCGGTGTGTCTCCTGGCAGCAGCTGGGCCTGAAAACGTTCGATGCGTGGATCCTGCTGCAGCAGTTGCAACTCTTCTTCCAGCGCAAATACATTGAGGGGCGTGCCGGCTCGCAGAATCTGTTGCTCAATGGGAGCTGTGCGCAGGCGGCCGTCAGTGTGTGCAGAGACTTCGGCCAGATAGCCTTCCACAATCAGGACGCGCACCACGCCCCCGGCTACCTCCTGATCGGGGATGAGCGCGCCGGAATTGACCATGCCTGCAGCGATGTAAGCCTGGGTGATGGTGGTGCGAAGTCGCTCCAGGTCAGCAAAGCTCACCTGGCGGCTACGGAAGTCGGCGGCGATGGCTTGCAGCTTTTCCAGCGGGAATACCTGGTTGCCGGAAAATTGGTAGTCGCGGATATAGACGGTGCGGCCAGCGGCGATACCTTCCAGGTTGTCACTGTCCGGAATGGTGACGGGTGGCAGTATCTGCTCACCAGTACCCGATTCAAACGATGGCAGGGTGGGGCGTTCGTCAGCGGGCCTGTTCAGCAGATCAGCCCGGCTGGAGAGGCTCCCTATTGCCAGCAATCCCGCCAGCGACGCTGCCCCAAGTGTTTTCCTTATCATTGTCGTCAGCGCAGGGCTCCGTGTAGCAGGACATAGTGCTCAAGACGCTCAGTTGCCAGAGCCTGTGTCCCTTGCCATGAAATACCAATCCGTGAATGGCTAACTCTTACATAGTGGTTATTTTACAGTCCAGAGTTCATTGACGCCTATATCAGCGTGCGGAAGAAGAGGATTTTTTCGGAATAATGGGTAAACGCCCGTATTTCGAGGGTGTCGCAAAGTGCCTTGCAGAGTTCTTCGGGCAGAAGGACAGAGTAGGGTGCCCGGAAAGCAGCTGCAGAGGGGCTTCCGGGTGAGTTGCCGGCAGGTGTGACGAACTCGCGAGGGGGAAGGGTGGAGCCCCGGTCACCATCGTCCGGAGAGGATGGTGGGACAGCCGTCTGGTGACTCCGGGGCGCGCAGGGTTGTGTTGCTTACTCGTCAGCGTGTCGCATACAGAAAATGCATATGTTTTTCATACTGATCCAGCACATCGGCAATTACCTGTTCTTCGGTCCACCCCATGACATCGTAATCCTGCCCGCCTTCAAGCAGATAGACTTCCGCCCGGTAGTAGCGCAGCTCCTTACCACGTTTCTGGCTGGTGTCACGCACTACAAAGCTCGGGGGCACATAGGGGCGGGCATGCACAGAGTAGAAAAACTGCTGTTCATCGCCGTGATCCACCTCGATCCAGACCCGGTCCTGATCGTCGTGGGCAACGGTTGCCGTGACGGAGCGTTTGGCAAATTCCGCCTCCACTTTCTGCAGCGACGGTTCAACAACGTTTTTCAGGAAATTGCTCACCTCCTGGTAGCCAGGGTGATGAATGATACGGGAAAGTCGTTTCTCCCAGGTCACCGGGCGGTGAGCTACCCGCGGGGCAATCATGGCGTCGCGCAAGGTCACCCGTTTGACCACCTCAATGCGCAGCGCGCGCACCAGCCCCCAGCACATGAGCAGCATGACGATAGTAAAGGGCAGCGCGCTGGCAATGGTGGCGGTCTGCAGGGCGGCAAGCCCGCCGGCCATCAGCAGGGCGGCGGCAATGCATCCCTCGGTAACTGACCAGAAGATACGCTGCCAGACCGGTGTTTCCTCATCGGTACCGCCGGAGGTGAGCATATCCACCACCAGGGATCCGGAGTCAGACGAGGTGACAAAGAAGGTGACTACAAGGATCGTGGCCAGCAGCGAGGAGATGGTAGACCAGGGCAGGTATTCGAAAAACTGAAACAGGGCTACCGAGGTGTTCGCCTCTACATCGGCTGCCAACTGGGTAATATCCTGGTCGATGATCATATGCAGAGCACTGTTGCCAAAGAAGGTCATCCACATAAAGGTGAAGCCGACCGGCACCAAAAGTACGCCAATGACAAATTGACGGATGGTGCGACCGCGGGAGACCCGCGCGATAAACATGCCGACAAACGGCGACCAGGCAATCCACCAACCCCAGTAGAACAGGGTCCAGCCACCGATCCAGCCGCGGGGCTCGTAGGCATAGAGGTTAAAGGTGGTTTCCACCAGCCCGGACAGGTAGGCGCCGATGTTCTGTACATAGGTCTTCAGCAGGTAGACGGTGGGGCCTGCCAGCAACACGAAGGCAAGCAGGATAACTGCCAGCACCAGGTTCAGCTCCGAGACCCGGCGAATCCCCCCATCCAGGCCAAGCACCACAGAAATGGTGGCAAAACAGGTGATGATGGCGATCAGGACAATTTGCCAGCCAGTGGCAATGGGCATGCCGAAGAGGTAATTGAGCCCGGCATTGACCTGCATGACTCCGAAGCCCAGGGAGGTGGCCACCCCGAAGAGGGTGCCTAGTACAGCAAAAATGTCTACCGCGTGACCGATGGGCCCGTGAATACGATCACCGATAAGCGGGTACAGTGCTGAGCGGATAGTCAGTGGCAAACCGTGACGGAAGGCGAAATAGGCCAGTGACAGAGCTACCACCGCATAGATGGCCCAAGCATGGATACCCCAGTGAAAAAAGGTAATACGCATGGCCTGGCGCGCAGCTTCGATGCTGCCGGCGTCTGCGTCGGGAGGCGCCATAGTGTGCATCACCGGCTCGGCAACGCCGAAGAACATCAGCCCAATACCCATACCGGCGGAGAACAGCATGGCAAACCAGGAGCCGTAGCTGTAATCCGGTTCACTGTGATCCGGGCCCAGCTTGATGTGGCCGTAGTCGGACATGGCGAGGATGATGACAAACAGTACAAACAGTGCCACTGCGAGGACATAGAACCAGCCCGCTGTATTCACCACCCAGGATTGAATCGCGGAAAACAGCGCTTCTGCAGTCTCCGGCACCATCACCGCAAACAGCACAAACAACAGGCACAATCCGCCGGCACCGATAAACACCGGTGGGTTGACCCTGATCCAGCCTTTTTCGACGGTTTCGGGTTCTGTGACGGGGCTGGGAGCGTTCATGGCATTCCTCTCAAGCTTGTAGTTATGTGCGTGCGTTTGTCAGTACTCAAAGATAAAAGTCCAGTGAGACGTATAGGGCTTCAAAATCCCCTTCGCCGACCTGGCCGTTGCGGTCGACGTAGCCGTCCTGCCACAGGTATTCCACATAGATCCATCCCGGGCCGTAGTCGTAGCTGAGCCCCGGCGCTACCGCCGTTACCCGGTCGGCGTCGTTGCCATCGGTGTTGGGTTTGGCGGCGCTGGCATCAAGGTAGAGTGACCAATCGCCGATGTTGTAACCGATCTCGAACGCGTAGCGGTCGTTTTCAATTTCTTCCGGCAGCAGCGCGGCTTGCCAGTAGGCGGTGGGCAGCTCACGGGATTGGGTAATCCATGAGGCCTTGAGGAACAGGTTGTTGATATTGCCTTCGTAGTAGAGAACGGCGGCTTCGTGTGAGCCACTGGTGGGTTTGTCCGGTGTGCCGGTGAGATCCTGCAGTTGGCCGGATTGCAGTGAAATACCGAGGGCGTGTTGGTCAGTTGCCTGCCAGCGAAGATTACCCACCCAAGTCTGCACCTTGCGGAAGGTGGTGGAGCTGCCCCAGTGGCCGTTGTCGTCAACGGTGTCTGTACTGGTGCCACCCCAGTCATCCTGTACGTAATAGGCGAGGTCATAGTTGAACTGTTCCTGCACGGCACTGAATTTAAAGCCCACGTCCATCTGGTCGCCAAAGCCTGCCAGCAGAATGTCGCCGGGCCAGAAGTTGATGGTTTTCCAGCCAAATGGCACCTGGGATTTACCCACCCGCAAGGTATAGGTGTCACTGAAGCGCCAGCCCACCCAGGCTTTGTGGAGGGTGAATTCGTCACCGGTGGAGTTGTTGTCAGGATCGGTAAAACTGCCTGGGCCAAAACGCATTTCGGCGGAATAGAGCCAGCGTTCTGGCGGCGCTGCCTCACCGTCGGCGTAGATAATTAACGCTTCGCCGGTGAATTCACCCCCGGTATTGGTATTGCTGTCATCGCCGGGATAGTACTGGTAGGTTCCCCAGACACCGGCTGACAGATTGGTGACGGGTTCTGCACCCAGGCAAGCAGAGGTCATCACGCTGCTGCTGATGAGAACGGCTAACTGACGAACAAAGTTCCTTTTAAATGTCATTTTCCTGCTCAGCTCTTCAGGCGGTGAACGGAGTGCATGGCCGCGGGCGCATGACGCAGTGGTGAAGGTGATACACCGGCAGGTGTGCTGATGACAGGTATGGTTGAGTTGATACCGGTCGACGCAGGCTTACCCCACCACGTATGTACAATCGAATTGTGATTGCGCTGCACTGCAACGCAGGTACTTCCGCTGTCTGAAAAACAGCGCTTATGAGCAGGCATTACACTGCCTGCAAAGATAAGCCAGCCCGTAGCTGACTATTGGAAACCGGGCAGTACATAGTCAAAGCGGAATAGCGTTCTGCAACTGCCCAGACTGATTATAGCCGCCTTACGGGAAATCGGTTAACCCCTGGCATTGGCGTGTACTGACTGCCCTTCGTTCCTTGCCGGGGTAATCCGGCTTTATTCCTCCTGCTACCCGGTTAGGTGATTGGCGCATTATTCCCTTTGTGATCTGCTTCAATCCTTTGCCGACAGAGAGTGGTGGAATTCTCAGATTTGCACGTTGGTGCCCACAGCCCGGGAGAAAAGTCCCTGCAGTTTGGTCATACTCCGTGCCAGCAAGAGACAAGACGGGGGAGATCCGGATATGAATATCAAGCTTTTGATTGCAGGTTTGGCTTTGGGCGTTGCTTCTGCCAACGCATTTGCCGGCAGTACGGCGGACGCTGCCATCGGTGGTGCCCTGGGTGGTGCTATCGGCGCGGCAGTAGGTAATGAAGTAGGTGGTCGTGATGGGGCTATACTCGGTGGAGCCATTGGCGGTGCCGCGGGTACGGCAATTAACACCAAAGACGATCGCGATGGCGGTCACGAGCGTTACCGTCGCGATGATTCCCGCTATTACGACGATCGCCACAGACATTACGAGCGCCGTCATGAGGGTGGCCACTTCTGTCCGCCGGGGCAGGCGAAAAAAGGCAACTGCTGAGTGGCTGCATAATCGCGACAGGCATAAAAAAACCGGGCTGTTGCCCGGTTTTTTTATGCCTGTCGTTTTCGCTTGAGCGTCGGCGGTCTATTGGGAAGGAGACAGTGCTTTGGCTTTTGCCTGTATAAACAGATTCATGTGATGCACGACGGCCAGGCCGTTGCCTTCGGTGTCGCAACCGAAGGCTGCGTAGTTTTCCTCCAGGGCATTCAGCTCCATCATGACCCGGCGGGTGTAATCCCCCAGACTCTCCTGTTCGCTGAGAGGGGCGAGGATGATGGCGCACTGCTCCAGGGCGGCAAGTCCCAGCTCAGTGCAGTAAGAGTCCTGGGGTTGCTGATAGGAGCGGTTGAATACGGTCTGTTGTTGTCGGGCGAGTTCCGCGTCTACATGGCGGGTCAGCGAATGGTGTGTAGGTGTATCGGAGGGAGTGGAAGAGGGCTGGCGGGCCAGGGGGACCGGTGGTTTACGCTTGAATCGTTGTGGCCAACCAATCCGGATCATAGCAGTGTGCCTCGGGTTTAACGGTTTTCGTTGAACGGGTTCTGGCTTGCTCTCTCAGGTGTTACTTACCGGGGGCTGATTATCAGATCCGTCCCTGGCTTTTTTGTCTGTACAGGCTCTTGGGCCTGTTTGGTTGAATGGGCGCTTACGCCTTCGATTGTCAGGGCGCTCACGCTGGACCGGAGCCGCAGACTGACTTTGTCATCCAGCTATGGGTCGGCGTCTGATGTGTGAGACACGGCTCACACTTTGCCCCTATATTGAGACGTTTTCCCGCTGGTTCGTCAATGCTCTGGATCAATTTTTTTGCTGGTCAGGGTTCGTCGTTGCCTGGGTTATCAGGGGGAGGATGTGGGGCAAGGGCCATCTGGACCGTCCGGAGGGGCGGGAGAGGGGGGCTAGTCCCAATCCAAATCCTCGAATTCCCCGGGTTGTATATGGTGCTGGAAGTTGGCCTGGGCCAGTACCTGGTCTCTCAGGGACTCGGGAATCATCTCGCAGATGTCGTTAATCTGCATTCCGATCAGCTCCCTGTCGTTCAGTACCGCACAGCACAGTTCCAGGGTCTTGTGTTGCTCCGGGACATACTGCAAGGCGTGGCAGTCCCAGGCTGCGGCGGCCAGGCAGATACCGTAGCTCCGCTCAGCGGGTGGTATCAGGGCCAGCAGCTCGGCGGAGAGTGCCGGCAGAGAGAGGCGGCTGGTGAGCAGGTCAGAGCGGCTGTAGTTTGCCATCAGTCGTTGCAGGTTGCTCACCGCCAGCCGGGTCAGCCTGTCGTCCAGCAGGTGCGAGGGCACCTGATCAAGTGCATAGCCAGACTGCATGGCGGCAAGACAGAGCTCATAATTGCGTTGGGCTTCAGGCACCCGCCAGAGGCCATTACTGTTAAAGCGAATGTAGTCCAGTGAACGGGCTGCGGTTTTGTCGTTATCTGTCAGGTCGGTGTAGCTCCCGGGGTCAAGTTGCAAAGCATGGTCAATCATCTCCTGTGGCCAGGGGCGGGGCCACTTATCCAGTGCCAGGTCAGGCAGCAGTGGACGATAGAACTCGGGGTTGCCCAGCAACTCAGCGGGTAACACCTTGAGCAGGGCGGGGTTCCGGCGGCAGCGCTCGCGGAGGATTGCAGGCTGGCGATAGTCTGCCGGCAGCTCTTGCAGTCTCTGTGGCGTGGCCAGCAGCACTTCATCACACAGCTCTGCGGTCAGGCGCTCAGCGGGGATATCCTCCAGCTGGTAATCGCCGCGGCGCAGGGCATCTACCCAGGCGCTGTCAGGCGCGTTGAGCAGCACCTGTTCCCCCTCCAGTAACACCAGCGCCGGCAGGTTGCCGACAAACTCGGCCAGTTCCCGGGCGTTACGACCGTTGGCGGTGAGAACGCTGGTGTCGGCACCCGCTGCCAGCAGTTTGGCCAGCTGTTCGTGCTGGCGTTTGATAATAGCGTTGTGCAACGGGTTCATGTTTACGGCCTTATGTTGTTGAGGTAGTCCGGAATAATCTCCACTTGCTGCTTGTAGGCCTCCTGCTCAAACCAGAAAGTGGGAAAAGCGCTGTAGTCGCGCTCCGGCCAGCCGCCGAACTGCCAGTGGATCCAGCCATCCTGGCAGAAGGTATCGGCGTAGAAGGTGGAGCAGTCCACATCGCCACAGCTGCAGCCCAGCAGGACGATACGGCGTTTGCCCGGTTCCGAGCTCTGTTGCCAGCTATCCAGTGAATACCACTGCACATCCTCCGGCAGCAAAAACTCATCGCCGAAGTGGCTGTAGCCCTGGGTGACTTCGAAGTCGCTGACCAGGTCGGTGAGCGGCTGATCATTGATGAGTACCTGCAGGCGGGGCTTGCCCTCATTACGGGGCTTGCTTTCAGGGCCGGTCTGCCACTGCAGCCGTAGTGAGTTCATACCGGTGTAATCCTGTTGATTTTGGACTGCGGGGTGAGCTGTCAGCCTATTGGAATGCCGCCACCGCTTCAACCGCAGCGAACTGCAGTTTCACCTGACAGATTGGGCTGGCATTTTCGGACTGATTTGGTTATTCCTTAACGGTTGTGACCACCTCTGTCAGAGGGGTGGCATTTTTGATCAAGTTTTGGGGTGAATGAGTGAATATTGAGCAGTATCTGCAGGTCCTGGCAAAAAACGACGGTTCGGATCTGTATTTGAGCACCGGGGCGCCTCCGTGCGGCAAGTTTCAGGGGGTGCTGAAGCCATTGGGGAAAGAGCCGCTGCGCTCCGGCCAGATTGCCGAGGTGGCCCACGCCATCATGGATGATGAGCAGCGGGAGAAATTCCAGCAGGACCTGGAGATGAACCTGGCCATTTCGCTGCCGGGGGTGGGGCGCTTCCGTATCAATATCTTCCGCCAGCGCAACGAAGTCTCCATTGTGGCGCGGAATATCAATACCGAAATTCCGCAGTTTGAAGACCTCAAACTGCCACCGATCCTCAAGGATGTGGTGGAGGCCAAGCGCGGCCTTATCCTGTTTGTGGGGGGCACCGGTTCCGGTAAATCCACCTCGCTGGCAGCATTGATTGATCACCGTAACAGCACCAGCGGTGGCCATATCATCACCATCGAGGATCCGGTGGAGTATGTGCACAAGCACAAGAAGTGCATCGTGAACCAGCGCGAGGTGGGTGTGGATACCCGCAGCTTTCATAACGCCCTCATCAACACCCTGCGTCAGGCGCCGGATGTAATTCTGATCGGTGAGATCCGCGACCGCGAAACCATGGAGCACGCCCTGACCTTTGCCGAAACCGGTCACCTGGCGATCTCCACGCTGCACGCCAACAATGCCAACCAGGCGCTGGAACGTATCGTTAACCTTTTCCCCGAAGAGCGCCGGCCGCAGTTGCTGCTGGGTCTGGGCCAGAACCTGCGCGCGTTTGTGTCACAGCGCCTGGTGAAAACCGTGGATGGGAAACGTTGCGCCGCGGTGGAGGTGTTGCTGGGTACCAAGACCATTGAGGAGCTGGTCAAGCGTGGTGACTTCCATGAGATCAAGGAGATCATGGAGAAGTCGGAAAACCTCGGCATGCAAACCTTTGATGCGGCCCTGTTCAAACTCTTCAAGGAGGGGCGCATCACAGAGGAAGAGGCGATCAAGAATGCCGACTCCGCCAACAACCTGCGCCTGCGCATCAAGCTCGACCGTCAGGGTGGTACGCTGGTGGAGGAAGAGGTTGAAGAGGAGTCCGGCAGTGCAGGCCTCAGCTCCGGTTTCAGCCTGTCGCTGGAGGAGACCGACGAGGAGCGGGCCGAGCGCGAGCAGGGCGGTCAGGTGAAGTTTGGAAAAAGCGAATTTCCCGATCTCTGATTAGCCCTGGCAGTTCCCGGCTGTCACTGGGGTGGTAATTCGATTCCCAGGTTGCTGCAGTCATAGTCCCGCAGTTCCCGCCGCAACTCCTTGATCAGTTCTGAGGGGTCCCGGGATTGCTGAAGGAATCCGTCCAGGTACTGCTGCAGATCCACTTCCTGTTGGTAGAGTGGATGCTGCTGTACCTGGGGGTTGTCCATGGCGTCATCCAGCTCCAGCTCCTGACTGAAGGCGACAAACTGTGCGACGGTTTGCAGCGACAGGCCACAGGCGGTCTCCACATCGTCGATGCTGTTGTCGAGGATCATCTGCAGGGCGCTGGTCAGCAGCAGGCAGGCGTCCTGGGCGGGATAGACACCGTAGCCATCCTCCTCGTCCGGTTCGGGCGTCAACTCGTCCATGCTCAGCAGGGCTTTTTCCAGGTTCTTCATGGAGTTGAGCTGGCCCGCCAGGTATTCCCATACCTTGTTAAGGTTTTTGCGCCACTGCTCCGCCAGCTCCTGCTGTCCGGTCAGGTCACAGTAGAGTGCATAGTTGCCATAGTGGCGTTCCGCCAGCGCGGTGATCAGCGCGATCCGGTTCCAGTGTTCGCGATCGCCGGAGTGAACTGCCATAATCGGGCTCCTGTAACAGCCGGTGTGTGGCTTGAAGTGTAGGTTGTAACGCTCAGCTTGTAATGGGTGGCCAGCGGCCGCCGCGCATCATAGCAAATCCGGATCGTGCGGACAGTCCCTGGTCGCGCCGCCGGTGGTATCGGAATCCTTGATGAGTCAGAACCCTGCAGCCCACCGCAGCCCACCGTCGATTTTTGCCGGCTTGAGACGTTTCTACCAACATCGCTTCGATCGCTGGCTGGCCTCGCGCCTGCAGCCGGCGCGCAGCCACACCCTCAATAACCGCCGCCTGTTTATCATGCCTTCCCGGGCCGGCTACGGCTTCCTGCTGGTGGTGGTGCTGTTGTGGCTTACCGGTACCAATTACGACAACAACCTGGTGCTGGCGCTCGCCTTTTTTCTCGCGGCACTGTTTGTGGTGTGCATTCACCACACCTTCTTCAACATGACCGGACTGCACATCGAGGTGGTGGGAAGTGCGCCTTGTTTCCTGGGTGAAGACGGCGAGCTGGAACTGGTGGTTTCCTGTTCTCCCGGCCGGCGCAAGGAGGCCCTGCGGCTGGCGCTGGGCGAGGGTAACGAGAGTTGGGTGGACCTGCTGGACACCACCTCGGTACGCCTGAAGCTGTTTACGCCGGGCCTGCAACGGGGCTGGTACCAGCCGCCGCGCTTACGGGTGGAGAGCCGTTTTCCGCTGGGACTGATTCGCTGCTGGAGCTGGGTCGTGCTGGACCAGCCCATACTTGTCTACCCGCGCCCTCTGGCTGGCGGGGAGCTGCCGCAAACGGCCGCCGCTGGCGAGGAGGGCAAGCTGGTATCCGATCCGGGGGCTGAGGACTTCTACGGCTTTCGTGGCTACCAACAGGGCGAATCACTGCGTCATATCGCCTGGAAGCACTACGCCCGCGGCCAGGGCCTGCATGTGAAAGAGTACAGCAGCCAGCAGTCGAGAGTGGTGTGGCTGGATTACGATGCCATGCCCGGCACAGGCCTGGAGGCGCGCCTGTCCCGTCTGTGCCATTGGGTGTTGCAACTGTCGGCCAGCAACACCGTGTTCGGTTTGCGGCTGCCCGGTGTGGAGCTGGCACCGGGTCAGGGGGTGGAGCATCGCCAGCGTTTACTGCGCCAGCTGGCGCTCTACCGCTGCCAGCCGCAGTCCGCGGTGGTTGGCGGGAGTCTGTTATGACGGCGGAGCGTTTTCTGCTGCCGCGCAACAGCCTGTTGTGGTTGATCGCCGCCCAGGGGGCGGCGCTGTTGCCCCTCTACTGGTCATTGCCGTTCTGGTTGCCGCTGATCTGGACCGGTGTGCTGGTGTGGCGCCTGCAGGAGTTTCGCGGCCGTTGGCCGATGCCTGGACGGATGCTGAAGGTGGCGTTGACCGGCGGCTGTGTTGCGGGCTTGTTGTTCTCCTTCCGCACCATGCTCGGGCTGGAGCCCATGGTGTCGCTGCTGATCTGTGCGGTGTTGCTGAAGCAACTGGAGATGCAGCGTCGCCGCGATGCCCTGTTGCTGGTGTTTCTCAATTTCTTCCTTATCGGCGTGCAGTTCCTGTTTGCGCAGGAGTTGTTGATTTCCCTCTACGCCATCGGTTGTGTGCTGTTGGCGGTGACGGCTTTGTTGTCGATTCAGCAGCGTGCAGGCAGTGACCGCGCCGCCCGCAGCTTGCGACTGGCGGGACGGCTGATGCTGCACGCCCTGCCGCTGATGATACTGATGTTTGTGGTGATGCCGCGTATCGGCAGCCTGTGGAGTGTGCCCAATCCCACCCAGATAGCCAGGACCGGGGTCAGTGATCACCTGTCGCCGGGCGATGTCAGCAAGCTGGCCCGTTCCGGCGGTGTCGCCTTCCGCGCCTCGTTCCAGGGCGACTCACCGGCACCGGAGCAGTTGTACTGGAGGGGGTTGGTGCTGTCCCGTTTTGACGGCCAGAGCTGGAGCCAGAACCGCAAGCCAGATGTGCGGTTGCAACCAGCGGTTTACTGGGGTTTCGAGCGTGAGCCGGGTTGGTTGCAGAACCGCGAGGCCCTGGGTGAAAGCTTTCAATACTCGGTGATTCTGGAGCCCACCCAGCAGCGCTGGTTGTTCAGTCTCGATATGGTAATCCCGGGCAATGAAGCGCAGGAAGGTATTGGCCTGGCCTGGGACGGACGCCTGATTAGCGCCGACGAAGTCAGCAGCCGTTTGCAGTATCAGGTCACCAGCAATCCCGACTACCGGCTGGAGCCTGAACTGGCTGACTGGCGCCGCGACAACGAGCTGCAGTTACCGGGGCAGGGCAATCCCCGCGCCCGTGAAACCGCACAGCGCTGGCGGGAGGAGAGTGGCAATGACGAAGCCTATATCGATCGATTGCTGGCTCTCTATCGCTCGGACTTTATTTACACCCTGGAGCCACCGCTGCTGGGGGAGGATTCGGTGGATGAGTTTCTGTGGCAGTCGCGGCAGGGATTCTGTGAGCACTTTGCCAGCAGCTTTGTGTTTATGGCGCGGGCGGCTGGTATCCCGGCACGCGTGGTGGTGGGTTATCTGGGTGGAGAGTTTAACGCCCAGGGTGGCTACTGGTTAGTGCATCAGTACGACGCCCATGCCTGGTCCGAGGTGTGGCTGCCGGAGAGGGGCTGGGTGCGGGTTGATCCCACAGCTGCGGTGGCGCCGGAGCGTGTGCGTCGCAGCCTGGGAGACACCCAGGCTGCTGTGGTGGAAGAGGTGATCTCGCTGGGGCGCTATCGTCATATCCCACTGCTGGATCAAATGCGGCTGCAGTGGGACTCCCTCAACTATCACTGGCACCGTGCGGTAATGGGGTTTGATCAGGATGCACAATACCGGCTGTTGAACCGCTGGCTGAACGGCGTTAGTCCGTTAAAGCTGGTGCTGCTGGTGCTGTTTGGAGGTAGCCTCCTGCTGGCACTGATCAGCCTGCAGTTGTGGTGGCAGTCGCGCCCGCAACCATTGAGTGGGGCGCAGCGTTACCATCAGCGCTTCGAACGCTTGTTGTTGCGACGCGGCTGGCGCAGAAGGCCTGGTGAAAGCACGGCAGTGTTTGCCGCACGGGTGGCCGGGCGGGAGCAGTCCCCGTTGATTGCATCGGCATTAGAGGCGTTCGTTACTCTCTACAACGAGCAGGTTTACGCCGATGCCCCCGTCTCTTCCGTGCGCTGGGAGGCTGCGTTGAAGCGCATGCGCCAGGCGCTGCGGCAGCAGTCCGGCGCCGCCATTTCAAGCTCTCGCGGGCGTCACTGAAGCAGTCAATTTGGGTCAAAGTAGTGATCCGAAATGGTGCGCAGGTTAATTTTCTGAACCGCCCTGGTGCAAAACAAAACTTTTTTTCCATGACGCAATATTTCTGCCCCACACTCTCTTGAGAAGGATGTTCCTGCTGTGCACAATGCCGAGTCTTCATGATGCATTAAAATCGTGCATAGGAAGTAACTGGCTGATTATAAAAAGATTATTTTGGTGCCTTTTGTTTTTGTTGTGGTGCAACAGAAATTGCAAAGGTACCGGTAAATGATCAGAGAAACACAAGCAGAGAGAATCATGAAAAAGATACTTGGTGTTCTGACACTGTCAGTCGCGCCTGCGGTTGCCTACGCAGGGAGCGAACTCAGTAGTGCAAATACAGCGTGGATGCTGACGGCGACGGCGCTGGTGTTATTTATGACATTGCCGGGCCTGTCACTCTTCTACGGCGGTCTGGTGCGTACCAAAAACGTGTTGTCGGTGCTGATGCAATGTTTTGCCATCGCCTGTATGGCATCACTCATCTGGCTACTGGTTGGCTACAGTCTCTCCTTTGGCGAGGGCAATGCTTTCATTGGTGATCTCAGTCGTCTCTTTATGGCGGGCATGACCCGGGAAAGCCTGAGTGGCGATATACCCGAGTCGCTGTTTTTCATGTTCCAGATGACCTTTGCCATTATTACCCCGGCGCTGATTGTGGGCGCCTTTGCCGAGCGTATGAAATTTTCCTCGGTACTGGTGTTCAGTGCGCTGTGGTTGCTGGCGGTCTACTTCCCGGTCTGTCACTGGGTGTGGGGCGGCGGTTGGCTGGCCGAGATGGGCGCCATGGATTTTGCCGGTGGTATCGTGGTGCATATCACTGCCGGTGTCGCAGCACTGGTGGCGGCGCTGGTGATTGGCAATCGCAATGGCTTCCCGACCACCGCCATGCCGCCGCACAACCTGACCATGACGGTTACCGGTGCCGGTATGCTGTGGGTGGGCTGGTTCGGCTTTAATGCCGGCAGCGCGCTGGCCGCCAATGGCGATGCCACCATGGCCATGACCGTTACTCACATTTCGGCCGCAGCCGGATCCCTGGCCTGGGTGGTGATGGAGCAGGTTAAGTACGGCAAGCCCAGCGTGCTGGGTATTGTCACTGGCATGGTGGCCGGTCTGGGTACCATTACCCCGGCCTCCGGTTTTGTCGGCCCTGCCGGTGCGCTGGTGATCGGGATCAGCGCCGGCGTTATCTGTTTTGTGATGACCCAGGCCATCAAGCGCAAGTGGAAAATTGATGACTCTCTCGACGTTTTCCCGGTGCATGGTGTGGGCGGTATCCTGGGCAGCCTGCTGGTGGCAGTGTTCGCGTCGCCGGATCTGGGGCTGTTCAGCGGTTTTGGTGCAGAGCCGGGCAGTGGCTACTCCATTGCTGCCCAGCTGAAGGTGCAGCTGATTGCGGTGGTGGTCACCTTTGTCTATACCGCGGTGATCAGCTGGGCACTGCTGAAGCTGACGGGCGTACTGACCGCCGGTATCCGGGTCAGCAAAGAGGATGAGACCGCCGGTCTCGATATCACCTCTCACGAAGAGAGTGGTTACAAATTCTGATCGCGGCTCGTGCGCTGATCGGAGACTCAAAGGCCCGCCTTCCGGCGGGCTTTTTTGTTATTGGCCCGGCGTCGGCAGCCCTTTGCTGCCACTGGGGTACCGGCTTGGGGTAGAATCGCCCTTTTTTTGCGGAGAGGCAGGCAGTTGAATCGATTCAGTGGCTACCTGATTGCCGTCGGACTGGCGGCGCTGGCTATGGGCATCCAGGTGGTGATGGTGCCGTGGCTGGCCGTGGGTGAGTTGCACCTGGAACCCAGTCATGTGGGTTGGGTGCAGTCCGCGGGCCTGCTGCCGGTGATGCTGATGCTCTTTGGCGGCTCCTTTGCCGACCGTGCCGGCGCCTGGCGTTGGTTACCGGTGATCTATGGGGCCATGGCACTCTGCCACGCAACTTTGCTGGCCCTTCTCATCAGCGGCCATCTGGCGCTGCTTAGTCTGCTCTCCTACGCGCTGTTGCTGGGTGTCTGTCAGGCCTTCCTGCAACCGCTGCGGGATCGTGTATTGCCGCGCTTTCATCAGCACTCACGTCCCTATCAGGGGGCGGTGGTACGCATCAGCCTGAGCGTCTATGTCGCCCAGGCCTTGGGTGTGCTGTTGGCCGGGCAGAGCGGGCATCTGGGGCTGGTGCCGATCTTTGCGGTACAGGTAGTGGCACTGTTGGCCTGTGCGTTGTTGTTTGTCCTGCTGCTGCGGCACAGTGAACGTGAGGCTCCGGTTCCTGTGCAGGCCCCAGCGGCGGTCAGTGTGACCGAGGGATTGGACTTCGTACGGCGCCACCCGGTGCTGCGGCACCTGATGGTGCTGGTGAGTTTCAACGGTTTTATGAATATGGGTGTGTTCGTGGTGGCGATACCGCTGCTGTCGCGCCACGTCTATCAGCAGGACGCACTGTCGTTTTCGCTGTTGCAACTGCTGTTTACCTTCGGCGGAATTGCAGCCTCGGTAGGACTGATTCGCCGCGGTCATGTGGCCCAGCCGGGCAGGGCGATTCTCTTCTGCCTGCTCTATACCGGGCTGCTGATGCTGGCGTTGTCGGCGCAGCCGAAAGAGAGTGGATTGCTGATGCTGGTGTTCGGCTGGGGCGTAGTGGCTGGCGTCAGTGCCAGTCTCGGCAAGGGCCTGTTACAGCAGCAGGTGCCGGACGCCTATCGTGGCAGGGCGCTCTCCATCTACCAGCTGGCACTGTTTGGCAGTGCGCCCCTGGGAGCGCTGGTGTGCGGCTATGTGGCCCAGGCCTGGGGGCCACTCACGCTGTTTACCATCGGTGGGGTACTGAGCCTGGCGCTGTTTGTGGTCTATCTGGGTGTGCGTCCCATGTGGCGCCTGGAGCGCGCTCTCTCCGTCAGCTCTGCAGAAGATGGCGAAACGCCAGCAGGCTCGCCGTAACCGCGACATTGAGTGACTCCACCCCATTGCTCATGGGGATGGAGATCAGCTTGTTACAGCGTCGGGCTACGGCCTCCGACACGCCGTCTGTCTCATTGCCCAGTACAAACACATTGCGACCCGCGGCGGCGGTGGAGCCGATACTGGTTTTGGCGTGGGAGCTGAGGCCGTAAATGTTGGCGCCGGCCGCGGCAAAATCGTCCAGTGCCTGTTCCAGCTGCTGGCAGCGCAGCACCGGTGCACGGAAGAGGGTACCGGCGCTGGCCTTGATCACCAGTGCATCCAGTTTGGCGCAGCCTTTCTCCGGCAGCAGCAGCCCGGCGCAGCCACTGGCGGCCACCGAGCGGATAATCATGCCCAGGTTCTGCGGGTTGGTGATGCGGTCGAGGGCGATGATGTCGTAACTTGCGGCAGGCTCCTGCCCAAGAAACTCCTGATAGGGGCGGTAGCCTTCGCAAATCAGATCCAGCGCAACCCCCTGATCCTGCTTGCTGTTGCGGGAGATCCGTGACAGCTCCTGGCGGTCGTGCCAGACAATCTCCGCCGCCTTTGACTCTGCCAGCGCCATAATCTCGGCGATGATGCCACCGGGTTTGTTGCTGCTTGCTAGGTGCAGGCGATAGGGCCGGGCGGACGGTTCCTGCAGTGCCTCCAGCACCGGTTTGCGCCCATAGACGGTGAGCATCTGGTTGAAGAACTGCTTTTTCTGGCGGTAGTTGTCGCTGTCGCTCATGTGTCTCTCGGGCTTACTTGTCGTCGGTGTGGTCGGGGGGGGTGGTTGAGCTTCCCAGCAGTGAAGCCAACGGCTGCAGTGACTGGCCATGGGGCTGGCGCCCGGCAACGGTCAGTGTCTCCCTGCCCAGTGCGCGGTAGAGCTCCTGCAGCGCCGGGAGCTCGGCGAGGGCCTGCAGGTGGGCGGCAACGGTACCCAGGTCACGTCGGGCAATGGGGCCGGTCAGCGCTTCGCTTGTATCGCCGCCGAGGCAGTTCTGCAGCGTCTGGCTCGCCAGTGGGGCCAGTAACTGACGCGCCTGCTGGCCATCAATACCGGCCGCTGCAAGACAGCGGTAGCTGCTGTCCATTAGGGTCACAAGATAGTTACAGGCCATGACGGTGCTGGCGTGGTATAGGCTTTTGGCGTGGCTGTCGATGGTGAGCGGCTCGCCACCAATGGCTCGGAAGGCGGGCAGCAGACGTTCGAGGGCTTCGACGTCCCCTTCGGCGGTGCAGTAGCTGCCGGCAAAAGCACCGATGGAGCGTGCCGGATCGGCAAAACTGTGCACCGGGTGCACGCTGGCTGTGTGGCAACCCTGCAGCGCCATGGCGCTGCTGGCCAGCGAGCCGCTGCAGTGGAAGACCACGCTGCTGGCACAGAGCGCGGGCCCCAGGCGCCTGGCCGCCTCTGCGATGGCGCCGTCAGGAGTGGCGATCAGCCACAGGTCTGCAGGCTCAGGCATCGTCTCTTCGCCGCAGGGCTCTCCGGCACCGATAAACGCGACGGCGTCGCGGGCGCTGGTGAGGCTGCTGCAGAACACCTGCCCGATACGAAACTGTCCGCTCTCCTGCCACAGGCGCGCCAGGGTGCGGCCGAGTTTACCGGCGCCGCAGATGCTGAGAGTGGCGGGGGTGGTCATTGGCTCGGGCGTTCTCACGGTAGTCGCTCGCTGGTGCGATATGCGGTGGCAGCGAGTTGTGGTGGAAGGACGGCAAATGCCGGCGTGGGGCGCGAGTATACCACCGCTGGTGCTGCAACCGGGTGTGTTGCCGTGAGGAGGGCAAGCTGAGGCCCGGATTCCGTCAGGAGCCGGGCCCGGGTCGTTACGGGATTGGCTTACTTATGCTTGAAGCAGGCGTTGCTGCGATCCATCAGCGCCGCCAGAACCATGGAGCGGCTGATAACGCCGATCAACTTGCCGTCCTGAATCACCGGGTAGTTCTTGTGGTGATGGCGCAGCATGCTCTGGGCGACTTCCACCACGCTGGCCTCGGGGTCAAAGCTGACCACGGCTGTCTGCATGACGGACGCCACCGGTGCGGATTCGTCACAGTACATGGCGTCATTAAGCAGCTCCTTGATGCAGTCCTGCTCGGAGACATAACCCACCAACCGCTTGTGGTCATCAACCACCGGTACCCCCAGTACCCGCGCCCGTAACATGGCGTCCACCGCTGTGCGAACGCTGACATCAGCGTGAACGGCGTAATGTTCGGGGCTCATATAGTCCTTTACCAGAATGGAGTGCATGCAGGATTCTCCTTAGCGTGCCTGATTGGTTTTATTGCAGGCTATCGCACTCAGTATAGGCGTACATGGATGCAGATCAATCAGGTTGGGGGAGCGGCAATATACCGGCGCCCACAGGGCGGGTCAGTTGCGCTGCCGCTCCTCTGTAGGCAGGCCCGCGGCTTTCCATGCCTTGAAACCCCCATCGAAATGACAGACGTTGGTCATCCCCATGTCCAGCAGGGTGGCGGTAGCCAGGCTGGAGCGCCAGGCGGACTGGCAGTAGAGGACAAAGGTTTTCGGCTCGGCGAACACGGGTTTGAAGTAGGGGCTGTCGGGGTCCACCCAGAACTCCAGCATACCGCGGGGGGCGTGCAGTGCAGAGGGAATCAGGCCTTCGCGCTCCAGTTCCCGGACATCGCGAATATCCACAAATACCGTCTCCGGATCCTGCAAGCGGGCAGCCGCCTGCTCCAGCGTGAGGGTGGTAATGCGGGCACGGGCTTCGGCGATCAGCTGCTGGCAACCTTTGGTGACGGGCATGCTCTGCTCCTGTGCTTTCCTGTTGCAGGGGGGAGGGGCTGGCGCGCGACCTGTTCAGCGGTTCTCGTGATGGCAGATGCGGCGGTAGCGGTTAACGGCTTCACCCATGCCCATGGCAATGGCGTCGACGGTCAGGGCGTGGCCGATAGAGACTTCGAGGATTCCGGGAATCTCAAGGAAGCGTGCCAGGTTGTCCAGATTGAGATCGTGGCCGGCGTTTACACCCAGCCCCACCTCTGCGGCGGCCAGTGTTGCTTCATGGTAACTGCGGAACAGTGTGTCCAGGTTGTCGCTCTGCTCTTTATGGGCGAGGGCGTAGGGGCCGGTATAGAGTTCGACACGATCTGCGCCGACGCCTTTGGCAAGGCGTATCTGGGCGGGATCCGGGTCCATAAACAGGCTGACGCGGCACCCCAGTTCATGCAGCTCGTCAATAATGGGGCGCAGCTTGTCGCCACTCTGGGTGAGGTCGAATCCGTGGTCGGAGGTAAGCTGGTCGTCGCTGTCCGGGACCAGGGTGCACTGATCCGGGCGGGTCTGTCGCACCAGTTCCATAAAGCCGGGGTAGCTGCCCTGCGCCGGGGCAAAAGGGTTGCCCTCAATGTTGAACTCGATGACGGGCATTGATGCGGTCAGCGCCGCCAGATCGTAAACATCGCCGGGGCGGATGTGGCGCTGGTCGGGACGCGGATGCACGGTGATGCCGTCAGCACCGGCGGCAAGGCAGATCTCCGCGTGTGCAGTCACACTCGGGTAATTACCTTCGCGGGAATTGCGCAGCAGGGCAATTTTATTGAGGTTGACGCTGAGGCTGGTGCGGGTGGGGTTCATGGCTGCGCTCTTATTGCTGGTTCAGTGTGTATAGCACAGGGTGGGACGACTGGATGTATATGGGAGCACGAAGGGCCGGTCGCCGTTCCTCGATTCAGGCTATTGTCACTCGATGGTTACTTTCAGAATGCGTACCGGTGTGTCCGGAGCCTCGGCGCGGAACCTGCCGGTGGGCTCCATGCTGATCAGGTCAATCACATCCATGCCTTCAACCACTTCACCAAACACGGTGTAACCCGGCTGCTTTTTGACAGGGTTGAGATTGCTGTTATTGCCGAGGTTGACGTAAAACTGCGAGGTGGCGCTGTCCGGGTCGCGCATGCGGGCCATGGCCACGGTGCCACGACGGTTAAGCAGACCGTTGTTCGATTCGTTAACAACCGGATCGCGGGTCTCCTTGCGCACAAAATCATAGGTCATCCCGCCACCCTGTACCACAAAGCCGGGAATCACCCGGTGGAAAATGGTGAGGTCGTAGAAACCGTCGCGGGCGTACTGCAAAAAGTTGGCAACGGTGGCCGGTGCCTTGTCGGGATACAGCTGCAGTACCACCGTGCCCAGGTCAGTTTCCAGGGTCACCCGGGACGGGGCCACACCGGTCTGCTCTGCCTGTGTGGTAACCGCGCAGAAGACACTACCGAGCAGGAGTGTTGCCAGCAGCCATTGCCGGCAACAGGCTTGCAGGATACTCACTGTAGTTCGCATGGCTGTTTATGCCCACTCGGAGAAGCGTTTGCGGCGACGCAGGAGTGGAGCGACGATCGCTATGATTACGCCCAAAAGTACTGCCAGGGCGCCATAGAGGAAGAAGGTGTTGCGGTCTTCCTTGCGCAGTCGTTCGTTGTCCGCCTTGAGAACATCCATTTCGGTTTGCATGATCTGGTGATCTTTCATCAGCTGCTGGTGACGCTTGTTAAGGCTCAGGGCATCGGCGGAAACGCGACGGATATTATCCAGTTCGGTGGTCAGCTTCTGGTTCTCTGCTGTGACGGATTGCAGCTGATCGTGCAGGTCGGCGCGGGTACTGTCGGTGTTGCGCAGTTCGTTTCTCAGCTCGTTGTATTTGTTCTGCAGGTCCTGCAGCTTTTTGCTGGTGGCTTCCAGCTGGATCGCGGCGGTGGGGCGGTCCATGATGTACTGGATGGGAATAAAGCCCACCTGGCCCTTGGCATTTTCTACTTCGACCCAGCCGGCTTCCTTGTCTTCGGAGATAAACTTCAGACGCGTGCCGGTACGTACGGCGGAGTCGATGATACGGTATTGGTTACCCTTGCCGCTGCGCATGGGAACATAGAGAGTGTCGGAAACCCAGCGGTATTCCTGTGCCTGTACAGCGGTGGTGAATGACAGGGCAGTGGCGAGCAGTGCGGTGATGGCGATGAAATGTCTCACGGCAAATCTTCCGTTCAGGGGTTGCGAAAAAAACAGCGTAAAGCTACTGAAAAATAACGGTAAAGGCACGATCCGTTGTGTGTAATTGTGCGCTCGGTCCGTTTGCTGTATCAGCCGGCATTGCGGCTCAGGGCAGCACCTTCTTGAACGGCTTCACCACCACGTGGGCGTAGACGCCGCCGGTCAGGTACGGGTCTGTATCAGCCCACGCCTGAGCCTCTTCCAGTGAACCGAATTCGGCTACCACCAGACTGCCGGTGAAGCCGGCTTCACCGGGGTCCTCACTGTCAATGGCAGGGTGAGGTCCGGCCAGTAACAGACGTCCTTCCGAGTGCAAGGCTTCCAGCCGGGCCAGGTGCGCAGGACGGATCTTCTTGCGCAGGGGCAGGCTGTTGGCGACGTCTTCACTGATGATGGCGTAAAACATGAAATCTCCGGATAGGGTCAGGTGCGGCCCGGGTTGGCGGGCCGCTGTGTGGTTATTGTTGAATCAGGATGTCATCAAGGGTCAGGTGAGTGAGGTGCTTGATGCGACTGAAGAGGTACATCAACGCGCCCATCATGACCAGCATGGCCGGAACGGCAATGACAGGAAAACTGAGGGCCGTCATCTTGCCCAGCTCGGCGTTAAAAGCCTCTGTGCCCGGTGGGCTGACCAGCAGGTATCTGGCGAGGCCGTAGTTGAGCACTGATGACAGGAAGAAGGAGGCTGCCACCAGGTAGTTGGCGTTGCGCAGGGCTGACTCGAAGGCGATTTCGGTCTGGTGCTGTTCGAGCGCGGTGCGCACCTTGTCAACCTGCAGGATCTTGTCGTTGTAGAGAAAGGTGCGGATCAGGGGGAAGCGGGTCTTGAGGGAGAGCAGGGTCGCCAGGCCAAAAACGGCAGGAACACCGGCTTCCTTATAAGCAATGTACTTGGGATCCAGCTCCAGCAGGCTCATGCCTCCGGTCATCACCACACTGAAAACGCCCAGCGCCGAGAATAGGTTTACCTTGCGGGTGTGGCGGAAATCGTTGAGGCCATAGAGAACCGGGAAGGCCAGGGCTACCACAACGGCCCATTTGGTGCCGAGCCAGGCATCGCCGCTGAGTTTGGTGAGGATGAGCGTAGGGATAACCACGTTCAGCAACAGGTTCAGCAGCAGGCTCTCGCGTTTGGGTTCGGTGGGCGCTTGTGTCATAGTAGTCCTTTGTAGGTTCGGCCTTGCGCGAAGCCTATTCTAACCGCTCAGGGCCATTTGGCCAGCAACAGAGCGGTACCGGTTGGCGATTGCAGGCGCGTTTTGACTCTGCGTCTGGCATAAGGTTCATTGTTGCAGTCTGTATTGGTACACAGGGGGTGTGTCAGCGGCGCGCAGTTCCCCATTCAGAGGTATCACTTGTACGATTTACACTGTCACAGCACCTGTTCCGATGGTCAGTTGAGTCCGGCCGACCTGGTGCGCCGGGCGCGGGAACGCAATGTTACGGTTCTTGCCCTCACCGATCACGACACCCTTAACGGTCTTCCTGAAGCTGCCGCTACTGCAGAAGAGGTGGGTATCCGGCTGGTACCCGGTATCGAGTTCTCCTGCCGCTGGGAGGGGCGCGGGGTGCATGTGGTTGGCCTTAATTTCGACCCGCAGCACCCGCAGTTGCTGCAGGCCGTCGAACAGCAGGAGATAACCCGCTGGGAGCGGGCGCAGCTGATCGGAGAAAAGCTGGCCAAGCTGGGCATTGAGGGTTCGTTTGAGGGAGCCTGCCGGTTGGCGGGGGAGGGTGGCATGGTCGGTCGCCCCCACTTTGCCCAGTATCTGGTGGAACAGGGGCTGGTGGCGGATATCGACGGCGCTTTCAAGCGCTATCTGGGCACCGGCAAGCCCGGTGACGTGAAACAGAGCTGGCCCGTAATGGAAGAGGCGATTGGCTGGATTCGCGCCGCGGGCGGCCTGGCGGTGCTGGCCCATCCGGACAAGTACAAGGTCACCCGCACCCGCCTGCGGGCGATGGTGGAAGAGTTCCGCGACGTAGGTGGCGAGGGTATCGAAGTGGTGAGCGGTAACCAGAACGCCAATGTTACCCGCGATATGCAGCAGTTGGCGGCACGCTACGAACTGCTGGCCTCCTGCGGCAGCGATTTTCATTTCCCGGGCCAGAGTTGGCAGGACCTCGGTGTCATGCCGCCGCTGCCGGAGAGTTGCACCCCCGTATGGGAGCGCTTTTGACGGTGGAGCTTGTAACCTCGCGGGTGAGCAGGTAATGTCGCGCGCCAAAAGGGCGCTGCCAGCAAGGTACAAGGTGTCAGGCCGCTGCCGGCAGGGGTTTCAGGACGCTGCCAGCAGGGCGCAAACAACCAGCGCCGGATAGAAGAACAACAGCTCAGGGGGCCCCGAGTGGCACAATTCTTTCAGATTCACCCGGAAAATCCGCAGGCCCGATTGATCAAGCAGGCGGTAGAGATCATCCGCAAGGGCGGGCTGGTGGCCTATCCCACTGATTGTGCCTATGCCCTTGGCTGTCATATCGGTGACAAGATGGCCCTGGATCGCATCCGGGCCATCCGCCAGTTGGACAAGCACCACAACTTCACCCTGATGTGCCGTGATCTCTCCGAGCTGGCCACCTTTGCCAAGGTGGACAACCAGATCTTTCGCGCCATCAAGAATCACACCCCGGGGCCTTTCACCTTTATCCTCGAGGCCACCTCCGAGGTGCCCAAGCGCCTGATGCACCCCAAGCGCAAGACCATCGGCATGCGCGTGCCGGCCAGCCCTATCGCGCAGGCACTGCTGGAGGAGCTGGGTGAACCGCTGATGACCAGTTCGCTGTTGATGCCAGGCGATGAATTCCCCCTCACAGACCCCTATGACATTCGTGACACCCTCGAGCATCAGCTGGAATTGGTGATCGATGGCGGTTTCTGCGGTATGGAGGCCACCAGCGTGGTGGATATGACCGGCGAGACCCCGGAAGTACTGCGCCGTGGCTGTGGGGATGTCAGCGACTTCGAATAAGGCCGTCGCCCTGTCAGAGCTGTCATGACGGCAGCTTAATGTCTATAATGCCGAGCTTCTTCTGTCGTATTGGCAGGGGGGCGCGATAACGCCGAACCCACGGGGGACGGCGGGTTGAAAACAGCGCCCCGGGGACGGTTGCCGTGATGGTTTCTGGACTGGCAGCCAGCCGGTCATCGACCGTTACAAGACCGATAATAGGGGCGTTATGACATCAGGCAAAAAGGGCAAACTGTGACCACTGAGCTGGACCTCGAAAAGATGGATGAGGCCGCGGCAGACGCCGTGGAGCAGCAACCTGAGCCTCTGACGGTTACAGAGGGTGCACAGGCAGGCGCAGACGAGGCTCCGCAGGCCGACGACGAATCGCATCCGTCCCGCCCGGAACAGGCCGAAATGCCCTTCGCACTGGTGAACGGCAAGGCCTTTACCCAGCTCCCCAAAGATCTGTATATCCCACCGGATGCCCTGGAAGTGATTCTGGAGGCCTTCGAAGGTCCGCTGGACCTGCTGCTCTACCTGATTCGTCGCCAGAACCTCGATATTCTCGAGATCAACGTAGCGGAAATCACCCATCAATACGTCGCCTACGTGGAGATGATGGAGGCGATGCAGTTTGAACTGGCGGCTGAGTACCTGGTGATGGCGGCCATGCTGGCCGAGATCAAGTCGCGCATGCTGCTGCCCCGTTCCCAGGAAGCGGACGAGGAAGAGGATGATCCGCGAGCCAACCTGATTCGTCGCCTGCAGGAGTACGAGCGCTTCAAGCAGGCCGCTGAGGACCTGGATGAGGTTCCCCGGCTGGGCCGTGACCTGCACCAAGCGTCTGCACAGGCACCGGACAGGGCCTTGACCCGCCCGGATCCGGATGTCGACATGAAAGAGATCCTGCTGGCCCTGGCGGAAGTGCTGCGGCGGGCGGATATGTTCGAGAGCCATCACGTTGAACGGGAGCGACTCTCCACCCGTGAGCGCATGACCCAGGTACTGGATCGCCTCAGTGGTCGCCAGTTTGTGCCGTTTGTGGCGCTGTTCCGGGTGGAAGAGGGGCGTCTCGGGGTGGTGGTGACCTTCCTGGCGGTGATGGAACTGATCAAGGAGCAGCTGGTGGAGATTATCCAGACGGATCACTTTGCCGCGATTCACGTCAAGGCCCGCAGCCAGTCATTCGAGCCGCAGGAAGAGTTTGATTCGGTAGAGTGATGGAGCGCCAGCTGCCATCGGGAACCGGCAGGCGGAACCCACAGAGCCAACAATAATTAAGCCAGGATATTGAGTGAGTCCCAATGAGTTTTGAACCCCAGCTGTTACGCCAGATCATTGAGGCCGCCCTGCTGGCCGCAGGACAGCCGCTGAGCGTCGATAAACTGCTGTCGCTGTTTGAGGGTGAGGATGAAACCCGCGAAGCGCCTGAGCGGGAGCAGATTCGTGCGGCACTGGAAGAGCTGCAGGCCGAGTGTGCCGGGCGTGGCTTTGAACTGAAAGAGGTGGCCAGCGGTTGGCGCCTGCAGGTGCGCAACGAGATGGCACCCTGGGTCAATCGCCTGTGGGAAGAGAAACCGCAGAAATACTCCCGCGCCTTGCTGGAAACCCTGGCGCTGATTGCCTACCGTCAGCCGATTACCCGGGGCGATATTGAAGAGATTCGCGGTGTGGCGGTGAGCTCGCACATCATCAAGACGCTCTCCGAGCGTGAGTGGATCAAGGTGGTTGGCCATCGTGATGTGCCCGGGCGTCCATCGCTCTATGCCACGACACGGCACTTCCTGGACTACTTTAACCTGAAGAGCCTGGAAGACCTGCCGTCGCTGAGCGAGCTGCAGGATATTGACCAGCTCAACGCCGAGCTGGACCTGGGTGGTGGTGAGGGCGCGCCCGCAGCCGATTCCGAAGGCGCGGAGGCAGATGCCGACGCCACGGTGCCGGAGACTGACGAGGCCGTCATCGTTGTCGAAGACGCTGCAGCAGAAGTCAGCGAGACCGACGAAGAACACAGCAGCTTTGCCGATGATGGCATGAGCGAAGAGGAGCTGGAGGAGCCGGCCGCACCGATCCCGGTGTTTGCCGACGAGGACGAAGACGACGAAGATGATCGTTTTCGCCAGCCATCCGGCCCCTCTGTATTTGATTAATACTGCCACCCTGCGCGGTGGTATCCCCTGGTTCACACTGAGCCGGGGGTGACGTTGTAAGAGAGCTATGCAAAAAGACGAAAAGTTACAGAAGGTGTTGGCCCGCGAAGGGGTGGGTTCGCGCCGCGAGATGGAGCGCGCTATTGCCGCGGGACGTGTGCACGTCAACGGTCAGGTGGCGCAGCTGGGCGATCGCGTTACGGTGACCGACAAGGTTACGGTGGACGGCCGTCGCATTCGTCTGCAGGAGCCCAACAAAACCGAGTTGCGGGTCATCCTCTACAACAAGCCGGAAGGGGAGATCTGTTCCCGCTCTGACCCGGAAGGACGCCGTACCGTGTATGAAAGCCTGCCGGAGCTGAAGAGCGAACGCTGGATTTCTGTCGGCCGCCTCGACTACAACACCAGCGGCCTGTTGCTGTTCACCAATGACGGTGAACTGGCCAACAAGCTGATGCACCCATCCTCCATGATTGACCGCGAATACCTGGTGCGTATCCAGGGTGACGTGGACAACGATATGAAGCAGCGTTTGCGCGATGGTGTGCTGCTGGAGGATGGCATGGCCAAGTTTACCGATATCGTCGATGGTTCCGGTGAGGGCTCCAACCGCTGGTTCTACTGTGTAGTGATGGAAGGTCGTAATCGCGAAGTGCGACGCCTGTGGGAGTCGCAGGGTGTCAAGGTGAGTCGCCTGAAGCGGGTACGCTACGGCAATATCTTTATTCCGTCCCACGTGCGGGTGGGGCAGTGGATCGAACTCAATCACAAGGAGATCTCTGATCTCTGCCAGACCGCCGGTGTTAAACCACCACGTCCCAGCCCCACCTCGCGGCAGAAGGATGTGGAGCGGGATCGCCAGGTGAAGCGCCTCAAGGCCAAGGGGCCACGGGCGGGCAATCCGCGGCCACGCACGCGGCGGCCTTCCTCTTCGGAGTGACCTGCCGTTGGTTCAGGCCATCCGGGATACCAGAAGAACCATCCGGGATACCAAACAAAAAAGGACGCAATTGCGTCCTTTTTTGTTTGGCCGGGCTGCCATCTGGCTTGCTACGGCAGCTGATGGCGCGGTTGGCCTGGCGTGCCTGTCGGGTTACAGGTCGCGCAACAGGTTCTCCAGTTTCACCTGGTCGGCGATAAAGTTACGGATACCTTCCGCCAGTTTCTCGGTGGCCATGGCGTCTTCGTTCATGGCAAGGCGGAAGCCGGGCTCATCATAGCTGATCCGGCTCTGGGGCTCGCCACTGTTATCGCTGCTGAGGCGGCGTTGCAGTTCGCCCTGGTCATCGGCCAGTTCGGCCAGCAGCTGCGGGCTGATGGTGAGGCGGTCACAACCGGCCAGGCCTTCGATTTCATCGGTATTGCGGAAGCTGGCGCCCATCACAATGGTGTTGTAGCCGTGCTGCTTGTAGTAGTTGTAGATACGGGTCACCGACTCCACACCGGGATCGCGGTCAGCGGCGAAGCTGAGTTGCGGTTGGTTGGCCTTGTACCAATCGAGAATCCGGCCCACAAAGGGCGAGATCAGGGTGGCACCGGCGTCGGCACAGGCTACTGCCTGGGCGAAGCTGAACAGCAGCGTGAGGTTACAGTTGATGCCTTCCTGTTCCAGTACCCGTGCGGCATTGATGCCCTCCCAGGTAGAGGCGATCTTGATCAGGATGCGGGAGCGATCAATGCCGCGGCTGGCGTAGAGCTCAATCAGCTGGCGCGCCTTGTTGATGGTGGCCTGGGTGTCGAAAGAGAGGCGCGCATCCACCTCGGTGGAGACGCGACCGGGAACCAGTTTGACGATCTCCGCACCAATGGCCACAGCGAGGTGATCACAGGCTGCCACAGGGTCACCGCCAGCGGTTTCCAGGGATTCGTGCAGCAGGTGGGCATAGGCTGGCAGTTGTGCAGCCTTGAGCAGCAGGGAGGGGTTGGTGGTGGCATCCAGTGGTTGAAAACGGGCGATGGCTTCGATATCGCCAGTGTCGGCAACAACATCGGTAATGGCTTTTAACTGCTCCAGCTTACTGCTCATGGGTACATCCTGCTGCGTTCTGTAAGGGATACTATTTCCCGGATCTTATTGGTATGAGGTTGTCGCACAATCGTCCTCCTTTTTCAATGGTGGACTGCGTCGCACTAATGCCATCCCACCTCTGTATCCATGGAGTTCCTCAGGTAAAATGGCGCCTTTTTTATCCTACAGCAATTGCGTCAAAACAGGAGTGGAAGTATGTCAGTAGTTCGTCGGGCGATGGTCGCCGCTTCACTGATCGCCGGAGTTACCGCCGGTTGTACCTGGGTGCAGCCGCACGCCGGTTCCGATAGCATCCGCGTTTCCAATGCGGCGGATGTGCGTCGTTGCGAACAGATCGGCAGTACCACAGCACAGACCGCGGACAGTCTTGCCATCTTCAATCGCCGCAATGCCAAGGTGGCTGAAGAACTGGTTGCCCTGGGCCGTAACGAAGCGCTTAAAATGGGTGGCAATACTATCGTTGCCGCCAGCCCCATCCGGGAGGGTGAGCAGACCTTCAACGTCTATCGGTGCCCCTGATTTTTGCCTGAACCCGGTTTTATCCTCAGCCGCCACTGGGATGATGTGCCCATCCGCAGTGGCCCCGGCAAACTGCGCCAGCTGCAGCTGAGTTATTGGGTACACACCCGGACCGGTCCCCTGCAGGTGGTGATCGACGAGCAGACTGCGGTCTGCTTTCTGCCGGCGGCGCAATTGCCGCAGGCGCAAACCATCCTGGAACGGCACCTGGGGCGTTCCGTCCACCATCCGGCCATTACCCCGGTATGGGAAGCCCGACCGGTGGAGCTGCGGGACTTTTCCCGGCAGCCGGTGGTGGCGCTCTACTTTCGCGAGCAGCGTACCCTCTACCGGGCCCGGGACCTGCTGGGCAAACAGGGACTGACGCCGCTGGAAGCCGATATCTCCCCGGCAGACCGCTACCTGATGGAGCGGTTTATTACCGGACCAGTGGCGGTGGACGGCAGTGCGGCAACCGAAACCGCCGGTGACGGCTACAGACGCCTGCGCAACCCGCGCCTGCAACCGGCGTCCTATGCGCCACACTTCTCATTGCTGTCGCTGGATATCGAGACCTCCATGGAGGGGGATCACCTCTATTCCATCGGCCTGCTGCTTACCCATAGTCACAGCGATGAGCGCGAAGCACTGGTACTGATGATCGGTGAGGGGGACGCGCCAGCTGATCAGCCTTACCTGCAATTTGTGACCGATGAGCAGCAGCTGATGGAGCAGTTCCTTCAATGGTTCCAAGAGCGCAACCCGGACATCATCATCGGCTGGAATGTGGTCAACTTCGACCTGCGTTTCCTGCAACGCAAGGCCGACAGCCTCCGATTGCGGCTGGCCCTGGGGCGCGACGGCAGCAACCTGGAGTGGCGCCAGTCGCGGGAAGATGACAACCACTATACGGTGATCTGTCCCGGACGCCTGATCATGGATGGCATCGATACACTGCGTTCCGCCACCTGGAACTTCGAGAGCTTTGCGCTGGATGCGGTGGCCCATGAGCTGCTTGGGCGGGGCAAGTTGAGCGAGGATGTGGATCACCGCGGCGAGACCATCACTGAACAATTCCTGGACGACAAGCCGGCACTGGCGGCCTATAACCTGGAAGATTGCCAGCTGGTGTGGGATATCTTCTGTCACACCAGACTGCTGGACTTTGCCATTGAGCGGGGACGCCTGACCGGACTGGCACTGGATCGCTTTGGCGGCTCGGTGGCGGCGTTTGATCACCGCTATCTGCCCAGGTTGCACCGCCGTGGCTATGTAGCTCCCATGCTGCAGGAGAACCCCGAAGGGGTGGGCAGCCCGGGCGGCTATGTGATGGACTCCATCCCCGGGCTCTACGAAAACGTACTGGTGCTGGATTTTAAATCCCTGTACCCGAGCATCATGCGCACCTTCAAAATCGATCCGCTGGCGCGGGTGGCAGGCGAGGCCCGGCTGCAGGTGCTGGGCGTCACCGATGAGCCGCGCCGGGACAGGCTGGAGACGGACAACCCCGACCGCGAGCAGTTGGTGGCAGGCTTTAACGGAGCCGTGTTTGCCAAGCAGGAGGCGCTGTTACCGGACATTATCGGTGAGCTGTGGGCGGCGCGGGACCAGGCCAAGGCGCATGGCAACGGGGCCATGTCCCAGGCCATCAAGATCATCATGAACTCCTTCTACGGTGTGCTGGGTACGCCCGGTTGCCGTTTCTTCGACTACCGCCTGCCCAGCTCCATTACGCTGCGGGGGCACCAGATCCTGACCCGCTCCCGCCAACTGATTGAGGCGCAGGGGCACCAGGTCATATATGGCGATACCGATTCGGTGTTTGTGCGCGCCAGTGTGGAAGAGGGCGGTGATATGCAGCAGGTGGGGCGGGAGCTGGCCCTCTACCTGAACCAGTGGTGGCGCGAACACCTGGATGAGCACTACCAGCTGCAGAGCTACCTGGAGATCGAATTCGAGACCCACTACCGCAAGTTTGTCATGCCCACCATTCGCGGTGCCGAGACCGGCAGCAAGAAGCGCTACGCGGGACTGGTGGCGACTGCGGATGGCGACAAGCTGGTGTTCAAGGGACTGGAAGCCGTGCGCACCGACTGGACACAGAAGGCGCGGGAATTCCAACGGGAACTCTACCGCCGGGTATTTGCCGGTGAGGCGTTCGAGGACTATATCCAGCAGACCCTGGAAGAGATTCGCAGCGGTGCCTGTGACCAGCAGCTGGTCTACCGCAAACGCATTCGCCGGCCGCTGGCGGAATACCAGCGCAACGTGCCGCCCCATGTACAGGCCGCCCGCAAGGCGGATGAGTGGCTGCAGGCGACGGGCAGGCCGCCCCGCTATGAGCGCGGCGGCTGGATTCGCTACCTGCTGACGGTCAAGGGGCCGGAACCGCTGGAGCACGCTCCTTCGGCACTGGATTACGACACCTATATCGAACGCCAGATTGCGCCCCTGGCCAATGGCATCCTGCACTTCCTGGATACCTCGTTCGAGGCTATAACCGCGCGCCAGTTCGGGTTATTCGGTTAACGCACCAGTTTGCGGATGTGTTAACAAACTCAAGCACGACGGTAACCGATCTTGCTATCATGCGCGCCGTTAACAACAGCGGTCAGCTGAAGGGCAGGTTTATGAACAAAGTGTGGCGTTCGGTTTGGGTTCTCGGAGTGTTGGGGCTGTTGCTGACAGGCTGTGCCGGCCTGCAGCCAGGTTTTGAGAAGCCCCAGGTAAACCTGACGGCGTTGCGCCCGTTACCCTCCAGCGGCTTCGAGCAGCGCTTCGAAGTGCAACTGCGGGTGGTGAACCCCAACAGCCGTGCACTGCCGGTGCAGGGCATGAGTTACACCCTGTTTATCAACGATATCGAACTGGCCACCGGCGTCAGTAGCGATATTCCGGCCATCGGTGCCTATCAGGAGGTGCAGCTGACGCTACCAGTGAGCACCCAGATTATCAGTGTGCTGCGACTGGTCTCCGATGTGGTCTCCAGCGGCCGTGACAGCGTCGATTACAACCTGGAGGCGCGGATTGATACCGGCATGACCCTGATGCCCCACGTTACCGTTTCCGAGGCCGGCAGCATGAGCCTGTCAGACCTGCGTCCACCGGGACGTTCCATCGCACTCTGATCACGCCCTGTTGTTGTGGCCGTGGCGGTTATATCCCTACTGCCACTGGGGGGCTCTGCAGCTCCTGCATTCCATAATGCCTGGCCAGCGCAAAAAAACCGGCCCGATCGGGCTGACACATGCTGTTGTCTGAACTATACCTCTGGATAGGGCCCTATTGGCCCGCCGGAGGTGTGGCTATGTTTGATGATCCGCTGAAATACTCCATTGCCTGTGATCGTGCATTAATGCAGGTAGCCCTGAAAGCCCGGCAGCGAGACCTGATCGGTGGCGTCATTGCGGGTATGGGGCGCCGCCGTCCGGCACCGGCAAGGATCATCGCACGTGCTGCAATGATTGCTACCGACTCCCCGGTAAACCGCAGGGGTCGCCAGTCCTGATAGAGGATTCCTGACCGGGGAAACCCGGCAGTAGTGGATTGACCTCCACTCGCCTGATCGTTTCTGCAACAACGAGCCGCCGCCGGCAACGGGTGGTTCATTTCAATTGTTGTACCCCCACACTGTGGCGGTGCAACTCAGGTATGGCTACAGGCTGATACCCATAAAAACATGTCACCGGGCTGCGTCATCCTGGTGCATAAATTCATCCCGGTCATCATGGATGACCTTTTAGATAAAAATAATTTGTCGTAACAAAAAATTATATTTTCCGTAGGCGTCTGTTTTTGCGCCAGTTTTTCTTTTTGGCGCAGCGCGCACCGAAAACGTACCTGGCGGGTGGAACATCACTTGCAACAGGCACACTGTCAGTGCAATTCCGCTGGCAGGGCGCTCTCTCCGATCCGGTCAGAGGAGCGCACCGTCAGCACCAGACAGGAGGGCTTTTGACCAACCTCTGGCAAGACAACATCGCCTTTGCCCGGACATTACGCAGAGAGCTGCACGCACACCCGGAACTGAGTTGGCAAGAGCACCGCACCGCCAGCCAGGTGCGCGCACTGCTGAGTGAGTGGCAGATTCCCTGGCGGGCCTGTGCCGATACCGGCACCCTGGCGTGGCTGGGGCGGGAACGGCCCGGTGCCGCCATCGCCCTGCGTGGGGATATGGACGCACTGCCAATCCAGGAGCAGACCGGCAAGGCGTGGCAATCCACCCACGATGGCTGCATGCACGCCTGCGGCCACGATGGTCATACTGCCACCTTGCTGGCCACAGCACGCTGGCTCAAGCGCTGTGAAGCGCAACTCAAACACCCGGTGGTACTGATTTTCCAGCCAGCCGAGGAGGGCTTTCACGGCGCCCGCGCCATGATCGATGACGGCTGTCTGGAGAATGTCAGCACCATCTACGGCTGGCACAACTGGCCGGCCTTGCCCTACCGGGCTATCGCCTGTCCCGATCAGCTGGTGATGTGCGGTAACGGCACCTTCACCATTGATCTCATCGGTCGCGGTGGCCACGCCAGCCAGCCGGAAGCCTGTGCCGATCCTCTGCTGGCTGGGGCGGCAGTGGTTCAGGCGCTGCAGCAGATTGTCAGTCGCCGTCTCTCGCCGCAAGCCGCGGCGGTCATCAGTGTCACCCAATTCCAGTGCGGCAACGCGCCCACGGTGATTGCCGAGCGGGCGCAGCTGGGGGGCAGTATCCGCATCCCGGATGAGGCCACCCGCCACACCATCAATGCCATGATCACCGACGTCGCCACGCAAACCGCCCGAGCCTGGGGAGTGACCGCAGAGGTCACCCATCACAGTCGCTACCAGGCCACCATCAACCATCCCGTTCCCGCCGCCCATGCCCGTCACAGCTGGCAGCAGTTGTTCGGCGAACAGACCCAGCGACATGACCATCCGCTGCCGATCATGGCGTCGGAAGATTTCAGTTACTACCTGCAGGAGATACCCGGCGCTTTCGCGCTGATTGGCAGTGATGATGGTAATGGTCATCACATCCCGTGCCACAGCCCACATTACGACTTTAATGATCGCCTGATCGCCGATGTCAGCCAGTGGTTTTGCCGGCTGGTGGGTATCGATGCGAACTGAGCGAGCCTACAACGACGAGGAGCTTTTATGAGCATTTTCGAAGATCGCGAATCCAGTATCCGGGCCTACAGCCGAACCTATCCGGCAGTGTTTGCCACGGCCAGTAACGCCCGTCAGGTGGATGAGGAGGGCAAGGAGTACATTGACTTCTTTGCCGGCGCCGGGGTGCTTAACTTCGGCCACAACAATCCGCGTATGACCGAAGCCATGATCGCTTACCTGCAGGGTGGTGGTGTGCTCCACAGTCTCGATATGAAGACCACCGCCAAGGCGGCGTTCATGCAGAAGTTCACCGATGTGATTCTGAAACCCCGCAATATGCCGCACCGCATGCAATTTATGGGGCCGACAGGTACCAATGCGGTGGAGGCGGCCATGAAACTGGCGCGGCGGGCTACCGGTCGTCATCACATCGTGGCATTCAGTCGCGGCTTTCACGGTATGACCCTCGGTGCGCTGGCGGCCACGGCCAACAGCTATTTTCGCGAAGCGGCGGGTATCCCTTTACTGCACGTCAGCCATGAACCGTTTGGCTGTGACAGCAAATGCCTTGGCTGTGAAAACAACTGCGGTGTTGACGCGCTGCATACCCTGGCCGCGCGCTACCGCGACGGCTCCAGCGGTATCACACCCCCGGCGGCGTTTCTGGTGGAAGTGATTCAGGCCGAAGGTGGTGTCAATGTGGCCAGCCGCGAGTGGCTGCAATCGCTGGCAACACTGGCAAAAGAGCTGGGTTCGGTGTTGATCGTGGATGAGATCCAGGTGGGCTGTGGACGCACCGGCAGCTATTTCAGTTTTGATGACATCGGTATCGAGCCGGACATCATCTGCATGGCCAAAGGCATCGGTGGTATCGGTACCCCCATGGCCATGAACCTGGTGCACCCGGAGCTGGATGAAAACTGGTCGCCGGGGCAGCACACCGGCACTTTCCGCGGCCAGAACCTGTCGTTTGTGGCTGGCACTGAAGCGTTGGCCTACTTCGATACTCCCGACCTGATGGTAGAGGTGAAGGCCAAAGAGCTGCTGACGCGCAAGCAGCTGCAACCGCTGTTAAGCAGCGACAATTCTCTGCAACTGCGTGGCAAAGGCCTGATCCTGGGACTGGATGTGGGCGACGGCGAACGCGCAGCGGCCATCGTGCAACGCTGCTTCAGCAAGGGGCTGATCATCTCCGCCTGTGGCAGCGGCGGCAAGGTGCTGAAGCTGATTCCCCCGCTCACCATTCCCGAGGCAGACCTGGTTGCGGGCCTGGAGATCCTCACTCAATCCATCCGTGACGTAATGGAGCAAGCCGCATGATTGAACGCGATGACATGACCTTTCCCTTCGCTGAATACCAGCGCCGCCTGAGCGAACTGCGTCAGCGTATTGCCGAGCGCTGCCTGGATGCGGTGGTGATTACGGATCCGGAAAACATTACCTACCTGACGGACTACCAGACTACGGGTTACTCCTTTCTGCAGGCCCTGGTAGTCCCGCTGGAGAAAGAGCCGTTTATGATCACAAGGGCGCTGGAGGAGTCCAATGTCTTTGCCCGCACCTGGGTGGAGCTGACGCGACCCTATCCCGATACCGGTGATGCCATCCAGATGCTGGTGGATGCGTTAAGGGAGTTCGGTCTGGGCGACAAACGCATTGGTTACGAGCGCAACAGCTACTTCTTTCCCGCCTATCAGCAGGACACCATCCACACCAGCCTCAAGGAGGCAAAGCTGATGGATTGCTTCGGCATTGTGGAGGAGGGGCGTGTCTGCAAATCGGCGGTGGAGCTGGAGGTGATGCAGAAAGCGGCTCTGGCCACAGAGGCAGGCATGAAAGCCGGTATTGAGGCGTGTGAAGCAGGGGTCACCGAGAACGAGATTGGCGGAGCCATCAGTGCCGCCATGTTCAGCGCCGGTGGCGAGACGCCGGCGGTGATGCCCTACGTTACCTCCGGTCCGCGAACCATGATCGGTCACGCCACCTTCGAAGGGCGCGTGGTGCAACCGGGTGAGCACGTCTTCCTCGAAGTCGGGGGCTGCTACCGCCGCTACCACACTGCCATGATGCGCACGGTACTGCTGGGTGAGATGAGCGATGCCATGTATCAGGCCCAGGAGGTGATGAAAAAGGCGCTGGATACCATTCACTCCGAAGTGCAGCCGGGCATGACGGTGTCAGACGTGGACAACATGGTGCGCAATATTATTGAAGACAACACCGTCGGCGCGCGCCTGATTACCCGATCCGGCTACTCCATCGGCATTGCCTTTCCCCCCAGTTGGGACGAGGGTTATATCCTCAGCCTCAAGCAGGGTAACTCCGCCATTCTCAAACCGGGCATGACCTTTCACATGATCCCCTGGATGTGGGGTGTGGAAGGCAACAAAACCTGCGGTATCTCGGACACGATTGTGATCACCGATACCGGTTGCCGCTCTTTCTTCACCATGGATCGGGACTTTACGGTCAAGCCCGCAAAATCCGGCAGTGGTGAGTTCATCAATATCTCCAGCGCCCGCAAGCCGGATACCACCGAAGCGGCCAGCGCGAGAGACAAGGAGACAAGTAAGCATTCCGGCAAAAAAAACGAGAAGCAATCGGCTAACGCCTGAGGAGGAGAGATGCTGCAAACCATCAATCCCGCCACGGGAGAAAAACTGGCATCGGCACCCGCCCTGACAGGGGACGAGGCCAATGCCGTGATTGAGCGTATTGCTGACGGTTTCACCCAGTGGCGCAACACCGGTTACACAGAACGGGCGCAGATCCTGCGCAGCATGGCCGCCGCCATGCGCGAGGCAAAAGTGGAGTTGGCAGACCTGATGGCGCTGGAGATGGGCAAACCGGTGGCGGAAGGTCTGGCAGAAGTGGAGAAGAGTGCGGGTTGTGCCGAGTACTACGCCGAAAAGGGCGCGGAATTCCTGGCGCCCGAGCCGCTGGAGTCCGATGCCAGCCGCAGCTATGTGCAGTTTCCGCCGCTGGGTACCGTGCTGGGCATCCTGCCCTGGAATGCACCTGTGTGGCTGGCCCTGCGTTTCCTGGCGCCAGCCTTGATGGCCGGCAATACCTGCGTGATGAAAGCCGATCCCAATGTGCCCGCCACGGCGGCCTGCCTGACCAAGGTGTTTTACAGTGCCGGCCTGCCGGAAAACGTTATGGCCAATTTACCGGTGACCACCGATCTGGTGGGGGAGGTGATTGATCATCCGCGGGTAAAAGCGGTGTCGTTTACCGGCTCCAGTGTGGCGGGACAGAAGGTGGCCGCCCGTGCGGCGGCAGGGCTCAAGCCGGCGGTACTGGAGCTGGGGGGCTCCGATCCCTGTATCGTGCTGGCCGATGCCGACCTGGACAAGGCGGCGGAGGTGGTGACCCTGTCGCGTATGATCAATGCCGGCCAATCCTGTATTGCCGCCAAGCGACTGTTTGTGGAAGCGTCCATCTACGAGAGCTTCACCGAGTCTCTCTACCAGCGGTTTGCGTCGCTCAAGGTGGGTGATCCCCGTGATCCGGCCAACAATCTCGGCCCTCTGGCGCGGGAAGACCTGCGCCTGCAGCTGCACCGGCAGGTGAGTGAGACCATCGCTGCCGGCGCGCGCTGTGTTATCGGTGGGGATCTGCCGTCAGGGGCCGGCTACTTCTATCCACCAACCCTGCTGTTGGATGTACAGCCAGGCATGGCCGCCTTTGAGGAGGAGACCTTTGGCCCGGTGCTCAGTGTGACGCCGGTGGCGAATCTGGATGAGGCGCTGGCGTTGGCCAATGCCACGGATTACGGCCTTGGGGCCAGCATCTGGACCCGCAGCCAGGCGGCCATGGACAAGGCCATTGCCACCATCGAGTCCGGGCAGATCGCCGTTAACGGCATCGTCAAAACCGACCCGCGACTGCCTTCCGGCGGCATCGGTAAATCCGGCTATGGGCGGGAGCTGGGGCCGCAAGGGATCCGTGAGTTTGTGAATACCCAGCAGGTATGGATTGCCTGATGGCGCCTGCGGACATTGCCGACGGCTTAATCCCAGCGCAGCGGCAGGGAGGCCACTGCCAGCATCTGGCCTGCATGGAACTGTGCCGGCTTGGCTGTGTCCAGGCGAAATTCCGGTAGGCGTTGCAGCACCACGTGATAGAGGGTTTGCAGCTCCAGTCGCGCCAGGTGCGATCCCAGGCAGCGGTGTGGTCCCATACCGAAGGCCATATGGCGTTTGTTTTCCCGCAGCAGGTCAAACTGTTGTGGCTCCGGGAATTCGGCCGGATCCAGGTCCGCCAGCGGCAGGTAGGTCATGATTTTGTCGTTCTCCGCCAGCTGCCGCTCACCCAGTTGCACGGGAGTGAGCACGCGGCGGATAGGAATGGTCATGGTGTAGCGACGCAGCAGTTCTTCCGTGGCCTCGGGAATCAACTGCGGATCGGCGCGCAGCTGCTGCTGGAAATCCGGGTACAGGGCCATATGACGCACACCAAAGCCGATGGCGTTAACCACGGTATCGAGACCCGCCAGGAACAGCAGCACACAGTAGTCTTCCATCAACTCGAAGGTCATGGGCTCACCGTCCAGTTGCAGCTCCCACAACCGGCTGATCAGGTCATCACGGGGATGGTCGCGACGCTCCAGAATGATATCGGTCATCACATCGGCAATATTGCGTAAACGCAACAGCTGGTCATGGGGGTTGGCACCGGCGGGGGCGAATACCTCCCTCACCAGCTCGCGGAACTCCGGCAGTCGATCCAGCGGCAGTCCCATCATCTTCAGGAACACCTGTACCGGCAATTGCTCGCCGACGGCAGTAATAAAATCGCATTGGCCGTCGTCTATGATGGTGTCGATCAACTGGTGTGCCAGCTGCTCAATATCCCCTTTGAGGGCGTTAATGGTTTTCGGTGCAAACACCTTCTGCAGTGGCTGGCGATAGCGGGTGTGCTCCGGCGGATCCAGCATTACCGGCACCGGGTGGGGAATACGGGGCCCGTCCGCAGGGATCATGGCCTCCAGCTTGCTCATCTCCTGTGGCGATAGCATGCCGCTGGAGAACTGCTCCGGGGTGCGCAGCACGGTAAAGGCCTGTTGGTAGCAGGTGGTGACCCAGTGGCCGCCGTTGCAGGGCGTCCAGAAGAGTGGTGGGGCTTCCGCCAGGAGTTGCAGGGCGGTGTTATGGGGATCTTGCAACAGACGTTGATCAAAAATATCGAATTCGAAAACGGCGTCTGCCGGCACGTGGGCCGGGCACGGGCTGAGCAGGTGAGGGGCGGTCATGGCACTGTCCGGTTATTATTATCGTCTGCCAATGACAACGTGGCGGGGCGAATTTGGCAAGGGGTATACCGGTCAAGAGATGTACCGGTGAATTGCCGGCAGCGGGCAGATTGTCTGGTGGCCACCCGAAGGCTGTCACGACAGGGTGTGACTGCTATAGTTGTTGCTCACAGGCAAACAGCCAGGATGTTACCCATAGCGCAGAGGGAAGCGAGAGTAATGCTGCAGTCCAGAGTCTCATCAATCCATCGTCTTTGTATAACCCTGCTGGTCTTGCTGGGTATCGGCACCACTGTCGCTGTTACGGCGCAGGAAGCCGAGACTGCCGATGCTGACCAGCTGGCCGGGCTGGAAGTCGAATATCAGCATATCGTCGCCACCAGACATCGCCTCGATACCTTCGGGAATCCCGGTGAGAAACTCAATATGGATCGCGACATGGTGGCGGATTTTGTGATCGACCAGCGTGTGGGGCTGCTCACCAGCGAACTCGATTTTATCCAGCACTGTATCGAAAAGGCTCCTCCTGAGCACAGCTGTTTCGCGCAATCACAAGCGCTGGTGGCCGGCTATCCGGCGGCCGTCGGTCAGACCTACGGGGAAAAGAAGGTACAGCTGCCAGCGGCGGATTTGTCGATCGCCGAACGGGTCGTGGCCTACGCCCGGATTTTTGACGTACTGGAAGTGCGTGATGCGCAGGACGACCTGTTCCTGCGAGCCCTGCAGCTCACCCAACAGTTGGGTGCTGACAGCCAGCCCCTGCGGGATCAGCTCAGCAGCCACCTGCAGACGCGGGCTATCAATACCACCATTGTGCTCAGCCAGACCCTCCACAATGTGCGGGCGCTGAAAGAGGCATCCAACCTGTTGTCCGGCGACGCCGACCTGAAGGCGCGCCTCACGGCCAATGAGGGTTTGGCCCGGCGCCTGGGGCAGGCACTGGAGCGGCAGAGCAAACTGTTGAAACAGCTGGATGTGGATACCGCCGACTACGATCAGCTGGTGGTGAAGGCCACCGGCCAGCTGTCCGCCACCACGCTCTCCACCGGACTGGTGGCCGAATTGTTCAGCAGTTGGGGCAGCAAGGTGTCTGACATGGTTGTCGACGAAGGGCCGGGGCTGATTCTTAACCTGCTGGTGGTGCTGGTGATTCTGGTGGTGTTCTGGCGCCTGGGCAGGATTGCCGAAAAGGTGGTGTTCCAGGCGCTGAATCGCTCCCGCAAGCGGGGTTCACAGCTGTTGCACAAAATGGTAGTCAACCTGGTGGGTAACGCGGTGTTTGTGGTGGGGATATTGATTGCCCTGTCGCAGGTAGGGATCTCCCTGGGGCCGCTGCTGGCAGGTGTGGGTGTGGTGGGCTTTGTCATCGGTTTTGCCCTGCAGGATACGCTCTCCAATTTTGCCTCCGGCGTTATGATCCTGGTCTACAGCCCGTTTGATGTTGATGATGTTATTGAAACCGGCGGGGTGTTTGGCAAGGTCAACCATATGAGCCTGGTCAATACCACCATACTCACCTTCGACAACCAGACGGTGGTAGTGCCCAATAACAAGATCTGGGGCGAAGTGATCAAGAACCTCACTAACCAGAAGCAGCGTCGGGTGGATATGACATTTGGTATCGGCTACGGGGCGGATATCGATTTGGCCACTGCCATCCTGGAGAAAATTCTCGAAGAGGACGAGCGCATTCTCGATCATCCGGAGCCGCTGGTGCGCCTGCACGAGCTGGGCGATTCGTCGGTCAATTTTGTGGTGCGGCCATGGGTCAAGCCGGACGATTACTGGGAGGTCTATTGGCACACCACCCGTGAAGTGAAAAAACGCTTCGATGCGCAGGGTATCGAGATTCCGTTCCCGCAGCGGGATGTGCACCTGGATACCAGCGCTCCGCTGCGTATCCAGCTGGATGGTGGCTCTGCAGCCACAGGTTCAGCCGCAGCCCGGGAGGAGTAACCTGCACAGGCCCGCGAACAGCGGGCCGGTGAAGCTGGCTGGCGAAGGTCAGTCCTGCAGTGGCTTCAGCGTTTGCAGATAGCGTTTGCCATTGGCGGCATAGTGTTCGGCACTGACCTCCAGCATTTTTCTCTGTTCGTCGCTCAGCGAGCGCTTGATTTTGGCGGGACTGCCCACCACCAGGCTGCCATCGGGAATTTCCATACCCTCGGGTACCAGCGCGTTGGCGCCGATGATGCAGTGTTTGCCTATCCTGGCGCCGTTCAGCACCACCGCCTGAATGCCAATCAATGAAAAGTCACCCACCTGGCAGCCGTGCAGCATGGCCTGGTGTCCCACCGTCACACCCCGGCCCAGGGTCAGTTTGATACCCGGGTCTGTGTGCAGTACCGCACCATCCTGGATATTTGTTTGCGGGCCTACAGTGATGGTGTCGTTATCGGCCCGGATGATGGCACCGAACCAGACGCTGGCCTGGTCTTCAAGGCGTGCATCGCCGATCACACGGGCGCAATCGGCCACAAAGACATCGCGTCCCACCTGAGGTTGTTTGTCGTCGAGCTGATAGAGCATGGCTGATTTCCTGGTTAAAGAGTGGCGGCAGTATACCAGTTGCTGCATCCCCGGCGTCTGCCGTGCTGCTCGCCGGGGAGGGGAGGGGCTTACCGGGGCGGCGCGGCGGCCGTATCGGGAGCGCGGTGATGGCCGCTTTGCTTGCGAATCACTCTCATCCCAACTATAGCTAGTAAGGGCCAATAATCCCGTGGCACTGTCAGAGAGCGCCTGCACGGATGGCCCATCCCTCACCCAAGCCAGAGGGGAGTCCCAATCTGCCTGGTCTGCAACCGGAGTAGGAGCTATCTATGCAATCAATAACAATAGTTGTGCTTGGTATCATCGGCATGTTCCTGGGATGGTGGTTCTATTCAAGGTTCATCGCCGAGAAAATATTTCAGCTGAGTGATGAGTTCCGTACTCCCGCTCATGAATTTAACGACGGCACTGACTTTGTGCCCACCAACAAGGTGGTTCTGTGGGGGCACCACTTTACCTCGGTAGCGGGTGCCGCGCCCATTGTGGGGCCGGCCATTGCCGTCTACTGGGGCTGGGTGCCAGCGGTGTTGTGGGTGGTATTCGGTACTATCTTCTTTGCCGGGGTCCACGACATGGGGGCACTGTGGGCCAGTGTCAGGCACAAGGGGAAATCCATCGGTGCGCTGTCGGAATCGGTGATCGGTACGCCCACCCGCAGCCTGTTTATGGTGGTGATTTTCCTCGTGCTGCTGATGGTTAACGCCGTGTTCGGGGTGGTAATTGCCAAATCTTTCGTCAGCCAGCCCAACGCCGTGTTTCCGGCCTGGATGGCCATTGTGGTGGCCCTGGTCATCGGCCAGCTGCTACGGCGCAAGTTCAGCCTGATACCGCTCTGTCTGGTGGGTGTGGTGATACTGTATATGTCCGTGTTTGCCGGCAGTTATATCCCCATCAGCCTGCCGGATGCCATGTTCGGGCTCTCTCCCAACGCCAACTGGATCATTATCCTGTTTATCTATGCTGCCATTGCCTCGCTGTTGCCGGTGTGGATGCTGCTGCAGCCGCGGGACTTTATTAACGGTATGCAATTGCTGGTGGGACTGTTCCTGCTCTATGGCGCTGTGTTTCTGTCGCTGCCGGATATCACAGCACCGGCGTTCAACACCCAGAAAGCGGTGGATACACCCTCCATTATCCCGCTGTTGTTTGTCACCATTGCCTGCGGCGCGGTGTCCGGTTTTCACGGTATTGTCTCTTCCGGTACCAGTTCCAAGCAGCTGGATAAGGAGCCTGATGCCCGTTTTGTGGGTTATCTCGGAGCAGTCGGGGAAGGTTCCCTGGCGTTGATTACTATCGTGGCGGTCAGTGGCGCGGCCTTCGCGGCCTCGCCGGAGGAGTGGCACGAGGTCTATGCCCACCTTGGCGATGGCAGTGTGTCCGCATTTATCTCCGGTGGCGCCAACCTGATCCAGCAGGGCTGGGGATTGCCGCAGGAGTTTGCCTCAACCATTCTGGCGGTGATGGTGGTGCTGTTTGCCGGTACCACCATGGATTCCGGCGTGCGGCTGCAGCGTTACATTATTCAGGAGTGGGGTTCGATCTATAACATCGAATGGCTGAAAAATGGCACCGCAGCTACCTTGGTAGCGGTGGGTGCCTGCCTGATCCTGGCCTTCGGCGCCGGTGGTGCCTCCGGCAGCGGTGGCATGATTATCTGGCCACTGTTCGGTTCCACCAACCAGATCCTCGCCAGCCTGACCCTGCTGGTGCTGTCGGTGATGCTGATCAAACTCAACCGTCCGGCTTACTTCACACTGATCCCTATGACCTTTGTGCTGGTGATGGCATTCCTGGCGGGGCTGATCAAGTTGAAGGAGTACTACCTGGCAGGCAACTATCTGCTGGTGTTCCTCGATGCGGTGGTGCTGATCGTGAGTGTGCTGGTCATGCTGGAGGCGGTTGCGGTGATTGCGGCCTTCAAGCGGGAGAAAAAACGCCTGGGGCAGGTGCAGCCCTAGGTCTGTCACCAGCACCGGCCAGACTACCGCTGCGGGAAGCAGCGGTAGTGGTTGAGTTGGCCGGCGCTGTGAGGATTTTCATGGCTTGTCAGGCGTTGGGGGTCAGGGCTCGGTGGACAACAGCTCAAACACCCGTGCTGGTAACTGCCGGTTAATTTCATCCCTTACCCTGCCTTCCAGCAGACCTTCCTCAGTGGAGGAGGCCTTTAACGGCCAGCGCTGCTTGGCCATTACTTTCTCGCCTTGCCGGAAGATCAGTTCGTAGGATCCCCGCTGCCAGTACCAGCCCTGGCGTTGCTCAACCGGTGCCAGGTCGAGGCTGCCTGCCAGGCTCAGGTAGGAATCCTTGGTCACCACCCGTACACCCATTTGCGTCAGGGCTCGCTGCAGTTCTGCTGCCACCGATGCGTCGTCGGCACGGACCTGGATGGTCAGCTCCGCCAGACCGTTACGCAGCAGGTTTTCGATATCCGGCAAGCTGTAGCGACTGCGGATGCCCTGGCCATTGGCCACGATCATCAGGCTGCGGTTGAGTTCATCCCTTTGCAGTTGGGTCTGGCGTGCAAGGGCCAGAGCCCTCATTGCGGCTACAGGCGTGGCTGCCGTTTTGGTGCCGTAGGTAACCAGCTCTTCCACTTTGGTGTCCAGCGGCTGGATGGCGGCGCGGAAGCGGGCGGCAGCGGCGTTTTTGTCCAGGATGGCCAGCGCGTAGTTGCGGCCATCGGTGGCTTGCCACTGTTCGGCGATGGTCGCGCCTTCCACCACCTTGCGGGTCTCAATGCTGATTTCCCGGCTCACCCGCTGTTCGTTAGTGGTCTGCTGCAGCTCGCCGCTGCCGACGCTCTGTGCACTGCTGAAATCCTGGCTGGTGTCCGAGACCGCTGCTTCAAAGATGCGGGCCAGGTTGGCCAGGGCCCGGTCACTGGCGGTCTGCAGGTCTTCGCCACTGCCGACGGCACTGAGGTGAGTGGCGGCCGGGTAGGCGGCTTGTGGCGTATCTATCCACTGCGGGCGTTCGGGCTGTCCGGAACAGGCGGCCAGGGTGATCAGCAGCCCGACCAGGCAAAGTTTACCGATGTGTGACATGTCGCTCTCCTTGATATGACTGGCAGGCAGTCATGGCCTCTCTGTTATCTCATCTGTGGCATTGGTGTCGAGTGTTTGAGGGTAACCGAACACCGCCGGTGTGTAACTGCTGGTGAACAGTACCCGCATATTGGCGGGGCGCTGGAATTTCCCCGCGTCATCAGTGAAGGACTTGAGTGGCAGGGTGAGGGGGCTCTCCGCAGGTGCCTGCAGTCTCGCAACCTGGATGTAGGCCGGCAGCAGGTTCCAGCTGCGCAGGTCCGCCTGTTCGCTGAGGACACTGAAAATATTGGCGAAGGCGCCGGCCAGTTCGCTCTGCTCGCGTGCGTTTCTGACCATGTGGTATTTGGCCACTGCCCGTGCCGTAGCCGTCGCCACCAGTGCGCCGGATTCGGCATCCAGGTCCTGCCGCACCCGCCGCTCAATATTCTCGATGATGGCGGTAGTGCCACTGCTGCCGGGCGCTTGCCACTGCAGCGGGTGTGGTGTCCGGCCCGAGTCGTGGTAGCCGGGAATAACTACTGTCACCACCGTGTTGGCTTCACCGGCAAATATTGTCAGCCGCGTTTCCGTGCGCTGGCTGACCACACCGTCAAAATAGATCAGTAACCATTCGGCCTCTGTGCGACCGGGCACTGTCGCGTCGCGATTGAATTCGCTGCGATAGCCGTTGTACTCCCTCTCAAAACCGCGCTGGGAGTGCGTCAGGTTCAGGAGAGCGGACTGAAGAGCCTCCGGTACCGGTTCCTGACGCTCCTTGAGGATATTGTAGGCGAGACGGTAACTGATGAGGGCGTCATCACGTTCACCGGCCAGCTCATAGATCAGACCGGCCACAAAACGTGCCGAGGCCAGATGGCCAATGGTTTTGTCGGCGGGGAACTGGCGCATGGTGACATCCAGTTGCAGGGCTTCCACCCGGGCGGCTTGCAGGTCTCCGCCCAGCAGGTAGGCCAGCGCCAGGGTAACGTGCACCAGCACGCGGTCGGTGGGGCTGCCGCTGTAACTGCGCAGGGTCTCATTGGTAGTGAAGGCGGCCAGATTTTCGCTGACACTGGTGGCGGCGAGAGCCTCCATGATCTGCTTGGCTTGCTGCAGATCCTGCTGGCTACCGCTGAAGTCTCCGGTATAGAGCTTCAGCAGGCCGGTGTTCAACAGGTACTGGGCGCGATCACGCTGGGGCGGCTCGATCTGCTGCAGCCGCTCCAGCGTGGTGATCGGACCGCTGGCGGGCATTTGTGCCGCCAGGTCCTTCAGTTTCCAGGCGGCACAGCCGTTCAGTAACAGCAGGCAGAGGCAGCCAACAACGGCTTTGCAGCCAAGCAGCATAGTCATCCCTGAGCTCTGGCTTTAGAAGCGGATCTTGGGATTTTTTACCAGTTTCTTGATCTTCTTCTGGCCGACCCACACTTTACGGTTGTCCGCCATGCTGATGAGGGTCAGATCCACCTGGTAGTAACGCACCTGTTGCTTGCCCTCGGCGTCGATGATGGTGTTGATCTGGCCCTGCAGCATGAAATCCGCCCCCAGTTCCTGACCGGCGGCATTGCGGGTGCCCTCGCGGGCATTGAGGTCCTGGTCAATACGCTCGTCGCGGATCTCACCACGCTCATCGCGGGAGGCGACAAAGTCCACACGGCCGGAGTTGATCAGTGATCGCTCCATGTCGGCGACAAAGGTTTTGACGTTAATGTGCTCATGGCTGAGGTTGCGTACGCTGCCGACGATCACCGCCGGGCGGGTGCCGTTGCGGGAGGTGTAGTCTCCGAGCCATGGCCGCGCCAGGGCGTCGCTGATCATCTCTTCGGCCACCAGTCGTGAATCGGTGTCGTTCCAGGCTCCGCTGAGATCAATGCTCTCGTCGGGAGCAACCCGCTGCACGGAGGTTCCGCAGGCACTTAACAGCAGGCTGAATGCTGCAACTATCCACAATCGCATGGGTATGACTCCTTATTGCTGTTCCGCTTCCACAAAACGGTGGAAATTGGCTGTGGCGTTATTCTGGTAATACTGTTTGAAGTTTTCGGAGAGTTTGGCAGCACTGCTGATGGCACCGTCCAGCGCACTCATATCCATCTCGGCGAAGGAGTAGATATTGCCGGTACGGGGATCCAGCCAGCGGCCCTTGATTTTGGCGCCGCTCAGGGCGGTCTGGGTCGTGCTTTTCACCGACTGCTCGATGCTGTTGACGGTTGTGTCGCCACTGGCACTGGCATAGTCATGCAGGGCACTGTCCACATAGGTGGAGACAATACGGGCGAGCTCTGCGCGGGCACGGCCATCGGCCGCCGAGCGTTGCAGTGATTGATCGTTCATGGGCGCAGCAAAGCCAACGCCGTAGAGATAGCGACCATCGGGGTTTTCCACCGCCTGGGTGCCTTCGTTGACCCAGTCGGGAGCCCCCTTGATACCGAGATCACTCTCGATGGTGGGGGAGCCGCCACAACCCGCCAGGGTAAGGGCGAATGCAGCCAAAAGCGGGACGAGAGAGCGCTTTGTCATTATTAAACTCCTTTTAATCGCGAACGCAGGGGAGCAGCTTAGCGCAACCCGGATCGCCTTGTCAGCCGCATTTTGGTGCATCGGAGTGCTGTGGGGGATATACCCTTACTACTCGTGACTGTGGCCAATGCAGCGTGCACACAGATTTTGGCAATGCCCGCGCTACAGCTGCAGTGGGTAAGTACGGCCCGGCACCTGCCTCGCGGCATAGTCCGGGGCGGGGTTGGTGGGGGCGGTAATTGATTGAATCAGATCACTAACACCAGACTGTTTTTACGCTACACTGCCGGCAGAAATTGGCTTGGCAGCCGTGCGGGGTTGTTGGGCGCTTTTGTCAGAACCATGGAGTGAAATATAAGACGATGAAAAAAGTAGCTTTGCTTGTTGTTGCAACCTTGATGGCTTGCGGGTGTGCAGAATTCAAGGATGCAGGACGCTCTATTGGCCACGGTACCCGGGACGCCATGACCTCTATCGGTCACGGTACCAAGCGGGTAGTGAACGAGACCGCAGCTTCCATTGAGGACTCCACTTCCAAATAAACCCGGCCGGGAATCTTATTCCGTAGTGTGACCCGGGCCTGCCGGTGGCAGGCTGTTGTCATGCCGGGGCAACCCCAGCGAGACCAGTGCAGTGACCGCAATCATGGCGGCTGAGACCCACAGGCAGGCCGCCAGTCCCTGAGTCTGAAACAACCAGCCCGATAACAGGGTTCCCAGCAGTCGCCCCATGGCATTGGCCATATAGTAGAACCCCACATCCAGAGATACTCCGTCGTGGCTGGCGTAGCTGACAATCAGGTAGCTGTGCAGTGACGAGTTCACCGCAAAGACAGCTCCGAACAGCAACAGCCCGGTGATTAATACTGTCTCCGGCTGCAGTGGCAAGAGCAGGGCGATGCCGGCGGGTATTACGGCAAGGGTCGCTGCCCACAGCAGGGCATGACGCCCATCCGGCCCATGATCACCGGTTTTACCGGTGAGGCGGGGCGCAAAGCCCTGCACAATACCGTAGCCGATAATCCACACTGCCAGGAAACCGCCCACACTCCAGTGATCCCAGCCAAAGACCGTGGCCAGGTAAACGGGCAGCGCCACCACAAACCAGACATCCCGCGCGGCAAACAGAAACAGGCGCGCGGCGGAAAGGTAGTTCACTGCTGTACTTTTGGAAAAGAGTTCATTGAACTTCGGTTTGTTTTTCGCTTTGCCCAGATCTTTTTTCAGGCTGACTATGCTGTACAGCCAGACCAGCAACAGGGCAATTGCCATCGCCAGTACCGCCGCCTGAAAACCCAGCAGTGACAGCAGTGCACCGCCAAGGAAAAAACCGGCACCTTTCAGCGCATTTTTGGATCCTGTCAGCAGTGCTACCCACTTGTACAGCTGCCCCCGGGCATCGGCAGGTACCAGCAGCTTGATAGAGCTTTTGGCGCTCATCTTGTTGAGGTCTTTGGCAATGCCCGAGAGTGCCTGCGCCGCCATGACCCAGGGTACGGTCAACAGGGCTGCCGGAACCAGCAGCATACCCAGTGCGATCACCTGCAGCAGCAGGCCGACATTCATGGTGCGGTTGAGGCCAAGTCGTGCGCCCAGCCAGCCACCGACAAGATTGGTAATTACGCCGAAAATCTCATAAAACAGGAACAGCAGCGCGATCTGCAACGGGCTGTAACCCAGCCCGTGAAAGTGCAGCACCACCAACATGCGCAAGGCGCCATCGGTGAGGGTAAAGGCCCAGTAGTTGCCAGTGACAATCAGGTACTGACGGATCTCCGGGGCGAGATTGGCGAGCTTGCTCATATCTGGTCGGCACGTCCTACCATGTGCGCCAGTTCCATGGTGCGATTGACGTAACCCCATTCGTTGTCGTACCAGGCGTAGAGTTTCACCTGGGTACCATTGACCACCATGGTGGAGAGGGCATCGACAATGCTGGAGCGGGGATCGGTCTTGTAATCGATGGAGACCAGCGGTCGTTCTTCAAATCCGAGAACGCCTTTGAGTTCGCCGTTGGCGGCGCCCTGCAGCAGTTGGTTTACCTCTTCAGCGGTGGTGGTGCGACTCACCTCAAACACACAGTCGGTGAGGGAGGCATTGGCCAGGGGGACACGCACGGCGTGACCATTCAGCTTGCCTTTCAGTTCCGGAAAAATATGGGTGATCGCAGTAGCCGACCCGGTAGTGGTGGGGATCAGGCTCATGCCGCAGGCGCGGGCCCGGCGCAGGTCCTTGTGCGGCGCATCGAGAATGGTCTGGGTGTTGGTGAGGTCGTGGATGGTGGTCATGGAACCGTGCACAATGCCCAGTTGCTCATGGATCACTTTCACCACCGGCGCCAGGCAGTTGGTGGTGCAGGATGCCGCGGTGACAATCCGGTGTTGAGCCTTGTCGTAGAGTTGGTGATTCACACCCATAACCACGTTAAGCACACCATCTTCTTTTACCGGGGCGGTCACCACAACACGCTTCACGCCCTGATCCAGGTAGGCCTGCAATACCGCTTTGGTTTTCATCTTGCCGCTGGCTTCAATCACCACATCGCAGCCGGACCAGTCCGTGTCGCCGATACTCGTGTTCCGGGTGCAGGCAATGTGCTGGCCATTGATAACGATGGCATCGCCGTCGTGACCTGCGTCGTAATGCCAGCGGCCGTGCACCGAATCGAAGGTGAGCAGGTGAGCGAGGGTAGCGGCATCGCCTGCCGGATCATTGATCTGTACAAACTCCAGGTCGTCCCAGTCGAAGGCCGCGCGCAGAGCCAGCCGTCCCATGCGGCCGAAGCCATTGATACCCACTTTGATAGTCATGATGTGTCCTGTTAGTGATCCGGGAAAAAGTCAGGGCTGGCGCAGCCAGCCTTCAATCTGTTCACGGTGGGGAATGGAGCCGCTGTGTACCAGTTGTTCGTCCACCACCACCGCCGGTGTGCTCATGACGCCGTAGCTCATCATCGCCTGCGGACTGGTCTCCTTGATGATGTTTGCCTCTACGCCCAATTCGGCGGCAATTCTGCTGATGGATTCAGCGGTTTTGGTGCATTTGGTACAGCCGCTGCCTAACACTTTGATCTCTCGCATGGTGAGTTCCTCGTGTGCATTTACAGAAACGGAGTCAGTCCGTTAAAGATCCAGCCAACGATGGTGAAGGCTGTTAACAGCAGTGCAAACAGTATCGCCAGCAGGCGCCACTGCATCACTTGCTTGAGCAGGATAAATTCCGGAAAACTGGCAGCTACGGTACTCATGCAGAAAGCCAGTGTGGTGCCGATGGGGAGCCCTTTGAGAATCAGGCTTTCCATGACAGGAATGACTCCGGTGGCGTTGGAGTAGAGGGGAATCCCCAATACTACCGCCGCCGGCACCGACCACCATTGGCCCTGGCCCAGATAGTTCTCGATCCAGCCTTCCGGTACAAAGCCGTGCAGGGCAGCGCCCAGGCCGACACCGATGATGACCCACTTCCAGACGCGACTGAAAATATCCAGGGTTTCATCCCGGGCAAACTCGTGACGCTGTTGCAGGGAGAGCGCTTCTGCGTCGATAGTAGTAGTTACGGCGTTGCCACTGCGAGCACGTTGCAGTGCTTCGGCAGCGAATGATTGTAGCCAGCGTTCCGCCTTTATGAGGTCCAGGAGCAGGCCGCCGGCTATACCTACCAGCATGCCCACCAGAATGTAGAGCAGTGTGAACTTCCAGCCCAGCAGGCTGAGCAGCAACAGCACCGCCACTTCGTTTATCAGCGGTGAGGTGAGCAGAAACGCCATGGTGATACCCACCGGAATACCGGCCGAGGTAAAACCGAGAAATACCGGAATGCTGGAGCAGGAGCAGAAGGGGGTAATCGCACCAAATACAGAGCCCATCAGGTAGCCGAGGGCACGGTGACGACCGCTGAGGTAGTCACGCACTTTTTCCACATTCAGCGAGGCGCGCAGCAGGGCGATGACATAGATCATCACCAGCAGCAGGGCGAAGATCTTGCTCACATCCTCCACAAAGAAGTGCAGGGCGCTGCCCAGCTTGCTGCCGGCGTCCAGCGCCAGCAGTTGGTAGACAACCCAGTCGGCAAGATCCGTAAATATTCCTAACATATCAGTTACCAAACCAGTGGCGGGTGCGGTTGGCGAAGGCCACCAGTGACAGCATCACCGGCACTTCTACCAGCACCCCGACAACGGTGGCCAGCGCCGCACCGGAGTGCAGGCCAAACAGGGAGATGGCGACTGCCACTGCCAGCTCAAAAAAGTTGGAGGTGCCGATCATGCAGGCGGGCGCGGCCACGGCGTGTGGCAATTTCAGCCAGCGGGCAGCGCTGTAAGCGATGGCAAAGATGCCGTAGGTCTGCAGCAGCAACGGAATGGCAATCAGTACGATGGCCTGCGGTTGCTGCAGGATGGTCTGTGCCTGAAAGCCGAACAGCAGTACCACTGTGCCCAGCAGGCCGATAATGGACCAGGGCTTGAGGGTTTGCAGCAGGGTGGCGATGGCCGCGTCGCTGCGGTAGCGGTGCAACAGGGCACGGGTGGCAACGCCTGCCAGCAGGGGTAGTACCACATAGAGGACAACTGACAGAAGCAGTGTTTCCCAGGGCACGTGAATGTCACTGACGCCCAGCAGGAATGCGGCAATGGGGGCAAAGGCGAAGATCATAATCAGGTCATTAACCGAAACCTGTACCAGGGTGTAGTTGGGGTCGCCTTTGGTGAGCTGGCTCCAGACAAACACCATGGCGGTGCAGGGGGCCACCCCCAGCAGGATCATGCCGGCAATGTATTCGCTGGCGGTCTGTGGATCCACCCAAGGGGCAAACAGTACGCGGAAAAAGAGCCAGCCCAGCGCCGCCATGGTAAAGGGTTTGATCAGCCAGTTAATGGCCAGTGTCAGCAGCAGTCCTTTGGGACGGCGGCCAATATTTTTGATGGCCGAAAAATCTACCTGCACCATCATCGGGTAGATCATGACCCAGATGAGTACGGCCACCACCAGGTTGACGTGTGCCCACTCCAGCGTAGCGATGGCCGCGAACTGCTGTGGTGCCAGATTGCCCAGCAGTACCCCGGCACCGATGCAAAGGGCCACCCAGAGGCTCAGGTAACGTTCAAAGATTCCCATCTTGTCTTTCCTTGTCGCGTTGTCGTCGCGCCGTCAGCAGCAGGCGCGGGTGCGTTCCGGGCGCTCTCCCATGTGCCGCAGGCGATTCATGGCATCCTCGATAACAGCGCCATTGTCGGCGGCGGTGGTGTGCAATACCTGCGCGGCCCAGTCGGGCAGCTGTGGATCGAGCCGGTAAAATACCCACTGCCCCTGACGACGGTCGCTCAGTACGCCGGTCTTTTTCAGTTGCGCCAGGTGGCGGGAAATCTTTGGCTGGTGTTCCTGCAGGGCCGCAGTCAGTTCACAGACACACAGTTCTCCCTCATGCAGGATCAGCAACAGGCTCTGCAGCCGGGTCTCGTCTGCCAGGGATTTGAAAAAGGCTGTCGGGTTCATCATTCCACTCCCGCTTTGGGTTGGGAGGATTATACGAAAAAACGTATATATGGGAATCCGTATATTTGTGAAGAGTTGATGACAGTCAAGGCCGCAGTAATTGGCGTCATGTTGTCAGCGCTGGCTGGAGAGGTGTTCGCCGATGAGGTTTGCCAGGCCGGCACTGCTGCCAAAGTATTCAAGCAGCCGCACCTGGCGGCCGGGAAACGCATCCAGTACTTCCGCAACCTGGGCTGGAATGTCCTTTTCCACATGTCGACCCTGGTTAAAGAACAGGGGGTAGACGTCGATCTCCGTCACGCTCTCCGGTAACTCGTGACAGGCCTGCAGCAGTGTTGGCGGTGCCTGTTCCAGCAGGGCGGGGCGTACCAGCTGGTAGCCCGTGGCGCTGGCGGCGACCTGCGCGACCAGTTGGAAAAACTCTTCGTTGGCTGCAGCCCTGCGGCTGCCGTGAGCCATGATAATCAGGGCTCTCTGTGGGGAGGTAGCGGTCATAGGTGTTCAGTGCGGAGCAGTCGGGGCCTGATCTTGGCTGCTCAGAGTACATCATCCGGGTGAAATTGGTAGTTGCCCCGGTTGACGGTACGTTGGTCACGCAGGCTGCGGATCATTCTCTGTACCTGTACCACCCAGATGCTGCCGGAGTTTTCCAGTAGCTGGAATCCTTTTGCCAACAGCTGATTGACGATGGCGCTGCGCGCTGCCACGCCCTGGTCACGGGTTTCGTAGGGTCCCTGGGCCTTGCAGAGTTCCGCCGGCCAGTTGTCGATGCCGGAGAGGGCAATCAGAGAGTAGCTGTGGTCGTCGTTGGGGCGCAGGTGCATCTCGATGCGCCAGCCGCGCAGGTTTCTGAGTACCAGCGCGGGAATGTGTAACAGGTCCGGCGATTGGGTCTGATAATTCAGTTTCATGCCCTGACACCTCGCAGTTATGAGTTAGCCTGCCTGAGAAAGTGCGTGTTCCTGAAGGTTGCTGTGGGCGGCCAGCGTCTGTGGCTGACGATTCATACGGGTGGCGACGTAGTGCTCGTTGAATACGTCGAAATAATCCAGCAGGTGGTTAGCAGCAGAGACCTCGTCAGCGGCGGCGAGCACCAGGGCAGCGGCTTCTGCTGTGGCCAGCCGACTGTTGTCGCAGGCCTGCCGTATGCGGTAATTGCCCAGCTTACGGATCTTATTGTCCACGCTGCTGGAGGGATTCAGCAGGGGCAATCCGGCCAGCCACTTACTGTGTTTGGCCATTTTGCGGGCCTGTTTCCAGGTGCCGTCGAGTACGACGACAGTGGGGATCTTGCCGGGCTGCGTGGTGGGCTGACTTTCCACGGGCCGGGTCTCGCCTTCTGCAGCGGGAAACAGGATCTGGCAATGGCGTCCCGGGTCCGCCAGCAGCGCCAGCAACTCCGCCGGTGGCTCCAGCCGGCTCCAGGCAAAAGCGTGGCACTGCCCGGGGAAGAGATCGGCGATCAGGCGGCCGGTATTGGTGGGTTTGAACACTTCATCGCGGTGCATCAGCAACACAAACTCGGTATTGCATTGCGCTGGTGAACGCCATTGGCAGACACAGGTGCGCGCCGCGAGCCGGCATTGGGGGCAGCGCTGCAGCAAATAGCCCCGGGCCTTGAATTCACGGGTGGATTCCCGCTCGCATTGCAGGCGCAGTTGGTCCACGCAGTGCGGGGGGAAAGTGATGGATGGTTGCATGGGGTGTAGCGAGTCCGGCGGGTTAGCTGCCTTTGACAGTGGCGTCGGGGAACTGCTGGCGCCACAGTTCGGCACCGCCGTCCACACTGTAGACCTGGCCAAAGCCCTGCTGGGCCAGAACCGCGGCTACCTGCTGGCTGCTGTTGCCGTGATAGCAGAACACCAGTGTCGGTGCCTGCTTGTCGGCGGCGGCGAGAAACTGGCTGAAGTTGTCATTGTCCAGGTGCCGGGCCCCCTGCGGGTGGCCGTTGAGATAGGACATCTTGTCGCGGATATCCAGCAGCTGGCACTCCTGGTCGTTAATGAGCTGGGCTGCCTGCTGACAGCTGATGCGGGAGAAGGTCATGGTTGGGTCCGTCAGTTGGGGTTGCGCAACACCAGTATGGTGCCCTGCATGGAGGCCACCATTTCACCCCGGGGATTATAGGCTTCTGCACGATAAATCACAGCGCCGCGATCACTCTGGTTGGGCAGCCGCATCTGGCGCAAGACCTCGACATGGCCGGTGAGGGATTCGTCCGGCAATACAGGCAGTATGAACTTCAGTTTGTCCACTCCCATCCCCACCACGATGTGCATGCGGGAAAACCAGGACTCCACCGTCAGCCGTTGCAGTATGGCCATGGTGTGGATGCCACTGGCGCAGAGCACGCCGATGGGGGACTGGCGGGCGGCCTCCTCGTCAAGGTGGAAGGGCAGTGGGTCGTACTTGCCTGCGAAATCAATGATCTCGTCGCGGCTGAGAAAATAGTCGCCCAGCTTGACGCGACTCCCCGGGATCAGATCGTCCCAGTAATGCAATGTGCTCACGTTTGCGGTTCCCCCGGCTGAAAAATGGCGGCCATTGTAAATCGCCATGGTCCGATCTCTAAGCCCGACCTGTGGTTAGTGCGCCGTAGGAGGGATCCCGGCGGTCGCGGCGGCTGACTGTCGGTTGAGTCATGGCGGTGACGTTGCGGATCTCATCGAAATCGCGAATGGCGATGCGTTTATCCAGCCCCCACTGGCCATTGCGCTTTGACCAGCGATCCACATAGCGGCTCCAGACGGTCATCTGCTGCAGCTGCTCGCCGCGCTGCAGGCGCAGGGTGGCGGTGATGTAGGCTTCGCTGGCGGCGCTGTCACCATCCACCTCAATGAGAATGTTGGACATCTGGTGGGTATGGCATAGCAGGTGTCCGTGCTGGGCGCAGATCAGGTCGATAACGCCAGGCCCGTCGCCCTGGTAAAAATCGTCGTAGTCAGCAACGCTGCCCGGATGCCAGATGCTGTGGCCAAGTTCGGTATCAAGCCGGTCAACCGCACGGCAGTAGCGATACATGAGTTCGGTAATGGCCTGCTTGTCGGCCAGGACGGTGGTGTCGGTCATGGGTGGTCTCCGCTGTGCTTGCTGTTCTGTTGTTATGTGAGTATGAGATTATGATCGGCCACCTGCCTACACAATAATTGAGGAACAAGCATGAACCTGAATGAACGCTATGGCCCCTGGGCCCTGATCGCCGGTGCGTCGGAAGGCACCGGCAGCGCCTTTGCAAGGCAGGTCGCAGCGGCAGGTATCAACTGCATACTGCTCGCCCGTCGTGACGCGCCGCTGCAGGCACTGGCACAGGAGCTGGGCCGCGAATTTGGTATCGAAACCGTCGCCGCCAGTGTGGATCTCTCGGCCACCGATGCACTGGAGCAGATCCAGGCAGTGGTGGGCGAGCGCGAGTTGGGGCTGTTTATCAGCAATGCCGGCGCCGACAGCACCAATACCCGTTTCCTCGACTCGTCACTGGATGCCTGGGTGGGGCAGGTGAATCGCAACGTGATGAACGTGGTGCGTTGCTGTCACCACTTCGGCAGCCAGATGCGCGAACGCAAGCGCGGCGGCATCATTCTGGTGGGATCCGGTGCCTGCTACGGTGGCTCCAGCTTTATGGCAGTTTATTCCGCCACCAAGGCGTTTGACCTCAACTTTGGTGAAGGGCTGTGGGCGGAGCTGCAACCTCACGGTGTGGATGTGTTGAATCTTATCCTCGGCCAGACCGATACGCCGGCGTTCCGGGAAACCCTGGCCAAAACCGGCCAGCCAGTGCCGCCGAACCTGGCACGACCGGAGGATGTGGCGAGGGTTGGATTGGAGCGTCTGCCACACGGTCCGGTGCACAACTGGGGTCTGGCGGATGATGAGGCGGGCTACCTGCCGATGTCAGCGGCGGCCCGTCGCGGGCGTATTCTCGCCATTGATCAGGTCACTAAAGCCATTTTTGGTGAAGACGGGGCAAAATAGACTTTTACCCCATCCTGGTGGAGTGCGCGAATCGGTCTCAGTTTTCCGCACTCGCCACCAGTTTTTCGCTCTCCAGCCAGAAACGCTCCACAATGGTTTCATCACTGGCCCACGGGTGCGGTTCGCGTGGTGCGGAGTTCGCAAAGTAGCCGCCATTTTCCTGTGCCTCCGCGCTGGTGGCCAGCCATATCAGGGTACTGGCCCCTTCCTCCGTCGACTGCATCCCCTTGGCAGCCACCTGGGCCTTGGCATCGGCATCAAAGCAGTCAAAAAAGTGCGAGTCCACAATGCCGGGGTGGAAAGCGTGTACGACGATGCCATCCTTTTTGACCCGCTTGCCCAGCGCTTTGGTAAACAGCACATTGGCCAGCTTGCCGGTGCAGTACGCCATACCGTAGTTCCAGTTTTGCAGGTTTTGCATATCTTCCAGGTTAAAGCCCGGGATCATTTCACCCGCATCCGATGCGGTGTTGATAACGCGCACAGAACCGGGCCCTGACGCCGCGGCAGTCTTTTGCAGCAGTGGCAGAAGCTCACGGGTCAACACAAAGTGGCCGAGGTGGTTCGCCGCAAAATTCTCTTCCAGGCCTTCACTGGTGATGACCTTCTCTTTTGCCATGCCGCCGGCGTTATTGGCCAGCAGGTTGAGGCGATCGGTGAGCTGTTGTACTTCAGTCGCGATGCGTCGAGCCTCTGCCAGCAGTGCCAGGTTGCCTGTGATCATGGTGACGTCACCGCTGCTGGAGGCAGCAATAATTTGCTCCCTGGCGGCTGCGCAACGTTCCGGGTTGCGACCGGTGGCAATAATCTTCCAGCCTTGTGCGGCCAGGGCTTTGGCGGCGGCGAGGCCAATGCCGGAGCTGGCACCGGTGATAAGGGCAACGGGGGCGTGAGTCATTATTGTTCTCCTGATGTGTTGATGTTGCGTCGCTGGAGCTGTCAGCGTGATTGTGTCGGGCTGTGAAAACTCAGTTCCAGCAGTACGCCGTGCGGGTCCTTGAGGAATACCTGTGTCAGCCCGAGGGCTTCGCGTTCATAGACGGCCGGACGCAGGTTCATGCGGTGCAGGCGTGCCAGCATCACCTCTTTGTCATCGCAGCGCAGGGCGATGTGATGAACTGGGTCGGTATTGGCGTCGTTCGGGGTGTGGCTGTCTTCCGTTTGTTGCAGGTGCAGAATCGGGTTGCCACAGCTGTCCTTGAGCCAAATTGCCTTGCGTGAGGAGATACCGCCGGGAACATCGGTAGCTTGCAGTCCGAGGGCCTCAATATAAAACCGCGCCGTGGCTTCTATGTCTGCGGTGCGCAGGTTGATGTGATCCAGTCCCTGTACACTCATCGCCCGGACCCCGGTTTCATGCCGGCAGCCATGGCTTGCAGGGCCTGGGCACGGGGCAGGGAGAGCAGCTGCTCAAAGGATTGGCGGTAGTGATCGCTGGGGATATAGACCGGGCCGTTGGTGATGTTCTCCAGCGTCAGTTGTGCCACGTCCTCCGGGGACATCAGGTTGCTGAGGGTGGCCGGATCGATACCCTGTTTGGCCGGGGCTTCGGTGTCGGTGGCGCCGGGGCAGAGGGTCAGTATATCGATGGGGTCGGCGGCGTACTCCGCCCACAGGGCTTCGCCCAGGTTGACCAGAAAGCCTTTGCTGGCGGAATAGACCGCGGAGTAGGGGCAGCCCAGCAGGCCTTCCACCGAGGCGGTAAAAATAACGCCCCCGCGACCCCGTGCCTGCAGGCGTGGCAGGAAGCCCTGGGCCAGTGCCATGGGCGAGTGGCAGTTAACCTGCAGCATGGCGCTCATCAACTGCGGATCACCATGGGTGAAGTGACCCTTGTAGCCAAAACCGGCGTTACAGATCAGCAGTCCGGTATCCAGCTCGCGGGTGGCTGCGAGAATCTGCTCAGACGCATCGGCGCTGGCCAGGTCGGCTTGCACTACAGTGACCCCTGTCTGGTATTGCTGGTACAAACTGTCTGCCAACTGCTGCAAGCGATCATTACGACGTGCCACCAGCACCAGGTCAAAGCCTTTGGCGGCCAGGTTGGCGGCAAAGGAGGCGCCGATTCCGGAGGAGGCGCCGGTTATCACGGCCACCGGGCCGTACTTCTGCAAAAAATCGTTATTATTCATAGAGGTCTCTGGGTAAAACACTGTCCCGATGCTAGCAAAAAGCCCGGGAGCCTGTCTGATGGCGTGGCCCTATTGCCATATCAGTGTCCCTATTGCCATATCAGTGTCCCTGTTTTCGCGCCGCAGTCCAGTGGCTGTCGGGACCGGCGTCACTATCACCGGATAGCTGATGATGTATAAAATGTCAGTCATCTGACACCAATATTTGGTCGTTGTCTTCTGGCGACGACTGGGGTTTTGACAGCCTGTGCGCTGTCGCTGCGACGCCGGGCAAAGATTGTCCGGTGCTCACTGAAGAGGATCATTGTGCAAGGTTCACAACACGAAGTCCTGCTCTGCGCGCAACAGGCGCTGCAACAGGGTATTTCCGCCACGCTGGTTTCGGTGGCGAACACTTACGGCACATCACCAAGGCCTGTGGGGTCGATTATGGTGGTGTGTGGCGACGGTCGCTTTGCCGGCTCGGTATCCGGTGGCTGTATCGAGGAGGATCTGCTGCAGCGCCTGGTGGAGCAGCCACCGCAGCAGTGCACCCTGGAGCGTTTCGGCGAGACGGCAGAGGAGCGGGAGCGCCTGAAGTTGCCCTGTGGGGGCAGCCTGGACCTGTTGCTGGAGCCATTGCGCTCACCCGCAGAGGTGGAGCCGCTGCTGCAGGCCATTGAGCAGCGCCGCACCCTTACACGCCACGTGGAGTTGGCGTCCGGGGTAGTTACCCTCGAGGCCTATCGCGGAGAACACAAGGCCGAACTCACGTCGCAGGGCTGGACCAATATTTTCGGTCCGGTATGGCGCCTGTTGATTGTGGGTGCTGGCGAAACCTCTGCCTATCTCGCCGAGCTGGCGCGGGCTCTGGAGTACCGGGTTCTGGTGGCCGACCCGCGGCCTGAATACCGGGCGCAATGGCGACCTGAACTGGGGCAGCTGTGCGACGGTTATCCCGATGATGTGTTGCGGGATCTGCAGCCGGACCCGCGCACCGCCGTGGTCACCCTGAGCCACGATCCCAAGCTGGATGACCTGGCGCTTCTGGAAGCCTTGCAATCGGAAGCATTTTTTATCGGTGCGCTGGGGTCCGTGAGAACCAATCAGGGACGCCGGCAGCGGCTGCAGAAACATTTCGGCATTACCGACGCCCAGTTGCAGCGATTGCACGGCCCGGTGGGGTTGCCCATCGGCAGCAAGACGCCAATGGAGATTGCCTTGTCGGTGGCAGCGCAACTGACCGCCGCCCGTCATGGATTGGTGTAACAGTCATTACAAAAAAATAAGAATGATTCAGGGGGGGGATTGATGGAAGGTGAGCTGCAGGTACTGTTGTTGGCTGCGGGGCAGGGCAGCCGTTTTGGGGGGGATAAATTGCTGGCGCCGATGGCGGATGGCCGGCCGGTGTTGCAGCACACTTGTGAGCGTTTGCAGCAGGCGGGGCTGACGCCGCTGTGCCTGGTGCGGGCGCAAGACTATCCGTTACAGGCACTGTTGGAACGTCTGGGCATTGAGTGGCGGGCAGTCACCGCCGACGGTCGTGCCCAGCCTATGAGTGTCAGTCTGCAGGAGGGGGTTAAGGCCTCCGCTGACGCCGATGGCTGGATGATCGTGCTGGGGGATATGCCCTTTGTGGCGGTGGAAACCTATCGCCGGTTGCAACAGAGTTATTGGCAGCAGCGGCAAAGTCGTGGTGAAGATGCGCCGCTGATTGTGCGGCCATTTTTCCAGCCCGGGGAGACTCCCGCAGCCATGCAACCGGGGCACCCGGTCATCTTCAGTCGTCAATTTATGTGGTCGTTGCGACAGCTCACTGGCGATGAAGGCGGTCGCTCGGTGATTCACGCCTACCCGCAGGCACTGTACCGGTTAGCCGTCACCGATGCAGGGGTGTTGCGGGATGTGGATCAACCTGCGGACCTGCAGGGCGGCGAACAGCGCTAAGGATTGTTATTCGGGGTGAGTGCTATCGCCGCTGTCAGTGTGCGGTAGTTCCAGCCTGGCAAAATCCCGCGGCGCCACATACTGCACCAGCTCCTTTGCCTCGTCACTGCGTGCAATATGCACCCCTTTCTCCGGGTAGAAATAGTGCACGGCATCGGCAGTCGCTACCTTACGGGCAGGTTCGCCAAAGCGGGCCACAATCACCTCGTCACTGAGGTTAGCCGTGGGCACAAAACCGAGGCCGGCAATGGTCCACTCCTGGATGCGTTGCAGGTCGCTGGCGTTGAGCAAAAACTTGCGTGAGCCTGTGTCGATGTAAGATGAACTGGCAGCGTTGGCCTGCATGGTTTCCAGTGTCTCCTGCGCCGCGTCTACCCGGGCAATCAACTTGCCCTTGATCGGGCCGGCGGAAAAACTGGTGTAGAAGATTTCCAGTCCGCTGTGATCGTTATCGTCACTGATGATCGCCAGTTCATGATCCTCACCCAATTGTTGCAGCAGTTGGGCGACGGTTACTTCGCCCAGGTGCAGGCGAAACACCTCGCTGGTGCCGTCTTCGAAGGTGGTGATTTTCCATGGTAGTGGCGCCTGCTCAAGCTGGCTGACAGAGCCGCTGTCGGGTCTCAGCAGCCAGACGACAGCAATGGCTACGGCTGCCACAATCAGGATGGTAAGGGAGACTGGCAGTGATCGGCGGTTGGTGGTGGTCATTTACGCTTGCGTCCCTTGGGTGAATTGGCTGGCTGTCGGGAGGAAGTTGCCTTTGTGGCCTGTTTTTGCGTGCCCGGTTTTTTGGCCTTGGATACTGCCGACTTTTTCGCTGCGGGTGTGGCGGCAGATCGGCTTGGTATCCTGGAGGTCTTACCTGCGGCTCCCGGTTTGGTTTCCTTTTTCGGTTTATGTGCCTGTGCCTGTGTCTGGGCCTCACTGTGGTTGCGAGGTTCACTGCCAGCCTTGAAACGCTCCTTGCGCGCCGCTTTCTCCTCTTCTTTCAGGCGTTCCTGCTCTGCCAGTTCGATCTCCTCGCGGGTGATCATCTCCGGCGTCTCCAGGGTGACGGGACCCAGCATGCCGGCCCGCATCTCATTCACCAGCAGTTCGCAAATCTTGTGCAGGTTGGCGCGCCCGCCACTGGCCAGGGCGCCGCGGCGGGTGGCGGCCTGTTCCAGGAACTCCAGCTCGGTACCGGGCAGTTCATCCAGGTTATAGCGCTCCCTGAGGCGCTCCGGGTAGGCCTTCAGCAGGTAATCCGCGAGGTAGAAGCCGACGTCGTCGTACTCCATGGCGGTGTCCTTGATGGCACCGGTGGCAGCCAGGCGGTAGCTGCTGTGGGGATTCTCCACCTTGGGCCAGAGGATGCCGGGGGTGTCCAGCAGCAGGATGCCATTGCCGAGGTTGATGCGTTGCTGGCTTTTGGTGACCGCCGGTTCGTTACCGGTCTTGGCAATGATGCGATCGGCGAGAATATTGATCAGTGTGGATTTACCCACATTGGGGATGCCGACAATCATGGTGTGAATGGTTTTCACACTGGCATCCTTGGCGGGCAGCATCTTGCGGCACAGCTCCAGCAGCGCTTTCATGCGTCCGGGATCCTGGGTGCTGACCGCCAGTGTCTTCACCCCTTTCTCCTGTTCCAGAAACGCCTGCCAGCGGGCGGTGATGTCGGCATCGGCGAGATCGCACTTGGTTAACACCTTGATACAGGGCTTGTCGCCTCGCAGTTTGGCAATGGCCGGGTTTTCGCTGGAGTAGGGGATGCGGGCATCCAGCACCTCAATCAGCAGATCCACCTGTGGCAAAACCTCTTTCATCTGCTTCTGGGCCTTGTGCATGTGGCCGGGATACCAGTGGATTGCCATAGCGGGGTGCCTGTCTCGGGAGTGGTTGGCTGGACGGCGGCCATTGTAACGGCTGAGCCAGCGTGAGGCGACAGGCGTCGGCGCGACAGTGCGGGAAGTGCTTGTTATAGTGCCGGCTTTTGCGCCGGAGCCATGTGTGACACAGAAGAGTGCCCCCTGTGGGTTGGGCGGAGTAAAACCAGCGATCAGCTTCTACCTTGCCAACCGGCCGCCGCTGCCGGAATTCCGGCAGTTGCAGGCAGTGCGTCCGCTGCTGGCCGGTGAGATCGCCCATATCGTCGCCCACAGCAGCAACCATTGGCGCAAGGTCTTTAACGTGCTGGCCAAGTTTGTCTTTGAACTGCCACTGGCCGGGGTGCAGGGTCACTTCAGTAGCTGGCAGGCGTATCGCGATCAGGCGCTGTTGCAGGCGGACGGTCATGAGCAGTTGCTCTTCTCCGCGCCCGACTGGCAGAGCTCACCCGGCGGGTTGGCTGGCGGCGTGCAGGATAGCCGCGTGCAGGAAAGCCGAGTGCACATTGTGATGGGCAAGACCTACGCAGCGACGCTGGCGTTACCGCAGCTGGTCTGGCTGGATGAGTATTTCGCGGTAAACCGGGAGCGTGGCGTAATTGTCTGTCCCTACCCGGACTATCGGCAGCTGAGTAACGCCCGCATCGGGCAATTGCTGGAGCTGGTCACCCCCATGTTGCCAGGGGATATAACGGATGAGTGATTACAGTGTTCCCGCCGCGCCGTTGCAGGTGGAGTATGAGATCAAAAAGAGCCGCTTTATTGCCCGTGCGGCATTGGCCCGCGACCGTGAGCAGGCGTTGCAGGTGCTGGCTGAGGCCAAGGCGCAGTTCCCCGACGCGCGCCATCACTGCTGGGCCTACCTGATTGGCAATCCCTGGTCGCCGGGCACGGTGGCCATGTCTGACGACGGTGAACCCACTGGCACCGCCGGTAAACCGATCCTTAACGTCTTGCAGCACAAGCAGGTGGGGGACATCATGCTGGTGGTGTCACGCTACTTTGGCGGCATCAAGCTGGGTGCCGGTGGTTTGGTGCGTGCCTATAGCCAGGCTGCACAACTGGTGATGGCAGACCTGTCATTGGCCCGCCAGGTCAGTCTCTGTCGCCGGGAGGTGCAGCTGGATTTTTCCCTGGAGCAGGGGCTGCGCCACTGGATGGACCTGCATGGTGGTCATCTGGTCGAAGTCAGCTATACACAGCAGGTAAATATGGTACTGGACCTGCCTGAATCTGCACTGCAGCCATTGCAGGAGTTCGCTGCTGCGAACGGGATGGTGGTCTCCGTGGTTAATGACACCGGGGATGACAATCCCACGGCTTAGGGCAGTCCAGGGTTCATTGCCACAGGCGTTGACTGTGGCATACTGCGCCGGTTTTATGGTCCGCTCACAGAAAGAGCGGGCTCAGTATCGTCAAGTAACAGGTATCCCCATGAATATCAGCAAAGATAAAGTTGTCTCTCTCCACTACCGCCTGAAGGAAGAGGGTGGTGAGGTGTTTGAGGACTCCCATGAGGGCAGTCCGGTCCTCTACCTGCATGGCCATAACAACATGCTGGCGGGCCTGGAGTCTGCGCTGGAAGGCAAGGCCGCCGGCGACAGCTTCGACGTCACCCTGACCCCGGAGCAGGGTTATGGTGTGCGTCAGGAAGGCGCCACCCAGCGTATCCCCAAGAAGCACCTGCTGACCAAGGGCAACATCAAGCCCGGCCAGATCGTACAGGTCAACACCGAGCACGGCCCGCAGGATGCGGTGGTGGTCAAGGTGGGCCTGAAAAACGTGGATATCGACTCCAACCATCCGTTGGCGGGTAAAACCCTGGTGTTTGCCATCGAGATTGTGGATGTGCGCGAGGCCAGCAGCGAAGAGCTGTCGCACGGCCACGCCCATGGAGTCGGCGGTCATCAGCACGACTGATCCATCCAGTCTGTGCCAATCCGGCCAGTGTCAATTTAGTCAGTGGCAGTCAAGTCAGTGGCAATGACGCGGTGGGTGCTGATAGCGCTGGGCTGGACCAGCCTGGTACTGGGCATTATCGGTATCTTCCTGCCGATACTGCCCACCACTCCCTTTGTCATCCTGGCCGCCTGGTGCTTCTCCCGCTCCAGCCAGCGCTTCCATGACTGGCTGCGCAATCACCGCTACTTCGGCCTGATTGTGCGAAGCTGGGAAGAGGGGCGCGGCATCCCCCGTCACATCCGTAATCGAGTGTTAATCCTGCTCTGGTTCAGCCTCTTCTCATCGTCCCTGATCCTGCGCTCCGGCTGGATTGCGCTGCTGCTGATGCTGGTGGGCACCGGAGTAACCCTCTATCTGCTGCGCCTGCCGGTGCTGGACCAGTGGCCGCCTGAGGAGGGTGATCCGGAGGGAGATAGCGGGGTAAACGGGGCCGGCAATAAGCGCGAGGACGGCGACCGCTGAGGATCGCCACCGGGCAGCTGCATTAATTCAGTAATGGCTGTAACTGCAGTTCTGTCGCAAAGTCCTCTCCGGCAATATTCACCGTGTTTTCTTCCAGCGTCAGGTGCCATTCCGAGCCGCGCTGCAGGTGTGCGGCCAGGGCTTCCAGTTCGTCAGTGGGCAATTGTACGGCTCGCACATTGGGCAGTCGCTGGCGCTCGGCATTGAGGGATTGCAGCCACTGCTGCGCACGCTGGTTGTCGTAGCAGTACACCAGCACCTGTCGAGCCTTGCCGCTGGCCTGGCGCAGGCGCCTGACATCCGGCTGTCCCAGCTCAATCCACAGGGCGATGGAACCATCGGGCTCCTTCTGCCAGATATCCGGTTCGTCGGAGGTGCTCAGGCCACGGGTGAAGTCCAGTGTCTCACTGGCGTTACAGGCAAAGGCAATCAGTCTGGCGGTCAGGCGGGTGGTGGTTTCCGACGGGTGCAGGGCCACTGTCAGGCTATGCTGCTGATAGTAGTGACGGCTGAGGTCGGCGATGTGCAGGCGCACTTTGTAGATGGTTGCCTTGAGGGCCATGGATATTCCGTTGTCTGTTTTCAGGCTGCGGGAGGCACGCCGGGGCAGGGATTATATCCCCTGCGGGGGAGAACTGCTGGTAAAGGTTGCGGTCTCAGGTGCTTCGCAGCCGTGCTGCAGGATAACAGGCAAGTTCCCACAGGGAGACAATTGATGGAGATAAACATGAACAGGACAGGTCGTAACCCGATTCTTATGGCGCTGGGTTTGGTTTTGCTGGTGGGTATCAGCGGCTGCAATCAGGCAGAACGGGTGGCTCCGGTAGCACAGGCGTCCGCCAGTGGCAGTGGCGAAGTTTCAGCAGCGCCGGATATGGCGGTCATCAGCGGCGCAGTTATAGCCAACGCCGACCAGCCGGATGCGGCCCTGGGGGCGGTCAGGCAACAGCTCGACAGCCTGATCAACGCAGTGCTGGCGCAGCAGGTGGAGAAGAAGGACCTGCAGGCTGCGCAGGTAACCGTGACACCGCAGTGGCACTATCCCCGTGATGGCAAACGTGAACTCACCGGTTACGAGGCGAGGGCCGGTTTCAGCCTGACACTGCGTGACCTGGAGCAGTTGCCTGCGGTCTATTCGGTGCTGGCGCAAGCGGGTGTGGCGCAACTGCAGGCGCCGCAATTTGATTTCAGTAACCGTGACGAGCTGGAACTGCAGGCAATCGGCCGTGCGGTGGAGCATGCCCGGCGCAAGGTAGTGGCCGGTCTCGATCCGTTGCAGGCGGGCCTTGGGGATGTGCAGCAGCTCAATGTGGATACCCAGTGGCAGCGGCCGATGATGAAAACCGCGGTCTCCGCCGTGCTGATGGAGGCTGCGGCAGATCGTGAGCCCCGGCTCAATGTGGGTGAGCAGACCATTACCGCGACCGTACAGGTGGTGTTCGCCATCAAACATTGATGGCTTTCGCTCCGTCGCCGGTGGTGGGTGCGGGGAAACACGAGTTACGTTATTCTGCGCCAGGAGGCTGCTGTGTCGTGGTGGCCGGGTACCCGGACCTGCGGGTGCCTGTCGCTGACTTCGATACCGCGGCGTTGCTGATCAATAGCGTGATTTGGGGAATGCATGGCTCGCGAACATACGACAGAGATGACCGTACTGGTCACACCGGATATGAGTAACTTCGGCGGCAAGATGCACGGCGGCGAGCTGTTGAAACTGCTGGATAAGGTCGCCTATACCTGCGCCATGCGCTTCAGTGGCAAGTATGTGGTCACCCTGTCGGTGGACCAGGTGCTGTTCAAGGAGCCGGTGGCCATCGGCGAGCTGGTCTCCTTCAAGGCGGCGGTGAACTACACCGGTCGCACCTCCATGGAAGTGGGTATCCGCGTTACCGCGGAAAACCTGCAGGAGGGGACGGTACGGCATACCAACTCCTGCTATTTCACCATGGTGGCGGTGGACGCCGACAGTCGCCCATCCCCGGTAGAGGCGCTGGTGCCCGCCGACGATGAAGCCCGCCGTCGCTGGCGCGAGGCGGAACAGCGCCGCATCCAGCGTCAGTCTGCGCCCTGATCCTTGACCTGAGACCCCATGGAAGGCGCCAGTTCGATCACCTCGTGCTGGCCCTTGTGTATGGCCTTATAGAGCAGGCGGTAACTTTCCACATCAAACATCACTTCTGTCGGCGCTTGTTGCAACAGCGCGAGTGCCGCCGTTGTGTCGGCAGCGGTGCCCAGGTACGCCCAGTGACAGATGATGTGCAGGCAGCTTTGTGAGCGGTCTGGGCTCTGTTCGCGTATGGCAATGGGGCCGGGGTAGGGCCACGCTGCCAGTTTCTTTGCATTGAAAGCCTCCAGCAGGCGCTGGTTGTGCTGGTCAATACTCTCCACGCCCTCGCAGGCGCCATGGCACTGCCCCAGTTGACGGGCAAAACAGGCCCCGTTGCCGCTCTCCAGTCCCAGCACCCGATTGCACAATTGGCGCTCGCGAATCAGCGCATTGAGGGCGTTGCGGGCGCTGCCGCGGTTGCGGTAGGGGCCGTACAGATCCCGTTCCGGCAGCCAGCCTTGTGCCGGACGATTGTGCAGCTGTGGCTGCAGTGCGGAATTGGCCCCCGGTAACAGCTCCCACACCCACAGGCTCTGGTAGCGTCGCTGCCGGCGGTTGTAGATCGGCGACAGGGATTTGATCTGCTCGTTTTCCAGCAACAGCGCCCCCAGTTCGCCGACGGTTTGCCGAAAATCAATGCGCCGCACCGACTGGCTCAGCGCCATCTCCTTGCCGGAGCTGTGGTCGGCATTGAAGTGGGAGAGGATACGGGTACGCAGGGTTTTACTCTTGCCAACATAGAGGAGGGAATCCTGCTCGCCGTAGAAATAGTAGACCCCCGGCGTATTGGGTATGACTTCAAGTTCCGCCGGATCAATATGGGGTGGCAGCGCCGGCCGTCGTAACTGTTTGGCCGCCGCTGCATCCACCGCCTGCTGGCCACATTGCGCAATGGCGAAACAGAGAAAGGCAAACATCGCCTGCACGTCCGCCATGGCGCGATGGCTTTGCGAGCGTGGGTAGCCGATCTGCTGGCAGATGGCATCCAGTCCGTGACGGGGCCAGTCCGGGAACAGCTCCCGCGCCAGTTTCAGGGTGCAGACAATTTTTGGTTTGAAATCGTAGCCGCAACGGCGAAACGCCGCTTTCAGGAAACCGTAGTCGAAGCGGGCGTTGTGGGCCACGAACAGGCAATCCTGCAGCTGCAGCCAGAGCTCATTGGCAACCTGTTCGAAGGCAGGCTTGTCCGCCACCATCAGTGGCGTAATACCGGTGAGCTGCTGAATAAATTCGGGAATGCCGGTGCCGGGATTGAGCAGCTGCTCCCAGCTTTGGGGGGCGGTGTCGGCGCGACAGCGCAGCAGTCCCACTTCGGTAATGCGGTCGGCGCCAGTGCTGGCGCCGGTGGTTTCCAGGTCCACCAGCGCACAGGGGAGGTTCAGCAGTTGAATCATCGTCGTAATACAGCAGTAGGGTGTTGAGTGTCAGGTGGCTAACTTACGTTCTCCACACGCATCTTACACCGTATGTGTGACATCAACTGCCGGGCGAGCGTTGTTTATTAACGCTCTACGAACGCTCGCTCAATCACGTAATCGGCCTTGTAACCCTGGCGGGATTCCTTGAAACCCTGCTCCTCCAGCCAGTGGGTGCAGTCGCGCAACATGCCCTGGCTGCCGCAGATCATGAAACGATCCTGAGCAGGGTCGATGTTGTCGAGACCGAGCTTTGTGGTCAGTTCGCCGCTTTGCAGGTGGGTGGTGATACGGCCTTCGTTGCGGTAGGGCTCACGACTCACTGTGGGGTAGTAGAGCAGCTTTTTGCGAATCTCTTCGCCGAGGTATTCGTCCTGCGGCAGCTCATTTTCAATCAGCTCCTGATAGGCCAGGTCCGAAACCTGGCGTACGCCGTGGGTCAGGATAATACGGTCAAAACGCTCGTAGACTTCCGGGTCGCGGATCACGGCGAGGAAGGGGGCCAGGCCGGTGCCGGTGCTGACCAGGTAGAGGTTGCGGCCGGGCAGCAGGTAGTCCACCAGCAGGGTGCCGGTGGGTTTGTTGCTGACCAGAACCTCGTCTCCCACCTGCAGGTGCTGCAGGCGTGAGGTGAGGGGGCCGTTGGGCACCTTGATGCTGAAAAACTCCATTTCATCGTCGTAGTTGGCGCTGGCGATACTGTAGGCGCGGGTGAGGGGTTTGCCGTCCACTTCCAGCCCCACCATCACAAACTGGCCGTTGCTGAATTGCAGGCCGCGTTCACGGGTGACCCGGAAGCTGAACAGCTTGTCGTTCCAGTGGTGCACGCTGGTAACCCGTTCCCGGAGTAGCTCCGCCATGGTATAGCCCCCATCAAATGTTAACTTGCCGACACCTTATCGTCTGGATACTATATCTGCAAAACTCATAATTTATTTGATGTTAATCAGAAAATCCGATTAAGGCCTGAGTATGAAATATTCCCTGCGGCAGCTGGAGGTGTTCCTGGCGGCGGCCCACTTTGAAAACATCACCCGCGCGGCGGAGCACCTGGCCATGTCCCAGTCGGCGGCCAGCAGTTCGTTGCGGGACCTGGAGCAGCAGTTCGATATCCAGCTCTTTGACCGGGTGGGCAAGCGCCTGCAGCTCAACGAGCTGGGCCGCACCTTGCGCCCGAAGGCGGAGGCACTGTTGGCGCAGGCGGAGTCCTTTCAGCGGGATCTGGCCCGTCACCAGGAGCTGGGGTTGCTGAAGGTGGGCGCCACTCTCACCATCGGCAATTACCTGGCGGTGGAGATGATGGCGGACTACATGAACCGCCACGAGGGCGCGGATGTGCAGCTGACGGTGGCCAATACCGAAGCCATAGCCCGCATGGTGGCCAACTATGAAATTGATATTGGGCTGGTGGAAGGGGAGCTGCAGCACCCCGATCTGGAGGTAATACCGTGGCGTGAAGACGACCTGGTGGTGTTCTGCGCCCCGGGGCATCCGCTGGCGGAGAAGGGTGTGATGGACGATGAGGATCTGCTGGCGGCACCGTGGGTAGTGAGGGAGTCGGGATCCGGCACGCGGCAGGCGTTTGATCGCGCCATGCATGGATTGTTGCCGGATTTGCAGATTCGCCACCAGCTGCAGCATACCGAGGCCATCAAGCGAGCGGTAGAGGCGGGGCTGGGTATTGGATGCCTGTCGGAGATTACCCTGCGGGACGCGTTCCGGCGCGGCAGCCTGATCCCGCTGGCGGTACCCCACCGGGACTGGCACCGTCGCTTTTATATCGTCCTGCACAAGCAGAAGTACCGTGGGCCGGGTATCGATCACTGGCTGCAGTTGTGCGACAGCTACCAGCCCAAAGCGGGCAGCTGATTGTCGCTGCGGTGGTCTGACGGGAGCCCTGAGGGCAGGAGGGCAGAGCAGGCGGCCTGAAGTACTCAGGCCAGGTCGGTTTTGCGTTGCTCGTAGAAAGCGACCAGGCCTTCCACGGCATCCTCTTCATAGGGCTTGAGGCCGCTGAGTACAATGCGCTTCTCACCGCGGCCGATGATCTTGTCGCCATCGCGGAATTCAAACTCCAGGCGCGCGTTACCGCGCTTGCCGTTGACTTCCATATGGGCGCCGGCCAGCTCCAGGTGCAGGTTGGAGAAGGTCAGTTGATGCAGCTGGATGGCCATGGATTCGTAGATCACCAGTGGGCGGGCCGGGTTGACCATCACGCCGTGCTCTTTCCACAGCGGCACCAGCACGTGGGGGAAGGTCTTGCCGGAGAAGGCGGCGTATTCTGCGGCCAGGTCCCGGGCCAGCTCGCGGTTGGCGTTGTTCTCGCCCGCAGTGGCCACAGACAGGTAGGTCCGGCCCTCGGCATCGGCGATGTCGATGTGGCGGCTGTCGTCCTGGTTGAAATGCAGGGTCACTCCATCGGAGACCATGTCGGCGAACTTCACTTCCATGGACTCGAACAGGCCGAGCTGTTCCAGGGCCAGTGAAAACAGCAGGTCACCCGGTACGCAGAAGCGTTTGGCGTCAGTGTCGTGGATGGGGTTGAAGTCGTCGGCGACGCCCTTGGCAAAGCGGCTGGCCTGCTCGCGGCTGAAACTGAAGCCATCTCCGCGGGGGGTGTAATACTGTTCTAGTTGCATGGTGGGCTACTGGGCTCGATGCGAAAGGGCGGAATTCTAGCAGCAAAAGCGCTAAAACTAAATTGCAGAAACGCCCGCCTGCCGCTGGGTTCGGCGCGGGAGAAGTGATAACGTAGCGCCGCTTTTGGGGCGGCCGATTTATGTGGCGCCAGACGTCAGTTGCCGGAGCTGGACCACAGGAGAAAACCATGCAGCGGGATATCGAGATCTACATCCGGGAGCCGGTACTGAAACGGGTGCTGGGCTGGATGAAAAGTGTGCTGGGGCCCATTGAGGAGCTGCCGGTGGACAAGGGCCAGCAGGGCGTGCGGATGTTTCGTACCCTGGAGCACTCGCCGGCGATTCCCATTGTGATCCAGACGGGCATTGAGGACGGCCCCTATGTGGGTATCTGGTTCGACTCCCCCCATACCCCCTGGGCCAATGACGTGGAGTGCGCGCGCGCTGCCTGGGAGGCGTTTGGCAAGCCGGTACAGTGCGATCCTGGCCCCGAGTACGAAAATCAGGATGATTTCTTCCGTATCGACGATCAGGGTGAGCAGATTGTGCGTTTGAAAGATGGCCTGCTGGGGAGTCTCTAAGCAGGGCCTGTTGACTGGATAAGAGTTTTGACCGGAGTGAGCAATGCAGGAAATTGTTGACGAGCTGCACGAGATGGCCGAATCCGTGCCGGTGCCGCTGGAGCTGCCGGACGACGAGCAGCTGGTGGATGCCCTGGAGCAGATCCTGATGCCGCTGCATCCGGACTTCCGGGAGTTTCTACTGACGGCGTCCGATGTCATCTACGGCTCACTGGAGCCGGTTACCGTGGCGGATCCCCAATCCCATACTTATCTGGCGGAAGTGACCGCAACAGCCTGGGACCTGGGTATGCCACGGGATATGGTGGTGCTGTGCGAATGCCCCGAGGGTTATTACTGTGTCTCCCTGGAGGGGGAGGTGAAGTTGTGGCTGCGCAGCGGCGATTACACCGAGGATGAGTGGGAGAGCGTCTGGTACTGGGTAAAAGAGGTGTGGATGGAGAGCTGAAGATAGCTTGCTGCGCAGTTACAAAAAAAACGGGCCCCATGGGGCCCGTTTTTTTATTTGGCGGATGAGTGCCTCAGTTGGTGATCAGTGCCACCTTGATGGCGTGCAGCTGAATCTGGGCGTGTTCCAGGCTGGTCAGGCTGACCTGCTGCAACTCTTCCAGAAACGCGATCTCATCACCGCGAATGTTGGGGTTCACGTCCGCCAGTGCGCGCAGGCGGGACAGCTCACCTTCGTAGTAGCGGTTGATATTGTCACGGGCGGTATCAATCAATTGCTGGCGCTCCGCTTCCGCCTGCTTTTCCAGGTGGCTGGCGATGCGCTCGATCTCGTTGCGGGCGTGTTCCACCAGCTGCTTGGCGGTGGCGCCTTTGAGGCGCTGCTCCAGTTTGCTGAAGTGCTCGTCCTTAACCACATTCTGCAGGGCGCGTAACTGGTTGTCGGTCACCAGTCGCAGGTAGCTGTTATCCAGAAAGCGCTGCAGCTGCAGGAAGCGTGGGGCGCTGTGGTGAACCGAGAAGAGTGCCTCCACCAGCAGGCTGCCGGGTTTCAGCGGTGGCAGTTTCATGGTGCAGACGGTGGTGTTGCCCCGCTCGCTGTTAAGCACCATATCCATAACGCCGCTCACCATGGGGTGCTCCCAGGTGAGGAAGTTCATGTCCTCACGGCTGAGCGCCTGCAGGCGGCTGTAGGTGGCAGTGATGCCTTCGTCCGGCAGCCCGGGGAAGTGCTGGCTATGCATGTGATCCGATGGGTGGGCCACGAAGCTGTGTTCACTGTGGCGCTCGGAATCCACACCGTAGCAGTCAAAGGCCAGATCCATATAGGCGACGAGATCCGGGTCTTCATCGAGAGCTGCCAGGGCATCCACCAGTTGCGTGGCTACCGCGGGCTTGCAGGAGTTCAGCTCCAGCAGGCGGTCGCGGCCGTGACGCAGGGCATCACGCAGCTCGTCGCTGCGGGCTTTGGTGGTGGCAATCAGTTCCGGCAGGCTGGCGGCGTCCCGCATTGCCGCGTCCAGCTCATCGGCAAACTCATCGTAGACTGCCTGGCCAATGGGGCAGACCTGTTCGAAACCATTCAGGCCTTCGTGATACCAGCGCAGCAGGGATTCTTCGGCGCTGCCACTCTGGACCGGCACATGAATGTGCACGGTCTCGGTCTGGCCGATACGGTCGAGTCGGCCGATGCGCTGCTCGATCAGGTCCGGGTTGAGGGGCAGGTCCAGCATGACCAGGTGGTGGGCAAACTGGAAGTTACGGCCTTCGCTGCCGATCTCGGAGCAGATCAGCACCTGGGCGCCATCTTCCTGGTCGGCGAAATAGGCGGCCGCCCGGTCCCGCTCAATCAGACTCAGGCTCTCCACGAACACGGCGCTGCGGACACCGTGACGCAGTCTCAGTTGCAGTTCCAGCTCCTGGGCGGTGTGGGCCTGTGAGCAGATCACCAGTATCTTCTCCTGCCGGTGCTGCTTGAGCCAGGCCACCAGCCACTGCAATTTGCCTTGCAGTTCGTCTTCGTCCGTTTCCAGGGGATGACTGTGCAGGCGGCGCTCCGGGAAGCCGGCCACGGCGGCGCGGGTATTGCGGAACAGTACACGGCCCGTGCCGTAGCGATCCAGCAGCTGTTCGGTTACGGTCTCGCGGCCGGAGTCTGACTCCAGCAGTGGCACCACGTCGTTACCCAGCAGGGTTTGCAGCTGCTGTTTGAGAGTCTGGTCGGCCGCCTGCCCGCTATGCAGCTGTTCAATCCAGTTATTGATGTCGCCAAAGTGGGTCTGCTCTTCGCGGAAGCGGTCGAGATCAAAATAGCGATCCGGGTCCAGCAGCCGCAGGCGGGCGAAGTGGCTGTCCACCCCTACCTGTTCCGGTGTGGCGGTGAGCAGCAGCAGGCCGCGGGCGAGGGCGGCCAGTTGTTCGACGGCACTGTAGGCGTCGCACTGCATGTCAGGATGCCAGTGCAGGTGATGGGCTTCATCCACCACCATCAGGTCCCAGCGGCATTCCAGGGCCTGCTGCAGGCGCTTGGGGTTGTCGCTCAGCAGGCTGATACTGCAGAGCACCAGTTGGGCGGAGTCAAACGGGTTGTCGCTGCTGATCTCTTCCAGCCCCAGCTCTTCCTCATCGAGGGATTCGGGATTCTCAATGGCGTCGCAGCGCTCTTCGTCCAGCAAGGTGAAAGCCAGGTTAAAGCGACGCAGCATCTCCACCAGCCACTGGTGTACCAGGCTGTCGGGCACGGCAATCAATACCCGCTGGCTGAGTCCGCGCAGTAACTGTTGATGAATGATGAGGCCGGCTTCAATGGTTTTGCCCAGTCCCACCTCGTCCGCCAGCAATACCCGCGGGGCGAACCGTTGTCCCACTTCGCTGGCGATGTAAAGCTGGTGCGGGAGCAGTTGCACCCGCGGGCCGATCAGGCCGGTGATATGGGCGCTGGCCAGCTTCTGTTGCTGCACCAGGGTCTGCTGGCGCAGGCGGTAATCGCTGAGTTTGTCGATCTGGCCGGCAAACAGGCGCTCCAGCGGCTTGTTGAAGTTGACGAAGCAGTCCAGCTCCACCTCGCCGAGGGAGCAGCTTTCGCCCTCACTGTTCTCGCCGGTGTAGGTAATGTAGTGGTCATTTTCGTCAATGGCATGGATCACCATGCTGTTGCCGTCCAGATCCTGCACCTGGTCGCCGAGGCGGTATTTAACCCGGGCCAGGGGGGCGTTATTGCGGGCGTAGGCGCGATGTTCATCGGCGGCGGGGAAGCTGATGGTGATCAGGCGGTGGTCAACATCGCTGACGATGCCCAGGCCAAGTTCCGGTTCGGTATTGCTGATCCAGCGTTGTCCCAGGGTAAATTCTGTCAAAACGGTTCTCGCTTATTTTCTGTGTACTAACGAAAGAGTGTAGCCCGGCCGGGGAAATCAGCCTTCGACAATGGCGCCTTTGCCCATGCCTTCGAAGGCCTTGACCCGGAAGAGGTCGCCGGGATGGTTTTGTTGCAGTTGCTGCAGTATGTGGGCAGCGATCAGTTCAACGGTAGTGTCGCTGTCGATGAGGTAGCAGTTGGGAGCCGGCATGGAGAGTTCAAACTGCCCCTGCGGGGTCTGGTAGGCAAACTCCAGGGTGTCGGTGGGCGGCGCCACCAGGTCTTCACGGGTGCCGATGTAGATGTCGCGGAACTGCTGCGCCCACTCTTGTTCCAGACCACTGTCGCGTTGGCCATTGCGCCAGATGGCGATGGTGGAGCGGTGACCGTGGGCAATGCGCTGGCAGTTACCGCCGTGCTTTTTCAGGCCGTGGCTGTAGTGGTAGAACTCGCCGCTGATGGCTTCTGTGGCAAATTCCAGCTGCAGGGACAGCAGACTGCCGGGCAGCAGGGCGCGCAGCTGTTCACAGCTCCAGCGCGCTGCCAGTTCCGGGGTGATCTCTTCCACGTCCAGCAGCGCAATGGCGCTGCGGGGGGAGAGACAGTTCAGGGTGCGGTCGCCGTAGCGCCAGTGAATGCGCAGGTGATCTCCTTGCTCCTCTAGTGTGAGGTTGGGGGAGCGCAGGGGAACAGCCAGGCGATGATCCAGCTCGCTGTTGAGCCAGTTGCGGATAGTGCTCTTTACCACGCCGAAGTCGCAGATCATGCCCTGCGGATCCAGTGCGCCGGCCATGGTGGTACTGGCAATCCAGGTCTCGCCCAGCATACCGCGGGCGGGGTGGAGGTAGCTGAAGTCCACATTGATGAGGTTGTCGACAAACAGGTGCATAGGCTTCGGCTGCTGGTGGTATGAAAAGGGCGCATAGTTTACCTGACTGCCGCGCTGGTCTCTATGCCGATGCGGCGGTTACCGGCTGTGGGGGGTGGGAATAGTGGCACCGGTTTATTACACTCCGGGGCTTTCGACCGCGGTGAAACCCTCCATGTCCGGGCAATCAATCCAGCTTACTCCCTCCTGGCTGCAAGTGCTGCAGCCGGAGTTTGACCAACCTTACATACAGTCCCTGCGTCAGTTCCTGGCCGCTGAAAAGCAGCAGGGCAAGGTGATCTTTCCCCCGGGGGCGCAGATGTTTAACGCCCTCAACAGCACGCCCTTCGATCAGGTGAAGGTTGTCATTCTGGGGCAGGACCCCTATCACGGGCCGGGACAGGCCCACGGGCTCAGCTTCTCCGTGCCGCCGGGGATAGCCATTCCGCCGTCGCTGCGCAACATCTACAAGGAAATTGAGCGTGACCTGGGTATTCCCGCACCACAGCACGGGTGCCTGCAACACTGGGCGGAGCAGGGGGTGCTGTTGCTCAATGCCACCCTGAGTGTGGAGCAGGGTAATGCCGGGTCCCATCAGGGGCAGGGTTGGGAGCCGTTTACCGACGCCATCGTCGATCATCTCAATCGCGAGCGGGAAGGACTGGTGTTTATGTTGTGGGGCAGTTATGCGCAGAAGAAGGGACGGATCATAGATCGTGCCCGCCACTGTGTGTTGCAGTCGCCACACCCGTCACCCCTGTCGGCTCACCGGGGTTTTCTCGGTAATGGCCACTTCTCCAAAGCCAACGCCTGGCTGCAGCAGCGGGGAGAGATGCCGATCGACTGGGCAGTGCCGCCGCTGTAAACCCGATTGCAAGCCCCGGCAACACGACCGCCGGCGCGGGGCCGGCGGTGTCCGGAAGCATAACCAGGTGTTACTCGTTAACGCTGTAGGGCAGGGCCGCGGCTTGCAGGGCGATCTTGCCGTCCTGATCCAGATGGACCCCCTCTGACGCCACGGCAGCCTCTGTGGCCACTGCCAGCAGGTGCCAGCTCCCGTCCATGTTTACTGCGTTTACAACGCAGCCCGCCGACTGGCTGCTGCTGCCGTTATAGAGGTCGTCGCCGGGGTTGATGGCGGATTCGCTCACACAGCTGAAACGCTGCAGGTAGCGCTTCACTTTACCCTTGTAGTGCAGGCGGGCCACGATCTCCTGCCCGGTATAGCAGCCTTTGGTAAAGCTGATGCCATCAATAGCGGCGGTTTGCAGGTTGAGCTCCTGGGGAATAAAGATTTCGCTGGTGGCGGCGGTGATCCAGCCTTTGCCCGAGTCAATGTCCCGCAGCTGCCAGGGGGCCGGGCTGTCGCCGGCAGACCCATCCACCGCATCGCTCCAGAGTTCCATGGCGCCGTCAGCCCGGCACAGCAACAGGTCACCATTGTCCAGTCTCGCTGCCTGTTGCGGGGCCAGGCCTGCGGCTGCAGACAGATCCGGGGCGCAGTTGAGGTATCCGCTACCCAGCCATTGGGGGCGGCTCAGGGAGGCCTTGGAGAAGACGATGTATTTGCCCAGGGATTTTTCCAGCAGCGGCAGGGTGTCCAGCGGCAGGGTGATGAGCAGGGTCTCGTTATCCAGCTTGATCAGGTCAAAGTTGGCAACCGCACGTCCCTTGGCGGTACAGTGGGCGCCGTGCCGGATGGTCAGAGGCTGCAGTTTGGCGACGTCACAGGTGACCTGGCCCTGAAGGAATTTAACCGCGTCGGGGCCGCTGACCTGCAGCCAGCCCATATGGGATAAGGGCACGATTGTCGATGCTGTCGCAACAGCTGAATCCTGATTCATGGTGACAGACTTCCATCGGAATTGGGGGAGGATTTTAGAATACCACAACTGCCCGTCGGCGCCCGCTACTCGCCACTGGGGGGCTGGGCACGTATAATCCGCGCTTTTCCACGCGGTATTGGGGTAAAGGGCTGATGGATAGAAACCGTCTTTTCTGGGGCAGTCGCCGGGGTATGCTGGAGCTGGATCTGGTGTTGTTGCCATTTCTGGAGAATGTCTACGAAACTCTGGAGCAGGAAGATAAGGAGCGTTACTGGGCGCTGCTGGAATGCGAGGATCAGGATATGTTTGCCTGGTTCCTGCGTCGCGAAAATCCGGATGACCCGGAGCTGTTGCGCATCGTGGAGATTGTTCGTGCCAACACCGGCATGCAGATGGACAAATAAGTCCACTCCTTACCGGATTGTCCTGCGGCCCTCGCGCCTGGCGTTGGGGGTCCACTGGCTGCTCGCTGCAATGGCGGCAGTCGCACTTCTTCTCTTTTCTCCCTCTGTTCCCATTTCCTGTGATAACGATGTTGTTTGTGCCGGCTGGCAGCAGCTGCTGTGGTGGGGTATCTGGTTGTGTCTGGCCTGCAGCGGACACTGGCGGCTGAGCAGATCAACCCGGTGTCAGCAGTGGTTGCTGGAGGATGGGCAGCTGCGATCGCTGGGGCCTGACGGTGTTACCGGGGAGGCGTTACAGTTTGGCTGGAGCCTGAATCCCTGGTTGCTGCAGGTGCGGGGCAAGTCGTTGCCTGAGGGGAGTCTGTTGTTGTGGCCGGACAGTGCGTCCGCCGAGGCGCTGCGACGTCTGCGGGTATTGAGTCTGCAGGGGAGTTAGTCAGGCCTTTTTTACGGGCAGGTATTACGGGCAGGTGTTGCGGGCAGGACGTCCTTGTCCCGGTCTGTAGTCAGCGGCGCACAAAAATATCCTGGCCGGCAAAGTTAAAGGGTACCAGGATGGTATCCCGGGCGATGTCGGAGGTGGACTGGTAGTCCAGTGAGTAGTGCAGACCGCGGCTCTCACGGCGTTGCATGGCGGAGCGGATGATCAGCTCGGCGACCATGGCCAGGTTGCGCAGTTCAATCAGGTCGTTACCCACCTTGTAGTTGCTGTAGTACTCCTGAATCTCTTTTTGCAGCAGCTTGATACGGTGGGTGGCCCGCTCCAGGCGCTTCCGGGTGCGGACGATGCCCACGTAGTCCCACATAAAGCGGCGCAATTCATCCCAGTTGTGGGAGATCACAACATCCTCGTCGGAATCGGTTACCCGGGAGGAGTCCCAGGCCGGTGCTGGCTTGGGTGCGGGAATGGCATCCAGCGTGGCGTGGATGTGCTCGGCCGCTGACTGGGCGTAGACAATACACTCCAGCAGGGAGTTGCTGGCCATTCGATTGGCGCCGTGCAGCCCGGTAAATGAAGTCTCGCCGATGGCGTAGAGCTGGTCCAGGTCGGTGCGGCCGTTTTCGTTCACCACCACGCCGCCACAGGTGTAGTGCGCTGCGGGCACTACCGGAATGGGTTGTTGGGTGATGTCGATGCCGAACTCCTCACAGCGGGCTTTGACGGTGGGGAAGTGCTCGGCGATAAATTCTGCCGGCTTATGGCTGATATCCAGGTAGAGGCAGTCGCTGCCAAGGCGCTTCATCTCATGGTCGATGGCGCGGGCGACAATATCCCGGGGCGCCAGTTCTTCGCGGGAGTCAAAGCGATGCATAAAGCGCTCGCCGCTGGGCAGTTTCAGGTGTGCGCCTTCACCGCGCAGGGCTTCGGTTACCAGGAAGGAGCCGGCGGTAGGGTGGTAGAGACAGGTGGGGTGGAACTGGTTGAATTCCATATTGGCCACCCGGCAGCCGGCACGCCAGGCCATGGCGATACCGTCGCCGCTGGCACTGTCCGGGTTGCTGGAATAGAGGTAGACCTTGCTGGCACCGCCGGTGGCCAGGATAACGGCTCGCGCCTGGAACACTTCGACGCGCTCCCGCTGGCGGTTGTAGACGTAGGCACCGGTGCAGCGGACCCGGCCAGAGTGGGTGTCCGGCTCGGTGATCAGGTCGACGGCGATGTGGTTCTCGAACAGGCTGAGGCTGTCACAGGCCTGTACCTGCTCAATCAGGGTGCTGTGTACGGCCTTGCCGGTGGCATCGGCGCTGTGGATGATACGGCGATGGCTGTGGCCACCCTCCTGGGTGAGGTGGTACTCGTCGCTGTCGTGCAGGCGGGTAAAGCTCACGCCCTGGTCGATCAGCCACTGGATGGCCGCTTTGCTGCGTTCCACGGTAAAGCGCACGCTGTCTTCGTGGCAGAGCCCGGCGCCGGCGGCGAGGGTGTCGGCCACGTGATTCTCCACCGAGTCCTTGTCGTCCAGCACCGCGGCAATGCCGCCTTGGGCGTACCAGGTAGAACCTTCATTCACCGGGCCCTTGCTGAGTACCGCCACCCTGGCAGATTGGGCGAGATTGAGTGCCAGCGTCAGGCCGGCGGCGCCGCTGCCGATAATGAGCACGTCATACAGGTGGTGGCTCTTACTCATAGCGTCAAGGCTTCCTAAAATGTGTCACAATGGGCCGAAGGGGGGCGTAGTATATACATGCGCTGCAATTGGTGGTATTCCTCCCGTCGGCTCGGGTACGGGCAGGGGTGGCAGATGATTCCTCAATTGAACCAATTGGGACAGCCTTGGTCTGAGCACCGCGCGTGCTGCTCCCGGACGGCGAAATAACAGTGCTCTGCTGTAAACAGAGCATAGCGGATCGGGGTGAGCGCCACGGCGTTTCATCCGGAGACAACAAGGTGCCTTGGGGGTGCTTCTCATAGTATTTGCCCGGGTCAGGCGTTATGAGCCTGCCTGACCGAACAGAGAAGCTTTTAGGAGACAGGAATGACAGCGCAGAAAGCGCAGCAGACAGACCAGCAGTTGGTAGAACGGGTTCAGAAGGGAGACAAACGAGCGTTTGATCTTCTGGTGCTGAAATACCAGCACAAAATCATTTCCGTGGTGAGTCGTTTTATTCATGACTCCCATGAAGTCTATGACGTTACCCAGGAAGCTTTTATCAAGGCCTACCGTGCCCTGGGCAATTTCCGTGGCGACAGCCAGTTCTATACCTGGTTGTATCGCATCGCCATCAATACAGCCAAGAACTACCTGGTTTCCAGGGGCCGCCGCCCGCCCTCGGTGGATGTGGACGTGGAAGATGCGGAGTTTTATTCCGGCAGTGATTTCCTCAAGGATGTCGACACCCCGGAGGCCAACCTGTTCCGCGATGAGCTGCAGCAGGTGGTGGATAACGCCATCCAGCAACTGCCCGAGGACCTGCGCACTGCCGTGACCCTGCGGGAGATGGAGGGGCTCAGCTATGAAGATATCGCGGCCATTATGGCGTGCCCGGTGGGTACGGTCAGGTCGCGTATTTTCCGGGCTCGGGAGGCTATCGAAAAGGCCATTGCCCCGCTGATGGATCACCACGACGGCGCGGCCTGAGGCCAGGGTGCCGGCGCGATTGTGAGACACCACAAAAAATCTGAACACAAACTGAATTTGACTGAACTTTCTACAGGGGAGTCAGTCAGAGCCACACAGGAGTTCGCAGAGGCTCCGGAACGCAGAGGACGGGCCGCAAACTACGTCATAACAAGGGCGTAGGGACACGGGTAGGGTTTTGGCGACTAGTTAGCAGGCGAATGACAGCACATGACTAAGCACACACAATCATCCCGCTCCGGCACACAGATGCTGGAGTCGGTATCGGCTCTCGTCGATGGCGAGGCCTCCGAGCTGGAGTTGAGGCGGGTCCTGAATGCGACCGATTCAGATCCGGAATTAAGGGTGGCATGGGCGCGTTACCAGTGTATCTCCTCGGTAATGCGTGGCGAGGCAGGGGTGGATCTGAAGATGGATCTTTCCGCGGCAATCCGCGAGGCCATTGACGAAGAGCCTGCTGTTGCTGGCGTGCCGGCGAGGAAAGGTTGGCGGGTGCACCTGCCGAGAGTGGGCATAGCCGCATCTGTGGCGGCGGTTATGGTGCTGACGGCACAAGTGATCTCCCTTGGTGGGGGTGATGCCATGGACGCAGGTGTGGTGGCAACAGCTGATGCCACTGGCAACCTCTCATCCGAAGAGAAGCTGCTGCGGAGCCCGCCACTGCCTTCGGCGCCTGCCGGCTTCCAGTACTCGGCCCCCGGTGCGCGCACCGTCAGCTCATCTCCGGCTGGCAGTCTGGCCTATGGTGGCCCCACCTATCAGTCCGTCAGTCGTCCGGTGCTGGTGACGACTTCTTCGCAGGCTCCCGCTGAAGTACAGGCATATCTGCAGAAGTTGATGGAAATGCACGCGGCCAATACCGCCCAGCTGGACTCCTCCTCCTACGAGAGGGCCGGCTCCGCCCAGAAATAGTGACAGCGCCGCCAGCGGCGCTGCAGTCCGACCGCGGCAGGCCCCTACCGCGGTTTACCCCCCGAGTAACATGCCTCCCTGGCTTATTGCCGCCGACTCCCGGCACTGGATGACTGGCATCAATGGCCTGGTCACTGCAGCGCCTGCTGCGGGAATCCGGTATCATTGAGCGGTACACAGCTCCCCCGCAGAGGATTGACCGTTGATTACCGAAAGTGGCCGCATCATGGCAATTGAGCCGGATTGCCTGTGGGTGGAGACCATCCAGTCTTCCACCTGCCAGTCCTGCGCCGCGCAAAAAGGGTGTGGGCAAAGTCTGGTGGCAAAATGGAGCGGCCAAACCAGCTATATTCGGGTGCTGCTGGAAGGGCGTGATCCCGCTGCTTACCAAATGCACCAGCAGATTACCATTGGCATACCGGAAGAGGTTGTTGCCAGGGGCTCCCTGCTGGTCTACATCACTCCTCTGGCCGGGCTGCTGCTGGGTGCGCTGGCGTCCAATCTGCTGCAGCTACCGGAGTGGGGCATTATGTTGTCCAGTCTGACCGGCTTTGGTCTGGGTGCATTAGCCGTGCGCTGGCACAGTGCCGTTCGCCGTAACGATCCCCGTGTGCAACCGGTATTGGTGGATGAGCTGAAGCCAGTGCAGTGGGCTGCTCCCGGCTAGCTCACCTGCATGCCCAGCCTGAATGCCCCGCTTGAAATGTCCCTTTTGGTGATTACCGGGCGCCGGGGTTTCGTGGTTAAGTGCCTCCGGTTCCGCGTTCCTGTTCCGCCTCTCCAACCGTGGCGGCTGAACTATTTTATTCAATTCAGGTCAGTAAATTGGCTTCAATTGTTTCAACAGGTTCAGGAATACAATGCATGAATAAGTGGTTCTCTCCTGTCACAGTTAAATTGTCCGCCCTTGTTGTGGTGGCGTTTGTTTTATGTAGTACTGCATTTACCGCCCAGGCCCGGGGTAACTTGCCGGAGTTCACCGATCTGATCGAACAGGTGTCGCCCGCAGTGGTGAAAATCAATACCGTCGAGAAGGTCAGTGCCCGTCCGGGTATGCCCATACCGCGCGGGCAGCAGGACATCCCTGAAATCTTTCGTCATCTGTTTGAGCCGCGGCAGTACCCGGAGCGCAGTGTGCAGTCCATGGGCTCCGGATTTATCGTCTCCAGCGATGGCTACATTCTTACCAATAATCATGTGGTGGAGGGTGCTGACGAAATTCAGGTGCGCCTGCAGGATCGTCGTGAGTACGACGCTACGGTGGTGGGGATGGATGAGCGCTCGGATCTGGCGTTGCTGAAAATCGACGAGAAAAACCTTCCCACACTGAAGTTGTCGGACAACGTGGATCTCAAGGTGGGGCAGTGGGTGGTAGCCATAGGCTCGCCGTTCGGGCTGGACTTCTCTGCCAGCGCCGGCATTGTCAGTGCCATCGGGCGCAGCATACCCAACGAGCATGGTGGTAACTACGTGCCCTTTATCCAGACCGATGTAGCGATCAATCCGGGTAATTCCGGGGGGCCGCTGTTCAATATGGACGGCGAGGTGGTCGGGATCAACTCCCAGATCTACACCCGCAGTGGCGGTTCCATCGGCCTCTCCTTTGCCATTCCTGCCAGTGTGGCTACCCAGGTCATCGCCCAGCTGAAGGATAAGGGACGCGTTGATCGCGGCTGGCTGGGTGTGGTGATCCAGGAGGTAGATCGGGACCTGGCGGAATCTTTCGGACTGAAAAAGCCCATGGGAGCACTGATTGCCCAGATGGATCCTGCCGGACCGGCGGCCAAGGCTGGTTTGCAGGTGGGGGATGTCATTATTCGCTTCGGCGAGGCCGAGATTCTCAAGTCCGGTGACCTGCCTCATGCCGTGGGCATGACCGCTCCCGGTACCAGGGTTCCCGTGATGGTGATGCGCGAAGGCAAGCGTCGTGAGCTGCCGGTGGCGGTGGGAACCCTTGAGGGTGGCCAGGCATCGCAGGGCTCCGGGCCGGAGGCTGCCGCGGCAGGCGATCGCCTGGGTCTGGTTGTTGAACCGGTGAGCCCGGAGCTGGCCCAGGAGTGGCAGCTCAAGGGTGGCGTGTTGGTAGATCAGGTGGTTGAGGGCAGTGCTGCAGCCAAATCCGGGCTGCGCCCGGGGGATGTGATTGTGCAGCTTGGCTTCAGCGGTATTGAGGGTGTGGACCAGTACCGTAAGCTGCAGGCGGATTTGCCTGCCAACAGCCTGTTGCCCATCCGCTTCTACCGTCAGGGACGGGCTCTGTTCCGTACTATTGCGATCAGCAAATAGGTCGATGGGCCCCGCGGTTGGCGGGGCCCGTTTCGTCGGTCTGACATGGCGCCTGCAAGGCAAATGCGTTAGACTCCGCCCCTGATTTCACGCCCTTCAGGGGTGGCCGCCAGAGCCCGATTCGGGTGGTTGCCAGCCGCGGGCTTTTACTAGGTAGCTGTACAGACTGTGACCGACCTCAGCCATATCCGCAATTTTTCCATTATTGCCCATATCGACCATGGCAAATCCACCATCGCTGACCGTTTTATCCAGATATGTGGCGGCCTGTCCGACCGCGAAATGGCGGCTCAGGTACTGGATTCCATGGACATCGAGCGCGAGCGGGGCATTACCATCAAGGCCCAGAGCGTGACGCTCGACTACAGGGCGCGAGATGGCAAAACCTATCAGTTGAATTTCATCGACACCCCCGGCCATGTGGACTTCTCCTACGAGGTGTCCCGTTCCCTCACGGCCTGTGAAGGGGCGTTGCTGGTGGTGGACGCTGCGCAGGGTGTGGAGGCGCAGTCGGTAGCCAACTGCTACACCGCGATCGAACAGGGCCTTGAGGTGATTCCGGTCCTCAACAAGATCGACCTGCCGGCGGCGGAGCCGGAGCGCGTCTCGCAAGAGATCGAGGATATTATCGGTATCGATGCCACCGAAGCGGTGCGCTGCAGCGCCAAGTCGGGTATCGGTGTGGAGGATGTGCTGGAAGAGCTGGTGCGTCTTGTGCCGCCCCCGGAAGGTGATGTCGATGCACCGCTGCAGGCGCTGATTATTGACTCCTGGTTCGACAACTACCTGGGTGTGGTCTCGCTGGTGCGGGTGCGTCAGGGTACCCTCAAGGTCAAGGACAAGATCATCACCAAGTCCATCGGCAAGGCGCATGTGGTCGACAGCGTTGGTGTATTTACCCCCAAGCGCAAGGAAACCGGCGTGTTGCGGGCCGGTGAAGTGGGTTTTGTGGTGGCGGGCATCAAGGATATCCAGGGCGCGCCCGTGGGTGACACCCTGACCCACAGCAATACCCAGGATGTAGCCGCCGTGCCCGGTTTCCAGAAAGTGAAACCGCAGGTATACGCGGGCCTCTTCCCGGTCAGCTCCGATGACTACGAAGCCTTCCGCGATGCGCTGGCCAAACTCACACTCAACGATGCGTCGCTCTTCTATGAGCCCGAAAGTTCGGACGCCCTCGGTTTTGGTTTCCGCTGCGGCTTCCTCGGCATGCTGCACATGGAGATTATCCAGGAGCGCCTGGAGCGGGAGTATGACCTTGACCTGATCACCACCGCACCCACCGTGGTGTACGAAGTGGAGCTCAATAGTGGTGAGGTTATCTACGTGGATAACCCCTCCAAGCTGCCGGACCCGGGTGTCATTGCGGAAATGCGTGAGCCCATCTGCGAAGCCAATATCCTGGTGCCGCAGGATCACCTGGGTTCCGTGATCACCCTGTGTATTGAGAAGCGCGGGGTACAGAAAAACCTGCAGTATATGGGTAACCAGGTGTCGGTGACCTATGAGTTGCCGATGAACGAAGTGGTGATGGATTTCTTCGATCGACTGAAGTCTGTAAGTCGTGGTTTTGCGTCACTGGATTACAACTTTGTGCGCTTTGAGCCATCCAGGCTGGTGCGGTTGGATATTCTGATCAACGGCGAAAAAGTGGATGCGCTGGCGCTGATCGTGTTCCGCGATAACGCGCCCTACAAGGGACGTGCCTTGGCGGACAAGATGAAAGAGCTGATTCCGCGGCAGATGTTTGATGTGGCCATCCAGGCAGCCATCGGCGGCCAGATTGTCGCCCGTACTACGGTCAAGGCGCTGCGCAAAAACGTCACGGCCAAATGTTACGGTGGTGATATTACCCGTAAGAAAAAGCTGCTCGAAAAGCAGAAGGCGGGTAAGAAACGCATGAAGCAGGTCGGGCGCGTGGAAATTCCGCAGGAAGCATTCCTGGCGGTGCTCAAGGTCGATTCCTGATCCTGATCCTGCCGGGGCTGAGTGCCGCACTCTTTCCCGGCAGTGATACAACCATTGAGGACCTAACCCTATATGGATATCAATTTTCCACTTGTACTGGTGATCGCTGTTTTCGTTACCGGTATTGTCTGGCTGCTGGATGCCCTGTTGTGGGCTGGCAAACGCCGGCAGGCTTTGGCTGCCGTGGAGCAGCAGTTCAGCACGCTGGAAGTGACCCCGACGTCTGAGGATGCTTACCTGCAGGCTCGGGAGCTGGCGGCGAAAGAGCCGGCCATGGTCGAATACTCCAAATCCTTCTTTCCCGTACTGTTTATTGTACTTGTGCTGCGTTCTTTCCTGGCGGAACCGTTCCAGATACCGTCGGGTTCCATGATTCCGACCCTGGAAGTAGGGGACTTTATCCTGGTCAACAAGTACACCTACGGCATTCGCCTGCCGGTACTGGGCACCAAAGTGATCGATGTTAACGAACCTGAGCGCGGAGATGTGATGGTGTTCTTCCCGCCACACAAGCCGGACACTTACTATATCAAGCGCGTTGTCGGTATGCCGGGGGATGAAATCCACTACCTCAACAATGTGCTCTATATCAACGGTGAGCAGCAGTCGCAGGACCTGGTGGCATCCCTGCCACCGGGGGCGCCACAGCTGCAGGTGATGGATGAGAACCTGGGCGGTGTTGTACACCGTATGCAGAAGGGCATCCGGCCCGGGCAGTTCGGTGTCGCCGGTCATTGGATTGTGCCAGAAGGCCACTACTTCATGATGGGTGATAACCGCGACAATAGTCTCGACAGCAGGGCCTGGGGGCCTGTGTCGGAAGAGGCCATTGTCGGTAAGGCCTTTGCCGTGTGGATGCACTGGGATTCGTTTTTCAGCCTGCCCAGCTTTGGCAACGTGGGATTAATCAAATAACTATAGTTCTGTCACTAGGGGGCGTTGCGTGTATTCCATTACTCGACAAAAGGGGTTGTCCATTTCCGGCTGGCTGTTGGTTCTGCTGGTGGGCTCGTTTTTTATGCTGTGTGCCTTCCGTATGGCACCGGCCTACCTGGATAACAGCTATATCCAGGATGGATTGCTCAGTTTTTCTGAAACCGAGAAGAAGATAGACGAAATGTCAGACAATGATTTTCGTCGTCATATGTCAGATTACATGCTCATGAATAATGTGCGTGAGCTGTCCGCCAAGCAGCTCAAGGTACAGCGTGAGAGGGACCGTATTCTGCTTAATTTCAACTATGAAATTCGGGTGCCCATTGTCTATAACATTGATGTGGTGATGACCTTCACCAACCAGTGGGACAGTTCCCGCCCGTTTGACTGCTGCAAGCCTGCCGGTGAATAACTCGATTATCAAACAGCGGCTGTTACAGCGCCTCGGTCACCAATTCAGTGACGGGAGCCTGTTTGAGCTGGCCCTGACGCACCGCAGCTGCGGTGCGGAAAACAACGAGCGCCTGGAGTTCCTCGGTGACTCCATTCTGAACTTTGTGGTTGGGGCTGACCTGTTCGAGCGTTTTCCCGAGGCGAGGGAGGGGCAGCTGAGCCGCTTGAGGGCGCAGATGGTAAAGGGCGAAACGCTGGCGGAAATTGCCCGCGAGTTCGATCTGGGCCCGTGCCTGAACCTGGGTGAGGGGGAGATGAAGAGCGGTGGTTTTCGCCGTGACTCCATACTCGCGGACGCCGTAGAAGCCCTGATCGGTGCCATTCATATGGATGCCGGTCTGGACGTGGCTCGTGAGCGTGTGCTCTGCTGGTTTGCCAGTCGCCTCGATGCGCTGGCGCTGGAGAGCAACCGCAAGGATCCCAAAACCGAGTTGCAGGAGTTTCTGCAGGCAAGGCGCCTGCCGCTGCCACAGTACACTGTGGTGGAATTGGGCGGAGAGGCCCACGCGCAGACTTTTACCGTGGAGTGTCACTGCACCTTGTTGAAAGAAGCTACAGTCGGTGAGGACAGCAGTCGTCGCGGCGCTGAAAAGAAAGCCGCTGCGCTGGCACTCAAGAAGATTGCCGAGTCCCAGGCGGGAGGACGCTAATGACCAGCGAAAATCCGGTGAGCCGCTGCGGCTACGTAGCCATTGTTGGCCGGCCCAATGTGGGCAAGTCGACCCTGCTTAACCATATCCTTGGGCAGAAGCTCTGTATTACCTCCCGCAAGCCCCAGACCACCCGCCATAACTTGCTGGGCATCAAGACCGAAAATGGTGTGCAGGCGATCTACGTCGATACTCCCGGCCTGCACCAGCAGCACGGCAAGGCCATCAATCGCTATATGAACAAGGCCGCCACCACCGCCTTGCGGGACGTGGATGTGGTGATCTTTGTGGTGGACCGCCTGCAGTGGACCGATGAGGACGAGATGGTGGTCAAGCGCCTGCAGAACCTCTCCTGCCCGGTGATTGTGGCGGTCAACAAGGTGGATCGGCTGGAGGACAAGGACGAGCTGCTGCCGCATATCGCCCTGTTGCAGGAAAAACTCGGCATCAATCGTATTATCCCTATTTCTGCCTTGCGGGATAAAAACCTGGAGCTGCTGGAGCGGGAGGTTGAGCAGTGTTTGCCTGAGGGCACACATTTCTTCCCGGAAGACCAGATCACCGATCGCAGTTCCCGCTTTCTGGCGGCAGAGATTGTGCGGGAGAAAATTACCCGGCAGCTGGGCGATGAATTGCCGTACCAGATGACGGTTGAAATCGAAGAGTTCAGCCATCAGGGACATATTATCCATATTGGCGCACTGATTCTGGTGGAGCGTGACGGCCAGAAACGTATCCTCATTGGTGACAAGGGAGCCCGTATCAAGCAGATCGGCGAGCAGGCACGTATGGATATGGAGACGCTGTTTGACTGCAAGGTGATGTTGCGCACCTGGGTCAAGGTGAAGTCCGGCTGGTCCGATGACGAGCGCGCCCTGCGCAGCCTCGGCTACGATGACCTCTGACAGGTCATCTCATGCGTGTCGAGCTGCAACCCGCCTATGTGCTGCACGCCCGGCCTTACAGTGACAGCAGCCTGATCCTGGATTGCTTCACTGAAGAGTTCGGCCGGCTCTCCCTGCTGGCCAAGGGGGCGCGCAATCCCAAGTCACGGCAGCGCCAGCTGTGCCAGCCATTCCAGCCCCTGATCCTGTCCTGGCAGGGCAAGAGCGATCTCAAGACCCTCACGCACATCGAACTGCAGGGCAGTAACTACCAGTTTCTGCAGGGCGACTATCTCTACAGTGGTTTCTACCTGAACGAGTTGCTGATTCGCACACTGTCCGTTGGCGACAGTGCGCCCGGTGTTTATCAACTCTACCGAACGGCCCTGGGCGAGCTTCTGCAGCAGGCGCCACTGGAGCCCGCTCTGCGGCGCTTCGAGCTGGCGTTGCTGGCGGAAGCCGGTTATGCCGTCGATCTGCAACGGGAAGCGGATCATCAAACTCCCCTGCGGTCACAAGCTTGTTACCACTGGTATCCGGAAGCAGGCTGGGTAGCCGTACCGGGGGACGCAACGGGGACATTTGAGGGGGCGCACCTGCTGGCCATTGGTCGCGATGAGCTGGACAATAGCGATGTACTGAAATCGGCCAAACGCCTGTCGCGTATGCTGTTGAAGCCCTTGTTGGGGGATAAGCCGTTGCGCAGCCGGGAACTGTTTGGGCCGCGAAATCACAAGGGTGAATTGCAATGATCGTGGGGCTGGGTACGGATATCGTTGAGTTGAGTCGAATCGCCGACAGCTACGAGCGGCTGGGCGAGCGTTTCGCCGCCCGTATCCTGACGCCCAACGAGCTGCTGGAGTTCGGGCAGACCCGGCACCGGGTGGCTTTTCTCGGCAAGCGCTTCAGTATCAAGGAGGCGGCTGTGAAAGCGCTGGGCACCGGAATTGGCCGTGGCATTTCCTGGCAGCATATGGAGGTGGGCCATGACGAACTGGGCGCGCCATTGCTGATTTTTTCCGGCGCCGCTGCGGAGGTCATGAGTGCCCGCGGAGGTGTGCGAGCCTGGGTCAGCGTAGCCGACGAACGTCACTACGCCACGGCCACGGTGGTTATCGAAAACTGAGTGACCACGGGCCGGCTGCGGCCTGTTGAGTGCCAGGTGAGGGACGCTATGTTATTTGTCTACCACGGCGGTTGGCATTACTGGATTCTCGCATTGGCGTGTGTGTCGCTGGCGCTGCTGTGGAGTGGCTGGCGTGCCCCATGGCGACAATTGCTGAGTGCGCCGGCCAGGCAGCACGCGTTTGCATTGACTGTTCTCGGGCTGGCACTGATGTGGCAGCTGAAGGTAGTGGTGGAAGCCCAGTTTGTGCTGCACCCCCTGCTGATGATGTGGGTGGTGGTGGTATTTGGTCCGGCGCTGGCGTTGTGGGCGGGAACCCTGGCTTTTGTCCTCAGTGCGCTGTTCAACGGGGAGCTGGGCTGGTGGTCGTCGGTACCGTTGCTGACCACGGTTCTGGTGCCGGTTGCAACCGGTGCGCTGGTGTTACAACTGATCGATCGGCTGCGTTGGCGCAATCTGTTTGTCTATATGCTTGGCGGCGGCTTTTTTGGCGCCATGGTGACGGTGCAGGCCATGGCGCTGGTGCAGTGGCTCTACATATTCCTGCTGGGGCCGGAACCGCTGCTGGTGATCGCCAGTGACTACTACTACCTGACGCTGTTGATGATGTTTCCGGAGGGCTTTATCAACGGCGCCATCGTTACTACCCTGACGGTGCTGGCGCCTGACCTGGTGAAAACCTTTAACGACCGCGAATACCTGCAATAGTCAGCGGTGGGCAGGGCAGGCTCGATCAGGCTGCCATCAGGCGCGGCTGTCGTCGCCGGGTATTTCCGGCAACGATACCACAACCCGCAGGCCTCCACCGGAGTTATTCTCGGCATGGATCCGGCCACCATGGAGGACCACTGTACGCTTGGCGATTGCCAGCCCCAGCCCGTAGCCGCCACTCTTGCGATCCCGTGCCTCATCGGTGCGGAAGAAAGGTTCAAATATATCCTGCAGGTGCTCGTCCGCCACACCGGGGCCACCGTCGCTGACGATCACCTGGGATTGGCCGTCGGCAGCGCGTTTCAGTATGACCGTAATGGTGGTGCCTTCGTGGGTATAGCGCACGGCGTTGCGCATAATATTGTCAAATACCCCGGCCAGTGTCGAGCTGCGACTGGCGATGAGGGATTCTCCCAGGTGATCAACCAGTTTGATCGTCACTGACTTCAGCGCCGCTTCTTCCCGGTTATAGGTGACGATACCGTTGATCAGGGTACACAGATCCACCACATCGTTCAGCTCCCAGTCCCCCTGCTCGGCAATGGGCAGGGCGAGAATCTCACTGATGACATCGTTGAGGTAGTCGGCGGCGTGCTTGATGCGTTCCAGCTCACCGGTAATTTCGCTGTTGGCCCGTTGCTGGGCAATAGCCAGGGCGACCTGCAGGCGAGCCAGCGGCGAGCGCAGCTCGTGGGATACATCCTTAATCAGCCGTTTCTGCTCCAGCATACTCTGTTGCAGTTTTGCGGCCATATTGTCGAACGCCTGTCCCAGCTCACCGATCTCCCCGGGGCGGTCATGCAGTTCGTCGGCGACGCGCACGTTCCAGTCACCCTGGGCAATGCGCTTGGTGGCTTCCTTGAGGATACCGATATCAACGGTGATGTATTTCGCCAGGTAAAAGCAGGCGGCACCACTGATGAGAATATCCAGCAGCAGGATATGCCAGAAGCTGCTGAGGAACATACGCCAGCCCATGTAGCTCTCTTTGGGGGAGAGCACCACCAGCCGCATGGGTGTGCCATCACTGAGGCGGAACAGTCTGCCCTGGTAGTTCACGTCGCCAATGTGTTGGCGTGAAAATGGCGACTCTTCTGTGAGGGCGTGCAGTATGGCGTTGACATTGGGGGGCAGGGGGCGTTGCAGCAGATCCTTGTCTTCAGGGTTCACCAGGTAAAAGTTGTAGGTGACCCAGTTGGGCATGGAGCGGATGCCGGCTTCCACCTGTTCATAGTCATAGTTGACGGCGTCGCTGACTACTTCCCGCAGCAAACGGTCGCCGGCGCCGTAGGCGCGATCACGATCGTAACCGGAGAAGTGTTTGTTGGGGCCGAGATCCAGGAAGTGCACGATCAGGTTGGAGCCCACCAGCATGGCAATGGTGACCAACCAGAAACCGACAAAGATTTTTACCGACAGGCGGTTGATGGCACGCAGGTTAAACTTCATTTGCGGGTGAGCATGTAACCGGCGCCGCGGATATTGATGATCAGCTCCTTGCTTGCCCCCAAGGTCGAGAGCTTCTTGCGGATGTTGCTGACGTGCACATCAATACTGCGGTCATAGGGGGTGAGTTTGCGGCCAAGGGCCTTTTCTGTCAGCACTTCCTTGCTGATGACTTCGCCAGCCGAACGCATCAGCAGCTCCAGAACGGTAAATTCGGCACCGGTGAGCGGCACAGTCTGGTCGCGGAAAAGGGCGGAGTGGCTCTTGGTCTGGATCACCAGCTCGTCGACCACGATTTCACTGGCGGGCCTGGATTCTGCTGGCGTATCGTCGAAACGACGCAGGATGGCCCGTACCCTGGCCACCAATTCCCGTGGGTTACAGGGTTTGGGCAGGTAGTCATCGGCCCCCATTTCCAGTCCTACAATCCGGTCGACAGTCTCGCCCTTGGCGGTCAGCATCAACACCGGGGTACGGCTGCTGTCGCGGATTTTGCGCAGCGCTTCCAGGCCGTTCATTTGCGGCATCATCACATCCAGTACCACCACATCGTAATCCCCGGCCAGGGTCTTGCTGACGCCACTTTGGCCGTCGTGGGCTACCTCGACGTCAAAGCCTTCGGTCTGCAGGTATTCCTGCAGCAGTGCGCAGAGTTCCTGGTCGTCATCGACCAACAGCAATTTATTCATATCGTTCCGGGAGTACTGGATTGTTCATTGGGGGCAAGTGTGCATGATCCATACAGATCTGTCATCGGAACCCGCTGATATCTAACCCTTCTTAACGGTGTAGTTAGGGTGTCGCTACAGTGTAAGTCGCAGCAGCCGGCCCGGTTGCTTTAGCCAGGCAGAATTGGGAAAATCCGCCCTCCCAACACGGTTCCGAGGGTAAGTGAGTGGCACAGATAGGTCTGTTTTTCGGCAGCGACGAGGGTAATACCGAGGCGGTGGCACAGCGTATCCAGCAACGACTGGGTGAGGCGCTGGTGGAGGTGCACGATATTGCCGACATTACGCAGCTGGAATTTGCTGACTACAGCTACCTGATCCTGGGGATTCCCACCTGGGACTTTGGCCAGATTCAGTCCGACTGGGAAGAGTTCTGGGACGATCTGGCCGAGATTGACTTCAGTGGCAAGACGGTGGCGCTCTTCGGACTCGGCGACCAGTTTGGCTATGGCGACTACTTCCTCGATGCCATGGGGATGCTGCACGACGTTATCGTGGCCCATGGAGCCCGAGTGGTGGGGCAGTGGCCTACAGAGGGTTACGACTTTGATGCGTCCAAGGCGCTGGCGGCCGATGGCAAGCACTTTGTGGGCCTGGGCATTGATGAGGACCAGCAGGAGGACCTGACCGCGGGTCGACTCAACCAGTGGTGCGTACAAATCCTGGCGGAAATGGACATTGATGCCGGGGTGGAAGAGCTGGACGACTGACCCGCCGCCAGGTCCGGGCCAGGCCCCGGACTATCAGGGTGATTCAGCAATAAATACCGCGCGCAGCGGCGCCGGGTGTCCCTCTACCGTGCGTGACGGATCTTCGGGATCAAGGAACTCGGGCAGGGAGTGAAACGTCATCCAGTCCGTAGATCGCTGCTCATCCACCGATGTCGGTGTCACATCCACCACCCGCGGGTTGCTGAACCCGCACTTGCGCATCCAGCCCAACAGTGTCTCGCAGCTGGGCAGAAACCAGACATTGTTCATCTGAGCGTAACGCCCTTCCGGCACCAGCACTTCTCCGGCTCCCCCGTCTATTACCAGAGTTTCCAGCACCAGCTGGCCGCCGCTGCGCAGGGTGGCTTTCAGTTCCCGCAGGTGATCCATGGGGGAGCGGCGATGGTAGAAAACACCCATGGAAAAGGTGGTGTCGAAGGCCCGCAGCTGCTCAGGTAACTCCTCAATGCCTAGCGGCAGCAAATCCACCGCTGCCTCGGGCAGGTACTGTTTCAGCATATGGAATTGAACTACGAAGCGGGGTGAGGGATCAATGCCTATAACCCTGGAGGCGCCGGCGCCATATATGCGCCAGCAGTGGTAGCCATTACCGCAGCCCACATCAAGCACCAGACGACCCTGCAGATCCTGCAGGTGCGGCGCAATACGATCCCACTTCCAGTCAGAACGCCATTCGGTATCGATGTGGATTCCGTGCACATGAAACGGGCCCTTGCGCCATGGAATCAGTGCGCGCAGGGCCTTTTCGGTGGCTTGCTGTTGTTCCGGGGTAATGCCTGCTGTCGCGGAGAGCGATACTTCCTGCTGCAGTTCAATACGGTCGCAGGGCAGCAGTGGTAGCTCGTCCAGGGCCTGCAGCCAGCCGTCCAGGTCACCGTAGCGCTGTTGGTTCAGTGTCTCCGCGATCTGTGCCGGTAACTGCTGCCCCCAGCGCTGCATTGCCAGTTGCGGGTGCTGCTGCAGGGCCTGCAGCAGGGGGGAGTAGTCGATCTTGGGGTGTACACGCATGGGGCTACTTACACGTTGCTGGTTGGTTACACGTTGCTGGTTGGCAGGCTACTTGATGGCGATCATGGAGGCGAAATTAAAGCACTGGAACCAGACATCACAACTGGCAAAACCGGCCTGGCGCAGTCGCTGGCGGTGGGCATCCAGGGTCTCGGGTATCAGAACCTTCTCCAGCGCCGAGCGCTTCTGGGCTATCTCCAGGTCGCTGTAGCCGTTGGCCCGCTTGAAATTGTGGTGCAGCTCGATCATCAGCTCGTCGTGGGCCCGGTCGCCGAAGGTGACCTTTTCGGAGAGAATCAGAACGCCGCCGGGACGCAGGCCGTCATGGATGCGGGCAATAATCCCTGCACGCTCCTCCGGAGCAATAAACTGCAGGGTGAAATTGAGCACCACGACGGACGCATCACTGATGGTAGCGGCCTGCAGGTCATCTAACACCAGCTCCACCGGTACCTCGGCACCGTCGGCGGCCATGATGCTGCGGCACTGTTCGATCATGGCTGCGGAATTGTCCACCGCCACAATGCGACAGCCAGCGGCGCGAATGCGATGGCGCATGGCCAGGGTGGCGGCTCCCAGTGAGCAGCCCAGGTCGTAGCAGGCACTGCCGCTCTGCGCGTAGCGCTCCGCCAGGTTGCCGATCATGCTGATGATGGTGGTATAGCCGGGTACGGAGCGCTTGATCATGTCGGGGAAGACTTCCACCACCTTGTGATCGAAGACGAAGTCCGCCACGTCTCCCAACGGGTTGGCGTAGATGGTATCGGCTGAGTCGGGTTTGGCCATGGTGTTTACATCAGACTGTGGTGAGTGAACTGACAACCGCAGGGTGCAGTACAGGGCGGCAATTTTATACCCCCCTCGATGGGCTCACAAGCGAGGGCAACTGGTGGCCTGTCGGTGGGGAGTTGATTGCCGCTGAGGTTTGGTCAGGGAAACAAGTTTGCTAAAGTGGCGGCGGCCCGGTTGCGTCATTGCTGGTGCAGGGACGGGCAGCTATTTCAGGGGAAGCAGTGTGGGCAGTCAAACACCGGAATATGTCACCGAAGCAGACGTCAGCTGGCACGCCATGCGCGCCCAGGGCTCGGGCGGGCAGAACGTCAACAAGGTCTCTTCCGCGGTGCACCTGCGGTTTGATGTCCCCGCGTCCTCATTGCCGGAGGCGGTGAAAGAGCGGCTGCTGGCGCTCAATGATCAGCGCATCACGACGGAGGGGGTGGTGGTTATCAAGGCGCAGAGCTACCGCACCCAGGAGCAGAACCTGCAGGACGGCCTGTTACGTCTTAATCAACTGCTGGCCAGTGTGTGGCAGGCGCCGAAGAAACGCCGCGCCACGCGGCCCACGCTTGCCGCCAAAAAGCGGCGCCTGGAAGGCAAAACCCGACGTGCCGATGTGAAGCGCAATCGGGGCAAGATCCGTCTGGATTAAGTCCTGCGGCCGGATTCTGCGGCCGCCATCTCTTGCAGCCCACGAAAGCGTTCCAGTACCCGTTCGCGGGCGGCACGGTAATCAATGACCGGTGCCGGATAACCCAGGTGCTCACGCAGGGCGGCGGGTGGATCGTGGATAGCCTTGCCCTCCACGGACGCCAGTTCCGGCACAAAACGACGGATAAAGCGGCCCTCTGGATCAAATTTTTCCGACTGCTTGACCGGGTTGAAGACCCGGAACCAGGGCGACGCGTCACAGCCACTGGACGCGCACCACTGCCAGCCGCCGTTGTTGGAGGGGAAGTCGCCATCCACCAGGCGGCTCATAAAATAGTGTTCCCCGGATTGCCAGTGCTCCAGCATCAGCTTGGTGTAAAAGCTGGCGGTAATCATACGCAGCCGGTTGTGCATCCAGCCGGTCTGCAGCAGCTGGCGCATGGCGGCGTCGACGATGGGGAAACCGGTGCGGCCTTCCTGCCAGGCGTTCACCAGCGCCGGATTGTGCTCCCACTGCAGCGCCCGGGTTTCCGGCTTGAACGGCTGGTTGCGGCTCAGGAACGGAAACCCCGCCATCAGGTAGCGATAGAACTCCCGCCATGCCACCTCCCTTAACCACGGGTCACTGCGCCATTGGCTGCTGTGCTCCTGCACCGCCTGCAGGCACTGGCGGGCACTGATCAAACCGCTGGCGAGGTAGGGGGATACCGTACTGGTGCCGTTGATGGACGGTATGTCACGCCGCTCGCTGTAGTGGTGCAGGCGCTCGGCGCAGAATCGGGTGAGGCTCTCCTGTGCTGCAGCTTCTGTGGCTGGCCACAGGTCCTGCCGATGGGGTTCAGACCCGGGCAGGCATAGGTTGCCCTGTTGGCCGACGGGCTCGCCGATAGCCGCTGGATCCGGTAACAGGTCGCGCACCTGGTCCAGGTATTGTGTCCAGCGGCGGTACCAGGGGGTGAAGACCTTGTACCAGCCCCCTTGCTGGTTTTTCATCAGCTCTGGCGGTAGCAGCAGATCGGCTTCGAAACGGTGAGTGGTGACGCCCGTCGCAGCCATCTCTGCCTCAACCAGCGTGTCCCTTTGTTGCTCAAAGAAAGGTATTTCATTGTTGTACCAGAGATCAGTGGCGCCGTGTTTTTCTGCATGGCTGCGCAGTAGTGCTGCACAGCTCCTGAAGTCGCTGCCCTGCAGGATAACCAGCGTGATGCCCAGTGCATTGAGCCGTGGCTGCAGGTCGTTTAATGCCTGTTGCTGCAATCCCAGTTTTTCAGGGGCATCCCCTTGCAGCTGCCATTGGTCAGGCGCCGTGCAGAATAGGGCTTGCAGCGGCTTTTTGTCCTGGCGTGCGGATTGGGCGGCAAAAAACAGGGCGGGATTGTCTGCCAGTCGCAGGTCGTTGCGCAGCCAAACCAGATGCATCGACAGTTTCCTTGGGGTGTCAGGGGTGAATAGGTAAGAACAGGTCAGAGTTGGTTGGTGAGACCGAGGTCTTCAGGGTAGGGCTGCCAGTAGCGTTGCGCCTGCACGTAACTGCTGCCCTCGCGATCGATGTAGTGACGCAACAGGGTCAGGGGCGTGACCAATGGAATCTTGCCGGTGCGGTAGCGATCGATAATGTCGACAATGTGCTGGCGGGCATCTCCGGGTACGCTGTGTTTCAGGTAGCCGAGCAAGTGCAGCAGCACATTGGCATGGTTTCTCCGTGTGGCGGGCTTCTGCAACGCCTGCATCAATTGGCTGAAGTAGTGCTCCAGTACCTCGGGCAGTGGCTGGTCGTGAGCTTCGGCCAAATAGCGACCCAGGGCTTTGTAGGTGGGTTGGCTGTGGGCCATCAGTACGTACTTGTAGCTGCTGTGGAATTGCAGCAGCTTGTGGTAGGTGGGTGAGGCGCGCACCTCGTGACGGAAATTGTGGTGGGCGTAGACCCGCAGGATAAAGTTCTCCCGCAACTGGTGGTCGTGCAGCCGCCCCTCCTCCTCAATGGGGAGCAGCGGGTAGGCTGCCTGCAGTGCTGCGGCAAAAATACCCTGGCCGCGCTCCTCCCACGGGTAGCCGTTGTCGCGGTAGATTTTGATCCGCTCCAGTCCGCAGCTGGGAGAGTTTTTCATCAATACATAGCCATCCAGCCCGGCAAACTCGTGCATCCTGCCTGCAAAGCCGGCCCGCAACTGAGGGCTAAGGTCCTCTTCCGGATTGGTGCTGTCGCTGTAAACCAGCCGCGGAGCCTGTGGACTGCCAGTCAAGCGCATGGTGGGGCGGGGGGTGCCAAACCCGGCCGCGACTTCCGGGCAGAAACGGGAGAAACTGAAATAGCGGCTGAGGGTGTTCAGGCACAGCCGTGACTGGCTGTGACCGCCGTTATAGCGAACATTGTCCCCGGCCAGGCAGGCGCTGATACCTACCGGAATCTGTACTGCTTCTCCCGCACCGACACTCATGCCGTTGATCACCCCGTAATATTTCTGCCTGAGGTGTAGTACGTGGCAGTGTCAGTTACGGTTTGCCGCTGGTGACAGATTTTCCTGCACCAGCTGGTGCAGCAGGTCGATGTGTTCGTCGGCGTCGTTGAGGCAGGGGATATAGTGAAAACTCTCGCCGCCGGAGGCGATAAACAAGTCGCGGTTTTCTACTTCAATCTCTTCCAGGGTCTCCAGACAATCTGCTGCAAAGCCTGGGCAGAGCACAGCCACCTGCCGCACACCTTCTGCAGGGAGCGCCTGCAGGGTCACGTCGGTATAGGGCTGCAGCCAGGGCTCGCGGCCAAAGCGGGACTGGAATGTGGTTGTCAGCCGGGACTCCTCCAAACCCAGTTGCTCACGCACCAGGCGGCTGGTCTGTTGGCAGAAGCAGCTGTAAGGATCACCTTTTTCCAGATAGGCCTGGGGTGTGCCGTGATAGGAGAGGATAAAGCGGTCCGGCATGCCGTGTGCGGCAATATGCGCACGAATGCTGTTACACAGGGCGTCGATATAGGCCGGGTGCTGGTGATAGCCATTGATAAACGTCAGGCCTGGCACCCAGCGCACCTGCTGCAGGTGCTGGCTGAGGGCATCAAAGGTGGAACCGGTGGTGGCGCCACAATATTGCGGGTAGAGGGGCAGGACGATGATGTTGCGCACATTCATCTCGCTCAACTGCTGCAGGGCACCGGCCAGTGACGGGTTGCCGTAACGCATGCCCATCACCACGGGCACCACATCGGCGCCAGGGCTGGCGTCCAGCCGTTGCTGCAGTTTGTGGGCCTGGCTGCGGGTGATACGCATGAGGGGGGAGCCATCTTCTCGCCAGATGGCGGCGTAAAGCCGCGCTGATCGTGCCGGCCGGAAGGGCAGGATAAACAGGTTCAGTATCAGCCACCACAGCAGGCGGGGTACTTCCACCACCCGGGGGTCACTGAGGAACTCCCGCAGGTAGCGTCGCAACGCTGGTGCGGTGGGCTCGTCCGGGGTGCCGAGATTGGTCAGCAGGACTCCGGTGCGCGGTGACTGGCCCTGGTGGTCATACTGGGTTTGTCCGATAAAACTCATCTGGCAATTACTCTGGTTGCGGGCCCGCGGCCGTAAGCAGGGTGGCTGGTTATGTGCAGGCATTCTCTTTGGCTGGGGGACGGGGGTCAATCCGCCAGCCTGCCTTCGTTGCCGACGCTGACGGTACGCCCAATTCCGGAGGACGGATCAGGCACGCCGGGCGCATGGAGGCGGAAGGCTTCTTCAAATACCATGCTGTGACGTCGCGCCAGCGCCTCGCGGTCGTTATCGTAACCGCCGCCAATCACCACCGCTACCGGGATGCCCTTGCGTTGGCACAGGCTGAGTACGGTGTTTTCCCTCTGCCTGAGTCCCTCCAGCGACACCTCCAGCAGTCCCAGGGGATCGCCACTGTACACATCTACCCCGGCGTCGTAGATAACCAGCGCGGGGCGGCTGCGCTCAATGGCGTGCAGCAAGGTGCGTTCAACGGTGTGCAGGTATTGATCGTCGCCGGTACCGGTGGGCAAGCCTACGTCGAGGTCACTGCTGGCCTTGCGCACCGGGAAGTTGTTTTCGCAGTGTATGGAACAGGTAAAGGCACGGGGCTCGTCGGCGAGAATGGCGGCGGTGCCGTCACCCTGGTGCACATCGCAGTCAAAAATCAGTACGGACCCCCGGCCCGGCGCCAGCCCGTCGGGAGAGTTCAGCAAGGCCAGTGCGGTGATGGCCAGGTCATTGAGAATGCAGAAGCCGGAGGCGAAATCCCGATGTGCGTGATGAGTCCCGCCGGCCATGTGGCAGGCAATCCCCTGTTGCAGGGCCAGGGTTGCGGTCAGCAGGGTGCCGTTGGGGGCAATGCGGGTGCGGTGTGCCAGTGCTTCCGACCAGGGCAGACCCATGCGCCGTATCTCTGATGGCGTTTGCCTGTTGTTGAAGAAGCGATCCAGGTAGCCCTGGTCGTGGGCTCGTGCCAGTACGTCATAGCGGGCTTTGCCGGGGCGCAGGGTATTGTCTGCCGTTGCCAGGCCCAACTGTTGCAGTCGCCGGTGCAGCAGACCGAACTTCTCCATGGGGAAGCGATGGTTACCGGGAAAGTCAAAGCTGTAGGCGGGGTGGGTGATCAGTGGAATAGCCATGGGATCCGGGCGGGGATGGAGGGGTGAGCCACGACGCCGTACTCGATGAGCTCTGCACCCGGGTTAACGGGCGCAGCGCAGCAGTTTGGATGTCAGTGCAGCAGATCCGGTTCGACGGTAGGGCGATCGTCGGTGTAGTTGAACTTGAGCACGAAATCTTCTTGTTTGCCCAGGTAAAACACCAGCCCGCTGCGACCTTCTTCCAGGTCGTTGATCACTTCATGGCGCTGGATCTGTATCAGCGACGGGCGTGGTTTGTCCCTCTCCGGAGCCTTACCCAGCACTGTGATCTCTTCCAGATCACCGTGGGTGCCGTCGGTGATTCGCGCCGGGGCAGAGACGGTGACTTTTATTCCCTGCTCATCTTCTTCAATGCTGTGGATGCGAGCCCCCAGGCCGGGCTCTTCATGGCCCGTCTCCAGTTTCAGCTCCTCGGTTTCCAGCGATTTACCCTTCTCCTGCGCCTGCAGGGCGATAGCGCCAAGCAGAGAAACGAGCAGGGCGGGTAACAGTACAACGTTGCGTGCAAACATGATTGGCTCTCTTGTGTCCCTGAGTTTATAGCGGCAGTTTAGCCTATTGCGTGGCGTGTCTCTATTTGTTTGCCGGGGTGCTTGCAGAACTGGATGGTCGAGCGGGTGACTGCGGCCCCGGCCCTGTGGCGTGCTATTCTTGGCGCAGATATTCAGGCAAACAGGGGTAGGGCTGCATGCGCAGTATGAAAACCGATGTCCGCTTCGGCGACGTCAACTGGGGAACCTTGCGGCATTTGCTGCCTCACCTGACCGAATTCCGGCTGCGACTCTCCCTCGCCATGTTGTGCCTGGTGCTGGCGAAGCTGGCCAGTGTCGGCCTGCCCTTTGTGCTCAAGCATATTGTCGATGATCTTGATAGCGCCGGCAGCATGGGCAGCCAACTGGTGTCGGTGCCACTGGGCCTGTTGCTGGCGTATGGCGTGGTACGTTTCTCCAACGTTTTGTTCGGTGAGCTGCGGGATACGCTTTTTGGCAGGATTACCGAACGTGCCATGCGCCGCGTAGGGCTGCAGGTGTTCCGTCACCTGCATTCGCTGGACCTGGATTTTCATCTCAACCGCAAAACCGGCGGCTTGTCCCGCGACATCGAGCGCGGTACCAACGGCATAGCGTTCCTGTTGCGATTTATGGTGTTCAACATCGTGCCGACCCTGCTGGAAGTGGGACTGGTGGTGGGGCTGTTGCTGTGGAATTACGATGTCTGGTTTGCGGTGATCGTGGTTGTTGCAGTGATTGTCTATATCGCCTATTCGGTGATTGCGACCGAGTGGCGCACCCGTTTTATCCGCGCCGCTAACCTGGCGGAGTCGGAGAGCAGTACCCGCGCTATCGACAGCCTGCTCAACTACGAGACGGTGAAGTACTTTACCAATGAGGCCTACGAATCCCGGCACTACGATGACGAACTGGCTCGCTGGGAGACGGCGCGCCGGCAGAACCGCCTGTCCCTGTTTGCCCTCAATGGCGGGCAATCCCTGATTATTGCCGCCGCCATGACCGCGGCCATGGTACTGGCAGCCTATAACGTGCGGGCCGGGGCTATGACGCTGGGGGATTTCGTGTTGATCAACGCGTTTATGATGCAGGTGTTTATGCCGCTTAATTTTCTCGGCTTTGTCTATCGGGAAATGAAAGGCTCAATGGCCAATATTGAAGCCATGTTCCGGCTGCTGCAGGTCGAAGCCCGGGTCACAGATAGTGCAGACGCGAGTCCGCTGCAGGTAGCCGGCGGTGAGATCGAATTTCGCAACGTCAGCTTTCACTATCAGGCCGAGCGTCCGATACTCAAAGGTGTCAGCTTTCGGGTGCCGGCACGGGCCAAGGTGGCGGTAGTGGGCAGCAGTGGCGCCGGCAAGTCGACGCTGGCAAAGCTGCTGTTTCGTTTTTATGACGTCACCGGTGGTGCAGTGCTGGTGGATGGTCAGGATGTGCGTTCGGTGACCCAGCAGTCGTTGCGGCAGGCCATTGGTGTGGTGCCGCAGGAGTGTGTGCTGTTCAACATGAGCTTGTTCGAGAACGTCCGTTATGGGCAGGTGGACGCCACCGATGAAGAGGTGTGGCAAGCGATCCGGCTGGCTCACCTGGAAGGTTTTGTGAAGCAGCTGCCCAAGGGAGCTGACACCCTGGTGGGTGAGCGGGGCCTGAAACTGTCCGGGGGTGAAAAGCAGCGGGTGGCCATCGCCAGGGCGATTCTCAAACGGCCACCGGTGATGGTATTCGATGAGGCGACCTCATCGCTGGACAGCGAATCGGAAAAACTGATCCTGCAGGCGATTCGGGAAATTTCGGCGGAGCAGACCAGCCTGGTGATTGCTCACCGGCTGTCTACTGTCATCGACGCCGACCAGATTGTGGTGCTGGACCAGGGACAGGTGGTGGAGCAGGGGAGTCACGAGCAGCTGCTGCAGCTGCAGGGCCATTACGCCAGGCTATGGGCCCTGCAACAGCGCCAGCCACGCAGCGCTGACAGCGGCGGGGCCGGCACGGTAGCAGACCTGACGGCGAGTCAGTGACTGCAGCGGCTCATGGCGCGGCCTGGGGCGTAACTTCAAACAGGGTATCGAGGTCGTGCTCGTCGGCCCATGAGCGCAGACGCTGAATCGCTTTCACTACGGCGTTGACCGCATCGTCCAGCTGCTCGTGGTAGCCATTGACCAGGTAGTTATCCAGCTGGCCGCTGGCCTGGCGCAGCTCCGGTACGCCGCAGTAACAGCAGCCACCGTAGAGTCGGTGCACACGATCCTGCAGGCTTTGCAGGTCCTTCTGGCGGTAAAGCTCCACAATGGTTTCTGCATCGTCACCCAGTTTACTGGTGAGGTTGTGGAGCATGTCGCGGGCAAGGTCGCTCTTGCCGTTGGCCAGTCGCAGCGCCTCCTGCAGATCCATGATTGCCGACTGGGGGAAAGCCAGGTTAACCGCCGCCGGCGCCGCCAGTGCCGGCTGGATGGAGGGGGCCTTGCCGAGCCAGTGCTGGATAAAGTGCGCCAACTGCTGTTCGCTGATGGGCTTGGTGGTGTAATCGTCCATGCCAGCGTGGCGCAGTTCCGCCATCTGTTGTCCCATGTCGTGGGCGGTCAGGGCGATAATCGGGATACGCTGGTTTTCCGGCTCTGCCTGGCGGATGCGGCGACTGGCTTCCAGTCCGTCCATACCGGGCATCTGCACATCCATAAAAATCAGGTCCACCTTCTGGTGTTTCAGCAGCTCCAGTGCATCCATACCACTCTTGGCGCCGACAGCCTGTACTCCCATGGCCTGCAGGAAGGTGCAGACCAGTTGCAGGTTGGCGGGGTTATCGTCCACCACCATCACCCGTGCGGACTTGTCGATAACCCGCTCCAGGGGTGAATCGCCGGCAGGCAGGTGCAAGGCATCGCGCAACACCTGATAGAGATGATCGTGGGAGAGAGGCAGGAACACCAGGTTGGCCTCCATCTCCTGTACCCGTTCGTTGTAAGCCAACGCAGAGTCGGGCAGGGTGCCGATCACTTTTGGCTGGGACATTTTCAGCAGCGGTTCCAGCTCGCCCACGGTGGTGTCGCGTTTGGGCAGGGCGATCAGCCAGTCAAAGTTATCATTCTCAGCGCCGCGCAGCAGTTTCTGCAGACTGCCGAAGGAGACTACCTTGATACCCCACTGGTTGAGGTAGGTGGTCAACTGCTGGGCAAGTATGGGAATTTCCACCATTACGGCAGCGCGGCGATTGAGCAGGGACTGATACTTGGGCTCAAAGGTGTTCTGCTGAATCGGCAGAGGCAGGCTGAACCAGGCGCAGGCACCGGTTTCCGGGTTGCTGTCGATGTCGATGGATCCACCCATCTTGTCCACCAGCTTTTTGGCAATGGCCAGTCCCAGGCCGGTGCCTCCGCGCAGGCGATTGTCGGAGCCGTCCGCCTGCTGGAAGGCTTCAAACAGGCTGGCTTTACTGGCGTGGTTGATGCCAATGCCGGTATCGGTCACCCGCACCCGGATCTGGGCGATGTTACTGTGCACATCCACCAGCTCGGTGGTGATGAGAATGTGGCCGTGATCGGTAAATTTAATGGCGTTACCGATCAGGTTGGTCAGCACCTGTTTGATCCGCAGTGCGTCACCAATCAGGTTGAGTGGTGTGTCGGACCCCTGCAGTGCCACCAGGTAGAGCTGCTTCTCGCTGGCGGCGGGGGCCAGCACCTGCAGCGTCTCCTCAATGATCTGGCGCAGGTTGAAGGGGGTGCTGTCGAGGATCAGCTTGTCCTCTTCCAGGCGGGAAAAGTCGAGGATGTCATTAATGATGGTCAGCAGGCCCTGGGAGGAGTGGGCAATGGTGCGCAGGTATTCGCGCTGCTGGGTGGTCAGCGGGCTCTTGAGCAACAGGTTGGTGAAACCGAGGATGCCATTAATGGGCGTGCGGATCTCATGGGAGGTGTTGGCGAGAAACTCGGTTTTGATCTTGTTGGCCTGCACGGCTTTTTTACGGGCCAGGTCCAGCTCGATACTCTGGATTTCAACCTGGTCCAGGGTCTCCTGCAGTTCCGAGGTGGCGAGGTCAATCTGTTGGCGGATGTTGTTCTGCTCGTGCAGCAGCCGTTCCCCCAGTTCGTTGACATTGTGGGCCAGGGTCTGCATCTCCACACTGCCGGATACCGGCACGCGGCTCTCCAGATTCTGGCGGTTAAAGTCCTGCAGGGTTTTCTGAACATTGTGGATAGGTACTTCTACCGAACGGGTCAGGCGCCAGGCCATGATCATCATCACGGCAAAGGCCGCCAGCAGGCAGGCGAGGATCAGAGCGGCGCCCTGGTACTGTCGGATAACTACACCAGCGGGGTTGACCGACATTACCAGCCAGCCGTCCTGAATGCTGACGCCGCGCGGGCCGGTGCGCCAGATGGGAACGCTGTAATAGTTGTGACCGGCGTCGCTCCAGTGTTTGAGGGAATCGCTGAGCGAGGACGACAGGTTGATATCGGGGCGCTTACCCTGCTTGATCAGCAGTTCGCCGGAATTGTTGAAGAGATAGATGCCGCTAACGTGAGGCATTTCCAGCATGTCGTCGAAAGCGGTCTGAAGGAATTCGCGATTGTCGGGACTGGTGGCATGACGGCTCATGGTGAGCAGCCAGCGGGTGGCCAGCTGGTTCTGCTCATGTTCTGCCTCTTGCGCGGACATGACATGATTGATAAGTGCCCCGGCGGCAAACAGCGCCAGCGCCAGAGCCAGGGGCAGCACCGCCAGCTGTTGAATTTTAAACGCCAGACTTTTTGACGAAATCGGTAAGCGCACAGTTCTCTCCATAACCTGCTGCAGTGGCCGGGTACAGGGCCTCTCGTTGCGTCTCTGTCCGCTGCCCGGAGAGACTCTTCCGCCAACCCGTAACCTGGCAATATAGCCCGAGGTAATTATACGTCGCAAAGTTTCCATGTCCTGCGACTGGTACTGCAGTGAGTATACCGGCTCCATGGCGGCAGCGCCTGCCCTGTGGTGTGCTTCATCGGGGTGCAATATCGGGGCCTTGCTTTCACCGTTTGCCAATCCCCGTTAAAATGCGGCTCTTGTTCACAGTCAAACCCCTGTGGTTTGGGGTTACGATGGCAGTAGGCTCTATGCATCATCCCGAATTTCCCACCGTTGAATCCTGCATTGGCAATACGCCGCTGGTGCGCCTGCAGCGCCTGCCAGGTGAGACCTCCAATACCATTCTGGTGAAGCTGGAAGGTAATAACCCCGCCGGTTCCGTCAAGGATCGTCCCGCGCTGTCCATGATCAACCGTGCTGAAGCACGGGGTGATATCAAACCGGGCGACACCTTAATTGAAGCCACCAGTGGCAATACCGGTATTGCCCTCGCCATGGCGGCGGCAATCAAGGGTTATCACATGATCCTGATCATGCCGGATAACAGCACCGCCGAGCGCAAGGCGGCCATGGCGGCCTACGGCGCTGAACTGATCCTGGTGTCCCGCGAGGAGGGCATGGAGGGCGCCCGCGACCTGGCCAAGTCCATGGAGGCTCGTGGTGTAGGCAAGGTGCTCGATCAATTCGGTAATGCCGACAACCCGCTGGCCCATTACAACAGCACCGGCCCCGAGATCTGGCAGCAGAGCCAGGGACTGATTACCCATTTTGTCAGTTCCATGGGCACCACCGGTACCATTATGGGGACTTCGGCCTACCTGAAAGAGCAGAATCCGGCTATCCGCATCATTGGCCTGCAGCCGGAAGAGGGCGCAGCCATACCTGGAATCCGTCGCTGGCCGAAGGAGTACCTGCCCAGTATTTTCGACGAGGCCCGCGTTGACCGGGTCATCAACATGGGGCAGGCCGAAGCGGAGCACACCATGCGCGAGCTGGCCCGCAAGGAGGGTATCTTCTGTGGCGTCTCCAGCGGGGGTGCCGTGGCAGGCGCCTTGCGTATCTCGCGGGAAGTGGAAAACGCGGTGATTGTGGCGGTGATCTGTGATCGGGGCGACCGCTACCTCTCCTCGGGCCTGTTCGGCAACTGACCATGGCGCGGCTGTTCAAACCGTCTTCCCGCCGTGTCCCGGTGCAGCGGGAAGAGACCCCCAAAACCTTAACCGTCACCGACCTCAGTTACGACGGCCGTGGTGTGGCCCGTCATCAGGGCAAGGCGGTATTTGTCGCCGGGGCCTTGCCTGGTGAAGTGGTGACGGTGAGTCACTACCGGCGGCACAAGTCCTTCAGTGAATGTGTGGCCAACGACATACTGACGGCCAGCGTTTGGCGGCAGGAACCATTTTGTCCCCATTTTGAAGGCTGTGGTGGCTGCCAGTTACAACACCTTCAACCCGACCAGCAAATCCTGCTCAAGCAGCAACAGGTCCTGAATCTGCTCTCCCGTCAGCACGCCATGGCTCCCCGCAGCCTGCTGTTGCCAATGTCGTCGGCGGATACCGGCTATCGCAGCCGTGTTCGCTTTGCGGTATCCGGGGAACAACAACTGGCGTTCCGGCAACAGGGCAGTGACCAGCTGGTGGCGGTGAGCCAGTGCCAGGTACTGGAACCGGCATTGTGGCCGGTCATGGAAGCCTTGCAGCAGTGGCTGTTGCAATTGCCCCGCAAGTCGGGAGTTACGCACATTGAGTGTTTTACGGGCGCCGGCACGGACGAGGGCGGCAACCAGATCCTGGTTGTGGTTCGCCACACCCGGCCCTTGTCCGCGTCACAGAGGCAGGCCCTGGAGCAGGTGTTGCCAGGCGGGGATTGCTGGTTTCGTGGTGAGAAGAACGGGCCCCTCACGGACGCCTCCGAACGGCCCGGGCAGCCACAGCTGCAGCAGACCCTCACTCTGCCGGAGGGGCTGGAGCCGGTGATAATTCGTTACGGCCCTGATAACTTCAGCCAGGTAAACCGCGCCGTCAATCAGCAGATGGTACTGCAGGCCCTGCAGTGGCTGCAGTTGCAGGCCGGCGACCGGGCCATGGACCTGTTTTGTGGTGTGGGCAATTTTGCCCTGCCCATGGCGCGGCAGGCGGGCAAGGTGCTGGCCGTTGAGGCCGTGGATGCCATGGTGGAAGCCGGGCGCCAAAATGGCGCATTAAACTGCATTGATTCGGTGCATTTTCTGGCACTGGACCTGGAGTCCCAGGCATTGAAGGGGCTGATACGGCAGGAAAAAATCAATAAAGTGTTGCTGGATCCGCCCCGGGCTGGTGCGCGCTTTGTGTGTGAGCAGCTGGCGGCTACTGCCATTGAACGGCTGGTTTACGTCTCCTGCAACCCGGCCAGTTTCGCCCGGGATGCCGCGATTCTCGCCGCTGGCGGTTTTGAGCTGGATTCATTGCGGGTACTGGATATGTTCCCCCACACCTCCCATGTGGAAACTATGGCACTGTTTGTGCGTGGTGGCGTGGCGGCGTCTGTGGGCTGATACTGCTGCAGGCCATAGAGAGCGGGCCCCACGGGTTGGGCACCGAACTGGACACTATAAGAAATGATACAGATATATGGTTAAAGTCAGAGAAGATCATCCGGTTACCGCCGAAGGCAAGGTGGACATTGCTGCCTGGCTGGATCGCCTTGCCCACCGTTACCACCTTACCGATGTGGATTGGGGGCAGCTGCAGAAGGCCTGCGAGCTGAGCCAGCAGGCCGAGGCGTCGGCACTGGCGGAGGATAAGGCTTGGGCGGATGGCTCCAGCAGTTTCCGCACCGGCCTGGAGATGGTGGAAATCCTGGCGGATCTGCAACTGGATGGTGAAACCCTGCAGGCGGCGGTTCTCTATCGGGCAGTACGGGAAAACCAGATTGCCCTGACCCGTATTGAGGAGGAGTTTGGTCCGGTTGTTTCCAAACTGGTCCGCGGTGTGTTGCGCATGGCAGCCATCAGTACCCGTCGCACCGATTCCGAAGAGCGTGCCCTGGGCCTGCTGTCACAGGAACAGTCGGAAAACGTACGCAAGATGCTGGTGGCCATGGTGGACGACGTGCGCGTCGCCCTGGTGAAGCTGGCCGAACGCACCTGTGCCATACGTGCGGTGAAAAACGCCGATGAGCGCAAGCGCCGTAAAGTCGCTCGTGAGGTGGCGGAGATCTACGCGCCGCTGGCCCATCGCCTGGGTATCGGCCACATCAAGTGGGAGCTGGAAGATCTCTCGTTCCGCTATCTCGAACCGGAAGACTATAAATCCATCGCCCGCCTGCTGGATGAGAAACGCCTGGATCGACAGCAATATATTGAAAAGGTGATCGGCCTTCTGAACAAGGAGCTGACGAGCGCCAGGATCCAGGCGGATATCAGCGGTCGCGCCAAGCATATCTACAGCATCTGGCGCAAAATGCGGCGCAAGGATATCGGCTTTTCCCAGGTCTATGATATTCGTGCAGTGCGAATACTGGTGCCGACTGTGCGTGACTGTTATGCGGTACTGGGTATTGTTCACTCCCTGTGGCGCAACATTCCCAACGAATTTGATGACTACATTGCGTCGCCTAAAGAGAACGGTTACCGCTCGCTGCATACAGCGGTTATTGGTCCCGACCGCAAGGTACTGGAGGTGCAGATCCGCACCCACGCCATGCACGAGGACGCCGAGTTTGGTGTGTGCGCCCACTGGCGCTACAAGGGCACCGACAAGGAGACCAGCGAGGACAGCTACGAGCAGAAAATCTCCTGGCTGCGGCAGGTACTGGAGTGGCACGAGGAGCTGGGTGGCTCGCCGCTGGAGGACGACCTCTCCGCCGGTATCGAGCAGGATCGGATCTATGTATTTACCCCGGAAGGCCACATTATCGATTTTCCATCGGGTTCCACGCCGCTGGACTTTGCCTACCGGGTACACACTGAAGTCGGCCATCGCTGTCGCGGCGCCAAGGTCAATGGCCGTATCGTGCCGCTCAATTACACCCTGAAAAACGCCGATCAGGTGGAGGTGTTGACCAGTCGTCACGGCTCGCCCAGTCGCGACTGGTTATCACCACCTCTGGGCTACCTGAAAACCAGCCGCGCCCGTGCCAAGGTGCAGCAGTGGTTCAAGCAGCAGGCCCGTGAGCAGAACGTGGCGGAAGGTCGTGCGGTACTCGATAAGGAGTTCCGTCGCCTGGCTATGGATGAACTGGATTACGACGCGCTGGCGCGACGACTCAACCTCAATGGCCTCGATGATCTCTATGCGGCGGTCGGTGCCAGTGATATTGGAGTGGGTCAGGTGGTCAGTGCCGCGCAGAAATTGTTGGCGCCGGATGAGAAGCGTGAGCCGGTCATTACCCTGGTGGGTAAAGCGACCCGTGATCACGCCGACAGTGACCTCTTTATTAACGGTGTCGGTAACCTGCTGACACACATCGCCGGTTGCTGCAATCCGGTACCCGGCGACGCCATTATGGGTTACATCACCTTGGGCCGGGGTGTCTCTATCCACCGCCAGGATTGTCACAATGTGCTGCAGTTGCAGACCGATGAGCCGGAACGGATCATCAAGGTTGACTGGGGCGAGGCACCACAGAATGTCTACTCGGTGGATGTGCTGATTGAAGCGTTCGACCGTCACGGGCTGTTGAAAGACATCACCACCTTGCTCGACGCGGAGCGCATTAACATCAGTGCCATGCAGACCCTCTCGGACAAGCGCAAAAATACGGTGGATATGCAGGTGACCATCGAGATTCGCAGCTTCACCGAGCTGAGCCGGGTTCTGAGTCGCCTGAATCAGCTGCCCAACGTCGCCACTGCGCGGCGTAAGCACGCCTGACCGGTTAGTACGGGGCAAGTGTAGTCATGGTCGCAAAATCACCGCCGTACAGCCTCGATGACCTGCGTTATCTCATGCAGCGACTGCGCGATCCCGCCGATGGCTGTCCCTGGGATCTGAAGCAGGATTACCGTTCGATCGCTGTCTCCACCCTCGAGGAAGCTTTCGAAGTGGTGGATGCCATTGAGCGGGAAGATTATCCGGATCTGCGTGAAGAGCTGGGTGACCTGCTGTTCCAGGTGATCTACCACAGCCAGCTGGCAGAGGAAGAACAGCGTTTCGATGTCGGCGACGTTATTTCTGATCTGGTAACAAAACTGGTGCGTCGTCATCCCCATGTATTTCCCGATGGCACACTGCAAAGTCGTGCGGCCATGGCTGCGTCCCCGGAAGGGGAGGCGAATATCAAGCAACGTTGGGAGGCGCTCAAGCAGCAGGAGCGTGAGGGCAAGGGTAAAGCCGGCGTGCTGGATGATGTGCCCGTGAATTTCCCGGCCCTGACTCGTGCGGCGAAACTGCAAAAGCGTGCTGCCGGGGTTGGCTTCGACTGGCCCGGGGAAGAGGGTGTATTAGAGAAGATAGCCGAAGAGCTGGAAGAGGTGCGCGACGCCCTGGACGCGGCAGAGACAGATGCGGTGGAGGAGGAGCTGGGCGATCTGCTGTTCGCGGTGGTCAACCTCTGTCGTCACCGCAAGGTCGATCCGGAGAAGGCTTTGCGACGCACCAATCGCAAGTTCGAACAGCGATTTCGCTTTATCGAGCAGCAGCTGGCCGCGCAGGGGATAAGTCCTGCCGAGGCGACCCTGGATGAGATGGACAACCTCTGGAATCAGGCCAAGGCGGAGAGCCGGGGCGAAACCATTGCCGAGGTCAGGAATCCACTCCTTCGCAGTGAGTGACCAGTGTCTCAGGCACTGCCCATCAGTGATTGGGCATCGGCCTCAATCTGCTTTTGAAACTCTCTGCAGAGCGACAGGAAGCGCGGTGTCATTCCGCAATCCTCATAGATTTCATCACCACACTCATCAAAAGCGACAATGCGCTCGCCGGGCTGATAGGGAAAGTGCTGCTCCAGTGTCACCAGGCTGGCATTGAGTATTTCCCGCAATAGCAGCTCTTCATTCAGACGCGGGAACTGCTGCTTGAGCGCCTGCAGGGTAGCGATAGCTTGCGGTGGTAGATTGACATCGTAAAACTGTTTGCTGATTGCCCCGTTGCCTTCCTGTTGCCATTTTGAGAGCAGGTTTTCGAAAGGTCTCATGACTTCACTCCGACTGGTGGTGTTGGGATGCTGTTGTGCGGGTAGACCCCGTCAGTTGTCAGTGATTAATTGGGTTGTTGCCTCGTAAGCTGTTCCATCTGTTGCAGGCCGTGACTCAGTAGCAGGCCGAGAATGGTGTCCTGGTCGTGCTGGGGATAGAGTGCTGCCAGTGCGGCGAGGCGCGCTGCATCTTCGATGGGGAGTTGCAGGTTGCAGTAGTTGGTGGTGCCGGCGGGACGGGAAGGGGACTGAAGGTCTTGCAATAGAGAATCAATACTCATGTGTATCTCCGCTCAGATGCTTCCATTGGAATGGACAATGGCGCACAAAATGTACGTATCTTCACTATATAGCCTGAACTGTTGTAACAAAAGTACCACCTTTATTATTGTCTGCTTTATGGCCCTTTGCCGCTTTCGGGGGTGAGTAATACAGTGGCCAGGCGCGCGCGGGGTGTTACCGTCCAAGGTGTTGGTGGTATTAGACCAAAGTCTATATAAATCAATTGGTTAGAAGTATAAAACCAGCATTTTTCTGGGGATTTGCTTGTGATTTACCCCCCTGCAGTGTAATGTAACGCCTTTTTTGACAGCTCCCCCGTATAATCCTGCCGATGGTGCATCACCAGCTGATTTATCAGTATTCAGCAGACCTTCGGAGAGCCAATTTCAGGAGTTTTTCTCTATGCGTATCATCTTGTTGGGCGCCCCTGGTGCCGGTAAAGGTACTCAGGCCAAGTTCATCACCGAAAAGTACGGTATCCCGCAAATCTCAACGGGTGATATGCTGCGTGCAGCGGTTAAGGCCGGTACCCCACTGGGCCTGCAAGCCAAAGATGTCATGGCCTCTGGTGGCCTGGTGTCTGACGACCTGATTATTGCGCTGGTTAAAGAGCGTATTGCCGAGGCCGACTGTGCCAATGGCTTCCTGTTTGACGGCTTCCCTCGCACTATTCCCCAGGCGGAAGCGATGCTGGATGCAGGCGTCGATATTGATCGCGTACTGGAAATTAACGTTGATGATGAAGAGATTGTCAGTCGCATGAGTGGCCGTCGCGTTCATCCCGGTTCCGGCCGCACCTACCACGTGATTCACAATCCCCCCAAAGTGGAAGGCAAGGATGACGAAACCGGTGAAGAGCTGATCCAGCGCGAAGACGATCTGGAAGAGACCGTACGCAAGCGTTTGTCTGTTTATCACGAGCAAACCAAGCCTCTGGTGGGTTTCTATCAGAAACTGGCCGGACAGGACGGTGTGAATACCCGTTATGCGTGCGTTGAAGGGGTCGGTGACCTCGCGGAAATCAAGAGCCGCGTACTGGCAGTCCTGGAAGGCTGATTCGCTAACCGGATTTGTGAAATGGGCCCATCGGGCCCATTTTTTTTGCCTGTGATTTTTGCTTGCCCCCGGCATTGGGCTTTGCGGCTGGAAGTTGATGGCTTTGCGGGCGCAAGCGTTTGCCAAAAGTGTCGTTCGCCAGACGTTCTGTCCGGGCCTGGTTATTGGCCGTGTGTTCCTTTGGTTATCCCCGATTGCTGCCTTTTTTCTGTCATATATTCCTTTGCCCGGAACAAGTCGTTGCTGGTGCTGTTTTCCCTGGTTCGCTCGCACGGCCTTCCGAATCGGAAAATGTCGGGTGTGACTGTTGGCAATTGTGGTCAGCGATGCTGATGGTTTGACAGGGGTAATTCGTTGTCGCTCAGGCTTTTGTCTGCACGGGGGAGGGTGCAAACCCGCAATGCAAAGGCAGGTCTGACCCGCAAAAAGAAGTCAGACTATATAAAAGGAAGCATGATTCCATATTGCGGCAGTGGTATGCGCCTGTTTCAAAGCGGATTTGGGGTGGCTGGTTGCTCCCAAAATAGTTTCGAAAATTTATATTCGCATCGCACCCGGTGCACTTGTTAAACGCCTGTGACCGGATCCCAAAACAGATGTGCTCAAGGCAGAAAGAGTTTGCTGAAGAGCTCGCGAGAGCAGCCTTTGAAAACAATGAAAAAATTGCTGCTGAAGATTTTGCAAAGCCGGGCAGCAGTAATTCAGACGAAAAATAAAAAAAATCATCTTTTTTGCCAAAAAAATACCGGTTTTTTCTGAAAACAAACCGTTTAAGGGTGCAAAAGTAAAGTTTTTTAAATAATATTCTTGCAAACGTCATTGGCGTTGACTATTAGTGCTATGTTTAGTGTGTTAGTGGATACGCATCTTTTAATGTCGAGGAGAACAGAAAGATGGCAAGAGTAGCGAAAGCGAAAGCGAAAAAGGCCCCGGCCAAGCGTCGCCCTGCAGCAAAAACTGCAGCAAAACCTGCAGCAAAAAAAGTTGCGGTTTCTGCTGATGGAGCTGCGGTTAAAAAGGCCCAGGACGCTCTGGCGAAACTGCAGAAAGATATGGGTGCGGTAGCCAAGGAGCAGGCAGCAGCCCGTAAAAAGGCAGCGGCTGCAAAAACCAAAGCCTCAAAAAGCAAAAAAGCCATGGATAAGCGTGCTGCCGAATCTGCCGGTAAAGCTGTAGCCAAGGCATCCGATAAGCTGAAAGATCTGAAAGGCAAGGCTGCTGAAGCCAAGTTGGCTCTGGTTAAGGCTAAGAGTGTTGCCTCTGCGAAGGCTGCCAAGGACGCTGCAGTAGCCAAAGCTGCCGCTATGGAAAAAACCCTGGCAACCAAAGCTGAAGCAGATCTGGCCAAGGCGGTAAAAGCGTTCGAAGCCAAATGGAAGAAGCAGCGTGCTGCTGCTAATGCCAAAAAAGTGGCCGCAGCCAAGAAAAAGGCAGTTGCCAAGGCTTCCATGACAGCCAAGAAAGCCGCAGCCAAGGCCAAAGCCGCGGAGAAAAAGGCCGCTGTTAAGGCCAAGGCGATAGCTAAAAAAGCAGCCGTTAAGGCCAAAGCCGCTGCGAAAAAAGCCGCTGCCAAAGCCAAGGTCGCTGAAAAGCGTGCTGCGGCCCGCGCCAAAGCCGCTGAAAAGCGTGCAGCAGCCAAGGTCAAGGCAGCAGCCAAGAAAGCAGTAGCCAAGACCAAGCGTAAAGCGGCACCCAAGAAGCGCAAGGCCAAGGCTAAAGCCAAGGCAGCTCCAAAAGCCGCTTCCTGAAACACAGCAGTGGCTCCTTGAGCCGCCTGTGACAGGATAATCCCCCGCCGGTGTGATCCACCGCCGGGGGATTTTTTTGTCTTCTGTTTTCACCTGCCAAAATCTGCGAAAATGCCCCGCATTTCCGTCCTGAAGGTGAGGTTGACGTCGAATGTCCACAATTCTGGCAATGGATACCAGCAGTGAGGGTTGCTCTGTTGCCATCCTGCAAGACGGTGCTGTCAGCGCAAAGTACCTGGCCGCTCCGCGCCAGCACACCCAGCTATTGTTGCCCATGGTCGACGAAATGCTGTCATCGGCAGGACTTACCCTGAATCAGGTGGACGCAATCGCCTATGGCCGCGGTCCGGGCTCGTTCACCGGTTTGCGCATCTGTCTGGGCATAGCGCAGGGGTTGGGGTTCGCCGCCGAGCGTCAGTTGGTCGGTGTATCCAGCCTGGAAACCATGGCCTGCGAAGCGGTTTTCCGACATCGGTTGCCTGCAGGGGAACGACTGCTGGTGGCGATCGATGCGCGCATGGATGAAGTCTACTGGTGTGTGTACCAGGTCACCGCGGATGGCATTGAGTCTCTGTCGGAGGAAACTCTGAGCCCGCCGCAGATGGTTGCGGAATATCTGCAGGATACTCCAGCACTGGCGCTGAAGGTGGGCAGCGGTTGTCACTACCAGCCGCTGGTAGGCCTGGAATCCACTGTGACCGACCTGGTTCAGCAACCCAAAGCGGAATTTATGCTGGGATTGGCCGAGGCTGCGCTGTCCCGGGGAGAGACGGTTGCGGCTGAGCAGGCCCGGTTGACCTACCTGCGTGACAGTGTGGCCTGGCAAAAGCGAGAGCGCATACGCAATACGCGGGACTAATTAAGGATTGATGCTGTATTTATGGATAGTGTTCAGCTGGTTTTTCTGGCCCTCATACAGGGTTTGACCGAGTTCCTCCCCATTTCAAGTTCCGCCCACCTGATTCTTCCTGCCCAGCTGTTTGGCTGGCAGGATCAGGGGCTGGCGTTCGACGTGGCCGTGCATGTGGGCTCGCTGATCGCAGTGGTGGGCTACTTTCACCGCGATTTGTGGCAGTTGCTCAAAGCCTGGCTGGCGAGTCTTCGGGGGCATCGCAGCGACGATAGCCGGCTGGCCTGGCAGGTATTGTGGGCGACGGTACCGGCTGGATTGGCGGGCCTGGTGTTCAACGATTTCATCGAAGCCCACCTGCGCAGTATCCTGGTTATTGCCGCTACAACCATCATTTTCGGTGTATTACTGGGCTTGGCTGATTGGCGTGGTGTGCGTACCACCAACATGGCAAACATGAGCTGGAAGCAAGCCCTGTTAATCGGTGTTTCCCAGGCTCTCGCCCTGATCCCGGGCACTTCGCGCTCCGGTGTTACCATGACCATGGGGTTAGTCCTGGGGCTGACGCGCCAGGCCGCTGCGCGCTTTTCGTTTTTGCTTTCTGTGCCGCTGATTGTTTTGAGTGGTGGTTACGAGGCTGTTGGCTTGCTCGGGCATTCCGGGGTGGATTGGTCGTCGCTGCTCTGGGGTGTTGCGTTGTCTGCGATCAGTGCCGCGGCCTGCATTCACCTGTTCCTGGCATGGATTGACCGCATTGGTATGTGGCCATTTGTTGTTTACCGCTTGCTGCTGGGTGTCATCCTGTTGTGGATAGCCTTGGGCTGAGCGCAGGGAGTGATACCGGGGCAACACAGGACCATAGCCCGGCATTGAGGTGTGGGCCGTTGGCCGGCAAGGTTTAATGAGGGCGCAGTTATGCAGAAGGTAACGTTTATTGGCCTGGGTGTGATGGGCTTTCCCATGGCGGGGCACCTGGCCCGGGCAGGATACCCGGTGACGGTCTTTAATCGCTCGCCGTCAAAGGCAGCAGAGTGGCTGGCCGTTTACAGTGGCACATCTGGCTCTACACCCGCAGCGGCTGCCGCCGAAGCCGAGGTGGTTATCACCTGTGTCGGGGCTGACAAGGACCTGCGCGAAGTACTGCTGGGCGCGGACGGTGCCATGATTCATGCTCGCCGGGGCACGGTATTTATCGATCACACCACGGCGTCGGCAGACATCGCCCGCGAAATGCGCGGGGAGGCACTGGCCCGGGGCTGTGAGTTTATCGATGCGCCGGTCTCTGGTGGCCAGCAGGGTGCCGAACGGGGTGCATTGACCATCATGGCGGGTGGCGACGCTGAGGCATTTTCTGCCGTTAAAGAGCTGTTGTCGGTGTATGCCCGTGAAGTGCAGTTGCTGGGTCCTTCGGGTAGTGGTCAGCTGTGCAAGATGGTGAATCAGATCTGTATCGCTGGCCTGCTGCAGGGGTTGGCCGAGGGGCTCAATTTTGCCAATCGTGCAGGGCTGGATGCAGAGCAGGTGGTCGCGGTCATATCGCAGGGCGCGGCGCAATCCTGGCAGATGCAAAACCGCTATGCCACCATGTTGGCCGGCCAATACGATCACGGTTTTGCGGTGGACTGGATGCGCAAGGATCTCTCTCTGGCGCTGCAGGAGGCAAACAACAACGGTGCGGCACTGCCGGTGACGGCATTGGTGGATCAGTTTTACAGCGATGTGCAGCGCCTGGGTGGAAGGCGTTGGGACACATCCAGCCTGCTGGCTCGCCTGCAGGCGCTGCAATACGAGGAATAAAGGGGTTTTAAAATGACTACGCCATTAAGTGCGGCGGATTTCCAGGCGCAACTGCTCGATTTTCTTGACGGTTCTCCCACTCCCTTTCACGCTGTCGCGAGTCTTGCGGCGCTACTGGATAAAGCCGGTTTCGTACGCCTGAAAGAGTCGGATAACTGGGCCATGCAGCCCGGCGGTCGTTACTACGTCACCCGTAATGACTCTTCCATTATCGGTTTTGTGTACGGCACAGAGAATCAGCCTGCCGATGGTGTTCGCATGGTCGGTGCGCACACCGACAGCCCCTGCCTGCGGGTGAAACCCAATCCCGAGCTGGTCTCCCAGGGGTACTACCAGCTGGGTGTGGAAACTTACGGTGGTGTATTGCTGAACCCCTGGTTCGACCGTGACCTGTCGCTGGCGGGACGGGTGACCTATCGCACCGACCATGGTGAGTTACGCAGTGCCATGATCGATTTCAAACGTGCAGTGGCGGTCATCCCCAGCCTGGCGATCCATCTCAACCGTGACGCCAATCGCGGCCAGGAGATCAATGCCCAGACCGACATCCCTCCGGTGCTGATGCAGGTGGAGGCGGATGCAAAACCGGATTTCCGCGATATCGTGGTGCAGCAGATGCAGGCGCAGGGTATTACTGGTATCGCTCAGGTGCTGGACTACGAACTGAGTTTCTACGATACACAACCGGCTGCGGTCATCGGTTTGCAGCAGGAGTTTATTGCCAGTGCGCGCCTCGATAACCTGCTCAGTTGTTTTATCGGTGTGCAGGCCTTGTTGGGGTCCGACGGTTCCCAATCCGTACTGCTGGTGTGCAACGATCACGAAGAGGTAGGCAGTCGTTCCGCCTGCGGTGCCCAGGGGCCCATGCTGGCGGATTTCCTTGCCCGACTGTTGCCGGATACCGAGCAGCGCCTACGTGCGGTGCGCCGCTCGTTGATGATATCAGCCGATAATGCGCACGGCGTACACCCCAACTACGCGGCCAAACACGATGGTAATCATGGCCCGCTGTTGAACAAGGGGCCGGTCATCAAGGTGAACTCCAACCAGAGCTACGCCACCAACAGCGAATCTTCTGCGGTGTTCCGTCACTGCTGTGAGCAGGCCGGGGTTGCGGTGCAGAGCTTTGTAACCCGCACGGATATGGGGTGTGGCAGCACCATAGGCCCCATTACTTCTGCTCAGGTCGGAGTACTGACGCTGGACGTGGGTGTGCCGACTTTTGCCATGCATTCCATCCGTGAGCTCGCGGGTAGCAGTGATGCCCACGGCATGTACCGGGTATTGAGCTACTTTTTTCAGGCTTCCGGGAATCTGTTGCCCGTCTCGCAGTGATTGTGGTCACAGCGCCGCCTGATCAGCCGGTGTAGACTGGACTGCCGTCCAGGTACTACCGATTTTTGTCGCTCGACTGTTCAGGCGAGCGAGCTGTTTTCAAGGAGCACGATACTGTGACTGCCATCGCCGCGGATGCCGCTACCCTCAGATTTTTACAGCAGCTGAGCCCGTTTGACAGCATGGGGCGCACCTACCTGCGGCAGTTGGGTGAGCATGTCACGGTAGAGGAGGTGGCAAAGGGCACACTGCTGTTCAAGCGCGGGAAGTCCTTGCCCAGTCTCTATTACCTGCTGAATGGCTCGGTGGAGCTGGTCAATGCGCAGTTCAACAGCGAGACGGTAGAAGCTGGCGACGAGCGCAGCCGCCGGGCGCTCAACGAAGTGACCCCCACCACAGTCTCTGCCAGAGCGCTGGAGCCGCTGCGGGTGCTGCTGGTGGATGCGGCTTTCCTTGATCTGGCCATGGCCTGGAGCGAGAGTGCCAGCAGTGACGAAGCAGGTGAGGCTAAACCGGAGAGCAGCGATGCGCTGGACGGGTTTAACCTGGAAGATGCCCATGTGGAGGTATCGGAGGAGTTCCACGACTGGATGTCGGGCCTGCTGGCATCGCCACTGTTTCAGAAAATTCCGCCAGCCAATATCTCCCAGGCTATTTCCCGCTTTGAAGCCGTAGAGGTGACTCCCGGTCAGTCGATCGTGCGTGAAGGCGAAGCGGGTGACTTTTTCTACGTGATTGATAAGGGGCGGGCGCTGGTGCGGAATATCGCCGGCACTTTGCAGCTCACTCTGAAACCGGGGCAGTTTTTTGGTGAAGAGGCGCTGGTGGCCGAATCGCCACGCAATGCCACCGTCACCATGCTCACTGAAGGTATCCTCATGCGTCTCAGCAAGGCCGACTTCAGCGAGTTGATGCACGAGCCGGTGCAAAAACGTATCACCGCCCGTGAACTTGGTGCTCTCGGTGGTGAGCTGAAGATTGTTGATGTGCGCATGCCGTTCGAGTTCCGTATCTGTCATGTTCCGGAGAGTGTCAACATTCCGCTGTCAGCAGTGCGGCGCAAGCTGGCCGATCTGCCCGCCGGCACCCGCTATGTCATTACCGATGACGGCGGTTGTCGCAGTCGCCTGGCGGCCTGGCTTTTCTGTCAGGCGGGGCTTGATGCCAGCCTGCTGGTAGGGGCCGAACGGCTCTACCTCGAACAGGCATGACCCGGGTACTGCTGCTCTCCGCCTACGATGCTGAAAGCCATCGTTATTGGCGGCGCGGGCTGGTAGAGGCGTTTCCCGAGTGGCAGTGGCAGGAGCTGACGCTACCGCCTCGTTATTTCAGTTGGCGCATCCGCGGCAACAGCCTCAGCTGGGCCTTTAGTGCGCGCGAGTTGCTTGAGCAACCCTACGACCTCTTAATCACCACCTCCATGACCGATCTCGCGGCGTTGCGCGGTTTTGTGCCGCAGCTGGCGGTTATCCCTACGCTGGTCTACTTCCACGAAAACCAGTTTGCCTATCCGGTCACCGATAGCGCCCGCGCCGATGTGGCGCCGCAGATTGGCAATCTCTACACCGCCTTATGCGCTGACAGGGTGGTGTTTAATTCGGCCTGGAATCGGGACACGTTTCTGCACGGCGTGCGCCAGCTGCTGCAAAAACTGCCGGATCAGGTGCCTGTCGGGCTGCCGGACCGGTTGGCCTCACGCAGCTGCGTGCTGCCAGTTCCCCTGAGGGATAGGCCACTGAGGGAGAAACCGCTGGAAGAGGAACCAGCAGTAGAGGAGAGCGGGGTAGACTGGCGGGATAACGGCCAGGCCCGCCGGTTGTTGTGGGTGGCCCGGTGGGAGTATGACAAGGGACCGGGTCTGCTGTTGCAGATTGTCCGGGAGTTGCAGCGGCGTCAGGTTAATTTCCGCTTGTGCCTGCTGGGGCAACAGTTCCGTCAGCAGCCGGTGGAGTTCGCCGAGGTGTGTGCCCTTGCCGGCGACTATCTGGTACAGGCTGGCTATGAGCCCGATGTCCACCACTATCGTGCCTGGCTCGCCTCCGGCGATGTGGTTTTCTCAACCGCGGAGCATGAGTTTCAGGGAATTGCCGTGCAGGAGGCCATGGCCGCTGGTTGCCTGCCGCTGTTGCCGGATCGGCTGGCCTATCCGGAGTGGGTGAGCAGGGAGTTCCTCTATCCGGTAGAGGGCCTGGACCTTGAGCAGCAGGCGTCAGCGGCAGTGGACAGATTACTGGTTCTCACCGCCCCGGGAGCAACAGTAGAGGCGCCGGATACCACGCAGTGGCTCTGGCGCCAACAAAAGACGGCGTATCAGCGCGTATTTGATCAGCTGCTGCCCCGCGACGGCGTTTGAGCTCCACGCTGAGCAACTGTCTGGCCTGAGCCTGCCGCCCCTTGTATGATACCGCCCTCTGATCACAGACGAATATGACGCGGTAGCCGCAGAGCAGCGGTTACTGTCAGGTAAAGGCTTTTGGAAACAGTTATGGCAAAAACACGGGTACTGACCGGCATTACCACCACAGGCACACCTCATTTGGGCAACTATGTCGGAGCTATCCGGCCTGCCATTGAGGCCAGCCGTCAGCAGGAGAATCTCTCCTTCTATTTTCTGGCGGATTACCACGCCCTGATCAAGTGCCAGGACCCGGAGCAGGTGCATCAGTCCACCCTTGAAATTGCCGCCACCTGGCTGGCGCTGGGGCTGGATACCGACAACGTGGTGTTCTACCGTCAGTCAGATATCCCCGAGATCCCCGAGTTGACCTGGCTGCTCACCTGTCAGGCCGCCAAGGGGCTGATGAACCGCGCCCACGCCTACAAGGCGGCGGTGGACAGCAACCGCGAGGACGGTCAGGACTCCGACTTCGGCATTAACATGGGTCTCTACAGCTACCCGATCCTGATGGCGGCCGACATTCTCATGTTCAATGCCAATAAGGTGCCGGTGGGCAAGGATCAGATCCAGCACATCGAAATGGCCCGTGATATTGCTGCCCGTTTCAACCACCATTACGGCGAGCACTTCGTGCTGCCGGAAGCGGTGGTGGACGAGCATGTGGCTGTGCTGCAGGGTCTGGACGGGCGCAAGATGAGCAAGAGCTACGGCAACACCATCCCGCTGTTCCTCGGCGAAAAGCAGCTCAAAAAGCACATCAACAAAATCAAGACCAACCTGCTGGAGCCGGGCGAGCCTAAAGACCCGGATACCAGTACCGTGTTCCAGATCTGGCAGGCCTTTGCCAGCGCCGAACAGACCGCAGAGATGCGTCAGGCTTTCGCCGACGGTATCGCCTGGGGCGAGGCCAAGAAGCAGCTGTTTGAACTGGTCAATGCCGAACTGGGCGAAGCGCGGGAGCGCTACGAGACGCTGCTGGCCAACCCGGCGCTGATCGAGGAGAAACTGCAGCAGGGCGCCGCCAAGGCGCGGGCATACAGCCAGCCGATGCTGGAAGCGTGCCGTCGCGCGGTGGGGATTCGCCCGCTGGTGTAACAGCTGCGGCGGTCTGCATCGAGGCAATAAAAAACGGGGCTTAACGCCCCGTTTTTTTATGTATCCTGCGCCGGCTCAGGGCTCAAAGCAGCGCGCCGGATCGCTCACCACCCGCACCATGGCGGCGGTCAGTCGTTCCAGCTCCTCTGCGCTCATCACATAGGGTGGCATGACGTACACCAGTTTGCCAAAGGGGCGAATCCACACGCCTTCGTTCACCAGCTCTTGCTGGATGGTGGCCATATGCACCGGCTTCTCCAGTTCCACCACACCGATAGCACCCAGTACCCGCACGTCGCTAACGTGGTCCAGCTCCGAACAGGGGGCCAGGCCTTTGTGCAGGCTGGCCTTAATGTCGTGCACTCGCTGCTGCCAGTCACTCTGCAGTAACAGTCGGGTACTGGCCAGGGCTGTCGCGCAGGCCAGCGGATTGCCCATAAAGGTAGGCCCGTGCATAAACACCCCGGCTTCACCCCGGCAGATGCCGTCGGAGACACGGGTGTTGCAGAGGGTGGCCGCCAGTGTCATATAGCCACCGGTCAATGCCTTGCCCAGGCACAGAATGTCCGGTTCGATGCCAGCGTGTTCGCAGGCGAAGAGGGTGCCGCTGCGGCCAAAGCCGGTGGCGATCTCGTCTGCAATCAGCAGCACATCGTAGTGGTCACAGAGCTCCCGTACCCGCTGCAGGTACTTTGGCGGGTAGAAGCGCATACCGCCGGCGCCTTGCACGATGGGCTCCAGGATGACCGCCGCCAGCTCACCGTGATGTTGGTCCAGGGCCTGCTGCATCTCACTGATGTAGCTCTCATCCCAGGGGGTGTCGTAGCCGGCCACCGGCGCGCTGACAAACAGCTGTTGGGTGAGGTTGTTGCTGAACAGGTGGTGCATACCGGTGACCGGGTCGCACACCGACATGGCACCAAAGGTATCGCCGTGATAGCCGTTGCGCAGGCTCAGCAGGCGCGACTTCTGCGGTTTGCCCTGGCTGTGCCAGTACTGCAGGGCCATTTTCATGGCTACTTCTACCGCCACCGAGCCGGAGTCGCTGAAAAAGACCTTGTTGAGTGATGGCGGGGTGATATCCACCAGTAGCGCCGCCAGTTCTACCGCCGGCTCGTGGGTGAGGCCGCCGAACATGACATGGGACATCTTGCCCAGCTGTGACTGCATGGCGTCATTCAGTACCGGGTGGTTGTAGCCGTGGATGGTGCACCACCAGGAGGCCATGCCATCCAGCAGTTGGCGGCCGTCCGCCAGGGTCAGTGTACAGCCGCTCGCCGAGGCCACCGGATAGACCACAGGGGCGTTGAGGAAGGAGGAGTAGGGGTGCCAGACGTGCTCGCGATCCAGCTTCAGTATCTCGTCGGTGGTGCTCATGGGTACCTCGGTCTGCATTCGGGCCCATTGTAGAGGGCGACTATGCAAACGCAAGCCAAACACACGTCGGGCGGGCGCTGGCTGGTCTGCAGGGCCTGTTGCGACTGGCGCAGGTGGTAGTTTCCCGGGGCGTTCAAAATCCGTACAATAGCGCCCCCTTGAGTCTCGGGTAGAGCAGGTATTGTGGTGACGGAAACAGCGGAAAGAAAGCAGCGGCTGGAGTTCAACAAGTTGCAGAAGCGTTTACGCCGCAACGTGGGCAACGCCATTGTCGATTACAACATGATCGAGGATGGCGATGTGGTGATGGCCTGCATCAGTGGTGGCAAGGACAGCTTTGCCATGCTGGATATCCTGCGCAGCCTGCAGAAGACCGCGCCGATCTCGTTTCAGGTGATTGCGGTTAACCTGGACCAGAAGCAGCCCGGTTTTCCCGAGCATGTGCTGCCGGAGTATTTTGAGTCCATTGATGTCCCTTATTACATCATCGATAAGGACACCTACAGCGTGGTGCGGGAGAAAATCCCGGAGGGTCAGAAGACCTGTGGCCTGTGCTCGCGCCTGCGCCGCGGTACCCTCTACTCCTTTGCCGAGCAGATCGGCGCCACCAAGATGGCCCTGGGCCACCACATGGACGATATTGTCGAGACCCTGTTCCTGAACATGTTTCACGGCAGCCGCCTGAAGGCGATGCCCCCCAAGCTGCGCTCCGATGACCAGCGCAATGTGGTGATCCGCCCGTTGGCCTACTGCCGTGAAGCGGACCTGATTGAATACGCCGACTTCAAACAGTTCCCCATTATTCCCTGTAATCTCTGCGGCTCGCAGGAGAACCTGCAGCGCCAGGCGATCAAGGGCATGCTGCAGGAGTGGGAGAGAAAGGACGTCAGCCGGGTGGAGCGTATCTTCAAGTCCCTGCAGAATGTTGCCCCCAGCCAGCTGGCGGACACCAACCTGTTTGATTTCGCCAACCTGCCCATTGATCGCAGCGGTGAGCGGGCAGAGTATGAATTTGAGGATGCAACTGTGGGTGCGTCCAATATGGCTGCCTCCAATATGACCCCTTCGGCAATTCCTGCCGGTGTACAGATTGTCGAAGCGGTAGAAATTACCGACTGAGGGAAACCTGCCCCGGTGGCCCGGTAAGCGGAGTCGTGTCATGACCATTGACGTTGTAGAAGGTGATATAACCAGCCTGCAGGTCGACGTGGTAGTGAACGCTGCCAATACCCGCCTCGCCGGTGGCGGCGGCGTCGATGGCGCCATACACCGGGCTGCCGGTAGTGCCGATTTGCAGCGGGCCTGTCGTGCTATTGGCGGCTGTCCCACCGGGGAGGTGCGGGTCACCCCGGCCTTCCGGCTGCCGGCACGGGCCATCTATCACACCGTGGGGCCAGTGTGGCAGGGCGGGGCAGCAGGGGAAGAGGCGCTGTTGCGCAGCTGCTACCGTCATTGCCTGCAACAGTTGATCGAGGATCAGCTGCAATCCATTGTCTTTCCTGCCATCAGTTGTGGTGTCTACGGGTTTCCGCCGCAGCTGGCAGTTCCTGTTGCTGTGGCTGAGGCCCGTCGCGCCTTGCGCCAACGCCCCGACCTGGGAGTTATTTTTTGCTGTTTCGACAGTGCCATGGCCGACCTCTACCGCCAGGCCCTCTCCGCCCCGTCCTGAGGCGGCGTAAAAAACCGCATTAATTCATGCGACACTGCTATCAATTGTCGTCGCTCACAGTAAAATGAATGCCAGCGTCGTCCGACCCTTGACTGGCATCCGCAGTGGCAGGAATGGACGGCATAGAGTGAATTGCGGATTGCAGGGTCGGGTTTAAGAGTTTGATCTCACAGCCATTTTCCAGGGGTATCTCGTTCCGATTGGCCAGGGCCGGCGTGGTGCTGGTGCTGGTGCTGGGGGGCGCCCTGACCACGGCACAGCTCTACCTGGATTATCGCGCCCAGCTCTCCACCCTGGACCGGCTTGCGCACCAGGTTCTGCAGGCGGCGGTGCCGCCGGCAACGCGGGCGGTGCACACCCTTGATGGCGACATGTCCGAGGAGGTGGTGGATGGCCTGCTGGCCTACGGCTTTATCACCGACGCCCGTATCCAGGACGAGGTGGGTAACACCCTTGCCCATGGGCAGCAACCTCCCCAGCTTGCCGGACGCTCCTGGCTCGCTTCCTACCTGAAACCGACTTACCGTCACTACATCCAGCATCTGACCCTTCCCGGCTATGGTAACCAGCAGGCCGGTGCCATCTCCTTCAGTGTCGAGGTGCACAGCGCCCTGAATGGCTTCTATGAGCGCTCCGGTGTGGTGATTCTCACCGGCATGTTACGCAACTTGCTGTTGTTGGCGCTGCTGTTGGCGGTGTTTTATTTCCTGCTGACCAGGCCGCTGGTGAGGATGTTGCGGGACATTCAGTCTATAGAGCCCGCTGATCCCGGCCGCCGGCGTATCGCGGTCCCTCATGCCGAGCAGAACGATGAGTTAAGCCAGCTGGCGGGTTCGGCCAACCAGTTGCTGGGGGCCGTGGAGGAGGCGTTCGAAAAGCGTCGTGCCGTGGAGTCCGCCCTGCGGGAGAGCGAGCGGGCCATCCGCCAGATTATCGATGAGCTGCCGGCCATGGTGGCGCTGTGCGAATTTGGTGGCCGTATCGAGTTCGCCAACCAGAATATGGCGATGTTTTTTGGCTATACCCGGGAGGAGCTGACCGGTCTGAATATCTCCCAATTGGGTATGAGTGTTCTGGCGGTTGGCGACGAACAGGGGGTGGGCAAGCTGGTGACCAGCGGGTTCGAGGGCTTTTTCCTCTCCGCAAGCGGCGACAATCACTACCTGCAGGCACAGGCACAGCCGATCCAGTTGCAGGACAAAACCCTGGTGTTGCTGGTGGCTAATGACATTTCCGGCCGCCGCGAGGCGGAAGAGAAGATGGCCCATATGGCCTATCACGATGCCCTCACCGATCTGCCCAATCGGGTACAGCTGGTGGAGCGGCTGGAACAGGAGATGGTGCGCAGCCGTCGCTATCGCTACTACGGCGCCATACTCTTTATCGACCTCGATCACTTCAAAACCATTAACGACTCACTGGGGCATCCGGTGGGCGATCAGCTGCTGCAACAGGTGGCGCAACGCCTCTCTTCCATGGTGCGTGGTGACGACGTGGTGGCACGCCTGAGTGGTGACGAGTTTGTGGTGGTACTGACACGCCTGGACAGTGAGCGGGAGACTGCGGCCCTGCAGGCCGGTGAGGTGGCAGAAAAAATTCGCCTCAGCCTCGGCGACCCTTATCCCTACGAGGACATACAGCTGCACGTCTCCTGCAGTATCGGCGTGGTGCTCTTCTCGGACGAGGAAACCTCCGTGCACGAGCTGCTGCGCTTTGCCGATACCGCCATGTATCAATCCAAGGAGAAGGGTCGCGACGCCATCGAGTTTTTTAATACCGACATGGCAGACCGGGTAGCCTCGCAATTGCGCATGCAGGGCGAGTTGCACCAGGCACTGGAAGAGCAGCAGTTCCGCCTCTACTGGCAGCCGCGCATCAACGTGGATGATGGCCGCATCGAAGGCGCGGAAGCACTGTTGCGCTGGCAGCATCCCCAGCGTGGCCTGATCGAGCCGGGGGAGTTTCTCCCCGTGCTGGAAGCGTCGGGTCTGATGGTGGATGTGGGGCAGTGGGTGATTGCCGAAGGCTGCGCCCAGGTGCGCGCGCTGGTGCAAAACGGGCTCTGGGTGCCGGGCATGAAGCTCAGTCTCAACCTGAGTCCCCGGCAGTTCCGTTGCCAGACGTTTGTGGAGGAGGTCTCGGCGGTGCTTGATGCGGCTCAATTGCCGCCAGGTGCCATTGATCTGGAGGTGACCGAAGGGGTGGTGATCCAGAATATTGATGAAGCGATTGGCATTATGCAGCGCCTCAGGGGGCTTGGCATCAGCTTCTCACTGGATGACTTTGGCACCGGCTACTCCTCCATCAGCTACCTCAAGCGCCTGCCGGTCTCCAGTCTCAAGATCGACAGCAGTTTTGTGCGCGATGTCGTGGATGACAACAGCGACCGCATCCTGGTGGAGACCATCATCACCATGGGGCAGCTGCTGGGCCTGAAAGTGGTGGCCGAGGGGGTGGAGGACAGGATGCAACTGGATGTCCTGCGAGCCTATGGCTGCGACAGCTACCAGGGTAATTATTTCAGCGAACCGGTACCGCTGGCCGAGTTTGAAAAACTGTTGGCGATCTCCGCGCCGGGTGCAATGGCAGCCCGCAATTGATGGCCGCTGCCGGCGTGGCCTCGCGTCAGATGGGAAACAGTTTTGCCAGCAGTACCGGTACCGCAGTTTCAACCCGCAGAATTCTCGGCCCCAGGTGAATGGGCGCGCATCCGGCGTCTGTCAGTTTGTTCACTTCATACTCGATAAAACCACCCTCCGGGCCAATTACCAACAAGGTATCCTGCTGTGCTGCAGGGGGGCAGGGCAGGGCGTTGCGGGGGTGGGCAAGTAAAGCCCGTCGCCCCTTGCATAGGTGGGGTAACTCATCTTCGACAAAGGGTTTAAAGCGTTTCACCAGTCGCACTTCCGGTAGCAGTGTGTCCACCCCCTGTTCCAGTCCCAGCAGCAGCTGTTCCCGGATTTGATGCTCCTGTAACCAGGGGGATTGCCAGTAACTTTTCTCAACCCGGTAGCTGTTGATAAAGGTCAGTTGCTTTACGCCCATGGTGGCGATGGTTTGCAGGATGCGCTTCACCATCTTGGGCCGAGGCAGGGCCACGATCAGGTGCAGCGGCAATGGCGGGGGCGGTTGGCTGTGGAGCCTGACCTGCAATTGCACGGAGGTGTTGTCGCAGGCAACGACCTCCGCCTCCCCAACTTGCCCATTGAGCAAGCCTGTGCGCACCTGGTCGCCAACCGTCACACCGTTGACCGTGAGCAGGTGTCTGGCCCTGCGGTCGCAAAGGGTGACAACGTCCGGGGGGAGTTGAGGGTCACTAAAATCGGTGGGGTGCAGGATCAGCAGGTTCATCAGTCAGGGTTACGGTACAGGTCGTGCGGGATGCGTGGTTCGGGTTGAGGAACGGATGGTAACTGTTTAGAATTTCACGCCATTCTAGCACGGACCGCTGATGTCGGTGTGTCTGGAAGAGGTCATCTGCCACCCTTAGCTCAGCTGGATAGAGCGTCCCCCTCCTAAGGGGAAGGTCACAAGTTCGAATCTTGTAGGGTGGGCCATTTACCGTTGCGTCGGGTGCTGGAATCCCCAGGGCCGGGCGTGATCTCTCTGCCATTCAGGCAGGAACAAAAAAGCCCGGCAACGCCGGGCTTTTTTGTTTGCCGCAGGGCGGCGTTTGTTGGTCAGCAGTACTCGAAATCAAATTCCTTGAGTTCTTTTGCCAGTTTCATCTCCTCAAGTCGGTCTTCGAGGCGGCGGCGTGTATCAGGGGTTTGTGATGAAGAACGGTCACGGGATTCGCGACGCTTGCGGGGGGTGCTGGTCTTGCTGTTGCTGGCTGCGGCACTGCTCATATCGAATTTCCTCCATGTCGATACTTAGGCGATGATTCTTATTATGATGTCTACCAGTGGCTGACGACAAAATACCCTGTGCCTGTTTAACAGGTCAAGACTGATTGTGTCCGGAATTGTGAATTTGCCGTGAATTTACTGTTACGGGCAAGAACTGCTGCCGTCACCTCTGCTTACAGGCTTGGGCCACTCCTGTATTCGGGCCTGCAAAGGGCGCTAATCGGCCCTGGCAGCTACCCGAAAAGGGGTGTTTGGGGTATGGTTGGCAGCTGGAGTCTTATGCTTCAAGACCCACAGAGGAAATACCCGACGCCAATCCGGGAGAGGCGGAGGTGTTAGCTGGCCCTATAACGATAGTAATAATGACAGTGGCTCTGCACAGGGCCGGGCCGGGCGCAGTAGGTGCAGATATTGAGGAGAGACATGGCAATACAGGCAAGTTTGTCAACGGATTGCGATGAGCTGATCATCGCCATTGATGGGCGCTTTGACTTCAGCTCCCATCAGGACTTCAGAAGCAGCTATGAATCACTTAAGGTAAGGCCTGCCCGCTATCGGGTCGACCTGGAAGGGACAACCTATCTGGACAGTTCGGCGTTGGGGATGTTGTTATTGCTGCGGGATCATGCCGGTGGCAGCAGCGCAAGGATAGAGATCGTCAACTGCAACCCGGAAGTGCGGAAAATTCTCAACATCTCCAACTTTGAGCAGTTGTTCGAGATTACCTGATGCTTGAGGGGTTCTTCCTGCAGGACTGAGGCGCTATGGATTCGCAGCAACCTCTCAGAATTCTCATTGCCGATGATACGGATTCGGATCGCCTGATCCTCGAGTCTATCGTACGGCGGGAGGGTCACGTACCTGTCAGTGTTGCTGATGGCCGGCAGGCTGTGGAGGCGTTTCTGGAGCAGCGCCCGGATCTGGTGTTGATGGATGCCCTGATGCCGGTGATGGACGGCTTTGAGGCGGCCGAGTTGATCAAGGCCCGGGCTGGCGACGAGCTGGTTCCCATCATCTTTCTCACCTCACTTTCCGATACCGAATCCCTGGTTCGATGCCTGGAAGCGGGCGGGGACGATTTTATTTCCAAACCCTACAACCGTGTGATCCTGCAAGCCAAGATCAAGGCATTTATGCGCATGCGGGATATGCACCGCGTTGTGCAGCAGCAGCGCGACCAGATCTCCCTGCACAACCGGCAGCTGTTGCAGGAGCAGGAGGTTGCGAAAAAGGTTTTCGATAACATCGCCCATACCGGCTGCCTGGATGCGCCCAATGTCAAATATCGCCTGTCTCCACTGGCGATCTTTAACGGCGATGTCATTGTAGCGGCGATCCGGCCCTCCGGTAGCATGATGGTCCTGTTGGGTGATTTTACCGGTCATGGGTTACCGGCAGCGGTGGGTGCCATGCCGCTGGCCAACTGTTTCTACGGCATGGTGAAGAAGGGCTTCGCCATGGTGGATATTCTGCGGGAAATCAACCAGAAGCTTAAGCAGACCCTGCCGCTTGGCGTGTTCTGTTGTGCAACAATGGTAGAACTAAACTTCAACAGTCACCGGGCCAGGATCTGGAATGGCGGCTTGCCGGATTGTGTGCTCTACCGTCAGAGGGATGGATCCTTGCAGCCGTTCCGCTCCAGTCACCTGCCGCTGGGGATACTGGATGATTCCGCCTTCAAGGATGACTGTCTGCATGTGGACATGGCACTGGGGGATAAAATATACCTTTGGTCAGATGGCATTATCGAAGCCCGAAACAAGTCCGGTGAAATGTTCGGTGAGGAGCGCTTGCTGGAAATTTTCCGGGAGGCAAACGACGGCGAGGCCATCTTTCACCGTATCCTGGACGCTGTTGATACTTATTGCGGTGGTGAACGCAACGACGACCTCTCCCTGATCGAACTCACCATGACAGAGCAGGCGTCGGTGGTATCCCCCCGGGAAGAGCCTCGTGAGCACCGTTACAGCGGCTTGCAGGAGTGGGCCTTGTCGCTGCGACTGGAGCCGTCCACCCTGCGACTTTTTGATCCCCTGCCACTGCTGCTCAGTATTCTGGTGGAGGTGCCCGGGCTCAGCAGCTACAGCGGCAGGCTGTACACGCTGCTGGCGGAACTCTACACCAACGCGCTGGAACACGGGGTATTGCAACTTGATTCCTCACTGAAAGGGACATCGGCGGGGTTTGCCGAGTATTACCGGCAGCGCCAGCAGCGCCTTGCGGAGCTGGCTGCAGGCCATGTGGATATCCGCCTGCGGCACAAGTTGCTGGGGAACGGTGGTGAGCTTACGATTATCGTAGAGGACTCGGGCCCCGGTTTTGATTATTTACAATTGCGCCCGCTTTGCCCAGGTGCCGATCAGTTCAGTGGTCGTGGTCTGGGCCTGATCCGGCAGCTGTCCCATGCGGTAGAGTACCGTGGCAATGGCAGTGAAGTGGAAGTGGTGTTTCAGTGGGACGCCAATGACTGAGTGCGAGTGCCACTGCTGGCGCTGGCAGGTGCCGGTTTTGCTGTTGTTCTGTTTGCCTTCTACAACCCATAACAAAAGAAGCCGCTATGAGTGACGCCGTTGATGAAAACACCCTGACGATGTTGAAGGAGGTCATGGAGGATGACTTTGGCAAGTTGATCGATGCCTACCTGGATGACTGCAGTCGCAAGATGCCGCAACTGCCGCTATTGCTGGAGTCCAGGGACTTTGAGCAGCTGCGTCGTATGGCCCACAGCCTGAAAGGTGCCAGCAGCAATTTCGGCGCCCACGCACTCACTGAACTCTGCCTGCAGATAGAACTGGCAGCCAAGGCAGGTGAAGAGACCGGGCTGGAGGCTTTGGTTCGGGCAGCAGGCGCCGAACAGCAGCGGGTCGCGGATGCGCTGGCCGCGCATCGCTAGATCCCGACAAGCCGGCCGGGCGTCGCCTGCCTGCCTTTAAGAAGTAGCCGTCTCGCGCTCGTCAGTCTCTAAGTCCAAAATGCACTAATATCGCCCTCCTGCAACCACTACACTGATCAGACCCCCGTCAGAAAATGACATCAGGCTGTTCACAGCCTGACTGTTTTTGTCTGCGCCAGTGTGAGCGCAAGGAGTCGGAGTGTGTGTGGTTGTCGGAGTGTTCCCGCTTTTTTACTACTACTGTTGATGTGCGCCGTGGCTTCCGCTGATGAGGCTCCGCTGGCTGTGACCGGAGCGACAACCATTACGGTTCCGCAAGCACGTTACCTCTATGAGCGTGGTGCGGTATTTGTCGATGTACGCTCACGGGAGGATTGGCAGGCGGGACATATTCGTGGTGCCTTGCACCTGGATTTTCGCAACGATTTCGACCTTCTGCAGTCGATAACCAGCATCAAGGCAGATACTCCCCTGGTACTTTACTGCGAAAGCCGGCACTGCCTGCGCAGCGCTTACGCCTCGCTGGTCTCCGTGCTCTGGGGTTATCAGCACGTCTACTACTTCCGTGACGGCTATTTCGCCTGGATGCTGCAGGATTACCCCATGACCTTCCGGACCGTTGCCGGAACCCTGAACTGATCCCCGGCAACCCAAGGCATCCACCCCGCCAACTTGTCCAATTTGCCCGCTATTTGAGCCGGGCTACTGCCCGTTGTCCGCCGCTGACTGTGGTAAACTGCCGCCCATAGTCCAATCGGAGAGCGGTTTTCATGAAGTTTGAAGGTACTGACAGTTACGTCGCCACAGAAGATCTGAGTATGGCCGTCAATGCGGCTGTGGTGTTGCAGCGCCCGCTGCTGGTAAAAGGTGAGCCGGGCACCGGCAAGACCATGCTGGCGGAGCAGGTTGCCGGGGCCATGGGCAAACGCCTGATCCAGTGGCACATCAAATCCACCACCAAGGCGCAGCAGGGGCTCTACGAGTACGATGCTGTTTCCCGCCTGCGGGATTCCCAGCTGGGTAACGACAAGGTCCACGATATCCGCAACTACCTGAAAAAAGGCAAGCTCTGGGAAGCCTTCGAGTCCGAAGAACAGGTGGTGCTGCTGATCGACGAGATCGACAAGGCCGATATCGAGTTCCCCAATGACCTGCTGGTGGAGCTGGATAAGATGGAGTTCTTTGTCTATGAGACCGGTGAGGTGATCAAGGCCAAACACCGTCCTATCGTTATCATTACCAGTAACAACGAGAAGGAGCTGCCAGACGCCTTCCTGCGCCGCTGTTTCTTCCACTACATCAGTTTCCCCGATCGGGAGACCATGAAGCAGATCATTGATGTGCATTTCCCCACCATCAAAAAAGAGCTGGTCAGTGATGCCCTGGATGTCTTCTTTGATGTGCGCGATATCCCGGCACTGAAGAAAAAGCCCTCCACGTCTGAACTGGTGGATTGGCTGAAGTTGTTGATGGCAGATGATATTCCGGAAGAGGTTCTGCAGAACGGCGATGCCCGCCAGGCCATTCCGCCACTCTACGGTGCGCTGCTGAAAAATGAGCAGGATGTGCAGCTGCTGGAGCGGCTGGCGTTCATGACCCGTCGTAGCCAATCCTGAGGGGAAAGGGTTTGACTCACTCTGTTGCAGGAGCCACGTCATCATGTTGGTGAACTTTTTTTACGGCTTGCGCAAGGCGGGGGTTCCGGTCACCGTCAAGGAGCTGCTGGTGTTGCTGGAGGCGATGGAGAATCACCTGGCCTTTGGCAGCGTCGACGAATTCTACCTGTTGGCGCGGGTGTGCCTGGTCAAGGACGAAAAATACTTTGACCGCTTCGACCAGGCTTTCGGCGCCTACTTCAAGGGGCTGGAGTCCCTGGAAGGCATTATTAAGGCGCTGATCCCGGATGAATGGATCCGGGCCGAGTTTATGAAGAGCCTCTCCGAGGAGGAGAAGGCAAAAATTCAATCCCTCGGTGGCCTGGACAAGCTGATCGAGGAGTTCAAGAAGCGTCTCGAAGAGCAGAAGAAGCGCCATCAGGGCGGCAACCGCTGGATTGGTACCGGTGGCACCTCGCCCTTTGGTAACAGTGGCTATAACCCGGAAGGGATCCGCGTCGGTGGCGAGGGAGGCAATCGCTCGGCCGCCAAGGTTTGGGAAAAACGCGAATTTAAAAACCTCTCCGACGACGTGGAGCTGGGTACCCGCAATATCAAGATGGCCCTGCGCAAGCTGCGCAAGTTTGCCCGCACCGGCGCCCATGAGGAGCTGGATCTGGATAACACCATCCGCTCCACCGCCAATAACGCCGGTTTTCTCGATATCAAGATGGTGCCCGAGCGCCATAATGCGGTGAAGATTCTGTTGTTCTTTGACGTCGGCGGTTCCATGGATCCCTACGTTTCCTTGTGCGAAGAGATGTTTTCCGCCTGCCGGACCGAGTTCAAGCACATGGAGTATTTTTACTTCCATAACTTCATTTATGAAAACGTGTGGAAGGACAATCGCCGCCGCTACGAGCAGAATCTGCCGCTCTACGATGTACTGCATACCTATGGCAAGGACTACAAGGTGATCTTTATCGGTGATGCCTCCATGTCACCCTACGAGATCTCGGCACCCTATGGCAGTGTGGAGTACATGAATGAGGAGCCGGGCTATGTGTGGATGGAGCGCCTGACCCATACCTTTGAAAAGGTTATCTGGTTCAATCCGGTGTCCGAGCGTTACTGGGACCATACCCGCAGTATCAATATGACCCGGGAGTTAATGGATGGTCATATGTACCCGCTGACGCTCGAGGGGTTGGAAGAGGGCATTCGCTACCTCACCCGCTAGTCATTACCTTTACAAGCAAAATACGGGGCCCAATTTAGCCCCGTCATTGCGAGGAGCGTTGTTCAGCGCCCAAAGTAGGGGCCTTAAGCCACGAAGCAATCCATGTTTGGTACGGAGCTGTGTAGATTGTGCTGCACATGGATCGCCACGCTGCGCTCGCGATGACGGCATCGGGCCTTGTCTAAAGCATGGCCGGCTTTGTCAGTCGGCACTGTTTGTGTTGTCGCTGTTAGGTACTGTCAGGACTTCTTCACGTAACAAGAGAGGATCACAATACGCTGGCCGTTGACCCGGCCTTCAATGTGTTCCGGGTTGCTGGTCAGGGAGATGCCGCGCACCGCGGTGCCACGCTTGGCGGTCATGCTGGTACCCTTGACGTCCAGATCCTTGATGATAGTGACGGTGTCACCGGCTTCCAGGATGGCGCCGTTGCTGTCCCGGGTGGGTTCCGGGGCGTTGGCGGCCTCGCGCTCCAGCGCTTCTGCCCACTGGCGGTTGTCGTCGTCCAGGTAGAGCATATCCTGCAGGTCCTGCGCCCAGGCCTCGCCCTGGCGGGCCAGTTTGCCGAGCATACGCCAGGCCACAACCTGTACGGCAGGTACCTGACTCCACATGCTGTCGTTGAGGCAGCGCCAGTAGTTGGGGTTGCTGATCACTTCAGCGCCGAGCTCCGACAGGCAGCTATCGCACACCGCAACGGCCTGATCGACACTGCCGTCAGAGGGCTCAACCGCAAAGGCGGCCAGCGGGCCTCCGGCGCCACAGAGTTCACATTGGTTATTGGCTCTTGTCTGCAGGGAGGTATCGATACTCATGGCTGGCTGTCTTTCCGCTTGTGAATGAGGGCCGCATTGTACTGCAATCAGGCCTGAATCCCACACTGATCGTGTGTTTTTTCCCGGCAGTGGTGCCACCTTAGCCGTACGCGGTTGCCGGTCACGGGCAGACATGCCAACATTCACGGTTGTTCCCGTTTCTCCCAGTTGTAGCCGAGTTGTAGCATGAGCAAGCCTTTTCAAGTCGTCAGCCAGTTCCAGCCCTCCGGGGACCAGCCCACTGCCATCAAAGGCCTGGTTCAGGGGATTGAGGCGGGCCTGGCCCACCAGACGCTGTTGGGGGTAACCGGCTCGGGCAAAACCTTCACCATCGCCAATGTGATTGCGCAGGTACAGCGCCCAACCATGATTATGGCGCCCAACAAGACCCTGGCGGCGCAGCTGTATGGTGAGTTCAAGGAGTTCTTTCCCAACAACTCCGTGGAGTATTTCGTCTCCTACTACGACTACTACCAGCCGGAAGCCTATGTGCCGGCGTCGGATACCTTTATCGAGAAAGACGCCTCCATCAATGAGCACATTGAGCAGATGCGGCTCTCCGCCACCAAGGCGCTGATGGAGCGACGCGACGCTATTGTGGTGGCGACGGTGTCCGCCATCTACGGCCTGGGTGACCCGGACTCCTACCTGAAAATGCTGTTGCACCTGGTGCGCGGCGACCAGATTGACCAGCGTCAGGTGTTACGCCGGCTGGCGGAGCTGCAGTACACCCGCAACGACGTGGATTTCCACCGGGGCACCTATCGGGTCCGGGGTGATGTGATCGATATCTTCCCGGCAGACTCGGATCGCGAGGCCCTGCGGGTGGAATTGTTTGATGAAGAGGTGGAGCGGCTGTCGCTGTTTGACCCTCTCACCGGTGAGGTGCTGCAGAACCTGGCCCGCTATACCATTTACCCCAAGTCCCATTACGTGACGCCGCGGCAGACCATCCTTGATGCCATTGAGCATATCAAGGAGGAGCTGAAGGAGCGGCTGGAGCAGCTGCGCTCGCTGGACAAACTGGTGGAGGCCCAGCGCCTGGAGCAGAGGGTTAAATACGACCTGGAGATGATGCAGGAGCTGGGTTACTGCAACGGCATCGAAAACTACTCCCGCTACCTCTCCGGTCGTGGGCCCGGCGAGCCGCCCCCCACGCTGTTTGACTACCTGCCCGCCGATGCCTTGCTGGTAATCGATGAGTCCCACGTCGGTGTACCGCAGATCGGCGGCATGTATCGCGGCGACCGTTCGCGCAAGGAGACGCTGGTGGAGTACGGGTTCCGCCTGCCGTCGGCGCTGGATAACCGTCCGCTGCGTTTTGATGAGTGGGAGCGGCTGGCGCCACAGATGATCTTTGTTTCCGCCACGCCTGGTCCCTATGAGGCGGAGCATCAGGGTCAGGTGGTGGAGCAGGTGGTCAGGCCCACCGGTCTGGTGGATCCCGAAGTTGAGGTGCGTCCGGCCGGTTCACAGGTGGATGACGCATTGTCGGAGATCCGCAAGCGGGTAGAGGTGGATGAGCGGGTGTTGATCACCGTGCTCACCAAGCGCATGGCGGAAGACCTCACCGACTACCTCACCGAACATGGTGTGCGGGTGCGCTACCTGCACTCGGATATCGACACGGTGGAGCGGGTAGAGATTATCCGCGACCTGCGTCTGGGCGAGTTCGATGTACTGGTGGGTATTAACCTGCTGCGCGAAGGCCTGGATATGCCTGAGGTTTCACTGGTGGCAATCTTTGACGCCGATAAAGAGGGCTTCCTGCGCTCCGACCGCTCCCTGATCCAGACCATTGGTCGTGCCGCCCGTAACGTTAACGGCAAAGCGATCCTCTACGCCGATAAGGTGACCGGCTCCATGCGCCGGGCACTGGATGAGACCGAGCGCCGTCGCGCCAAGCAGGTGGCTCACAACGAGGCCCATGGCATTACCCCGCAAGGCATCCGCAAAAACATCACCGATATCCTGGAGGGCACCCATGTGCCCGGTGCCAAGGGCCGGCGCGGGCAGAAAGTGGCCGAGTCCACTGCAGATTACGGTACCGACCTGGCCAGTGGCGATGTCTGGAAACAGGTGGCAGCTCTGGAAGAGAAGATGTTCGAAGCGGCGAAAAACCTGGAGTTTGAAACTGCCGCCAGGCTGCGGGACCAGATTGCCCAGCTCAAGGCGGGGCATCAGGAATAGCATGGAAGCAGGGGGCTAACCCCCTGCACTGATCACTCGGTATCCAGCTCTACGTCTGTGCTGCTCTCGCTGGCTGTAGCAGCCGGTCGCGCATCTGCCACGCTGTCGGTGCCGGGTGCAGGACTCTCAACGGCCACCGGGGGTGCGCGCTTGGCAGACTCCTTGGCAACATGGAAAGCGGCGAAACCGGGCAGCACAACCTGATCCAGGGCTTTGCCGATAATACGGCCGTTATAGGGCGAGTAGATGTTGCTCTTGACGTTGGTGATGGGGTCTGTGACCACACCCAGTAATTCCCCTTTTTCCACTCGCTCGCCCAGCTTGGCGTGGCCCAGCAAAATCCCGCCATGATCGGCACGAACCCACTCGGATTTGTAGTAGACCGGCTCCGGATCGCCCCAGATACGGAAGCGCTCGATCATGCCCATCTTGCTCATCAGCGTGTTGATGCCGTTGACGCCGTGCTTCACCGATTTCTCCTGCAGGCGCATGGATTCACCGGCTTCCAGTGTGGCAGCAGGGATTCCGGCCTCCACGGCGGCGCGGCGCAGGGTGCCTTTGGTTCCCTGGCTCTCCAGTACCACCGTGGCGCCGAAGCTCTGGGTCAGCTCCAGTACTTTGGGAACGCTGAGGTCAGCGCGAACCTGGGGCAGGTTGGTCCGCTGGAAAGAGCCGGTGTGGATATCCACCAGCGCGTCACAGTGCTTGACCACCTCATTGAAAAACGAATAGGCGATACGGTCGGCAGAGCTGCCGCGGGGATTGCCGGGGAAGTAGCGGTTCAGGTCGCGGCGATCCGGCAGGTAGCGGGAGCTGCTGTGGAAGCCCTGCAGGTTAACAATGGGCACACCGATTACGGTACCGGACAGCTCCTGCGGGTCGAGGTTGTACATCACCCGGCGGATAATCTCGATGCCGTTCAGTTCATCGCCGTGGATGGCACCAGTCAGGCACAGGGTAGGGCCGGCCTGGGCGCCGTTCACAATCAGTACCGGAGTCGGTGTGGCAATACCTTCCAGGGTCTGGCTGGGTGACCAGGAGAGGCGGGTGGTGGTGGCCGGGGGGACTTCGGTATTGAGGATCAGCAGGGGTTGGGGCTGGTTGGCTTCCACAGGTGTGTCGCTGGCGACAGAGTCTGTGGCGTCGTCACCTGCCGGGACCTGCTCTGCCACTTCAGGCGGACGTTCCTTGGCCACAAACGAGGGCTCGGGGGAGCGCTCGGTAACCGGTTCATCCAGGGGTACACTTTTCGCTTGCGCAGGGCGGTTACTGTCGCTGGCGTTCACCTGCGCGTCGCCGCTGGCGGCGGCTGCTACTGCGGCGATGGCCGGCAGCTCGGTCGCTGCCACGGTCTCTTCCGCAAGGGTGGACTGGGTGCCGGCACAGCCGGCAAGGATTACACCGAGCATTGCTGCCCGGGACACATTCAATCTCAAAACTCTACTCCTGGTTGCCGGTCTCAGGCTCCCGGCATTATCGCTGTGGACTGTTGCAATTCCTTGAAAGCGTAAGGTTTTTGCCTGGCCCAATACGCTCATTGTAGTCGTTTACAGGGGCTCAGACAGTAGGCAAAAAGATTAGTGCCGCGCCAATCGATGAATGACCGATGATCTGGTTCGCAATCTGTGCAGAGAAGGGGTATCGGGCTCGCAAATGGGCAGGCTTGTCAGCGGGTGGGAGTATTACTGCGCCGCAGGGCGGGGCACGGTGGGCACCACTACGGTGCCCACCGCTGATGGGTCATTAAACCGCGACGTCCTGGATCTGGACAGCAGCAATCCTCTGGCCTTCATCGTGTTTGGCCTGGAATTCGGCGATCTGGTCGAAGTTCAGGTAGCGGTAGATCTCGCTGGACATGGAATCCAGGTTGTTGGCGTATTCCATGTACTCTGCCGGGGTTGGCAGTTTGCCCAGAATCGCCCCCACAGCGGCCAGTTCGGCAGAGGTCAGGTACACGTTGGCGCCATCGCCCAGGCGATTGGGGAAGTTGCGGGTGGAGGTGGACAGCACGGTGCTGTTGGGAGCGACGCGAGCCTGGTTACCCATACACAGGGAGCAGCCTGGCATCTCCATGCGGGCGCCGGCACGACCAAAGATGTTGTAGTAGCCCTCTTCCATCAGTTGGTGTTCATCCATTTTGGTGGGTGGGGACAGCCACAGGCGGGTAGTAATACCCCCTTTGTGTTGCTCCAGCAGTTTGCCCGCTGCACGGAAGTGGCCGATATTGGTCATGCACGAGCCGATGAATACCTCGTCCACCTTGTCGCCGGCCACGTCAGACAGCCGCTTGGCGTCATCGGGATCGTTCGGGCAACAAACCACAGGCTCATTGACTTCGGCGAGATCGATTTCGATAACGGCAGCGTACTCGGCATCGGTATCGGCGCTCATCAGGCTTGGGTTGGCCAGCCAATCTTCCATCTTGCGGGCGCGGCGTTCAAGCGTGCGTGGGTCACCATAGCCGTCAGCGATCATGGAGCGTAGCAGGGTGATGTTGGAGCGCAGGTATTCGGCCACAGAAGCTTCGGAGAGATTGATTGTACAGCCGGCAGCCGAGCGCTCGGCCGAGGCATCAGACAGCTCGAATGCCTGCTCGGCGGTGAGGTGCTCCAGTCCCTCGATTTCGAGTATGCGACCAGAGAAGATGTTCTTTTTGCCTTTCTTCTCAACCGTTAGCAGACCCTGCTGAATGGCATAGTAAGGGATGGCATGTACCAGGTCGCGCAGGGTGATGCCCGGCTGCATTTTACCCTTGAAGCGCACCAGTACAGACTCTGGCATATCCAGCGGCATAACCCCGGTTGCGGCGGCAAAGGCCACCAGGCCGGAACCGGCCGGGAAGGAGATACCCATGGGGAAACGGGTGTGGGAGTCACCACCGGTGCCGACGGTGTCTGGTAGCAGCATGCGGTTCAGCCAGGAGTGGATGATGCCGTCACCGGGGCGCAGGGATACACCTCCACGGGTCATAATAAAGTCGGGCAGGGTGTGCTGGGTGTCGATGTCCACCGGCTTGGGATAGGCGGCAGTGTGACAGAAAGACTGCATGGTGAGATCGGCAGAGAAGCCCAGGCAGGCCAGGTCCTTCAGCTCGTCCCGCGTCATGGGGCCAGTGGTGTCCTGTGAGCCTACGGTGGTCATTTTGGGTTCGCAGTAGGTGCCGGGGCGGATGCCCTGGCCTTCTGGCAGCCCACAGGCGCGACCAACCATCTTTTGAGCCAGGGAGAAGCCTTTGCCTGAGTCGGCAGGCGCTTCGGGGGTACGGAAGAGGGTGGAAGGGGGCAGGCCGAGGGATTCGCGGGCCTTGGTGGTGAGGCCGCGACCGATGATCAGGTTGATGCGGCCGCCGGCCTGCACTTCATCCAGCAGTACTTCGGACTTCAGCCCAAATTCGGACAGCAGGGAACCGTCTTCCGCCAGAATCTTGCCCTCATAGGGGCGGATCTCGATCACGTCGCCCATGTTCAGTTCATCAACCGGGGCTTCGAAAACCAGCGCGCCGGCATCTTCCATGGTGTTGTAGAAAATAGGGGCTACCTTGCCGCCGATACAGACGCCGCCACCACGTTTGTTGGGCACCCCGGGAATGTCATCGCCGAAAAACCACAGTACCGAGTTGGTGGCGGACTTGCGGGAAGAGCCGGTACCCACAACGTCACCGACGAAAGCAACCGGCAAGCCGCTGCTTTTTACTTCCTCAATCTGGGCCATGGGACCGGTGACGCCGTGTTCTTCCGGAGTCAGGCCCTCACGGGTCATCTTGAACGCCGCGCGGGCGTGCAGGGGTATGTCGGGACGGCTCCAGGCATCAGGGGCAGGGGACAGGTCGTCGGTGTTAATCTCGCCGGTGACCTTGAAGACGCTCATCCTGATGCTCTCGGCCACCTTGTCACGCTTGGTAAACCATTCGGCGTCGGCCCATGACTGCATGACAGCTTTGGCGTTTTCATTACCGGATTTGGCTTTCTCTTCCACATCGTGGAAGGCGTCGAACATCAGCAGGGTGTGTTTCAGCTCTTCAGCGGCCAGAGCGCCCAGCTCGGAACAGTCCAGGGCGGCAACCAGGGTCTCGATGTTGTAACCGCCGTGCATATTACCCAGCAGCTTGATGGCATCTTGTCTGCTAATCAGGGGAGAACTGGCTTCGCCCTTGACGATGGCGGTCAGGAATCCGGCTTTCACGTAGGCCGCTTCGTCAACACCGGGAGGAACGCGAGTACTGATCAGATCCAGCAGGTACTCACCTTCGCCGGCGGGAGGGCTCTTCAGCAGCTCTACCAGGTCGGCGACCTGCTCGGGGGTCAGCGGTTTGGGTGGGATGTTGTCGGCGGCACGTTCTGCTACGTGTTGACGGTAGGCTTCAAGCACGGTGTTATCCTCAAAGTGGGTTGGCGACAGGCACCGGCCGACCGCCACAAGATGAGTTTGGGTCAGGTAAATATAGCAGCTGCTGGAAATGATCGAGTAAGAGGTGCGCGGCAAGCCCTGGCCGCTATGGGGCTGCAGAGGGCGCCGATGAGGATGAGGCGAAGCGTCCGGCACAAGCGCAGGACGAAAAAAAGCCCCGCAGGTTTGGCCTGCGGGGCTTTTTAGTCAGCTTAATGCCAGTCAGCGCAAGGCTGATTGCCGCTGAACTTAGCCAACAATCCTGATGGGCTGGGCTTCTACACTCAGGTCAGCAGACGGTGGCGCGAAGTCAGTCAGGTTAATACCCTCAACCGCTTCCTTGTACTCCTCGATAGTCGGTGTACGGCCCAGGATAGTGGACAGCACAACCAGAGGGGTGGAGCCCAGCAGGGATTCACCTTTCTTCTCGGCGGTGTCAGCCACTACGCGGCCCTGGAACAGACGGGTAGAGGTGGCCAGTACGGTATCACCGGGCTCGGCTTTCTCCTGGTTACCCATGCAGAGGTTACAGCCGGGGCGCTCCAGGTACAGGATGTTTTCGTATTTGGTGCGAGCAGCGCCCTTGGGGTCTTTGTCGTCAAATTCGAAGCCAGCGTACTTCTGCAGCAGGGCCCAGTCGCCTTCGGCTTTCAGCTCGTCAACGATGTTGTAGGTTGGTGGTGCTACAACCAGTGGAGCTTTAAAGGTGATTTCGCCTTTCTTCTCCAGGTTGCGCAGCATCTGGGCGATGATCTGCATGTCGCCCTTGTGAACCATACAGGAACCGACGAAGCCCAGGTCAACCTTCTTGTTGCCGCCGTAGTAGGAAACCGGGCGGATGGTGTCGTGGGTGTAACGCTTGGAGACGTCGTCGTTGTTAACGTCCGGGTCGGCGATCATTGGCTCGTCGATCTGGTCCAGGTCGACAACCACTTCTGCGTAGTACTTGGCGTTGTTGTCCGGAGCCAGGGCAGGCTGCTCGCCGGACTGGATTTCAGCGATACGCTTGTCAGCCAGGTCGATCAGGCGCTGCAGCATCTTGTCGCGGTTTTCCATGCCCTTGTCGATCATGATCTGGATGCGGGACTTGGCCAGCTCCAGGGACTTGATCATGGTTTCATCGTCAGAGATACAGATAGAGGCCTTGGCCTTCATTTCTGCAGTCCAGTCGGTGAAGGTGAAAGCCTGGTCGGCCATCAGGGTGCCGATCTGCACTTCGATGATGCGGCCCTGGAACACGTTTTCGCCGTTGAACTGCTTCAGCATCTGCGCCTGGGTGGCGTGTACCACATCGCGGAAGTCCATGTAGGGCTTCATGTGGCCCTTGAAGGTCACCTTCACAGACTCGGGGATTGGCATGGCAGATTCGCCGGTCGCAAGAGCGATGGCAACAGTACCGGAGTCAGCACCGAAGGCAACACCCTTGGACATACGGGTGTGGGAGTCACCGCCGATGATGATGGCGCGATCGTCAACGGTAATGTCGTTCAGCACCTTGTGAATAACGTCGGTCATGGCCGGGTAAACACCCTTGGGATCACGGGCGGTGATCAGGCCGAAGTTGTTCATGAAGGACATCAGCTTGGGAATGTTGGCCTTGGCCTTGGAGTCCCACACAGACGCAGTGTGACAACCGGACTGGTAGGCACCGTCAACGCTTGGGGAGATCACAGAAGCGGCCATCGCCTCCAGCTCCTGGGCGGTCATAGGACCAGTGGTGTCCTGGGAACCGACAATGTTCACCTTGACGCGAACGTTGGAGCCGGCGTGCAGCGGGGTCTTGGAGGTAACACCCACAGCGTTGCGGTTGAAGATTTTCTCAACAGCAGTCAGGCCCTGGCCTTCGTGGGAAATTTCCTTGGATGGTGCGTACACCTGTGGAGCTTCGATACCCAGTGCTTCGGCAGCCAGGGTCTGCAGCTTCTTGCCGAACACAACGGCGTAGGAACCGCCGGCTTTCATGAACTCCATTTTGGGAGCAGTGAAAGCGCCGGACACGTCCACCAGCTCTTTGTCACCGTTGTACAGCTTCTTGGCTTTGGTATCGATGGTCAGGACAGTACCAGTGGCTACGGAGTAGGCCTCTTCCAGTACAGGGTCGCCGTTGGCGTCGGTCACGGTGTTGCCGTCGGCGTCCACTTTCTTGACCCAGTTTTTCAGATCCAGGCCGATACCGCCGGTCACGTCAACGGTGGTCAGGAAGATTGGTGCGATACCGTTGGTGCCCGCAACCACTGGCGCGATGTTAACGAAAGGCACATAGGGGCTGGCTTGCTTGCCGGCCCACAGGGCGACGTTGTTCACACCGGACATACGGGAAGAGCCAACGCCCATGGTGCCTTTCTCGGCAATCAGCATGACTTTGGCGTTAGGGTGCTGCTTCTGCAGCGCAACGATTTCCTGTTGGGCTTCCGGGGTGATCATGCACTGGCCGTGCAGCTCACGGTCGGCACGGGAGTGAGCCTGGTTACCGGGAGACAGCAGGTCGGTAGAGATATCACCTTCACCGGCGATATAGGTAACCACTTCAATTTTTTCCGCAACGTCAGGCAGCTTGGTGAAGAATTCTGCCTTGGCGTAGCTTTCCAGGATCTCTTTGGCGATAGCGTTGCCTTCCTTGAGGGCGGCTACCAGGCGAGCTGTATCGGCTTCGTAGAGGAATACCTGGGTCTTCAGCACCTCGGCAGCCGGCTTGGCAACGGCTGCATCGGCAGACAGGGCCAGGTCCAGCAGCACTTCGATAGAAGGACCACCCTTCATGTGCGACAGCAGCTCGAAGGCGAACTCAGGGGTGATTTCTGCGACAGATGTTTCGCCGAGAATGATCTCTTTCAGGAACTTGGCTTTGACGCCGGCGGCAGGGGTAGTGCCGGGGAGGGTGTTGTAGATGAAGAACTTCAGGGAGTCTTCACGGTGCTCATTGCCGCTGTCTTTGATCTGGGCAATGATCTCTGACAGCAGTTCAGCGCTGTCGATTGGCTTGGGATTCAACCCCAGATCCTTTTTACGGGTGGCGATTTCATCCAAATACTCTGAATATAAGCTCATTCAAACCTCCTGAAGGCGTCTAGCACGGTTGATTCCTGTGTGTCTTTGGATACCCGCCAGGGTTGTCTTGCGGCGAGGATCCATACAGTGTCCAGTATCGGATCGGTGTTGGCAGCGCTGTTGTTCGCTGTGGGGCCCCCTCCTTACCGACGATTTTCTGTAAATTTATTACAAAAACCACCTGAAAAAAGTGGCCGAATTGTACCGCAAACCCCGTTAGGAGTTAACAAAGTGTGAAATTTTGCTACTTATATTCACTATAAACCTGGTGAATAGTTGTGGTGATGTATATAAAACGGCCTGATTGTACGTTTGCTGTTTCCGGGGTGGCGCAGCAGTCTCGTCCGGTGCGGTGGGTTATCCCCCGGCGAAGCGGCAAAACGGCTCGAAAGGGCGGGGCAACATGCCTATAATTCACGCTTTTGGCGGGCCGACAGGGGAGTGATTGGCAGTGTTTGAGCGGGTAAAAACCCCTTGCGTCGGTATCTGCAGCACCGGCATCGGAGACCAGGTCTGCCGCGGCTGCAAGCGATTTGCCCATGAGGTCATTCACTGGAATGGCTACACCCAGGAGCAAAAGCGGCTGATCGCCCGGCGCCTGGAAGGTTTCCTGGTGCAGGTGGTGAGCAATAAATTGCAGATTGTGGATCGGGGGCAGCTGCTGGCGTCAATGCGACACCAGCAGATCGGGTTCCGCGAGGAGCAGGATCCTTACTGCTGGGTTTTCGACCTGCTCAAGGCCGGCGCCAGCCAGATCCAGGATCTGTCGGTCTACGGGCTGGCCTACCAGCGTCAATGGCAGGGGGTGCCCCTGGCGCAGATCAAGGCGGAGATCGATCAGGATTTTTATGTCCTCTCCAGCGCACACTACGATCGCTACTTCTCCATGGTCCCGGAAGACGACGCCTGAATTGGCAGGAAGGTCTTAAAGAATCCGTTATATTTCATAGCCCTGGGCGCCAAAGTTAATGTCTGAAGTAAATATTGACCCGATCCTCGACTACCTGCCGTGTGTGACGCCTGATGCCTGGCTGGAGCGTGCGCCACAAGAGCTGGAAATTGTGCTGCTGGATCACGCTGCCAACGAAATGAAAGCCGCCCAGTCGGCCATGACCCTGATGTCCAAAAACCCGACCAAAGTGGACCTGCTCAATAAAATGAGCCGGCTGGCGCGGGAAGAGCTGGTGCACTTCGAGAACGTTCTCAAGATCCTCAAACGCCGCGGTATCGAGTACCGTGCGCTGAAGGCCAGTCGTTACGCCGCCCACCTGGCGAAACATATCCGCCGGGAGCAGCGCGAAAACCTGGTGGATACGCTGATTGTGGGCAGCATTATTGAGGCCCGCTCCTGTGAGCGCTTCGCGGCACTGGCCCCCAGGGTGGATCGGGAACTGGCCAAGTTCTATCTGTCGCTACTCAAGTCCGAAGCGCGCCACTTTCGCGACTACCTGACCCTGGCCGAACGCTACAGCGATGAGGATATCAGTGGCCGGGTAGATCACTTCCTGGCACTGGAGCAGGAAACTATCGTATCTCCGGACCCGCTGTTTCGCTTTCACTCCGGTGTGCCGGTTGGTGACAGGGTTGCGCCGGAAGAGGCCGCCGTCTGAGCCGCGGTGTACTGCCATAACCGAATTTCATTCCGCCGCGCCGGCAATGGCGGGTGGTCACATTTCAGGAATCACATTTCAGGAGAGAGGGGATATGTCCTTACGCCCACGCCGTTCCGTGCTGTACATGCCCGGTGCCAACAGCCGCGCCATGGAGAAAGCCAAAACCCTGCCCGCCGATGCGCTGGTGCTGGATCTGGAGGATGCGGTCAGTCCCGACCAGAAAGAGAGTGCCCGGGCGCAGGTCGTTGCAGCGCTGCAGGCTGGCGGATTTGGCAAGCGTGAGCTGGTGGTGCGTATCAACGGCCTGGATACCCCCTGGGCGATGGATGATGCCCATGCCGTGGCCGGGTTGCCCCTGGATGCAGTCTGTATTCCCAAGGTCGAGAGCGCCAGCCAGGTGCAGCAGGTTGTGGATTGGCTGGAGGAGTTTGGTGCGGCGGACCATGTGGGTGTCTGGGCCATGATTGAAACCCCGAAGGGGGTGAGTAATGTGGAGGCTATTGCCGCCGCTCACCCGCGGCTGCAGCTGCTGCTGATGGGAACCTCCGATCTGGCCAAGGAGTTGCGAGTACCCCATACCCCGGACCGCATCGGTTTTATCTACAGCCTCAGCCGTTGTGTGCTGGCCGCACGCCAGAACGGCCTGGACGCGATTGATGGTGTGCATCTCTCACTGGATGACGAGGAAGGTCTGCGGCAGATTTGTGCGCAGGGACGCAGCCTGGGCTTTGATGGCAAATCGCTGATTCACCCTCGACAGATTGAGGCCGCTAACCAGACCTTTGGTCCTGATGGCGAAGAGGTTGGGCGGGCGCGGCGTATGATTCAGGCGTTTGAAGAGGCTGAAGCCGCCGGTAAGGGCGTTGCTGTGGCCGATGGCAAGTTGGTGGAAGTGCTGCACGTGGAAGAGGCGCGCCGCACTCTTGCTATTGCGGCTGCCATCAGCGCACTTGAGGGCTGAGGTTGCGCTCAGTCGTGTTCCGGCAGGCCCAGCTGGCCGTCGGGGTAGTGCTGTAGCTGGCGTTCAAGCTCTGCTTCCAGTGCCGGCTTCAGGTGCAGGTGACGCTTGTGGAGGTAGGGGTATAACCCCTGGTAGTTCCATTTGAACAGGCTGTAAAAGTCCCTGTGGATACCCGGGTGCCGGTAGCGGGCCAGCTCTTCGTCCTGGTGGCTGCGGGGGCGCCGGTGGCCGGTGATAAAAAAGTCGGCACGATCCGCTGCCAGCATGCGGAAAGCGCTCTCCGTGGATTTCGCAGGTATCAGTTCAACCTGCTCCATGGCCCGCAGTTGATTTTCGATGGCCAGTGAGCCGGTGGTATAGAGCACCCGGCTGCCCGGCGGCAGGTCGCTGATTCTATGGAAGCTGCTGATCGGACGGGTGGAAAAGAATGTCAGGGAAAAGTAGGTGATGGGGTGCGCCAGTCGCACGTAGTGGGGGTTGTTGTTCAGCAGAAAAGACTCGGTGCGGCCGCAAGAGCCATCGTAAGTCCCTTTTTCCAGCTCCACGGACTCCCGCAGCGTCGGGACCGGCAGCAGCTTGAACTCGATATGTAGTTTGTCAAACACCGCCTGATAGAGGCTGGTAATCACCAGTGCGGATTCGCTGCTTGCGGGTATCGGGCAGCTGAAAACCAATCTTGCCGGGGTGGTATCAGCGGGTTCCTGCGGACTACCGCTGGCGGCGGCGCTTATCACCAGGATTGCCAGGGCAGCTCCGGTGCGCAGCAGGGTGATGGCCCGGCGAATTGAGGGTCGGATTTCCACGGTCGGTTACTCAGCGCTGTTTTTCTACTGTTATCACGCACGCATCCTGCAGACTCTGTTGCCAGCGAATGTTGAGGTCGTAAAGCATCATACCGTAGATTTTTGCTTCGTCCTGCCGGTGATAGGCGGGTTGTGGTTGTTGCGCAATCACTTGCTCAATCAGCAACTGCAGTGCCGGGTATTCCGTTTCGAGGCGGGCCAGTGATGCCGAGGCGGCTTCGCTGAAGCGCACAGGCCGGTCTGCCCCGGGTTTGTCCGGTGCATAGGCGCCATTGGCGTCGGCAATGGCATCGGCGTAGGGCAGGTAAGGCTTGATATCCAGTACCGGCGTGCCGTGCAGCAGGTCGCCGCCGCTGAAGTGCACCCGCCACTGACCGCTGTGAGCCCGGATGCCTTCCAGTTTTACCACGGACTGGCCAATGGGGTTGGGGCGAAAGGGGCTGCGCGAGGCAAACACGCCAACCTTCTGGTTGCCGCCGAGGCGCGGCGGGCGGGCCATGGGCTTCCACTGTTCGCGCATGGCTTCGTGGAACACAAACAGGATCCAGGCGTGGCTGAACGCCTCAAGGCCCCTCAGGATCTCTTCGCGATTGCAGGGGCCGCTGAGTTCAATATAGCCCTGGTCGGCAGTGACCAGGCCCGGTTGCCGGGGGATGGCGAACTTCTCCCGGTAGGGGCTGTGCACCACACCTATGCTGTCAAAGGTGAAGGTGGTGTCAAAGGTGAGGGACACCGGCGTCAGCCCTGCAGTTCGGCCAGGGGCTTGTTCAGCAGCTGCAGGCTGCCGTCGTTGTCAGCCTGCAACCACCAGCCGTGGGTGTCCCAGTCTCCCAAAACGATACGCTCTGCACTGGCATGATTGGCCTGCAGGGGGTGGCGCGCAGGGCGGTGGGTGTGGCCGTGAATCATGCGCTGGCACTGGTTCTGCTCCAGCAGTGTCACCACCTCTTCCGGGGTGACGTCCATGATGTCTTCGGCTTTCATGCTGCTCATGCTTTTGCTCTGCTGTCGCAGCTGGCGGGCGATCATGCGCCGCTCCTCCAGGCTTTTGCTCAGCAGCTCTGCCTGCCACGCTGGTGAGCGGGCCATCTGGCGAAAGGCCATATAGGGTTCGTCACGGGTGCAGAGGCTGTCGCCATGCAGCAGCAGGGTGTCGGTTCCTTGCAGGCTGATGGTTTCGGTTTCACCCAGCAAGGTGGCGCCGCAGCGCTGTGCCCAGCCTTCTCCCATCAGAAAATCGCGGTTGCCGGACATCAGGTACAGCGCCCGGCCGCTGCTGCTGAAAGCGGTGAGGGCATCGGCAATGCGCTGGTTAAAGGGGGCATCGTCATCGTCGCCGACCCAGACCTCAAAGAAGTCCCCGAGGATATAGAGGGCATCGGCTGCCAACGCTTCCCGCTGCATAAAGCCTTCGAAGGCCAGGGTGATGTCTTCACGTTCCGGTTGCAGGTGCAGGTCGGAGATAAACAGGGTGGTCATGGGCGCGCTTCGGATGGCAGGGTGAGAGTCGGGGGAGAGGGGTTGTGAGACCCCGGGCTGGCCGGGGTCCCGGGGGCGCTATCAGGCCACGGTGACCTTTTCGATCACTACCGGCACTACCGGTACGTCCTGGTGGCCGGCAGCCATGCCGGTTTTAACGCCCTTGATCTGGTCTACTACATCGGTGCCGGCAGTGACCTTGCCGAATACACAGTAGCCCCAGCCCTGGCTGTTTTTGCCGGAATGGTTGAGGAAGCCGTTGTCTTTCACGTTGATGAAAAACTGTGCAGTGGCACTGTGGGGATCCATGGTGCGGGCCATGGCGATGGTGTAGCAATCGTTCTTGAGGCCGTTGTCCGCTTCGTTCTCGATGGCGTCGCGGGTCTTCTTCTGGCTCATGTCGGCGCTGAAACCGCCGCCCTGAATCATGAAGCCGTCAATAACCCGGTGAAAAATGGTGCCTTCGTAAAAACCGTCTTCGGCGTACTGCTTGAAGTTGGCGGCGGTCTTTGGTGCCTTGTCGAAATCCAGCTCCAGTACGATATCGCCAAAATTGGTGTGCAGAGTAATCATCGGTGGCTCCTGTTTGGTGCCCTGCAACTGTGTGCTGCAGGGCAAAAAATCTTTAGCGGGTGGGTGCTTAGAGCACCGCGAGGTGGCTATAATACACGATTTCCCCACGTGGTGGGGCAGGTCTCGATTGCCTGATTTTTGAACAATTTGCCCGGTTGCCGGCGCAGTAAGGAATTACCAGAACCCCATGAGCGACGCGAACAGCAAGCCATTAAATTTTCTCGAACAGATCATCAAGCAGGATATCGATTCGGGCACCACAACCAAGTTGATCACCCGGTTTCCGCCCGAGCCCAATGGCTACCTGCATATCGGCCACGCCAAGTCCATCTGCCTCAACTTTGGCTTGGCCGAAAAGTTCGGTGGTGAGTGCAACCTGCGTTTCGACGATACCAACCCTGCCAAGGAAGAGCTCGAGTATGTCGAGTCCATCAAACGCGATGTGGCCTGGCTTGGTTTTCGCTGGCCGGGAGAGGTTCGCTACGCCTCCGACTACTTCGACCAGTTCTATGAGTGGGCCCTGCACCTGATCCGTGAGGGCAATGCCTATGTCTGTCACCTGACTGCCGAGCAGGCCAAAGAATACCGTGGCTGGGCGACCCAGCCGGGCAAACCCAGCCCCTGGCGTGATCGTCCGGTGGAAGAGAACCTGGCGGATTTCGAAAAAATGCGTGCCGGTGAGTTCGATGAAGGCGCCTGTGTGCTGCGCGCGAAAATCGATATGGCCAGCCCCAACATGAACATGCGCGACCCGATTCTCTACCGGATTCGCAAGGTGTCGCATCACCAGACCGGCGACAAGTGGTGCATCTACCCGTCCTACGATTTCGCCCACGGTCAGGAGGACGCCATCGAGGGCGTGACCCACTCCATCTGTACCCTGGAGTTTGCCGACCACCGCCCGCTGTACGAGTGGCTGCTGAACAATCTGCCGGTGCCCATGGTACCGCGGCAGTACGAATTCGCGCGCCTGGAGCTGAACTATACCGTTACCTCCAAGCGCAAGCTGAAGCAGCTGGTGGATGAGAAGCGTGTCGACGGTTGGGACGACCCGCGTATGCCGACTATCTCCGGTATGCGTCGCCGCGGCTACACGCCGGCTTCCCTGCGTAACTTCTGTGACCTGATTGGTGTCACCAAATCCGGCAGCACCATTGATGTGGGGCAGCTGGAGTACTGTGTCCGTGACGACCTTAACAACGTCGCACCGCGGGCCATGTGTGTGATCAACCCGCTCAAGGTCACCATCCGCAATATGCCCGCGGGTGAAACCCAGACCATGAAGCAGCCGGTGCATCCCAACCGTGAAGAGATGGGTGAACGGGAGCTGCCATTCACCCGCGAGATCCTCATAGAGCAGGACGACTTTACGGAAGACACCAGCCTGTCGCGCAAGAAATTCAAGCGCCTGGTACTGGGTGATTACGTGCGCCTGCGCGGTGCCTATGTCATCAAGGCGGAAGAGTCGATCAAGAACGAAGCCGGTGAGATTGTTGAAGTCATCGCCACACTGGTGGAGGGCACGGTGGGTGAGAATCCGCCGGAGGATATCAAGCCGCGAGGCGTGATCCATTGGGTGTCTGCGACAGAGAATGTGGATTGCGAAGTGCGCCTCTACGATCGCCTCTTTAACGATCCGGCCCCGGATGCCGGTGACAAGAACTTCCTTGATGCACTCAATCCGGAGTCGCTCACGGTAGTGAAGGGGTGCAAAGGCGAAATCGGCCTGCAGTTCGCCCAGCCTGAGCACGCCTATCAGTTCGAGCGCGAAGGCTATTTCTGTATTGATGCCCAGTACAGCAACGGCTCTACCCTGGTGTTTAACCGCACCATCGGCCTGAAAGATAGCTGGTCCGATAAGGTTTAATGCCGGCAGGGCGCCTCCTGTTAATGGCGGGAGGCGTTATTTACATTTACGCAGTAACAGACAGGACAGCGCCCCGGCAGAGACTGCCTCCATTTCAGCGCGCTGCTAAAACCCTATGACGCTTTACGTTTACAACACGCAAACCCGCAAGAAAGAGATCTTTGAGCCGCTGGTGCCAGGGCAGGTGAAGATGTATGTCTGCGGGCCAACAGTCTACAACCTGGTACACATCGGCAACGCCCGTCCGGTGGTGGTGTTCGACACCCTGTTCCGCGTGTTGCAGAGCGAATTCGATCAGGTGACCTACGCCCGCAACATCACCGACATCGACGACAAGATCATGAAGGCCGCGGCCGAGAACGGTGAGCCCATCTCGGCGCTGGCGCAGCGTTATGCGGCCGAATTCGAAGCCGATATGGCCCAGCTTAACAACCTGCCGCCAACGGTTGTGCCCTATGCCACCGAGCATGTACCGCAAATGATCGATATGGTGCAGCGATTGATCGACAAGGGCCACGCCTACGAGGCAGAGGGGCATGTGCTGTTCGCCGTACAGTCCATGGAGAACTACGGCAAGCTCTCAAATCGCTCGCTTGAAGACATGCTGGACGGCGCCCGGGTGGAAGTGGCGCCTTACAAGAAATACGCCGGTGACTTCGTGCTGTGGAAACCGTCCAGCGAGAATGAGCCGGGTTGGGACAGCCCCTGGGGCTACGGACGTCCGGGCTGGCACCTGGAGTGCAGTGCCATGATCGAGACCCACCTGGGTGAGACCATCGACATTCATGGTGGCGGTCGCGACCTGATTTTTCCGCACCACGAGAACGAAGTGGCGCAATCCTGCTGTGCTCACGACGGCAAACAGTATGTGCGTTACTGGATGCACAACGGCTACATCAATATCGACGGCGAGAAGATGTCCAAGTCGCTGGGCAATTTCCGCACGGTGCGTGAGTTGTTGAGTCAGTACCGTGGCGAAGTCATACGCTGTGCGTTGCTGTCTGCCCAGTACCGCTCCGAGATGGACTTTTCCGTTGACCTGCTGGAAGAGACCAAGGCCCGTCTCGACAGTTTCTACAGTGCGCTGCGCGACGCGGCTGAAGAGCCAACGATCGACGTGGATATCAAAGGCACCGCTTTTTATGCGGCGTTGCTGGACGACCTGAATACGCCCATCGCCCTGGCCGAGTTGCGCCAGATCGCCCGTGAACTGAACAAGGCAGATGATGCAGATAAGCCACAGCTGAAGTCACTGCTGCTGAAAGCCGGTGAATTACTGGGATTATTGCAGCAGGATCCGGAGCAGTGGTTTACCGGTGGGGCCGGCGACCAGATTTCTGCCGACGAGGTAGAGGCCCTGATTGCCGAGCGTGTACAGGCGAAAAAGGACAAAAACTTTGCCCGCGCCGATGAAATTCGCGCAGAGCTGAAAGCCCAAGGTGTGGAGCTGGAAGATTCGCGGGACGGAACGAAGTGGCGCCGGGAATAACTAGTCACCAACCCGCATTTCCCGCCTGAAGCACAGAGAGAGGTCAGCACAGATGAGTATTGAGGATCGTCAGCAGGGTGAGGCCATTCGTCGCGCCGTCATGGGGGATGAGTTTGTGGATCGTGCCCTCGGCAACGCCAGCGAATTTGACCAGCCACTGCAGGATCTGGTGATGGAAAATGCCTGGGGCGGTCCCTGGACCCGTGACGACCTGCCCCGAGCGACCCGCAGCCTGGTGACCATCGCCATGCTGATAGCGCTGAAGGCGCCGAACGAACTCAAGGGACATGTGCGCGGTGCCCTGCGCAACGGCGCCAGCAAGGAAGAGATTCGCGCGGTTATCCTGCAGGCCACGGCCTACTGTGGTTTCCCGGCGGCGCTGGAGGCCATGCGCGCTGCCCGGGAAGTCATCGATAGCTGGGAGGATTGAGCGTGACTGTAACCCCTGAATTTCGTTTCCGTCGTCTGCGTCGCACCTCCACCCTGCGCAGCCTTGTGCGTCAGCATCACATCAGTACTGACGACCTGATACTGCCGCTGTTTGTGGAAGAGGATATCAGCGCGCCCGTGGCCATTCCCAGCATGCCCGGGGTGGTGCGCTACCCCGAGAGCCAGCTGGCAGAGGTGGTGCAGCGAGCATGGAGCAAGGGCATCAAGGCAGTACTGTTATTTGGTGTTTCCACCCATAAGGACAATGTTGGCTCCGATACCTGGGATGAAAACGGTCTTATGGCCCGCTGTATCCGCAGTGCCAAACAGGCGCAGCCGGAGATGGTGGTGATCAGTGACAACTGTTTCTGCGAATACACCGATCACGGCCACTGCGGCGTGCTCTGTGAAGGTTCCCACGAGGGACTGGACGTGGACAATGATCCGACCTTGGCCAACCTGCAGAAACAAGCGGTAGTGGCGGCGCAGGCCGGCGTTGATATGATCGCACCGTCCACCATGATTGATGGCATGGTGGCGGCGATACGGGAGGCGCTGGACGAGGCTGGCTACAGCCACATTCCGGTGATGTCTTATTCCACCAAATTTGCGTCGGCGTTTTACGGGCCTTTCCGTGACGCTGTGGACAGCACCTTCAAGGGTACCCGTGCCACTTATCAAATGGATCCGGCCAACAGTCGCGAAGCACTGGCAGAATCCATGCTGGATGAAATTGAGGGTGCCGATATCCTGATGGTGAAGCCGGGCATCGCCTACCTGGATGTGATAGCCGCTATTCGTGCAAACAGTGAGCGGCCATTGGCGGTCTATCACGTCAGTGGTGAGTACGCCATGATCAAGGCCGCCGCCAATGCCGGTGTGATTGATGAGCAGGCGATTGTGATGGAGACCATGATGGCGTTTAAACGCGCCGGGTGTGATCTTATTATTACCTATTACGCCGAGCAGATCGCTGACTGGCTCAATAATTAAAATAAAATAAGGGCTTTTTACCGCTCAGGAGTGAACCATGAAATTTCGTATTCCCCTGGCCATACTGGCCGCTCTCGTTCTTGTTACCGGCTGTTCCCCCAAGGTGGGTAGTGAGGCCTGGTGTGACAAAATGAAAGAGACCCCCAATGGTGACTGGTCCACTAATGACGCCAGTGCCTACACCAAAAACTGCATCTTCCGCTGAGGCAAGCACTCTTGAAGCAGTATCTGATTGTTGCCTCTCTGTTGTTGCTGGGCTTGGTGCTGGTGATGTTGGGGCTGGCGTTCATTGAAGGCAGCAAGCAGGAGCCACCGCTGGTTGGCGAAGCCTGGTGTGAGTTTATGATGAACAAGCCCAATATCGAGTGGACCACAAGCGAAGCGGAGAGCTTTGCCAAAACCTGTCTGGATGTTGAGTAGCAGTGGCTACTCACCATCCGGATTGCCAACAGCGGACTGCATGACAACCGCCATGTTTTTCTCTGACAGCCGCGAGCATTTTTTTCGGCCGCTTACCGGTAAATACCGTGAAGTGGTGGTGGAGTGCCTGCGGCTGCTCTACCAGCGCATGTACACCGATCTCAGCGATTTTGGCCACCTGCGCAGTCGTGAACAGATGGTGGCGATTTTCCAGGAAGCCATCGCTCGTGCGCCCCTGCTTGAAGCCGATGATGGCGTCAGTGGCGAGGAAGAGGGGCGCTTTCGCAACCAGCGGGAGCTGGCGGGATTTATCCTCAATCTTCTGCTGGAGCACGGCTGGCTGGAACGTCAGCTGGACGAGGCCACACTGCACAGTACCTACGCCTTCAGCAAGACCGGTCGGCTCTTTACCCAGCCCTTTATCGAGAGCGACAGTCGTCAGTTCCGCACCCGCAACCGCAACACCCGCAACACCCGCAACAGTCTTCAGGCGTTCCTCGACAAAGGCGAGGTACACGACCTGCTGGATGCCTTTGAGTATTCCGAGCGTATTGTCAGTGACTTCACCGACGTGATCTCCGAGCTGGAGGATCGCAAGCGGCAGCTGGTGCGGGAGGTGGAAGCCAGGCAGTTGGTGGAGCAGGCCACCGACGAATTTTTCGCCTTTATGGAGCAGCGATTCAAGCCGGATCTGGAGGTGCGGCTGTCGGCCGACAGTGTGGAGAAATACCGCGACCAGATCAGTGAGCTGGTCCAGAAGATCCGTCGCAAGCGGCCCTATGGCGGCGCTGGCGAGGACACCGCCAAGGATTGGCGGGCGGTGATGGAGTTGCGCTTGCGACAGATATTGCCGGGCCAGGTGGTGGCGGGGCAGTCCATTCTGGAGAACCTCCTGTGTGGTATCGAAGAGAGGTTGCGCAGCGCCTGTGAAGGCATGCTGCCGGCGTTGCGTCGTTCCCTCAACAGTTTTACCCAGCGTGCCGACATTATCATGCGGCAGTTAAGCTACCTGCACAGCCGTAACGACGATGGGCTGCTGGAAGCCTGCCAGCAACTTGCAGCTCTGGATCCGGAGCTGCAGGACGGGATTCTGGAGACGGTCGGTGCACACCTGGCCGGGGTGACTTTGGGTTACATCGACCCCGGCCAGATCCAGTTGCGGGAGCGCAGCGCCCGCCGGGTGGTACAGAGCCGGGTCATTGAAGAGCAGGGCATCGACCGGGATGCTCGTCGCGAACTTTATATTCAGCAAGCCCTTGATCAGGCGTTTGCCATCCAGAGTGCCGATGTGCGCGGCTATATTCACGAGGCGTTGCGTCATACCGGACAGATCAATACCCGCCATCTGCCGGTCAGCAGCGCCCGCGAGTTGTTGGCGTTGGCCCAGGCTATTCAGGTGGGTTCGGCGGATAACCTGAGCTCGGAGTTCCGTTTGCGGGTGACACCGCTGAGTCAGGACAGGGATGGCCAGTGGTTGCCGCAGTCTGCGGCAGCAGTGGTTGACGACTATTTCCATCGCAGGGATGAATTTGTGATCGAACTGATAGAGGTGAATGGTGAGCAGTAATCTGCTGGAGACCTTGCAACAGCAGCTGCAGGAGAAAAACCTGAGTCAGGGTGACTGGCTGGAGCTGATCCAGCGGCTGCTGGACTACGGTGTCATCTGCCGCGACGAGAGTCGTATTGAGTCCGATCTCTACGACCGTTTTGTTCGCATCGAATCACTGGTGGACGACTACCTGGCGCTGATGGGGGTGCGCCTGCATCACGACAGTCACTTTGAGTATGTACGCCTGATCCCGCCGGGCGCGCGGGTGCCAGGCATTGACGACGAGCAGGACCAGCCCTTTAACGGCGGCTTGCGGGCGCGCCTCTCCAAGCAGGAGGTGGCACTGGTACTGGTGCTGCGTACGGAGTACGACAAGGCACTGCGGGAAGGCAAGGTGGACGAAGGTGGTTGCGTTAACCTCTCCATGGAAGCGCTGGTGCTGGCGTTGAAAAATCTGTTGTCCCGCAGTCTGCCGGAAAACATCAGTGATCGCCGTCAGTTGTTTAAACGGCTGCGACAGCTGCGGTTGATCCGTTACAGCGCCGATGCCGACCTGCCCGACGGCGACAGCTGGATCAAGATTCGCCCCATGGTGGTCAATCTGGTGAGCAATGAGTTGATTGACCAACTGCTGGCTGCTGCCGCCTCCGGACAGCCGCCGGTAGCCGAAGACAGCAGCGAACCAGATAACAATCCGGACAACGCCCCGCAGCAGACCCTCAACCCGGTCAGCGTTGATGCTGACTCCGTGTTTGCTGACACTGCCGACGAGGATTGAGCGTGTACCTGAAAAAATTCATCTATGTGAATTGGGGCAATATCCCCCACGCCGAATTCGATTTCGGGCCGGTCAACCTGCTCTCCGGTGGCAATGGCTCCGGCAAGACCACCGCTGCCGATGCCATTCAGACTGTGATGACCGCAGCGCACGACAACCTGTTTCACTTTAACCCGGGGCAGGACGAGTCTACCCAGCGTGGCCGTGGTGGCAAACAGGTGCGCACACTGGCTTCCTATGTGCTGGGTTGTGATGATGGCGCTTACGCCCGTCCGCAGGCCTGTGACGGCTATCTGGCGGCGGTCTTTGCGCCTACCAATGGAGAAGATGGCGAACCCTTTACCGCGCTGCTGGCCATGCGTGCGTTTGTGGAAACGTCGGGCCAGCAGAAAATTGCCCGCCTGGACGACAGCCTGTTCTTTATCCTGCCCGAGGTGAGCCTGTGCCTGGCGGATCTGGTGAAGAGCGACAAAGGCGGGCGCTATGTGGTGCCCATGGATCGTGTCTACACTCAGCTGCGCAAGCAGTTCGGTAATGCCGCCGTGGAGAAGTACGACAAGAAAAAAGCCTATCTCTGTCGTCTCTATGGTGTCCTGCGGGGTCGCCGCGATGCGGTCTCCGAGCGCGAAGCGATGAATGCCGCCCGTGCCTTCTCCCGCTTTATGGCCTACAAGCCCATTAAGGGCATTGATGAATTTGTCTCGCAGGAGGTGCTGGAGCCCCGCGACCTGGGTGACGCAATCCGAGACGTCTCCGCGATGCTCAAGCGCATTCACGCCATGGAGGGGGACGCCCGCCAACTGCGTGAAGCCACCGAGCGTTTGCAGAGCGCCCGCGACAGTGCCGACCGCTTTGTCACCCAGTGGCTGGAGCAAAACCTGCTGGATTACAGCCTGGCCCGCAGTCGCTACGTACAATGCCAGGGGCGCTACCTGAAAGAGAAGACCCTGCAACAAGCCGTGCGCGAGCAGGTGCAGGCCAACGAGCGCGATACGGAGCTGGGCGAGGCGCGTCGCAAGGATATTCGCCAGCGCCGCTACGAGCTGGACCTGCGCCGCTTGCAGGTGCCGGCCCTGCGGGATAAGGATCAGCTGGAGCAGGGCATCGCCGAGCTCGAGCAGCAGCTGGCCCAGTCTGCGCCAGGACTGTTGCAGCAGGACCAACAGTTACAGCGTAACCGACAGGCGGCGGCACACATCCACAAGCAGCTGCAACAAACGTCGCTGTCGGTCGCGTTACCGGCGTTGGCGGACAAGGCACTGGGCAAGACTCTCTCCGGGGTGGCCAGTGACAGCTCCAGTATCGATTTTCACGCTCTCTTCACCCGCGACTGGATCGATATCTCGCCGCTGGAAAATCACCTTGATGAAGCGCTGGCGCAGCAGCAATTGCACAATCGCCTGGCGGAGCTGTGGCTGGCCAGTGCCGGCAGTGACGGCAGCCTGCGGGACCTGCTGGCGCAGGAGCGGGACAAACGCCGCCAGAGCAGCGAGCGGCTGCAGCGCCGGGTGCGGGACAAGGAGACCGACATTGAGCTGCTGGAGCAGCGCCGCACCGTCTACCCCGGCTTTGTGCGTCATGCGCTGGAGCTGCTGCAGCGGCAGCTGCCGCAGGCCGACGCGCGGGTGCTGTGTGACTATGTGGAAGTGGTGAACGGCGACTGGCAGTCCGCCATTGAAGGCTACATTGGCGGGAATCGCTTCGGCATCATTGTGGAAGAGGATTACGAGGCTGAAGCCATTCGTTTGCTGCGTCGTGAACAGGCTGGCAACCGTGGAGGCCAGGCCAAGGTGATTCAGGGCAGCAAGGCCCGCCGCGACGCCGAGCGCATCCGCCAGCTGCCGGATGACTCCATCGTGCACGTCATGCAGTTTGGCCACGCGGTGGCAGAAGCCTACCTGACGGTCAGCTACGGCCAGGTGCAACGGGTGGCGGATGGCGACACCCTGCGCAATACTCACCGCGGGGTTACCCAGGACGGCATGGGGTCCGGCAACTACGCCATGTTCCGCTGCGACATTGCCGACAGCGAACTGGTGTTTGGCCAGGCGGCGCGGGAAAAGGCGCTGCAGGCCAAGCGCAACGAACTGAGTGAATTGCAGATTGAGTGGCAGCAGAGCGCCGATCACGCCAACGAGTGCCAGCTGTTGCTGCAATCGGTGGATCAGCTCAAGTCGCTCAGCTACGCCGACAAACTGCAGGCCATGCTCGCGGTGCAGCGCAAGCTGCAACAGGCGGAAGAGAGTTTGCGCCAGCTGGACCTGTCGGACTTTACCGAGCTGGAAGCTCAGCTGGAGCAGCTGGCAGCGGAGGAAAAACAGCAGGAAGAGAAGCTGTCGGTGCTGAACAAGGGCCTGATTGACCTCAAGGCTCGTCTAACGGCGCTGGATAAAACCTGTCATCAATTGGGCGAGGAGCAGGATCACAACCTGGAACTGCTGGAGACAGCCGAAGACAACCTGCGCAGCCTCACCGCCATTCGCGCCGACTTCGACGCCGAACAGCAGCTGGCCCTGGCCGAGCAGCAGGTTCAGGCCCACAACAATCCCGACTACTTCGCCAACGCCGCAGAGACCCTGGCCGGCGAGTTGACCGGAGAACTCAATACCCTGCAAAAGCGTTTGCTGGAGCATAACCAGCACTGCCAGGGCAGCGATGCACTGGCGGTGGAACTGGATTTCGCCGACGCCCTGGGGCGCAACAACTTCCGCCATGTGTGCGACCTGCAGCGGCAGCTGGATGCACTCTACAACCGCTTCAAGAACAACATCCTGGCGCGCCGCTACGAAGAGCTCAGCAGCCTGCGGGAGAGTTTTAATAACGCTTTTGTTACCAACCTCTGCCACTCTATCTACCAGGCCATCAACGATGGCGAGCACACGCTGAAATCCCTCAACAAAGAGTTGCAGCATCACCGTTTCGGCGCTGACCGGGAGAGCTTTGAGTTTGGCTGGGAGTGGCTGCCGGAGTTCCGTGAGTACTGGCAGTTCTTCAAGGCAGTGATGGATAACCCCAGCCTCGGCGACGGTGAAACCCTGTTCAGCATGGAGCTGAGCAGCAAGCACCAGCAGGTGCGGGACCGGCTGATGGCCATGCTGCTGGACGAAGACGAGGACAAGGCATTGCGGGAGCTGGCTCGTATCGCCGACTATCGCAACTACCGCCGCTACGAAATCTACAAGAAACCTGAGGGCAAGGCGCCGATTGCCCTCAGCCAGTACGGCACCGGCTCCGGCGGCCAGCTGGAAACCCCGGCCTACATCATCCGCAGTGCCGCCATTACCTCCGCGTTCCGCTTCAACGAAGGCAAGACCCACCTGCGCATGGTGCTGGTGGATGAGGCCTTCTCGAAGATGGATGAACACCGCTCCAAGGAGGTTATCCGCTACCTGACGGAGTCACTGGGGCTGCAGCTGATGTTTATCATGCCCACCAGCAAGTCGGGCCCGTTTATGGACCTGATCAGCAACCAGTTTGTCTTCAGTAAAGTGCCCACAACCGCGCCGGTAGGTGAGCTTCACACCCGGGTGCTGGTGGACCGCCAGCAGTGCAATAAAGAGAAGATCGCCGAGCTGATGGCCAACCATCGCCGGGCCATTCGCCAGCAGGCCTCGCTGGATTTTCTGGATGAGGTGGACGCTTGACGTCGCAGCCCCCCAAGTGGCTACCGGATCAGCCTGACATCGATGGTTTATTACGACGGTTTGTTCGCAAGCTGGATAAGGGCACGGAGATTTCATCGCTGCAGGCAGTATCATTGACTGAAAGCAACGCCCGATGGCTTTACTTGCACCCGGATAGTGACTTCAGCTGGCAATGCCTACGGGAGTTGCATCAGGAGTTCCGGCTGCTGACGCTCTTGCCGAAAGCAAAGGGCGAGCGTCTGGAAGAGCTGCCTCCGGTATCCGGAGTGAAAGTCAAGGTTCGTTCTGATGGCCAGCAGGAAGCAACACTGCGCGATTGGTTACAAATGCCGCGTGTGTCACTGCAGCAGGTGGAATGGGAAGCGGCAGTGCTAAGTCATCGGGAGGTGTTTCCGGGGGCCATTGAAGACCTCCTGCGTCGGCCGCTAAGCCTGGATGGCTGGAGTTCCGATCAAGTGGTGATCGAACTGGGTAAAATTAGTGCGATTTTGAGCGGGCCGATGACCTTGCGTCGTTTGAGTACGCAGCTATTCCAACGAGATTCCAAGTTCCTTGAGCGCAAATTCCCTGTATCCCGTTTACGGCTCCTGTTTCCGGATATTGAGGAGCTTATTCTGCCGCGCCGTCTGAATGTACAAGTGCATCTTCCGACTGATTTTGACCATATTTTGTTTGTCGAGAACTGGGACAGTTTCTGCTGGCTGGCCGAGCAAGCGTTTTCCGATGCTCGCCGGTCGGCGCTGGTCTACAGCCAGGGGTTCAAGTTGACCAGTGATCGAGCCCGTAATCGGGACGCAGTGTGGTTCAGTTATAGCGGCGGTTCCAAAGAGGAGAGCTGTGTCCATTTTGAACGCTACTGGTTCGGAGGGGGTAGTGTTTTCCCCTGTTTTTTCTGGGGAGATCTGGACTACGCGGGCATGCAGATCCTGAAAAGTTTACGCGCCACGTTTCCTGAGACCAGAGCCTGGCAGCCCGGTTACCAGAAGCTTCTGGCGGTGTTGGATGAGGGGCACGAACCGACCATTGCCAATAAGGAAGGGCAACGCGAGATTTTGGCGACGGGTTGTGAGTTTGCTGATACAGTCCTGCTCCCGGCGCTGGCCCGCAGCCAACGCTTTGTGGATCAGGAGTGGTTGATTGAAGATGTATGAGGTTTCGTAATAAATGACCGCTGTTACCGCTAACGCCCGTCTGCAGGAGCAGTTTTTCCGCCTGCGTTCCAATAAAGTGTTTGAGTTGTTTGTTATTACGGTGATTGTACTGTCAGCGTTGCTGATCGGTGTAAAAACCTACCCCTTGCCGGAATGGGTGGTGCAATCCATCACCGTGCTGGACTGGTCGATCACCATTATTTTCCTGTTCGAGATCGTGGTGCGGTTTCTCGGCGAACCCAACAAGGCGCGCTTCTTTCGCAACGGCTGGAATATTTTCGATACATTGATCGTAGTGGTGAGCCTGGTGCCGATCGACAACAGCGATATGGCACTGATTGGCCGGCTGGTGCGCATCTTCCGGGTGCTGCGGATGGTCTCCATTATCCCTGAGCTGCGCATGCTGCTGACTTCGCTGATGAAGGCACTGCCGCAGCTGGGGTATGTGGTGCTGATGATGTTCATCATCTTCTACATCTACGCTGCCATTGGCAGCACCTTTTTCCACAGCATCAACGCGACCCTGTGGGGTGATATTGCCCTGAGCCTGCTGACCCTGTTCCGGGTGATGACGTTTGAGGACTGGACGGACGTCATGTACGAGACCATGGAAGTCTATCCGTTGAGCTGGGCCTATTACCTTACGTTTATCTTCTTCACGGCGTTTGCCTTCCTCAACATGATCATTGGAATTGTGGTCAACGTGATGGAAGAGGAGCACCAGCAGGCTGCCAAAGCCGAAGCTGAAGCGGCGGGGGAGCCGAGCCTGCGGGACTTGCAGGAGGAGATCCGCGCATTGCGACTGGCCATCATGCAGGGGCAACCGCAGCAGGCAGCTTTGCCGGCTTCCGGCAAAGTGGAAGAGCCAGCCTGAGTCCAGGGCGGTCCTGACCTCAGGGCCGTCTGACGTAGTGCCAGATACCGTCTATCATGACGGAACGGTGCTGCGGCCCCTCGCTTTCCGGATCACCGCTCAGGTAGGCGCAGTCTTCTTCGTAGGCGCTGATGGTGCGGTCACCGGCAATCATAATACGGGGTTTGTAGGCGGGGGGCTGACGGTCCTGGCAGAAGGCCCTGGCGGCCGCAATACTGTCCAGCCCTGCCAGCTCCTGCAGGGTGATAATGGCGGGGGGGAGTACCGGTAGTTCGCCCCGTTGCTGCAGCAGCAGGGCCTCTGCGGGTGTCAGCCAGCGGGCTTCGACAATCTCGCCCTGATCCACTTCCACGGACTGATCAGTACTCACATCTCCCAGCAGAAACCAGGTGGAGAAGCGCCGGCTCTTGCCCGCTGGTGTCAGCCAGTAGCTCCACAGCAGGAAATGCTCGCTGTTGACCCTTAGTCCGGCTTCCTCCAGGGTTTCCCGGGCCGCTGCGGCACGGGCCGCAGGCAGGGATTCGCGGGGCTGGCCAGGGGCGTCAGCAGCATCAATACGGCCACCGGGAAACACCCAGCGATCAGCCGCGAACGCCAGCTGTTCACTGCGCCTGAGCAATAACACCTCGAAGCCAGTCGCCGCCGGGCGCAGCAGTATGACCGTGGCGGCGGGGTGTGGGAGCAGGGCGCTGGAGTCCGGCACGGGGGATCAGCTGTCCTGCAGCAGGCGTACTTCACGCTGCGGGAAGGGGATCTGGATATGGTGCTCTTTGAGCGTCCGGTAGATACAGCGGTTGGCTTCAAAGCGTAGGCTCATAAAACGCTCGGTGGGCAGCCACAGACGCACACCAATATTTATGCTGCTGTCGGCAAAGGCATCAATGCCTACCTGGGGTGGCTTCTGTTCGGCATCCACGCCATCCAGCTTGCACAGGGCCTGGTGCAGCAGTTCGATAACCTGTTCCGGATCCTCACTGTAGGCGATACCAACGCTCAGTTCAGCGAGACTGAAACTGGCGGAGTTGTGCAGGATCTCGCCCACAATGTGGCGATTGGGAATGGTGATGCGGGTACCGTCTTCATTGACCAGTACGGTGCAGGCCAGGCGGACTTCATCCACCAGCCCGGTCTGCCCCTGGATAAAGATGGTGTCACCCACCACAAACGGCCGGGTCATGATGATATTGAGGCCGGCACCGTAGTTGGAGAGCAGGCCCTGTACCGCCAGACCGGCGCCAAGGGAGAGGGCGCCTACGGCAGCGACGAACGGGGTTACGCTGATGCCGATCTTGCCCAGGGAAATGATCGCCACCATCACCACAATCAGGATGCGCACCACGGCGGCAATAAAGCGGCTGAGGGTAATGTCGAGGTTTTTGCGTTCACACAGGTGCAACACCATGGTGCTCACCTTGCGGGCCACCAGCACGCCGACGAGGAGGATCAGCATGGCGCCCAGTAACTGGAAGCTGTAGTTAACGAAGAACTCCATCAACAGGGTGTAGAGGGTCTGCAACTGTTCCAGCTCCTGATTGAGATGGGCTTCCATATTCCGGGTCTCCGTGTCCTTCAATATTAATTGCCTCAGACTAGCCCTAGAGGTTGATGACAGCAAGCGTGTTGCCTGCTCCCCGGCCTCAATTCACCTGATAGGGAAGTTTGGGCTGGAAAGGTTTGATCATCTCCTGCACCTCGCCGTAAATGCGCTGCACATCCGGCATCAGGCCTACTTCCATGCGCCGCGACAGCATGGTGACGGGGAACACGCACTCCTGGGTGCCGGGTATACAGGCGGCGCGAGTGCTGCCAATCCTGTCGGTGTATTTTTTCCACTCCAGGCCGAAATCTTTCACCATCACGTTGCCCAGTACCACACCCAGGGCCTGCAGGCGCAGGGAGTCATCCTTGGGGATCAGGCCACGGTAGATGATACGTTGCAGCAGCTCCAGGTCGCTCTTGTCACCCCGCACCGGGGTTCCGAACTCGCTGCGACCGAGCTCGTCGACCCGTGCCACCTGCTTTTCCAGATAGCTGTTGTCGAGCCAGTTGAACTCTTCAATCGTGACCTTCTCTTCAGCGCTGGCCGGCGCAGCCAGAAGGCTCAAAATGATTAAAAAACAGCCAGTCAGGCGCATGTCAGTTCTCTCTTGCAGTGAGCGGGGCAGTATATCCGTCCGTCCCGGAAAGATGAACGGTCATGGGGCACAGGGATGCGGACAAGGGCATGGGTTTTGGCTCCCGGGCGGGTATACTTGCCCGCTTGAGTGCGAAATAGTTCAGAAATCTTTTTACCCGAGGAGTTCCTTTTGGCCATAACACACTGCATAGCCCACGCCATTCGCCGTGACGGACCTGACGCCGCGGTCAGCCTGCAGCAGGCGCCCGCTGTGCTGACGCTCAATGGCCCGCTGGAAGAACTGGTACGGGAGCTCAAGCACGCCTATCTTGGTAAGGCGGGCAAGCAGTATGGGCGCTTCAGCAATGATCTGAGCGTCGCCGTGGTGGGCCAGTGGCTGCGGGAGTGCTGTGAGGAGAAGATGGCTTTTGAGACCTTCTCCGGTAAGGCCGCCGAGCACCTGCGCAGCCTGTTGGGTGAAACCGAAGTGGTGATCGATGGCTACCTGCTGATTGCGCTGGAAAAGCTCGCTGACAGCGATGCCGCCTACCTGTTTTTTATCCAGCCCAACGAGGGTGTGTGGCTGGATGGTGAGCTGCAGTTACAAAAAACCTTCTATCTGGATGTTCGTGGTGTCACCGCAGCGGCCAAGGTAGAGCTGAGCGATTGGCTCTCCGGCAACGACAACAGCTACCTCAGCGTACTGCGGGCAAGGGGTGACAAGGAGTTTACCGACTGTTTCTGGCAGTGGATCGGCTTTTCTGACGCCCGCGATGTGGCAGCGGAAACAAAAGTGTTTTTGGACGTAGTGGCCGACTACAGCGAACAGCTGGAAGCGGAAGAAGCTCACGTTTACCGCAATCGGGTGATTGACTACTGCCTGGAACAGGATAAAAAGGGCGAGCCGGTGGTCATAAGGGATCTGTCCGGCCATCTCAACCAGGAGGAGCCTGAGCGCTTCTCCCGTTATGTGGCGGAAAGGGCAGAGCGGGCTGAGCGGTTTGCCGGCAGTGATGATGGCGAAGGACAGAAGGTGAAGCTGCCGGCGGAGGCTCTGCACCCGGATCGCAAGCAGTTGAGGCATTTCGTGCGCATCAGCGGCCGCAATGATCAACTGAGTATGAGCTTCGCCGCAGAGTGCTTGGGGGAAACGATTGTGTACAATCGCGAGTCCGACAGTCTTACGATCCAGAACCTGCCAGCGCCATTAAAACTGCGGCTGGTGCAGTACCTGCAAAAGCAGAAAGGTGGCGCTGACAGCGGTGAATAGTCATCGCCGGGTTAATGACCAGGAGGGTTTGTCATGAAACGATTTGCCGTATTACTGATTGTGCTGCTGGGCGGCAGCCTGGGTGCCAACTATCTGATGTGGGAACACCTGCAGACACTGACGACACAACAGGGTGCCGATAGCGTCAAACTGGCGGAACTGGAGCAGCAGGTGAACCTGATGAACGCGGAATTGCTGCGTATCAACGAGAAGTTGGCAAGCGTGGACGAGCAGAGCCTGGAGGGCATGGCCCGACGCGCCAATGACGCGTTGCTGGACGGCTGGGAAGCACTGATGCAGACGCTGGACCGGGAACTGCAGAAGGCCCGCGAGGGGCTTGAAGAGGCGTCACCCGGGGACCCGGCAGGACCCTGATGCCGGGGTAGACGACCTCAAAGCGTCACAACCAATTATTAAAGTAGAGCGGAATCGAAAACCGCAGGGAGAAACTATGAAAGCGATCAAAATTGCCGTCGGTGCACTGGTGGCCATCATTGCCGTGGTGGCTGTTGTGGTAGTGCTGGCACTGCAAAACCTCGACAAGATTATCAAGGCGGTGGTGGAGGATGTGGGGCCCAAAGTGGTGGGCACTGATGTGCAGCTGCAGGGCGTAGTGGTACAACTGAAGGAAGGGCTGGTACAACTGGATGGGCTGACCATTCACAACCCCCAGGGCTTCAGTGACAACAGCATCTTCAGCCTCGGCACCATCGGTGTACAGCTGGATACCAGTGCCCTCGGCGGCGATGTCATTGTGATCAAGGAAGTGGTGATTGATCAGATGGAGTTGCTGTCCGAATTCAAAACCGTCAAGGACAACAACCTGCAGGCGCTGCTCAATAACGTCAAGCAGAACACTGCCAGCAGTGAGAGCAAACCGGCGGAGCAAAAGCCTGCTGAGCCTGCTGCCGAAGGCAGCGATGTGAAACTGGCGATCGAACATTTCCGCTTTGCCGAGAGCAAACTCACTATCCAGTCAGACCAGTACGGTGAAGAGGTTGTGAAAATGCCAACCATCGACATGAAGAATCTCGGTACCAAAGAGAATGGCCTGACACCTGAACAACTGGGTCAGGTAGTGATTGAACGCCTCACCAACGAGGCCAAGCGTGCGGCACAGAAACGTATCGAAGCCATCGCCAAGGAGAAGGCCAAGGCCAAGCTGGATGAAAAGCTGAACGAGAACCTCGACGATGAGGAGAAGGAGCAGCTCAATCAGCTCAAAGGCCTGTTCGGCAAGTAAGCCGCTCAGCGCGGGATTTCAGTTTCCCGCATGCCAATACCTGCAGGGTGGGGCGGTTGTCCCACCCTTTTCTGTTGCCGGCGCTGTTTCCAGCGCGGCTTTACACCGGAGTCTGTATGAGCCCTGACACACCAACACCCTTGCCCCGCATCTTTCCCGCGACCGCCCAGGTTGCGGTGGAGGAGTACTATGTCGCCACAGAGAAGTTGATCGACGGCAATCCCAAACAGTCATTGTGGCTGGAGTATGAAGATCCTACCGGGCAGTTCTGCATTGGGGTGTGGGGCAGTGAAGTGGGTGCCTGGCGTATTTGCTACACGGAAGAGGAGTACTGCCGGATTATCGAAGGTTACAGCCTGATAATCAGCGATTCCGGTGAGGAGTTTGCGGTAAAGGCGGGAGATGAGTTTGTCATCCCGGCGGGATTCAGCGGTGTCTGGCGTGTGGTGGAGCCCACCCGCAAACGTTTTGTTATCTATGAACAAGCGGCTGGCTGACAGCGTCACAGGTACTATGGGTAAAGTCCGGAGCCGCGGGCGCGGCTCCATCGATTAGCCTCAGGCAGAGGCCAGCTCCGCCTGGGCATGACCCAGCAGCACATCCCAATCCGCGTCTATCACTTCCAGTCCTTTCTTGGCGCAGAAGCGCTTCTCCTTCTCGGTGGGATCCGGTATCAGGGCCCAGCCCGCAGGCTCACCGGCACCATAGATCAGGTCACCCAGTACCATGCGTTCGGTGTCGCGCTGCATACGCATACCGATAAACAGGTATTTCTTGCCCATACGGTACTCCTTGATAAAGGAGGGCACCGCAAAGCCACCCATCAGCTCAGTGATGTAATCCACGTAGTCAGCGTCGGAGGCAATGTAGTTGGCTTCCGGTAATGGCGTTCCCATGGGTTTGAAGAGTACGGGCAGCGCCGGATTCACTTCCGCCAGTGACACCTCTTTGTAAGCACCGTCGGTAAACTCATAGAGTTTGAAACGGTAATCGGTGCCGGCAATACGGGCGAGACCTACCGCCAGTGTATGGGGGCGATCCTTGTAAAGATCCTGCAGCTGGGTGTCGCGGTTGATGTCGATAATGTAGGGCGCGTTGGCCAGCGCCAGCCAGCTGTGCAGTTGGGAAACTGTCCACTGCTTTTCACCATAGGTGGTGGTGAGGAAGCGCTCAATAAATTTACGCCCCTTCTTGTTTTCCAGGTTCATGGCCGCGCGGGGAAACTCATACATCAGCTTGGGAGCCATGGGTGTGCCATTGTTCATGGCGAGGATCAGGCTCTCGCTGTCAGCGGGAATGGGTGTGCCATCGGCTTTGTTGGTTACGCCGCGCAGGGCGCCAGCGCCAAGGTAAGGAACCACACTGCCGTCGGCCAGGCCTTCGGTGATGGTCGTAAGTGTCGCTGCATCAATCATTGTGGTGTCTCCGGTTTTGGTGGCTATCCCTGTACAGATCGCAAAAAGCACACCACCGCTAACTGATTGATTTCCCAATAATTCCCCTTGCGACAAAGCCGACAAAAGTGAGTGTCTTCTCTATATGGCAGCGCTTTTGACGGATTTGCGACAAAAAAGCGGCAGCTTCCCTGGTTTCGATAACCAAACTAAAAACCCGACGCTTTGTCGGGTTTTTGCGCCGGTTCCGTGTGGGCTATACGACATTTACTCCCGACTTGTCGTGTCCGTTGGTTGTTGTTGTTGTCCGACAAATTCAAAAAAAGCTATTAAAAACAGCTGGTTAGTTTGTCGTATTGGCAGTGGCACAAGTTTCGCACCTGTAGATCGTGAACAGGCAGCACACGCTACTGCAGCGACGCTGCCTGCTGTGACAAGCAATTTTAGGCCGATAGCCATCAGTCGGTGGCGAACGCCACCTGTTGAATCAGAGGAGAAATACTATGGCAATGCGTCAATGTGCAATTTACGGCAAGGGTGGTATTGGTAAATCTACCACTACTCAAAACCTGGTAGCCGCACTGGCCGAAGCCGGCAAGAAAGTCATGATCGTTGGTTGTGACCCTAAAGCAGACTCTACCCGTCTGATCCTGCACTCAAAAGCTCAGAACACCATTATGGAAATGGCTGCTGAAGCTGGCACCGTTGAAGATCTCGAGCTGGAAGATGTACTGAAGACTGGCTACGGCGATGTTCGTTGTGTTGAGTCCGGCGGTCCAGAGCCAGGTGTTGGCTGTGCGGGTCGCGGTGTAATCACTGCGATTAACTTCCTGGAGGAAGAAGGTGCCTACGAAGACGATCTCGACTTCGTATTCTACGACGTACTGGGTGACGTTGTGTGTGGTGGCTTCGCCATGCCTATCCGCGAAAACAAGGCTCAGGAAATCTACATCGTTTGCTCCGGTGAGATGATGGCTATGTACGCTGCCAACAACATCTCCAAGGGTATCGTGAAGTACGCCAACTCCGGCGGCGTGCGTCTGGCTGGCCTGATCTGTAACTCTCGTAACACTGACCGTGAAGACGAGCTGATTATGGCTCTGGCTGAGAAGCTGGGCACTCAGATGATCCACTTCGTACCACGTGACAACGTTGTACAGCGCGCTGAAATCCGTCGTATGACTGTTATCGAATACGATCCTTCTGCCAAGCAAGCCGACGAGTACCGTCAGCTGGCTCTGAAGATTGTTGATAACAAGAAGCTGGTTATCCCAACTCCTATCACCATGGATGAGCTGGAAGACCTGCTGATGGAATTCGGCATCATGGACGAAGAAGATCTGAGCGTTGTAGGTAAGACCGCTGCAGAACTCGAAGGCTGAGTGTAAACACAGCCGAACATCGGGATAGGGCAGATTGGCCCTATCGGATGCAGCCCGGCAGGTACATCAGTACCTGCCAGCTGTACCGAGACCCGTAACCGTTTACAAGAGGAGGCTCACCATGGCCACTATGTCACGAGATGAAGTTGAATCCTTGATTCAGGAAGTGCTCGAAGTCTATCCGGAGAAAGCCAAGGCTAACCGTGCCAAGCACCTTTCTCCCAACGATCCAGAGCTGGAGCAGTCCAAGAAATGTATCACCTCTAACAAAAAGTCCCTGCCAGGCCTGATGACCATTCGTGGTTGTGCCTACGCAGGTTCCAAGGGTGTGGTATGGGGTCCCATCAAAGATATGATCCATATCTCTCATGGCCCTGTTGGTTGTGGACAGTACAGCCGTGCTGGTCGTCGTAACTACTACATCGGTACCACTGGTGTAAACGCGTTCGTGACCATGAACTTCACGTCTGACTTCCAGGAAAAAGACATTGTATTTGGCGGCGACAAAAAGCTGGCCAAACTGATCGACGAGATTGAAACCCTGTTCCCTCTGAACAAGGGCATTTCCATCCAGTCAGAGTGTCCAATTGGTCTGATTGGTGATGACATCGAAGCGGTTGCCAAAGCCAAAACCAAAGAGCACGGCAAAACTGTTGTACCTGTGCGCTGCGAAGGTTTCCGCGGTGTGTCCCAGTCCCTGGGTCACCACATTGCCAACGACGCCGTTCGCGACTGGGTGCTGAGCGCCCGCGACGAGGACGACACCTTTGAAACCACTCCTTACGACGTGGCTATCATCGGTGACTACAACATCGGTGGTGACGCCTGGTCTTCCCGTATCCTGCTGGAAGAGATGGGCCTGCGCTGTGTAGCTCAATGGTCTGGTGACGGTACCATCTCCGAGATGGAGCTGACTCCAAAGGTTAAGCTGAACCTGGTTCACTGCTACCGCTCCATGAACTACATCTCCCGTCACATGGAAGAGAAGTATCAGATTCCATGGATGGAGTACAACTTCTTTGGCCCAACCAAGACCATCGAGTCCCTGCGTAAGATCGCTGCACACTTCGATGAGACTATCCAGGCCAAGTGCGAAGAAGTTATCGCCAAGTACAAGCCAGAGTGGGATGAGGTTATCGCCAAGTTCCGTCCTCGTCTGGAAGGCAAGAAAGTCATGCTCTACATCGGTGGTCTGCGTCCACGTCACGTGATCGGCGCTTACGAAGATCTGGGCATGGAAGTAATCGGTACCGGTTACGAGTTCGGCCACAACGACGACTACGATCGCACCCTGAAAGAGATGGGCGATGCGACTCTGCTGTACGATGATGTCACCGGCTATGAGTTCGAAGAGTTTGTTAAAGCGCTCAAGCCTGACCTGATCGGTTCCGGTATTAAAGAGAAGTACATTTTCCAGAAAATGGGTATTCCCTTCCGTCAGATGCACTCCTGGGATTACTCCGGTCCTTACCACGGCTTCGATGGTTTCGCCATCTTCGCCCGCGATATGGACATGACCCTGAACAACCCTTGCTGGAACAAGCTGCAGGCCCCCTGGAAGCAAACTGCTGAAAGTGCCGACGCTGTTGCTGCGAGCGCCTGAGTTCAGAGCTAACTGGTATTAAAGGCGGGTTCCGGCCCGCCATTCTTAACCGCAACCCGCCGGACCACAGATTAGTGGCGCGGGAGGAGGAACTATCATGAGTCAGTCAGTTGACAACATTAAGCCCAGCTATCCGTTGTTCCGTGATCAGGACTACAAGGATATGCTTAGTAACAAGCGTGACAACTTCGAAGAGAAGCATCCTCAGGAAAAGATCGACGAAGTGTTCATGTGGACCACCACCCAGGAGTACCAGGACCTCAACTTCGAGCGTGAAGCCCTGACCGTTAACCCAGCCAAGGCCTGTCAGCCACTGGGCGCCGTACTCTGCTCCCTGGGCTTCAAAAACACCATGCCTTACGTTCACGGCAGTCAGGGTTGTGTGGCGTACTTCCGTACCTACTTCAACCGTCACTTCAAGGAGCCAATCTCCTGTGTGTCTGACTCCATGACCGAGGACGCCGCTGTATTCGGTGGTCAGAAGAACATGATGGACGGCCTGGAAAACTGTAAGGCGACTTACAAGCCGGACATGATTGCTGTATCGACTACCTGTATGGCTGAAGTTATTGGTGACGACCTCAACGCGTTCATCAACAACTCCAAGAAAGAAGGTCACGTACCTGACGACTACCCCGTACCTTTTGCACATACCCCAAGCTTTGTGGGCAGCCACACTACCGGTTGGGACAACATGTTCGAAGGTATCATCCGTTACTTCACTCTTAACTTCATGGAAGACAAAGAGGTTGGCAGCAACGGTAAGGTAAACATCGTTCCCGGTTTCGAGACCTACCTGGGTAACTACCGCGTCATCAAGCGCATGCTGGCTGAAATGGATGTGGATTACACCATGCTGGCCGATCCTGAAGAAGTTCTGGATACCCCGGCTGACGGTCACTTCCGCATGTACGCCGGCGGTACCACCATGGATGAAGTGAAGGATGCGCCAAACGCGCTGAACACCATCTTCCTGCAGCCATGGCAGTCCACCAAGAGCCTCAAGTTCGTCAAGAACACCTGGAACCACGAAGCTCCTGGCGAGAAAGACTTCAATATCCCAATGGGTCTGGAGTGGACTGATAACTTCCTGATGAGCATTGCCAAGATCACCGGTCAGGAGATCCCTGAGTCGCTGGCGAAAGAGCGCGGCCGTCTGGTTGATATGATGACCGACTCCCACGCCTGGCTGCACGGCAAGCGTTACGCATTGTGGGGCGACCCTGACTTCGTTATGGGTATGACCAAGTTCCTGCTGGAGCTGGGTTGTGAGCCTATCCACATTCTTGCCAACAACGCCAACAAGCGTTGGCAGAAAGCCATGAATGCCATCCTGGCCGAGAGCCCATACGGTGCCAACAGCACTGTGCACATCGGTAAGGATCTGTGGCACATGCGCTCTCTGGTGTTTACCGACAAGCCTGATTACATGATCGGTAACTCCTACGGCAAGTTTATCCAGCGTGACACGCTGTACAAGGGTGAAGAGTTCGAAGTGCCGCTGATCCGTATCGGCTTCCCAATCTTTGACCGTCACCACCTGCACCGCGCTACTACTCTCGGTTACGAGGGTGCCATGCAGATGCTCACCACTCTGGTGAACACCGAGCTTGAGCACCTGGATAACAAGACCCGTGGCATGCAGACCACTGACTATAACTACGACCTCGTACGTTAATAGTCCTGTCAACCTGCTCCATCACCCCATAAGGGTGGTGGCTGCGGGTTGCAGTCGTTTCTGTATTTGCACGGGTGCGCAACTGCACCAATCCGTAACCCAGGAGTAAGTGACAATGCCCAGCGTGATGATACGCAAAGACCAGGCCGGCAAGATGACCCTCTACGTGCCCAAAAAGGACCTGGAGGAGACCGTCGTCGCAATCGAGCACGACAGTGAAGACAAATGGGGTGGTGAGTTCACCCTGGCTGATGGCTCCGCCTATTACATCGAGCCTCTGTCAGAACCACCACGGCTGCCCATCACCCTGCGGGCCAAGCGGGCCGGGGAGGGGTGACATGAGTGCAGCTCCAATTAGCGAAGATGTCGCCTTGCGGGTGGGTCTCGCTGCCCGCGAGTTGCCCGATACCAACGCCGGTTTGCTCCTCAAGATCCTGCTGCAGGCTCTGGGAGCGCCGCTGACACTGGCGAAACTGTCCAAGCTGCGTAAGGCACGGTTGCTGGCCGCTGCCAATGGACAGCTGGAAAATGCCACCGACGAGCAGCTCAAGAAAGCCGTCAACTACCTCAAGGGACGGGGCTTTGAACTGGCTGCCGAACCCCTGCCGGAAATCCTCGACTACGAGGATGGCGATATGCCTGCCTCCATTCGTATCGCCTGCAGCTCCAATCGTGGTGACCAGATTGATGGTCATTTCGGCTCCTGTACCCGTTTCCTAGTTTACCAGGTTTCAGCGGAAGAGGTGCGTCTGATTGATATCCGCAGTGTACCGGCCATTGACCCTGAAGCGGACAAGAACAAGGCGCGTGCAGACCTGATTGCGGACTGTCATGTGCTGTGCACCTCCTCCATCGGTGGGCCGGCGGTGGCTAAAGTTGTTCGCGCCGGGTTGCACCCCATGAAGTTGCCACAGGCCAGACCAGCGCCAGAGATGATGGCCGATTTGCAACGGGTATTGGGTGGTACGCCACCACCGTGGCTGGCGAAGGCCATGGGCCTGGTGCCATCCCTGAGTGAAGAAGCGGAAGACGAGCTGGAAGAAGAGGTGTGAGTATGCTCAACGAGGCCCGGATTGACGAAATTGTTTCGCTGGTGAGTCAGCGGGGACTGGATGAAAGCTGTGTCGCCATGCTGCGTCAGACGTACGACGACACTCACTTCACCTACTGCATGGATGACGACATGAATGCTTCAAGGCCGTTTAAAAGCTGCGAAGGCTTTAATGTCTACCTGGTCAGCTCTGCTGACCACTGCTCGACACTGACCCCCGATCCGGAATTGGCTTCCGGACTGGTACTGGCGGAAGTGATTGAGGAGTAATCCAAGGGGCTTTTGGCTATGGGACTCTTGATGATAGGGCTCCTGTTTATAGGGCTCTTGTGTACCGAAATGTGATGTACGGACCTGGATTATGAGTCGCGACGACTACTGCGATGGTGACCTGACGCCACGCGCCGATTGTCTGGCCTGCCGCTTCAGTGTGGATCTGTTGCCGACAGGTCGGTGTGTACCCGGTGACGCCTGTGTTGCCGTTGACAGTGGTCGCCAGATCGACCGTTTCTTTCGTCGTAATCCGGAGCTGGCGGTGGACTATATTGCCGACAGCTTCTGGGAGCGTCGCGCCATCTCTGCCCGCTACCTGCCGGTGGAGAAGCTGGACGAGCTGATCCGTGATCCCGATGAGGCCGTGCGCCGCGCCGTAGCCTACCGCCTGCCGCGGGAACGTCTGATTGAACTCATCAACGATGAGGATCGGGAGGTTCGTATTACCGTGGCTGACCGCCTGCCGGTGGATCAGCTGGAGCGTTTGGCTACGGATTCCGACTATCTGGTGCGAGCCTACGTAGCTCAACGCGTGCCCCCAGGCCGTCTGTTCCGCTTTATCCGTGATGAAGATCGTCAGGTTCGCAAGTTTGTGGCCCGCCGGCTGCCGGAAGAGACCCTGGCGTTGATGATCTACGACCCCGAACCGGAAGTGCGGCGCATTGTTGCCGATCGCCTGGAGGGTCCTTCGGTGGTGCCGTTGTTGCAGGATGAGGATTGGACGGTCCGGCTCACGGCAGTCATGAATGCCCCGCTGGAGGCACTGTGCGCGTTGCAGGAGGATTCGGACCCGGAAGTGCGTGATGCGGTGCAGCAGCGGTTGCGGGAAGAGGTTTGAGAGCAGTTAACCCCGCGGGTTAAAGCTTGACCAGCATCTTGCCCCTGTTTTTACCGTCGAACAGACCAAGAAATGCGTCGACGGCGTGATCGATACCCTCATAAACTGTCTCTTCGGATTTCACCTTTCCCTCGGCAATCCAGGGCGCCATCTGGCTGGCAAACTCCTCGAACTGATCAAAATAATCCATCACGATAAAGCCCTGCAGGGTCAGCTTTTTCATAGTGATGAACAACAGGTTGGTGGGGCCAGGCTGGGGCGTATCGGCGTTGTAATCAGCGATCATGCCGCACACCGGAATACGGCCGTAGTCGTTCATCACATTTAATGCCGCCTGCAGATGGTCGCCACCCACGTTCTCGAAATAGACATCGATTCCCTCCGGCGCCGCAGCCTGCAGCGCCTGGGTTAGGTCGTCCACCTTGTTGTAGTTGATCACCGCATCGACCCCCATGGATTTGACCAGTTCGGCCTTTTCGTCAGACCCGACCGAGCCAATCACGCGGCAGCCGCAGAGTTTGGCGATCTGGCAGGCCACACTGCCGACAGCACCGGAGGCTGCTGACACAAACACCGTATCGGTGGGTTTCAGATGCGCCACTTTGATAAGCCCGACCCAGGCGGTTAAGCCTGTCATGCCCATTACCCCAAGGAAATACTGGTCGGGCAGGGGCACATCCGGCAGTAGGGTGAAATCCTGGCCGTCGCTGATAAAGGCGGTACGCCAGCCACTGATATGGCTGATTTTGGCACCGACGGGAAACCTCGGGTTGCGGGACTCCACCACTTCGCCGATGGCGCCACCATCCATCACGGCATTCAGCTCGAACGGCGGGATATAGGATTTGCGGTCAATCATGCGCGTCCGCATATAGGGGTCGACCGACATCCAGGTGTTTTTCACCAGTACTTCGCCGTCTTTCAGGTCAGGCAATGCCACTTCGACCAGCTTGAAATTCGCCTGTGATGGTACCCCTGCAGGGCGTGAGACCAGATGGATCTGCTGGCTGTTCATACTGGCATACCTCGGAAGCTGAAGGGGACGGAATGGGCAGGACCTGGCTGTGCCTCCGCGGCAGTTGAAGTGCCGCATGGTTGTAACAGCAGGGCCTGACAGGAAATGTAGGACCAGATTGCGGTTAATTCAAATTCAGGTCTTGTTGCCGATTGAAACCGGCTTTTCCAGCTGCAGCAGCAGATCGGATATCTCGGATACTTTTTCCGAGATCATGGTTTCGGCGTCGTACAGGCCCCGGTTGTAGAAAAAGCCGCCCATCTCCCCCGCAAAGAAATCGATAAGAAATTCAGCGTCAAAGTTGCCAATCTCCTGATGCATCTCTTCCCGAAAGTAGAATTTGACCTTCTGGATCATGATCTCCCTTTCTTCTCTGGAAAATTCGATTTTATCCATCGTCAGGGCTCCGGGGGCAGGTTATGCAAGAGGCGGACAGGGGGCTGGTTGCGTCAGCCGTTAGTCATTGGTCCGGGGAAACTCAGGATACGGAGGAAGTTGGCTCAACGCCATGGGGGGAGGCGATATTTCTGCGGCGTAGCACAGGGCACCTCGCGATAAAAGTGGCGCCGCGCACGCCGTTGCGAACAGACTCTTCGCAAACGGCGGGCGGGTGCGGGTTCAGGATGCCTGCGCCGACAGATCCCGTGTTGCGGCTTTCAGCAGCCGCAGGCAACCAATGGTGCTGGCCAGCTCCAGTGCAGAAAAATCGTCCAGCGATTTCAGGCGGGTATCCGCGCCTTGTTGCAACAAAAAACTGACCCAGCGGTCCTTGCCCGCAGAGGAGGCGTACATCAGTACACTGGCCCCGTTATCGTTCTGGTTGTTGATATCGGCTCCGGCGGCGAGCAGTTCTGTTGCCAGCTCAAAGCTGTCGGAGACGACACAGGCCCAGAGGGCATCGGTGCCGTCCATATTGCGGTGCAAGACATTGGCGCCGGCCTTGATCAGGTCGCTGGCGATGTCGTGCTCACCCTGTCGGCAAGCCAGCATCAGGGGAGTGTCATTGTGGCGACCCGGGGCGTTGATGTTGTCTGCGTCAAAGCCGTGGTTGCTGATCCATTGCAAGGTAGTGGGGGTTGGCATGTAGATTCCTTTTCAATAACCGGCTTGACGGGTTTGGTGGTTGTGAGGGTCCAGGCAGGTGCTCTCGTCGTGCCCGCCACCGGCGGGCAGGTCGCCGCGCAGGTAGCCGGTGAGGGCCAGCATCGGGTCGGTCTCGGCGGTGGTAATCAACTGCACCTCACGGTCGGCCAGGCGGCGTATTACGCCGTCACCGGCGGAACCGGCAATAGCAATGTCCACACTGTGCAGCGGGTGGCGGTTGCCGTCGCCGCGCACATGCCATTCGTGGAGGGTGCCGCTGGATGTCAGGGCGATCTCCCACACAGGTTCCGGAATAGAGGCGCTGGATGGCAGCGCGAAGACCCGCCAGTGCCGTGCGCGACCGGCGTGGGGTGACAATTGGCCGTTGGGATCAACGGCGACGGCGATCAGTAATTCGGACATCGGTTCTCTCCGGTGTGTAGCGTTTGCGACGAAGGGTCACAAATCAGTGTCATAGAATTTACCTTGATACAGATCAAAAAATTGCTGCTTCTATTGGTCCTTTCTAACTGATTGATTTTCTGCAGAATTCTCAACCGATTTTGTTCGCGTACTGCTGGTACGTATCTGGCAACACTCACAGTGCTGATTCGATTCGCCGTAGCCGCCGGGCGGAACCGTTGTGAATCGACTGTGATAGTCCATCTCATGTTGATAGACACCCGCTGCCCGGATCAGGGTGAAACGCCGGTGTCCATAACCAAAAGGAACACAATCATGGCTGAATATTTCCTGGAACCTCTTGCTACCCAACCTGCCAGCTTTCAGGTGCATGAAAAAAATTGTGCTGACCTGCAAAGCAAGATCGACGCAACCCGTTACCTGGGGTCGTACGGCAATGCGCAGGCTCCCCTTAACAAGGCGCTGGGTTTGCACAACCACGTGGATTTCTGTCCAACCTGTCTCAAATCCTGACCCTTCGGTGGAGCCCTCGCCCGGACTATGACCGGGTGAGGCGCCTCCGGATAACTATTCCGGCCTGTGCCTGTGCGCTCCTGTCAGTGCACTCCCGCAGAATGGGGCCCGGTCAAGGGGCCGGTCAAAATAGCCCGGCACAGGCGACCAAGGACATTCCCCGATCTGAGGGTTACCCGTGGTCGCTGCTGTCATCGGTCAGGTGCGCTGCCAGCGCGCTGTCCATGGTTTTAACATGGGCGGAAAACCAATCCAGCAGATTGTCCCGAACCCAGGCCCGGGCCATGGTGCTGCGGCCGGCCCGGGCCCGCTGGCAGAAGCGCTCCATGTCACCCAGAATGCGCTGGTGTTCAGCCCGGTGTTCATTCAGCAGGCGATGATCAGAGCTGTGCATACGCAACTCTTCTTTCTCGAAGTGCTCCTGGGTATGTTGCAACAGCTGCTGCAGCGCCGGCGCAAACTCGGCGGGTTGCGCGCTGGCGGCCTGTTGGGCCAGCTGCATGAACTCGTCGTGACTGTGATCCATCTCGGCGTCGCCGAGGCTGTAACCGGCTTCGGCGCCGGCGCCAGTTGTGGCGGGTGGCTGGCTGTGTTCTTCCTGCGGCACAGCTGCCGCAACACCAGTGCTGGTGTGAATCGGAGAAGGGCGCATAATCATTCCTCAGTGTTAGGTCATCAGGTTCACGGTAATGCTGGTCAATACCCTTTTCACAGCAAGGGACAGTGATGCCTGGCTACAGTGCGCTCGCTAAACAGGTGAACTCCGTTAATCAATAGTCAGTCATCCCGGTCGCGGTTTTTGTTGGCGGCCTGCCGGGGCAGGCGGTCGGTGCGACCTGGGTTGGGGGGCGCTTGTGGCGCCCTCCGTTGACACCGGGTCGGGTGTCAGGTGCCGGCCAACTGCAAGTTGTCACTGGCAGTCAGGCTTGCGGTAGCGGCAATCTTCTGAGTCAGGGGAGTGATGTTGTTCTGCTGCCTTGCATCTGCCCTGGCGTGGCTTTTGGCACACTGTTGCAGGGAAGAGTGCAGTTGATCGCGGGCGCAGGAGGCACAGCGACCGCACTGCGTTGCCACTTTCAGGTTTTCCCGCAGGTCTCGCATGCAGCTGGCGCCTTCAGTGACAGCCTGGTCTATATGCAGATCAGTGACTCCGTGACAGACGCAGATGTACATGCAAGGCTCCCGACAGCTCTCTCTAATGCCTCTGCTGCTACGATCATCAAAGACGCCGGGTCCCTGAAATCACAAGCACAGATAGCAGTTATCAACATGACTCATAAGGTTGTGCATTGGGTAGGTTGCAAGGAGCGGGCCGCTTTTTAATCACATTCTTCGGCGAGCAGAGCACGGGAAATCAGTTACTTACGCAGGCAGCCCGGCATACAGTGTCGGAAATCACACAGCTTTGCGGAGTCCTTGATTTGGGTCTTTGTCGCGCTTGCGACAAATTCCGGCCAGTGTCCGGGAATGCCACAGCGGTTGCCACGCCCGTCCCGCCCGGCCTTTGCCTGCCTGCTGCAGTCGGGAGTGATGCAGAGAATGTCGAAAAGCAGTTTAAAAACAGGAGGCTGCCTGTACAGATGTGATTCTGTTGAGCCTGATTTCGTATGCCGCCCCGGTAGCTTACCGGGGGGCAGTGTCGCTGGCGCTGAAATTGCAAAACAGTGTGTACGCTGAATCGGAACAGCAGTAGTGAACTGCGGAAGCCGCTGGTCGCTGTTTCCGGATTAACACACGTGAGGAGCACTTTATGAAACTGATTGATATCGCCTTTGCGGATGATGCTTTCAAGGCTGCGGTTCTGGCCACGGGTGTCACAGAGGCCGAAGAGGTGACAGAACTCAATGCCCGTAAAAAGGGTATCCGCGACGTCAGCGGCATCGAGTTCCTGACCAATCTGAGGGAATTGGACCTGACCCGTAATCAGATCAGCAAGCTTGATCTGAGCCAGAACACCAGTCTGGAACTGCTGTTTATCGGTAACAATCAGTTGGAGGAGCTGGATCTTTCCGGCCTGCCAAACCTGATGGAGTTGCATCTGTTTATGAACGATGTGGCTGAGCTGGACCTGACTCACAACCCCAGGCTGGAAGTACTGTTTGCCAATGACAACGACCTCAGTGATCTGGATCTGGCCAGCAATGGCAAGTTGCTCGAGGTGATGGTGAGTGGTAATAGCCTGCGCGGGCTGGCGTTGCCCGAGAGTGCGACACTGGAGTCGGTGGAGGCACGCCACAATCTGTTGTCTGACGATATCAAGACATCCCTGCAGCAGAAGCTGAGCAGCTGTTCCTTTTTGTTCTGAAGCCCGGCCCCGTTGCTCCCGTAATCCGCGGGGCGTAAACCGGGGGGCGGCAGGTTCTGGTGGTCGTGGGGAGGCAGTATGCCAGGGTTGGCTTCGCTGGTGTGTCCGCCAGCCGCCGAAGCCCCCGTGTATCCAGCCGCTAAGCCCCGGGCATCTGTCAGGCAGGCATCGGTTAATGGTCATCGGCTAATGGTCATTGCCCGCTTGCCTGTTGTAACCTAGTGGCTGTCGATACCAACCAAGTTCAGGTTTGCGCCACTTTTGCGCCACTACGGCTTCGCCCATGTCAGAGAAAAAACCTACCGTTACTCCAGCCGGCAGACCGCCGGCAACCGGACAAATCGTTGCAACAGGTGCTTCAGCATCGCTGTCCGCTTCCCTGACCCTCGCCGGGCAGGGCCACAATCAGCTGGCTGCAGAGCAGGTGAGGCTGCTGGAGGCGATCCAGACCGCTGGTTCCATCAGTGGTGCCGCCCGCATTATCGGCGTCAGTTACAAGACCGCCTGGGATCGCATTGACACCATGAATAACATGGCTGCTTCTGCGCTGGTGGAGCGTTCCGCAGGCGGTAGCCAGGGGGGCGGAACACGACTGACACCATTCGCCGGGCAACTGATCCAGGGCTTCCGGGCGATGGAGTCGGAACACCAGGCCTATCTGCAGCGACTTGGCCAGGCAGTGCACAGCCTCGAAGACGTCGCCGGCTTCATGCAACTTGGTACCATCAAAACCAGTGCCCGCAACCAGTACCGTGGTGTCGTAACCTCGGTCGAGCCCGGCGCGGTGAATGCCGCGCTGACGCTGGCCATCAGCGACACCCAGCAGATCCACGTTATCGTCACGGAAGCCAGTCGCAAGGAGATGCAGCTGGAGCCGGGCAGGGTGGTTGTTGCGCTGGTGAAGTCTTCCTCGGTCATGCTCAGCACTTCGGCACAGATGATGATCAGCGCCCGCAACCGCCTGCAGGGGCGCATCCTGCGTATCAACCCGGGGGCGGTGAACTGTGAAGTGGCTATTGATATTGGCGGCAGCAAAACCATCCTCGCGGTTATCACCAATGACAGTGTCGGGACCATGGGCCTGACCGAAGGCGATGAGGTGTGTGCGTTTTTCAAGGCATCCAGCGTTATCCTGCTGGCGGATTGAGCCGCAGCGCATTCTGTTTTGATACTGACGGTGTTGTTCGGCTCTGCAGCCGCCATCGGGTGGCGCCAATATTGGTTGACCGCTGCTGCAGGTGCTAAGCTGGCGAGCGTGGAGTGCGTGAGAAACTTTGCGCCTCAATACCCGAGCCTCGATATGAACACCAATCTTCTCAAGCTGATTTCGTCACTGGCCATGCTGTGCCTGGCGGCTTCACTGGCCTACCTGAGCTATGCCATCCTTACACTGGTGCGCGACCTGCCGGCGGTTATGGAGAGCCTGCAGCAAACCTCGGCACAGATTGAGCCGGTGGTCGAGCAGGCGGACAGTATCACCCGCCTGATTCCGGAGATATTGAGGGAGGTGGAGTTGGTCAGGGAGCAGATCCCACCCATCCTGGACGAAGTAAAGGCAACCCGGGAGGCGGTCCCCCCCCTTCTGGCGGAGTGGCAGTCTACCCGCACCGAGACCATTCCACAGGTGTTGCAGGAGTCTGCGGCCATTCGCGGGGAACTGCCGGCGATTTTACGGGAGTCCGAGGGGTATCGGGCGTTGGTACCTGACGTACTGACGGAAACCGGGAATATCCGTGCCTCCTTACCGGTGACGCTGACGCGGCTGGAAGGTATCGTCGATGAGGCCAAAACCATTGCCAGTTCCGCCGGGGAGAACGCCGTCACCGGCCTGGTGACCGGAATTTTCAAAGCACCCTTCCAGTTGATGAGTGGTGTTGGCAGAACCTTGTTCCCGGCCAGTATGGAGCTGTCCAAAGAGGACTACCAATTGGTGGAGAACAAGGCGGCCGCGATGCTGGCGCAGTCCTCCGTGAATGACAGGCAGGTCTACTACAATGACGATCGCAGCCTGAAAATCGTTATGGAAGTTGAACGCGAATTTAACAAGGGTGCAAAGCTCTGTCGCGAGCTCGCCATTCAACTCACCAAAAATGGCAAGAATGACTCCAGTCAGAAAATTGGGGCTTGCCTGACCGCAGACGGCCGCTGGACGCTCGAATAAGCCCTGAAAAACCGTTACTACCACCCCTGGGGGCGGGACAGAATGGCCCGGGGTTCGCCTCCGCCTCTGGTGGCGTGATTCTAATTCTATAGTGGTTGCCCACAACGGATGACCGCGCAATCGAAAGGCAGGATGCTATGGCACGAAACAGGATCGTTGTTCTGGTCACACTTTTTCTGGTTTGCGGGACAGCAATGGCCCGGGCGGAACTGGATTTGGCCAGCTTGCGCAGCAACCTGCCGAACCTGGATTGGAGCGAAGTGCAGCAGGGGGAGATCACCTATCTGGAGATGCCGCCGCTGGAAACCGAGCCGGCAGCCATTGCGGTTCTGTTTGCCGCGCAGGTTAACGGCGGCCTGGGGGCGGTTCTGCAACAGTTGCAGCAACCGCTGCCGGATACCTTCACCTTACCCATTGATGTCAGCAGTCCGGAGACCATTCGCCGATCCCTGCAGCCGTTTACGGTGGCAGCGGGGGATGACATCAATATGCGCTGGTTCCGCAATCCGTCCGCTGACGGAACCTACAACGTCAACACGGCGGAGTTGGGATTGTTGCAGCAAGCCGCCGCCGAACTGCGGGCGGAGCCAAAGGATCTCGAACCGTTGAACGACGCCATACGGGAGTTCTTCGCCCGTCGCGTTGAGGCCTATGTAAAACAGGGACTGGCCGGCATTGAGTCCTATGATATCGATGGCAAGCAGGTGGCAGCGGGGGATTACCTGGCGGGTTCGCTGCAGCCCCTGCAAGTTGTCAGTAAGCTGGAGCCCGGTTTTTACCAGGCTTTTCTGGAGTATCCGCAGCTGGAAGCGGGAAGTACTGACAAATCTCCTTACCAACACCACTTTTTCCTGGTGGTGGAAAACGATAACGGACAACGCATCACTTCCCTGCGTCACTGGATGCTGGAGCAGCGGGATAACTCGGCGCTGATCGCGGAACGCAAGTTCTATATCAGCCACTCCCTGGACGCCATGCATACCCTGATCTACATCGAGCAGGCTGCTGACGACCGCAGCTACGTGGTGTTGAGCAATACCACCTTCACCCAGAAAGTTACCGGTATGGGGCAGTTTATCGCCCACAAGGTGGGCAGGGCCAAAATCGAAACCACCATCCGGCCCATGCTGGTGTCATTGCAGAATGCGTTCAGGTAAATCGCTGTCCGCTCCCTCGCCTCAGCTGCAGGGTTGTGCTGCAATCTCTGGGCTTGCCGGTGACGGGTTTGCCCAGACACCGACAGCCGATGGTAAAAGCAGGGGCTACTGACTTGATTAACCAATATACTGCACAAACACGCCTTCGGTAGCGACAGGGCATGATGGCGCACCGCCACGCAGCGTGTCTGTTGGTCGATTCAACGTCAATCCATCGTGGATCCCTTTCATGGACATTCAATACAAGGTTAATGCCGCGGTCGCCAGTGACCAGTTTATCAACCTGCTCACCGATTCCACCCTGGGGGAAAGACGACCGGTTGAGGATGAGGTGTGTATGGCCGGCGCGATAGCAGGCAGTAATCTGGTGGTTACTGCCTGGCAGGGAGAGCAGCTGGTGGGTATGGCGCGATCGTTGACTGATTTCCACTACGCCTGCTATCTCTCTGACCTGGCGGTGGCCAGTGCTTACCAGAGACAGGGTATTGGCAAGCAGCTGTTGAGACTTTCACAGCAGCAGCTGGGGCCGCGGTGCAAGATCATCCTGCTGGCAGCGCCAGCGGCCAATGACTATTACAGCACGCTGGGTTTTACCAATAACCCCCGTTGCTGGGTGCTGGACCGCAACGTTGCTGTGCCGGAGTAGGGACTAAATCACAGCAACAGATTTAATCTGTGCCCACACCCGCTTGCCGATCTCCAGCCCAAGCAGATGTGCCGAGCGGCGTGTCACACGCGAGATAAGAAAACTGCTGCTGCCGGTATCAGTGCCGGTACTGCTGCTGGTAATTTTGAGCTTCACCAGCGCCAGCCCTTCGTGCTCATCCACACTGATGTCTGTCACTTCGGCGGGCAGCACATTGATGATGCTGGTGTCGTTGTGCAGGGATGCTGACAGGCTGACGTCACGAGCCAGGATTCGTACCCGCACCAGGCTGTGCAGGTCATTGCCGCTGTCGCGCAGCCATACGGGGCCACCGAGGCACTGAACCTTTACCAGCTGCCATTGGGCATCCAGCTCGGTGACCACACCTTCCAGCACAACACCGGCCTCTTCGCCGAGCTTGATGGGGAAGTCGAGCCTGGCAAGGGTGTCGCTGAGTGTCCCTGCGGCGAGCACGCGGCCATTCTCCATAGCCACCAGATAGTCTGCCAGTTTCGCCACCTCGTCCGGTGAATGGGTGACGTAGAGGATGGGCAGTTTCAGTTCCCTTTTCAGCTTCTCCAGGTAGGGCAGGATCTCCAGTTTGCGAGCCGTGTCCAGTGCCGCCAGCGGTTCGTCCATCAACAACAGCTGGGGCTGGATCAACAGGGCCCGGGCAATGGCCACCCGTTGCCTCTCGCCACCGGAGAGCTGCTCCGGTCGCCGCTTCAGCAGGTGCCCAATGCCCAGCAGTTCAATCGCCTGTTGTAACTGGATTGGCTGATCCACGACCGGAGCGCGCTTGATGGCGTAGTCGAGATTGCCTTGCGCTGTCAGGTGGGAAAGCAGGCTGGCTTCCTGGAAGACGTAGCCGATGGGACGCTTATGCGTGGGCAGGAAATGACCGGCGGATTGCCACACTTCGCCGCGAAAACTCAGCTCACCTTCCTGTGCCCGCTGTAAACCGGCGATGCAGCGCAACAGGGTGGTTTTGCCGGAACCGGAATGACCGAACAGTACGCTGACACCGGTGGCGGGAAGTTGCAGGTCGGCCTGCAGGGAGAAGTCCGGGTATTGCAAATGAAACCTGGCGTTAATGCTCATAATCAGTATTGGTCCCGGAAGTTACTTGATGGCGGTGGTGAAGCCGGCACGGGGGTTAAGGGTGTACAGCGCCAGCAGCACCACAAACGAGAAGGCCACCATGGTGAACGCCAATGCGTGGGCGCTGCCGTAATCCAGTGCTTCCACATGATCGTAGATGCGGACGGAGACAACCTGGGTCTCACCGGGAATGTTGCCGCCAATCATCAGTACCACACCAAACTCACCCACCGTGTGGGCAAAACCCAGGACGGCGGCGGTGAGAAACCCGGGCCTTGCCTGTGGCAGCAACACCGTCCAGAAGCGATCCCAGGGGCCCGCGCGTAAAGTGGCCGCTACTTCGAAGGGCCGCTTGCCGAGAGCTTCAATGGCGTTCTGGATAGGCTGTACCACAAAGGGCAGGGAGTAGATCACCGAAGCCACCACCAGACCGCTAAAGGTGAAGGGCAGGGTGCCCAGACCCAGGGTGCTGATCAGTTCGCCCAACGGGCCTTTGGGGCCCATGAAAATCAGCAGGTAAAAGCCCAGCACACTGGGCGGCAGGACAATGGGCAGTGCCACCAGCGCATTAACAGGGCTTTTCCAGCGGCTGTTACTGTTGGCCAGCCACCAGGCGATGGGCGTGCCGATCACCAGCAACAGCAGGGTAACCACAAATGCCAGTTTGGTGGTGAGCCAGATGGCGGTGATGTCGGCGTCAGAGAAAAGCATTGAGTGGCTCCTGCGGTGGTTCTTTCCCGGTGGCAAATGGCTTAATGGTTATCGGGATTAAGGTTGCACTGTTGCATAGCCGTAGCGCTGGATGATCTCCCGGGCAGTATCACCCTTGAGAAAATCGAGCAGCGACTGACTGGCAGGATTGTCTTTACCTCTCTCCAGAAGCACGGCGTCCTGGTGGATGGGCGAGTGCAGCTGGCCGGGCACCACCCAGGCGCCGGTTGGTGGCGTCCCACCTTTGATGATCTGGGAGAGGGCGATAAAGCCGATATCGGCGTTGCCGGTGAAGACAAATTGCCAGGTCTGGCTGATGTTCTCGCCGGTAACCAGCTTGCTGGCTGCGCTGTCCGCCACTCCCAGTGCCTGCAGTGTTTCCATGGCGGCGGCGCCATAGGGAGCGAGGCGTGGATTGGCGATAGCGAGTTTGTTGTAATCACCGCTTTCCAGCAGTCTCTTTGCGTCGGTGCTGTCACCACCGTAGAGTGCCAGTGTGCCGACCGCGTAGGTAAAGCGACTCTCTTTGATGGCCAGCCCGGCGTTAACCAGTGCTTCCGGCTTGGCAGTATCCGCGGAGAGAAAGGCATCGAAGGGGGCGCCGTTCTGTACCTGCGCGAACAGTTTGCCCGAGGAGCCAAAACTGACGCTGACGGTGTGTCCGGTCTGCTCTTCAAAAGCGTGGGTTATGGCTTCCATGGGTGCGGTGAAGTTGGCTGCCACGGCGATGCGGGTGCTGCCGGCGAGGCTGCAGGTGCTGGCGCCAAGGCACAGCAGCATGATTGATAATTGACGGTACATCATTGTGTTCTACTCCTGTCCGGCGTTTTGTTTTGTCGCCGGCGGTGATCTTTGGTCCCGGGCACCAGTGGCTGGCACACGAAAAATAAAAATGTCGTTATGAAATACAGTCGCTGGCTATCAATAGGCGAACTGCAGGCGCACCTGAATGGCATGCAGGGATTCGCCATCGGCGGGGCCGCCATCAATATCAACCACATGCACCCAGTTGCCGGACAGGCGCAGGTTGCGGGTGGGATACCAGTTGACGCCAATGGTGACGTTCTCCTCCACACCTCCGTCGATGTCGGCGTCGCTCAGGTCCATGGTTGAATAGCGCAGGGCCAGCTCCCAGGCACCTATACCGCCGGCCCCAAAGGCGTAATCACTGCTGACACCGCCATAGAGCCCGGTCGCGGCGTTGTAGGTGCGGGGATTACCCACCAGCACCCAGGCACCTTGCAGGTACCAGCCGTTGAACGAGAGGTCGGCGTCATTGTCGCGATTCACATCCGCCTGCAAATACTCGGCCTGCAGGAAGGTATTGCCGAAATGGCTGGCCACTTCCAGGCCGTACAGTTGCAAGTTGTCCACATCACCGATGGTGCCGGTGTCAATCAGGTACTCATCGGTCTGGTGGGATTCGGGACGGGCGCGGAAGCGGGCGGTTTCACCACCCACAGCCTGGGTAGGCTCGCGGAACTGACCGGCCAGTCCAAAGTGAAGACTGCTGTCGCTGCTGGCAATGGGGGCCCAGGTGAAGCGGCCGCTGACACCACCGCCTTCGTCCTCACCGGTTTTGGTGTAAAGCTTTTCGCCCATGATCATGCCGGCTGCCGACCAGTGGTCTCCGCCGCTGCTCACCATCACCCCCGGGGCCCGGGAGATGACAAAGGCGTTGGCCAGTGAGCGCTCCATAAACGGTACCTCCCTGGCGGACATCAGCTGCTCCTGGCTGAAAGGTACCTTGAAGTGGCCGGCGGTAATGTTGGCGGCGTCCAGGCCGCTGTAACGCACATAGCCGTCGGTCAGTTCAGTGCCGCTGCCGGCAAACAGTTCCATCTCAAACTTGTAGTGCCAATCCTTGTCCAGCGTACCCTGCAGGTAGAAGCGGCCACGGCGCATCTCTGTACCACTGTTGTGATCCACCTCTTCGGCCCCTTTATAGGCGGCAGTGTCCAGCTGCATGTAAGTTCCGACTTTGGCGCTGTAGCGTTTGTCGGGGCTGGTGATTTTCAGACCCTGTTTCAGATCAATGGTGGCAGTGTTGCTTGCCGGGGCTGGCGCTTGCGGCGGGGACTGCAGCAATTGTCGGTGCTCTTCAGCGCTGATCACTCCTTTCTGCAGCAGCAGATCGGCTACTGCCTTGTCCGTCGCCTGGGCAGGCGATATGGCCAGTGTGCCGAGAAGCCCGGTGAGGCAGGCTGCCAGTGTGGTGTTCTTCGTCATGGGGCGCTCTCCGTGGGTAATGTGTGAATCCGTCGTTGCAACGCTTTAGGCGTAAGCGGTTGCAGTGAGCTGTACTACACCCCCGGCAATCACTATCCGCCGTTGCCGGGCGGGGTGCAGACGAAGCGTTATAACGCTGAGTATATAACGGCAAACAACGCGCCAGATATCTCTTTTGACGGTTGGTCGCGAACCTGTTTGATTTTAACTTCATGAAATATATGGATAAAAACGAATTTCCCGCACGGGCGGGCGCTGTGCCGGCAGGCCGCGCAAGTGTGTGGCGAAGCTGACAAAGCGCGCTGTTGTCGTGCAGGGTAATAACGCTTTGTCGTATTTGCTGCAAGGCGTGTGTCGTGTCGTAATGGCTACAGCTGTTTAAGATCTGAAAACCTAATAAAAACATGGGCTTATGTCTGTGGCTCAAGTCTTGCACCTCCAGCAGTAAACGCCTTATGTACCCAGTTGCCGGAGAGCCATGCATGAAAGCCAAGGACATAGCCGAACTTCTCGATGAACCGGCCTGCGAGCACAACAAGAAAAGCAAATCCGGCTGTGCCAAACCCAAGCCTGGCGCGTCGGCGGGCGGCTGTGCCTTTGACGGCGCCCAGATTGCATTGCTGCCCATCGCCGATGTAGCCCATATCGTTCACGGCCCCATCGCTTGTGCCGGCAGTTCCTGGGACAACCGCGGCACCCGCTCCAGTGGGGCTCAGCTCTACCGTATCGGCATGACCACCGACCTCACCGAACAGGATATTGTCATGGGACGTGCTGAAAAGCGGCTGTTCCATGCCATCAGGCAGGCCATTGAAGAGTACAGCCCACCGGCGGTGTTTGTGTACAACACCTGTGTGCCGGCGCTGATCGGCGACGATGTTGATGCCGTCTGTCGCGCCGCAGAGGAACGCTGGAACGTGCCAGTGGTACCGGTGGATGCTGCCGGATTCTACGGCACCAAAAACCTGGGTAACCGCATTGCCGGTGACGCCATGGTCAAATATGTGATCGGTCACCGTGAGCCCGATCCGTTGCCTGAATCCGCTCAGCGTCCCGGAATCAAGGTGCACGACGTCAACCTGGTGGGTGAGTACAACATCGCCGGGGAGTTCTGGTATGTGCTGCCACTGCTGGATGAGCTGGGTATCCGCGTGCTGTGTACGCTCTCCGGCGATGCCCGCTTCCACGAAGTGCAGACCATGCACCACGCCGAAGTCAACATGATGGTCTGCTCCAAGGCGATGCTCAACGTCGCCCGCAAAATGGAAGAGACCTACAACATCCCCTGGTTCGAGGGCAGCTTCTACGGCATTACCGACACCTCCCAGTCACTGCGGGATTTCGCCCGCCTGATCAATGATCCGGATCTCACCGCCCGCACCGAGGCACTGATCGAACGTGAAGAGGCGCGTATTCGCAAGGCATTGGAGCCGTGGCGTGAGCGTCTCGAAGGCAAGCGTGTGCTGCTCTATACCGGTGGCGTGAAGTCCTGGTCGGTTATCTCGGCGCTGCAGGACCTGGGGATGAAAGTGGTGGCTACCGGTACCAAGAAATCCACCGAAGAAGACAAGGCGCGCATCCGCGAGCTGATGGGCGACGATGTGAAGATGCTGGACGAGGGTAATCCCCGCGTGTTGCTGCAGACCGTTGCCGATTACAAGGCCGATATCCTTATTGCCGGTGGCCGCAATATGTACACAGCGCTGAAGGCGCGCATTCCGTTCCTCGATATCAATCAGGAGCGTGAGTTCGGTTATGCCGGCTACGACGGCATGCTGGAACTGGTGCGTCAGCTGGCGCTGACCCTGGAGAGTCCGGTGTGGGAGGCGGTACGTCGTCCCGCGCCCTGGGCTGCCAGTGACAACGGTGTTCTAACTGCCAACGGGTGACTCCAATGACCGAGATTCTCAAGCGCAAGAAACCGCTTTCCGTAAGCCCGCTGAAAACCAGTCAGACCGTGGGTGCGGCGCTGGCATTCCTGGGTGTGGCCCGCTCCATGCCTCTGATGCACGGTTCGCAGGGCTGTACCGCCTTTGCCAAGGTGTTTTTCGTGCGTCACTTCCGCGAGCCGGTACCACTGCAGACCACCGCCATGGATCAGGTCAGCTCGGTAATGGGTGCTGACGACAATATTGTTGAAGCCCTGCGGGTGATTGCCGAGAAGAACAGCCCCTCGCTGATCGGCCTCTGCACCACCGGTCTCGCGGAAACCCAGGGTGCAGATATCAAGCGCGCGGTGGCTGAGTTCCGCCTCGAATACCCCGAATATGAAAATGTGGCGGTGGTTGCGGTCAACACCCCGGACTTTGCCGGCAGTTTTGAAAGTGGTTATGCACTGGCGGTGCGCGGGATTATCGAGACCCTGGTACCGGAAGAGCGCGAGCGGGTAGGGCTGCGAAAACGTCAGGTGAATGTACTGTGCGGGGCAAACCTGACCCCGGGCGACATTGAATTTGTGGTGGAGAGCATTGAAAGCTTCGGGCTGCGTCCGTTGCTGATTCCCGATCTCTCAGGCTCGCTTGATGGCCACCTTGATGACGGCGACTACAACGCACTGACTACCGGTGGTGTATCGGTGGAAGAGGTTGCAACGGCCTGCGAAAGCATAGCGACCGTGTCGGTGGGTGAGAGTATGGCGGCGCCGGCGGTGTTGCTGGAGAAGCGCACTGGTGTGCCGGCCTACCAGTTTGGCCACCTGCTGGGTCTGGATGCGGTGGATGCCTGGTTCCAGACCCTGTCCCACATCAGTGGCGAGCCTGTAGCCCCGCGCTGGCAGAAACAGCGCCGGCAGTTGCAGGACGCCATGCTGGATACCCATTTCATGATTGGCCTGTCACGAGTGGCCATCGCCTCCGATCCCGACATGCTGGTGGGGTTCGATCGCCTGATCAGCGCCATGGGCGCGCAGACCGTTGCCGCCGTGGTGCCTGCCAAGGGACCCGCATTGCTCAACAGCGAGCTGGCCGAAGTGCAGGTGGGTGACCTGGAAGACCTGGAAAAGCTGGCGCGGGAAAATGGTGCCCAGTTGCTGCTGGCCAACAGCCACGGTGTGGAGAGCGCACATCGGCTGGGTATTCCCATCCTGCGTGTCGGCTTCCCGCAGTACGACCTGGTCGGTGGCTTCCAGCGCTGCTGGTTTGGCTATCGCGGTACTACCCAGGCGCTGTTTGACCTGGCCAATATCGTGTTGTCCCACCATCAGGAAACACAACCGTATCACTCGATTTACGCGCAGAAATCCTCCGAGCAGATTCCGTTGATGGCGACCAATGACTGGAGGCACTGATGACGGAGGTCACGCGACAGCTACGGGTCCTCGACGACGGCGATGATATCGCCATGCTGCGGGTGGCGTTTGCCACTTCTGATCGCAAGATGATCAACCAGCATTTCGGCTCCGCCAGTTCTTTCGCTATCTACGGGGTCAATCCGGAAGACTCGCGTTTGCTGACGGTCATTGAATTCGGTGACCTGACCCACGACGAGGACAAGCTGGCCGCCAAGCTGGAACTGCTGAAGGACTGTATCGCAGTTTACTGCCGTGCCTGTGGCGCGTCGGCGGTACGGCAACTGCTGACCCAGGGCATACAGCCGGTCAAAGTGAGTGAGGGCGCCACCATCGAAGAGATGATATCGGCGCTGCAGGACGAGTTACGTTCAGGCCCATCCAGCTGGTTGGCAAAAGCCATCCAGCGCAACGGTGACCTGGGACGTTTCGATGCAATGGAATCCGAGGGCTGGATTGAGTAATTGGTTTAATGACATACCGCCTGCTACAGGCAGCAAGTGAGGATCTTATGAACGATTTGGTACTAACAGAAAACGAAGCGCTGATGGAGCACCCCATCGTCCGTCAGGTGGTCACGCAGTTGCGCGCGCTGGACAGCTACGGCACCTACGATACCTGGCCTGACTACAAGGTGCTTGATCCCATGATCCTCACCAAGGAGCGCCGTCGTGAGATCCCGGTCGTGGGCGATCCCGACGAGATCGTGATTTCACGCCTCAAGGCCTACTACAACAGCATTGCCGCCGGTATTGAGCGCGAGTGTGAGTTGATGGCAGTGCCATTCGTCAATCTGTCGCACGAAGGATTTGGCAAAGCGCTGATCCTGGTGGGGCGCCTGGTGGCTGTAAACAAAACCCTGCGTGATGTGCATCGTTTTGGTTTTGACTCCCTGCCGGACATGGTGGCGGATATGGAGAAAATTGTTGGCCAGGCGGTTGACCTGATCAAGGCGCATCGCGAAGTCGCAGAACTGTAAGTAACGGAGAGAGTACGGAGAGAACACCATGACTGACGACGAACTGAAAACCATGAAGAAAGAAGTGGCGGGCAAGAAGCGTATTGCCATGGACTTCGCTTCACAGGTACACGACCTGGTGGAAGATCGTCTTTTGACTGATTACAAGGAGCTGGTGGCGCTGGCTGAGAGAACCGTTGCTGCCTGTGAGGAGTGGGCTGTCGCCGACTCCGAGTATCGCTCCGTTACCTGATGACAAAGGCTACCTGATGGCAAAGGCTATCTGATAGCAACAGGGTATCCTCGTTGAGGCTTACAAACCGGCACTGCGCAAGCAGTGCCGGTTTGTGCCTGTGTGCCAGTACTGTGCTAGTCTCTGCCGGTAAGCGTAACCGGGACTGACTGAAGAGCTGCAACCTTGTTACCTGCCACTGAGCAGGGGGGGTGGGGCGGCCTGAGGTCGGCAGAGCAGGTATTATTGGACAGTTATCTCAATCGTATCACCGCTGAGATGGGGCAGTTGCTGGGCAGCCTGCCCTGGGAGTGGCTGGTTGCCGCACTCCACCTCATTCTCGCCCTGATGGCGACTGTGCACGCCTTGCTCTATAAGCGTGACCCACGTGCTGCGCTGGGTTGGGTGTCCATGTGCCTGTTCTTTCCCCTTGCGGGTTCGCTGCTCTACTACACCTTCGGAATCAACCGGGTGCAGACCCAGGCGCATCGTCTCAGTGGTGGGCGGCGTTTTCGGTTCCGTGTGGGTTATGAGCGTGGCTCGCTGGTCCATCGACCGACACCGAGCCTGCAGCTGGACGATGATGACCGGCAGCTGTTCGTCGCCGTAGCCGATCACGTCTCCACCTTTCCCCTCTGTGAAGGCAATCGCATCACCATGCTGCGTAATGGTGAGCAGGCCTATCCTGCCATGTTGGCCGCTATTGCCGGTGCCGAACACTACGTACTGTTGATCACTTACCTGTTTCAGTGGGATGCAGTGGGGCGGCAGTTTGTGGCAGCCCTGAAGCAGGCTCAGGCCCGGGGTGTGAAGGTGTATGTACTGCTGGACGGCGTTGGCGAATGGTACTCCTGGCCCGGGGTGGTGGTGAGGCACCTGCGCCGTGCCGGCGTTGCCGTGGAGCGTTTTTTGCCACCCCGGTTGTTGCCTCCGTCGTTTTCCATCAATTTACGCAATCACCGCAAGATCCTGGTGGTGGATGGTGAGCAGGCGTTTACCGGGGGGATGAATATTGGTGTGCGCCACCTGCTGGAGAGCGAGTCGGCGCATCGCACCAGTGATCTTCACTTTGCCATGCGTGGCAGTGTTGTGCAGCAGCTGCAGCAGGTGTTTCGCAGCGACTGGCAGTTCGCCAGCGGTCGCCCGTTGGACCTCCTGTTGCCACCGCAAGTGCCGCAACAAGTATCGCTGCAAGAGACGGTGCAAGAAGCGTGGCATGCAGGTACCAGTGATGAGAGCGTTTGTTGCCGTTGCATCAGTGACGGGCCGGGAGAGGATCTGGACCGCATTGCCCTGGTGCTGATGGGCACTATCTCGGCGGCGCGGGAACAGCTGACTCTGATCACTCCCTATTTCCTTCCCTCGCGTGAGCTGATTGGCAGCCTGCAGGCGGCGGCGTTACGGGGTGTGGCGGTGACCGTGATATTGCCGGAGAAGAGTAATCTGCGGATGGTGGATTGGGCTTCGCGCAACTTATTGTGGGAGTTGTTGCAGTACGGCGTGCGCGTCCGCTATCAGCCTCCGCCATTCGCTCACACCAAGCTGCTATTGATTGACGGGCACTACGCCCAGGTGGGTTCAGCCAATATTGATGCCCGCAGTTTACGACTCAACTTTGAGCTCAATGTGGAGATTCACGGTGCCAGCGCGGTTGCGCCGCTGCAGGCCTATGGCGATGAGATCCTCCACGCTTCCCGCCAGGTCACGCTGCGGGAAATTGTCAGTCGACCCTTGCCGGCCCGCATCCGCGACGCCGCCTGCTGGCTGTTCCTGCCCTATCTCTGATTCCTGCAGCTGGTAACGCCTGTCATTTTGGTGCTTTCCCGTCGCGTCTTGTGCCGGGTGCATTGTCGCACCTGCGACAAGTATCGGTCGGGGTGCTTTTTGCGACAAGAGCGACAGTCCACGCTGGTTTCTAACCCTCTGATATTTCAGGTATTGTCGTATTTTTGTCGGATGGCATATGGCTTGCAATCAGTCACGGAAAGAGCCACGCAAACAAGTGGTTAACCGCACCGTGATAAGCCAGGCCTACAACAGAAATTATGGCTCGTCGTGAGCCAACCGGAGCAAACAGGAGACAGGACATGAACGATGCCGTGATCGTCGGCCGTACCCGCGGCGGCGCTGATTGGACGCCCGAATTCGTCACCGAGCTGGACGCCAGCAAGTGCATTGGCTGCGGCCGCTGCTACAAGGTCTGTCCACGCAGCGTATTCGAGCTGGTGGAGCGTGGCGAGATGATGGATGACGACGATGACTTTTACGATGACGATGACGAGATGATGGTCATGGTTATCAAGGACGCCATGGATTGTATCGGTTGCATGTCCTGTTCCCGGGTCTGTCCCAAGCAGTGCCACACCCACGAAGCCTTGGCGGGGTAAGCGATCATGGCCAAACCAGAGTACTACGTCTTTGTCTGCTCACAGCAACGCCCGCAGGGCCATCCCCGTGGCAGCTGCGGTGAGCGCGGCGCAGCGGGCCTGATCCCGCGCCTGTCCCAGAGCCTGATGGCTCGCAACATGCACCAGAAGGTTTCCATCGTACCGACCGCGTGCCTGGGGCCCTGCAGTGTGGGAGCCAACATGTTGGTGTTTCCCGGTGAGGTGCTCTACAAGGGCGTGATGGCGGATGACCTGGACAGCATTGTCGACAGTCATTTTGTCAATGGCCAGCCTTTGGCTGCAAAAGTTGCACCGGATGCCGTATGGTAAGCCCGGGGAGCGATAACGTGAGCTTGAAACCAACCTATCAGGAGCGTTTGCAGGAGCGCCTGGCAGCGGAGCAGGGTGCAATCGCCGCGCTACGCACCGGTTTGCAGGCAGCTCTCAGTAAACTCGGCTTTGATGACAAGGCCGGTGCCATTGACGAGCCGCTGGTGAATCCGGAGCTACGTCGTGACAGTTACGAGGGCACTGATTCCCTGTTCGCCGAGTGGCGTACCCCCAGCGGCGCACTGTTGGGTTACCTGCTGATTCACGGTGCTGGTCAGATTTACGCCGAGTATGACGTGCTGGCCGCCCATCCCACCAAGTCGCAGTGGTTTATTGAGGCGGTGACGGCCTGGGGCAGTGCCGAAGCGGTAAAAACCGAACCGCGGCTGTTGCCGGCCCTGCAGGACTGACAGACGGTACCGCGCAGGCCAGTATCCGATCCACCATTCACGGGGTCTACCGCACTGCATGAATAACATCGCTATCCACGCCATGTTGCAGAGCAAAGCCATGGAGCAGGCGGGCGATGCCCACATTACCCGGGTGTTGATGGGGATTAACTGGACGGTGGTTGAGTTGGGTTGGGGCGATGGCAGCTGCAGCCAGGGACTCTGCTTCAGCCCGGTGGCCATTCCCCGTCATATTCCCTGGGCCGGCAGCCTGCGGGGCCGTCATGCCAGTGAGTTGGCTGGCTGGCTGACCATGGATGACTCTGCGTCGGTGACTGTTGGTATTGCTACCTGCAATGCCATCCTCAATGGCCCGCATAATAGCTTGCTGCAAAGCGCAACAGAGCTGTTGATGCCGGGGCAGCCGCATCTGGCGGTGTTCTCTCACTTCGCGCCACAACTGGCGGGTAAGAAAGTGGCCATTATCGGGCGCTACCCCCAGCTGGACAGCTTCCGGGAGCAGTTCAGTTTTGACTGTATCGAGAAGCGACCGGGGCCCGGGGATCATCCGGAAGAGGCTGCCGGGACTCTGTTGCCTGAGGCGGATTGGGTGTTTATTACCGCCAGTGCCTTGGCCAATGGCACACTGGCGCGTCTGCTGCAGTGGAGCGCCAATGCTACAACGGTGCTGATGGGGCCGACCCTGCCTTGTGTGGCGGAGTGGCGCAATTTCGGGGTGGATTACCTGGCGCCCGTGCAGGTGCATGCCCCCGGGCTACTGTTTGACATAGTGGCAGAAGCGGGGGGCACCCTGATTTTTGGTAATGCGGTAGGTTACCGCGTCCTGCCTCTGGCCTGACTACCGTTCCCCAGGCCCGAACCGGCCCGGTGCCGCAATCACTTGCGGGTCAGTTTATCCAGGTAACCCATGGCGAACGCCGAGATAACAAAAGTGATGTGGATCAGCAGGTACCACATAATCTTGTTGTCGTCGGTATTCTCGGTATTCATAAATATCTTCAGCAGGTGGATGGAGGAGATTGCCACAATGGAGGCCGCCACCTTGTTCTTGAGTGAGCCGGCATCCAGCTTGCCCAGCCAGCCCAGTTTTTCCTCGCCTTCGTCTACATCCAGCCGCGACACAAAGTTCTCATAGCCGGAGAACATCACCATCACAATCAACCCGCCGACCAGGGTAAGGTCAATCAATGACAGGGTTACGAGTACCAGATCCACCTCTTTCATTTCAAGGATGATCGGGAAGATGTGGAAGATTTCCTGAAAGAATTTGATGCCCAGCGCCACCAGGATCAGGCTCATGCCCAGGTAAATGGGGGCCATCAGCCAGCGGGAGGAGTACATCAGTTTTTCGAGCAAGCGTTCCATGGTGATCCTGTGATTTAAGGGATTTTCAGGCCCGCAGCGGGGCAGGGCGGCATTTTACCCGAGATTGGCACCCATCGTAATAGTGGGTCTTGCCCCGGCTACATGCCGGGGGGAAGCCTGTGTTGCGACAGGCCGATACAGGCCAGTGCAAGGCGGCGCTGTCCCGGACCTGCGGCCGCAGCGTTCATTGCCTGGCCACTTTCGTTGAAGGGGCCGGCATTGCCCGGTTCGCCATATCCTTTTGCTGCTGACAGCCTGCCAGCAGCGTCTTCCCCGGGTTGTTTGAATTGTTGTGTGAATACTGACACAGGCTTTCGCTGCCGGCGCCTGTAACAATTGTCGTATCTGCGACAAACCCTCCGTTTCAAGACAACCATAAACCCCGCCTCACGCGACACCGTAAATTCCAACCTATTGAAAAATAACAAATAAAAATGCTTTTGGTCAGTGGCACAGGCGTTGCACCTCCCTCCTTTGAAAAGCTTGCAAAGCAAGTATCGAATCAACCTCAACGGAGTCACACCCATGCTGACATTAACCAACAACGCCGTGAGTGCCGTGCAGCGTTTTATCGATTCTGCCGGTAAGCCCATAGCTGGTTTGAGGATAAAAGTTGAAGGGGGCGGTTGTTCCGGCCTGCAGTACGGCATGCGGCTCGAAGAAGCTGCAGCCGAAGATGACTCGGTGATGGACTTTTCCGGCGTCAAAGTTCTGGTGGATCCACAAAGTGTGGAGATGCTCGACGGGGTCACTGTTGATTTCCTGGATGGGCTGGAAGGTTCGGGCTTCAAGTTCGAAAACCCTAACGCCACCGGCAGCTGCGGCTGCGGTAAATCATTCGCTTGCTAAGCCAACCTAAATATCTGAGTGATAGCCTCAGAATCACGGCAGGAGATAAATAGCCATGTGGGATTATTCTGAAACGGTAAAAGAGCATTTCTACAACCCCAAAAATGCCGGCGCAATTGAAGAGGCCAACGCAGTGGGCGATGTGGGCTCCATCAGTTGTGGTGACGCCCTGCGTCTGACCCTGAAAGTGGAACCAGAGACCGAGATCATTCTCGATGCCGGCTTCCAGACCTTTGGCTGCGGCTCCGCCATCGCCTCATCTTCCGCCCTCACCGAAATGGTGAAAGGCAAAACCCTCGACGAAGCGCTGAAGATCAGCAACCAGGATATCGCTGATTTCCTCGACGGCCTGCCTCCCGAGAAGATGCACTGCTCCGTCATGGGTCGTGAAGCCCTGCAGGCTGCAGTGGCCAACTACCGCGGTGAAGAGTGGGTGGACGATCACGAAGAGGGCGCGCTGGTCTGTAAGTGCTTTGCCATCGACGAAGTCATGATCCGCGACACCATCCGTGAGAACAATCTCAGCTCTGTACAGGATGTGACCAACTACACCAAGGCCGGCGGCGGTTGTTCCTCCTGCCACGAAGGTATCGAGAATATCCTCATGGAAGAGATGCAGGCCCGTGGTGAGACCTTTATGCCCGGCGCCATCCAGAAGAAGAAGGCCAAGCCTGCGGCACAACCTCTGGTCACCCTGGAAACTCCTGAGCCCGCTGCTGCCCCTGCTGCCGGTGGTATGAGCGCCTTCCAGCGTTACAAGAAAATCGAGGAAGTGATCGAGAAGGTTCGTCCCAACCTGCAGGCCGATCGCGGCGATTGCGAGTTGCTGGATATCGACGGCAAGAACATTTACGTGAGCCTGGTCGGCGCCTGCAGTGGCTGTCAGATGGCGGCCATGACCGTTGGCGGCATCCAGCAGAAGATGATCGAAGCCCTGGGTGAGTTCGTGAAGATCATTCCGGTTGACAAGGCTCAGTACGCCGCGCAGCTGGCCCAGAAGCAAGCAACCGCGTCAGCGTAACCGGAGGTGTCTCATGAATGATATCTATCTCGACAACAATGCCACGACCAAATGTGACCCACTGGTGGTGGAGGCGATGCTGCCATTTTTCACCGAGCAGTTCGGCAACCCGTCTTCCCTCCACAGCTTTGGTAACAAGGTGGGACTGGCACTGAAAAATGCCCGCAAAAGCGTGCAGAAGCTGATCGGTGCCGAGCACGATTCAGAGATCATCTTCACCTCCTGCGGTTCCGAGTCAGACTCCACCGCCATCATGTCGGCCCTCAAGGCCCAGCCCAATCGCACCGAGATCATTACCACTGTGGTGGAACACCCTGCGGTACTGAACCTGTGCGAGTACCTGGAGACTGAAGGCTACACCATCCACAAGCTCAAGGTGGACGGTAAGGGCAATCTGGACATGGACGAGTACAAATCGCTGCTGAGCGACAACGTGGCCATCGTCAGTGTGATGTGGGCCAACAACGAGACCGGCACCATCTTCCCGGTGGAAGAGATGGCGGAGCTGGCTGACGAAGCTGGTGTGGTGTTCCACACCGACGCGGTACAGGCTGTGGGCAAGCTGCCTATAGACCTGGAGAACAGCGCCATTCACATGCTCTCTATTTCCGGTCACAAACTGCACGCCCCCAAGGGCGTGGGCGTGCTCTACCTGAAGCGCGGCGTGCGCTTCCGTCCGCTGCTGCGTGGTGGTCACCAGGAGCGCGGTCGTCGTGCCGGTACCGAGAACGTCGCCAGCATTGTCGGTCTGGGAGTGGCAGCTGAACTGGCGCTGCAGAACATGGAGCACGAAAACACTGTGGTAAAGGCCATGCGTGATCGTCTGCAGGAAGGCATTCTTGCAGCAGTTCCCAACGCCTTTGTTACCGGCAATCCGGATAACCGCCTGCCCAATACCGCCAACATTGCCTTCGAGTACATCGAAGGTGAAGCCATCCTGTTGTTGATGAACAAGATGGGTATTGCGGCGTCCAGCGGTTCAGCCTGTACCTCGGGCTCGCTGGAACCGTCGCACGTGATGAAGGCTATGGGTATTCCCTATACCGCCGCTCACGGCACCGTGCGTTTCTCTCTTTCCCGTTACAACACTATGGAAGAGGTGGAGCGTGTGATTGAGGCGGTACCACCGATTGTGGCCAAACTGCGCAAGCTGTCGCCTTACTGGGGCGAGTCCGGTCCGGTGGAAAACCCCGAGCAGGCCTTTGCTCCGGTCTACGCCTGAGGCCTGGTTCAGCCGGAGCAGGTGCTCAGCGCTGCTCCGGCCCCGGTTTGAACCTGACGGAACCTAACAGCCCGCTGATCACTGAGTGAAGCGCATACCGTAAAGAGAAACGTCTGATGAGCAAGCAGCAACCAGCAGTTGTAATCGACGACACCACCCTGCGGGACGGTGAGCAGAGCGCCGGCGTGGCGTTCAGTGCCGAGGAGAAGTTGCAGATTGCCTGTGCGCTGGCGGACGTGGGTGTGCCGGAACTGGAGATTGGTATTCCCGCCATGGGTGATGAAGAGCGTGATGTGATGCGTGCAATCACCCAGTTGCAGTTGCCTGTAAGGACCCTGGCCTGGTGCCGGATGAGTGACAAGGATCTGCAGGCAGTCAATGGGATACCGGTAACCATGGTGGATTTGTCGGTGTCCGTGTCCGATCAGCAGATCGAACACAAGCTGCGCCGCGATCGCCACTGGGTACTGGCGGAGATCGACCGGCTGGTGCGCAAGGCCCACAACCTTGGTTATGAGGTGTGTGTGGGCTGCGAGGACGCCAGTCGCGCCGATATGGAGTTCCTGTTGCGGGTGGCCGAGGCAGCATCCCGTGCCGGCGCCAAACGACTGCGTTTTGCCGATACCCTGGGTGTGATGGAACCCTTCTCCGTATTCCGTACTATCGGCCAGCTGAGTGCGGTGGTGGATCTGGAACTCGAGATGCATGCCCACGATGACTTTGGGCTGGCAACCGCCAATACCCTGGCGGCGGTGCACGCCGGTGCCACGCACATCAATACCACCGTCAACGGCCTCGGGGAGCGCGCCGGTAACGCGCCGCTGGAAGAGTGTGTGCTGGCCCTTAAGCACCTGCATAACGTCGATACCGGTATTAACTCACAGGGTTTGCCGACGCTCTCCAGGATTGTCGAAGATGCCTCCGGTCGTGCTGTAGCCTGGCAAAAAAGCATTGTTGGTGAAGGTGTATTCACCCACGAGGCAGGCATCCATGTGGATGGTTTGCTCAAAGATGCGCGCAATTACCAGGCTCTGGATCCGCTGGAGCTTGGCAAGTCACACCGCCTGGTGCTGGGCAAACACTCCGGCACCCATATGCTGCGTACCGCCTATCAGGCGCTGAACCTCGAACCCACCGAGTGGGAGCTGCACATGCTGCTGTCCCAGGTGCGGGTGTTGGTCACTACGGTAAAACGCAGCCCAACGGACAGCGAACTGCTGGCCCTCTATGAGGCCATGAGGACGCTGTCTGATCCCCCCATTTCAACCGCCGTTTTTGCTACACCGATGACACGGCAGCAGGTAACGCAATGAACAGCGCAACCGCAAACAAGAGTTTATGGCAACAGATCACCGGCGATATCAACTGTGTGTTTGAGCGTGATCCCGCTGCCCGCACACGCTTTGAAGTAGCCGTCACCTATCCCGGCGTACACGCGGTCACCATTCACCGTGTCAGTCATCGCCTGTGGAGAAACAACTGGCGTCTCGCTGCCCGCTGGCTCTCTGCCATCGGCCGCTTTATCAGCAACGTGGATATTCATCCCGGTGCCCGGATCGGCGAGCGCTTCTTTATCGATCATGGAGCCTGTGTGGTGATCGGTGAGACCGCCATCGTCGGCAACGATGTGACCCTCTACCACGGTGTCACCCTGGGTGGCACCAGCTGGAACAAGGGCAAGCGCCACCCGACCCTGGATGACGGGGTACTGGTAGGTGCGGGTGCCAAGGTGCTGGGTAACATCACCATCGGCAAAAATGCCCGCGTCGGTGCCAACTCGGTGGTGGTGCAGGATGTACCGGACGGCTGCACCGTGGTCGGTATACCCGGCAAAGTGGTGAAGGTGCGGGAAGCAGGGCAGGTGAACCCCTATGGTATCGACCTGGATCACCACCTGATCCCCGACCCGGTTTCCAAAGTAATGGGTTGCCTGATGGAACGTATAGATGCTCTGGAAGCGGCGTTGGGTGCAAAAGCGTTGACCGCGCAGGCGGACTTCCAGTGCGATCCGGACAATGAAATTTGTGAGAGTGATTGCAAGTCCGCAGTGGCGGCCAACCAATAAAAACAAAGGACTCAGGGGATGGACTTACAGGATTTTGAATCGCAACTGCTCTATTTCGACAAGCCCATGCGGGTTGAGACCGAGCGCCTGATTGAAGCTGCAGCAGAAGCCTACGGCGACGGTAACGCCGAACCGCTGTTGCTTGAAGCCTACACGCTGGAGCCGGAAAACCTGTCTGTGCTGGTGGCGCTTTACCGCTTCTACTACTACCAGCACCGCTATCCCGAAGGGGTGGCCATTGCTGAAGAGGTAATGGCCGTGGTGGCACCGATGATTCATTTCCCGGAGCGCTGGCAGGAGATCGAGTTCGCCCACCTCGCCAACGGCGTGCAGGAGTCCTTCACCATGGTGCGCTTCTACCTGTTGGCGCTGAAGGCCCAGGCTTACCTGCAGCTGCGCATGGAAAATGTGGAGCTGGGCGTAAAGATGCTCAACAAGGTGATTGAGCTGGATCATAAGGACCGGCTCGGGGCTAAGAGCCTGCTGCTGGCGGTAGGGCCTACCGAGCTCAGAAACAAATCCGAACAACAGCCTAAGTACACTGCCGTACTGGCTGACTGAAACCTTGAGGTGGCAAGCATGTTTGATGAAGACCTGACCCTTGAAGAAGCCATGGAAGAGTTGAGTTCCGCTGAGGATTTTCTCAATTTTTTCGAGATCTCCTTCGATACCACCGTGGTGCTGGTGAATCGCCTGCATATTATGCAGCGCTATCACGATTATCTCGCTGACAGTGCCGACATGCTGGAGGGCTATGAAGGCAACGACAAAGCCATCTACGACGCGTACAAGGTGTTGCTGGAAAAGGCCTACCAGGATTTCGTCAACTCGGACGCCAAGACCGAAGCGGTACTGAAGATTTACAAAATGCAGGGCCCCCAGACCACGTTTGTCTCCGCCGACACTCTGCTGGAAGGTCTCTGATACGGAGGTAGTGGTATGCAGCCAAAGTATGAATACGGCTCCGAGGTGCGCCTGATTCGCAACGTGCGCAACGACGGTACCTATCCGGGGATGGAAGTGGGGGAATTGCTTATCCGTCGTGGCGCCGTCGGGTGTGTCTACGACGTGGGCACCTATCTGCAGGATCAGATCATCTATCGCGTGCACTTCCTGGATGCGGGCATGACGGTAGGTTGCCGTGAAGAGGAGCTTATCGACGCCCAGGATGAATGGATCCAGAACCTGTTTGAATTTCGCGAAAAAGTTGTGGCGACCAAGTCATTGGCCATTAATGGTGAAGTGATTGTAAAGGTCGGCGACCTGGGTGAAGTGCAGCGGGTCCTGAGGGAGCCTGGCCGGATTCTTTACCACGCCCGCTTTGGCGAACGAACCCTGGTGGTTCCCGAGAGTTCGCTGGAGGCGCCGCCGCCGGACGAAACCCCCGCCACGGATATTGAAGCAACCGGCTAGTCGAGGAGATTGCAGTTATGTCTGACAGTAGCTCAGCACTGCCAGTAAGCGTCAATTACCGCTTGCTGCGTATAGCCACCGATCAGTTCGACAAGGCCCCGTCGCAGCTGGACGAAAGCCAGCGCAAGAAGGTCAGCTCCATCGCCGCAAAGGAGTACCTGCTGGAACAGGCGGTACTCTCCAGCCCCGAGGCCAGCGATATTATCGTTCCCCCTTCGCAGGTGGATATCGCCCTGCAGCAGATCTGTGAACGTTACGAGAGCGAAGAGGCCTTCGAAGAGGCGCTGGAGGAGAACAACCTCAGCGTGGCCGGCTTGCGGGAAGCGTTGCATCGTGAACTGTGGGTGGAAGCGGTGATTGCGAAGGTGGAATCGCGGGCGCCTGTGGTGGATGAAACCGAGGTCAGCCTCTTCTACTACATGAATGTGGATCGCTTTACCCGTCCGGAAGTCCGCAACGGGCGCCATATCCTGATTACCATCAATCCTGAATTCCCCGATAACACCGAGGAAGCCGCGAAGAAGCGTATTGCCCTGGTGCAAAAGCGGGTAGCGAAGAATCCTGAGCGTTTTGCCGAGCAGGCGATGAAGCATTCCGAATGCCCCACGGCGCTGCAGGGAGGTGAGCTGAGCAACATCAAGGCTGGCGACCTGTACCAGAGCCTGGAAACGGTGTTTTTTGCCATGCAGCCAGGGCAGGTGAGTGAGGTGCTGGAGTCGCCGGTCGGCTTGCATGTGCTCTATTGCGAGAGTGTACAGGCGGGTGGCGTGCCATCTTACGAAGAGATAGCCGACAAGTTGCGTGAAAGCCTGCAGGGGCAGCAATGTCGCCGCCACTCGCGGGAGTGGGTACAGCAACGGTTACGGCAGGTCTCCGCCGAGGCTGCCGCAACAACTCCGGAAAAGGCTGTGGAGGAAACAGAATGAACGATAAGGTGGATGAAACAACGACCAACCCGGTATTGCGTTGCTCGTTTTGCGGTATTGAAAAGTCAGTTAGTGTTCCCCTGATAGCCGGTAACGACGGCCACATCTGTGAGCACTGCGTAAAGTTAGCCTATCAGGTGGTGAATAGCTGGGGGCGGCGGGCGGTTATATCCCAGCCCGACCTGAAAGCTCCGGGGGTGATCAAGAAGTACCTGGACGAGTATATTATCGGCCAGGACGATGCCAAGAAGACACTGTCAGTCGCGCTCTACAATCACTACCTGCGGCTGCACAACAGCGGGGAGCAGCAGCCGTTCAGCACCAATCCCGACACCGAGGTGGTGGAGGTGGAGAAGTCCAACGTGCTTATGACCGGGCCTTCCGGTACTGGTAAAACCCTGCTGGTGAAGACCCTCTCCCGTATTATTGGTGTACCGTTTGTTATCGGCGATGCCACCTCCCTGACCCAGGCGGGTTATGTGGGGCAGGATGTGGAGAGCTTGCTCAAGCGACTGCTGGAAGCCTCCGACTGGAATGTACAGCAGGCCGAGTGGGGCATTGTCTATATCGACGAGATCGACAAGCTCGCCAAGCGCGGCGACGGCGGCACTGCCGTGCGTGATATCTCCGGTGAAGGTGTGCAACAGGCACTGCTGAAAATGATTGAGGGCGCCGAAGTAAGGGTGCCCAAGGGCGGGCAGCGGGATCACGGTGAAGAGGTGACCCTCAACACCCAGAATATTCTGTTCATTGTCGGTGGTGCCTTCCCCGGGCTGATGGAGCTGGTAAGCAAGCGTCTGCAGCCGCCACAGGCGGGAATCGGCTTTAACGCACCGCTGAAGAAGGATTGTGAATTCAGCAACAATGAGTTGCTGGCAGCCCTGCAACCGGACGACCTGCAGGGCTTCGGCCTGATCCCCGAATTCATCGGCCGCTTCCCTATTGTCACCTTCCTGCAGGAGCTGGACGTGCCGGCGCTGGAGCGGATTCTGCGGGAGCCGAAAAACGCGCTTACCAAGCAGTATCGCCGGCTGTTCTCCTACCAGAATGTGGAGCTGAACTTTACCGATGACTCCGTGCGCTTTATTGCGGAGCAGGCGGTGCAGCGTGGTACCGGTGCTCGCGGACTGCGTGCGCTGATGGAGACCACACTGTGTGAGATCATGTTTGAGTTGCCAACCATTGTCGGCCTCAAAAGCTGTGAGGTGGTGGTGGCAGGCGAGGGTGAAGAGGCTCACCTGGAAGTGGTCCAACACTTTGGTGCCAGTGATGGCAGTGCAGTCGAACCTGAGAGTCGCGAACCCGTAACCGAAATGGATGCCCGGGAGAGTGCTGCTTCGCTCTGACCCTGTTGTCTGCGCTCTTTGAAAAGCCCTGTGTAACGCGCGGGGCTTTTTTATGTCCGGTTTTTATACCATTTGGTCGCGGGCGCACTTGCCCTGGCAGAAAAGATTCAATAGCGGTTGTTGCACTGATGGATGGTGGGGCAGGGGGCGAGCCGGGTTGCCGGGGTACTGTACTGCAGTTGCTGTTTGCGAGCGCGAGAAGCGGGGGGAGCGCCGGGAAGGAATACGGGTAAAAGCGTTTGTCGGGAATGGGGCTGCCAGCAGGCCGGATACCCGTCAGACGGGCATCCGGCACAAAAGCCGGAAATCTCCGGCTTGCAGTATTGCTTAGAGAGGCAGGCCGAAATCCGGGGCGATCTGGCCGAGCCACTTGGCCAGGCGCTCTTCGGTGAGGCCTGACTGGTTGTCCAGGTCCAGGGCCAGGCCGACAAACTTGCCATCGACCACGGCTTCGGAGTGTTCAAACTCATAGCCGTCAGTGGGCCATGCGCCCACCACCTTGGCACCGCGCTCGGAAACGAACTCGTGAATCTCCATCATGGCGTCCACAAACTCATCGGGGTATCCCACCTGGTCGCCCAGACCGTAGATGGCCACGGTTTTGCCGGTGAAGTCGACACTGTCGATTCCTGGCAGGAACTCTTCCCAGCTTTCGCTTTCGCAATCGGCGGAGAGGCCGGGCAGGAGGCCTTCGCCCAGGGTTGGGGTACCCAGAATAAGGAAGTCAAAGGCGCTGAGCTCCTCGGCAGTGGCCTTGTTGACGTTTACAGGCTTGGCCATGATCTCGTCGTCAAACATCTTCTTGATCATCTTGGCCACTTTACGTGTCTTGCCGGTATCAGTACCGAAAAATAGTCCGATCTTCGCCATGGTCAGTCCTCTTTAACATTCCTATCGCTGGTCACATCAATTCAACGTACAGCCTGTGCACAGGCCTGCCGCGCTACACCAAAATCCTGGTGCCTGAAAGGAGAATTGCACGTCGTGTGCCATCCGTTAGAGGGTTGGCTTAAGGGGATAACTCATTGATATATATAATAAAATAATTATCGCTAGAGAAGGGTGTGAACAGTCTTGTTGTGAAGCTGACAGGGCTTGCCCGGCGTCATCGGGGCTATTGTTGCAAACTCGACAGACAAATTGCGGCGGTCGATCGCCGGGGAGGCAAAGCAGAGGGCGGTGTGCCAAAGCTGACAAAATACCAACAGACACTGGCAGCAGCTCTTCGGGCTCTGGCCCGTTTCTGATTTGGTTTTATTGCGCTATATGATTATTCCAAATTGATATCTACCACATTCATTTTTCTGTCATGAACTTTGCTTAACTTACTCTCGAGGGTCAAAACCGCTCGTAGGCCAGCTGAACGCGCAAGGTAACCAGAAGCGCAGACAGCTGCCCCAGCGAGGGGTGACCCGGGGTGACCGGCAAGCCGATGTAGCCAGGGAACGGAACTCCCTGCAGTGTTGGCCGGTCAAATGAGCTGTCCTAAGTGGTGCAACCGATATTTATAGGGTAATTATCATGCAAGACTATCTGGAAGAGTTGCTGGACGACGCATACGAAGAGTATGAGGACGACGCCTGGTCTGATGACTACTGCGAAGTTTGACGTTTCGGCTTAACCCAAACCTGCGGGGAGAAAATCTGCGTGCATCTGGCACTGCAGGTCACTCCCTGCCATATATCCCACCTGTTTATCACTCCCTTATCCGCCGACCTGATGCCCCAGGAATGAGCAAACACTCTCCTGCGCTCCGTGTTGGTGCATGAGCTTCCGGCCTATGCCAGGCCAGCAGGTCACTCCTCGCCTCAATGGAGGCCCCGGGCTGCTACTCTTTTGCTGACAGCGTCACAGATAGAATGTCGTCCGCGACGGATAATGCGTCAGAAATGGAGACTTCTGTGCTGGACACCAGTGCGTCGTCGGGCAGGGGGCATGAAGCCGGCATAATCCGCTTAACGAGCCCATTATCACGGTCAGGTTCAGAGACATCAGAGCGACAGATTATGCGGGTACATACAGAAAACGCTGAGGCGATTTACCTGTTTGACGACGATAGCTCGCCCCGGGAAATGTTGTATCAGGAGTTCGAAGCCGTACTGGACGGCTTTGTTCCCATGCCGGAATACGCCGGGCGCAGTATTCGGGCGGTTTACGTGAAAATTGGCCCGGGCCCGGCCGCGACGGCTGCAGTCTTTTTCCTGATCGATTTTGGTCAGGATGGCCAGGCTGACCGGCGCTGGAATCTGCCCATTGGGCAACTGGCTGCCATCTCGCCCGAAGGGCCTGATATGGGGGCAGGGCCCATACGCCTTGCCTGTCGTAGCCAGTGCGCCATCGCCTGGCACAAGCAGCAGCTCTGGGATCCGCGCATGGATGCCCAGTGTAATCATCTGGCGCTTATTAAAAAGGCGGTGCAGCGTAATCGCCTTGGCCTCAGCTTCGAAAGCGGGGCTGGTGTCCCGACCCTGCAGGCCGAACCCCGAACCTCCCCCCAAAAGCCACAGACCCAGCCCAAGGAGTCACCTCGTGAGCAGGCTTTACGCCTGAAGCTGGCACAGGCCATCAAAGAGGCCAGGCTGCGGGTGGCTACCTTGCAGGAACATCACCGGGAACAGCTTGACCAGTTGAACCAGCAGCACACCGGTAGCCTGCAGGCACAGCAGACCAGGGCGTTACAGCTGCAGCAACAGTTGCAGGAGAGCCAGGAGCGGGTGACCAGGTTAGCGGAAGAGCGCAGTCACCAGGAGGAGAAGCTCAGCAGTCTGCGGGACTACTTTGAACAGCGCCTCGAGAACGCCAGTAATGTGGACGCCAGCGCTTTGGCCAGCCTCAAAAGTCAGCTTGAAAGCACCCGGCAGCTGGAGCTGGAGCGTTTGCAGCGTGAGTACAGCGAGCAGTTGCAACGCAAGGAAATTGAGCTGATGTACCAAAGCACCCAGGTGGCTGGTTTGCAGGACGAAATCCGGCGGCTGCAGCGGGACAAGCAGGAACTTCTTAATGCCAGTGGCCATAACCTGCTGGACAAGATGCACACCAGCGGTATCAGTTTTGTGACCTTCCAGCTGGGAGCGGGACACATGACCCTGCCGGTGGATGATGTGGGCGCCTTTATGGAGAACCGCGACGGCTATGTGGCGGCTCGTTGCCAGGTCAGCGAGGATCAGCTGCGTCTGTGGCGCGATCACTATCATAGCCCGGCGTGTCAGGGGGAGCTGGCCGATGGAGCCCGTTGCGGGGCCGCGGTGACCCGGGTCGACAAGCCGGCGGCGTTTGTCGATGGCATCAGTAATCGCTGTCAGCAGCACCAGCGCCTCTTGTCCGGCGACCAGTCGCGCTCGGCGTAGGTTTTTAATCACCGTTTGCGGCAGGTGCGGGGCGGTGGGGTGTCATGTCATGCAGAGTGAAAGCGGCAGCGAGGCGATAGTTCCACTGCTCGATGGGACGGCGGAGAAGTTGGCAGGGCGCATTGGCCTGTCCCGGCTTGCATACCCGGTGTTCGACAAGGCGGGCGTCGAGGTCTTTTGCAAGCGCGATGAGTTGCTGCACCCGACAGCGTCCGGCAACAAGCTTTACAAACTCTGGGGCCACCTGCAGCTGGCGCGCCAGCAGGGCGCGCGGGGACTCTGTACCTTTGGTGGTTACTACTCCAATCATTTGCATGCGCTGGCCCGGGTGGGCAGGGCGCTGGGCATTCCGACGCTGGGTTTTGTTCGTGGACACGAGCCACGACAGTGGTCGGCGACGTTACGGGACTGCCGGCACTGGGGTATGGAGCTGCAATTCCTCAGTCGTCTGGATTACCGCGCGGCCTGTGACGGGCACGGCGGCGCAACGCCACAGGGCTACTACTGCGTACCGGAAGGAGGCGGTGGCGCCCCGGGGTTGGTGGGATGCCGTGCCCTGGGGCAATGGCTGGGAATACAGTTGCAGCCTGGCGACAACCTCTGCCTGGCCACCGGTACCGGCACCACCCTGCGGGGGATTTTGCAGGGGCTTGAGGATTGCGGGGCGCGGCAGGACATCATGGCCTTTGCCGCATTGAGGCTCGGGCCCGGGTTGCCAGCGTACAGGCAACAGCTGTTGCAGGGCCTGTCACCGGCCTGTGCTGCCAGGGTCACGGTGCAGGACGAGCAGAGTTTTGGCGGGTTTGGTCGGGTTAAGCCGGAGTTATTGGAGTTTATGGTCGATTTTGAAGCGCAAACCGGTGTTGGTCTGGATCCGGTCTATACCGGGAAAATGCTCTACGCCATCAGCCAGCTGGCTGCACAAGGTCACTGGCGCCGCGGCACGCGCCTTGTGGTACTGCACAGTGGTGGGCTGCAGGGGCGGCGCGGCGTGCCGGGGCTGGACAGCACCGCGGCTGAGGGGGAGTGGGCATGAGCAGTACAGCGGTGGTAACCGGCGATAGTGCCAGGTTGCAGGTCAGTCCCGAATCCCTCAATACCCTGGTGCCTCTGGGCAGCCTCAGCCCGGGACAGCGGCAGGCGCTGTTGCAGGAGAGCGATACGCTCTATCTGTTTCCCGGTGACATTCTGTTTGAGAGTGGTCAGTTCGACAGCAGCGAATATTTTCTTCTCAGTGGTGATGTAACCCTCACCGACGCCAACGGCAATCACACCCTGGAAAAGGGGCGTACTTCGCTCGGTGCCCTGTCTCCCATGTTGCCGCGGCGGCATCGAGCCCGGGTAGCGGCGGATGCGGTAGTTCTGAAAATTAACCGCCAGCGACTGGATGAGCTGCTCAGCTGGAGCCAGGTGGCAGAACATCTGCGGCTGGCGGCGGTGGAGGAGCAGGGCGATGCTGCCGGTAACCTGTGGCTGGATCGTCTGCTGGGTTCGAACCTCTTCCTCAAGGTGTCACCTACCAACATCGGTCGTGTGCTGCAGAAACTGGAGCCCCGGGAGGTGCGTGCCGGCGACGTGATTATTCGCGAAGGTGCAGCGGGTGACTGCTGTTACTTTGTGCAGAGCGGGGAGGCCCGTGTCACTCGCGGGTCGGCGGCTGAGCCACTGGCTGTAGTGGGGGCCGGGCACTGCTTTGGCGAGGATGCACTGCTCAAGGAGTCGCCGCGCAATGCCACCGTAACCATGCTCAGTGATGGGGTGCTGCTGGTGTTGCAGCAGCAGGATTTTCTCTCCCTGCTGCGGGAGCCGGAGGTGGCCCTCTGTACCTTGCCGCAGGCCGCTGAGGAGCAGCGGGTGTTGCTGGATGTGCGCACGCAGGGGGAGTACAGCGCCGGGCACCTGCCGCGGGCGGCCAGCCTGCCGCTGCACCTGCTGTCACTGAAGGCACGCCTGCTGTCAGCCGATGTGCGCTACGCGGTGTACTGCAACAGCGGTCAGCGTGCGCGACCGGCCTCACTGTTCCTGCAGCAGCAGGGTTTCGACGTCAAGGTGCTGCAGCCGGGTTTGATGGAGCTGGTGGACCAGTTGCCGCAGGCCGCTCTCACCCGTCAGGATTACCTGTTGCGCAATGGCGTGGTGGCGCTTTAACCCGGAGCTTGAGCGGGAAGGAATTTAGCTGGCAGGCTTCCTGAACTCGGCCCCGCTCACCGTCGGCCAGTTATCCGGTACCACAAAGTAGCGACTTACCTCGAAGTATTCGCTGTTTTCAGGTTGCATCCGGGCCAGTTGCAGGGGGCGTGCATCCGGCGTCAGCTGCGGCTGCAATACGCGAATGAGTTGTTGCTTGTCGAGCAGGCCCGATGCGCTGCTGCGCAGCGGCGCCAGCCACTGCCGGCGCTGCAAGGGTTGCCAGTGACCTTCCGGCAGTTGCTGCAGTTCGCTGCAACGTAACCAGAATCCTCTGTCGTGGTGGGGCATCAGCAGTGCCGGGTCGGGCGCCTGGAAGTGCTCTTGCAGCATTGGGTAAAAAAGACGCCCGCGGGAGAGCAGGGCTGATCGCACACGCCGGAAGTGCCAGTGTGCGGGCAGCGGGGCACTGTCGAGTCGTGCCGGCGCCAGTTGACGTTCCATCAAGTGGTGCCATTTCAGGTCCAGCCGATCCTTGACCTCGGGGCCATACCATCCTGCGGCTGTGCCATCGCCGGCTTCAAACCCGAGGTAAAATTTCACCGCCAGTTCCGTGTGCAGCAGTTCCTCCCCTTGCCAGCAGAGCGCGTCCGCTTCTCCCAGTGTACGGCCGTGTTGGTGCAGTTGCATGTTGAATAGCCATTCTCCGCTGTCGGCACTGCAGTGGCGCCACCAGAATTGCCACAGGTGCTCGAAAATCAGCCCCAGTCGCCGGGAATGGCACTGCTCCATCCAGTGCTCCAGAGGGGGTGGATTGCTCTCCAGCTCAAGCAGTCGCGCCTGTATGGCGTCCTGCTGACCGGTGTTGAAGGTGTCGCAACCGGTGCCCGGGGCCATTAACTCCGGGCTCATCAGGCACCAGGCGAGATCACGCACCAGCGGGTGCTGCAGCTTGCGCCAGAGGGGCGAGGAGGCGGTGATCATTGAGTGCTCCTGACGGGGTGGGTGTGAGTGGGTATAATAGCCACCTTTAACGAGTGCTGGGACAACAGTCTGGATATGTCAGAGTTTAATCGTATTGGCCTGGTAGGCAGGGCCGGCAGTGATCGTGCACTGGGCACGCTCAAGCGCCTGATAAACTACCTGCAGGGCGCCGGGCTGGAAGTGGTGCTGGAAGAGGAGACCGCGCGCAGCCTGTCTGTGCCGGATCTGGAGGTTTCCAACAACGATACCCTCGGCAAAACCTGTGACCTGGTGATTGTGGTGGGTGGCGATGGCAGCCTGCTGGGCGCTGCGCGTTCCCTGTGCCGCCATAAGGTTCCGCTGTTGGGCGTGAACCGCGGTCGCCTGGGGTTTCTCACCGATATCAGCCCCAATGACATTGAGGCGCGTGTTGAAGAGGTGCTGGCGGGCAAGTACATCATGGAGACCCGTTTCCTGCTGGACTCCTCTGTCGTCCGTCAGGGGGCACTGGTGGGCACCGGCGAGGCGCTTAACGACGTGGTGATCCACCCGGGTCGTTTCATACGCATGATCGAACTCGAGCTCTACATCGATGGCCAGTTTGTTTACAGCCTGCGTTCCGATGGCCTGATTATCTCTACCCCCACCGGCTCCACCGCCTACGCCCTCAGTGGTGGCGGTCCAATTATGCACCCGAAGCTGGATGCCATCGTGATTGTACCTATGAATCCCCACACCCTCAGCAGCCGGCCGATTGTGGTGGATGGCAACAGCGAGATCCGGATTGTGGTGGGCGAGCACAACCGGGCCTATCCCCATGTCACCTGCGATGGCCAGAGTCATGTAGTCACCAATCCCGGCGACCAGATCCTGATCAATAAAAAACCGCACAAGCTGCACCTGATTCACCCGCTAAATCACAACTTCTATGAAACCTGCCGCAGTAAACTGGGCTGGGGCAGTCACCTGGGAGAGTAGGGTCGGGTAGTCGAGTGGTCACTGCATCGGAATCAGCAACAGACATTATTGGCGACGTGCACGGCTGCTGTGACGCGCTTGAGCGCCTGTTGCAGAAACTGGGTTATGAGCATGATGGCAGTTCCTACCATCACCCGCAGGGACGCCGCGCGGTTTTTGTCGGTGACCTGCTGGATCGCGGGCCGGCGATTCCGCAAACCGTCCAGTTGGTGAAAGCCATGTGCGACAGTGGTAATGCCAGCATGGTAATGGGCAATCACGAGTACCTGGCCCTGCGTAATGCCAGCGCCTGCCGCGAGTATATGGAGCACGGTTCCAGCAGTGCCCTGTCGGAGCGGCTTGTGCGCCTGATGCACGCCACCCTGGAACAGTACCGGCACAATCTTCCGGCCTGGGATGAACTGATCGGCTGGCTGATGCGTTTACCGTTGTTTATCGAAAACCGCTGGTTCCGGGTGGTGCACGCCTGCTGGGATCAGGCGCTGATTGACAGGATCCTTGAGCAGTATGGCTCCGGGCATATGAGCCCACGCTTTTTCAGCGCAGCGCAGAGTCAGGGCAGCAGCGAGGCACGCACCATTGATCGCCTTACCCGCGGTATCAATATTCCACTGCCGGAAGGCATGCAGGTTGAGGGCAAGGACGGTTTTGTACGACGATTCTTTCGTACCAAGTTCTGGGCTAACAGCCCGCAGACTTATGGCGACCTGGTGTTTCAGCCTGACCCATTGCCCTATGGGCTTGATGAGGAGCCGATTCAGCCGCGTCACCAGGACGACCTGGTTTACTACCCGGCCGACGCTGTACCGGTGTTTTTCGGCCACTACTGGTTAACCGGGCGCCCGGCACCGCTGCGTCATAACATCGCCTGCCTTGACTACAGCGCAGTTAATTTCGGCCGTCTCACCGCCTACCGCTTTGATGGTGAGGAGAATCTCAGCAAGGAAAAATTTGTATGGGTGTATCACGACCCCACTATGGTGGACGACTCTGAACTCTACGATGAATAGTTTTGTAAAGCAGGTGCAGGCATGATGGCGGACTGGTATCGCGTGGCCGCATTCGGACTGCACCTGAACCTGCAACCGCTGATGGAGTTTTTGCTCGCCCGGGGCGTTGATCACCGGGTGGTGGAGGAGCGGGGCCAGCAGGTGTTGTGGGTGGCGGATGAAAACATTGCCGGGCAACTGCAGCACTGGTTGCAGAACGAAGGCGTGCATGAAGCACTGGAGCGAGCGCCGCAGCAGCCATTGCATGGTGACTTCACCATTCGTCGCGAGATGCGCCGTCAGGGCGTCGGCCTGCTGTGGTTGTTGTGGCGCTATCCGGTCACTCTGGTGACGCTGTTGCTGGGTGTTCTCGGCGCATTGCTGGTGTACTGGGATGGCAGCTTCGGGCCGCTGACCTCCATGCTCAGTTTTCAGCCGGTGGCTGTGACACAGAATAAGCTTATCTACTACTCTCCCATGGCGGCCTGGCAGGCGGGAGAGTTGTGGCGCTTGCTGACACCGATATTCCTGCACTTTGGCCCGCTGCATATTATTTTTAACGGCCTCTGGATCTGGGAGTTCGGGCGCCGGCTGGAGCACCGCTTCGGCAGCCTTAGCCTGCTCACCATGATTGTCTTTATCGGTGTGCTCAGCAATATGGCGCAGTTTATCTGGGCCGGTCCGTCACAGTTTGGCGGCTTGTCCGGTGTGCTTTACGGCCTGTTGGGTGTGCTGTGGATACACCATCGCCTGCGGCCCTCGGCAGAGACACGCCTGCCGGGCGGCATTGTCGGTTTTATGCTGGTGTGGCTGGTGCTGTGTATGAGTGGCGTAGTCAGCGGCCTTACCGGGATGGGGATTGCCAATGCCGCTCATGTTGGTGGTTTGCTGGTGGGCATTGGTGTGGCTGGCCTGCTGTATCTCCTGCGCCGTTGAGCGGAGCTGGCAGGAGCGGTTTTTCGTTTTTGAGTTGTTGTTGATTTTTTGAAGGTACAAGCGATGAATATTGATGAGCTGATTAACAGCATCACGCCAGAGGTCTATGAGAACCTGAAGCGTTCCATTGAACTGGGCAAATGGCCGGACGGCCGGCCGCTGACCCAGGAGCAGCGTGAGCACAGCATGCAGGCGGTGATCGCCTATGAACTCAAGCACCTGCCTGCGGAAGAGCGCACCGGGTATGTGCCGCCCAAACCGCACCAGCACTGTGGCGGTGAAGGCGAAGTGGCCGAGCCGGAAGAAAAACCGTTGAAGTGGCAGTGATCGGCATGGGTTGGGAGTTACTGGCCGCGGGTCATGTCAATAAAATGCGAACCAGCCACAACGACACCGTGGCCTATCAGCTGCCGCTGGACGACAGCCTGTGTGACATGAATGCACTACTGGGTCAGCGCCTGAAGCTGGTCTATGGTGGCGATATCCACTGTTGCCACTGTGGCCGCAAAACCAAAAAGAGCTTCAATCAGGGTTACTGCTATCCCTGTTTCCAGAAGCTGGCACAGTGCGACAGTTGTATCGTCAGTCCGGAAAAGTGTCATTACGACGCGGGCACCTGCCGGGAGCCGGAGTGGGGCGAGACCCATTGCCTCACGGACCACATTGTTTACCTGGCCAACTCTTCCGGTGCCAAGGTGGGAATTACCCGCCAGTCCCAGGTGCCGGTGCGCTGGATGGACCAGGGAGCTATTCAGGCACTGCCGATTTTCCGCGTAGCAACCCGCCGCCTGAGCGGTTTGCTGGAAGTGATCCTGAAGGATCAGGTGGCGGACAAGACCAACTGGCGCACCATGCTCAAGGGCGATGTGGATTACATTGACCTGGTGAGCCTGCGCGATCAGTTGCTGGATAACGCCTGGGACCAGATCGTTGCGCTGCAGCGGGAGTATGGCGTACAGGCTGTACAGTTTATCGAGCAGGCGCAGGAGTATGACTTCCGTTATCCGGTCGATACCTACCCGAAAAAGGTGGTGAGCTTTAATCTCGATAAAGAGCCTGAGGTGGAAGGGGTGTTGCAGGGTATTAAAGGCCAGTACCTGATCTTCGACACCGGTGTCATCAATATGCGCAAATTCGGCGCCTATCATATCGAACTTTACCGGGCTGCCTGACGACACAGGCGGCGCGTAACAGCAGAATACGGGGATGCAAATGGCAGCCAGCAGAGACTCTCAGCCGCAGACGATTTACCTGAAAAACTACAAGGTACCGGATTTTCTCATCGACGAGACCCACCTCGATGTGGATCTTCAGCCTTCCGCGACGCGCGTTAACAGTCGTCTTGTAATGCGCCGTAACCCGGCCGCTGCCGATCCTGCAGCGCCGCTGCTGCTCAGTGGCCAGGAGATGAAACTGCTGGGAATCTCGCTGGATGGCCGTGAGTTAAACGAGGGCGAATACGAACTCTCCGACGAAACACTGTTGCTGCCCAATGTTCAGGACCGTTTTGAGCTGTGCGTGAGCGTGCAGATCGATCCGGCCGCCAACACCAGCCTGGAAGGGCTCTACAAATCCCGCACCATGTTCTGTACCCAGTGTGAGGCAGAGGGTTTCCGCAAAATCACCTACTACCTCGACCGCCCCGATGTGCTGAGCGTCTTCACCACACGGCTGGCAGCGGACAAGGCGCTGTTTCCGGTACTGCTGTCCAACGGTAACGAGGTCGAAAGCGGCGAGCTGGAGAATGGCCGCCACTACGCTGTCTGGCACGACCCGTTTCCCAAACCCGCGTACCTGTTTGCGCTGGTGGCCGGTGACCTTGAGTTTATTGAGGACCGCTTCACCACCTGCAGTGGTCGTGACGTCACCCTGAGAATCTTTGTCGAGAGCAAGGACCTGGATAAATGCGACCACGCCATGCGTTCGCTGCAGAACTCCATGCGCTGGGACGAGGAGGTCTACGGGCGCGAGTACGACCTGGACATCTACATGATCGTGGCGGTGGACGATTTCAATATGGGGGCCATGGAAAACAAGGGCCTCAATATCTTTAACACCTCCTGCGTGCTGGCCAAGCCGGAGACCACCACGGATCTCGGTTTCCAGCGGGTGGAGTCGGTGGTGGCGCACGAGTATTTCCACAACTGGTCCGGCAACCGGGTCACCTGTCGCGACTGGTTCCAGCTGAGCCTGAAAGAGGGCTTTACCGTCTTCCGTGATTCCCAGTTCTCGGCGGACCTGAATTCGGCCACGGTCAAGCGGGTGGAGGATGTCTCCCTGTTGCGGACGCTGCAATTTGCCGAGGATGCCGGTCCCATGGCGCACCCGGTGCGCCCCGCGTCCTTCATGGAGATTTCCAACTTCTACACCCTCACTGTGTACGAAAAGGGTTCGGAAGTGGTGCGTATGATCCACACCCTGCTGGGGGCTGAGACTTTCCGCAAAGGCAGTGATCTCTATTTCGCCAACAACGACGGCGGCGCTGCTACCATCGAAGATTTTGTAAGCGCCATGGAAGAGGCCTCCGGCCGCGATCTCAGCCAATTCAAACTCTGGTATTCACAGGCGGGAACGCCGCGCCTGCAGGTGACGGATGAGTTCGACGAGGACGCAGGCGTGTATCGCCTGACCATCAGCCAGAGCTGTCCTGATACGCCGGAAGCGACAGCCGCCGAAAAGCAGCCGTTCCACATCCCGGTGGCCATCGGTTTACTGGGGGAAGCGGGCAATCTCGCCATTCACCTGCAGGGCGAAGCGCCCGACACCGAAACCTCCGACAACACCCATCGGGTGCTGGAGTTGACGGAAGCGGAGCAGACCTTTGCCTTCACCGGATTACCAGAACGACCCATACCGGTATTGCTGCGTGACTTTTCTGCGCCGGTAAAGCTGGAGTACCCCTATAGCCGCGCCCAACTGCAGGCCATCATGAGCGGTGACAGTGATGGTTTCAGTCGCTGGGATGCCTGCCAGAAGCTGGCAGTGGGTGTTATTGAGGACGTCATGCGTGCCCACCGGGGTGACCGCAATTACCAGGTGGATCAGGCCTTGGTGGAAGCCTGTCGCGCAGTACTGAATGACCAGTCCCTGGATCCCGCCATTGTTGCCCTGATGCTGCAGTTGCCCAGTGAGGGCTACCTGAGCGAGATTGCCACTGTGATTGATGTGGAGGCGATTAATTTCTCCCGCGAGTACGTCAAGGCTTACCTGGCGGGTGCACTGGAGACAGAATTAAACGCCGCCTATCAGGCCAACACCGATACAGGTCCATTCTCGGTGGATGCCGCCGCCATGGCCCGTCGCAGCCTGAAGAATACGGCACTGACGTTCCTGGTGAAGTCCGGCAGTGACCTCTATGTGCAGCTGGCACAGCAACAGCTTGACGGCGCCACCAATATGACCGACGAGATGGCAGCACTTGCCGCCATTGTTAACAGCGACTCGGCACTGGCACAGAAGCTGGCACCGGTGGTGCTGAATAACTTTTACCGCAAGTGGCAGCACGAGGCACTGGTGGTCAACCAGTGGCTGACGGTGCAGGCGGCCTGCCCGTTAAGTGACGGGCTGGCACGGGTACAGCGGCTGATGCAGCACGAAGCCTTTGATATCCGTAATCCCAACAAGGTGCGCTCGGTGGTTGGCGCGTTCTGTGGCAACAACCCGGTCAATTTCCACGCCGCGGATGGCAGCGGTTACGAGTTTCTTGCCGATCGCATCATAGAGCTGAACAAGCTCAATCCGCAGGTGGCATCCCGTCAGTTGACACCACTGACCAAGTGGAAACGTTACGACGAGAAGCGTCAGGCGTTGATGCTGAAAGCCCTGCAGCGCGTCAAGGCGGAAGAGGGGCTCTCAAGGGATGTGTTTGAGGTGGTGAGCAAAAGCCTGGCGTAACGGCAATCCAGGCCGGCGGTTCGGCAGGCTAAGGCCTGCCGTCATCGTCGCGGGGCTTTCGGTAAGAGGTCTTTTGCAGTTGCATGCGGTAGGCCCGTTGCAGGGCTTCCTCCCGTGACAGGAACAGGTCCTGCTCCAGTTGATGCATCAGTGGCAGCCGTGCTTCCAGCTGCTGCTGGGTTTCCAGCTCGCCGTCGTGGGTGATGTGTTGTAACTCCAGCCCGGTCTGTCGCTGCATCGCGTAGCCGATCAACAAACTGCGGTGGCAGCTGGCGGCATCCTTCTCTGCACACATCAGGGCAATATGGAAACCTTTTCCCATCCCGTCCTGCAGCCGTTCAACGCCTTGCCGGAACAGCTCCGACTGGCTCAGGCGATCAAACTGTACCTGTCCACAGTCATCGTAATGGTCGGGGTTCTTTGAGCGCGGGCCCAATTCATCCCCCAGGTAAACGTAGCGGATGCCGGCGTTTTCCAAATGCTGCCGAATCGCCGGTTGGTGATAATCAAAAAAGGCCTTGCTGAAGGGGACAGAGCGCACGTCAGCAACGGCAGAGATGCCATATTGCAGCAGTTGCCGGAGAAAAACGTCAACGGACTTGGTGGCGTAACCTATGGTGTAGAGCATGGCTGCCGGGATATTTCAGCGTGTTACCAGCTGCAGGTATTCAGGGCCAATATCGGCATTGCAGTAAGCCAGTCCCAGCTTTTTCAGGTAATCAAGGCGATCCGCCTGTACCGGATTGAGGCTGGGGTGGGGCAGGTCCCGCTCGTGGTAGATGCCGGACAGGTAGGCCAGGTAGTCCTCGCCTTCCGGGTGCATCAGGATACTGGCTGCACCGACGTCAGGCAGTACCTGCAATGCACTGTCCTCGCCGAGGGTCACAGCAAGGATCACCGGCTCCTCGTCGTTGCCAAGACGGCTGTGACGCTTGCGCACGGTCTGCAGGGCCCAGTACCAGGCCAGGGATTTTGCCGGGCAGAGAAACACCGGTTCCTGATGGTCTGTCATGCGGTCACCAATGGTGGTCATGGTGTTGTGCAGGGCAGTTTCCAATTCGGCGTCGCCGGAACGTTTCAGGCCTTGTTGCAGGATGTTTTCCAGCAGGCCGGAGGAGGTGCCATGAAACCAGGTGTTGTCATACACAAATCCATCGGCGGTGAGACGGTCATAGTCCTGGGCAACAACGGGGGGAGTGGTCATGGCGTGACTCCTGTCAGGCTGGGTTAACGCATGGAACGTCAGTGTATCAAAATCCAATCAAACAAAAAGGCGACCATTGGTCGCCTTTTTGTTGTATCAGGGGAGCAATAGCGCTCCCCGGTCACACCTTGATCAGCCGAACTGGTTCATGGTGTTGTCTTTACCGGCAGCTTTCAGGGCGTTCTCACCGGAGAAGTACTCTTTGTGATCGTCACCCATGTCGGAACCGGCCATGTTCTGGTGCTTAACGCAGGCGATACCCTGGCGGATTTCCTTGCGCTGTACGCCAGCCACGTAGCCCAGCATGCCCGCTGCACCGAAGTACTCTTTGGCCAGGTTGTCGGTGGACAGGGCCGCAGTGTGGTAAGTCGGCAGGGTGATCAGGTGGTGGAAGATACCCGCTTCACGGGCACCGTCAGCCTGGAAGCTCTGGATGCGGCGATCGGCTTCAACAGCCAGATCGGTGGCATCGTACTCGGCGCTCATCAGGGCGGCACGATCGTAAGCGGCAACGTCCTTACCTTCTTCAGTCCAGGCATCGAACACCTGCTGACGGAAGCTCAGGGTCCAGTTGAAGCTTGGTGAGTTGTTGTACACCAGCTTGGCATTTGGCACCACTTCACGGATGCGGTTTACCATGCTGCCGATCTGGCCAACGTGAGGCTTCTCGGTCTCGATCCACAGCAGGTCAGCACCGGCTTTCAGGGATTCGATACAGTCGAATACGCAGCGGTCGGCACCGGTACCCTGACGGAACTGGAACAGGCCGGAAGGCAGGCGCTTGGGACGCAGGATCTTGTCGCCACGCTTGATAACTACATCGCCTTGCTTCATGTCGGCAACGGTTACTTCTTCACAGTCCAGGAAGCTGTTGTAGATGTCACCGGAGTCGCCTTCTTCACGGACCACAGCGATCTGCTTGGTGAGGCCGGCACCCAGGGAGTCGGTACGGGCAACGATAACACCGTCATCCACACCCAGCTCGAGGAAGGCGTAGCGCACAGCGCGGATCTTGGCGTGGAAGTCATCGTGAGGAACGGTTACCTTGCCGTCCTGGTGACCACACTGCTTCTCGTCAGCTACCTGGTTTTCAATCTGGATGCAGCAGGCACCGGCTTCGATCATCTTCTTGGCCAGCAGGTAAGTGGCTTCCTCGTTACCGAAACCGGCGTCGATGTCGGCAATGATTGGCACTACGTGAGTCTCGTAGTTGTCGATCTGGTTCTGCAGCTCGGCAGCCTTGGCGTTGTCACCGGCTTCGCGGGCGGCATCCAGGGCGCGGAACAGGCCACCCAGTTCACGGGCGTCTGCCTGGCGCAGGAACTTGTACAGCTCTTCAATCAGGCCGGCAACTACAGTCTTTTCGTGCATGGACTGGTCGGGCAGGGGGCCGAAGTCGGAGCGCAGCGCAGCAACCATCCAGCCGGACAGGTAGAGGTACTTACGCTTGGTGGTGCCGAAATGCTTCTTGATGGAGATCAGCTTCTGCTGACCGATGAAGCCGTGCCAGCAGCCCAGGGACTGGGTGTACTGGCTGCTGTCGGCATCATAGGCCGCCATGTCTTCGCGCATGATCTTGGCTGTGTAACGGGCGATATCCAGACCGCTCTGGAAGCGGTTCTGAGCGCGCATCCGGGCAACAGACTCAGGGTTGATAGCATCCCAAGAGCTGCCGGCAGCGTTCTTGAGTTCGGTTACAGACTCGATGTTTTGAGTGTACAGAGACATGGCGTTTCCTCGCGTTTAGATCGAGTGGTTGAATTTTGCACATGACAGAGTCTAGGTATTTTGCGAGAATTCGCCTAATTTATAGTTTCTATATTCGGTATTCCGTTTATGAATATTGCTCGTATTGATCTCAATTTACTGGTCTATCTGGATGTTTTGCTGCGTGAGCGTAACGTGACGCGGGCGGCCAACCAGCTGGGCATCAGCCAGCCCGCCATGAGTAACGGTCTCAAGCGACTGCGGGATCTGTTTGACGATCCGCTGCTGGTGCGTACCAGTGAGGGTATGACCCCGACCGAGCGTGCGCGGGAGCTGGAGCCCGAGATCCGCCACCTGTTGCTGGAACTGGAGAAGACCGTGCAGCCGCGCTCCAGCTTCGTGCCGGAGGAGAGCCGCCGGGTATTCCGTTTCATGGCCAGTGACTACGCCGAGTGCACCCTGATCCCGTCACTGCTGGCGCGACTGCGCAACCTCGCTCCCCACGTCACTCTGGATATCATGACCCCCAGCGATGTCAGTTATCAGGATGTGGAGCAGGGCAAGGTGGATATGGTGATCAACCGCTTTGATTCCATGCCCCAGTCCTTCCACCAGAAGTCCCTCTGGCTGGACCAGTTCAGCTGCCTGTTAAGCAAGAAGAACCCCATCCTGGCGCGTTTTGACCTCGAAGCCTATCTGGAATCCCAGCATGTGTGGGTGAGTAAAACCGGCATGGGTGTGGGTGTGGGGGTCAACCCGGAGGATGTGCAGCGTCTGGGCTGGGTGGATGTGGCTCTGGGGGAGCTGGGCAAAAAGCGGCGCATTACGGTATTTACCCGTCACTACCTGGCCGCGGCACTGCTGGCGGAGCAGAAAGACCTGATTGCCACCTTGCCCAGCAAACTGGCGCGTCAGCAGATCAACAACAATCGTCTCAGTATTATGCCGCCGCCGTTTGATATCCCGCCGTTCGAGCTGAAGATGGCCTGGAGTCCGCTGCTGCACAATGACCCCGAGCATCGCTGGATGCGCCGTTTGATCACCGAAGTGGCGGAAACACTGGATCAGAACTGAATATATATTTTCTATATGAATAGCGGATATAAAAACGATAAATTTTAGATATTGTGGTGCGTGGGATAGACTTTTTTGCTGCTGAAACGGTGTTTAGTGGCTGCTTCGGGGCCAGAGCACCCGCAGCCGTGCTTTTTCGTATCAAGACAAATCAAGGCAGATCATCATGACTTCACGTGTACAGAAAGGCGGTCTTCAGATCGCAGAAGAGCTGTTCAATCTGGTTAACGGCGAGATCGCGCCGGGTACCGGAGTGGACGTCGATCATTTCTGGGCTGAGTTTGAGGCCATCATCAATGATCTGACCCCGAAGAACCGGTCACTGCTGGCCCGGCGTGATGAACTGCAGGCCACCATTGACGGCTGGCACCGGGAGCACAAGGGACAGCCTCACGACGCGGCCGCCTACAAGGCCTTTCTGCAGGAGATAGGCTACCTGCTGCCGGAAGGTGAGGATTTCCGTATTACCACTGAGAATGTGGACGTAGAGATCGCCGCCCAGGCCGGTCCGCAACTGGTGGTGCCGGTCAAGAACGCCCGCTTTGCCCTCAATGCCGCCAATGCACGTTGGGGCAGCCTCTATGACGCTCTCTATGGCACCGACGCCATTTCCGAAGAGGGTGGTGCTGAAAAGGGTAAAGGTTACAACCCGGTACGCGGCGCCAAGGTGATTGCCTTTGCCCGAAACCATCTCGATACCGTTGCGCCACTCAGGGAAGGCTCCCATGTCGACTCTAACGCCTACCGTATCATCGACGGTGAGTTGCAGGTAAGCCTGGCTTCCGGTGTTACTACCGGTCTGCAGCAACCGGAGAAATGTATCGGCTACCGCGGTGATGCTGCACAGCCGAGCGCAGTCTTGTTGAAGAACAATGGCCTGCACGTTGAGATCCAGATCGATCGCGATGGCTCTATCGGTAAAACAGACGCCGCCGGTGTACAGGACCTGCTGGTTGAAGCGGCCGTAACTACTATCATGGATTGCGAAGATTCCGTTGCTGCCGTCGATGCCGAAGACAAGGTGGAGGTTTACAAAAACTGGCTGGGCCTGATGAAGGGTACCCTGTCTGACAGCTTCGAGAAGGGCGGGAAGATGATGACCCGTACCATGACCGCTGATCGCGACTACACCGCGGTTGACGGCAGTGAGCTGACCCTGCATGGGCGCAGCCTGTTGTTTGTGCGCAACGTGGGTCACCTGATGAGTAACCCGGCCATCCTGGATAAAAACGGCGATGAAATCCAGGAAGGAATCATGGATGCCATGATCACCAGCCTGGCGGCAATCCATGACCTGCAAGGCAATACCAGCCGCCGCAACTCCCGTACCGGCAGCGTTTATATTGTGAAGCCGAAAATGCACGGACCGGAGGAGGTGGCGTTTGCCGTCGAGCTGTTTGGCCGTGTGGAAAAGGCTCTGGGATTGCCGGAAAACACGCTGAAAGTCGGCATTATGGACGAAGAGCGTCGCACTACGGTCAACCTGAAAGCGTGCATCCGGGCGGCTCAGGCACGCACGGTGTTTATTAACACCGGCTTCCTCGATCGTACCGGCGACGAGATCCACACCTCCATGCTGGCAGGACCATTTGTACCTAAAACACAGATGAAACAGCAGCCGTGGATCAACGCCTACGAAGACTGGAACGTGGATATTGGTATCGAGTGCGGTCTGCCTGGCAAGTCCCAGATCGGTAAGGGTATGTGGGCCATGCCCGATGAGATGGCGGCCATGCTGGAGCAGAAAATTGGTCACCCCCGTTCGGGTGCCAATACCGCCTGGGTACCATCGCCCAACGGCGCCACGCTGCACAGCATTCATTACCACCAGATCAATGTTTTTGAGCGCCAGCAGGAATTGTCGAGCCGTGGGCGTGCCAGCCTCGATGATATCCTCACCATCCCGGTGCTGCAGGATCCGGCCAGCCTTTCTGCGGAGCAGATTAAATTCGAACTGGATAATAACGCCCAGGGTATCCTCGGTTACGTAGTGCGTTGGGTAGACCAAGGTGTTGGTTGTTCAAAAGTGCCTGACATTAATAACGTCGGCCTGATGGAGGATCGTGCCACACTGCGAATCTCTTCCCAGCATCTTGCCAACTGGCTGGAGCATGGTATCTGCAGCGAAGAGCAGGTGATGGAAGCCCTCAAGCGTATGGCGAAGGTGGTGGACCAGCAGAACAGTGGTGACGCCGAGTACGAGGCGATGGCGCCATCCTATGACGGTATTGCGTTTAAGGCTGCCTGCGACCTGGTGTTCAAAGGCAAGCAGCAGCCTTCCGGTTATACCGAGCCATTGCTGCACGCAGCGCGCCTGGCGCATAAGGCGCGGTAACACCTGCTGGTAAGAACCGCACGCCAGCCCAATGGCAAAAGCCCGGCTTCCACCGGGCTTTTTTGTGTCTGAAAATAGTCGCAGCGACCTGCTGCAGCGTGACTATTTTGTGACAGAAATGTGTTTGTGCATTGAAGCTTTTGTGACTACGGGTGTTCCACAGTTAATGGACGCTTACTTGTTATGCACACAGTCTGAATCAATCTGGTGCAAGTGGTTAAAAAGCACACCAACCACCAAAAAACGACTGTAAAAAAAGCCTAACCTATTGAAATTATTATACTAATAAGGGTGTGGTTAAAAATTGAACAAATTGTGGAGGGTACCCCTGATCAGGGGGTTGGGACATCATATTTAAAGGTTATGCACCGGGATATCCACAGAATCTGTGGAAAAAAGTATGTGCTCTGTTTGTGACAAATTGGTGTCACGAACGGTGACACGAATTTGATATAATCCGCCACCTTGTTACCTGATTCAATCGCTGAGGCCACATGACCCCGGAGCGTTACGCCACCATTCGACGGGTGCTGGATTACCGGCAACCCGATCTTACTGTCATCACTGACGAGGTTCACAAGGGGCGCAATCTCTCCGCTATCGTACGCACCTGTGATGCCGTTGGAATTCCCCGTTTGCACTGTGTTGAGCCCCGCAAGGGCTACCGTGCTTATCGGGGTACCGCGCTCGGCAGTCACAAGTGGGTAGACACCAGGCTTCACAACAGCATTGGGGCTGCGGTGGAGGAGGTCAGGGCACAGGGCTTTCGTGTGGTGGCGGCCAACCTGTCTGAGCGGGCGGTAGATTACCGGCAATTGGACTATACCCAGCCTACAGCGCTGCTGCTGGGCACGGAGAAGGAGGGGGTCAGTCCCGAGGGGCTGGAGATGGCCGACGCCGAAGTCATTATCCCTATGGTAGGGATGGTGGAGTCCTTTAACGTTTCTGTTGCTGCCGCCATTATCCTCACGGAAGTCCGTTACCAGAGACAGCAGGCAGGTCTGTATGACCAAAGCAGGCTGGATCAGGAGGAATACCAACGCCTTCTATTCCGTTGGTGCCAGCCAGTAGTAAGCGCGTATTGTGACGAGCGGGGCCTGGACTATCCGCCGCTGGATGATGAGGGGGAAATCGTAAATCCGTCCGGCTGGTATCAGCAGGTTCGCGCGGAGAAGGGATAGGAAATTACGCGGACAAAAAAGAACCCGACGTCTGGGGGAGAGCGTCGGGCCAAGACCATTAGGAGTGAAACATTTAAGGACAAACCCTTAAAAGCGAGCTCGACTGTCGCCGTCCAGCTCCACTGGTGCACGCACTTGGGGGATATGCTCACCAGTAACCTTATTATTGGTCAGGCCCGACAGATTGCCAGTATTCCCGCTAAATTTTTTAAATCTATTTGCAATAGCCATATAACTGGAAAGGGCCGGAGGCTATATTATTCCGGCGGCGTATGTTTTTCGCTCAACCTGTCCAGTTTCTTCTCAATGCGTTTCAGCTGCTCTTCCAGGTGCATGATACGAGTCCGGTCCTCGGCTTCGCTGCTGGCGCCGGAGCGGGCGACCCGCCAGGCGGCTATACTGGCGGTCAGCAGCGAGATAAGCCCCAGCCCCACCACCATAAGGATGGCGGCAAACAGGCGGCCGATGTCGGTTGAGGGAACAATGTCGCCGTAACCCACCGTGGTAATGGTGACCCACGCCCACCAGATGCCATCCGAGGCGCTTTCTATAGCCGGGTCCAGCCCGGCGATCATAAACCCCGCCATCACTACCACAATCATCGACCCGATAAACGTGGGGGCGAGGCTGTCGCGGGTGAGCAGCTTGTGCAGCAGGGAGCCCATGTGCATGCTCAGGTCGATCACTATCAACAGGCGCAGCAGACGTATAAAGCCCATATAGCTGGGCATGCCGATAAACAGTGGCAGCCCAACAACGATAATCACCAGGTTCATCCAGTTGCGACGCAAATAGAGGCGTGGGTTATCGCTCAGGGCTGTGAGGAGGAAAGTCTCCAGCACAAACAGGCTCCAGAGCACGAAATCCAGCTTCAAATGGGTGTTTTCGGGGTTGTCCAGGCCGCTGTACCAGAGCGCAATCAGCCAGAAACCGGCAGCCAGCATGGGCCACTCCAGCATGCGGGCACAGAGGCGGGCGCGGGAGTTTTCGTCGTCGCTGAGACCGGCGAGTCCCAGCAGTAGCAGGAATTTGTCCAAGGGTGCCTCCAGGGCAGTTGGCTGGCCGGATTTGCTGCTCCCGGTCGTTGTGGGGGCTATGTATACTAGAGTCAAAGGAAATTCTGAAGGCTTGCAGTTTAGATGGTGGAAAATCAAGGCCGTAACCTCCCGTGCTTGACGGACTCAATAGATCGTCTTGAGGAGCTGGGTGATTGGGCGTGGGAGACTAATGCGGATCATGAAATATCCGCGGTCACCACAGGCGTGCTGCAGGCCATGGGACTGGAAGGCGGGGAGCTGCGAACGGGCAGTTTTCTGGAGGCGGAGGGGTGGTTGCATCTATTCGAACCCCAGCCCGTTTATCTCAGGCAAAGGCTGGCCGCCCGTTTGCCGTTCAACAATATTTACATGCTCGCCCGTCACGGCAGTGGTGTGCCTCTGGTGATCGAGATTCGGGGGGCGCCTTACTACGATGAACAGCAGCGCTATCGGGGGTACCGCGGGGTATCCACTGTGCTGGCGGAAAAGCTGGCGACGCAACTGCTGATCGAACATTTTCAGGAGCGCCTGGAGGACAGGGAAGGCGCCGACTATTTCAGCACGTTGGTTAAGGTGGTGTCCCGGATACTGGATCTCGATTGTGTCTTCGTGGGGCGCTTCCAGCCAGGCTCGCAGCCGGTCATGCAAACCCAGTCGGTCTGGTGTGACGGCGAATACCTGGAGAACTTCTGGTACCAGATTGAAGGTACGCCTTGCGCGCAGGTCCAGCGCGACGGAGAGGTGGCGGTGAGTGAGGGGGTCAGTGACCTTTTCAGGGACGCCCCTCTACTGCGCAAGCAAGGTTTCGAGGCCTATCTGGGGCAGCGACTGCAAAACCGGGAGGGTGAAGCGATTGGCTTGCTGGTGTGCCTGCATCGCCAGCCCCTGCGACAGATCGAGTTGGCCAACAATCTCTTTAAGGTTCTGGTGCGTCGTGTTGAGTCCGAGCTCTATCGCCTCAGCACGGAGCAGGTTTTGCGCATGCAGAAAACCACACTGGCCCAGGCACAGGTGTTAACCGGCTTTGGCAGCTGGCGGTTTGAACTGCAGGAGCAGTGCTTCTACTTTTCTGCGTCGGCCTGGCAGATGCTGTCCGGTAGTAGCAGTACAGCCAGGGAGCTGCCCCTGGAATTGCGCATCTCCATCGCCGAGGTGTGGAGCCAGTTGCGTCTGCGTGCGCTGGGGCATCGGCGGGCGCTGCTGGAGTTCTGGCGCAGTGTCACCGATCAGGATGAGCTGCGCGATTCTACCTTTGCCTGGCAGTCGCCCGGTCTGGGCCTGCGCTGGTTTCGTTGCATCGCCAACCGCCAGCGCACGGATGATGCCGGCGGTGGTGAATACCGGATTACCGGGGTGCTGCGCGACGTGACTGAGGAGCGCAACGCAATACGCCAGTTGAGGCTCCTGAGTGAGGCGGTGGATCAGGCTTCCAACTCCATCAGTATCACAGACCTGGACGCCCGGCTTATCTACGTCAATCCCGCCTTTTGTCGTGTTACCGGGTATTCCCGCGAGGAGGTCCTCGGTCACAGCGTCAATATGCTTTCCAGTGGACTGACCCAGCAGGAAAATTATCTGGAGTTGTGGGATTCACTTGGTAAAGGTGAGCATTGGCGGGGAGAGTTCGTCAATCGCCGAAAGGACGGCTCGCTCTACTGGTCCTCCAGTCTCATTTCGCCGTTAAGGGACGAAGATGGACAAATTTCCAACTATCTGTCTGTGCAGGAAGATGTCTCGCTGCGCAAGGAACAGGAAGACCAATTACGTCACAGGGCTCACCACGACGCACTGACGGACTTGCCCAATCGTCTGCTGGCCTTTGAGCGTCTGAAGCACAGTATTGTCCAGGCACGGCGTCAGTCCGGCTCCTTCACCCTGATGTTTATCGACCTGGATAATTTCAAGCAGATCAATGACAGTCTCGGTCACGATGCCGGTGACCAGTTGTTGCAAAAAGTGGCGCGACGCCTGCTGTCCACCTTGCGCGAGGGCGACACTGTGGCTCGCCTGGGAGGCGACGAATTTCTGGTGATTCTGGAGTCTTCGGGTACGGCAGCAGCGGAGCTTAGCGCCTTGCGTATACGGCATGTGCTCGGTACGCCGATGGTGATTGAGGGGCGCGAGCTGTTTGTCACCGCCAGTATCGGCCTGACTTCCTTTCCGGAAGACGGCGATACGCCCGAGTTATTGATGCGCAATGCTGACATGGCGATGTATCGGGCGAAGGCCAAGGGCAAGAATACCTTCCGCTTTTTCACCGCCTCCATGAACGGCGAAAGTGAGAAGCGCTTGCTGATTGAAACCGAGCTCAGGCGGGCCCTGGCGAGAAATGAAATCCATGTGCATTATCAGCCCGTTGTGGATATTGCCAGTGGCCGTATCGTGTCAGCGGAAGCGCTGGCTCGCTGGAGCAACCCGACTCTGGGAGAGGTCAGTCCGCTGGAGTTTATACCGCTGGCGGAAGAGCTGGGGCTGATTGCGGACATCAGTGATTATATTATCGACCAGGCAGTAGCTCAGTGTGTGCGCTGGCACAGGTATGACCCAACGCTGTCCATCGCCATTAATATTTCCCCGCGCCAGCTGCGGGACAGTCGTCTTTACGGCTCGCTGCGTGACGCCATCGGTCTCAACAACATCAACCCGCAATCCATCACACTGGAGGTGACCGAGGGTGTGTTGGTGGAGAATGTGCAGGCAGCTCTCGGTTACCTGCAGCGCCTGTCAGATATGGGGGTCAATCTGGCGATTGATGACTTCGGTACCGGTTACTCGTCGCTCTCCTACGTAAAAAACTTTCCCTTCAGTCATCTGAAGATTGATCGCAGCTTTGTGGTGGATTGTGAGGATGAGGAAGGCCAGTTGCGATTGTTGCGGGTGATGGTGGACCTGGCGCACCAGTTTCATTTGACGGTGATCGCCGAGGGGGTAGAGACCGCTGCCCAGCTACAGCTGTTGAGCCGGTTGGGGGCTGATATGTATCAGGGGTACCACTGTTCTGCACCGCTGGCGGCCGACGCGTTCACTGATCTGTTGCTGCAGCAAGGGGTGCTGGACAGTGCAGCCGGAGTAGATGTTGAACGACGCCACTGAAGACTCCGCTGGCGGGGTTTGCAGGGGAGGCAGGGCGGTGCTCCATTTGATGTTAAACTCACCTCACCTGAATTACTCATAGTGAACGGTCATGAATAGCCCCACGTCTTCGATTCTGGACACCATTGCCGACCTGGAAAAGCAGTACTGCGACAAGCTGCCGCCGGTACACCTGTGGTCCCCGGAGCTTAACGGTGACCTGGATATGCGCATTGACCGGGAAGGGCAGTGGTTCTATCAGGGCAGCAGGATAGAGCGTTTGCCTATGGTGAAGATGTTTTCCACCATTCTGAAGCGCGAAGCTGACGACTATTTCCTGGTGACGCCGGTGGAAAAGTGGCGCATACAGGTGGAGGTTGCTCCCTTTCTGATTACCGCCTGGCGGGAGGTGGATGCCAATGGCGAACCCGGCCTGGCATTGGCCACTAACGTGGGTACGGAATTTCTGTTGGACGGGGATCATCCCATGTGGGTCGATGTTGCCACCGATGGCTCCCCTTTGCCCTCCGTGATGGTGCGGGGCAATCTGCCGGGGCTGTTGAGTCGCGCGGTTTACTACCAGCTGGCCGAGATTGCCACAGAAGAGGATGGGCGCTTCTTTGTGCAATCCTGCGGAGAGCGTTTTTACCTGGGCTGAGCCCCGGCGGCGCGGGGCTGCACAACATAAACCTTGCAGCAAGCGACAACAAAAAAGCCCGGCAATGCCGGGCTTTTTTGTACGTGGGCTAATTACATGTTGGGGTAATTGGGGCCGCCGGCACCTTCAGGCACTACCCAGACAATGTTCTGGGTCGGATCCTTGATGTCGCAGGTTTTGCAGTGCACGCAGTTCTGGGCGTTGATCTGCAGGCGCTTGTCGTTGTCGTCGCCCACGATCTCGTAAACACCGGCAGGGCAGTAGCGCTGCGCAGGCTCGTCGTAGGTGGCCAGGTTGACCTTGATTGGCACCTCGGCATCCTTGAGTGTCAGGTGGCACGGCTGATCTTCTTCGTGGTTGGTGTTGGAGAGGAACACCGAAGAGAGCTTGTCAAAGCTCAGCTTGCCATCGGGCTTGGGGTAGTCGATGGGGCTGAACTGGGAGGCCGGCTTCAGTTGTGCGTGGTCAGCAACCGGGTCGGACAGGGTCCATGGCACATTGCCGTTGAAGATATTGATATCGATAAAGGCGTAGGCGGAACCGATGATGTTGCCCCACTTGTGCTGGGCCGGGCCAAAGTTGCGCTGCGCCCACAGCTCTTTATACGCCCAGGAATCTTTATAGGCCTTGTCGAATTCCACCAGGTCGTCGTTGGCGCGCTCGGCTTTGACGGCTTCAACTACGCACTCGGCGGCCACCATGCCGGACTTCATGGCGGTGTGGCTGCCCTTGATCTTGGCGAAGTTAAGGGTGCCGGCGTTGTCGCCCAGCAGCAGGCCGCCAGGGAAGTGCATTTTAGGCTGCGACTGGATACCGCCCTTGGCGATGGCGCGGGCACCGTAGGCCAGGCGCTCGCCGCCGTCCAGGTACTGCTTGATCACCGGGTGGTGCTTGTAGCGCTGGAACTCGTCAAACGGACTCAGGTAGGGGTTGCTGTAAGAGAGGTCGGTAATCAGACCGCATACCACCTGGTTGTCTTCGATGTGGTAAAGGAAGCTGCCGCCGGCGGCGCCGTTCTCGGCCAGTGGCCAACCGGCGGTGTGTACCACCAGGCCCTGCTGGTGTTGCTCGGCGGGGATTTTCCAGATTTCCTTGATGCCGATGCCGTAGTGTTGCGGCTCTTTACCGGCGTCCAGGTCAAACTTGCTGATCAGCTGCTTGCCGAGGTGGCCGCGGCAGCCTTCGGCAAACAGGGTGTACTTGCCGTGCAGTTCCATGCCGGGCATGTAGGAGTCTTTGTGCTCGCCGTTGTGGCCCACGCCCATGTCACCGGTCGCAATACCTTTAACGCTGCCGTCTTCATGGTAGAGGATCTCGGCGGCGGCAAAGCAGGGGTAGATCTCTACACCCAGCGCTTCGGCCTGCTCGGCCAGCCAGCGGCACAGGTTGCCGAGGCTGATGATGTAGTTACCTTCGTTGTGCATGGTCTTGGGCACAAAGAAGTTGGGGACCTTCTGGCCCTTTTCGGCGCTCTTGAGTACATAGATGTCGTCGCCGGCTACTTCAGTGTGCAGCGGGGCGCCTTGCTCTTTCCACTCCGGGAAGAGCTCGTTCAGTGCGCGTGGTTCGAATACCGCACCGGAGAGAATGTGCGCGCCAACTTCGGAGCCTTTTTCCACCACGCAGACGCTGACTTCGTCGCTCAGTTGACGTATCCGGCAGGCGGCGGCAAGACCAGAGGGACCGGCGCCGACAATGACGACGTCGTATTCCATAAATTCACGTTCCACAGTCATCTCTCCTGGCTGTTCACAAAAATAAAAAGGAATTGAATCGGACGAGGCTAAAACGCCCGTTTCAGGTGGCAGAGGTTCTGCGCTGAATTATATAGAAGGCCATTTGGGGGTACCACTCACAATTTCGGTCGTGGTGGTGACAAAAAGGGACATTTTTACCGCGTTTAAAGCGATAAAACCGTAAAAATTGCCTTACAAGTAGCAGATTGTGACAGTGGCGGAGTACAATACGCTCATCGTGTCCGGAGCGTTTTTGAACCGCTTTATGGCGACTGTACGCCGCCACGGTAACCGCTGGGTGTTGATTTTGAAGGGCGAAACGGTCAGTATACTGGCCGCTCTAAAGACCGCTACCCCCGAATTCCGGGGCTGGTCAGGCTTTTTCAGAGCCATTCCGAGCCATGGAAACGCCGGCTGCCGCTTCTCGTCATGGGGAGTTTCGGGCAGACTTGGCATTTATCCTTAACAGATAAGCGAATGGGAAATCCATGAAGATTCTTGTTGCAGTTAAACGCGTTGTTGACTACAACGTGAAGGTCCGTCCGAAAACCGATGGATCTGGCGTTGATATCGCAAACGCAAAGATGTCTATTAACCCCTTCTGTGAAATTGCTGTAGAAGAGGCAGTACGCCTGAAAGAGAAGGGTGTTGCTACAGAAGTCGTGGCTGTTTCTCTGGGCACCAAGCAGTGCCAGGAACAGATCCGTACTGCGATGGCTCTGGGAGCCGACCGCGGTATCCTTGTGGAAACCGACGCTGAACTGCAGCCACTGGCCATCGCCAAGTGTCTGAAAGCTATCATCGAAAAAGAATCCCCCGATCTGGTTATCATGGGCAAGCAGTCTATTGATGGCGACAACAACCAGACCGGCCAGATGCTGGGCGCCCTCACCGGCATGGCCCAGGGTACCTTTGCTTCTGAAGTGGTTGTTGCCGACGGCAAAGTAGACGTAACCCGTGAAATCGACGGTGGTCTGCAGACTGTCAAGCTGAACCTGCCAGCAATTGTTACCACTGACCTGCGTCTGAACGAACCTCGTTACGCATCCCTGCCAAACATCATGAAAGCCAAGAAAAAGCCTCTGGATACCACTACTCCGGACGAGCTGGGCGTTGATGTTGCGCCGCGCGTACAAACTCTGAAAGTTGAGCCGCCAGCCGAGCGTCAAGCCGGTATCAAGGTAGCCGATGTGGCTGAACTGGTCGAAAAACTGAAGAACGAGGCGAAGGTAATATCATGAGCATCCTGGTCATAGCTGAACACGACAACGCCAGCCTCAAGGCCGCGACCCTGAACACCGTTGCCGCTGCCAAAGCCATCGGTGGTGATATTGATCTGCTGGTAGCCGGCGCTGGTTGTGCCGCTGCTGCCGAAGCTGCTGCCAAGGTAGAAGGCGTCAGCAAGGTGCTGGTAGCCGACGATGCGGCTTACTCTCACCAGCTGGCTGAAAACCTGGCGCTGCTGGTTGCCGAGTTGGGCAAGAACTACACCCACGTTCTGGCTCCTGCCACTTCCAACGGTAAAAACATGGCGCCACGTGCGGCAGCTCTGCTGGACGTACAGGCCATCTCCGACATTATCAGTGTCAAAAGCGCCGATACCTTCAAGCGCCCAATCTACGCCGGTAACGTAATTGCTACCGTGCAGAGCTCCGACGCTATCAAGGTGATCACCGTGCGTGGTACTGCCTTCGACGCCGTTGCTGCTGAAGGTGGTTCTGCCGCCGTTGAGAATGTTGCTACCGCTACTGACGCAGGTATCTCTGCCTTTGTTGGTGAAGAGCTGGCGGTAAGTGACCGTCCTGAACTGACTGCTGCGAAGATTGTTATCTCCGGTGGTCGTGGCATGCAGAACGGCGACAACTTCGAGATGCTGTACAAGGTAGCTGACAAGCTGGGAGCCGCTGTTGGTGCTTCCCGTGCTGCCGTAGATGCCGGCTTCGTACCCAACGACATGCAGGTAGGTCAGACTGGTAAGATCGTTGCCCCTGATCTCTACATTGCCGTTGGTATCTCCGGTGCGATCCAGCACCTGGCAGGTATGAAAGACAGTAAAGTGATTGTTGCCATCAACAAAGACGAAGAAGCACCGATTTTCCAGGTTGCCGATTACGGTCTGGTGGCAGATCTGTTTGCTGCTGTGCCTGAGCTGGATTCAGCGCTCTGATACTGAGCCTGTAGCAGTCAAGTACCAGAGAAAAAGCCGGCGTATCGCCGGCTTTTTCAGCTTTACAGAGGTTGGAAAACGCACGTGGATATCGAATCCTTTGAACACTGGTCGCTGATTTTGGGTGTGGGCGGTCTGATCGCCTTTATGACCTTCATCATGTGGGACCTGGCTAAACAGTCAAAAGCTGGCCGTTTTGGTACCTTTATATTATTCACGGCACTGGGGTTGGGGCTGCTGGGCTTCATCATCAAAACGGTGTTGGTGGAAATGGTAGGTCAATAAGCCCGGGCGGGCTTTAAGATTTTACTAAAGATAATTACCTAACTTATTAATAATAAATTGCTTTTTGCTCTGTTTGTGGGTGCTGACGCGTGTGTCGGCCTATACTCTGCAACGGACACGGCAAATCGGTGGGGCCTGGCAATGGGTGTACAAATCCTGGCCGCCCATCAGGCGGAGGACACTGGTGGCCCTTTTTCAGGCGCATAGCAAGGTTCAGAAAGATCGCAGCATCATGCGCGATACCGATGCCCGTATGGCGAAGTACAGTCGCCGCGGATTGACTCTTAATGTTCTCGCTTATCTTCTCTGTCTGGCTATCGGCTATCTGCGGGTATTGCACCCCACGCTGGCGGTAGTACTGACGATCGGTCTGATTGTGACAACCCTGATTCGTGCCTTCATCCTGGTACGTTTCGATAACCTCTATGCCGCAGGGCCCAGCCGCTGGCGCAACCTCTTTTTCGTGGCCACATTGCTCGGCGCGGCCTGGTGGAGTGTTATTCTCGTAACCCTCACCCTGACGTTGGGTATGGTTGGTGAAACCCCGCTGTTGTGGATGTACACCATCATTTTCTTCTCCACCACACTGCAGGTGACGTCGCCGTTCCAGCGCTTCAGCCGTCTCTACCTGACGATCGCTCTGCTACCGCCGACCATTGCAGCCTTCACGCTTAACAGTATTGAAGGCTATATGTACGGTGTGATCATGCTGGTGTTTGTACTCATGCTCAATCACCAGGTGGAAGTGCTGTGCAGTACCTATTGGGAGCGGCTGGAGGCCAACTTCGCCCTGCGGCAGAAGGCCCGTTCACTCGAGGCGGAGAAAAGAGACGTGGATGCGTCTGTGGATCTCAATACCCGTTTCCTCAACAGCCTCGGCCATGAACTGCGCACCTCACTAAACGATATTATTGGCGGCTTGTCGCTACTGGCGGACAGTCGTCTCACTCCGCAGCAGCAGGAATTGCTGGATCTGGCCCGAAAGTCCAGTGATCAGCAACTGGATCTGGTGAATAACATTGTCGACTTTTCCCAGATTAACGCGCGCAAGCTGATCCTGGACCAGAGTGGCTTCAGCGTGCGTACGCAGCTGGAGCAGTGGGTGCAGGAGCTGTCCAGCGATGCCCACCGGCAGGGGGTTGAGGTGGAAATGTCAGTGAGCGAAGAAGTGCCCTGGCGTGCCGAAGGCGATCCGGCGCGCATTGGTCAGGTTTTCAAGAGCCTGTTTGTCCATGCTGTTGCCTATTCCGATCAGGGTCGCTTGCAGGTGGAGCTGGACTTCAAGCGCAGCGGCGCTGACCGGGGCCTGCTGGAGGTCCTGATTATTGACCAGTTGGGAGATACCCCGGCCAGTGGCAGTGAGCCAGGCAGATCGGGCAAGCGTGACAGCAGTGGCGACGAGGGCCTGTGGTTTACGCTGTGCAAGGGTTTGTCCGAGTGCATGGACGGCAGCCTTGATATTGATCGTATCAGTGGTCGTGATACGCACTACCGTTTCTGTGTGCCGCTGCTGATTCAGGGACCGCAGCACACCGGCCTGGTGGCAAACCCGGGGCTGCAGAATCGGCGCCTGTTGCTGCTGGATAAACTTTTACCTGTCGCGGAACAGCACTGTCGCCTGATGCAGGACTGGGGCTTGCGGTTTGAGCGGGTGTCGGGCTTTGCGCAGGTGAGCGAGCACCTTCAGCCGCAGGAAGGTCGCAACCCGGTAGATCTCATTATGATTAATGTGCCGCAGCGGGAAGAGCCTGTGGCAGAGTTTCTGCAGGAATACCAGGCGCAAGCGGAGGTGCCGGAAGTGCCGATCCTGCTGTTGCTCTCTCACAGCCATCTCAATCAGCATGGGTTACAAAACCTGGTGGCAGCCAATCGCAACCTGCACTTTGTTTACCGGCCCCTGATGGAGCAGCCCTTTCACGACCTGCTGGCCCATCTTATTCTCGGTAAGCCCCTGGAAGCGAAAAGTGCCCGCAGCGAGCCTCGGCCGCAAGGTGGGGGCAGGGTATTGCTGGTGGATGATCACCGGGTTAACCAGATGGTGGGTGAGGGGATGCTCAGCAAGCTGGGATACAGCACGGTAATTGCCAATAACGGGCTGGAAGCACTGGAACTCTACCGCAGTGACCCGCCTGACCTGATCCTGATGGATTGTCATATGCCGGAGCTGGACGGATTCGAAACTGCTCGCCGTATCCGCGAGCTGGAAGACGTCCAGGACCTGCGTCGCACGCCTATTATTGCCATGACTGCTCATAGCGGTGACGGCGATCAGTCCAATTGCTTTGCTGCCGGTATGGATGACTATCTGCCCAAGCCTATCCGTCTCGAAGTACTGGAGGGGGTGTTGAGTCGCTGGACTGCGGGAGAGGTGGCGCCGGAGTAGGCCTCGTACCCGACGGCGATCCACTGCTGTCTGGCCTTGGTCAGTGCGCTGCAGCTGGTGTCAGGGCCCGTTGCGCAAGCAGCATGGCGTTGCCGTACGCTGCTCGCGGTTCTATCGTTTTACAGGTCGAAATCACTCCAGACCGGAGCGTGGTCTGACGGCTTGTCCATGCCCCGGATCTCATAATCCACACCGGCGGCGGTACATTTTGCCAGTAGCGGCTGTGACGCCATAATCAGGTCGATACGCAGGCCGCGACGCGGCTCCCTTTCGAAACCCTTGCTGCGGTAATCAAACCAGCTGAAGGCATCGTTCGCCTGCGGATGCAGGTGGCGGAAGGTGTCAGTCAGGCCCCACTGTTCCAGCCGCGATAACCACTCCCGCTCTTCAGGTTGAAAGCTGCACTTGCCGCTCTTCAGCCAGCGTTTGCGATTATCTTCGCCGATACCGATATCGAGGTCGGTTGGGGAGATGTTCATATCACCCATGACAATGACCGGCTCGCCGGGCTGGCAGTTGTCGTTGAGGTATTTGAGGGTCTGCTGGTAGAAGCGGCGCTTGTTGGGGAACTTCTCCGGGTGATTAACGGACTCGCCCTGGGGAAAATAGCCGTTGATCACTGTCAGCGGTTTACCCTCGGGCAGTTGCAGGCGGGCGGCCAGAAAGCGCTTTTGCTCTTCGTCACTGTCGCCGGGAAAGCCTTTCTGCACAGACAGTATGGGCAGCTTGCTCATCACCGCGACGCCATAGTGGGTCTTCTGGCCGATGTAGGCCAGTTGATAGCCCAGTGCCTCCAGCTCCTGCTGTGGGAATTCGTGATCCTGTACCTTGGTTTCCTGCAAGCCGATCACGGCCGGTTCGTGGGCGGTCACCAGGGCTTGCAGCTGGTGCAGGCGCTGACGCACGCTGTTGACGTTAAACGAGATAAATTTCATGGGTGTTGTTTCGCTGGTGCTGAGGGGTCTGAATGCTGAACCGGCGCTGTTGCAGCGCCGGTTCAGGGGAGTGGGTCAGAAGTCGGCAACCTGATCCGGTGGTTGCTTCTGTAGTGCGCCTATCATGTCGATGAGCACATACCCGGCTTCCGCCAGCAGTGGGTCATCTTCGGTGTGCAGATCCTTGTCACCGGCTTCTGCCATGCGCTCATCGGCGCGCTTTTCCTGGTCCTCTTCCAGCGCGTTGGCGCTTTCAAACAGCGGCAACCCCTTCACTTTGCGGCGCTGGTTCTCCAGCTCCAGGGCTTTATCCTCCAGCGCTTTCTGCTCGGCCCGTCGGGTTGCTTCGTTGAGGGAGAGCTGGGTGCGGCTTTTGTTGCTCCGCAGCTGCTCAAGCTGTTGCTGGATAAAGATAAAGTCGGGATCCTTTTCGCTGCGTGACTGATGCCTGGCGACAACTTGCGGCAACACTTTGTTCAGTGGGTAATAGGAGTCGTGTGGTACCGGGTGAATCTGGTCCCAGGGCAGGGCGGTCTCATAGGAGCTTTCACCCACTTCATCGATATCCACCAGCTGCGGGAAGGCCACATCCGGAATAACACCGCGGTGCTGGGTGCTGTCACCGGAAACCCGATAGAATTTGGATTCGGTGAGTTTCAGCTGGCCGCTCTCAACCGGCATGAGGGATTGCACGGTGCCCTTGCCGAAGGATTGGCTGCCCACAATCAGGCCGCGTTTATAGTCCTGGATAGCGCCGGCAAAAATCTCCGAAGCCGAGGCGCTGAGGCGATTGGTCAGCACCACCATGGGGCCACGGTAGACGGCGGGTTGCCGCGAGCGGTAGTTGCGGGAGATGCTCTGGGCGGTCTGGCGAATCTGTACCACCGGGCCCTGGTCAATAAACAGGTCGGTCAGTGTGGTGGCCTCCTGCAGTGAGCCGCCGCCGTTATTGCGCAAGTCGATGATAAGGCCGTCGATGTTCTCCTGGCGCAGCTCGGTCAGCAGGCGGTAAACGTCGCCGGTAGTGCTCTTGAAGTTGCGGTCGCCGCGGCGATAGGCCTCAAAGTCGATGTAGAAGGCGGGCACGTGTATGACGCCGATCTTGAACAGGTCCTGACCATCAGTCAGCTCTATTATGCCTTTTTTGGCGGCTTGCTCTTCCAGCTTCACTTTGTCGCGGCTGATAAGCACGATTTTGTTGTTGCTCTCATCGGCGGCCTCTACCGGCAGCACCTTGAGTCGCACCACCGTACCTTTGGGGCCGCGAATCAGGTCAACCACCTCGTCAAGGCGCCAGCCGACCACGTCCACCATTTCGCCATCCTTGCCCTGGCCGACACCAATGATCCGGTCTGCGGGTTTCAGGTCGCCCTGTTTTTCCGCCGGGCCGCCGCTGACAAGGCGCACGACCTTGGTCATTTCGTCTTCTGTTTGCAGTACAGCGCCAATGCCTTCGAGAGACAGGGACATGGAGATATTAAAGTTCTCTTCCGTTCGCGGTGCCAGGTAGCTGGTGTGTGGATCGTAGAGGATCGCCAGTGAGTTGATCAGGGTTTCGTAGACATCATCAGCACCGCGCTTGTCCAGGCGGGCCAGCTGGTTGCGGTAGCGGCGTAACAGGGTTTCGCGGGCCTTCTCCTGGGTCTGGTCAGAGAGGACCAGGCTGAGCATGCCGGCCTTAACGCGCTTGCGCCACTGTTCATCGGCTTCCTTGGCGGTTTTGGGCCAGTGAATGTTGTCCTCATCAATGGAGAGGAACTCATCCTGTGTGAAGTCGAATTTGAAGCCTGCGTCGGTTTCCAGCTTACTGATAATCCACTGCAGGCGTTCGCGGGCACGATTTTCGAAGGTGTTGAAAATCTCCTCGCCAGCATCCAGGTTGCCTGATTTCAGTTGGTCGTCCAGCTTGTCCCCGTAGCGCTTGCGGAACTGGTCCACGTCGGACTGGAGGAAGAATACCCGGGCAGGATCCAGTGCCTTCAGGTAGTTATCCAGCATCTGTTCGGAGAGCTTGTCGTCAAAGGGGAGGTTGCGGTAGTGGCGACTGCCCAGCTTGTCGATAATGTCGACGGTGGTTTGCTCCTGCAGTTGGCTGAACTGGATTTCGGCAAGGCTGGCCGTGGAGTGCAGGGCGGTAAAAATCAGGAAAGCGGAGGCGGCGGGTGCAAGAAGGCGGCGATATACAGATTGCATAGATCCCTATCTCAGGTTTTGAAGCCAATACCGGCTGCAGGTAATACCGCAGTCCGGCCCGGGTTAGACCCCACCGGAGCGGAAACATTCCCGATATCTATCGTTATGGTGTGATGAGCGAAAACTATAGCACACACCCTCCGTGCTTAGGGAAATGGTTGCTGCAGTTCGTGAAGCGCATCCTGCCAGAGGTGAGAGGGGCGGCAGGCGGGGTGGCGGGCTCAGGATGACTCTGTCTGATGTTGCTGTTGACTCTGCTCGTTCGGGAGTCGCCTCCCCTTTGGTCGAGTTGACATATGAGTCCGCAAGAGCACAAAATCGCCTGTTTGGACGTCAACACTGGTGATTATTGGGGGCACGTGGTTTGGCAAAGACCAGTAAACAGGCAACACGCGGGGCGATTCTGGAGGCGGCACGTACCGTTTTGGCCTCGGATGGCCCTGAGGCACTGAGTGTCTCCAAGGTAGCGCATCTGGCGGGTATTAACCGCGGCACCGCCTATCAGCATTTCAAAACCCGCGAAGACCTTATCAAGGCAACGGTGGAATCAGTGAGTGAGCAGCTGTTGTCTATCGCCTTTTCCGGGGTGGATCCGGAGAATCGCGAGGATTATACCCTGCGGGAGCGGGAGAGGGATATGTACCGCGTCATCGCCCAGATGGTGGAGTTCGCGGTTGAAAACCCGAACCTGGGTCGTATCTGGCTGTTTGAGTTGCTCTCTTCCGATGATCCGAGCCGCGACCGGTTTTTCCGTTACTTCAAAAATGCCACGCAGTCACTGGCTGATACCGGTTACAGTCAGGACGGCATTGATGTGGAAGCGTTGTCGGTGATTGTTCTGGGTGGTTATTTCCTCTGGTCCGAGTGGGTGCGGGCTCGTGCCAATACCGACGAGGAGCGCAAGGCTATGGGGGACCGTATGACGCGGGAGATGCTGCGTCTGTTCCTGCACGGCGTTGTCAAAACCGAAGATTTCCCCGGCCTCGAAGAGCAGCTCAAGTCGTAATAACCCGCTGTGGCGGCTCCGTCCCCGGGGGCGTCCGGCTGCCGGGTCACAGGAGAACCTGATGCAGAATCACAATAATAATCAGCCGGCAGCCGAAGCTGAATTCAGCTCCTCACCAGCCTACGCCAACTACGTGTTGGTGATGCTGTTTATCGTCTATGTCATCAACTTCATTGATCGCCAAATCCTGTCGGTATTCATAGGGCCTATTAAGGAAGAGTTTGGTATCTCGGACACCGCGGCCGGGCTGCTGGTGGGTTTTGCCTTCGCCTTGCTCTATACCCTTGCCGGTATTCCGATTGCCCGCTGGGCTGACCGCGGTAACCGCCGCAATATTATTGCGCTGGGGCTTGCGGTGTGGAGCGTCATGACTGTTGCCACCGGCTTCGCGAAAAACTTCACCCAGCTGTTTCTGGCCCGAATCGGAGTAGGGCTTGGTGAAGCCGCCGGCACGCCACCGGCGCACTCCATGATTGCCGACTATTTCCCTGTCAGTCGTCGCGCCACCGCCCTGGCTATCTACTCTTCGGGTGTTTTTGTCGGTGCTGGCATCGCCTATCTCGGCGGCGGTTATTTGCGGGAGTATTTCGACTGGCGTACCGCCTTCGTGCTGGTGGGTGTGCCGGGGGTGCTGTTCGCGCTGCTGGTGCGCTTTACCGTCAGGGAGCCGCCTCGCGGTTACTCCGAGCAGCGTGCCGGCTCCGGTCAGCAGTCCACCTTAAAAGAGACCCTCAATTTCCTGCTTGGCAGCAAGGCCTGGATCTACATGATCATCGGCGCCTCCTTCCTCTCTATTACCGGGTATGGGGTGCTGATGTGGGGCTATGAGTTCTATGGCCGTATCCACGGCATGTCGCCCATTGAGATAGGTCAGTGGATGGCGTTGATCGTGGGTGTCGGTGGGTGTGCCGGCACCATTCTGGGTGGCCGGTTGACGGACAAGCTGAACGAAATTCGTCCCTCGCTGGCGCTGGGAGTGCCGGCCCTGATTACCATGCTGGGCATGCCCCTGGGTGTGGTCTTCCTGCTGTCTGATTCAAAATTGCTGTCGCTGCTCTGCTTCTTCCCGTTCTACCTGATGCTGGATGTCTATATTCCTACCATGTACAGCGCCAACCAGAGCCTGGCCAAGCTGGAGATGCGGGCTACGGCATCGGCCGTGTTGCTGTTTGTGATTAACATTATCGGTGCCGGGGCAGGGCCCTTCTTCGTTGGGGCGCTCAGTGATCTGTTCGCCGACAGGTTCGGTACCGAGGGCATCCGCTACGCCCTGTTGAGTGTGGTGCTGGCCGGAGTGGTTGGCAGTGCCTTTTTCCTCCTCGCGGCGAAATACGTGCAGCAGGACCTGGCCCGGGCCAGCGATTGACGGAATCCGGCACCGCAACCGGGGCCGGGCCTTTCCTTATAGCTTTACCGCTTTTCAGATGCGGTCAGGCCTTGTCACAGGGGTTGCGGCAGCTTTGTCTCGGTCCTGCAAGTAAACAACACTGTTGACTGAATTTCCTTGAGATCGAACTTTGTTCGTGTATTATTGCTGGCTTCATTTCTCTGCGGTAATGGCTCTTTCGCACGCCTGTGAGATGAGCCGCCCTATTCAGGAAAGAGGATAACGAATGACCGATTCACAAGCTCTGCAGGGCGTCCGGGTACTGGACCTGACCCGTGTTCTTGCCGGACCTTTCTGTGGCCAGATTCTTGGCGATCTTGGCGCCGAAGTGATCAAAATTGAGCGTCCTGGCGTGGGCGATGACGGCCGCATGTACGGCTTTTCCGCGCTAAAGGACAAGGATGGTAACCCCACCCGCGAGTCGGCTTTCTACCTCACCGCAAACCGCAACAAGAAGTCCATCACCTGCAACCTCTCCAAGCCGGAAGGCCAGGACCTGGTGCGCAGGCTGGTGGCTGAGTGCGACGTGCTGATCGAGAACTACAAGGTCGGTAACCTGCAGCGTTATGGCCTCGATTACGACAGCCTGAAAGAGATCAACCCACGCCTCATCTACTGCTCCATCACCGGCTATGGCCAGACCGGCCCCATGGCCCCCAAACCCGGTTATGACGGCCTGTTCCAGGCCACCGGCGGCATGATGGCAGTCACCGGTATTCCTGCGGGTCAGCCCGGCGCCGGCCCCCTGAAAGCAGGCCCAAGCCTGGTGGATGTGTTTACCGGCCACAATGCCGCTCTGGCTATTCTCGGCGCCCTCAACCAGCGTCACACCACTGGCCAGGGTCAGTATATCGACGTGGCGCTGCTGGACTGCTCCGTGGCCATGGTCTCCCACATCATGCAGGACTTCCTGGTATCCGGTAACCCGCCACCGCGCCTCGGCAACGGCGGCAACGGCGGCGGTCCGGCTGACCTGATCAACTGTGCCGATGGCATCATCTACATCACCGCCGGTACCGACGAGCACTGGCGCCTGTTGACCGAGTTGATGGCGCGTCCGGATCTGTTTGACGATCCTCGCTTCAACACCAACCCCAAGCGTGGCACCAACCGCAATGAACTGGTGGCTATCATCAACCAGTGGAGTATGGGCTGGAAGGCGGCGGAACTGCTGGCCGCCCTGGACGGTATCGGTCTGCCGGCAGCGCGCTACAACGAGCTGCCTGATGTGTGGGAAGACGAACAGGTACAGCACCGCAACCTGAAAGTCACCGTGCCTCATCCCACCGCCGGTGAAGTGACCATGATTGCGAGCCCTCTGGCTTACATGTCCGGCTCCCCGGTAACCTATACAGCGCCGCCCACCATTGGTCAGCACACCGAAGAGCTGCTGGGTGAGGGACTGCTGAACCTGTCCGCTGAAGAGATCGGGCAACTGCGCGACGCCGGTATTATCTGACGTCCGTTGACAGAACTGCGAGAGAAGCCGGGGCCTGAGTGGTACCCGGCCGACACACCAACAGAAAGGGTAGAGTGAACCATGAAAGTAGCAATCATTACCGGAGCCGGCAGTGGTATTGGCCTGGCGACCGCCGTCAAGATGCACGAAATGGGTTATGCCGTGGTTGGCGTAGGCCGCGACCAGGGCAAGCTGGATACGCTGGTAAGCGAGCTGGGCAACAGTGATCGCATCGCCACCATCTCTGCAGACATTACTGCGGCTGACGCGCCGAAAGCGATTGTGGACTTTGCCCTGCAGCGTTTTGGCCAGATCAATTACCTGGTGAACAACGCCGGTATTGGCAGCCCCAAGCCCCTGCACGAAACCGATGATGAGACCTATGACTACTTCATGGACATCATGCTGCGTGCACCTTTCCGTCTCTGTCGTGAAGTGATCGGACACATGAACGATGGCGATGCCATCGTCAACATCACCTCTACCTACGCCCAGATCGGCGGCCGTCGCGGCGGCGCCTATTCAGCGGCCAAAGGCGGCCTGCGTTCCCTCACCGAGCACATGGCGTGTGAATACGGCCCGCAGGGTATCCGCTCCAACTGTGTGGCTCCCGGTGTGACCATGACCGACATGGTGAAAGATCGCATGAACGATAAAGCGTTCGTACGCACCAACGTACAGACCACGCCTTACCCACGCCTTGGTTCCGCCGAAGAGGTGGCCAGCACCATCGCCTTCCTTTGCAGCCCCGGCGCTGGCGCTATCAACGGCCAGACCGTTGTCGTGGACTGCGGCTGGACCGCTACCAAATACCTGGCCCCCGAAGTTCTGGCCCTGTAAACAATCGCCACTGTCATTCATAGGAGAAGACCATGAACAAGGGATCCGTTGAAGATCGTCTGGAAATCCGTGAGTTGATGGAGCAGTTTGCCCACGGTGCCATGACCCTGGATGGTGATTACTGGGGTGAGACCTGGGCGGAAGAGGGTTCCTGGAAACTGCCATCCATGGAGACTGCCGCCGTTGGCAAAGATGTGGTGAAAGCCGCCTTCAAAGAGAAGATGGCGTATGTTGATTACATCAGCATGATCTCTGTACCTGCCGATATCGTTGTGGATGGTGATCGCGCCACTGCCCGCTGCTTCTGTCGTGAGCTGATTTACCCGAAAGCGGGTGGCAAGGTCACTGTAGTCGGATATTTCGATGACGTGATGGTCAAGCGCGATGGCCGCTGGTTGTTTGTTTCCCGCGTTTACAACGTGATCGGCAAAGAGATGTGATCGCTTCTGTGGCTAACCCCGGGGCTGCGCTCGCTGAGCCGTTGCCTTCCGGGCTTGCTACAGGCTCCCGCGGCTCCGGCTCCAGGCAGGTAACCTCCTGTTCAGGCCAGTGAACCGCTAACAATAGTAATTATAAGGGAATTGCTTCTATGTCCTCAGATTCCGGTCGTTACATTGGCAGCCACAGCCCCGTAGTGGCAGAAGGCTGGCAGCTTAAGCGCCTGACTCAGCCGAGCCGCCTCTTCGGTGCCAACGGCATTCGCACCGGCGCCGATGGTCGTATCTATGTGGCCCAGGTGTCCGGCAGCCAGATCAGTGCCATCGACACCAACAGTGGCGTGATCGAAACCATCTCCCCTATGGGTGGCGCATTTGTAGCCCCGGATGACCTGGCCTTTGATGACCAGGGCAATCTCTTTGTTACCGAATTTACCGAAGGCCGCGTCAGTGTGCGTGAAGCCAACGGCAACGCCCGGGTCGTTTATGGCGATATGCCCGGTGCCAACCCCATTACTGTCTATAACGGTCGCCTGTTCGCCGGTGAGTGCCGTCCCGGTGGTCGCATCATGGAGCTGGACCTCTACGGCGGTGAGCCACGGGTGATCCTGGACAATGTGCCCATGCCCAACGCCATGGAAGTGGGACCGGACGGCAAGCTTTATATTCCCATTATGGGCATGAACGAAATCTGGCGTGTCAGCCTCGAAGGTGGCGCGCACGAAGTCGTCGCTACCGATCTCGGTGTGCCGGATTCGGTCAAATTTGATTCCCAGGGCTTTATTGTTTCCACCCAGGTGGCCAGTGGCCAGGTGCTGCGCATCAACCCCAACACCGGTGAGAAAACCGTGTTGGCCACTATCGCGCCGGGCCTGGACAACTGTACGTTTATTGGCGACCGCCTGTTCGTTTCCAGTATTTCGGGTCAGATCAATGAGGTGCTGGCCGGTGGCGAGTTGCGCTCACTGGTACACGACGGTCTGCAGTGGCCCATGGGTCTGGCGGTAGGCGACGATGGCCAGCTGTTTATTGCCGACGGTGGCTACACTTACCTGTTAACGCCGGGCGGCACACCACAGTGTATCGGTATGTTGTTTACACCCGGGTTCCCCGGCTTTAGCCGCGGGGTTATCGCTGATGGCCCGGGGCAGTTTATTGTCACCACCGGTAATGGCCAGGTCGCCAGCTGGCGTCCCGCCGAGCAGGTCAGTGAAGTACTGGCCGAAGGCTTCGATCGTCTCTACGGTCTGGCAAAGACCTCCGGTGGTGCTGTGATTTTTGTCGAAGGTGGTGCTGGCCGGGTGCTGCTGGTTGATGGTGGCAAGGTTGAAGAGCTCGCAACCGGACTGAACCACCCCATGGGCGTCGCGCTCACCAGCGATGGTACCTGTCTGGTATCGGAAGAGGGCGAGGGACGTGTCGTCAAGCTGACTTCTGGCGGTATGGAAACCCTGGTGGACGACCTGCAGAAGCCACAAGGTTTGTGGGTTGAGGGCGAGACACTCTACATCGTTGATGTTGGCAGTAAAGAGCTGGTTGCCTTTGATCTTGGCACTCACGCCCGTACCGTAATCGCCGCAGACCTGCCGGTTGGTGCGCCGGAAGGTGTAGTGCCGAAGTTTCTCAAGGCACTGCCTCCACTGACCGGCCCTATGGTGCCGTTTGCCGGCGTGACCGCTGGCGCCGACGGTACGCTGTATGTGGCCGGTGATGCGGACGGTACGGTTCTGGCTCTTAAGCCAGCCCGTTAATACAACAAGGTGGCAGTGAGGTAGATGGCAACAGGCCCGGCCTGTAAGTCATCAACTTTAACTGAATGCCTGGAATTACCGCCGGTGTTGGTGTGCGCCTTGCGCCACAAGGCACCGGGAATTTACGAGGTTACAGAGGCTTGTACTTGTACCTGCCAGGTCTGTAGTCAGACGCTTAACCGCTTTGATAGCTGGAGTTAGCCATGAGCAAAGTAATCCTGGATTGTTCCGATCTGGACAACTACATGGGTAAGCCGATTGCCCCGGCGCGCATGAAAGAAGCGCTGCACAACAACGATTTCCGTCGTTGGGTGCAGGCCATGCACTACCCCAACCTGATGCACTACGATCACGATTTTGCCAAAGAGGGCCGTTACGGTCGTCTGGTAGCGCCGCAGTCTTTCGCGGTTTCCTGCGATGATGGCCACGGTGCCGGTCCTGCCTGTGTGGGTCGCATCCCTGAGTCCCACCTGCTGTTCGGTGGTGATGAGTGGTGGTTCTACGGTCCAAAGATTTTCGGCGGTGATATGATTACCAACGAAAAAATTCCTTACGACTACGTGGTAAAAGAGACCGGCTTTGCGGGCCCGACCTGCTTCCAGCGCGGCGACAACAACTACTACAACCAGGACGGTGACTTCATCGCCAAGCAGCGTTCCACAGCGATCCGTTACAGCGCCGAAGCGGCACTGGAGATGGGTGGTGCGCCGAAAGAGTCCGACATGGCAGATCCCGAGTGGACTGACGAGGACCTGAAGAAGCTGGAAGACCAGAAGTACGAATACATCAAGATGATGCACGACCTGGGTCACGGCAAGCGTTACTGGGATGATTGCAATGTGGGCGACGAACTGCCGGTGCGTGTAATCGGCCCGCACAGCATTGCCAGCCTCACCACCGAGTGGCGCGCTTACCTGTTCACCATCTGGGGTGGTACACACCGTCCTGGCATCGACATGGAAGCCCTGGGCTTCACCAAGGAGATGGCCGGTCACGAGAATGACCCGGTGATGGAGCGTGACAACCCCGAGTGGACCGATGGTGCTTACTTCGGTCCTTCCCGTGGCCACCTGTTCCCACGTTACGCCCGTATGATCGGTATGCCACGTGCCTACGGCTACGGTGCATCCATGGGCGCCTGGGTACTGGATTACCTGGGTGGCTGGGCCGGCGAGTGGGGCATGGTTGTACACTGCAACACTTCCTACCGTGCACCGGCACTGACCGGTGATGCGACCTTCATGACCTCAAGCATCGTCGACAAGATGACTGATGAGCAGGGCCGCAACCTGGTGCAGGTAGACGTGAAGCTGAAAACCCAGCTTGGTGTCACCATTGCCACCGCTAAAGCTGAGATCGAGCTGCCTACCAAATAAGTAAGGCACGCTGATTTCAGTGACCCCAAAAACGGCGGCTACAGGCCGCCGTTTTTGCATAACAGGTTTTCATTCGGGTGTTGTACAAGGCCCGACTTTTCTGGAGAGTGAACATGTCCGAGAAACGATTTGATGGTCAGGTAGCGGTTATTACCGGTGCCGGTCGCGGCCTGGGTAAGGCTTACGCACTGTTGCTGGGTGCCAAGGGTGCCAAGGTAGTGGTAAACGACCTGGGTGGCAGCTTGCAGGGCGATGGTGTGGACGTTGGCCCGGCCCAGGAAGTGGTTAATGAAATTATCGCCGCTGGCGGTGAAGCCATTGCCAATACCGATAGCGTAGCCACTCCTGAAGGTGGGCAGGCCATTATCAATGCTGCTATCAACACCTGGGGCCGAATTGACATCCTCATTCACAACGCCGGCAATGTGCGTCCAGCTCTGATCCGTGACATGAGCTATGAGGATTTCAACTCGGTACTGGATGTACACCTGAAGGGTGCTTTCCATGTGGTTAAGCCCGCCATGCCGCTGATGTGCGATGCCGGGTATGGCCGCATTGTGCTGACGTCCTCCATCGGTGGTCTCTACGGCAACCACAAAGTCGTGAACTACGGCGTATCGAAAGCGGGCATGATCGGTCTGTGTAACGTTGCCGCGCTGGAAGGTGCCGAGCACAATGTGACCTGCAACCTGATCGTTCCTGGCGCGGTAACCCGTATGGCTGAAGGTATCGACGTTTCCGCTTATCCGCCCATGGGGCCGGAGCTGGTGGCGCCGGTGGTGGGCTGGTTGTCCCACGAATCCTGCTCGGTCTCTGGCGAAATGTTTGTTTCCATCGCCGGTCGTGTGGCCAAGGCGTTTATCGGTGAAACCGAAGGTGTTTACCAGCCCGAGTGGACCATCGACGATGTGGAGACGCAGCTGGAGAAGATTGGCGATACCACCAATCCATGGATCCTGCCGGTGGTACCTGCTGCCCACGTCGACCATATTCGTAACAGCTTTGCCATGGCGGTTAAGGGCTCCAAGTCCTGAATTAGTTCAGGCGCGACAGCCCTGATTCCAGGTGGCCACTGATGGCCGCCTGGATTCTTTCCCGCACTTTCAGCCGTAGTCTCTCCCGTTCTCAAATACTCCTTCAGTCATTGCAGATAATTCCCCGTATTTAGTTTTCAGTGCGCTCGCCGTCGCTGTTTCTTCCTTCCTGCTTAACAATTCCCAACATAACTTTGTCACACAAGACCCCGTAGCTACTGAGCTGGCGACAAAGCAGTCTGTATACTTTTTTCTGTTGCCTGCACTAACTCTGCGCCTGACCCTGCTCCGATGGCTGACGCGCGGTGATAAGGAACGCCGCAGATGTTGGCAACACTTATATGCTGTACACGATAAAAATAACGTATTCCAGAAAGACGACAGGAGGTCTTCATGGGCAGCAAACTCCCTATATATTATTCCAATGCGTGTAATCGTTACCGTGACTTGGCTGTGCTTCCATTGGTGGCAGCACTGTCTGCAACTTTGGCTGCTCCCGTGGCTATGGCCCAGGCCAGCGAATCTGCGAGGGGCGCCATCGAAGAGGTAGTGGTCACCGCACAGCGTCGCGAGCAGCGGCTGCAGGATGTGCCACTGACGTTGACGGCACTCTCTGACAAGCAACTGATACAGAGTGGCGTTACCAATATGTTTGACCTGCAGAATGTGGTTCCGGGTCTCACCTTTGGTGGTGTCGGCAACCTCAGCCAACCGGCTATTCGCGGTTTGTCCACGGGCGTGAGTACCAACGGCAGTGAAAACCCCAATGCGTTGTATGTGGACGATGTCTATTACAGCCAGGGTAACCTGCTGGGTGCCAACCTGCCGGACGTCTCCCGGGTGGAGGTATTGAAGGGGCCGCAGGGGACACTGTTCGGACGCAACTCCGTGGGCGGCGCGATACGGGTGTTCACCAAGGATCCTACCTACGAGCCGTCCGCTGACGTGACACTGGAGACTGGCTACTACACCGGTGATGGCGACTCCCGCAGCTCTCCGCATTACGCCACCCGCGCGTTTGCCAGCACTGGCGTGGTGGATGACCTGATGGCGGTAAGCGTTTCCGGTGGCTACGACACAACCGATGGCTTCCTCACCAACGTCGCCAATGGCGAAGAGTATGGGACCATTACCCGCTCCAATGCCCGGGTAAAATTATTGGTTGAACCGAGTGATGCAGTGAAGGCGGTCATCAGTGCGTTTTACCTGAAGCACAATGACGAAGGACTGCAATCCCAGACGCCAGTGGATGGGCTGGTGGTCTCGTCCCAACACCCCAACTCCATCGTGCCGGATAAGGCCTGGCATACCGGTTATGACACCGGCCTGGGCAACGATTTCAATGATGCAACGGTGAAGAGCAGTGGTGGCAGCGCCAATATCCGATTCAACATGGAAGGCTTGGGCTCTCTGACCTCTATCACCGCCTACCACGATACCGAGGTCTACAACGAAACCGCGCTACCGCACTCAGTCTCCGATCCCAGCTGTATTGCCACCTTTGCCTGTATCGATTACACCTACCTGGCAACCAACAAGGCGGTTTCCCAGGAGTTCAATTTTGCCTCTGAGCAGTTCGGTATCCTCACCTACACCGCGGGGCTTTTCTATTATCACCAGAAATCCAGTACCGACACCGCCGTGCAGGAGACCCTGATTCCCGGCGGCTCACCAGTGAAAAATACCCGTTTCGATATCACCTCCTATGCGGCCTATGGTGAGGTGCAGATAGACCCCACGGATGACCTGACGGTGATCATTGGCGGCCGTTACACCTACGAGCCCCATGAAGACAGTATTGTCTTCCCGGTGCAGATTGAAAGGGACGAGACCTTTACCAGCTTTGTGCCTAGGCTGACGGTGCAGTACGACCTCACCCCGGACATGAACGTCTACGCCTCCTATTCGGAAGGGGAGAAGAGCGGTCTTAGCGGTGTCGACAACGGCGCCAGTAATCCGCCGTACCAAAAGGTCGATCCGGAAGAGAACAACGCCTATGAGCTGGGGATGAAGTACGCCTCTGCCGACCTGGTGTTCAACGCCGCGCTCTTCTACTACGACTACAAGAACAAACAGGAGCAGGGCTTTACCGGCTCGGCGGTATTTGTGCAGAACACGGGCCCGGTGCGCATCTATGGTCTCGACCTCGACGGATCGGTACAGCTGATACCGGAACTGAGCCTGAGGGCAGCCGCCTCCTGGGTGCCGGAAGCTGAATACCGGGATTTCCCGGACGCGGCGGCCTATGGCACAGATCGCAACGCCAATGGCACCTTCCAGCAGTTCGAGTACGATGCCACCGGCGAACGGCTGATCCGGGCGCCGGAGTTCACCGGCAATGTCTCCCTGCTGTATGAGCGTGAGCTGGAAAGTGGCGGGCTGGATGCCAGCACCACCCTCAGCTATTCCAGCAAGGTGTATCACGACATCTACCACGTCATTGAGCAGCCGGAGTACTACACCCTCAGTGCCCAGGCCGGTTACCGCTTCCATGGTGGCCTGCGTATCGGGTTGTATGGTCGAAACCTCACCAACGAGGACTATATCGCCCACGGTTTCTCCAGTGCCCAGGGCTTTACTGCCGCCTATGCCCGTCCAAGGGAGGTTGGCCTCTCGTTCAATTACTCTCTTTGAGTAACCCGCTTGCCCGCTGCCGGCTACCGGCAGCGGGTGCCTCACAAGTCTCTACTTATCTGCTGATTAGTCCGGACATCAATTGGACACCAGTGTTCGATTTCCGCCTTCCTAAGGCGTTTTCTTTTGATCTGGGTCAGCCACTATTGATCACCATTGTTGCATTCTTGCCCCATAAGAGCGCTGGTGCCGGTACTCGCTGTTGTACGTAAAGGATATTTCCAAAAATACGGACAACAGCTGCGGGCCGACGCTGAAATTTAGCCGCAGTCATCTGGCGGCAATAACAACAGAGAGAGGAAGAGCGATGAGTGAGCAGCAGACCCCCGGCGCCGGTGAGCGCATGGAGCCGTCCATCATTCCCGTCGAGGCGTACATCTCCGAGGAGTATGTGCACCGTGAGCGCGACAATCTGTGGCGCAAGGTGTGGCTGCAGGCGGGCAGGGTAGAGGACATCCCCGAGGTGGGTAACTACATCACCTACGATATCCTCGACGATTCCGTGCTGATTGTACGCAGCGGCCCTGACGAGATCCGTGCTCACGCCAACGTCTGTACCCACCGTGGTCGCCGCCTGGTGGACACGCCTGCGGGTTGTCGTAACGCCAAGGGCAAGCAGCACAAGTTTGTCTGCGGCTTTCATGGCTGGAGTTTTAACCCTGACGGCAAATGCGCCTTCATCCTTGCCAAGGAAGAGTGGCAGGACACCCTCACCGATGAGCGCACCCAGCTGGCCAAAGTGAACGTGGACACCTGGGGCGGCTTTATCTGGATCAACCTGGATCCAAACTGTGAACCCCTGCGTGACTATCTGGAGCCGGCGGCGTCCATGCTGGACCCATTCCAGCTGGAGAATATGCGCTACAAGTGGCGCAAGTTTGTGGAGTTTGACTGTAACTGGAAAGTGGCCCTGGAAGCCTTTGATGAGACCTACCACATCATGGCGACGCACCCGGAATTCATGGCCTTTGGTGCACACAAGGGCTGGGCGAAAGCCCAGGGCAAGCACAGCAATATCGGCTACGATGCGCCGGAAGGTGAAGAAGAGAACCAGGGCAAGTTGCGCCTCGGTGCCGGTGGGGATCCCCGTGTTGCCACCGCCGAGATGCAGAAGTTTATTCGGGAAACGGTCAATGCTGTAACCACGGATACCCTGATCGACGCGGCCGAGCGCCTGGTGGACGAGTTACCGGAAACAGCTACCCCCGGCGAGGTGCTGAAGTACTGGCACGAGCGCGCCCGCGGCCTGGATGCGGAGCGGGGTGTGTTCTGGCCGGAGGTCCCGTCCGATCACGTAGCCCGTAGTGGTACCGCCTGGCAGCTGTTCCCCAATGCCCAGATTGGGCATGCGGTTAACAATGCGCTCTGCTACACCGCTCGTCCCAGCGGCTACAACCCCAACAAGTGCATCTTTGAAGTGGCTGCCCTGGAGTTGTTCCCGGCTGGACAGGAGCCGGCGACTGAGTGGGTGAGGGGTGAGCCCTGTGCCGAGGATTTCGGCCCGGTGATCAACCAGGATTTCTCCAACATGGCAGCGGTGCAGGCGGGTATGCGAAATGGCCTCTATCGCGGCAATATCCCCAATCCCAAAGCCGAGGGTGCCGTGATCAGCCTGCACCGTAACCTCGCCAAATACATGGGATCCGGTCAGCCTGAGAAAATTGACTGATCTTAAGCTTTCTCTTAGCTAAGTACTATAAGCCCCTGAATATCAGGGGCTTTCTGTTTCAGAAAGCCTTACAAGAAAACATATCGAGCGTCTCAGTCTCTGAGATCAGGTTGACGTTAACGTCAACGGCAGATAGCATCAGGGACAATAAAAATAGCTGAGGGCATCACACCCAATGGCGACTGAATACTCTATTTCGGACCTTGCAGCCGAGTTCGACATCACAACCCGCACCATCCGTTTCTACGAAGAGAAGGGGTTGCTGGCGCCGCAGCGCAGCGGCAATTCAAGGATCTATACGCCGGCAGAGCGCACCAAGCTGAAGCTGATCCTGCGCGGCAAGCGACTGGGATTCACCCTGGAAGAGAGCCGTTCCATCATCGAGATGTATGACCCGGAGCACGGCAACTCGGACCAGCTGCAATCCCTGCTGGCGAAAATCCGCGAAAAGCAGGCGCATCTTGAGCAGCAGCTGCACGACATCGAAGTGATGATGGTGGACCTGGGTGAGGCGGAGAAAAACTGCCTCGACGCCATTGCCGCAGAAGAGGCCTGAAGCGGCTGGAGCCGCAGCAGGTAACACCCGGATTTCAGCCCCCAGTCACCGCTGGCTGGCGACTGCAGATAACAATAACAACACGTTTTCACAAACGCCCGAATCACAACGCCCATTGACGGATTAGCGATATGGCCATCATAAAATCAAAAGTGAATACACGCAGTGAGGAGTTCGCGGTCAACACCGAGCACATGGCGGCTCAGGTGAATGACCTGCGACAGAAGCTTGAAGAGATAAAGCTTGGCGGTGGCGAGGAGTACCAGAACCGCCACAAGTCCCGCGGCAAACTGCTGCCCCGTGAGCGCATCAATCACCTGATTGATCCAGGCTCGCCGTTCCTGGAACTCTCCCAATTGGCCGCCCATGGCGTCTACGATGAAGATGTTCCCGCCGCAGGTATCATTGCCGGCATCGGTCGTGTCGAAGGGCGCGAGTGCATGATCGTCGCCAACGATGCCACGGTAAAAGGCGGTTCCTACTACCCGCTGACGGTGAAAAAACACATCCGCGCCCAAACCATTGCCGAGCAGAACCATCTGCCCTGTATCTACCTGGTGGATTCCGGTGGTGCCAACCTGCCGCGCCAGGATGAAGTGTTCCCGGATCGCGAACACTTTGGCCGCATCTTCTTCAATCAGGCCAACATGTCGGCGCAGAATATTCCCCAGATCGCCTGTGTGATGGGTTCCTGTACCGCCGGCGGCGCCTACGTGCCGGCCATGGCCGATGAGTCCATTATCGTTAAAGAGCAGGGCACCATTTTCCTGGCGGGGCCGCCGTTGGTGAAAGCTGCCACCGGTGAAGTGGTGAGTGCGGAAGACCTTGGCGGTGCCGACGTACACTGTCGCACCTCCGGTGTGTCCGACCACTACGCCCAGAACGATCACCACGCATTGCAGCTCACTCGCCAGTGCATTGCGCGCCTTAATCGTGTGAAGCCCATGGGGCTCGACATTCGCGAGCCGGTGGAGCCCCTGTACGACGCCAAAGAGATCTACGGCATTATCCCGAAAGACTCCCGTCAGCCTTACGATGTGCGTGAAGTTATTGCCCGCGTGGTGGATGGCTCCGAATTCGATGAGTTCAAGGCCCTGTATGGCACCACCCTGATCACCGGCTTCGCCCGCATCTACGGCTACCCGGTGGGTATTGTTGCCAACAACGGCATTCTCTTTGGTGAGTCAGCGCAAAAAGGTGCGCACTTTATCGAGCTCTGCGCCCAGCGCAAGATTCCACTGGTCTTCCTGCAGAACATCACCGGCTTTATGGTGGGTCGCCAGTACGAATCCGGCGGTATCGCCAAGCACGGTGCCAAGATGGTAACCGCAGTGGCCTGCGCCAAGGTGCCCAAGCTCACGGTCCTGATTGGTGGTTCATTTGGTGCCGGTAACTACGGCATGTGCGGTCGTGCCTATGATCCACGCTTCCTGTTTATGTGGCCCAATGCCCGCATCTCGGTGATGGGCGGCGAACAGGCCGCTGGCGTGATGGCACAACTGCGTCGCGACCAGATTGAGAAAAAAGGTGGCGAGTGGAGTCCGGCAGAGGAAGCTGAATACAAAAAACCGATCCTGGATACCTATGAGCAGCAGGGACACCCGTACTACGCCTCTGCACGGCTGTGGGACGATGGCGTGATCGATCCTGCGGAAACCCGCATGACCCTGGGACTTGCCCTGTCTGCGGCTCTCAATAAACCGCTGGAGGACACGCAGTTTGGTGTCTTCCGCATGTGATTGCGGTTGCAGGTGAGCAGGAGAGTTTCCCATGACAGAACAAACCATAAGAACACACATAGACGGTCGTGGTGTAGCGACTGTCACCATGAGTCGGCCCGACAAACACAACGCTTTTGATGATGGTGTGATTGCCGAACTGACCAACGCCTTTCAGGCACTGGCGGAAAACCCGCAAGTACGCATCATGATCCTGGCGGCCGAAGGCAAGAGTTTTTCCGCCGGTGCCGATCTGGGCTGGATGCAGCGCATGGCCAACTACAGCTATGACGAAAACCTGCGCGATGCCAATGCACTGGCCAATATGCTGAAGACGCTCAACACCTTGCCGTTTCCCACCATTGCCCGGGTGCAGGGTGCGGCATTCGGCGGCGCCGTGGGTCTGGTGAGCTGCTGCGACATGGCGGTAGCGGCCCCGAAAGCCAGCTTCTGCCTGAGTGAAGTCAAAATAGGATTGATCCCCGCGACCATCAGTCCTTACGTGATGGCTGCCATAGGACAGCGCGCTTGCCGCCGTTACTTTATGACCGCCGAGCGCTTTTCGGCGGAGACCGCCGCGCAACTGGGTTTGGTATCGGAGCTGGTGGATGCTGAAATACTGGACAGTCGCATTGATGAACTGGTGAATACGTTGCTGGCCAACAGTCCGGCTGCCATCAGGGCCGCCAAACGACTGGTGCTCGACATTGAAAACCGCGTGTTAACAGATGACCTGATCGCTGACAGCAGCGAGCGCATTGCCACCATCCGCGTCTCCGGTGAAGGGCAGGAGGGGTTGAACGCATTCCTCGAAAAACGACCCGCCAGTTGGATCAACGGTTAAAGGACAATAAAAATGTTTAACAAAATCCTGATTGCCAATCGCGGTGAAATCGCCTGCCGCGTGATTAAAACCGCCCGCAAGCTGGGCATCGCTACTGTGGCTGTCTACTCCGACGCCGATGCCAATGCCCTGCACGTGGCAATGGCCGATGAGGCTGTCCACATCGGTGGTGCACCGTCCAGGGAATCCTACCTGGTGATCGAGCGAGTGATTGAGGCGGCCAGAAAAACCGGTGCCGAAGCGATTCACCCAGGTTACGGGTTTCTCAGCGAAAACTCCGAATTCTGCCGCGCCTGTGATGCGGCGGGTATTGTCTTTATCGGTCCACCGGTAGGCGCCATCGAGGCCATGGGCTCCAAATCCGCGGCCAAGCGCATTATGGAAGAGGCTGACGTCCCGCTGGTACCCGGTTATCACGGTGAAGACCAGGACCCCGCGCTGCTGAAAAAGGCGGCGGATGATATGGGATATCCCGTGCTGCTGAAAGCCACCGCCGGTGGCGGCGGTAAAGGTATGCGCCAGGTCTGGTCGGCGGCAGAATTTGACGAGGGCCTGGCTGCGGCCAAACGTGAGGCCATGAATGGCTTCGGCGACGATCGCATGCTGGTGGAAAAATACCTCACCAAGCCGCGGCACGTGGAGATTCAGGTCTTTTGTGACGGTCACGGCAATGGTGTGTTTCTGGCGGAGCGTGACTGTTCCGTGCAGCGTCGTCACCAGAAGGTAATCGAGGAGGCTCCGGCACCGGGTGTGGATCCTGCGTTGCGTACCAGAATGGGTGAAGCGGCACTGCAGGCCGCCAAGGCCATCAACTATGTTGGTGCCGGGACCGTCGAGTTTCTGCTGGACGAAGACGGCTCCTTCTACTTCATGGAGATGAACACCCGCCTGCAGGTGGAGCACCCGGTAACGGAAATGATCACCGGTCAGGATCTGGTGGAGTGGCAGTTGCGTGTAGCCTATGGTGAGACCCTGCCATTGACCCAGGAGCAGGTGCAGATCAAGGGGCACGCCTTTGAAGCCCGTATCTACGCCGAGGATCCCGCCAACGACTTCCTGCCGGTCACTGGTACTCTCTCATTCCTGGAGCCACCGGAAGAGAGTCGCCATGTGCGGGTGGATACCGGCGTACTGCAGGGTGATGAGGTGAGTGTGTTTTACGATCCGATGATCGCCAAGCTGATTGTCTGGGACGAAGACCGCGACGCCGCCCTGCGTCGTCTGGGCAAGGCCCTGAGTGAATACCGTATCAGCGGCATGACTACCAACGTGGATTTCCTCTACAACCTGGCCACCTGTGAGCCGTTTAAGGCCGCAGAGCTGGATACCGGTTTTATTGGCAAGCACCACGACAAGATTTTCCACGATGGTGAACAGGATGTTGCCGCCGGCGCGACACTGGCCGCACTCTACCTGGTGTTACGCCGTGCTGCGGATGCCCGTCACGGCAGTGCAGCCGCTCACGACCCGTATTCGCCCTGGAACCAGAGCAATGCCTGGCGCCTCAACGAGCCCCACGTGCATCTGTTTGAGCTGGAGTTGCAGGGTCAGCATTTCCCCGTGGTGGTGGAGCAACTGGGGCAGGGCAGTGGTATCAGTTACAACATCACCGTTGCCGGCAAGACCGTGCGCGCGCAGGGCAAGCTGGCAGGCAGTGACCTGTACGCCGATATCGACGGTTATCGCTCGCGGGCAACCGTTGCCGAACACGATGGTGTGTATAGTCTCTACACTCAGGAGTCTGCACAGCAGTTCAGTCAGGTGACTGCCGACCTGGGTGCGGAAGATGCAGGTTCCGGTGATGCAGCGCTGTGCGCGCCAATGAACGGTACCATCGTCACCCTGCTGGTGGAGCCGGGCAGTGAAGTGAAAAAAGACGCAGCCTTGCTGGTGATGGAGGCGATGAAGATGGAGCACACCATCCGCGCACCGGCAGACGGTACTGTGAAGGCGTTTTACTATGCCGCCGGCGAGCTGGTGGAAGGTGGGGCCGACCTGCTGGACTTTGAACCAGCCGCTGACTAAATGCCTCCTCCGACCTAAAAAACGGGGCCTTTGGCCCCGTTTTTTTGTTACGCCGGTGTGGCAGCTGTTTTCAGCACCTGGGGAGTATGGCGACTCTCAAACCGGGCCCTGATAACCTGAGCCAGTCTGATCAGCGGCCGACTGACCACACCGGCCGCCGGGTAAGAGGCATACCCGATCCCGAACTGATAGGGCGTTGGCTGTGTGCCGCGACCGAGCGGATGTGCGAGACTCTCAGCCAGCTGGCCGGCCAGGCTTTCCAGTGTGCCGGAATCCCTCAGGGGCAAAACCGCGATAAAGCCATTGGTGTTGTAGCGACTAAGGTAAGCGGGGGCAGGAAACTGTTGTCGCAGTACGCTGGCAAAATTTGATGCGTAGCCCTGTGCGGCCTTTTCTCCTGATTCACTGCTGATCCTGCGATAGTCCTGCAATTCAAAATAGAGCAGGCTGAAGGGTTCCTTGCGGGCGGCTGTCGAAGCGCCGGTAAGCTCCTTCAGATGGCTCTCCAGTGCAGTGCGGTTGGGCAGGCCGGTATGTGTATCATTGAACGCTGCGTGGGTAACGGCTTCTGCAGCCTGCTTCTCTGCCTGGCGGGCGCGCTCCAGCTCACGAAAATCTTCGAAGGCGATATAGACCAGTAATAACAGGAAAAACGACGCGGCTACGGCGGTGGGCGTGCCCATCCAGTTGCCCCGCAGTGTATTGGACATTGGCATCGTAGCGTCCATCGGGAAGCTGACTGCGGCCATGCCGGTGTAATGCATGCCGCATACCGCCAGACCCATTACCAGTGCCGCGGCCGCTTTCACTAGTATGCCGTAACGACGGGGTACCCGCTCAATATTGCGACAGATCACCATGGCCGCGCCGGAAGCCGCCACGGCAATGACGCCGGAGACTGCGACAAGCAAGGTATCGTACTGGATGGGTGGATCCATCTGCATGGCGTACATGCCGCAGTAATGCATGGCGAAGACCCCCATGCCCATGATCATAGCGTGGGCCAGCAGCTGCACGGCATTGACAGATGTTCTTGTGATAGCCCTCAGACCCAGTGCCGAGGCCAGCACAGCGAGAATGAGTGAGGTTACAGTGATCGACAGGTCGAAGCTCATCTCCATTGCCATGGGCATTTTGTAGGCGCTCATGCCGACAAAATGCATGGACCAGATGCCGGCCCCGAGACAGAAGGCACCAGCACAAAACCAAAACGATTTGCTGCCCCCCGAGAGGGTGCGGACACGGGTACCAAAATAGATTGCGGAAAACGCGGCGATTACAGCTACGCAATATGACGCGGCGACCAATTCCAGATCGTAAGAACCTTTCATCCAAACTCCCCCAATAACCCCATATATTTCAGGCCTTTACGTCGCAAACGCAGGGCCAGTCACAAGAGTACTCTGCGGGCGGGTTTTTGGATCACAAAGTGTGATTGAAGTTGGCTATAGGTCTGATTGATTATTTACGTGCCACGGACGAAGGTTGATGAAAGGCGCTATGTGCCTGAGCTGAGAGGGGGTGAAAGAAAAAGATTGCCTGGGCTCCTTCTCACGGGAGCGCAGTGGCCCAGACCATCTCATCTTCCGGTTGCACCGGAATTCGCCTTATCCCCTGCGCGATCTTGCAACCAATAATCCGGAATTTACCTTGCACGCGAGCGAAGAATTTAGCCCCCCAAACGGGACGAGAGCTTACGGGCTTCTTCGGTAAGTGCCTGTTGCAGTTCAGCCAGTCCCGAGCGCAGCAGTGCGCTGCCAATCCCCAGGGCGACCAACGCATTACTCAGCTGGCCGCGACTGTTCCATACCGGTACGGCAACCACAGTGACGCCGGAAATGTAGTTACCCGTGTCCATGGCAAAACCCTGTTCCCGGGTCTGTTCAATCTGTTGCAGCCACTCCTCGTAGGCTGGCGGTTCATCCCATCGCAACTTGTCGAATTGGGCTTTCAGGTCCACGTTGCTGCAATCGCTGAAGGCAGCGATACAACGCCCGGTGGCACTGACAAACACCGGGAACCGGCTGCCCACCTCGGCACGTAGCTGGAAATTGCTGCCGGCTTCCGAGCAGCTGACCACGATGATGTTATCCAGTCCCGAGATCTGCACGCCGAGCATGGTGACGTCGTGGGTGTGGCTGAGGCGGTCCAGCACTGGCTGCGCCAGGCTGGTGAACTGATCCCGGCCCAGCCATTGGCGGGCGAGGGTAAGTACACCGGCATCCAGACTGTAGCGCTTGGTATCGGGATCCATATTGACGAACTGTTCGGTCACAAGCGCCCTGAGTACGTTAAGGGCGGTGCTGGGTACCAGATCCAGCTCCCGGGCAATGGTCTGTACACCCAGGGGGGTATCGCTGCGCCCCAGCAGGCGCAGTATGGCGGCGGCGCGGGAAATGGCGGGCGCCTTGCTGTCCTTCACGGCCTGGGCGAGCTTGCGTCCGCGGGTGATATGGGCGGGCTGGGAGTTGTCAGTTTTATTCATTATGCAGGGCTATTGGTTGTCTTGGGCAGTGGTCGTGGGTCGTTAGTGTACAGCCATCCAGGTACCGGATTTAACCTCTGATCCCGGTAATCGAACAGCCTTGGCACAACTTACAGTATTCAATATATAAAATAGTTTTCTATATTTACAACAATAATTTGCTGTGGCATCTTGTTAACCACTCAAGGCGAGGTGCCCATCCCGGCATCGACGACCTGATAAATACTGAATAACGATAAAAAATGCAGTGGTGAAGTGATGAAAAAACTCACTGAGTACACGTCGTACGCAGATGCCCGGGAGCACGCCAATTCGGCGGCGCTGTGGGAGCTGTTCGACGGTGATCGTGAATACCTCAATATCGCTCATGAGTGTATGACCCGTCATGCCGATGGTTCCGGCCGCGCAGCAGTGCGCCTGGCCTGTGCCGATGGTCATGATGAGATCCTGAGCTTTGACCAAATCTCCACGGGTGCTGCGCAGTTTGCCCACTGGCTGGATGCCAACGGTGTGCAGCCGGGCGAACGTATCGCTTTTATGCTGGAGCCTTCGCTGCCGTTCTATGTGTGCCTGTTCGGGGCCATGCAGACCGGTGCCATCAGTGTGCCCATGTTTACCCTGTTTGGGCCCGACGCATTGCGCCTGCGCATCGACGACTGCAAGCCCACCATTCTGGTGACCAATGCCGAAAAGGCAGAGGTGGCGCGCGGTATAGAAGGGTTGCGTGTGGTGATTGCGGACCAGGGCCTGCTGGATGAGATTTCCAAATACCCCGGCAGCTACGAGCCCAAAACCAAAGCCAACGACCTGGCCGTGTTTCAGTACACCTCCGGTACCACCCGTGAGCTGCCGGAGGCGGTCAAGCACACCCACAAGTCCATCGTTACCCTGATGTTTGCCGCGTTGTATGGCACTGGTATCCGTCCCGGTGATGAGTTCTTCTGCCCATCGTCACCCGCCTGGGGCCACGGCCTCTGGCACGGCACCCTGGCGCCGCTGGCACTGGGTGTGACTACCGGCACTTTCTCCGGCAAGTTCGATGCCACCCGGCTGATGAAGGCGCTGCAGGACTTCAAAATTACCAATATGTCCGCCGCGGCGACTCACTACCGCCTGATGAAAAACACCGGTAACGCCGGTCAGTTTGAGTTTTTCTTCAGCAAGCTGTCGTTTACCGGTGAGCCAATTGATCCAGCCACGCTGGAATTCATCGACGAGTACTTCAAAGTGCCGGCCTGCAGCATGTACGGCACTACCGAAATCGGTGTGGTGCTGGTGAACTTCCCCGGCGCGGAAGATTTCGAGCGCAAGCCCGGTTCACTGGGCAAACCTATTCCCGGCCTTAAGCTGGAAGTCCATCGCCCTGACGGCACCCAGACCGACGCCGATGAAGTGGGCGAGCTGATGCTCTGGAAAAAAGATCACTGGGAGACCACCAAAGATCGCGCCATGGTGGACGCCGACGGTTACCTCTACCACTGCGGCCGTGCCGATGATGTCATTATCTCCGCCGGCTGGACCATGAGTGCGGTCGAGATCGAGCACACCATGCTCAAGCACGACGACGTGAAAGAGGTGGGTGTCATTGGCGTACCGGACGAAAAACGTGGCCAGGTGGTGAAGGCCTTCGTGGTGACGGATCGTCCCGCCAGTGAAGAGTACGTTAAAGAGTTACAGGATTTTACCCGGGAGCGTCTGGCACAACACGAGTTCCCGCGCATTGTCGAATTTGTGAGTGAGCTTCCAAAGACGCCGGCAGGCAAGGTTCACCGCAAAAAGCTTCGCGACCAGGAAGCTGCCAAAACCGCTGCTGCCGGCAACTGATTACCGAGGAGAAGATAAATATGTCTACTAATAAATTTCCTAAAATCACTGAAGAGGGCCTGGCTGCCCTGCGTGAGCGTATCGGTGTAAAAATCACCAATACCATCGAGCCATGGAACTACGAAGCCACTCGCGATGCCATCCGCCACTACGCCCATGGTATCGGTGATGACAACCCGCTGTGGTGTGACCCGGAGTACGCCAAGAACACCAAATACGGTGACGTTATTGCGCTGCCAAGCTTTATGTTCACCACCAGCCGTATCATCTCCGGTTACTGTGGTGGCCTGTCCGGTGTACACGCCATGTGGGCCGGTGCCAACTGGAACTGGCACAAGCCGGTTAAGCGTAACGACACCATCACCACTGAAGCCTACCTGAAAGACCTGGTTGAGCATCAGACCAAGTTTGCCGGTCGTGCTTTCCAGCAGATCTACCATGTGGACTTCTACAACCAGGACGGCGACCTGGTAGCAGACGCTGACAGCTGGGTATTCCGTACCGACCGTGACGAAGCCCGTGAGCGCGGCACCAAGTACACCGAAGTGAAAGGCAAGGTTGAGCCGTTCACTGACGAGCAGCTGGCCGAGTGGTCCAAGCTGTATGACAACGAAGAGGTTCGCGGTGCAACCCCACGCTTCTATGAAGACGTGGAAGTGGGTGAGAAGCTGCCAACCATGATGAAAGGCCCAATGACCGTAACCGGGTTTATCTGTTACGCGCAGGGCTGGGGTGGTCTCTACATCCGTGCCAACAAACTGGCTTACATGATGCAGCAGAAGCACCCTGGTACCGGTATCAAGAACCGCTTTAATGTGCCTGATTGCCCTGAGCGTGTGCATTGGGATGAAGAGTTCGCCCTGCAGGTTGGTGCTCCGGGTGCCTACGATTACGGCCCCGAGCGTGCTTCCTGGCTGACTCACCACGCCACCAACTGGATGGGTGATGATGGCTTCCTGCGCAGCGCCAACAGCGAAATCCGTCGTCACAACCCGGACGGTGATGTCATCTTCATCAACGGCGAAGTGACCCGCAAGTGGGTGGAAGACGGCAAGCACCTGGTAGAGATTGCCCAGAAGGCGACGACTCATCGTGAGGAGCTGTCTGCACAGGGTACCTGTATTGTGGAACTGCCAAGCCGCGGCTAATCCGCGGTCGGGTACCAGCTACTGTGGGTAGCCCGGTGCCCATACAACAGGAGCCAAATGGCTCCTGTTGTGCGATTTTTTCTGATGCCGGCCGCTGTGCCGGCATTGGCTGCGGGCAAGCGCCCCGTGCACAACATAAGTCCGTGAGTCGATAGCCCCAGGGCCACCACGGAAAATAATAAAGATAATGCATCAAAAAATTCTGTAGGTACTCCGTATGGAAGAGACCCGCATGGACGAAACCCGCACGAAAGAGAGCAATACGCCGACATGGGCAGGCCCTCTCAAGGGTGTACGGGTTCTGGACTTTACCCGCGTATTGGCCGGCCCATCCGCATCACTGGCACTGGCAGACCTGGGCGCCGAAGTGATCAAGGTAGAGCCGCCCGGCACAGGCGACGAGACCCGTACTTTTCCGCCGTTTCGTGAAGGCGAGAGCCACTATTACATCAGCGTTAACCGCGGCAAGAAGAGTATTGTCATTGATCTCAAGACCGATGCCGGTTTGCAGCTGATCAAGGATCTGGTGCTGGAGTGCGATGTCCTGCTGGAAAACTATCGTCCCGGTGTTATGGATCGCCTGGGGTTGGGTTACGAAACGCTGTCGGCCATTAACCCGCGCCTTATCTACTGCGCCATTTCCGGCTTTGGCCAGACCGGCCCGCTGAAAGACAAACCTTCCTTCGATATCGTGCTGCAGGCGCTCTCCGGAGCCCTCAGTGTCAACGGCGAACCCGGCGCCATGCCCACCAAGATGGGCATCCCCCTGGGTGACCTAATCGGCGGGGTGAACGGTCCCATCGGTATTCTGGCGGCGCTCTATGAGCGCAGTGTCACCGGCAAGGGCCGCCTGATCGACGTCAGTCTGCTGGACGGTATGATCGGCATGCTGGGCTATCTGGCGCAACTGGCATTCTTCAAAGGCGAAGATCCCAAGCCGCAGGGTTCACAACACCCGAATCTGGTGCCCTACGGTAATTTCCCCGCGAAAGACGGTTCCATCATCATCGCTTGTCTCACCAACACCTTCTGGGAGCGCATCTGTACCGCGCTGTCCATGCCGGAGCGGATCACCGATCCACTGTTTAACAGCATCGAGAAGCGACGTGATCGTCGCGACCTGGTGAATGAACTGATCTCCAACTACACGCGGGAAAAGACCGTGGCCGAGCTGGAGATCCTGCTGTCGGAGCATCAGGTGCCCAACGCCCCGATTCTCGGCGTGCTTGAGGCCCTGTCCCAGCCCCAGGCCGTGGCGCGTGAGATGGTGGTGGAGACTGAGCACAAGACGCTCGGCAAGATACCCATCGTCAATCGCCCCATCCGTTTTCCCGGGGACAAACAGCCGGTTCCGGCGGCACCACCGGTGCTTGGCCAACATACCGATGAGGTCCTCAGTGACGTGCTGAAGCTCTCCCCGGAGCAGATCCGGCAGCTGCGTGAGGGCAGTGTGGTCTGCTGAGAGTCCACTTTCAGAAACGCCCTCCGGGGTGCAGGTGATAACTCCTGAGCCTGCTTCCGGAGGGCTTTTTTCCTGACAAGTCCCCCCTCAATTCAGTACTATGGCCGCCTTTCGAGAACAGAATCGTTCCACCCCGCACAGGGCGAGGAGCGAAGCATGAGTGAATCAGAGCGAACAGAAGAGGTTGGATTATGGCGGATCTGAGATTCGATAATCGTGTAGCAGTCATTACCGGCGCTGGCCGTGGACTGGGGCGTGCCTACGCGCTGCTGCTGGCGGAGCGTGGGGCGAAGGTAGTGGTAAATGACCCCGGTGTCAGCATGAGCGGTGACAGTACTGATGAAGGTCCGGCCGAGGCTCTGGTGCAGGAAATCAAGGCCGCGGGTGGCGAGGCCATTGCCAATACCGATTCGGTTGCTACCGCGGAAGGCGGGCAAGCCATGATCGATGCGGCCATCAACACCTATGGCCGTATCGACATTATTATTCATAACGCGGGTATCGTCCGTCGCGCGCCGCTGGCCGAGATGAGCCACGCAGATTTTGAGCTGGTGCTGGATGTACATTTGCGTGGCGGTTTTAACGTTGTGCGTGCGGCTATGCCCCATATGCAGCAAGCAGGCTATGGCCGTATCGTATTGACCGGTTCTGTGAATGGCTTGTACGGCAAGTCCGAGAACACCAATTACAGTGTCGCCAAGGCGGGTCTGGTTGGCCTGTCCAACACCATCGCCGTGGAAGGCGAAGCCTTCAACATCAAGAGCAACGTAATCCTGCCCGGTGCAGTGACCCGCATGGCCGAAGGCCTGGATACCAGCCAGTACCCGCCTATGGAGCCAGAGATGGTGGCGCCGCTGGTGGGCTGGTTAAGCCACGAAAGCTGTTCGGTTTCAGGTGAGATGCTGATCTCCATGGCGGGCCGCACGGCGGTGGCCTATACCTCTGAGACCAGGGGTGTATACCTGCCGGATTTGACCATGGAGGCTGTGGCAGAAAACATCGATGCCATCCATAACACCGACAATCATCTCACTTTCCCGGTACTGCCTTCGGGTAACCTGGACCACCTGATGTATTGCTTTCAAATGGCGAAGCAGGGATGAGCAACGCGGTCGCTGCCTGGCGTCTGGCCGAGGCAGCGATTTGGCTCGACCCCTTTACCCGGTCCCCTTAAGAGTGCCCCCACCACATCGCCTTTAGCCTCGGTACGGTTTAAAGCTGATGTCTGTCGCTGGTGGCAGCGCCTCACCGGTAAGTCCTCAGCAGCAAGACAGCTCATATTGTGAAGATAGTGGCGAGTATTGAAGTCATCAGGAGTGAACGATGAATACCAACAATGACAAGCCAGTGCCCGCAGAGCAGGGCGACTGGAAGCGCAAAGAGATGAAGGGCATTCCCGCCTCCCTGGGCGCTCTGTGGACACAGAAAACCGCTGACGGCTGGCACTATGGCGTGCAACTGGGCGAGAGCCACTGCAACGCCCAGGGCATTATTCATGGCGGTGTCTTGATGACCTTCTTCGATCACGCCCTGTCATTGAAAGTCTGGGAGGCTGCGGATCGCGCCATCTGCTCCACCGTGCAGCTGGATACCCACTTCCTCAGTGCGGTGACACCACCGGCCTTTGTCGAGCTGGAATCGGAAATCCTCAAGACCGGTAAAAGCCTGATCTTTGCCCGGGGTGTGCTGAAGGTGGATGGCAAGGCCGTGATGGAAGGGAAAGGGGTGTGGAGTGTGGTACGTTCTACAGACTAGTGGCGATTCACTGTGCTCACTCCAGAGGCCCGGGAAAGGGGCTCAGATGGGTCCCAGCTTTGTCTCTGAGGGGTTGGGAAGTCCACTAACTTAGGGGCAGAGCAGGTTTTCCCGCTGACACTACTTCTAGGGATGTAAATATCGTTCTATAAATCATTAGAATGAAGTATGTCTCCCGCAGACATTGGATGCTTGCGCCTTCTTTCAGTGAAAGTAGTAACGACAGCTTCAAGTTCAATATACATTTCTTGACTTTCTTCTTTTCTTCTCAATTCAATGTATGTCTTGAATCTTTCAAAAGACCGAATAAAAGAGGTTGCGCACATTCTATACAGTATGTCGCCATCATAAATCCCAGCGTTTACCCCAGCAGAAATATCCTCAAGCGAGCTTAGTAATCTGTCAACATGAGCTTTTAGCTCATGGTTTTTGAATATCTCATCTGCTTTTGCTTTCTGAATTAATTCATTTCCAAATCTAGTTTCTAACTCAAATTTCGCGTCTACCCATTGAGGCCCAGCGTGCTCTAATGTTGCCTGCTTTTTTGTTCTTTCGTGGTAGGCTCGGCGCTCTTTACGGCTCAAATGTAATTGAATTGCGAGCGCCATCAATCCTATCGCTGAAATAATATTTGGAAAATATTCCATTTTAAGATATTCCTTTATTTAGTGTTAATCTGAACCTCTAACACAGCTTTTTCTAGAGGCGGTGGGATATTAAGGGCCTTATCTATTAAAGGTTCTATTATTCATTAAAGAACATTATGGTTTTCAATAATTTCTTGTAAGGTCACGGATTTTGCCTGCGTTATCATCCAAATTATCTGACAAAAAGTTGATGGACTATTTATATTTCTTTAGCCCTTTATCTGTAACTTCGTCGTATTGTCTGACAAGATTAAATGTTGCGCACCATTGTTAATGGTAGATCTATAAAAATTGAATAAAGATATCTCATAGTGATTCCCTAAAATATTTTTATACTTGTATTTTTATAACAAAAATATTTCAATTCTCTTATAAATTAATTTCCTCGTAAAAAATATCGTTAACAAGGGCTGGAGATAATGGGAATATATTCCGGGTTATTTTAGGTGATCATGTGAAAACAGCCGCATATCCGCCGAGAACAGATCCCGCTAGCCATGCCGAGAACCAAAATAAAATTCTCCATGTGACTTTTCGTATTTTATCGTGATAAACAATTTGCAAATCGGATTCGCCGGTTATTTTTAATTCCTTGGGGCGTGCTAAATCAATGGAAATAAGCATTGCAGTAAAAAGTGAAATTAACGACACAATCATGGGGCTGTCAAATTCTGAATTATTGTCAAGTTTCTCGAGAGTTGCCACGACGCCTATGGTGCTTATCGATACCGTGAAAAAGAATTTTCCTAAATCATAGGATATTTTGTGTGATTCTTTAATGTTGGATTTTACCCACTCTACCAAACCTGACTCTAAATCATCACCCTTAAATTTAATTGCCATCTTCGCTTTCCAAATCTAATTCGTCGCACTGTTCTTTAAAGTATGATTTTTTGCACTTTGGGCAATACTCGGCCTTAGCAAATACCACATAGTTCAACTTTTCTAAGCTCTCAACAAATAAAACAACATCATGGTGAATTGGGCAAACATACTGATAATTCATATTTTCATCCATTTATTTTTAATTTCTGTTGATAATATGACCTAGGTGGAGGGGAAATGAAATTCTATTTTTTGCGGTAAGCAGGAGTTCCAAGGCCGTTAGTTGTAATCCGTTAAATATATGTTCCTAAATATTTTTTGGCATATTTTTTTATCTTTACAGTTATCTTAAAATCTATAAGAATTTGATCGGGCATCATAAGTCATCCCTGGGGTGTCCTGGCCTCTTTCTCCGTTTAAAACCTTTGTAAAAAACTGTTTTACCGTATTGTTTGTTTTCTTGTAAAAAACTCCGTGAGTTTTTCCTACGTTATCCCCGTTTGTGAAATCAAAATATATGGCATTTTCGGAATTTAAGTTCTTTGCAGTTCTTCCCAATCGGTTTTTCTGAAAGTTTGCGTCTGACCACTTAAGAACCCAGTCGTTCTCGTTGATGGTGATATATACCTTTTTTCCGGATTCTATTAGGTTTACCCAGTCGGAATGTCCTTTGTTGTCCACGTCGGCCTGGCAAAGAATCACATTATCGAAAATTGCAGTTTCATTTTCATACACAGAGTCAACAATGTAATTCTGAAATAGATAGTTTCCCAAGCTATATGCCATCAAAGAAAATTTAATATCACACGCCTCTAGCGCCTTCCGATTGAAGGGTTCTTTTAGATATGATCCAAGCTTCTCTAAAGTAGAGTCAAGTGCCCCCACCGAAGCTCTGGCTGTTCGCTTGGCGTGTCGATATTCCTTGGTTTTAAATCCTCCGGGATTTGAAGGCCAAGAAAAGGCAATGACCTCTACGTTATGCTCCTGCTCTAAAGCAAGGCTCTTTTCTAGGTTCTTTTCAAAGGACTGATTGAATCCGTGGACAAAAAAAACGCAATTTTTTCCCTCGGATGTTAATTTTTCTCTGACTTTGGAGAACTCTTTCCTAGAGGGCATGTTGCTCTCGGTAAGTTTTGATGGTTCTTTAATTAATTCAACATTCCATTTTCCATTGATCTTTACTGCAGTTGCTAGTCTGACCTCATTTGGGCCCTTTGAATTAACGCTATCTCCAAAAGCTTTTTGATCTCCAATTCCATTCTGAAAGTTGGATAAATTAATATTCCGGTTTGTAATTATTAGCATGGTATATTTCCTTCTTGGGTTGGAGTTTCGAGTAATCCGAACAAGCTATTTTTCTGGTGTTTTTGATCGTCAGCCTTAGATAGGATTAATTAAAAAATAGAGAGTCGTCGAAAAGATCTTTAGTGTTGGAAAGCTCTATCGGGGAGTTTGAGGTCGTTGGGGGGGCGCCAGTCCATGGCGATTTCTCCATATCAAAATGAGCTGCTCGTAGCGCGTCGATCTGAGGTGTCAATTTCTGTTTGTATAGCCTGCAATTCGGAGATGATCAATAATTAATTGTGCATACTATGGAATCATGTGCCAGAAATTAATCTCCGGAATAACGGCCTTCCAAAATAGGCACATGTTTTCACATGTGACCTTCTGTTCTAAGTCGTTAACTTAATTTGAATTTTTCATGTAGTGATCCTGATCCGGATGCCAATTGATGTCAGCTGCAACTCATCTTCCGTCACTTATCCATGCTTCATGCTCTTGGAGTAGGGGAGCTGTGCACGACGATTGCAAAACACAGCCCGGCAATGCCGGGAAACCCTGCTTGCTGACTACGCTCAGTATCAACAGTGCATCAGTGTCTATATGCCCATCTATAACGACAGCTACATGGCCAGGTTTGATAGCTTCAATGACAAGTATACTGCCGAGATCACCAGAAAGTATTCGCGCCCCAATGCCCGGAGTATCTGTCTGTCGGAAATCGAAACCATGGACCGGGTCATGAGTATCTTCTGACGCTCACCTGTTTGCCAGATTTCACGTCTTGTCTTTGGAACCCAACAGCGCTGTTATGGGATAGAGCAGCTGTCCGAGCACCGTGCGAGGCAACCTGACGGTAGTGCCGTATTCCGCCGGCCAGTGCTGGTCGGGCAGGTGATAGGTCTTGAACAGTCGGTCAAACAGCACCGTATGCGCTGAGTAGTTGGTATCGATGGCAGGCTTTTCCGAGCTGTGGTGCCAATGGTGAAATTGCGGTGTGACAAAGATGTATTTCAATGGCCCGAAGTTGATCGACAAATTGCAGTGAATCAGGATGGCCTGCAGTGCCGCAAAGGTCACATAGATATTGAGCGCCTGGGGATCTGCACCGATCAGGTACAGCGGCACCATCACCATGGCTCGTTCCGAGAATACCTGCAGGAAGTGCCCTCGGGAGCCGGCCAGCCAGTCGAGGTTTTCCACCGAGTGGTGCACCGCATGGATCGGCCACAGCGGCTTCACTTCGTGGTACAGGCGATGCTCCCAGTAGAGAACAAAATCGGCGCAAATCACAATAATACCCACCTGTAACAGAATGGGCATGGAGCGAACCGCCTCTTGCAGTGAGGGGCTGAGCGCCCACTCAAAATGGCTGGCGTGGTAGTTGGCAAAGATCAGGATGGCGGATATGGCCAGGTGGTTAAACACGAAATAGAACAGGTCTACATCCCACTCCGGCCGCATGATCAACTGATCGCGGTATTTGGGGAACAGCTTTTCCAGGGTCATAAACACAACCGCAGACAGCAGGAACGCGATGATCAGCCAATCCACGCCCAGCGAGAGAGCATGCGGCTCAACCGGACCAACCGGTATGGTGTGTCCGCCGAGGTAGAACCCGAGCAGGGTAAGAACCACACCGGCCACGCCCGGAACTTTGTATTTGGCTTTGTTGAGGATGAGAGCCAAAACCCCAAACAACAACGAGAAGTACATGCCGTACCTCAACACCAGCTGCAGCTGCTTGGCATCGTAGGCTGCACGCAAGTCTGTTGTAGTCAGGTAAGAAGGGTAGAGGTAGGCCAGTACAGCGAGGAGGCTTAATAAGCCCAGGGTAAACGACAAATAGCCGCTGATTCGTCCCTCGCCCAGGCGAAACTCCCTGGACTCATCCTTGATAACTTCCCGGTTACGATATTGGTACTGTTCTTCCATGTACTGAATGTGCCTTTGCTGCTGAGGATTGGGGCGCGCGCTGTATGGAGACTCTGTGCGTAAAGTAGCCAGACAGATGCCGCCGTTCCTACAGGTGCTCGTAGTTGTTGTCAGGTGATGTTGTCTGAGTGGCAGACAGGATGTCCAGTAGTCTCTGCGTGAAGCAGGTCACAGGGTTAGCTGTGCTCGACATCGTAAAGCGTAAAGCCTCGTGCCTCGTAATTTTTGAGCGCGTTCGGGTGGTCCAGATCGCAGGTGTGTACCCAGACCCTGCGGGTTCCGGGCAGTGACCAGGCAGTGGCAATCGCATGGGTCAGCAAATAACCGCCAAGGCCTTTGCCGATAAAATCGGGCGCGAGCCCGAAATAGACCAGCTCCACATTGCCTTCATCCTGCACCTGCAGTTCGTAATAGCCGGCAATGCTGCCCTCGACGTACGCAACCCAGGTGCGTAAATTGTCGTTCTCCGCGTACTCCTGCCACGCCTGATCCGTGAGGGAGAGCTTGTCCGTCCAGCTCCAGGCCTCGCCAACCAACTGGTACAGAAAGCGGTTGAAGCGGAAATTCTTAACCTTGGCCTCATTGATGGAAATTCCGGCCACAGCCTCTTTCGGAAGCAGGTTATCTTTTGAGGTCATTTCCAGGTAATAAATGATCATGGGCGTTATCAGCGCTGTGGTTAGGGATGGGTGGCTGGTCAATAAAGAGGGGGAGGGCGGCTCCCGGTAATCAGGGCAGGCCCGCAGTTTTCCGGTTTTCACAGGAAAAGTGGCGCAAGTCTACCGGAATTGCAATTGGTAAATCTACCGGACTGGAGGCGCTGACGCGACTTCGACTGATATCGGTTATCGCTGCTGTGCCTGTTATCACTTCTGCAAAAGCGCCGCCTTGTGATTGCGGTGCGCCTTTATAAAGCCAAACAGCACAAAGCATAATGACAGCAGCTGCTGCGCCATAAGGATAGGCTTCTCCTGAATATACATCAGGCCCGCCATGCTGACGTTCATCAGCATAAACATCAGCCAGCCATTGTTATTGCCTTTAGCCAGAAAGTAACTCCCTAACAGAAACCCGAACATCACGCCAACCTCCAGAATCTGGCTCACTGACGCTAAGCCCCCGTGGTGGTAGATGCTGATGGAAAACCCGAACGCCAATGCGGAGTAGGTACAGAGCGACACCAGCTTGTTAAAGCGCCGGTTTACCCTCTGGTGGTTATGGATGGTGTTGTACAGGCCCAGCAACATGGCCGGAATGCCCCCGGCCTCGATGGACGCGGCGATCCAGTCGTTGTGGGCGACAAGAATCACCACCCAGGCAGGTACACCCAGCAGATAGACAATCCATCCCAGAATCTTCAGTTGGCGTTTTCTGGCTTCGGCAAAAGACTCTGCGGTGGCGAACAGTATCTTGTTCGACAGGTAGCAGCTTCCGCCCCAGACTTGTAAAAATAGGTCCATGGCTCAGGTGTTCTTGTGGGGTATGTGTGTGGGTTTGGTGCTTGGCAGCGGCCGGCGGACAGTACCAGAAATGGAGGGATAGCAACAGTCTCGGGATGGCTGTTAGTTGGCTATAAATTGATCCGCAAAAAGGTAAGGGGGCGCGCTATTTCTCAAGGCAGATTTTATGCATAACACCTAAAGCAGCGGCAGTATTAGCTGTCCGCTGCCTTCACTTGTTAGCACTATCGGGTGAAATTAAACCCTATACCAAAAGAAATCCAGATGTCATCTTGATATTCCCACTCATCCCCCTTATCGCCAGACAAGTGATCTGCTCCAAGTAGAAGTGCTACATCCCAGTTTTTATCAATTTCAAAATTTATACCTATGGCAGCTGTTAACCCCGTTTCGCTTTCAACATCCTCAGTGCCAACCTCACTAACTGATATTTGCGATAAACCAGCTGTTGCCAAAATCTCAATTACTTCCCATTTATATGATAGATACGGACCAATCGTTGAATCACTATACAAATCTCCGTCTCTTAGCTTGAACGGAACAACCAGAACTCCAGTGCTTACCCCGCCGACGCGTTTGTAATTTGATTTTTGTACTCGGTGTTTGCCATTAAGACATACTTTATGTGGTGCTGAAAAATATTTCTCTATTGTATATTCAGTATTATCAGTATTGGCATCACCATCATCTACCTTATCAAGTTCATATACATGAACCATCAATTCATTTGATGTTTGCGCATCTTTATCTAATGTCTGTCTAAAATATGAGTTTTTAGGAAGGGGAACTTTATCTGTTGCAGGTATAGCGTCATCCTCACACGAGGCATCGATGTCGAGCAAATCAATCTGGTATTGGTTTTTATATGATGGTGTAAACGTAAACCCAAAACGTGCGTTTGTTTCTGTATTAATACACCTATCATTGTCATTACAAATGGTAGTTTCTCCTGACAGGCACACGGACGGAATAAGCACAATTAATAAAAAAACTATATATTTCATATTTCTCTCCTTAGATGGGTTGTGTTGCTCACAGAGTACTAACGTATTGATTTTGGGCAGCGGAGCGCAGCTTAGCCGTCCCAGCCGCGCGCCTTTTTCGCTGCGACCAAGAGTAACTAGTTGCGCGCGTTGTGATTTACCACTGCCCAACGTTAATTTACTGCCGATGATGGTTGTTCTGCTTTCAGCGGCACCCTGTACTTTTACGGAAACTAGGCCTCAGGCCGAACACCCTAGCCGGCATGTTTTGTAAACCCTGACGAACCTTCCGTGGTACACCTGGCGACGAACAACACGCACCGGCACATATTCTTTAAAACCTACGCCCTATCAAAAATAACGAATGGACGCGTAATAGTCTGTTTATGAAGGCTGGCCTTAAAAATAATTAGAGGGGAGTCTTTATAATTAATTTGGTATTTATTCTTGGTGTGCATGTATGTTTTATTTGGTTTTTTATTGCTCGGAACTAGATGGTGAATAGTAGAAAGGGAAATGCTCTTCCTAACAGGGATTTTTGGGCTGATAAAAGCTGGCACGGGAAGTGTTGTCATTTGGAAGGGCGCCTTTCCTTGGCAGGTTTATAAATCCATTAGCGACTGATAGCTTGCTTGCGGAACGGTGCCGACATCGCAATATCGCCATTTATAGGTTGCCAATTTAATATCTGCGCTGAATGAAGTTATGTCTAGCCGAAAGTTCCACAAGTTGGCGCATGGTTACGCGGGGAGAATAAAAAAGGGCGCATGTTTTCACATGCGCCCTTTTTTCTAAGCCGATATGTAAAGGCTTTAGTCTTGCAGGTAGCGATCCAGCTCCCGATGCATATTGGAGATCAGCTGCTCCTGATCCTCCGCCAGCCATACCTGCTTCATGCCCTTGGAGTGCAGGCCAACCTGCACGCGGGGGATGTTGCCCAGGTCCTGCTGTGGGATCAGGCCGATCTGGGTTTCCGGGTCGGTAACGATTTCCACGGTGGAGCGTACTGGCTGCTCGTTGGCGGGCAGGGTGGTTACCGAGCGGATTTCGAAAATACATTTGTCCGGGTCGGTTGGGTGAGGGCGTGCGCGGTAGATGGCGGCGTTACCCGCTTGTGGCAGGATCAGTACATTCGGGAAGATGAAGTTCACACCACCCCATTTACCGATGTGCTCCGGGGTCATCTTCGGCATGGGGCGATTCTGCTCGGCAGCGGTGGCGTATTGCAGCTTCACGTACTCGGCGCCCACGTTGGCATCCGCCGGCAGGTCCTTGTCCTTCAGGGTGCGCAGCAGGTCGATGTCTTTCTTGAGGATCATGGCGCCCAGCCCTTCCGCGGTCAGGTTCATGCGGGTGGCCATTGCCTCAATCTGCTCGGCCTTGGTGGGGGGAGGGCCTCCCTGCACATGACCGGCAATCGGGGTTTTGGCGCCGCCGTGGAAGTAGCCGTGGCCGTTGTCCAGTGAACGGTAGGTGAGATCCTTGAAGAACATGTCGTCGTCTTCTTCGCGGTTGCCGTAGACCACTTCACTGCCCACTTTTTCCAGCTGTGGGTGGGTGGCAGAGACGTGGTAGGCCTCGAAGAAGGCTTCCTGGGCCACTTTCCAGTTGCAGGGGATTTCCGCCTGTTTCCACCAGATGTGGTGCATGTCGCCAACCACGAAGTCGTCGAGGAATTGCTTCATGGGAGCGATAAAGTCGGAGAAGGGCTGGGGGTTGTCATCCAGGTTGATGAATACGAAGCCGGCGTAGACCTCGCAGTGGGTCTGGCGCATGGCCACGTCTTCGTCGCGCAGGTTGCCACCGGCAAACTCGTCGCGGCCAAGTACCATCTGGATCTCGCCTTCCAGGTTCCAGCGCCAGCCGTGGAATGGGCAAATAATGCGTTCTTCTTCGAAATGGCCACAGCCTTCGCCCAGGGTGGTGCCACGGTGGGGGCAGAAGTTGAAGAAGGACTTCACGCTGTCGCCTTCGCCGCGCACCAGCAGGATGGACTGGTCGCCGATGGTGTAGGTGGTGTAGTCGCCTTTTTGCGGGATCTCGTCCAAACGTGCGGCGATCTGCCACACACGGTTCCACATTTTGCTGAATTCCAGCTCGGCAAACTCCTTATCTGTGTAGCGGCCTACACCGAGGGCTTGCTTCTGGGTCTTCCAGCGATCGGGCCAGTCGGTGGCGTCTTTCTGCAGGGAAGTCGGGGTGTTAACAGGGCTCAGGTTGGCGCTCATAAGGTTTTTCCTTTTTTGGGTTACCCGCCTTTGGGGTAACTGTTATTGCCCAGCGGTGCACTGTTCCCCCTACCCGGGTGGCCCGCCGATGAGTGCATCCTAGGTGGCGGGGCTGATGCCAGTCCTTGATCCAGGTCAATGCCCCAAAGTTCAAGAGCGGGAATCATGCGAATCATTGGTCATCACTGTTGAATAGCAGTGATTTGATCAAATAATAACCGCGAACCGGAGGAATACCCCATGCAAATGGACGATATGGTGATCATCAGCGTCGATGACCACATCAGTGAGCCACCAGATATGTTTCAGAAGCACCTGTCTGGTGACGATCTGAAGAGTGCCCCCCAGTTTGAGCAGCGCAACGGTGCTGACTACTGGACTTACCAGGGCATGATCATGACCTCAGTGGGTCTGAACGCTGTGGTTGGTCGCCCGCCCGAAGAGTACGGCATGGAGCCTCAGTCGCTGGAGCAGGTACGCAAGGGTTGTTACGACCCGAAAGCCCGCATCGACGACATGAACGTGAACGGTATTGCCGGCTCCCTGAACTTCGGCAGTATCGGTGGTTTTGAAGGCAGCCGCCTGTTCCACCGCGCGCCCGATAAGAATATGGCCTACACCCACCTGCGTGCCTACAACGACTGGCACATCCTGGAGTGGTGTGGCTACGACAGCAGCCGTTTCATCGCCTGTGCCTTGCTGCCAACCTGGAATATGGATTTCACCGTAGCCGAGATCAAGCGCGTTAAGGCGATGGGCTGTAACAACGTCAGCCTGAGCGACAACCCCACCAAGATTGGCCTGCCCAGCATCCACAACCCTTACTGGGAGCCAATGTGGAAAGCGCTGGCCGAGAACGATATGACCATCAACCTGCATATCGGCTCTGGTAACGCGGCACCGCACGCCTCCGATGAAACGCCAATCGAAGCGTGGATCACCACCATGCCAATGGCTATTAATGTGGGTGCTGCGGATTGGCTCAACCTGTCTGCGCTGCTGCGTTACCCGGACCTGAAGATCTCCCTGTCCGAGAGTGGCATCGGCTGGATTCCTTACTTCATGGAGCGCGCTGACTTCAGTCATGCCCGTCATACCGCCTGGACCCATTCTACCTTTGGCGGCATGAAGCCAAGTGAAGTGTTCAAGAGACACTTTATGAGCTGCTTTGTAGACGACCTGTTTGGCCTGAAGAACCTGGGTGAAATTGGCGAAGACAACGTGGCTTACGAGTGTGACTACCCTCACTCTGATGCGCTGTGGCCAGAAGTACCTGAATATCTGTGGCAGGGCGTTAAAAACCTGACCGATGAGCAGATCGACAAGGTCACTCACAAAAACGCTATGAACTGGCTGAAGCATGACATCTTCAAGGGCTACAAGCGTGAAGAGCTGACTGTTGGTGCCCTGCGTGCCCAGGCCAAGGCTGACGGCGTAGACACCACTCCTATCTCCTCCGGCGGCTGTGCGCCTCTGGAAGAGGGTGAAGTACCACGTCGCATTACCACTGGTGACATCGTCAAGATGTTCGCCAAGCAGGAGAAAGTGGCCTGATTACCGGGCTGCTGATCCGCTGAAAGAGGGCGCTGCAATCGCGAGGTTGTAGCGCCTTTTTGTTTTATATAGAGATGTGTCCGGACTTTACCTTTCCGCTGATAGGCTGGTTGATTTGAGTCAAGGTAGTGAGTGTCCTGCATTAAATACACTGCAGGGACAGTCAATTACGTACGCCGCAGTCAGGCAAAAAGTACGGACAAAATGGGCTGGCGACTTGCTGCTGGTTGAGGGCAGGCACCGGATCCGCTGAGTGCAGATACACAGATATAAAAGCCCAAATAAAACAGGTGAATCCAGGAGAGTAATTATGAGTATGGCAGCCACACAGAAAGTGACCCTGCAGGTTGAAAATATCTCGGACAACATCGGTGCCCGCGTACTTAACAGCAAAGATGAGCTGTTGAGTGGTGAGCTGGGCCCCGAGCTCAGAGAGCTGCTGGAGCAGCGCGGCGTGCTGGTACTGCCGGAAATCAATTTTACCGATGATGAGCAGGTAATCTTTACCGAGCAGCTGGGCGAGTTTATGCCGGAGCTCCAAGGGCAGAAAGTATTTAACATCTCCCTCGACAAAGAGAAGAACCCCAACCGCGATTACCTGAAAGGGTCTCTTTACTGGCACATCGACGGCACCATGAATCAGGCGCCTATCGGTGCAGCCGTACTGAGCAGCAAGGTGTTGCCGACCTGGGGTGGAAATACTGAATTCTGTAACACCTACGCCGCCTACGATGCGCTGCCACAGGAGACCAAGGACCAGATCGAGAACCTTAAGGTCAAGCACTCCATGTGGAACACCCTCATGTATCACACTCCGGAGCCCAGCAAGGCGGAGCTGGAGGGCTATATGGCTCGTGGTGAGGTGGAGTTGCCATTGGTGTGGACGCATCAGTCAGGACGTAAATCCCTGGTGTTGGGCAACACTGCGATGCGGGTGATTGGTGTGAGTGATATGGAAAGCGCGTTGTTGCTGCACGGCCTGCGTGAGTTCGCTACCAGCGAGCCGTTCCATTACGCCCACGAGTGGAAACTGGGTGATGCGGTGATCTGGGATAACACCGGCACCATGCACCGCGCCATGCCTTATGATCCTGATTGTGGTCGTCTGTTGCACCGCACCAAGACTGCGGGTGTTGAGCCTATCGTTTGATGGGTGGCCGCCGAGGGTTTGTTGGCGGCGAATTGCTTTGTCCTTTGAAAAGCCCGGGCTCAGGTCCGGGCTTTTTCGTTGGTGTTGCGGTTATCCGGGCCTTGCTGCCGGGCTAGGGTGGGCAGGGGAAATGGAGCGTTAAGGATCGCCCGGGGGACCGGGCTCCTACGATGGCGGTGCATGTTGTAGGAGCCCGGTGGCCCAGACCAGCCTCTCTTCCAGCTGCACTGGAATTCACCTTATCCCCCGGGCGATCTTTTGGGGTGCGCGCCCCCAACTAAACTGCCAACAGCCCCCATTTTTGACTCAAATCAACCAAGCCCTACATATCTCAACTTGCCTCTTTCAAAGTCAACAACACTGTTGTTTTATAGGCTCACAAGTTCACCAAATACCAATAAATGGCCGCGAGCCGATGAGAGGTTACCAACGATGACTCTTTACGACGTAGATCTGCCTACCGCTGAAGAAATTGACATTCCTGCGCTGAAAGAGAAGTACAAGCAGGAGCGCGACAGACGCATGACCAAGGCTGGCCAGGACCAGTACGTGAAGCCTGTCGATGAGTTCTCCTATACCTACGAGGGCGACCCCTATACCCCGACTACACCCCGCTCTCCGGTCAAGAAAGATCTGGACGTAGTGGTTCTCGGCGGTGGCTGGTCAGGCATTCTGAGTGGTGTGCTGTTGCGTCAGGAAGGCCTCAACGACTTCTGCATCATCGACCACGCCGGTGACTTCGGCGGCGTCTGGTACTGGAACCGTTACCCCGGCCTGCAGTGTGATAACGATGCGTACTGCTACCTGCCGATGCTGGAAGAGACCGGCTTTATGCCGTCGAAGAAATTCACCGAAGGCTACGAGATCCGCGAGTACGCCCAGTCCATCTGCAAAAAGTTTGATCTGTACGAGAAAGCGCTGTTTCACACTATGATCAACAGCCTCAAGTGGGACGCAGAGAGCAGCCGCTGGATTGTCAAAACCAAGCAAGGCGATGAGCTGCGCGGTCGCCACATCATTATGGCTAACGGCTTGCTGAACATTCCCAAGCTGGCTGGCATTCCTGGTATCGGTGAGTTCAAAGGTCACATGTTCCACACCGCGCGCTGGGATTATGACTACACCGGTGGCAGCGAGAAGAACCCTGTGCTGGACAAGCTGAAAGACAAGCGTGTGGCTCTGGTGGGTACTGGCGCGACTGCCGTGCAGCTGGTGCCATACCTGGGCAAGTACTCCAAGGATTTCTACGTACTGCAGCGCACACCATCCTGTGTGGATACCCGTCGCAATTCCGAGACCGATCCTGAGTGGGCAGCGTCCCTGAAACCAGGCTGGCAGGCTGAGCGTCGCGCCAACTTCCACCGTGGTGCCAATGAGCGTTATCAGCCCGGTGAGCCGGATATGATTGTGGACATCTGGACCGAAGTGAACCGTCGCCTGTCCGATGAATTCAATGAGAAAGATTACTATCCGGATATGGAAGGTTACGCCGCCGAGCGTGATGTTATGGATTTCCGCGTGATGGAGCGCCTGCGCCGCCGTGTGGATGCCATCGTGCAGGACAAGGAGACCGCGGAAAAACTGAAGCCTTATTACCGCTACCAGTGCAAGCGCCCAACCTCCAACGACAACTACTACGACACTTTCAACCGCCCCAATGTGCACCTGATCGATGTATCGGAGACCCAGGGTGTGGAGCGCCTGACCGAGAAGGGCTTTATCGCCAACGGCCAGGAGTACGAAGTCGACTGCATCATTTTTGCCAGCGGCTACGAGGTAACCAGTGACCTGGATCGTCGCTGGGGCTTTGACGAGTTTGTTGGTCGCGATGGTGTATCCATCTACGATCGCTGGAACGGCGGCTATGCCACCCTGCACGGCATCATGACCACCAACTTCCCCAATGCCTACTTCATTGGTTACTTCCAGGGCGGCCTCAACTCCACCCTGACCTACAACTTTGAAGAGCAGTCGCGCCACATCGTGCACATCATTAAGGAGACCAAGGCCCGCGGTGCCGCCAGCGTCGAACCCACCGCTGAAGCGCAGGCGGCCTATGTGCAGCACTTCCGTGATACCGAAGTGGATCGCACTGAGTGGATCCGTGAATGTACGCCCAGCTACTTCAACAACGAAGGCAAGCCAGACGTGGATGAGAACGGTAACGAGAAATACCGCTTCTATCTCGGTGAGGTCTATGGCCCGGGTTGGGATGCCTTCATCAAGATGCTGGAAGACTGGCGCAATGATGGTGACCTGAAAGGGTTGGAGCTGAAATAACCGAGCGCTGCTGAAAAAGCGCCGGTGCAGGAAGCCTGTGCCGGCGCTTCAATATGTCTCTCCATTAAAATAATGCAGGCCGATGAGCCTGATAATAATTCGCCAGATACTCAGGAGATGGTCATGGATAACAACACGCTGATTCCCGCTGAACTGCTGGACGAGCCACTGGTCTATCCCGCCGAAGCCTACATTTCAAAAGATTACGCCGAAGCCGAAGGGGACAAACTCTGGTCCCGGGTGTGGCAGATTGCCGGTCGGGTGGAAGAGATCCCCGATGTGGGCAGCTATATCACCTACGACATCGGTACCGATTCTATCCTCATCGTCCGTTCCACCGACGAGAGCATCAAGGCCTACCACAACGTCTGTCCGCACCGCGGCCGCAAGCTGGTTTCCACGCCGGCCGGTGCCAACCAGGCGGTGGGCAAGAAAGACCAGGCTGGCGAGCACCCCGGTTTCTTCTGTAACTACCACGGCTGGACGTTCAACCTGGAAGGCCAGGCCACCTATATCCACGACAAGGATGACTGGAAAGGTGCCCTTAATGAAAACAATACCTGCCTGACCTCGGTGCAAGTGGACACCTGGGGCGGCTGGATCTGGATCAATATGGATCCCCAGGCCGGCCCGCTGCGTGAATACCTGGAGCCGGTGGCCAGCCTGATGGATCCGTTCCAGTTCGACAAGATGCGCTACCGCTTCCGCCAGTTCGGTATCTTTGAGTGCAACTGGAAAGTGGCACTGGAGGCCTTTCTGGAGCCCTACCATGTGGCCGCTACCCATCCGCAGCTGAGCAAGTACGGTGATTACTATGCCTACAGCAAGGCGCTGGGGTTTCATGGCAACACCGGTTTCGATACCCGCAAGGGTGGTGACACCTCATCGTCCGACAACAGTGTGCACCGGGCCGCCAAAGGTGCAGATCCCCGTGTCTCCATCGCCCAGATGCAGCAGGAGTACTGGGACACCATTGGTGCCAGCACCAGTGAAACCCTGGTGAAAACCGCGCAGACCCTGGTGGATGAACTGCCTGAAGGTACTCCGGCCAGCGAGGTGCACCACTATTGGCTGGACAAGGCCCGTAAGGTAGATGCGGAGCGGGGCGTCATCTGGCCGGAGATCTCCGAGAAGCAGATGGCGGATGCTGGCCTGGCCCTAAGCATCTTCCCCAACTTCAATATCATTCCAGGGCCCACCTTCGGGCTCTATTACCGGGTTCGTCCTTATGGCACCGACCCTGACAAGTGCATCTACGAGGCGGTGGCGCTGGACCTGTTCCCCGAGGGCGAGGAGCCGCAGACCGAGTGGATCCATGCCGAGCAGGACCCGGAGCAGTGGCCGTTTGTGATTGCCCAGGACATCTCCAACATGGTGGAGGTGCAGAAGGGCCTCAAGTCCCGCGGTTTCCGCGGCAACCTGCCCAATCCCCACCAGGAGAAGAAGGTCACCAACCTGCACCGCATGCTGGCCTACTACATGGGGACCGGTGTGCCGCGGGAAATGGAATAATCGCCCCAGCCTGGCTGACGGTCGCAGGCCAGAGCCCATCCCCGTGAGGGGGTGGGTTTTTGCGTTTCAGGGGGTTGGATATTGGCTAATGGGTGGGTTGGGAACCGGGGTGGTTAAGAACCCGGAAGTCCCATTGGGGTCTACAATTCTTCCCGGAGGCCGCGGTTGGCGGGGGTGCAGGGCGGGGCTCAGCATCCAGAGTAGACAACACTGTTGATTTTAACTAAGATCGACAGCACATTTGATAGCCACCACGCGCCCTGGTCCCGGAATATGGACCCCGAATGAGCGCCAAATACCCAGAGAGGTAGCCAATGACAATTAAAGCGACCAACGTTCCGGCTCGCGGCGAGCTTGATATCCCGGCCCTGAAAGCGAAATACCGTGAAGAGCGCGAGAAGCGCATCCGTAAAGAGGGCAACAAGCAGTACGCCCGCGCCACCGAAGACAAAGAATTCAAGGAAGAGTACCTCCATGACCCGCATATGCCGGTCGAGCCCCGTGAGGCCATTGAGGAGGAGCTGGAAGTTGCGATCCTGGGTGCTGGCTGGTCCGGTATCCTGGCGGCTTACCACCTGAAAAATGCAGGCATCACCAACTACCGCAATATCGACCACGCCGGTGACTGGGGTGGTGTGTGGTACTGGAACCGCTATCCTGGCATCCAGTGCGATAATGACGCTTACTGCTACCTGCCGCTGCTGGAAGAGACCGGCTTTATGCCCTCCAAGAAGTACTCCGACGGCTACGAGATCTACGACTACTTCAAGCTGATCGAGAAGAAATTCGAACTGGGCCAGAATGCCCTGTTCCACACTGTGATTGAGTCCCTGCAGTGGGATGAAGCGAGCAAGCGCTGGCACATCAGCACCAACCGCGGTGACAAGATTCGGGCCCGCTTCGTGATCATGGCCAACGGCCTGCTGAACATTCCGAAGTTCCCCGGTATCCCCGGCATTCACGACTTCAAAGGCAAGATGTTCCACACCTCGCGCTGGGATTACGACTACACCGGCGGCAGCTACCGCGAGCCTGTGCTTGATAAGCTGAAGGACAAGGCCGTAGCCATTATTGGTACCGGTGCCACCGCGATCCAGGCGATTCCTTACCTGGGTAAATACGCCAAGAAAGTTTACGTTCTGCAGCGTACGCCTTCCGTGGTTGACCAGCGCTACAACCACCCAACCGATCCCGAGTGGGCTGCGTCCCTGAAGCCAGGCTGGCAGAAAGAGCGTATCGACAACTTCCATCGTGCCGCCATGATGGGTCGCCTGCTGCCGGGTGAAGATGACCTGGTACAGGATTTCTGGACAGAAATCAGCCGCAACATGGCTGCAGAGCTGCGCGAAGAGGGCATCGAAGAGACTATCTCTATCGAAGAGTACTTCGCCCGTCGTGAAGAGATGGACTACCGCGTGATGGAGCGTATGCGTCAGCGCGTAGAGAGCCTGATCGATGATAAAGAGACCGCTGAAGCGCTGAAAGTGTGGTACCGCTTCCTGTGTAAGCGTCCTCTCTCCAACGATGACTACTACGATACTTTCAACCTGCCTAACGTTGAGCTGGTGGATGTGTCCGAAACCCAGGGTGTTGAGTGCATGACCGAAAAAGGTTTCATCGCTCACGGCAAAGAGTACGAGATCGACTGCATGATCTTTGCCAGTGGTTTCGAGGTCACCAGTGAACTGGAAAGCCGCTGGGGTATCAAAACTTACACCGGTCGCGATGGCCTCTCCATCTACGATCACTGGCGTTACGGTTACAAAACTTTGCACGGCATCATGACCAGCAAGTTCCCCAACCAGTTCTTCCTTGGTTACTATCAGGGTGGTGTAAACGCTACTACCACCGAGCAGTATGGAGCCCAGGGCTACCACGCCGCACAGGTGATCAAGGAGACCCTGAACAAGGGCTTCGTTGCTGTCGAGCCAACCGCCGAAGCGGAAGCTGAGTGGGTGCAACACGTTCGTGAAACCCTGATCGACATGACCGAGTTTGTGGACCAGTGTCCTCCCGGTTACTACAACAACGAAGGCCAGAAGGTGAAGGACGAGAACGGTAACGAGGTTTACCGTAACTTCCTTGGTGAAACCTACGGTCCGGGCTGGGAGGCTTTCTCTGCCGTTATGGACGAGTGGCGTGACGCCGGTCTGCTGGAAGGTATGATCACCGAAAAATAAAACCCGGCTGACCCGCGTGCGGGTCAGCGACGCTGTACCCAAGAAAAACTCGCCAGATACCGGGAGGGTCGCAAGACTCTCCCTTTTTTACAGCCAGCCTGTAAAAACAGGAGAATAATTATGAGTATACCTACAGACGACAATCACGGACCTCTGTCTGATGAGGACCTGGCCAAGCCATTGACCTATCCGGTCGATGCTTTCCTGTCCAAAGAATACCTGGACAAAGAGAAAGAGCTGCTGTGGCCCAACACCTGGCAGATGGCTGCCCGTCTGGAAGATATTCCACGCATTGGTGATTACATCACCTACAACATCTGCGATGAGTCGATCGTTATCATCCGTACCGCAGAAGACACCATCAAAGCCTATTACAACGTCTGTCCGCACCGTGGCCGCCAGCTGATCAGCACCCCGGACGACCAGAACTGCGTGCGTGGCCGCAAGAAGAGTTTTGTCTGTGGCTTCCACGGTTGGCAGTTCAACCTGGAAGGCGAAAACATCGGCATCCTTGACGAGGAAGATTGGCAGGGCGTGCTGAACAAGTCCCTGACTTGTCTAACGCCGGTGGAAAATCTCGACACCTGGATGGGTTGGATCTACGTTAACTTCACCAAGGATTGCGAATCGCTGAGCGAGTTCCTCGGTGACGTGGATCGAATCCTGTCACCGTTCCAGTTCGACAAGATGCGTTACAAGTGGCGCCAGTGGGCGGTTTACCCCTGTAACTGGAAAACCGCCATTGAAGCGTTCATGGAGCCTTACCACGTAGCCGGCACCCATACCCAGCTGCTCAAGTACGGCAAGTACTACGCTTACAGCAAGCCCTATGGCCTGCACGGCGTGAGTGGCTTCGACGAGAAAGATGCGAGCCAGAAAACCAGCCAGAGCACGGGTGTTGCCCGTGCAGGCCTGGGCGATCCGCGCATCTCTACCTACGAGCTGGCCCGCGAAAACTACGAGACTGTTAACTACGCCGCCTCCACCGACACCCTGGTGAATGCTGCCAAACGCCTGCAAGACGAGCTGCCTGAAGGTACCCCGGTTGCCGAAGTCATGGCGCACTGGATGGCCTCTGCCAAAGCCGACGACGCCGCGCGCGGTGTTATCTGGCCGGAGATCACCCCGGAGCAGCAGGCGGAATCCGGGCTGGCCTGGAGCCTGTTCCCCAACCAGACCATCCTTCACGGCCGTACCTTTGCCCTGTGCTACCGCGTACGTCCTTATGGTGATGATCCCAACAAGTGCATCTTTGAGTCCTACGCGCTGGAGCGCTACCCGGAAGGCGAAGAGCCACAGACCGAGTGGGTTTACGCCGAACCATCCAGCGAGAAGTGGGGCATGGTGCTGGCGCAGGATTTTGCCAACATGGAGTTCGTGCAGAAAGGTATGAAGTCCAAAGGCTTCCGCGGCACGCTGCCGAATCCACACCAGGAGCAGAAGATCACCAACATGCACCGCCACTTGGCTCGTGTGCTGGAAGGTCGTGGTCAGCCCAAACTGATCAAGAAGAGTTGATCTACAAGATCGACCCAAAAAAGAAGCAGAGAAACTGCTCACTTGAGTATGAGAAACCAACGCCGGCATCAGCCGGTGATAACAAAAGCAACACACTAAAAAAGGGATCCCCCGCAAGGGGGATTCACTCGCCAGATACACATTGGAGATGAGTTATGTCCGTACCTGTTCATGAGCGTATCGTTCATTTGCTGGAAGCCGAGGGAATCAATGCCCTGTTTGGTATTCCTGACCCCGGTTTCATTCACATGGCTATGGTGTGTGAGCAGCGCGGCTGGAAAGTCGTCGCCCCTCACCACGAGCAGAACGGTGCCTTCATGGCGGACGCCTGGTCCCGCATGACCGGTAAGCCCGGTGTCTGTTTTGGTACCCAGGGTCCCGGCATTGCCAACCTGGCCAGCGCCATGATCGTGGCCAAGAAAGAGGGTTCCCCAACCATCTTCTTCGGTGGCAACCGTTCACGCACTGCCAACCAGCGCGCCCGCGTGGGTCGTATCCAGTACCTGAACCAGCTGGAGATGTTCCGTCCACTGGTGAAGTACGCGGCAATCATCGAAGAGCCTGACCAGACTGACGAAATTATTCGCGAAGCGATCCGCCAGTGCACCACCGGCAAGCCTGGACCTGTTTACGTTGAGCTGCCACTGAGCGTGATCCACGAAACCTTCAACTGGCCACCGGTACAGACTCCGGACCAGTACCGCCTGACCGAGCAGGCCGCCAGCGGCACCATGATCGAGAAAGCGGTAGAGCTGATCAAGGGTGCGAAGAACCCTGTGATGCTGGTGGGGCAGGGCATGTTCACCTCCCGCTCTCACGCCCTGGTGGCGGAGCTGGCCGAGAAGCTGGACTGCCCGATCCTGCAGACTTCCGGCTGTGCAATGACCATCAAGGGTCAGGAAGATCGCACCTTTGCCTACGGCTTCTCTCCCGCTGGCCGCGCCGCTGCCAGCGAGTCTGACCTCTGTATCGCCATCGGTACCGAGCTGGGCGAGCCCGTACACATGGGTATCGGCCGTCACTGGGAGCAGGGCGATGCAGACCGCAAGTGGGTCTACATCGACCGTGACGCCGCTGCCATGCGGGTTAACCGACCCATCGATGCGCCTCTGGTAGGTTGCATGCGCGATGTTATTCCTCAGTTGATTGGCGCCCTGGGCGACTTCCAGCGCACCGGCTCCGAAGAGTTCGCCAGCTGGAAAGTGATGCAGAAAGAGTGGAAAGCCAAACTGGTGGCCGAAGTCCCAACCGGCGGTTCACCGGTACACCCTGCACGCCTGATCGTGGAAGCGACCAAAGTGATTCCGGGCGACGCCATCTACGCGGCCGACGGCGGCTCCACCACCATCTATGGCTGGACCTACACCCAGTACAAGCCGGAAGACCTGGTGTGGAACCAGAACACCGGCCACCTGGGTACCGGCCTGCCATACGCTATTGGTGCTGCGCTGGCCACCGACGCCAAGCGTCCTGTGGTTTTCGTGACCGGTGACTCCTCCTTCCAGTTCTCCCTCAACGAGCTGGAGACCGCAGTGCGTAAGAAGCTGCCAATCGTTACCGTGGTAGCCTGTGACTACGCCTGGGGCCTGGAAGTGGGCTGCTGGAAGAAGCAGGTGGGTCCGGATTCCCCTGAGACCGAAGGTCACTGGGGTAACTGGGTACGTTTCGACAAGATCGCCGAAGGTTACGGTGCCTACGGTGAGTACGTCGAGGCGGAAGCGGATATCGGCCCTGCGGTTGAGCGTGCTATCGAGCGTGCCCGTGCCGAAGGCAAGCCTACCGTTATCCAGGTGCCGGTAGAGCCATACGCCAACGCCATGGACGCTCCCAACTATGAGGAGTTCAAGTCCTGGTACACCGACTTCAAGGCCGGCTACGGTGCTGAAGCGGAAAAAGCCTACTAAGGCGAAGTGGTAACCTGCGCGCTAAACCGTGTGGTGGGTCTGTCCCCGCCGCACGGTTTTTTATTAGAATAGTGCGCCTGAACATAATGACACCCAGAGGGATGCGAACATGCGCGAATACCTGAAGTTCTACATCGACGGTCAGTGGGTCGACCCGATCGAGATGAAAACCGTCAATCCCATCAATCCCGCGACGGAAGAGCCTTCCGGCACCATTGCCCTGGGTTCTGAAAAGGACGTGGATCGTGCTGTTATGGCTGCACGCAAGGCGTTCGCTACCTGGTCCGAATCGACCAAGGAAGAGCGTCTTGACGTGCTGCAGCGCATTGCGGTTGAGTATGAGAAGCGCTCTGCGGATCTGGCCCAGGCCATCACTGATGAAATGGGCGCCCCGAAGGCGCTGGCGAGCGGTTTCCACCTGATGCTGGGTACCGGTCACCTGAATACCGCGATAGAAGTCCTGAAAAACTTCGAGTTTGAAGAACTGCGTGGCCAGACCATGATCCGTCACGAGCCTATCGGTGTGTGCGCCATGATCACACCGTGGAACTGGCCGGTAAACCAGATCGCGGTAAAAGTATTCCCGGCTATTGCCGCGGGTTGTACCGTTGTTATGAAGGCGTCGCAGGAGTCTCATTACTCTGCCCAGGTGCTGACTGAAATCATCGATGCCGCCGGTGTACCTGCTGGTGTGTTCAACATGATCCAGGGCAAGGGTTCTGTGGTCGGTATGGCTATGGCATCGCACCCGGAAGTGGATCTGGTTTCCATTACCGGCTCTGAAGGTGCTGGTGTTCAGGTTGCCAAGGCGGCTGCCGAAGGCGTTAAGCGCGTTGGTCAGGAGCTGGGCGGCAAGAGCGCCAATATTCTGCTGGATGACAGCGAGCTGCTGAACAATGTTAGCGGTGGCGTTATCACCATGATGGTGAACTCTGGCCAAACCTGTAGCGCTGCGTCACGTATGCTGGTGCCTAAAGCGAGAATGGCAGAAGTGATTGAAGCAGCCCGCAGTGCTGCCGCAACGGTCACCGTTGGTGATCCTAATGGCGACTTTGCCATGGGCCCGGTGGTGTCTGCTGGCCAGTTTGACCTGATTCAGGGCTACATCCAGAAAGGTGTCGACGAAGGCGCCGAGCTGATTGCTGGTGGTCTGGGTCGTCCGGAAGGTCTGAGCAAGGGCTTCTATGTCAAACCAACCGTATTTGCCAATGTGACCAACGACATGGTCATCGCCCGTGAAGAGATCTTTGGCCCGGTACTGTGCATCCTCGGTTACGACGACATTGATGACGCCATTCGTATCGCCAATGACTCACCGTTTGGTCTGGCAGGTAACGTCGGTGGTGTGGATCTGGAAGCCTGTCGCGCGGTTGCCCGTCGCATGCGCACCGGTTGTGTCTACATCAACAACGGCTTCGACTTTAACGCACCGTTCGGCGGCTATAAGCGCAGCGGTAACGGTCGTGAGTGGGGTGAGTTTGGTTTCCACGAATATCTGGAAATCAAAAGCATGCCGGGCTTTGCGCCAGAGGCGTGAGCGCTGTCAGCCAGTCACGAAAAAGCCCGCTTTAAAGCGGGCTTTTTTATTGTTTGACGTTGAATTACCTCAATCTGGATTTACGTCATTCCCGCGTAGGCGGGAATCCAGGTGTCGAATCCCCAGCCATGGGCTCCCGCCTGCGCGGGAGTGACGACTTGGGAGAAAGCGTGAGCGTCGGGTGACACTATATTTTGAGCAGGTTCAGTTGTGAATGACTCAACCCCCCAACGGCACATTCAATCCCAAATTCATCAACCCGCACACCGGATAGTTTTGCCCGGTAATAAACTTGGCATCGCTGCTGGCGAGAAACGCCACCAGGTTGGCAATGTCATCAGGCTCGGCAAAATGACCAAAACCGGTGGATTCGCTGAGCGCATTCATCGCCAGGTTTTTGCGCATCTCCGGCGGGATGGAGCGGCCGGCTTCGCTGCTTACCGGGCCTGGTGACACGCAATTAACACGTACGTTGTGTTTGGAAGTCTCTTTCGCCAGCGCCTGGGTAAACGCAATCACACCGCCCTTGGCGGCGGAGTAATCGACCTGGCTGGCAAGGCCGATCATACCGGCTACGGAGCCGATATTAACGATACTGCCGTGACCCCGATCCTGCATGTGGTTAATCACGGCGCGGCAGGTGTAGAACACACCTTTCAGGTTCGTACCCAGTACGTAATCCCAGGTGTCTTCCTCCGAGTCACAGAACAGTGACATGCGCCCCCGGGCACTGCCTCCGGCGTTGTTCACCAGAATGTCGATCTGGTCGAAGCGTTCGATGGTGGTGGCTACGGTTTGCCGCACGCTGTCGAAATCACTGACGTCTGTTTGCAGTGCCAGCGCACGTCCGCCTTTGGCTTCGATTTCGGCTACCACTATTTGTGCGGGCTCCATGGAAGTGGAGGCGATAACAACCGTAGCGCCATGATCGGCCAGTTTGTTGGCAATGCCACGGCCAATACCGCGACCGCCGCCAGTGACGATGGCGACCTGATTATTCAACTGCATGCAGACGTTACTCCTGTTTGGTGCAATTTGATGTCGTGAAACGATTAGCTGCTGGCGGCCCCGGCGGGCAGTGCACTGACCTGGGCGGCTTTCACTTTCAGCAGCATGGTGGCTCCGAGTATCACCAGCAGTAAGACCGCATAGCCGGCCAGTGCAATCTGATAGGTACCGAAGGTGTCGAACAGATAGCCAAACAGTGGCGGCGAACTGAGTGTCAGTGGCAGGAAGGTGAGATTCATCAGTCCCATGATTCTGCCGATATTCTGTGGCCCGTAGGTGTGGGCGAGGATGACGCTCCACAGCAACGAAGCCGGGCCGGCGAAAAAGCCGATGAGTACACTGGCAATCATCATCACGCCATAGGTGTGGGCGCTCAACAGTGTGATCACACCCGTGCCTACGCCAAGGATGACCAGCATCAGCGCCACACGGGCGGTAATGCGGTCAGCGATGGCGCCTATGAGCGGTTTACCAATGAAGCCGGCAACGGAAAAGAGGGACAGGAGAAAGGCAGCCTGGGCTGCGGCTATCTGCTTTTCAGCGGCTAATTGCATAAGGTTGCTGACAATGGCCAGAGGGCCGGCGAACAGGCAGCCGACAACAAACGCCAGCAACCAGAAGTTGGCATCAGCCAGCACCTCTTTGGTGGTCAGCGTTTTCACCTGTGGTTGGGCTGCCGCTGTGGCCTGTGGACTCGATTCTGCAGTGGGCCGATCCCGCAGCAGGAGCAAAAACAGCGGCGCCGTCAGCAGTGGCAGGACAATGGCGTAAGCCTGCAAGCCGGTGCGCCAGCCCATGTCACTCAACAGGTACTGCAACAGGGGAGGAAATACAAAACCACCAAGTGCCGCACCGGCGGATGCGATCCCCATGGCCAGCGCACGACGGGCGGTAAACCAGCGGGCCAGCAGGGCAGAGGTGGCAATAGGGCCGAGCAGTACACTGGCTACGGCCATACAGGTGCCGTAAACGAGAATGGCCTGCACCATGTTCTGCACCACGGACAGCAATAACAGGCCGGCGCTCAGCAATCCGAGGCCGGTGACCATCAACTTGCGAATGGGGTAGCGATCCACAGCAGCCCCAAGCATGGGACTTAGTACTCCGGAACAGAGGGAGATCACGGTCATACCCAGCATCAGCACCATGTTACTGGGGTTAAACTCCGCCTTCAGAGGAGCTGCAATCACGCCGTAGGCAGTGAAGACAGTACCCGCGCAAATTGCCTGGGCCAGTGTGGCGAGAAATACCTGTACCCAGGCGGTCTTTGAGCCGGCTGCTGCCATGAGAAACTCCGATAATTTTTATGATTGTGACAGGCTGAAAACTCAGTCTGGCTGACGAGTCTAACACTCTGCTGCAGCCGCGGCGGTTAAGTTACTTAAAGATCGGCCCGGCGTTTTCCATGGCGCCGGGCTCCGTATGGCGCGGATCAATACCAGAAGTCGTTGTACCAGGTGGAGTACTCTTCGTGTCCCGGTACATCGCGGGCATTGGCGTCACCATCAACAGGGATCTGAATCACGGCTGGCTTGCCACTGGCCAGTGCGCGCTGGATAGCCGGGCCAATATCTTCCTCGCGTTCAACGTACTCACCGTGTGCTCCGTAACCTTCGGCAACTTTGTCGAGACGCAGGTGGTGTCCCCAGTGTGCTTCGGTCTCGGAGGTACCTTCGCCCAGCATGCCGCGGTAGCCACGTACCTCAACACCCCAGGCGTAGTCGCAGGAAACAATACAAATGACCGGCAGGTTTTTGCGTACGGCGGTCTCCAGCTCCGATGTGTGGAACAGGAAGGCGGAATCACCACTGACCAGGAAAACACGGCGCTGGTTCCCCACGGCTAACTGGGCGCCAATCGCGTAGGGCAGGCCGGTGCCGAGGTGACCGAAGTTCTGGTTCCAGATGGAGTCCTCCGGCGTCACCTGCGCGTAAGTCCAGGTGTAGATGCTGGTGGCACCACCGTCGCGGACAAACACTGCATCTTCGGGTATGTGACGGGTGGCTTCCACCATCATGCGGCCTGGATGCAGGGGCTGCTGCACCGGGGCCTTGGTCTGGTATTCGGCACGATGCTGCCTGTGCATTTCGATCAACTCTTTCACATGATCGGGCATTGCCCGTGGCTCATCTTGCAGCGCATCCACCAGCTGTGGCACGACATCGCGAAGATCGCCCAACAGTGGCACGTCAATAAAACGGTTGACGCCAAAGGCCTGCGGATCGCGCTCGATATAGATCCACTTGCGGTCGGTGCAGCCCTTGGCCCAATGCCCACCGACACCATGCTGTATGGGTTCCCCCAGCTCGCTGCCGATGGCAATCACCAGGTCAGAGTTGGATACGGCGGCAGCACCGGCAGGTGAAAAACCGCAGGGGAATGTACGCTCTTCCGAGCCAGGCAGAAACGAACTGATAGGGTAGGTGTGAATGATGGGGCACTGCAGGTTGTCTGCCAGTGCCGCCAGCGATTCATGGGCGCGTGCGGTAAAAGCGCCCTGGCCAACCAGCATGATTGGCCGTTTTGCTGCGCGGATCAGGTCGGTGGCGCTGTTGATCGCTTGTGCCGGTGCCGGCTGATGCATCAGCCGATACTCGGCGGGTGTCAGTGGCGCAGGCAGATCGCCGAGGTCTGCCATCATGGCGTTCATGGGGATCTCGATATAGACCGGACCCGGTGTGCCGGTTAGTGCCTGCCTAAAGGCCTCATGGATAATTTCGTCGAGCTGTTCCGGGTACTCAACCACGGTGGTGTATTTCATGGCTTCTTCAAAGTAACGCCACTGTGGTGTGTACTGGATGCGCCCGCGACGTACGCGGCGGGCGGCAATTTGTGCACGCTGGCCACCGATAAAGATCATCGGCGCGTTTTCCTTGGCGGCATTAATGGCCGCAGGTACCAGGTTGGCAACGCCGGGGCCCTGGTTACCAACCACGACGCCTGGAATGCCGGTCATACGCCAGGTGGCTTCCGCCATAAAGGCACCGGCCTCTTCGTGGTGGGGAGCAATGACCTGCCAGCCGCGATCGGTAGCGCGATTGAACATGTGGAAGAAGCTGGGATCAGGAATGCCGAAAAGGGTCTTGATGCCTTCGGCTTCCAGCAGCTGCAGCACACGTTCGTATAAAAAGACGGTCATTGGGTGTTCTCCGTAAATCTCTGAGGGTTTTCCAGATGGCAGGGCGAGCATGGATCGCTGCGCCCCAAAAAATCGTAAATTGTATTCGTTGCTACCTGCGGTGGTATTGAGTTTACCGGTTTTCGCGCTGCTGATAACTCAACCCCGTCATCGCGAGCGGCGCTTTTCGGCCGCGAAGCAATCCATGTTTGCCTCTGTATCCCAGGTCTGGCAGTAAACATGGATCGCCACGCTCTGCTCTCGATGACGAGAAGGAATAAGCGATACGTTCGGTGCCTCAGTGTTGCTCAGGCCCGGGCACAATCGCACGAGTCTGGGTGATGCAGGAGCCGAAGCTGTGGAAGCCGGTGGCGTGCAGGCCACCGGTGCCGCCGCAGCAGATCACCAGTACATCCTTGGGCTCTACCGAAACAAACACACGGCCGTTGATTACACGGTTCTGAGCTTCCAGCTGATTCAGATGTTGTGGCGTCAGGTGATTGGCGTCGATGCTGGCATGCTTCCAGATCAGCTCCTGCACATCTTCCAGGTTGGGCACATCGCGATGGATGATCTCTGCCCATACCGGATTGATGGCTACCATCATCTCGGCAAAGGGCATGGCCGGGGAGAAACCATTGGCACCGGGATAGGCAAGGGACTTACCAATCATTTCCAGGAACTCCGGGCCGGTCTGGGAGGTGGTGTCGATAATGTTCTGGGTGCCCATGGTGCCGTAGACCGACACCGCATCGCCTTTGATGCCGGCGCGACGCTCGGCAAATGGTGCCCACGGGGAGCGCTCTTCCCATTCACCAAAGACAATACCGGCAACACGTCCGGGTGATCCAAAGGTGGTCTGGCTGGTAACACCAGCGACCTGGCCCGCCACGTTGCGCACCAGCAAGCGGATGGTGCGACCAATGGCGGTGGACATGGAGGCAGCACCGCCGAGACAGCCATGCTGGTATGGGATATCCAGCTTGTTGCGAATGTCACCGTTGACCAGTGTCAGTGGAATTACCGGCGCGGTGGTGGCGTTCAGGCCAAACAGTTCGAAGTCCGGATCTGCCATGCCTTCGAGGGCTGCAATAATCAGCGGCATGGATTCCGCAGGTGCACCGGCCATCACGGCGTTGATGGCGATCTTCTCCACGGTGCAGTCGGCATCGGTGGGGGGCAGGTGACAGATAACCTCGTCGGCATAGCGGTTATTGGCGCCCAGGAAAGCACGTACACGGGCCTCTGTCGGTGGGATCAGAGGCAGGCCGTCGCCCCAGCCCTGTTGCATGGCGAACCGGGTAAACTGCATTACATCATCGATTTCGGTTTCGACGGTTTTACTGGAGAGCCAGTCCAGCTCGCAGCCGGCTTCGCCGCAGTCACGCAGGTTTACGACTTTCTGCTCGGTGTGTTGTTGAGTGGCAATACCTCGTTTCATCCTACCTTCTCCTTACTCTGGGACAGTGTTGCGCCCATGGTTTGCAGCATGCCCTGGAAATATTCGTGAGCGACGGGTTCTACCTCGTGGCGCTGCTTCTCGTTCAGCGGGTAGGGGAGAATATGGATGCGCAGACCGGAGCGACCGCCGCGGGCCGCCAGCTGATGGCCGAGCTCGTCAAACACTTCGGTACAAACAGCGGTGGTGGGCAGGCCCTTGGCGGCTGCGGCTAGCGCATCGCGAATCGTCCAGCCCGTGCAGGAGCCGCAATTGCCCAGCCCAACAACGGCCACATCGATGGATGCCAGAAACTCCTCCAGCTCGCGAGCGACTTTTTCGCCTTCGGTGCCAGTGCGACCCTGATGCGAGCGCCAGAATTTTACTTCGGCGCCTGCCGCGCGGAATTCTGCAGCCCAGATCTCGGCGATCCAGTCCCAGGCGCGCCAGATTTCGTCGAGCCGGAAGCCAACAGTCTTGCCAGCCAGTGGGCCCGCGTCAGGACCCGGTGAGGTAATGTCATCGCTGCGCACGGCAGTGGGGTCAAGAACCTTGCCTAGAGCCATCGTGTCTCTCCTTGTTGCGTGTTATCGATTTACTATCGGTTATTGTGCGGTGCCATGTGATTCGCAACTCTCCGTTTTCGGGGGTTGCTCTTTCCATAAAGTCCAATATACTGGATCTTTATATCCACATTTCCAGACACTATTCTATGGTGGTCCGATGCTTGTCAAGCAGATTGCAAACCTTTTCGCACTTATGGATCTTTTCGTCCGGTGCCAGAAACCCCTCTCGGTCTCCGAAATCGTCGCTGAGCTGGGCTGGCCCAGATCCAGCGCTTTCAACATTGTCGAGACCATGGTCGAGTATGATTTCCTCTACCAGCCCAAGGCCCGCGGTGGCTACTACCCAACCAGTAAGTGGCTGCATATGGGGCAAACCCTGGTAGGGGCGCAGCCAATCCCGCTCTCGGTCCACCAGCTGCTGGAACGGCTGGCGCGGGAGACCGGCGAAACGCTGTTTCTGGTGCGGGCGGAAGGGAGCAGTGCGGTGTTTGAGGATGTGGTGGAGTCATCCGCGGATATTCGCTTTATTGCCAACGTCGGCCAGCGTCTGCCCATCCATGTCACCGCCGGTGGTCGCGCCATATTGGCTCAGTACCCGCAGTCAGAGGTTGAGGCAGTGTTGAAACGTATCCGCTACCAGAAGTATGAGAAGGATACGTTCATGACCCCGGAGTCGGTGACACAGGAGATCGAGCGGGGCACAGGTCGTGGTTGGCATATCAACATGGCCATCTACGCACCTGGCGTTGCAGGGGTCGCCGTGCCTTTCAATCTGGAGGGCCGGCGTACTGCGTTGGCCCTTGGGGGGCCGGAATCGCGCATTGGCAGTCGTATCGACGAGTTGGGTGAGCTGCTGCAGAAGGCGGTGGCGGAGTTCCACCAGCAGAATCCGGCTCGTCGCGCCTGATGTCTGGCAGCGCCGGTAGAGAGGATCGGTCATGAAGATTGTTAAGTCTGCTGCGCGAACGCTGCAGCTATTCTCGCTGTTTGCCGAGGAGCGCCGGCCACTGACGCTGTCCGAATTGGGCGCCGGGGTGGGCGCGCCACCCAGCAGCTGTCATGAACTGGTGCAGACGTTGATTGAGCTCGGCTTCCTGCTGGTGCTGGACGACGGTAAGCGCTACTACCCATCCAGGCGTCTCCTCAACACCGCCAACCGCATCAACGAATTCAACCCAATCAAGGAGAAGGTGCACCTGGAATTGCGCCGTATCCGCGATGCCACAGGGGAGAGCATCGTGGTGGGGATGCTGGAGGGCAAGGAGGTGGTCTATATGGATGTGTTTGAGGGCTCCCACACCATTCGCTACAACGCCAGTGTCGGCGACCTGAAGCCTCTGCACGCCAGTGCCCTGGGCAAGGCGCTGTTGGCATCACTGCAACCGGCCGCCAGGGAGCGGCTGATCAAGGCACTGCCGTTAACCCGTTTCACCGACCGAACGCTGACTCGTATCCGTGACCTTGAGAACAGCATCAAGCAAGGCTTGTCGGATGGTTATTTCGTCTCCCGCGGCGAGCGCAACTCTGACGTTATGGGGATTGCCATTCCCATGGAGTTACGGGGCAAGACACTGGCGATTGGCATCATCGGCCCCCTCGGTCGCATTGAACGCAACCTCGACAGCTATGTCCAGGCCCTGCGTCTGGTGATTGAGCGCCTTAAATCGAATTAGCGCAAGCTCTTCAGGTGGCCACTGCATACTGGTCTGGATGGCCCGCTTTGCGGGTAATATGGGTTTCAGGCCGGTTTTCCTTTCAGCAACCTGACAGCCTCACAGGTCATGGCAGCTGGTTCGGTCGTCATCAGTGTAGTTGTTTCAGGTTTCGCATACGCGAAATCCAGAAAGATCTGTTTGGAGAATCTTTTACCGGCTTTCTAACATCGTTTCACTCAAAGCGGTTCTACACTCAGGTGTAGGCCCTGTGCTTCAGCAATAACGACGAGTGACCGAAACGATGAGCGATGTACAGATTGAAAAAATTTCCCCCGATATGGGCGCGCGGGTCCTGGTTTCTGCCAGCCACCTGCTGGATGAAGGTGTAGCCGAACAGTGCCTGGCGGCGCTGAACGAGTACGGCGTACTGGTGTTTCCTGAAATAAACCTGAGTGACGCCGACCAGGTGGAATTCAGCAACCGTCTTGGGCCAACCAAGGCGTCCAAATTTACCGGCGAGAAGAAAGACGAGGCCGATAAGTTAGGTATCTACCCCGTCACACTGGATCCCACCAAGGCCAAATTTCTCGACTACGTGCATTCCAACGAACACTGGCACATGGATGGCACCACCTATGAAGTGCCGCCAAAAGCTACCAACCTGAAATGTGTGGTGCCGCCCTCCAGTGGTGGTGACACCGAATTTTGTAATTTGTATGCGGCTTATGAAGCTTTGCCTGCAGAGATGAAAGCAAAAATCGAAAACCTGCGTGTGGTGCACTGCGCAGCGGCCGCCAACCTGCGTTACTTTAAAAATCCCACCGTTATCGATTTGCAGCGCTGGTTGCGCGATGGCCCTCCCACCGAACAGCCGCTGGTGTGGAAGCAGTCCAACGGTCACACCTCGCTGGTAATTGGTTCTACTGCTGATCATATCGTTGGCATGGATGTGGAGGAGGGGCGTGCTTTGCTGGCGGAATTGCTGGAGTGGTGTACCCAGCCCCAATTCTGCTATCGCCATCACTGGTCCAAGGGCGACATGGTGATTTTCCACAACCCCGGCGTGTTGCACCGCGCCCATCGCTACACCGTGGACTCCGGCCGCCTGATGCACCGCACAACCATTATGGGTACAGAGGCGTTTGCCTGATTTCTCCACCTCATTCACTCACACATATAGGTAATAACAATGACATTTTCGACAAAAAAAGTAGCCGTGGTGACTGGCGGTGCTGAAGGTCTTGGCGCCGAGATTTGCCGCTTCCTGGCCCGTGATGGTGCTGACATCGCCGTGTGGGATCGCAACATCGGCCTTGCCCAGCAGGTGGCAGCTGAACTGCGTGACGCGGGCGTGAATGCGATCGCCTGTGAAGTGGATATATCCAGCAAGGCGCAGGTGGATGCCGCGGCGGCCAAGGTGCGTGAAGCGCTGGGACCTGTCGCCATATTGGTCAACAACGCGGGTATCTCTCCGGAGAAAAGCTTTGTCGACATCACGGAGGATGAGTGGGAGAGAGTGTTTGATATTAATGCCAAAGGCACATTCCTCTGCACCCAGGCCGTGATTGGTGACATGATCGATGCCAAGTGGGGGCGGGTGATTAATATCTCGTCATCCAGTGCCCAGTCCGGTGCGCCTCGTATGGTGCACTACGCTGCAACCAAGGGCGCTGTTATTGCCTACACCAAGGCATTGGCGCGCGAAGTGGCGCCTATGGGAATTACCGTCAACAATATTCCACCGAGCACGGTTTATACCGCCGGCCTGCAGTCCATGGAAGAGCGACTGGGCAGTATTGATGAATATGTAAAAAATACCATTCCTGTGCAGCGTGTTGGTCAGCCCGCCGATATCGCCAACGCCGTCTCCTTTCTCGCATCAGAGGCGTCCAGCTACGTCACCGGCGTCACCCTGAGCGTGAATGGTGGCCGTTATATGCAGTAAACGTTTCACCCCTTACGCGTAACGCCATACGCGTTTCCTGCCACCACTGCCCCGGTAGTGGTGGCTTTTTTATGCCTCCGACAATACACGTGGACCGCCTGGGACATAGCCCCAGGGCCTGTGCTTTACAGTTTTTAGCGTTTCTGTAAGGGCCGTGTCGTTTTCGTCAGTACATTTCCCGGTACAATTTGCTCAACATTCCGTCGTTACCGGGCATGAAAAGGCCCGCATCAATCGCACAAAAAACCAATAATGAGTAGATGGCTATGCACAATCTGGACGATCTGGCTCCACTGTTCCAACCGTTACAGCTGAATGGCTTAACACTGCACAACCGCCTGGCGATGGCACCCATGACCCGGGGGTTTTGCCCCGGCAATGTGCCCACAGATCAGGTGGCTGCTTATTACCGTCGCCGGGCGGAGGGTGGTACCGCTCTGCTTATCAGCGAAGGGGTTGGTATTGATCATCCGGCCTCTGTTGGTATTGGTGCGGGTTCTGCTGAGAGCGTTCCGGTACTCTACGGCGACGCAGCAATTGCTGGCTGGAAAAAGGTGGTAGATGAAGTACACGCTGGCGGTGGCTTTATTTTTCCCCAGTTGTGGCATCAGGGACCATTCAGGTTGCCGGGCACCGGTCCTTTTCCCGAAGCTGAGAGTGTCAGCCCGTCAGGGACCTGGGGCCCGACGGACAGGCGAACCAATGCCCATGCCGAGTACATGGAGGCTTACGCGCGTCCACACAAAACCATGACCGAGGAAGATATCAGTGACGTAGTCTCGGCTTTCGGCCGCAGCGCGGCGGTTGCCAAAGAAATCGGTTTTGACGGCATTGCTATTCATGGCGCCAGCGGCTACCTGATCGATAGTTTTCTCTGGCCGGAGACCAATCGGCGTACAGATGGTTACGGTGGTGATATGGCGGGTCGCAGCCGCTTTGCTGTGGAAGTTGTACGCGCGATTCGCGCGGCCATTGGGCCGGAAATGCCCATCCTGTTCCGCTTTGGTCAGTGGAAACAGCAGGACTTCGATGCACAGATTGCCAAAACACCGGAAGAGCTCGGCGTTATGCTGGCCATGTTGACCGATGCCGGCGTTGATATGTTTGATGCCAGCACTCTTTACTTCAATAAGCCGGCCTTTGAAGGGTCGCCGTTACCCCTGGCGGCATGGGCGAAAAAGCTGAGTGGTAAACCGTCGATGGCGGTTGGAGGGATAGGCCTGTCCGACAGCCTCTTCAATTCGTTGAGTATCGGTGGCGCTACCGTGGAGAAGAACTACTACGAGGCGGCCGAACGAATGGCAAAAGGTGAGTTCGATTCGTTGGCGCTGGGTCGTGCGTTGATCTCTGATCCGGAGTGGGCCAACAAGGTCAGGGCAGGGGACGAGCCAGCTGTATTCAGGCGCGAAGACCTTGCTGCTCTCAATTAAGATTTCTGTCGGCGGTGGCACGGGCCTGCTGCCGCCCCGGGCGAGACTTTCTTCCAGCTACGCTGGAATTAACCTTTTTCTCCGGGCAATAAAAAAGCGGCAAGTCCGAAGACTTGCCGCTTTAAAAACCATCCTGCCGAAGCGGGATGGCTACTCGCCAGAGTTCATTAGAACTTACTGCTGACCTTCGGCGTACCAGGTACGGAAGCGCTCGTAGTTCGGGGTATCTTTGTTTTCGTTACCACCGTGGTTCACGGTTGGGCAGATTGGCACGTGGATAACGGTTGGCTTGCCGCTGGCAAACGCCGCTTCGATAACCGCACCGAGCTCCTCGCCTTTCTCGACGTACATGCCTTCACAGCCGTGGCCGCGGGCGATTTCGTCGAAGCGTACTTTCTTGCTCCAGTGTACGCCTGGCTCGGTGGTGTTGCCGTGGCCGAAGGTACGCTTGTACACGCCCACTTCCAGGCCCCAGGAGTTGTCCACGCCCACAACGATAACCATTGGCATGTTGAAGCGCTGAACCACTTCCAGTTCCGCAATGTGGTACAGGAAGGCGGAGTCACTGGTGGTGAAGAGTACAGGACGCTTGCAACCGTCAGCGATAGAAGCACCTACAGCGTATGGCAGACCGGTACCCAGACAACCGAAGTTCTGGTTCCAGATCACGTCGCGTGGCTTGCTCTGCAGGTAGGTCCAGGTGAAGATCACGGTACAGCCGCCGTCACGCACATGGATCGCGTTCTCAGGCATGGCTTTGGTGGCTTCGATAACCCACTCACCAGTGTGCATACGGCCACTTGGGGTAGAGAAGTCCTGAACAGCCAGTGCAGCCAGACGCTCTTTGTCTTCCTCGACCCAGCGAGCCAGCTCAGGGTGCTCGGCGCGTGGCGCATCTTTCAGGCCAGCAGACAGCTGGGGTACAACAGTACGCAGGTCACCTACCAGTGGTACATCGATAGGACGGTTCTGGCCGATGGCCTCGGCGTCCAGCTCAACGTAGATCCACTTGCGATCGGTTTTGCCTTCTTTCCAGTACATGCCCACACCGTAGTGCACAGGCTCACCGATTTCGGTACCAATAGCGACAACAACGTCGGACTTGGTAACGATCTCGTTGGCCACTTCGGAGAACATGTAAGGGAAGGTGCGGTCTTCGATACCTTCGATAAACGCAGTACCGCCGGAAGTCTGGATGACAGGGCAGCCCATCAGCTCAGCCAGTTCACGGATCTTCTGGCCGGCGCGGGTGCACTGTACAGCATGACCTACCAGCAGGATCGGGTTTTCGGCGTTCTTGATCAGTTCAATGGCTTTTGCAACCTGGGCGCCATCGGCACCTGGCTCTACCAGACGGTAGGCTGATGGTGGCAGTGCAGGTGGTACGTCCAGATCTTCAAGGATGACGTTGGCAGGGTACTCAATGTACACAGGACCCGGGGTGCCGGACTGACATACACGCAATGCCTGACGGATGATTTCGTCAGTCTGGTCGGCGTATTCAATGGAGGCGCTCCACTTCACGGAGTTCTTGAACAGGGATTCCTGCTGGATGAACTGAATACGACCACGACGTACGCGACGCTCGGTGATACGGGCGCGCTGGCCACCCATGTAGATAACCGGGGAGTTTTCTACCAGTGAGTTCATCATAGAGCCGGCGTTCAGAGCGATACCTGGGCCCAGGGTAGAAATACACAGGGCTGGGGTGCCGTTCATGCGAGCGTAGGCTTCTGCCATCATACCGGCAGCCAGTTCGTGGTGTGGGGTTACCACAGTCCAGCCACGCTTCTCTGCGGCGACAAACATGTGGACGAAGTTTGGATCAGGGATACCAAAAATTGCCTTTACGCCTTCGGCTTCGAAGAGCTCAAGAATTCGCTCATAAACTTTAACGGTCATGGTTTAGCTAACCTCGTCGTTGATTATTCAGTGTGTATCTTGTTCGGTGTTGCGCACTGTTGACTAAGCGGGCACCGGGGCTACTGCAGTTATCCGGACTTATTAAGGTCCACATGATCAGAATACTGTAGCCAACTGCCGTGGGTGGCGCCAAAGGCGGTAACCTTAAAGCGCACCAAGGATACCCCCCGAGGTCCTCCAGATCAACAAAAACAGATTTTATTAGTACGGACAAGTTGCAAATATTTGTCTGTGGCGGCACGCAATTGACGAAAAACAACTCAGCGCCGTAAAAATCTGTCCGGATTTTTAATTTTGGTGTTATGTGGAGTCCCGCTCAGGACTGCCCCATCATTCTGGCGCGCACATCTTCGTCGAGCGCCGGCTCACTCTCTTCTACCGGGATGCGGAAGGTGTTGATGTACATCGCCAACACATTGTAGCAACCCACCAGGAAGATCATGTCCATAATCTGGTTGGCCGTGTAGCGGCCGGCCAGGCGCTGCCAGGTGGTGTCGCTGATGCGGCAGTCGCGCAGCACTTCATCGGTCATGCGCACCAGGTCAGCATCTTCCGGCGTCAAACCTTCACTGTCCGGGCCCTGTTCTATGGCTGCGATCTCGGCGTCAGTGAGGCCTGCCCGGCGCCCCAGGATCAGGTGCATCACGTACTCATACTCGCACTTTGCCAGCCAGCCGAGACGCAGGATGATGATTTCCCGCTCCCTGGTGGTGATGCTGCTATTGGTCACTACCTGGTTGTTGTAAGCCATAAAGGCTTTGGTCAGGGCGGGGAAGTTGGCGGCCGCGCCGAGCATGTTGGTGCCACGCACCGCATAGCCGTTGTCGTCCCAGCCCTTGACCACGAAGTTCATGGCGCCGGGGAACTGGCCCAGTGCGTCACGGGCTTCGTCGCTCCAGTCTGGTGGTAGCAGTACCTCGTGGCGGGGTGTGTTGTTATCGCTCATGGGGGTTCCTGATGGTTTTGGTTATTCGGGTTGTTGGATTAACGCCCGCTAAAGACGCCATCGCGACGCTCGGCCATGGCCTTCACGCCTTCCGCGAAATCCTCGGTGGGCTGCAGTTTCAGCTGCTCTGCGTGTTCCACCAGAATAGCGGCGCGTACACTCTCCAGCAGGCCAGCGCGCAATGTGGCGCGGGTGGCCAGTAGTCCCAGTGGGGCGTTGACGGCAATTTCATTGGCAAAGCCACAAGCGGTTTCCAGCAGCTTGCCTTCTTCGGCGATGCGATCCACCAATCCCCAGGGGGCTACCTCCACGGTTTTGTAGCGGTTGGAGGTCATGAACATCTCCGCAGCCCGCTGGCTGCCGATTGTGCGCGGCAGGGTGTGGGTAAGACCGAAGCCGGGATGAAAGCCCAGTTTGGTGAAGTTGGCGGAGAAGCGTGCTGCCGGTGTGGCTACGCGAAAGTCAGCTGCCAGTGCCAGCCCAAGTCCGGCGCCAATCGCAGCGCCTTTCAGTGCTGCGATAATGGGTTTACGGCAGGCGTAAATCCGCAGGGCCTGATCGTAAAACTCCCGCAACGGGTCATCACCGGAAGCTCCGAAGCCGTTCTCTGCTGCCAGATTGGCGCCTGCACAAAACACCTGCAGTGCCGAGGTCAGGACGACGGCCCGTACCTGGTTGTTGTGATCCAGTTGCTCCAGTGTGTCTGCCAGGCTGGAGAGCAAGCCCACGGTGGCGTAGTTGAGGGGTGGATTGTGGAAACGGATTACGGCCAGGTGACCGCTCAGTTCTACATCGATGGTGTGTTTCATGACGCTGTTATCCCTATCAGGGTTGTCCGCTGGCGGGTTGCCGGAATCACAACAGTTTACAACGACGATGGGCGAAGTGGTGCTGGCTGCCCGTGTGTTTCGCTGGAAAAAAACCAGAAGAGGCGGGGCCTCTTCTGCCAAGGATGGAAACTAATTCGTGCGACAGGCAACCCGCTGGCTCCGGGATTGTGTTATCCCGCTTTTGTTATTACGCGATCAAGAGGGCGCGAATGTTATTGAGCGAGCGGAGTGTCGTCTCACATACAGTGGATCGAAGTTATTTACCTGACCAGTTGGGCTTGCGCTTTTCGGCAAAGGCGCGGGGTCCTTCCTGGGCATCATTGCTGTGGTAGCAGTACTCGGACGCATGACGTGCGGCCTGCAGTGCGGCAGCACGACCCATTTCCGTTGAGACCATTACGGTCTCGCGGGCAGCTTTCACTGACAGTGGTGCGCCTTCCAGGATTTCGCCGGCCAGTTCCAGCGCCTTGCTCATCAGCTCTTCCGGCTCCGCAATACGGTTTACCAGGCCGATTTCGTAGGCGCGCTGGGCGGTAATGGGCTTACCGGTGAGCAGGATCTCCATCATGATGCGCTGTGGGATCATGTGAATCAGCGGCGAGGCCCAGGGAGAGCTGCGACCCACTTTTACTTCGGTCACTGCAAACTTGGCGTGGCTGGCGGCCACACACAGGTCACAGGCCTGGGCGATCATCCAGCCACCGGCAAACGCCACTCCGTTGACGGCGGCGATGGTGGGCTTGGAGAGCTCAATGGTGTCGTAGGGCAGGGGGAACATATCCCGCGGCGGCACTTGCATGCCGGTCTCCACCATCTCCTTCAGGTCACCACCGGCACAGAAGGCCTTCTCGCCGGTGCCGGTGAGAATGGCGACGCGCAGGGTATCGTCGTTTTCGAAACGCTCCCAGGCGACACGCAGACCTTCACGGACTTCGCGGCTCAGGCAGTTGCGCTGCTCGGGGCGGTTGATGGTGATGATGGCAATGCCGTCTTCGCGGCCTTCAAACAGTACTGCGTCGCTCATCAGAAACCTCGTTGTTGAATGGTGTAGGCGTCGCGCTCCAGCTGCTCACGGAAATCCGGGTGGGCAATGGCGATCAGGCGACGGGTGCGCTCTGCAAGGCACTGGCCTTTCAGCTCTGCGGCGCCAAACTCTGTGACGATCACATCCACATCGGTACGGGCAGTGGTGACCGGGCCGGAAAGGCTGGTACAGATACGGCTCAGGGTGCCGCCCTTGGCGGTAGCGGGCAGGGCGATAATGGAGTGGCCGCCTTTGGAGCGGGCGCCTGCGCGAACAAAGTCCACCTGGCCACCGGTGCCACCCATGTAGGCGGAGCCGGACTGCTCGGCATTGGCCTGGCCGGTGAGGTCCACTTCCAGTGCCGAGTTGATGGTCACCAGCTGGTCCACCTGTGCCAGTACGGCGGCATCGTGGGTGTAGGAGGTGGCGCACATACGCATCAGCGGATTGTTGTTGGCCCAGTCGTAGAGCTTCTGGCTGCCGATCAATGCGCCGTTGATGGAGACACCGGTATCGATTTTTTTGCGGGCGTTGGTGATAACACCGGCTTCCACCAGTTCCACCAGGCCGTCGCCCAGCATGCCGGAGTGTACACCCAGGTCCTTGCGGTCGTGCAGCAGGCGCAGGATGGCATCGGGCACGGCGCCGACGCCGGTCTGGATGACAGAGCCGTCGACAATGTAGTTGGCACAGTGGCGGGCGATGGCTTCGTCCAGCTCGCTGATTTTGGCCGGTGGTACCTGTACGGGAGCACGGGAGACATGCACGGCCACGTCGATACGGGAGGCGTTGATCATCTCACCGTTGCTGAACGGTACCTGGTCGTTGATCTCGGCAATGACCACACGGGCCTTGTCCACAGCGGCCTGTACGTAGTCACTGATCAGGCCGCAGCTGTGGTTGCCGCTGGCATCCGCAGGGCTGACCTGAATAAAGGCGACGTCACAGGGCATGATGTCGGCTTCGATCATGGGAGCTACCTGGCTCACATGAATGGGGATCACCTGCAGGGCATTGGCCTTGGTCATGGAGCGCAGGGCACCGATGGCACCCATGCTGTAGAGCTTGAAGCTCTCAGCCGTTTCGGGCTGGAACAGGCCGGAAAAGCTGGTGGCGATAAAAGCCGACAGGTTGCCGATCTCCTTGCCCTGGGCAATCAGTGCTTCCACGAGTGAGGTGGGCTCGCCACAGGCCTGACCCATTATGATGTGATCGCCGGGGCGCAGGAACTCTTTCAGGTCCAGTTCGTCGATGCTGTTGAGATGTTTCATGAGTGTCCGTCCTGCCCTTATCGGCCTGCTTGGGTTTTACCAGCTAAGGCCAGCAGCGCCTGGGCGCGGGCCAGGTGAGGGCGGTCCAGCATGGCGCCATTGTGGCCGATAGTGCCGGCACCGGGGTTCGCTGCGAACACATCAACGATTTCCTGTGCGGCGGCCAACTCTTCTTCGGTCGGTGTGAAGGCTTCGTTAATCACATCCACCTGGGCAGGGTGAATTGCCAGCATGCCGCGGTAGCCATCCTGACGAACTTTCTGCGCGCGCTTGCGCAGGCCGTCCAGATCGCGGAAGTCACCCTGAATGGTTTCGATAGGCAGCACGCCGGCAACGGAAGCGCCCATCAGGCAGAAGCTGCGGGCCAGCTCGTAGGTGAAACCGTAGCTGCCATCGGGGTTGCGGTTTTCGCTGGCGCCCAGTGCGTCCGCCAGGTCTTCCGCGCCCCAGGTCATGGCCACTACGCGCGGTGCGCCTTTGTAGTCGCCGGTGGTGTACATGCCTTCGGCGGTCTCGGTTACCAGCACAATAACCTTGGTGCTGCCTTGCTCGATGCCGTTCGCCACTTCCAGGGCGGAGAGGTAGTTATTCAGCAGTTCCACGTCCTGACGACCAAAGGCCTTGGGCAGCATGATGCCACCGGGATGGCCGGGCATGATAGCCGCGAGATCTTGCAGGGTATGCTCGCCATCCAGCGGGTTCACCCGCACCCACAGGCGGTGCTTGGCTTCGGCTGGCTGTGCTTGCAGGAAGGCGCCGACCATTTCACGGGCGGTGGCTTTGGCTTCCGGGGCTACCGCATCTTCCAGGTCGAAGATGGCAATGTCGGCACTGCCGTCGGTGGCTTTCTGCATTTTCTTTTCGCTGTCGCCGGGGGCGAACAGCCAGGAACGGGCGCTGAATACGTCGCTCATCTGATTTAATCCTTATTTCTATACTCTGGCGATTATGATTTTAGTGCTGGTTTGCCGTCGCAGATAACCAGCCCCCAGGTTTGCTGGGGGCTTAAGCTTAATAGGACTTCGGCAGTTCCAGAACCTTTTCTGCCAGGAAATTGAGAATCATGTGCGGGCTCACCGGTGCGGTACGCGGGATCAGTACTTCACGCAGGTAGCGTTCCACATGGTACTCCTTGGCGTAGCCCATACCGCCGAGGGTAAGCATGGCGGTGTGGCAGGCTTCAAAGCCGGCTTCAGCGGCCAGGTATTTACCGGTATTGGCTTCGACGCCACAGTCTTCGCCCTTATCAAACAGGGTGGCGGCTTTCATCACCATCAGGTTGGCGGCTTCCACCTGCGCCCAGCACTTTGCCAGCGGGTGGGCGATACCCTGGTTCATGCCGATGGGGCGATCAAACACCACGCGCTCACGGGCATACTGGGAGGCTTTGTTGAGGGCCACGCGACCCAGGCCGACGGCTTCGGCGCCCAGCAGGATACGCTCGGGGTTGAGGCCCTTGAGGATGATTTTGAAACCATCGCCTTCGCCGCCGATGCGATCCTCCTCAGGAATGAACAGGTCGTTGATGAACAGCATGTTGGAGCCTACCGCTGCACGGCCCATTTTCGGGATCAGGCGGTGTTCGATCTTGGTCCGATCCAGGTCGGTAAAGAACAGGGAGAGACCATCGGTCTTGCGCTTGCACTCTTCGAGCGGGGTGGTACGGGCCAGCAGCATCATTTTGTCGGCTACATGGGCGTTGGTGATCCAGATTTTCTCGCCGTTGACCTTGTAGCCGCCTTCCACTTTTTCCGCGCGGGTCTTGAGCTTGGTGGTGTCCAGGCCAACGTTGGGCTCGGTCACTGCAAAGCACATCTTCTGCTCGCCGGAGAGAATTGGCGGGATCATACGCTGCTGCTGCTCTTCGGTGCCGAACAGGGCAATGGGCTCCAGGCTGAATACCGGACCGTGAACGCTGGAAGCTGCGGTCATGCCGCCACCGGATTCGGCGATGGCCTGCATCATGATCGCTGCCTCAGCGATACCCAGACCAGCGCCGCCCACGCTCTCGGGCATGGCTACACCCAGCCAGCCGGCTTCTGCCATGGACATATGAAACTCGAAAGGGAATTCACCCTTCTTGTCTACTTCCAGCCAGTACTCATCGGAGAACTGGGAGCAGTGCTTGAGAACCGCATCGCGGATGTTCTGTTGGTCTTCGGTAAATGAAAAGTCCACCGTAGTGCTCCTCTTTCAATATTCGGCTGGCGCACGAATGGCCAGAAAATCAATAAGTTAAGAGATGTATCGAGAAACTATATCAACTGCCTTAAATGGGCTCATCGTTGGCGGCGTCGCCCAGCTGTTCCAGCAGTTCACTGGTGTGCTGGCCCAGTGTCGGAGCCGGTCCGTGTACTTTGCCCGGAGTCTTGGAAAACCAGGTAGGTACGCCGGGGAAGCGGATTTTGCCCGCCGCGGTTTCGATGGTTTCAAAGAAGTTCACGGCATTGAGGTGTTCGTTATCAAACAGCTCGCCCGGTGAACGCAGCGGGGCGCAGGGGATGCTCAGTTCGTTGAGCAGGTCCAGCCACTCCTGGGTGGTGCGCTCCTTGAAGGTCTCACCCAGATGACCATAGACAAGGTTGATCTGTTTGGCGCGTTTCTGCAGGGTGTCGAACTCATCGCTGGCCCAGGCGGGTTTCACTGCACCCACAAAGGCGTTCCAGTGCTTGTCGTTATAGACCAGTGCCGAGATATGGCCATCTTTGGTCTGGTAGGGGCGACGGTTCGGGGCCACGGCGCGATGGTAGTTGGCGGGACCGATGGCCGGATCAAAGATGGCGCGGTCGGCGTGCTCAACCAGCATGAAGGAGGCCATTGTCTCGAACATGCCCACTTCAACTTCCTGGCCTTCGCCGGTGCGCTGGCGATGGAACAGGGCCAGCACGGTAGCGTAGAACACGGTCAGGCCGGCGATCTTGTCGGCCATGATGGTGCCCACGTAGTCGGCCTTGCCGGTCAGCGCTTCCTGCACGGATGGCAGGCCACATTCCGCCTGGATGGTGTCGTCGTAGGCGGGCTTGTCCGCATCGGGGCCGCGACGTCCGTAGCCATAGCAGTTGGTGTAAACGATGTCCGGTTTGATGGCGGCAACGTCGTCGTAGGCGAAGCCCAGTTTGGCGATGGCTTTGGCGCGCATGGAGTGGATAAAGACATCAGCCTCCGCAATCAGGTCGCGCAGTGCTTTTTTACCTTCTTCACTACGAAGGTCGAGTACCATGCTGCGCTTGCCGCGGTTAACGTTGATAAATACGCCGCTCATCCCCGCTTCCACGCCCTGGGAGACGAAGCGTGTCGGGTCACCGGCGGGCGGCTCAATCTTGATTACGTCGGCGCCCATGTCGGCCATGATCTGGGTGGAGTAGGGGCCCATGACCATGGCTGTCAGATCGACAACCCGGATTCCGGCTAAAGGTCCAGAGTGGTTCACTTGTGTGTATCCTCATGCGCTTTGTCAGCGAATTTGAACGCAAAAACCCTGCTTCGGGGTGGGCAGGGTCTTGCGTAATGTTGTTGCCTGGAGGCTCTGAATGGCCTCTTTGGTTGTAGTGTTTGTCCCGGTGTAGCGGGAGCCGGTTTATTTCAGCTTGCGCGGTGCGCCGGCGCCCATGTAGTTGGCCAGGTTCCGGTGCAGGTTGGCCGTGGCCCGTTCCATGTAAGGGTTGGGGCGGGGGCCCATGAAGCCGGCTGACTTCATGCCCTGCTGTACAGCGGCCATGTTGGAGAAGTCCTGGCCAAGCACGTAGCACCAGGCTTCGGCGGTGGCTTCGCAGTATTCCCACTCGGCTTTAGGCTCTTCACCCTCGGGGAACAGCTGGTAAACGGCGCCTTCGAAGATGCACTTGTCAGGGTCGTTGCCGTAGGGGCGGGCGCTGTAGCAGAGCATGTTGTTGACGGCGTGGCCGATCTGGAAATTGGGGAAGATCTGCCAGGCGGTTCCGCTCTTGCCAACGTGGGCAGGCTCCACCTCTGGCCAGATTACACCCTTGGCGGCGTCGTCTTCGCGGGCGGTTTTCAGCCAGTGCATGAGTACTTCACCGGCCGGGGTGCCTTCCGGGAGTTCGTCTTTCAGGCGGTTGGCCGCATCCACCAGGGTCTGGGTGGTGTTGGTGTTGGCGTTTTCCCAGGTGTAGTTCTGCAGTTCGGCAGTAGTGATACGTGGATCTGCAGTGGTGCCGACGCGCAATTTGGCGGACTGGTTTTCGTCCATGTCCTTGGGCGTGTCGTAACCGATGTTGCTGTGCAGGCCGCGCTCGCCCTGGGCACGGGCCCAGCCGCGGAAGTTGCCGTAACGGTTGAATTCCGGGTGGGTGGTTTGCACATGGTAGGTTTCGTTGAACGCTTCCATGGCCACTTTCCAGTTACAGTCGAAAATGCCCCACTTGCGCCAGCGCACGCGCATGTTTTGCAGCTGGAACGGGTCCAGCATGGTGGTGACGGGCTCCAGGAAATCTTTCAGTGGCTCGCAGTCGGGATCCATGTTGATCCAGATCCAGCCGCCCCAGGTTTCGCACTTCACACTGGCGAGATCGGCGCAACCGTTATCCAGGGCGCCTTGCCAATCCTGCTTTTCAGGGACGTGGGTGTTTTCGCCGTCCTGGTTAAAGCGCCAGCCGTGATAGGCGCAGATGAACTGGTTGCGGCGGCCCTTGGCGTTGTGCTGGCCGGCGGGAGTGTCCACCAGGCGACGGCCGCGGTGCGGACAGACGTTGTGGAAGGCTTTGATCGTGTCCGCCGCAGGGCGGGTAATGAGGATGGTATCGACACCGACATCGAAGGTGAGGAAGTCGCCCACCTCGGGCAGGTCTTCTTCACGGCCGGCCTGCAGCCAGACCTTGCGCCACAGCTTTTCGCTTTCGGCGCGGGCGTATTCGGGGGAAATATAGGCTTCGGTAGGAATGACGACGGGTTGCTCCAGGTCGTCAATGTGCAGGTTGTTGTCGATATCGCTCATTGGATCCTCGCTTATTGGTTGATCGGGCCGGCTTGCGCGGCAGTGACCATCTGTCTCTGAGGTTGGAGCCTGCGGAGGTGCAGGGGAGTGCGGGAAGGCACGTACATGTCCAGACATATACATTGGCATAGTGGTGCCATTTAATCAATATTAACCCTTGGTCTAACGGATATATTTACATGTTGTACGGACAATTTAATGGTGGTAGTCTGGTGTTGTTTGAGATTCCGGCAGGCCTGCGGCCCTACCGCTCGCCTATGCGCCGGTTCCAACCCGAATGGTGGCTGGCAGCAGGGATGAACGCTCCAGGCACCTGTGCCATGAGTGCAATCGTTGCTCTGACCCGAGGCCAAAATTGACATGAACGAAATCACTAACCCGGTGGAGGGCGACAACGAATCGTCCACCCAGTCCCGCTCCTTGCGCGATGGCCAGCAACACTCCGGCCTGGCGTCCGGCCCGGGTAGCGGCCCGCTGTATGTGCAACTCGCCAATGTGCTCCGGGATGAGATCGTCTCCGGGGTACACCCGGTAGGCTCCCTGCTGCCCACGGAAGACAACCTTTGCGACCGTTTTTCGGTTAGTCGTTACACCGTACGGGAGGCGTTGCGCCTGTTACGTGAGGATGGGCTGGTGGTTTCCCGTCGCGGTGCCGGGACCGTAGTGGTGCCGCCAAGCAACAGTGACTCGGACATCCACCAGGTGATGTCCATCAATGACCTGGTGGCCTTTGCCGGTGGCACCCGTCTGGTAATCAGCAGTGTCAAGATGGTCACTCTGGATGCCCGGCTGGCGGCCCGCGCCGGCCTGACCAAAGGTGAGGAGTGGCTGCAGGTAAAGGCTTTCCGGCATGAGGACGGGGTTGATGTGCCGGTCTGCTACACCGAGTACTACATCAATCGCGATTACGCCGCGGTGGGGCGGTTGCTGCATCGCCACAGCGGGCCGATCTTTCCGCTGATCGAGGATCTGTTCGGGCAGAGTATCAGCGAGGTAAACCAGCAGATTTCCGCGACCCTGTTGTCACCGGAGTTGGCCGCGGAGTTTCGTGAGGAGCCGGCTGCGGCGGCACTGGAAGTGCGCCGCAGCTACAAAACCACCGATCAGAAAGTGGCGCAGGTAACCATTAACGTGCACCCGGCGTCCCGCTACCAGCACAGCATGACCATGCGCCGCATGAAGGGCTGACAGGCACCTTCGGCAGGCTTCAGGGGGTTGCCCCCTGGGCCTGCAGAACTTCAATCATTGCTTTAACTGCTGAAGATAACGGGTTGTTTTTTCTATAAATAACGCCGACTTTTCTTTCAATGGTGGGGTTGCGCAAAGGCAGGCAGACCGCCCCCAGTGCGTGCAGTTGCTCGCTGTAGAGTGTGGGCACCACGCTGACCCCCAGTCCCGCAGCAACCATTTTCCCGAGGGTGGCCAGGTGGTGCGCCTCCATCTCTACGCTGGCCTGCAGGCCGAGCTCCTCAAGCGTCCTCTCTACCAGCGCCCGAATTCCTGAGGGTTGCTGCAGCAGCAGCAGGGGCTGTGCGGCAATCACCTTCCAGGTAAGGCTTTTGGCGGTCGCGAGGGAGTGGCCGGCTGGCAGGGCGGCCACAAAGCGATCTTCGAACAGGGGCACAAATGTCAGTTCATTGAGATCATCAGGCTGGAAGGTGACGCCGATTTCTGCGCGCCCGGATAACACCCGCTCGTTAACCTGTTCTGCCACCACATCCTCGATCAGCACGTTGATGTTGGGGTAGTCGCGGCTGAAGGCAGCCAAAACATCAGGCAGGCGGGTGGCGGCGTAGGAGGGCATGGCGGCCACCGTCAGCTTGCCGCGCTGGCGGGCAAACAGGTTGTGAAGGTCGTTGAAGGCGGTTTCCCAGTCTGTCAGCAGGCGCCTCGCTACCGGCAGGAAGCTCTGGCCCTCTGGCGACAGTGAAATGGTGCGGGTGGTGCGCACCAGCAGTTGGCCGCCCACCGCTTGCTCCAGGTTTTTGATGGCCATACTCAAGGCCGGTTGCGACAGGTGCACCACTGCGCAGGCTTCGGCGAAGCTGCGACACTCTGCCACGGCGACAAAGGCCTTCAGTTGCTTGGGGGAGACATTAATCATATTTCTAAATCAATGCATAAAAAGTATCAATTTGCTAAATATATTGCGATTGGCAACACTAGACAACACAAAACGTTGAGTGAGTTTTCAAAACAGAAGGGGAGGCTGCATGGCCGGATTTGACAAGGTGGTGCACAGCTACGAAGAGGCACTGGCCGGATTGACCGATGGCATGAGTATGGCGGTTGGGGGTTTTGGCCTCTGCGGCATACCGGAAAACCTGATTGCTCAGGTAAAGAAAATGGGTACCCGCGACCTGACCGTATTCTCCAACAACTGCGGCGTTGATGGATTCGGCCTGGGCCTGCTGCTGCAGGACAAGCAGATCTCCCGCATCTATGCCTCGTATGTGGGTGAAAACAAAGAGTTCGAGCGGCAGATGCTGGAAGGCGAGCTGGAAGTGATCCTCACTCCGCAGGGCACGCTGGCGGAGAAGATGCGAGCTGGTGGCGCTGGCATTCCCGCGTTCTACACAGCCACCGGTTACGGCACGCCCATCGCCGAAGGCAAGGAGACCCGTGAGTTCAATGGTCGCCACTACGTGCTGGAGGAGGCTATTAACGCCGATTTCTCGCTGGTGAAAGCCTGGAAGGCCGACCGCTATGGCAACGCCATCTATCGCCACACCGCGCAGAACTTCAACCCCATGGCCGCTACCTGCGGCAAGATCTGTGTGATGGAAGTGGAAGAGATTGTTGAACCAGGCGAGCTGGACCCGGCTCAGATCCAGACCCCGGGTATCTACGTCAATCGCCTGATTCAGGGCACGTTTGAAAAACGCATCGAAAAACGCACCGTGCGCCAAGGCTAGGAGGAAGTTACTGTGTCACTGACTAGAGAACAAATGGCCATGCGCGTGGCCCGCGAGCTGGAAGACGGCTACTACGTAAACCTCGGCATCGGCATGCCGACGCTGGTGGCCAACTACGTGCCGGAAGGTATGGAAGTAATGCTGCAGTCGGAAAACGGCATTCTTGGCATGGGTCCGTACCCCACCGAAGCCGAACTGGACGCCGACATGATCAATGCCGGTAAGGAAACCGTTACCACCATTGCCGGCGCAGCGGTATTCTCCTCTGCAGCGTCCTTTGAAATGATTCGTGGTGGTCACGTCGATCTCACTGTGTTGGGCGCTTTCGAAGTGGACGTCAATGGCGATATCGCCTCATGGATGGTGCCAGGAAAGCTGATCAAGGGCATGGGCGGCGCCATGGACCTGGTGGCAGCGGCGCGCAACATCATTGTGATGATGACCCACGCCGACAAGCACGGTAACTCCAAGCTACTGAACAGCTGCACCTTGCCATTAACCGGCTCCGGCTGCATTCACAAGGTGCTGACAGACCTGGCCTACCTGGAAATCGAAAATGGCGCCTTTATCCTGAAAGAGCGCGCCCCGGGGATCTCTGTGGAGGAGATCATTGCCAAAACTGAAGGTAAGCTGATCGTACCTGATCACGTGCCTGAAATGACATTCGCCTGATAGCTTATGTTTTTGCACTGGGGCCTGCGGGCCCCTTTTTTTGTTGCGGAATGTCTGCAAAGCCCCGTTCATGTCGATGCACTGCAGGGGTGCTTTTTTTCTCTCGTGCAGTAGGGCAGTATTTTCGTTTGAGTGATGAACAAGGATAACAATAATGACCAACAAGACTCCCGATAGCGCGACCCTGGATACGTCCGATCTCGACCGTTACATGGGCAAAAAACTGCAGGACGCCATTGCTTTTGAGCCTGTCGCAGCCAACGACATTCGCCGCTGGGTGCAGGCGATGCACTATCCCAATCGTTTGCACTACGACCGCGACTACTTTGCTGAGAGTCGCTTCGGTGGCATGGTGGCACCCCAGTCTTTCGCCATATCCACGGATGACGGTCACGGTGCTGCACCGGCCTGCGTGGGCAAGATCCCCAATTCCCACCTGGTATTCGGCGGTGACGAATGGTGGTTCCATGGGCCACTGATCAAGCCCGGCGATATGATTCACAACGAACGCATTCCATTTGACTACGTGGTGAAGGAAACCGGCTTTGCCGGCCCCACCTGTTTCCAGCGCGGCGACAACCACTACTACAACCAGGATGGCGACAAGATCGCTACACAGCGTTCCACTGGTATTCGCTATCGCCCTGACCTGGCGCGGGAGATGAACTCGCTGACGGAAACCGAAGAGCCACAGTGGAGTGATGAGCAGGTCGTTGAGCTGGAAGAGAAAAAATTCCAGTGGATTAAATCGTTACACGACCTGGGACATGGCAAGCGCCTGCTGGGCTCTGTGGCAGAAGGTGAGCAGCTGCCGACCCGGGTTTTTGGTCCTCACAGTGTGGCCAGCTTCGCCACAGAATGGCGCGCTTACACCATGACCATCTGGGGCGGCATGCGCCGCCGTACCGATATGGGCGACCTGGGCTGGACCGATGAGATGGACGGTGCCGAGATGGATGGCGACCTGGAGCGCCTCAATCCGGAGCAGACCGATGGTGCCTATTTCGGGCCCTCCCGTGGACACCTGTTCAGTCGCTATGCGCAGAAGATCGGGATGCCACGTGGCTATGGTTACGGCGCCTCCATGGGCGCGTGGGTACTGGATTACCTGTCCGGCTGGGCAGGAGAGTGGGGCATGGTGACTTATTGCAATGCCCAGTACCGTGGGCCGGCGTTTGTTGGCGATGCCACCATTATGACCGGCGAGGTGACAGGCAAGTCTGTGGACGCGCAGGGTCGCCAGGTGGTGCAGGTGAAGTGTCGCATGGAAAACCAGAACGGAACGGTTATGGCTACTGCCAAAGCGGAAGTGATGCTGCCTGCGGCCTGATTGCTACCTGATCTGGCCGGTTACGGGGTTCCGCAACGAAAAAAGCTCGCCATTGGCGAGCTTTTTTGTGAGGGCAGGCCGCCGTAAGCGGCCAGGCACCAGGAGCAATCAGATGATTGGCTCTTCACCTTCCAGCTTGGTGCGATGCAGCAGGCGGCCGGAGGCTGGATCGTAGGGCTTGGCACGGTGCATGGTGCCGGTGTTGTCCCAGATCACCAGGTCGCCAACACTCCAGTCGTGGGTGTAGCTGAAGCGCTCTTGGGTGGCCCACTCGCGCAGCTTGTTCAGCAGGCGGGTGCCTTCCTTAACGGATTTGCCTTCGACGGCGTAGGCGGTACAGCCCAGAACCAGTGACTTGCGGCCTGACTTGTGTTCCCACACCAGGGGCAGCTCGGCGTCGCCGATGTTCATCATGGCTTCGAGGTGAGGCTGAACGGGCTCAGGGTTGTAGTAGAACAGGGAAGCCCAGGCAGCGTGCAGAACGCGCAGGTCATCGTAGTCTTCTTTCTCCTCGTCGCTCAGCTCGTCGTAGGCGGCGTAGGTGTTACAGAAGTCGGTCTGGCCGCCTTCGGGTGGCATGTACTGGGCAGACAGCAGGGAGGCCAGGATTGGCACGGTGTTCATGGTGCCATCAATGTGCCAGTACATGGAGCCTTTCAGGTAGTCGGCAGCGCCGGTCTGGCTGGCGTCGAGGGTGATCTTGTGGATGCCTTCGCCGGGGTTGGCGTCATCCAGGTTGCCGCCGTGGGCGATTTCCGGGGCGAATTTACCCAGGGTCTTGGTGAATTCCACTTGCTCGGCATCGGTAAAGCCCACTTTCGGGAATACCAGAACGCCACGCTGCTCCAGCAGATCACGAATCTGGGAGGCGTACTCACCGCTCAGCAGGACTTCTTTGCTGGCATGAATTTCGGTGCCGATCTGCGGTTTGATCTCTTTGGTCTCGAGGGCCATTTCGTATCTCCTGTGGTTAACTCAAATTCGCGCCCACGAGCGCGGCTGACTGCTGTTGGACTGCCGGTCGGCCGTGAATTCCGGGGGTGCTGCTGTACTGTTCGTGTGTACCGCCGCCAGTTTGGCTTATGCGGATATTATTGCCCCGAACGCGGAAATAATCACGCTCACGGGTGCGGTTGTGCCACCGCGGTCTGGTCTTCTCATGGAATCCGGAGTGCCGTTTTAACGATCTGCGGGCCAAAAATCAACACCGTTGTCTATAAAGTTAAGTAAAAAGAACAAAATGGCTAAAAATAGAACAGTGATGGTGTGTTTTTGCCCCGAGGTCTGCTGCAATAAAGCTTCGGGACAAGTATACTTTCGCGCCTGAGCTGTATGAGTCAACACTGATGATTATTATGGCTGATGCACGGCCATAAGCGCGGCAGGCAGTCCCCCGGGCCGGGCATGATAAATACCAAAAGAGCCACAAAGACCGAATTAAGAGGAGAAGAGCCTATGGCTAACGAGCAGGCACAAGCGCCACTGTCCATTGTCACCGGAGCCCCTTTGTCTGAAGAAGCAGGGCTGGGGTCGTTGACACTGGCTGGTTTCATGACGGATGTCTGCCAACGTTTCTCCGACAACGAGGCCATGTGCTGGAAAAACCTCTCCGGAGTCACCCGGCGCTGGACCTATGCGGAAATGTATCAGGAGTGCCGTCAGGTGGCCGGTGCGCTGCTGGCCGCCGGTGCCGGCAAGGACACCCGTGTAGGGGTGCTGATCACCAACCGTCCCGAGTGGATCATCTCCGTTTTCGGTGCTGCCATGGCCGGTTGTACCGTGGTGGCCATGAACACCTTCTCTACACAGCACGAGCTGCAGTACCAGCTGCACCTGGCCGATGTAGAAGTCCTCATTATGGAAGAGAGCGTCGCGTCCAAAAGTTTTGTGGGTTACATGCATGAGCTGTGTCCGGCACTGGAAGCCAGTGTGCCCGGCGAGTTGCAGTTTGCCGCGCTGCCTTACCTGCGTCGCGTAGTGTGCGTTGATTTTGACAGCACCCAACAGGGCATCCAGGCGTGGCCGGAGTTCCTGCAGCTGGCTCCGGCCACCCCGGCGGAGATCATTGACGGTGCTATCGATGCCCTGAGCCCGATGGATCGTGGATTTATCTTCTTCTCATCAGGCTCCACTGCGCTGCCCAAAGGTATTCAGCAGACCCATCGCGGAGCGACCCTGCAGTGCTGGCGGTTTGGTGACTATTTCGAAACCAGCGAGACTACCCGCTGCTGGAGCGCCAACGGTTTCTTCTGGTCCGGCAACTTCTGTATGGCGCTGGGCAGTACGCTTTCCCGTGGCGGCTGCCTGGTGCTGCAACGCTTCTTCGACCCGGATGAAGCCCTGGTTATTTTCCAGGAAGAGAAGGTCACCATGCCCATCGCCTGGCCACATCAGGAGGCCCGACTGGTGGAGTGTCCGGGTTGGGAGAGCGCCGACCTGTCTGCAATGATCTGCATCGACCGGAACTCGGCGTACGCCAAACACCCGTCTGCCACCAGCAAGAGCTGGGATCAGCCCAACGGTTACGGCATGACCGAAACCTTTACCTTTGTGTCCGGTGGTGCCGGCAGCAAGATCAAGGCCGGCAGCCATGGCCCAATCCTGCCTGGCAACACAGTGCGCATTGTCGATCCGGAGACCGGTGAAGTGCTGCCGCTGGGCCAGGCCGGCGAGATTATCCTCAAGGGCCCAACCCTGACCCCGGGTTACCTGAAGTCACCACCGGAAGAGATGCTGGACGCCGAGGGCTTTATTCACACCAAGGATGCCGGTTACTTTGACGAAGAGGGCAACCTGTTCTGGAAAGGCCGCCTGGGAGACATCATCAAGACCGGTGGCGCGAATGTATCACCAGCCGAGATCGATGCCGCCATTGTTGAGCACGAAGCGGTACAAACCTCTTTCACCGTAGGTATGGAACACGACACCCTGGGGGAAATCGTGGTCTCCTGTATCGTACTGCGCGACGGCTTCTCTGCCGATGAAGATGGCATTCGTGCCTTCGCCAAGCAGACCCTGGCCAGCTACAAGGTGCCACGCCGCGTGCTCTTCTTCAGTGAGGAAGAGCTGCCGATGACCGGTAGTAACAAAATCCAGCGTCCGGAGCTGAAGAAGCTGGTTAAAGGGCGCCTGTAATTCGTCTTCTCACGCCGGAAACCCGACAATCCACGCAGTAACTGTAAGGAATTGTCAGCTCTGAATTGAGTTTCCGGTGTGGCTGCGTCAAAGTAACCGCTTTCTTGCGTAACGTTCTTGTATAAGCCGTTAAGCCAAGGCCGCAGGACTCCTGCTGCGGCCGCTATAACTACAAAACCTCCTGGAAAATGAGGCATAGCCATGTCTGAACAGCAAACCAAAACCGCCTGGCCTGACAGCTGGCTCACCCTGAGTCACGGCATCCGCGCCGGCCGCTACATCGACCCTGAATTCACCAAGCTGGAGCATGAAAAACTCTGGCTCAAAGTGTGGCAAATGGCCGCTCGTCTGGATGAGATCCCCGAGGTGGGTGACCACACTGTATACGAAATCGGTGAGCAGTCTGTGATCATCGTTCGCGCCGACGAAAACACCGTCAAGGCCTACCACAACTTCTGTCCGCACCGTGGTACCGCGCTGGCCACCGGCTCAGGCCACTACGAGAAAGGGCGTATCATCTGTCCATTCCACGGCTGGCGCTGGAACCTGGAAGGCCAGATCCAGTACGTGCTTGAGCGCGACAACTTCAAGGGCGGCAACCTGTGCGACCACGATGTGCGCCTGCGTGAAGTGAACATGGAAATCTACGCCGGTTACGTGTTTGTTAACTTCTCCGAAAACCCGCAGCCGTTTGCCGAGCACATTGCGCCGGTAAAACACCTGATCGACGGCCTGGCTGTTGGCGAGATGCATCACTACTGGTGGAAATCCGTAACTGCACCCTGTAACTGGAAGGTGGCCGTTGAGGCGTTCCTCGAAGGTTACCACGTGCCTGCCACACACCCGCAGCTGGAAAAGCCCGGTGCCGATTTCCTCTTTGGTGATGACGTTTCCGGTGAGCAGACCTACGCTCACAACAACCATTTCTACGAGACCTTTGAGAATGGCCACGGTCGTTTCTTTGGCGGTCCCAACACGCCGATGGCGGGTAAGGTTCGCCCTGAAGGTGATCCGGTAGATCTGATGGCCGACCGTCTCAACCTGCTGGTTGAAGGGATGGACGCCATGGTTCTGAAAGAGGATGTGGATCTGGTGCGCGCCCTAAAGGGCAAGCCAATTCCTGAAGGTTCCAGCCTCGGTGGCGAATATGTTAAGTCACTCTACTCAACCGCGGCTGCGGAAAATCGTCCGATGCCGAAACTGGAGAAAGAGATTCTGGATATGTGGGGCGGCGAAATTTTTGTTTTCCCCAACCTGCTGATCCTGCCACAGGCCGGCAACTGCATGATGTATCGCATTCGCCCCAACGGTAACGATCCGGATTCCTGTATTTTCGAGATCTTTTCCACCAAGACCTACCCGGCGGACAAGCCTGTGCCGCGCGCTGAAGTTCAGCCGATGGACGATGTCTCTGATCCGGAGCAGTTCCGCCAGATCCCGCGTCAGGACTTTGCCAACGTACCACGCATCCAGAAAGGTTTGCATACCTCCGGCTGCAAGCAGGTTTGGCTGGCGAGCTACTTCGAGAAAATCATCCTGAACATGCATCAGGAGATGGATCGTTATATGACCGACGAGAAATAACTGTTGTCAGTCATACTCGAAAGAAAAAGGGGCCTTTGGCCCCTTTTTCTTTGCTGGATGGAAGTTCGAGACCGCCGGCGCATTTAGTCATCACACCCACTTTCATCCCCGCGCAGGCGGGGATCCACCTTGATAAGTGCGCGACACCTTCCCACACAGTGTTCCCTGGCAAAAGGTTAATTGCAGTGAGAACGCTCCAGGGGGCGGGAATCCTGCTCGTGAGGGGCTTCATGAATCCCCGCCTGCGCGGGGATTACCTTCTACGTTACGACGACAGACCTTGTTCTGACAGTCAGCCGTGCTGACAACGCTCTTAACACAAATCCTTTTAACGGGCGTACAACCCCTCAGATCCGGGCATTAACCGGCAGCGCAGGGAGTTCTGCAAATAAGCTACACTCTGGTAGTACCCCACCAGCAATGGTAGTTCCAGCAGCTGTTTGTCGTTGAGGAAACCTTCCAGTTCTGCCCAGGTATCATCACTGATCATGGCGTTGCCATACATCTCTTCCACCGCTCGTACGATCAGGCGAGCTTCTTCATCCCAGCCTTCGGCATCTGAGCCAATGGTCAGGCGCTCCGCATCGGCGTCAGTAACACCCGCCAGCGCCTTGCCGTTTTTCAGGTGTTGGCTCCACTCAAACGGTGCCTGACAGAGCCAGCCGATACGGCAGATGGCCAGTTGCCGATGTCTGGGCGTTAATTCGCTCTTCAGCAGCTGGGTGGCATAGGCCGCCTGGGCCACCATCAATGGCGGGTGGCGCAGCATGGTGGCGAAAAACTCCGGCAGCTCATCTTTTGGGGGAATGCCAATGGCTTGCCACAATTCCAGCACAGTCTGTTTCTGGGCTTCAGTGACGATGTCGGCATCCAGCGGGGTTATGCGCGGTGGGTGATCAAGGATCTCGGATTGGCGCTTGGCGATCTCATCCACAGGGTATTGCTCCGTCAAACAGGTCAGCTGCGGATAGTAATGCAAGCCGGAGCGTGGTGAAAAAGCTGAACCGATGAGGTTTCGCTTATGCGAATAGAGAGGCTGCGCCCGTTATCAGCTAGCGGACCGCTACGGTGTCTACCGTGGCTTCACAACCACTGAGGCGCAAGCGCGGGGTGGGGCTGAAAGAGACGCTGAAACCGTCCACCTTTTTCAGGGCGCTCATGCCAATAATTGGCCGCGTATTACCGGGCAGAACGGCGGCTTCTACATCCCGCAGTCGACAGCTGCCCAGTTCCAGGCTGGTAATACGATAGATCGCTACGGAGCGGGTGCTGCCGTTGGCGAGCCGGGCCCGTTCCGAGCGTTGATAGGCGGCTTCTGAGTCCCGGGTCAGGGCCTTCAGTTGTTTCTCGTTGATTGCCAGATACCCGGAGCCGGTATCAAGCAAAAAATCCCCTTCGACAGAGTCCCCCAGGCGGGCCGGCAAATAGTAAACGTCAGTCGCCTTGGATATCAGCTCGATGTCTGTATGTGTAACAGAAGAGGGCTCCGCCGCCGCGAGCTGGGCTGCACCAAATACTGGCAGGAGCAGTAACCGAAGCACTGTGGCGGTACGGCCATTGAAAATCCCGGTGAACAACATGCTGATAAGCCTCTGTTTCCAAAGAGTCTGCGGACGGGCTGCGGGAGCCCGGTGTCGCTCTGCAGAGTAAGGCAATTCTCAAGCCAACCCTTTTACTGCGCTCTCTTCTATGGCGCTCTCTCAGGCGCTCTGTGCAGCGGTCTCTCCAAGCGATCCGGGCTCTGTTTCAGTCGAACGCAGTTTGATAGGTCTCACCTATGGTAGGCATCGGGACAACCGCTTGGTCAGCATCACTGCCCAACCCGTAATCTACACCCATCAAAGCCGAACACGCTTTGCCAAAAAACTCAGAGAGATTACGTAAACAGGAGAACTGTTATGAAAAAGATGATGATTACCGCCGTAATGACCGCCGCTGCCACTGTTGCTTCTTTCGCCCAGGCAGAGCCCATGACCATGCACGCCTTGTCTGTGAACAACACCAACAGTGCTGCACCTTCCGCCGTTACCGGTGATGTGAAGTACAACGCTTACCTCGGTAAGTACCGTACCTACCAGAGTCGGGTAAACGCGCCTCAGGTGGTTGACACTGAAATCGCCGCATTCGAGGCCGTCGCTGAAACCTCTGGCCGTAAATTCGGTATCCGCAGCGACCGCAATATCTGATCGCCAAACCCCAAGTTCAGGTGGGTCCGCCCACCTGAAGGCCCTTGCCCCGGTTCGTCCGGGGCTTTTTTATTGCGCTTCCAGGACATGTGGGGGAGTGCATCACCGGTCTTTAACCGCCCGGGCTTTCAGCGCGGGATCATTCGCACAGATTTAACGGGCTGATTGGCGTATTATTCATCCTCAGAAGATTCTCTCCGAGAGATTCCGTTTGACAGCTGCCACTGCGGCGGCGCCCATAGCCAAAGATGTAAAGCCAATGATTTGTACCCGTGCCCGTATTGTCCTGATTACCGCCGTTGCCCTGATGCTGAGCGCCTGCTTCACACCGGATACACCGGAGGGTGTGGCCGAAGCCTTCTGGGAGAGTGTGATTGAGGACAACGCCAGTAACGCGGTGCGTTACTCCACCCTGGAGGAGCAGCGCAACTTTGACGGCTTTGGCGAGCGCTGGCAGGGCTTCACCACCAGCTGGGGCCGGCTGGTGGTTGATGGCAACGAAGCCAGTATCGAAACTACCTTCGATGCTGCCGACCAATCCCCCTCCAAACGCCGTGTGTTCGTAACCTATCTGGTTCGTAACGACGATCAGTGGCTGGTGGATTACGACCACACAGCCGCCGGCATTCGTGGTGGCGTGTTTGGCGAGCTCTTTCTGCGCCTGAACCGCTTCAGCCAGGAGTTCTCACGCCAGTTTGACCAGTCTGCCGCGCAAACCAGCTCCGAACTGGAGTTGATGCTGGAGCAGCTGGAAGCAAAGCAGGAGGTGTTGAGCAGGCGAGCCGAGGATGCACTCGAGTCTTACAGTGAAGCGCTGGAGAGCGCGCTGAAGGAGCTGCAGCGCTCCATCGAACGCGCCAGCCGCGAGAAGGGCAACTCCCTGTCCGATGAAGAGAAGGCGATGCTGCAATCTACGGCGACGAACCTGGAAGACAGCCGTCGTCACCTGGAGTCTGACTCATTGCTTTCCATTGCCCACAGCAGCCACACCCTTACTGCGGTGGAGCAATACCTCGCTCAGGTGGATAACGGGTCCCTGGCCGAATTCCAGCGTCAGTGGCGCGAGATCGTTGAGCGCTTTCGTGAGGATATGGAAGGCTTGATGCAAGAGATGGCCGGCCACTGAGGCCGGCTCTGCGGAGTAGGGGCTACGAGGGAATCAGCCCCGCGCGCCACGGGCAAACAGGCGACTGGTCAGCATCCCCAGCGACACCTCATTCTCCGCCTGCAGGCTGGCCTGTACCGGGCCCTGCTTGCGCATGTCATAGGTCACCACTCGCTTGCTGAAACGCCAGCGGCCATCGTCGCACCTGCGGTAGTGATCCAGGTAGCGCACGCACATAAAGTCTTCAATCTGACCGCCCTTGCCGTCGGGAAAGATGTGATAAGCGAGGGCATAGACTTCGCCTTCGCCTTTATCGCCGTCAACGGATACCAGGTGGTTGCAGATGTGGTGACCGCTGTAAGGCAGGTGATTGAACGCCTGCTCCAGAAAGTCTACATAGCCCTTGGCATCACCATCGTAGGTGTCACCGTGGGTGTCGGTGCCATCTTCGGTATAAAGGTCGCGCAGGAGTTCGGCATCCTTGCGATCGACGCCGCGGGAATAGAGCATGGCCAGATCGTGGATCGCGTCTTTGTCCAGCAGGGTTTGCAGGGCCTGGTCGTTAAGGCTGCTCATACAAGTTCTCCGTTCATTGTTGTTATAAGGGCCCGGGCCAGTGCCGCGGGCTGGGTAGTCATTACCTGATGGCCGGCTTCCAGTTCGATAATACGGCTGGCGCCGAAGCGTTGCGCAAATCGGTGCTGCCATGCCAACGGCAAAATGTTATCCAGCGTGCAGGCAGCGTAGGTTGCCGGAGGCTGATCCTGTAGCAGAGGCCAATCGTCTTTGGTGTAGCTGCTGACGGGCCACTGGTCCCGACCCAGTTGCTGACGATAACGCTGGTACTGTTCTTCGCTCATATCGTTGCAGAACAGGTAGCGGTTGCGGGCAATGGGCTTGTCGGTGCGCAGCCCGGCAGCCCAGCCCACCTGGTCAGCGTGTTCGCCGTGGGTTCCGCTGCCCATCATCTGGCCAACGGTCTGGCCGGGAAGCGGCAGCGAACAGCTGACATAGACCAAGTGGCGAAACAGGCCGGGCTGACGTTGGTACAGGTAAGGCAACACGGTTCCGGCCTGGGAGTGTCCGACCAGCACACAGTCGCGCAGCCCGCTGGCTGTAATCTCTGCCAGTAACTCGTCGAGCAGGTCCTCAAAACCCATTGCGCTGGTGTCCTGACCGCGCTTGCTACCACAGCCGGGAATATCCAGTGCCAGGGTATTAACCGCTGTGTGCGGCAGTGCCCGCCCAAGGGCATCCACCAAATCCTGCCACACCCAGCCTCCCTGGCCGCCACCATGTACAAAGACAAAGTTTGCCATCAGCCAAGTCAGCCCCTAACCAGCGGTTATGCCGTTATCAATATTGATAATGGAGCCGTGATAACCCTGTGCCGCATCGCTGGCAAGGAACGCCACCATACGCGCAACATCGTCTATCTCATTAACGCCGCGTAACGGCGCGATACGGCCCAGCAGGCTCGGGTCAGGATTGGGCAGGTTGCGCAGTGCACCGGTTAACGGTGTCAGCATGCCACCCGGTGCCACTGCGTTAAAACGGATGGGCTGGTGCATATACTCCATGGCCAGCGATTTGGTCATGTGATTGAGTGCCGCTTTGGTCGCCGAGTAAGCGGCCAGGTAGGCCTGCCCCATATGGGCGGCACAGGAGCTGACATTTACCACGGCGCCATTGTGTTGCAGCAGATGGGGTATGGCCGCACGCATCAGTTTAAAGGGTGCACTCAGGTTCACTGCCAGGGTGGTGTCCCACTGCTCATCGCTCATGTCGGTGGTGTGGGAGGGCATAAACACCGCTGCCACATTGCAGAGCGCATCCAGGCGGCCAAAGGTTTCCACCGCATTTGCCACTATGGTCGCACACTGGCTGGAGTCTGCCAGATTGACTGCCTGTACCAGGGCCTGCGGACCCAGTGCCCGTACTTCTCCGGCCACGGTTTCCAGCCCCTCGGCGTTGACGTCCACGAGGCAGATATTGGCTCCGGCTGCAGCCAGCAGCAGGGCAGTTGCGCGGCCAAGGCCGGAGGCGGCACCGGTGACGATGGCACACTTGTTGGTCATGTCACTAGGGGTAAGCATGGTCTGAATCTCTCTCAATGTTAATCCGTTTGCCAGCGCACGGTCGCCGGGTCAGGTTTCTTGTTCGTTCAGGCGTTTTGTTGGCTCAGGCTTCTTGTTGGCTTCGGGAGGCTTGCTCCGCCACTTGCGGGGCCAGCGCACGAGCACCACCGTTGCCTTTCAGTGTTTCAGCCGCCCGCCAGCCGGACCAGATGCAGTCTGCCAGCGACAGGCCACTCACATAATAGTTGGAACAGATGCCCACGGCTGTGCGCCCGGCGGCAAACAGGCCTTTAACCGGTTGGCCATTGATGTCCAGCACCTGGCCGCTATCTTCGTCACACACCAGACCACCCATGGTCAGGGCGGGAATGGGGGAGAGCTTCAGTGCCGCGCCGATGTCGGTGGCGTAGAAGGGGCCGTTCTCGATCTTGTGGCGCAACTTCTCGCTCTTGCAGAAGGGGTCCGGGGTGCCGGCGTCGATGTCGCGGTTGTAGTTCCGGAGTGTATTCACCATGGCTTCGACGGGAACGCCAATTTTGCCAGCCAGCTCCTCCAATGTGGGCGCACTGACGGTATAGTCATTGAGAATGGCCTTGAACTGGACCTTCTGGAACAGCATTTTCTTCATGGAAGCGATCTCGTCACGCACCACCGCCTGCAGGGGTTCGTCGAGAATCAGCCAGCCCTTGCCGCCGGCCTTGCGGAATACCGCCTCGCCGGTACGGGCGCCGTAGAACTCTTCACTGATCAGGCGCTCGCCATCCGGACCCACGGAGCAGGATCTGGTCCAGGAGGCTGGCGGGTAGAGAAATTTCCAGGCTGATACCTGGTGCAGGTGATCGGCCTTGCCCCTGGCTGTCATACCCAGCTTGATGCCGGAGCCGTCGTCGGCAATGGTACCTAGGGGAACGGATTGCAAAAACTCCGGCGCAGTTTTGCTCATCATGGTGCGGTTGTAGGTGAAACCGCCGGCGGAGAGCACCAAGCCTTTACGCACGCGGATACGCAGGGTCCGGGCTTTGGTGTTCTCAATGTTCACAGCCGCCGCGTGGAGTTTGCCGGCGATCTGCAATACCCCGGCGATCAGGTTGGCGCCGAAGTTGTAGTAGAAACTGTGCAGTTTTGCTGCCAGCCCCGAAGGGATGCGCTTTACCTCCAGCCCGATAATCTCACCCTGGTTATCCACGATCATGCGTGTGGCCCGGGTCTGGCGAAAGAATTGAACATTGGGCTGCCGGTCGATGGAGTCCAGCAGTGGCGGCAGCAGGTAGTGGCCACTTAATTTGGTAGGCTCGCCGCCTTTGGGTGGTTTTGCCCGGTGCCCGCGCTGCGCGGGCGGCGCCAGGTCACGTCCTGCAGGCGTGGTCTCATTACCGGAAAAGTAGAGCGACGCGTCGTTGGGGTAGGACGTCTTGTCATCGGTAACCGGCCCGCCGAAACGCGCACCGTGACTCTCCAGCCAGGGTTGGAAACTGGTGCTGGCGTGGGCAAACCGCAGCAGGGTGTCGGGGCGTACCAGGTCACCGGTTTCAAAGGCGAGGTAGTTGGCCATCTGCTCCGGCGTGTCTTCAATGCCGCATTCCCGTTGAGCCTTGGTGCCGCCGCCCATATAGACAACGCCACCGCTGATGCGACTGGCGCCACCGCCCATGGCGCGATCAATGGCGATCACCTGCAGCGACGGATCTTCGGCGCTGCGCAGGGTTGCTGCGGCACCGGCCATGCCCACCCCGACCACCAGTACATCGCAGTTTTCGTCCCACCGGAAAGTGTCCGGGTCGTCTACCACCAGTGCCGCTTCCACCCGGTTGGCGGTGGGGGTCAGGTCATCAAGAAAACAGTTGTCGGCGCTCATCTCTCACTCTCCGGGCAATATGTTGCCGGCGGCACCGTACCGGAACGGCCCGCTTGTTGTTATGGGTTTGCAAACTGGCTGCTACTGGCTGAACAGCTCTTTGACCGCGGGCCGGTGCACCTTGAAAGACGGTGTTTTGGGCAGCGACTCCACAAAGCGCCAGTGTACTGGCACGTGGGTAGCCAGCAGCCGGTCGCGGATGTGCTTCTCCAGTTCTTCGATGGAAGGTTTCGGGTGCCCGGGGGTCACCTGTATGGCCGCCGCCGGAACTTCGGTGAGGCGATGGTCTGCCACGCCCACAACGCTGGCGGCGCTGATGTCCGGATGTTCCAGCAGTGCTTTCTCGATGGTTTCCGGCAGTACCTTGAAGCCGCCACGCATAATGGCACCGTCAGCGCGGCCACAGATGTAGAGGAAGCCGTCTGCATCGATCAGGCCGATATCCGATGTGCGAATCCAGTGTTCACCCATGCGCGGCGAGACCACTTCCAGCAGGCCCTCTTCACCGGCCGGCAACTCCTGGCCGGAGTCCGCGTCAATGACACGTATTTTGAATCCACCGGGCAGTACGCGCCCGACACTGCTGAATTTGCTTTTGCCAAACTCTTCGTAGAGGGCACCGGTCATGGCGGTCACCGGGCCACCAAATTCGGTGGCGCCGTAGGAGAGCAGGATGGGGATATCGTAGCGTTCCTCAAATGCGCGCTGCACGGTGGGATCCAGTGGGGCAGCACCGACGCCCATGGTTTTGATGGAGGCGAGATCCTCCGCCGGGATATTGGCATCCAGCAACATTTGTAGGCCCGCCGGCGCCATACCACTGGCTGCAGGGCGGAAGCGCACGACATACTCATGCCACTTTTGCAGGTCAAAGCGATCCAGCAAAATAATGGGCATGCCTTTTACCAGCGCCGGCACGGTGGTGTAGATACCGGTGATGTTGCCGATGGGGAATGCCAGCAGGGTGGGAGTATCCTGGCTGAAATCAAACGGTTCACCGGACAACAGTTTCTCGCCGATAAAGTAGTTCGCGATCATGTCGTAGGTGATGGGGAACTGCTTTGGTGTGCCGGTGGTGCCACTGGTAAGAATCTGGATGTAGGGCTGGTCCAGTTTGCTGTCGCAGCTGATGGTACTGCGCTCGCAGCCCTGAACCGATTTGGCCTGTATTTCATCGAGGGATATACCCGCAGCGCCAAGCTGCTGCAGTGTCTCAATGACTTCCGGCGCAAAATCGCGCCCGGCGGCGATCACCACAGCAGGCTTTTGTTCTCCAATCTGGCGCGCAAGGCTGGCGGCGGACTGGAACGCATACAGCATGTGTATATTGCGGCCCCGGGACATCAATGCCATCAGGGCTGCGAGGGCAGAGGGGCGATTGCGGGGCACAAAGGTTACCGGCGCGTCGTCGGCCACCCCTTGTTCCTGCAGCAGCGCCAGCAATTGCTGCCCCACTTCACTGAGCTGGCCCCAGCTGTACCACTGGCCTTCAAATTCGACGGCTGGACGATCGGCCGGGCGTTGCAGGGTATCGGCACACAGTTGTTGCAAGGTTTTCATAATCGTTATTTGCCACTGGTGGTTGTTTGGTGCTGCGGTTGGCTATCAGTGTACCGCAGCACGACGTTATCAGAAGCCCTCCCGGTTAACGGTGTCAGATATCCGTTTGGGAAGGCTCCAGACCCAGCGCTTTCTCATAGTTGCGATGGAAATTGCGAATGATGGACTCCTGGTATTGGGAGTACCACACATAGGCCGGCTGCTTGGTCTTCAGGCCCGCATGGACCTGCGGCACATTACCGCAATCCTGGTCGAAGATCTTGGCCAGGGTGCCAAGCTCTTCCGCTTCCACCCACAGTTGGTCCGCTTCCAGGAAGCGGGTAGGGGTAGTGGGGGGCTTGGGCTGGTCCTTCGGCCATGGGCCCAGCAGCATGGCCTGCATCAGGCACTCGTCAGGGTTATCACCGTGTGGACGGAAACGGTAGACGATGCGGCCCCAGCCGCCCCAGGGACTGAAGTTGGGGAACAGGTTGCTGAAGGTCTGTTCGTTCAATTCAGCATCGGAGAACTTTTCCACGTCGTCGCCGATATGGCCACGCAGGTATTCGCGGTTGAAGTCGGCGACGCCACGGTAGGTGGCGAGAGCGGTCTGCTCGTCGATCACAATGCCCCGATGGGGGCTGGAACCGCTGACGTTGATGTGGCCCAGGCGGCCCCAATTGCCGAATACGTCGTGGCGGTTATCGGACAGGTCTCCGCCAGCCAACAGCAGCTGCGGGTGGGTGGCGATGGTGTGGTAGGCCTCAAGGAAGGCTTCCATGGCCAGTTTCCAGTTGCAGCGCACCACCTTCACCACATCGGCGTGCTTGTAGCGATGTTGCAGCTGGATCTTCTCGTAGTGCTGAATCATCTCCGGCCCCATGTGCTCTTCGAGAGAGATGGCATCCGGATCCGGGTTAATAAAAACGAAACCTGCCCAGGTGGCAACTTTGGCTTCGGGCAGCTGGCACACATCCTCACGCACACCAGGGAAGTCCCATTCTGCAGGCAGCTCTTTTAGTGAGCCATCAATCTTCCAGCTCCAGCCGTGGTAGGCACAGCGGAATTCACGGGCGCCCTTGCCGCTGTGCTCGCGCAGCTTGCGGCCGCGGTGCAGGCAGCTGTTGGGGTAGGCCTTGAACTCGTTGTCACCAGTGCGCACGACGATAAATTGCAGGTGAGCGATATCGTAGAGGTAGTAGTCGCCGATCTCGGGAATGTCGTCTTCGCGGCAGGCCATCTGCCAGACCTTCTTCCAGATGTGCTCCACCTCCAGATCGTGATACTCCTTTTTGTAAAAGCGATCCGTGGGGATTTTTACCGGGCCACCGGGCATGGGCGACTTGAGTTTGTATACCTCCGGAATCAGCTCTGGCCTGCGATCGTTTTCCAGCAGGAACTCCTGGGGAATGTAAGCCGAGGAGCGCATTCCCTCATCAGTTTCCTTGCCCGGGTCGCCCACATAGGGCGCAACAATTTTGGGACGCTGGGCGGTACCGCGACCCATATTGCCGGTAAATGCGGATTTGGGGCTGCTCTCGTGGGGAGGCAGTACGGTCCAGAAAATATCTTTTTCCGGTGGCAGGTTGGGCGCGCCCACCAGGTAGAGCATATGGGGATCGGCGTAACTCATATCGCCTTCTATCCACTTGCCGTCCCAGGTGAAGAGGCCGGACTTGCCACGCTTCTCATCGGTAACCCGTACCAGGTTGCCTTCCTCTTCCTGGTAGATGGCGCCACTGAACGGATGGGGTTCGCATCTCATGATTTTTCCCTCTCTGCAAAAAAACGGTTGTGGGCTCAGCCGGCACACATACCTTTATCGATCACAATACAGGCACCGTGGTAACCCTGGGCCTGGTCCGAGGCCAAAAAGGCCACCATGTCTGCTACTTCATCCATCTCCACCAGACCCCGTAATGGAGAGGCCCGCCCCAGCAGCGTGGGGTCCGGGTCAGTTACGTTCATCATGTTGCGCGCCAGTGGTGTCATCATGCCGCCGGGGGCTACGGCGTTAATGCGCACCTTGTCGTGCATGTATTCCATTGCCAACGACTTGGTCATCTGGATCAGGCCTGCTTTGGTGGCACAGTAGGCGGCGTTATAGGCCTGTGCAGTAATACCCACGGCGGAGGCTACGTTGACGATCGCGCCCGCGCTCTCAATCAGGTGGGGCAGGGCAGCCTGAATAAGATAGAAAGGCGCAGCCAGATTGACCGCCAGGGTCTTTTCAAAGGCGCCGGCTTGCATCTCGGTGGTGCGGCTGGGGAGCATAACCGCCGCCACATTACAGAGACCGTCGAGGCGCCCGAACTCGGCCAGGGTTGCCGCTATGGACTGCTGGCAGTTGTCAGCTACAGAAAGGTCGCAGCAGCGGGTCAGCACGCGCACGCCGTGGCTGCGCAATTGTTCAGCGGCTTGCGCCAGACCTGCCTCGTTTACGTCCACCAGGGAGAGATCAGCGCCTGCGACGGCCAGCCTGGTAGCAGTTGCCAGGCCCAGGCCTGACGCTGCGCCGGTAATTAATACGACCTTATTTTTCATTGGGTTAACTCAGGTTTATACAGTAGATTGTTATTGCTGAATAACAGGTGTTATCAGTGGATCACGAGTGTGATCGTATGATAACGTTAGCGCAGATGTCCACCCCTGTGAGGGCTGGCTCGCGTTAAGTAGCGTGAAGACTGGGTTGGCGCTGGCCCTGAGGGCCGGGCCTGCTTACCATGTTGCGCTGGCAGAAATCGGAACAGATATACGGCTGAAACTATGGATTCCTCAAGTATCGTTAACCTGGTGTATCGTTGCGCCGAGCTTTTGAATTGTGGCGAAACCGAACTGGCGGCCGGGCTGTTTGCTCACGCCCGTGTGCAGCTGGAGGCGGACGGGGAGTTTCTCGGGCCGCAGCAGCTGCAGGCCGCCTGGCAGGAGCAGGCCTCAACCGGTGAGCGGCTGATACACAACCCCATTGTTGAAGTCGATCAGGCAAAGGACACGGCCATCTGCCGGTCCCGTTACACCCTGATACAACCTGGCCTTTCCATGCAGTGGCGGGTAGCCGAGACCGGCATCTACAGTGATGAGTTTGAGCGGGTAGGCGGGGAGTGGCGCTTCAGCCAGCGGCGCTGCCAGGTGTTGGATGTCTCTGACGATGGTAACCGCAAGAACCTGCGCAAAGTCGCCGCAGAAGGTGCAGGAGCGGCATCCGAACGCGCGGTGGAGATGTCCCCGGCCAAGCAGAAGATTATTACCGCCGCCCAGCAGATTTTTTCTACAGTCGGTTATTCCGAGGCGGGCATTCGCAAAATCGCCGATCTGGTGGGGCTCTCGCCCACCATCCTGTTTCGTCATTTTGGCACCAAGGCAGGCCTGTTTGAGGCGGCACTGATTGATGCCATGGGGCCGCCCCGTCCACCGGTATCGCGGGACAAATTTGGTGAACATGTTGCCAACCTGCTTGCGGATCCCAACCAGGTTAACTGCCCCCACGCCATGACCATACTGGCCACCGGCAACGAAGAGGCGAGGGAGATCGCCATCCGGATACTCAAGGAGTACGCGGTCGAGCCTATGCTGGAGTGGCTGGGTTCAGACAACCGGGAGAGCCGCGCCCGGGAGATCATGGCACTCTGTGCCGGATTCGCGCTATACAATGTACAGTTGAACATGGATCAGCAGCGCAAGGTGGATCCGCACATGGTGAACTGGCTGGCAAAAAGTATACAGGCGGTGTTGGACGAAGCCGTTTGATCCGGCTATTCAACTGGCACCGTGTATGCCGATTTTCCGTATCACTGTTTTAAGACCACAACAAAAAAGGAACTGAGAGATGATTTCCCATATCAACCTTGGCACCAACGACCTGGCCCGCGCCGAAGCCTTCTACAACGAATTTGTAAAACTCTGGAACGGGCAGTTGGGATTCAAAAGTGATCGTACTCTGTTCTATGCGCTGGGCGATGGTGCCAAGCTGGCCATTAACAAACCGTTCAACGGGGAGCCAGCCACGGTTGGTAATGGCACCATGGTGGCGCTGGCGGGTAAGAACCCGGAAGAGGTAACCGCGGTCTATAACAAAGCGCTGGAACTGGGCGGTAGCTGTGAGGGCGCTCCCGGTCCACGTATGGACGGTATGCTCTATGCTGCCTACTTCCGCGACCTGGATGGCAACAAGTTTGGGGTTTTCTGTACCCCTGATGCCTGAGGGATATGTGAGTGAAGTGGTAGAGCACCCCCGCACGGTCATTCCAGCGCAAGCGGGAATCCTGTCTTACCTGATCTCTGGATCCCCGCCTGCGCGGGGATGACGGTAGGGGAGAGAAAGGGATGACGGTAGGGGAGGTAAAGGGGTGACGGTAGGGGAGAGAAAGGGATGACGGTAGGGGAGGTAAAGGGGTGACGGTAGGGGAGAGAAAGGGATAACGCCAGGGGAGCGACAGGCGTGACCGTAGTCGGTTAATGGTTGTGCTCCCCACCGAGGTCATGACCATCAGCATCATAAACACCGTGATGGCCATGCTCCACAAACCCCAGGTTGATCATCTTGCGCAGGAATGGGTCCGATTCACTGTCACCAATATCGGTGTAGTCGGTGGTCTGGTAGTGCCCCAGTTGCTGCAAGCTGCTTTCCACCACGGCACTGTCTGCTTCAACCTTCAGTAATTTCCACTCGGTCGTTTCGGCCGGGGTCTCCAGACTGATGCTTTCCGGCAACTGGTAGTGGCTGGACCAACGCAGGGTCAGGTTGCCATCATCAGAGCGACTTACCAGCGTTTTGGCTTCCGCGCAGTTGGTGGCTGAGTCGTTTTCGCCCATAGACTGTCGCTGCTGCTCTGATATCAGGAAGTACTTGGCGCCCCAGTCGTGGCTGCCTTCAATTTCATTGGGCTGATACTCGATGCCTCGTTCATAGGCGTCAAAATAACGCACCAGATGCAGTCTCTGTTTGGGGGTCTGCTCCCAGAGATCGGTAACCTTGAGGTCAGGATTGCGATAGGCGACCTGATGGTGGTTGCGGATCACTTCGATGGTGGATTGGGTTGCGGTCTCACCCTGGCGCTGGCGCGAGATCTGGTAATAGGCGTGCACTACGGTAGTGGTCTCACAGGCTGCGGCCCTGGACTCGGTGTTTGCACCAGCAGCTGCCGGCAGCAGACCACCGAGCAGCAGCGCCGGGACTCGATACTTTTTGATCATGCTATTCAACATACGGATACTTCCAGTCTGAAGAGCTGCGGGGCAGGGCGCCGACGATAGCGCCTGCCCGCAGCAGATCGGGGCGAGCGGGAATGCTCGCCCGGTCACAGTTACTTGCGTTTCTTCATGGCGTCGCTGGCTGCGTTTTCCAGACCGGCACTGACGTTCATCACGTGGAAGACCACGCTCTGCTCGTTGGTACCGCTGACCATTTGCGCCCCGGGACCGGCACCGTAGACCGCCACGTCCTCACCCGCGTGAGTTTCCGAGCCCAGGGGTACCAGGGTTTCCTGGTGGTAACCGGAGGACTCTGTATTCACGTAGGTGAGGTCAACGCGACCGCCAACCGCCGGCTGGTTGTAGGCAACGTCTGCATCGGTTACATCACCCAGGTCGCGGAACCCCGGACCATTGGTGTAACCAAGGGTGGTGTAGGGCAGGCCATCACTGGCCAGCTCGGGCTCATCGGAACCGACAGATACCACCTTGCCGAGAATGGGGTTACCACGTTTGGGATAACCGGCAATGGTAAATACGTGGCTGTGGTCGGCGGTCACAATGATCAGTGTCTCTCGCATGTCAGAGGCATCGATAGCGGCTTTCACAGCGTCAGAGAGTGCCACCGTGTCGGTCAGGGCGTTAAAGGCGCTACCGGCGTGGTGACCATGGTCGATACGACCGGATTCCACCATCAGGAAATAACCCTTGTGGTTGTTATCCAGAATATTGATGGCCTTAGTAGTCATTTCGGCGATAGAGGGCTCACCGGCGATATCGTTGCCGCGATCAGCCTCGTACTGCATGTGAGACTCATTGAACAGGCCAAACAGCTTTTCGGTGCGGTTGGTGTTCACCGCGTCAAAGCCACTACGGTCATAGACGTACGCCCCTTTGGGGTACATGGCTTTCCACTCGGCAGTCAGGTCACGACCGTCGGTGCGATCACCTTCCACGGAACTGACGGCATCGGGACTGTTGTAGGCCGCATCCTTGGGCAGGAAGTGACGACGGCCACCACCCATGGCCACTTCAAGACCATCGATTTTCTTCGCTTGCGGGAAGCGAGCTTTCAGGTTGCTTTCGAAATTCACCAGCTGGGAGGCAATATCCTCACAACCAGCCTGCTGTGCCGCCGGAGGCATATCGGAATTGTCTTCCCAATCCCGATCAGCAGACTTGGCGTAGGTTGCGGCAGGGGTGGCGTGAGTGATACGGGCGGTGGAGACAATACCGGTGGACATGCCGGCGATTTCGGCCAGTTCCAGTGCGGTTACCAGCTCGTTACCGGCAACGGTGCTACAGTCGCCGCGCACGATATCTTCGTCAACGCCGATGACGCCAACGTCGGTTTTTACACCGGACATCATGGCGGTCATGGTGCCGGCGGAGTCCGGGGTCTGGGCATCGACGTTATAAGTCTTGGCCATACCGGTGTAGGGGAAGAGATCCATGGCGAGGTTATTCTCTTCGCCCTGCTGGCCTTTAAGCTGGCCTTCCAGAATCCGTGCAGCGGTAATGGTGGATACGCCCATGCCATCACCGACAAACAGAATTACGTTCTTGGCCTGACGGGAACCATGATGTTTTTTCAGTACGTCCTGTACGCCTTCGATGAAGTAGGGGTTTTGCTTTTGGTAATCGGGAATGACAGAGGCGGATTTGCCGGGCTTGTCGGCGACGGCGAAGGTGGCCGATGCCATCATAACGGCGGCGGTAAGCAGGGATATCCCTTTCATGCGGTGTTACTCCTTATTGAAAATGTAAACGTCCTGACTGGTGAAAAAAGTTGAATATGCGTAGTTGACGCACGCCATAGCGCCTGCGTGTAAGACGACCCTATACGTCGAATGCTTCAGGAGTATTGAGCTTTCATGACAGCTGGTTGGCAGCCCGGCGCTCGGTGGGCTGGTGTGCGTATTTCTCTTTGCGGCCTGGTGGAGGAAAACAAAAGTCGGAGTAGGGGGCTGCTGTTTTTTGCCAGAGGCATTATGATCGACAATGTCCATATATGTGGACTTTTAGGCAGGGTGTGAGGTTGGCTTTTGGCCGGTGAACCAAAAACCCAGACCAATTACTTTGCCTTGTCACTTTCGGTCCAGGCGGAAATAGGTGCGCTCAACCAGTCTTGGCACATCGATCAAAGCCTCTTTACAGTCTGGTCATACCAATTTAGTATCTGGTGTCAGGGCGGCCAATGGCGTGCATTTCTCCCAGATGGCCTGTATTCCCCTCAGGGCTTTCACTGGTCCCTTGTGTAGTACTTGCGTTGCCAAGTCCAAATTTCGATGCAAAAGAGACTTTGTTAAGTCGAGTCTGACGTGCGAATCTTGATCTGGGCAGCTAGCGCTTGGGGCTTGGTTTATAAAGCGCGTCGCCGCCCTTGATAGAAGAAAGAATTAGCCATAATAATCACGATAATCGGGCTTTTCCTATGTTGGTTGTGTCTGTTCACTCCCGGGCGGTGTTTACAGCCCATTCAAGCGCATTCTGTCCTCCACTCCGGCGTCTGCTAGCAGCAGCCTGCCTATCACGCCCTTTTTTTTATTTGTTGATTGACAGCGCAGTCAGTGGGTTGCTCTGTTTTGTGGCGCGGGCTTGCGGCTTTTCAGGCAGACCGCGTGTGGTGGGACGGTGAGCATCAGTCATAGCGGGAAATCCTCCAGGCTGAAGCGGCTAGCCATCCTGATTGCGGTGGGGTATCTGATCTCTTCATCATGTTTCGCCAAAGGCGGTGCCGCAGAGACTGAAGTTATTCCGGGCTGGGATGCTTTGGTGCAGCAGTTGGCAGCGCTGCCAGCTGCGACGTTGGCAAAGTTGCCAGAGGACCAGCGTAACGATCCCCAGGCACAGCAGGAAGTAGCCCGACTGCTGCTGCAGTCACTTACCATGTCCGCGCTCGCCACTCTCGGAGCTGACGGCGATCACCCGCAGTTCCTGCCCTCTATTGGAGAAATTCTCAACGTTGGTCAGCCTAACGCTGACACGATTTACAAAGCCGCGGACATCTCGCCAGGGGGCATCTACCGCCTGCGTGGGCACAAAGGATCCCTGAACATGTCGGTTATTGGTCAGGTGGGACCTTCTCCCGCTGATCCGGGCAGTGACGGGAATCATCCGGGGCAAACCCGTAACTATCTCTATCTCGATAGCCTGCCGGCTGATCAGGAGGGCCGCTTTGATGTACTCCTGAGCCCTGAAAGACCGAAGGGCTACAAGGGTGACTGGTGGAAGCTACATCCGAAAACCTATCGCCTGATGTTACGTCAGGTCAGTTCCGACTGGTCTCAGCAAGTTGATCCGGCGATAGCTATTGAACGGGTCGATATACCTGTGCGTCGACTGAGGCCGTCTGCGAGCGAACTGGAAGCGCGCTTGCGGCGTTTGCCCAAAATGACCGAGTTTATGGCAACCATGTTTGTCGATCAGGCCTCAAAGCTGCGGCAGCAAGGCTATGTCAACAAGCTCAGGGTATTGGATGTGGCTGCCATTGGTGGTCTGGACGGTCAGTTTTACTACGAAGGTGTCTACGACCTCCAGGATGATGAGGCCCTGATCATTGAAGCTAAACAGCCTGCCAGCTGTCGTTATCGCTCTGTGATCTTGGTTAACGAGATCTACCAGACACTGGATTGGTACAACAACCAGAGCAGCCTCAATGAAACTCAGGCAAAAGCCGATAGCGATGACGTGCTGCGGGTAGTGGTGGCGTCACAGGATCCCGGGGTGCCGAACTGGTTGGATACGGCTGGTTTTTCCAGCGGCGTAGTCCAGGGACGCTGGACTGCCTGTGATTCACAACCGATACCGAATGTGAAAAAGGTTGCGCTCGGCGAGTTGCGCAAGTATTTGCCAGCAGATACGGCGCACGTAAGTAACGTGCTGCGCGAACAGATTATCCGTGAACGACGGGCTGCCTATCAGCTGAGGCGGCATTGGTAGTATTGGCAGCTCGCAAGATTACCGATAAGCGACTATTAAAATATTAACGGGCCACGGTGGAACCACCGGGCTCCGCAGAGAGATTTAATTGCCGATGCGGTTGCACGCCGGGGCGGCAGTTAAGTAAGAAGCGTTTGGCTATGGCCACAACGCGCATAACACATAAAAGGAAGCTACATAATTATAACTATGTGAGGAAGGCAATCATGCATATGCACGGTAATCTTGTGGTTCCTCTGCGGAGACGTGCACTGTCGGTCGCGATCAGTGCCACCACTCTGGCTTTGATGTCCACGTCTGTTATTGCTCAGCAGAACGAAAGCTCTGCGCCCCCGAAGACTATTGAAGAGGTGACCGTCACCGGTACGCTGATTCGTGGTATCGAACCGACTGGCTCTGTGCCCATTGGTATCGATTCCGAAGCGATCGCCGCAACCGGTGCCACCACCACCAATGAGCTGTTGGCCACCGTACCGCAGGTCACCAACTTCTTTAACACCCGAGCCGAGCTGGACCCGCGAGGTGCCGCTCAGACTGGTATTAACCGTCCAAACCTGCGCAACCTGCCAGGCTTTAACTCCGCCTCCGGCTCCACCACACTGATCCTGGTTGATGGCCATCGCATCACGCCCATTGGTCTGGACCAGGCTTCTATCGATCCCGATATCATTCCTGGTGCGGTGATTGAGAGAGTGGAAATCATTACCGATGGTGGCTCCTCCCTCTACGGTGCCGATGCCGTAGGTGGTGTAATGAACTTCATCACCAAAAAAGAAATGGAAGGCGCCAAGATCGATGTCAGCTACGGCACTGGTGACGCCTATGAGTCCTACGATCTGGCAGTCAGTGGCGGCACCAGCTGGGACGGCGGTTCGGCTCTGGTCTCGGTAAGCCATGTCGAGCGTGACAGCATCCTTAACCGCGACAGAGACTGGGCCCGTCGTGGCCAGTGGACCGCTTCCGGCATTGAGCCAGACGATACTGAATGTATTGTGCCGGTGGGTGCTATCACTACCTATTTCAACTATGGTGGCACGCCGACTACCTGGACCTCCAATCCCGCTGCGCCGGGCGCGGGTGTTACCCCCGTGGGCGATCCCTGTGCGGCGAAGGATGCCAGCTCTCTGGCTCCCGCACAGGAGCGAGAGAACCTCTGGCTGAGTATCAGCCAGGACCTGAACGATAATGTCTCGTTCAATATGCAGAGCTACTACAGCGAGCGTACCACCACTTATGAGAGTTACCCACTGGGCGATACCATCAGCGGCGTGAGTCCCGCTACCGCACAGATCCCCGGCAACCCCGGTGACTTGTACGATGTCGCTGCGGTAGGCTTCTCCTATGGCGCCAGTCCGGCGTACAAACACCGGGACCAGGAGATCGAGTTCTCTACGTGGGGTTTCTCACCGGAGTTTATTATCGACATGGATAGCGGCTGGCAGTTACGCCAGACCTTTCACTACGGTCGCTCTGAAACCTCCATCGTTGCCCCCGGCAGCAACCGTGAGAAGCTGGATCAGTACTACAACGCTAATCAGCTTGATCCTCTGAATATTGCTGCTGCCGACCCCGCTGTGATCAAAGACATCACCAACTGGGAGTACGGCGCCAAGACCATCCAGGAGATGTTTATGGCACGCGCCATCGCCGACGGTGCGGTCATGGAGCTGCCTGCTGGTGAAATGCGCATGGCAATCGGCGCAGAGTATACTCAGGATACGGCACGCAAGAAGCAGGGAGAAACGGTTATTGGTGGCCTCGGTAACATAGACGCGAGTCACAACAGTCGTGACATCAAGGCCTTCTTCGCCGAAGTGCAGGTGCCGGTACTTGAATCCCTGGATGTCTCCTTCTCCGTGCGTAACGATGACTACAGTGATTTTGGCAACACAACTAACCCCAATGTCGGTTTCACCTTCCGGCCGATAGATCGTCTGTCCTTCTTTGGGCACTGGGGTGAGTCCTTCAACGCACCGACTGCGGTTGATGGCCTGTCACAGGCGACCATCCGTAACCTAACTTTCGGTACCGCGTCTACCGTGCCTGATCCGCTGGGAGTTCGTGATCCGGGCCGAACTAACGTGCTGCAGATCACCGGTGCCAGTGCCGGTACTCTATTGCCACAAACCGCGGAGACCTGGGCGTTCGGATTCGAAGCAGAACCTATCGACGGCCTGAAATTTGGTGTCACTTATTACGACATTAAGTTTGAGCAAATCCTCGGTGCTCCTAACCCTCAGCTGGAGTCTGCTGTGCTTGCGGAGCCGGACAAGTTCATTTTCAACCCCACTCAGGCGGAAGTTGATAGCTTCCTGGCAATCGTGGATAACGCCGATCAGTACCAGAATATCGACGTCAACCAGCTGGGTATTATTGTTGACCGCCGTACCACCAATACTGACCAGGCTGTACTGCAAGGATTCGACCTCGCTGTTAGCTATGAGCACGACACCCGTATAGGTCTGATGCATTACGGTCTGTCTGGTAACTACCAGAGCAAGTTCGAGATCAACAACGGCGATGGCTGGGTAGATAACCTGGATGAGGGCGTGTCCGATCTGGCGCTGTCCGCGAATGTAGGTTGGTTGTATGGTGCCTGGCAGGCCCGTGCGACCTTCAACTACACCAATGGCTTCGACACTTCGACTGCGGCACAAGGACAGACCAAGGTAGATGACTTCCTGGTGACCAACCTTTTCGTCGCCTACGAGGTGGATGACTCCCTGACCTTGCGCTTCAACATTGATAATGCCTTTGACGAAGATCCACCCGTCTGGAAACAGTCCGGTGATAACCTGCCTTACGCTGGCTTCACCATGGGCCGCATCTTCAAGTTCGGTATCTCCAAGTCCTTCTTCTGATCGATGCTCCATTTCGCCGGCTGCCAGCAGCCGGCGTTTTTTCTCCCCATAAAGTCCTACCCTGTACGCTTTTGTTGTCGCTGTAGAGAGAACAGAACTACTTATCAAATTTGACTGGTATTTTACGTATCCTGCTTTACGATTGGGGCAGAGCGTGATTCTTGTAACCCTCAATGGCATTGCGCTTCATTACAAGAATAAATTCAGTTAAAGGCGGCAGCCCGCGTATGCTTACGTTCAAAAACTTTCAGTACAAGCTCGTGGCCGCCTTGGTGGCCGCCGAAATTCTCTCCACCTTCGAAATCTCCATGGCCTTCGCAGCCCTGCGCTTTATGATTCAGGATTTCGGCAGCCCCTCGGCGGTTGGCTGGACGATTACCGCCTTCCTGCTTTCAGGGGCTGTCTCTGCTGCTATCTTCGGTCGCATTGGCGATATGTACGGTCGCAAACGGGTGTTGTTGCTGGTGCTTGCCATCAGTGTGACCGGATCATTGATTGCCAGTCTCTGGCCCACGCTCTCCGGCGTTATTATCGGGCGAATCGTGCAGGGCGCCGCCGGTGGTATCTTTCCACTCTGTGCCGGCATCCTGCGGGAGCAGGTGGATTCGAAAGTCTTGCCCATCTATCTGGGGATCCTCAGCGCCATCCTCACTGTGTCAGCGGGCCTTGGGCTTCTGGTGGGTGGTTTGCTGGTGGACACCTTTACCTGGCATTGGATCTTCTATGTAAACGCGGCCATCGGTATTTTCGCCTGGTTTGCCGTTGCTGTTGGCGTTCCAACGGGCGCACGCTCAAAACTCGAATCCGGTACCAACTACCTGGGCGGCATTTTGTTTGTACCCGCTGTAGTCATGATCATGCTGGGCCTGAAAAAGTCCGGCGACTGGGGCTGGGATAATGCCGGCACCCTGGGGCTGGTCGCCGGTGGTTTGATTGTTGGTACAGGCTGGGTCTGGAGTGAGCTGCGGGCCAGCAAACCGTTGATGCATATCCGCCTGCTGAAAAACCGCGAACTGCTATTGGTGGTGCTGTGTGCGGCACTGCTGGGGCTTACCTGGAATCAGTTTCAGCAGATCTGGTCGATCCTGTTGCAGCAGCCTGTGGCAACAGGAGAGGGGTTGGGGCTGTCGGCATCCATGTCGGGGCTGATTTTGCAACCGCAGACCCTGATGGCCTTGGTGGGCGGCCCGGTGGCGGGCTGGTTTGCGATCCGTTACGGCATCCGCATCAGCATGGCCTTCGGCACCCTGTTATTGAGTGCCAGCTGGGTAGCGGCAGCAATTAACCACACCTCCATCCCGTTTATCCTGCTGCTGATGGTGACCATGGGCATCTCCAGCGCTTTTCTCTACGCCATGCTGCCGATCATCATCGCCCGGGTCGCACCGATGGATCGCACCAGTGAAGCGATCGGAATGATGACTGTGGTGCGGGGCACTGCATCCGGCATTGGCGCCCAGGTGGTGGCCGGATTGCTGACGGTCTCGACAGTGGCCGACCCGCAGGGTGGTGGTTTCTTCCCGGATCGCTTCTCCTATCAGCTGGCCATGGGCTACATCGCCGGGGGAATATTCATTGTCTTCGTGTTGTACCTGTTTTTGTCGGCACAGGGCGAGGGCAGGGCGCCCTCGGCAGGGGAGTGGGGTGACGACGCTACTTCTCAGGACGTTTCCCGACCTTGAGGAACTCTCCCGGTGGCCCCATACGCAGGTCAAACACAATGGCCGCAGCCCGGAGGGCAAAAGCGGCCAGGCAGGCAATGATTTCCGAAATCACTGCTGGCGCACCGAAATACTTGAGCGTTGCGTAACTGAAAGAGCCGAGCAGGGCGGCGGTGGCGTAGGGTTGGCCACAGAGGATCATCGGTTGGGTGTTGGTCAGCACATCACGGATCAGGCCACCCCCGGTAGCGGTGATCATGCCCATAAACACCGCAATGCCAAACGGCGAGCCAAATTCCAGGGCGATGTGACAACCCACAACCCCGAAAGCTGACAGACCCAGGGCATCGGCCCAGATCATGCCCCGGCGGTGGCTGATGTCATGCTTGATAAAGATAAAGGTTGCCAGTGCTGCAACCACACAAAGCACCAGCTCAAACGGATTTTGCGTCCACCATACCGTGCGTCCCAACAACAGGTCACGGGTGGTGCCACCACCAATTCCGGTAATCACCCCGATCAGTACAAACCCCAGTACGTCCATACGGTAGCGGGAGGCGGTGAGAGCGCCACTGACCGCAAACACAATATCCCCGAAGTAAGTGATGGCGAGGATACTGTGGCTCAGGGGCTCGACGGTGGTTGCCATGGTGGACATCTGGTTGTAACTCCGGTGGTTGCAGCAGGTGGAGCTGGTTTGATGAATGCCATCATAGCAGGGATGAAAGCGGACTCTACAGTGGTATCGGCGCTGCAGCGCCGCCGGGCGCGTGCGTGTCATAACCGCTTTACTTTGACAGCGAGATGGTTTCTTCTACCATCAGTTAAGGACAAACCAAGCTGTTGGATAATGGAGGAATTCAAAACATGGTACAGCGTCGCCTCACCCGATATTTTTTCCTGTTGGCACTCCTGGTTCCCGCTGCGCAGGCTTTTTCCCAGACCCTCGAAGTCATCTATCGCAATCCCGAGATGAGCCTCGCCAACTATGACACCATATTCCTGGATGACCTGAACATCGCCAGTGCCAAAATGGTTCCCCCGGCCTGGGTCGAAGGCGCCGATCGCAATCCAACCCGTTGGGAGATCAAGCCTGAAGGTGTGAAGGCCATGCAAAAGGCGTTTCGCGCAGCTGCCGATGAACACATCGCCGGTAACGGTGGCTACAAGATCGTATCGGCCCCCGAAGCCAAAGCGCTCGAGGTCACCGTCTACATCATCAGCCTGACTCCCTACGCCTTGCCGGAAGATGAGGTGGTCACCAAGGGTACCGGCGAGCTCACCATGCAGGTGACCCTGCGCGATTCCATCACCAATAAACTGGTGGCCATTCTGGAAGGACCACAACAGGTGGGGGAGGCCTATCATGAGCGCACTGACCTCACTGCGCTGGATGACCTCAAGTCACTGTTTGATGATTGGGGCAAGCGGCTTCGGGGTGCGATGGACGAATCGCATAAGCAGTAACTGCACGCAGGTCGCAGGTTATGGCGAAAGGGTAGCCTGTTGCTCCTGGTAGATCCGGAGCAACAGCACTTCAGCGGTTCGATCCCCTTATTCCGTTAACATGTTGTTGCAGTGCCTGGCGAACCAGGGGATATGGCGAGCGGCTCTCAAACCGGGGTAGGGGGCAGTCATTTCAATGCGAATGTCAGCAGCATCTCTATGGATAATCCTGCCCGTCAGGCATGTGCTGTTACAGTTCACGTGAAAAGTATCTCGTGAATTCATGATCTGTATCTCTCCGTAGTCCTTTGAGAGGTGAACCTTCGAGGAGCAAACCTGCAAGGTGCGAACCGTCGTTGCGTAAGACTCAGCTCACATCTACGGATTGATAAACAACCCGGACATCGGTTGTGTCAGCATCGATAAGATCGTTCCACGCGTACCGTTTCAGGGCCTGCAGCAGGCCTGGTGTCAGGCTTTCAACCTGGCTGTCATAAATCACACTGTCGATACCGCAAAGCGGGCAGACGGCTGTGGTCTCGTCGTCCCAGAATTGCGTAACCCGTGATGCGTCAAAGATCGACAGACAAAAGAAACAGCCACACTGGTGGGCGGTGGATTGGTGCTTGCGGTTACGTAGGCTCTGTTTGTGCAGGGCAGACAAATTAGTATCGATCATAGTGGTCTCACAAAGTGCTTATAAGATTTTTAGTGATGCGCAGGCCTTGCGGCCTCCGGGCGCATTCCAATAGACCAGACCAAACGGATTCTATTGACTGGCCTGGAGGGCTTTGGTCCCCAGCGGGTTAATAGCGTCCTCCCCCAGAAACTGCGTCATAAAATATTCCACCTCTGGAATCTGGTACTGTTGCAGGCGCTGCCGGATATTGGCGAAGGTATCAGCGTAATCCTGATTGCCATTGTCCAGCTCCCTGCGGGCTTTCACGAACGCCGACAGGCTGTCCGCCGCTTTGAGGTATTTCTTTTCCGTAAAGCTCAGCCCGGCGTGACTGATGCAGCTGCTCATCTGTGCACGCATGCTTTGCGGCAACATATCCAAAAGCTGCTGTTCGGCATCTGCCTCAATCAACTGATAGGCCTCCTGCAGTGCCGGCGAGGAGTACTTGATTGGCGTAGGCAGGTCGCCGGTGATGGATTCGGAACAGTCGTGGTAGAGCGCCAGTGTCGCCAGTCGCTCAGGGTTCAGGTCTCCCCGGAACACGCTGTTGTTGATCACGCCTAACAGATGAGCAATGGTGGCTGCTTCCCAGCTGTGCTCAACAACGTTCTCGCGCACGGTGTTGCGGTGCAGGCTCCAGCGCTCAATCCACTTGGTACGGGTGATGGTTCTGAAGAATTGACTAACCATTGATCGGCCTCCCGATAACTTGTCTTGTGGGCCACAGGTAGTAGCGGGCCAGCAGTACCACCCAGGCTACGTTGCCTGACACCATCAGCACCCCGGCGTAAAAGCTGAACCACTGGTCAAGGGTAGGGTAGTAGTAGAGATTCCACAGGCCCCAAAAGGTGAAGAAAAAGCAGGTGGGCCAGTAAACCCCTTGCAGTCGGCGATCCTGGTAGAGCCGCCAGGCGTTCATCCAGGTAAATACTGCACCCAGTAATTCAAAACAGCCGTTGATAATGTCTGGTGTCATGCCACTCTCCTTGCTGACTTGATATCAGGATATGTAGCTGGTGACGTCACGTCCAGATGCCTGAAATTTGAATATGTAGCGTTATCAGGCAGGTGAAAAGGGGACGTAAATTGTTGCTATACCGCTAATATTGAGAAGCTCCAGTCAAATGCGCTAAATTACATGACGTATTTGGCTACACATATAGGAAAGCTGTTGCGGGCACGGGCGACAGCAAACAGCGTTCAGGCGAAGAAGGGTAATTTGATGAGAACTTTATGTGAGTACAGTGTATGACTGAGGGTTGGCCGTTGCGTTGGGATCTGCTGCTGCGTTATCGCCTGATCGAGATTGTTGCGTTGTGGGAAGGGCGCTTGACCACCAATCACCTCTGCAAGAGCTTCGGCATCGGCCGCCAGCAGGCCTCCAAAGACATCAACAATTACCTGCGGGAAATTGCCCCTGGCAATCTGGAATACGACAGCAGCATCAAGGGTTACAAGCCCACCGCGGCTTTTAAGCCTGCGGTTACCACGGGCAAGGCGGAGGAGTACCTGCATCTGCTGAGCCGTAATCAGGACATCGCCGAGCGCTTCCAGGGTCTCGACCTGGGCTTCACCCGTACCGAAATGCTACAGGTGCCTTTGCGGGAGGTGCAGCCGCAACTGCTGCGCCCGCTGGTACAGGCCTGTCGCGAGGGCAGTCGTATAGAGGTCAAATACCTCTCGTTGCAAAATCCCACACCTCGCAGCCGTATCATTGCCCCCCACACGCTGGTATACACGCCCAACCGGTGGCACCTGCGGGCCTGGTGCGAGCAAAACGGGGAGTTTCGGGACTTCGTCCTCAGCCGTTTTCGCGGCACGGTAAAGCTGCTGTCCAGGTCGGAGAAAACGGCCGAACATGACGACTACTGGAACGCCATTATTCCCGTGCGTATCGTTCCCGACAGTCGCCTTGGCAAAGCCCAGCAGGCGGTGATTGAAGCTGACTACGGCATGACTGACGGCCAGCTGGTACTGGAGACGCGAGCATCACTGGTGGAGTACTTGCTCCAGGCCCTGAACATCGATACCCGCAGTGTGGCAGCCAGCCCGGAGGCACAACAGATTGTGGTGGGCAACCTGGAGCAGGTGGATAAGTGGCGGTTCTAAACCAGTGTGTCAGCCGGGTTGTTCATGCAGGCAAGTATCAGAAGTGCGTTGTAGTTGACCCGGGAGATGAGGCTTTAAACTAAATATACAGAATTTAACATAATATACATTATGCGAACCTATGTGTTTTGCAGGCAGAGTATACCTGCGGGCTTACCCGGCCAATATCTGCTCCAGCAACCACTGCCCAGCCGGCCCCAATGGATTACGCCTCGACCAGGCTACATCGATATCCACGCCTCGCGGGTAACCCGCGATCCTGAGCTCAACCAGTGTTCTGCCAAAACGCTCCACCATGGCTGCCGGCAACTCAGCCCAGCCAAATCCCAGCTCAGCAAACTCCAGCAGCGTCAGGTAATCCGGTGCTGACCAGGTTTGGCCGCTGGCGCGATGTACACCCGGTGCATAGGTTTTCAGGCACAGTTGGCGTTCTCTCTCCAGATCGGCGCTGTCCGGCTGGGCAATGCTGGCCAATGGATGACTGCCGCTGACGTATAACCTGAACGCTGCGTTTTGTGGCAAGCGCGCTATTGCCACATCAGCCGGATACGTCTGTTGTGCAGCCAGGATACCCAGCTGTGCCTGACCTTGCTGGATCATGTGAATGACATCGGCATCTTCACCCGGGCCGCAACGCAGCTCGGTATCTGGAAATTTGTCGCCGAACCGGGCCGCCGTTTCACCGTAGAACAGTACGCTGTAGATGTCGGTCATTACCACAGACAGCAACGGCTCAACCTGCTGCTCCAGGCGCATGGCCAGTGCATCCAGTCGCTCACTGGCAGCCAGTATTGCCTCTACGTGGTGTAACACCTGACGGCCGGCATCTGTGAGCACCGGCTGGCGCCCGTTGCGATCAAACAGCGGACAGCCGATATCCGCCTCAAGATTGGCTATGGCGATGCTGACGGTTGACTGGCTTTTGCTGAGCTTGCGGGCGGCGGCTGAAAATGACCCCAGTTCCGCGGCTTCGACAAAGGCAATCAGGGATTCCGGTGAGTAACGCATATTTGTCCAGAAAATGACCTATTGATAAAAGCGATAGTAACTATGTTTTAAGTATCGGTTTCGTCAATCATTATGTACAGCAGATCCGGTATCAACATTGCCAATGACTATGGAGGACATCATGTCGGCCAGGCCCGTTACCATTGCTGAGCGCATAGTGCATGCGGTGGGCTATGAATTGTTAGCTGTGGTGCTTTCCGCACCCGTGGTTGCTTTGGCACTGGATGTTTCAATGGCAGATGCTGGAGCCCTGTCGCTTGTGATGTCTCTGGTATCCATGCTCTGGAACATGGTGTACAACGCGCTGGTGGATCGCTGGTATACGCTTGAGCGGATTCACTGGAGCTTTACCACCCGGCTTGTTCACGGCGTGGTATTCGAAGCCGGGATCATCAGTATGTGTATGCTGCTGGCGGTATGGTGGCTGCAGATTACATTGCTGGAGGCGTTCCTGCTGGAGATAGGTTTCTTCGTGTTTATTTTTCCCTACACGGTTTTCTATAACTGGGGTTACGACAAGTTGCGCTATCAGCTGGTGGGCAAGCAAACGGCTATTGTTTAAGCTCACAGAAATCACGGGCGCAGGCAGGCAATGTGGTGGTCGTGGCGGGGTTACCTGACTGCACGCCAGCACTACCCACTGCCCTTTTCTGCTGCCCCCTCCCCCAGGCTAGTCGCTTACTATCAGCAAACCCGCCAGGCGTTTAGCTAACGGGCTCACCACCAGGGTCACCGGATAGGCAACAATAAAGGCGTGGCTCCATGCATGCAGCCAGACGCTGAGGAGCCCATCGGTCAACCCCAGGTTAATCAGGGTGACGACGAAGGACATAATGCAGGACATGAAGCTCGCCATGATCAGGGCAAACACCAGATGGGTGTATTTCCTGGGTATCAATTTACACCTCTTTAATTGGGTGAATCTTCAGGATGTATAACCGGGAATGAGATAACGGGCTATAGCAGCCCGTCCTTCTCAGGCCCAGATCACCATAACCAAAGCCACCACCAGCCCCGCGGCGGCATACTTGATTCCGGATTTAAACGCTGGCGCCTGACGCACAAACATCACGAACGATGAGATGGCCAAAAACAACAGGCCCAGACCGAACAGTACGTTCATAAAAAACAGCGGGCTGTTGGGTGTTGCTTTGTGCAGATCCACCAGCTTTTGAATAGCGGCTGGATAATTTTTGGTGGTAACACGGGCTATGCCATCGGTTCTGGAGTACTGGCCTTGTTCAAAAAGAATGCGTTCGTCACCCTCTTCTGTCACCCGGAAGTTCTTCAGGCGCAGCTGCTGCCCCAGCTCAATAGCAGAGAGGGCTGGCGGCAATTGCAGTTCGCGGGTGTGCTCAAACTTTAAAAAGTCGGTGGTACGAAAAATCAGCAGCACACCACTGCTGGCGTAAATCATCATGACCCCCGCGAGAAAAAAACCAATCATGCGGTGGTATTTGCGAAACGTGCTTGCGGTTTTTACGCTCATAGAATCAAACCCCTGATGTTGGTACGAGCCGGGCCGGGCTCATCCTATCTGTCGATGTAATGATGCCGCAACGCCTGGGCCGGAGTTGCCGCGGATCAAGACGGTCAGGGCTCTGCCCTCTCCCACTGCACATCCAGCTCTTCTTTGCTGGCCATACGCTGCAGGTGCGAGCCTACAACATCTTCGGCATTCGGGGCTTGCTCACGATCAAGCAGCTCGACGGTCAGGCTCATGTGATCAGCTCCGGCGTAAATCCTGCAGCGCCCGAAAGGGAACTCGATGAGCCCCTGTGCACCTGTCACAGTAGCAGGGACCTTATGAGCAAAGTGCCTGCACAGCTTTCGCAGGTAGAGTTCGCCAAACTGTGTTTTGACCAATGTGTGAGTTCGCATCGTTTTGATTCCGCTGGCTGGCTCCCAGGTACCGTACCCGGGATGCCGTTGCAGTATCCGCCTGCTAAGATATGAAAAACACAGATGATTAGTCATAACTATTATGAGAGATTTCGATTTCACGACACTGGACGGCCGTATCCTGAAAGCCTTCCTGACTGTGCTGGATGAGGGTTCGGTGTCCAAGGCTGCGGAGCGCCTGGGTGTTACCCAGTCTGCCGTGAGCCATCTGCTGGACAAGCTGCGGCTGGTATTGGGGGACCCGCTGTTCGTCCGCGCCGGACGCGGCATTACACCGACTGAACGGGCTCTGGCATTGCGGGCACCGGTACAGCAAGTACTGGATGGCCTGAAGGCGCTGACTGACGCCAGGCCCTTTGACCCCCTGGTTGGACAGATGGAATTTTCCATCGCGGCCAATGACTTTCAACGCGATCTGATCTTTCCGGCGCTGATCAAGCAGCTGCAGGCGGAGGGTGTAGACGCCCGTTTTCGCTTCATGTCGTCGGGGATTCCCAGTGCCGAGGTACTGCGTCAGGCCCGTTGCCAGCTATTGATTACCCCTTTTCCGCCGGAAGGCGCCGATATCTATCAGCTGCGGCTGTTTGATGACCAGCTGGCCTGCTTTTACGACGGAACGGTGCGCGATGCCCCTGATACCCCCGAGGCGTTTGCCGCAGCGGAATATATTGAGGTGCGGTTTGATGATCACGAATCCGGCAGCCAATTGCTGTTGCAGGGTGATACGCCTGAAATCGGCCCACCGCGGATATCAGTTCCCAATTTCTCTGCCCTTCCCGGTTTTCTCAAAGGCAGCGCGATGATCTGTGCCCTGCCCAGCCTGATGGCGCGGGTCAACCTCCAGGGGCTGGCGTGCACTCCCCTGCCGTTCGCCACGCCAGGCCTGACCATGTACCTCTGCTGGCACCGTCGAGATCATCTGGACCCGGCTCATCAGTGGTTACGGCAACGTATTCAGGGCTCCTTTCGCGAGCAAGGCCTAAGGTCGTGAGGGCCACACTTTGCCGTGCAAAGTTTTATTAATTTGGGCGTTATACCCTTGCGGAGAGCCACCCCGGCGCGCGATTCTTGGGATCCAAGACACCGTGGGAATGGTGTTTTTTGCAACAGCCCCCATGACAGCTCCACGGGTAACTCCCGCCGTTATCCAACAGCGCTGTCTACTAACCTGTCTGTTTGGGCTATGATTAAGCCTGCATTGGCTGGACGCAAACCGGTTGATAGCACCCGGCCCAGACCACAATACCTATAACAAGATAGCTATGAGGTTCAAAGAATGAGCACAGCAGAACAGAAGCGAGCGAACAGCGCCGCCAGCACGGATTGGCCCGAGAGCTGGAAAACGCTGGATCACGGTATCCGCGTTGGCCGCTATAACGATGCCGCCTTCCTGCAGAAAGAGTTTGAGCAGCTCTGGTCGAAAGTCTGGCAAGTGGCGACCCGAATTGACGCTGTTCCCGAGGTTAACGACTACTACACCTATGAGATCGGTAATCGCTCGGTGTTCATTGTGCGCACTGATGCCGACACGGTTAAGGCTTACCACAACGTCTGCCCGCACCGTGCCACGGCGCTGACAGAAGGCTCCGGCACCTTCCCCAACGGCAACATTATTTGTCCGTTCCACGGCTGGAGATGGGACACCGAGGGCGAAAACAAGTACGTGCTGGCCCGTGAAGAGTTCCACGGTGGCAAGCTCTGCAACAGCGACGTAGCCCTGAAAAGCCTGCCCTGTGTTGTGTATGCCGGTTTTGTCTTCATCAACTTCGACAAGAACTGTATTCCGTTTGAAGAATTTATCGCCCCTATCAAGCCCCTGCTTGATGACCTTAATCTGAAAGAGATGCGCCACTACTGGTGGAAGTCCATTCCGATCGCCTCCAACTGGAAGGTGGCCCAGGAAGCGTTCTTTGAAACCTATCACGTGCCCGCCACCCATCCACAGCTGGAAGAAAAGGCCGCCGAGTTTATCTTCAGCGAAAACCAGGATGGGGAGTTTGAAGCCTACAACCACCACAATGTGGAATATGAGGTGTTCGACAAGGGCCACGGTCGCTTCTACGCCGGCAGCAATACCCCCATGCGTGGCAAGATCAACCCGCCCAAACAGGCGATGGACCCTGTTGAAGCCATGGCTGCGCGCCTGCAGTTGCTGGTAGACGGGATGGATGCCCAGGTGCTGCAGGACGACGTTGACCTGCTACGCACGCTTAAGGGCAAGCCGATTCCGGAAGGTTCCAGCCTGGGTGCTGAGTACATTCGGGTGCTGTACGAGGATGCGGCGGCGAAACAACGTCCCATGCCTATGCCGACACCGGAGATACTGGGCATGTGGGGCGGTGAAGTGTTTATTTTCCCCAACGTGATGATCCTGCCCCAGGCCGGCAACGCCATGATCTACCGCGTGCGTCCGGACAAGGCAGACCCTAACCAGTGTACCTTTGAGATTTTCTCTACCCGTTCACTGCCTGCGGCGGTGAAGCCGGAGCGCGCGGAAGTGGAGTACGTCACAAACCCTGAAGACCCCTCACAGGTCTACCAGATTCCACGCCAGGACCTGGGCAACCTGCAACGCATGCAGAAAGGCCTCAATACCGGTGCTATCCGCCAGGTTTGGCTGGCCAGTCATCACGAGAAGATTATTCTCGGTATGCACCAGGAGCTGGATCGCTACCTGGCTGACGAGTAAGACCCAGGCGCCGGTGAGATACCACACCGGCGCCGCTCCTCCCTCTTTTCCCGCCGCTCAGCTTACCAGCGGTACTGCGCATGCCCCCGTACAGAGTTTTACCCAATCAGGTGTTGCGCGGCACCACAAACTTGAACGTACCGTTGGCGATCATTACCAGGCGCTCCCCCTCCCGGATTTCGCAGGTGGTAAAACCGATGCTGCCGCTCTCCTTGCGCAATTGCACATGGGCTTCCAGCCAGGCGCCTTCGTGGGCGGTGCCGATGTAATCCAGGTTCAGGTTCAGGGAAAACGCCCGCTTGCCATTGTCCACTTTCTGCACCAGAGCCCTCACCGAAGCGATATCCGCCAGGGTTGCCAGCAGGCCACCGTGCACGGTACCGAGTGAGTTGCAGTGGCGCTTTTCCACCCGTATGGCCAGATGCAGGATCTCGGCGCCTTGCAGGTGGTACACGGGACCGATCAGGTCCATAAACGGCATATTGAAGTCGATAGGGGCAAAGCCCGCAGGGATAGTGTCGGTCACATTCATTCCTGTTGCTAAGTCAGTGTTACGGGGCGCTTTTGACAGTCAAAAATTTAAAGCGCAAACAGCGTATCGGTGCGGATCACGTACTTGGTGCCGCGGGTGATGGGGACGGAACTGTGTACACAGTGCCAGGGGTGCATGCCGTGGGGGAAGCAGAGCACGCCCCCGGCCGGGGTGCGAACGTCTACCTGCCGACGTTCACTGCCTGAGCGGCTGCGCTGGTTGCCGGTGCCGCCGTCCACCAGAAAGCGGGTCTCCCCGCCATCGAAATCATCGCTGAGGAAAATCAGGAAAGTCATACAGCTGTAACGGTCCGGGTAGGCGTTGGCAACCAGCTCTTCCGCCTGTACGCGACTACCGGGCCAGGCGCCATCGGTGTGAAACGCAAAATAGTCCCCTTCCCCATAGCGGTAGAAGCGAAATCGGGCGTTGATTCCCAGAGGCTGGTTACCATCGTAATCCTCTGCATCCTGTTGCAGAAATCCGGCTACCCGCTGCCAGATAATCCTGTCCGTGTCGGCATCGGTGACCCATACCACGTTGTCATTGTGGCGCACACGACGCGGCAGGGAGACAGCCGCATCCGGCAGGTAACCCAGCGCTTCGCTCAGCCCGATCAGAGCCTCACACTCCTTCGGGGTAAGGACATTCAAAAGCTGAAAGGCCCCCGGAACATCTGCCACAGGCTGGCGGCTAATCCGTGCCGTTGGGTAATCCTCAATAAGTCCTGCCGGGTTGAGGTGGCGGTTAGCCCAGGTGGGTAACGCCGGATTCTCGGCGCCGGGCTCATAAGCCACTACATAAAAATCATCGGTATGGGGCGTGGGCAACGGTGGCATCCTGTTGTTAACCTGATCAGTTCGGACAGCCTGTGCCCGTGTGGCGACTCCCTGACAGGAGTTGTGTGTAAAAAGACGCGGCCATTTTAACGTGCCAGCTTCGTCAACGCACGGCTGCGTCCTGCTGATGTGTCCCCCTACGACCAATTGCTGCTGTAACTGGCCCGGCCCAGCGAGTAAGATGCCGGCCATGATTTCCCAGGTGTTCGCCATCGTTGCCCCCATCTTCATCTGTGCCGCTCTGGGTTACGGCTGGTGCCGGCTGGGCTATGACTATCCGGCCGGCTTTATCAGCCGGCTGGTGACCTACATCGGCGCCCCCTGCCTGATCTTTCACAGCCTCGTCAGCCATCCCCTGCCGCTGGACGCCATGGCGCAGACAGCACTGATTGCCATCTCCATTTTGCTGGTGACGCTGTTGTTCTGGGCCTTTCTGTTGCGCGCGTGGAAGCTGGATATCGCCACCTATATGCCGCCACTGCTGTTTCCCAACTCCGGTAATATGGGGCTGCCACTAAGCCTGTTCGCGTTCGGCGAGACCGGTATGACACTGGGGCTGGGCTATATGCTGCTGATGATGATCGCTCATCTCAGCCTGGGCCTGGCCATCGTCCAGGGCGGGGGCAGCTCGCCCCGTACCATCTTAAGAAACCTGAGCTCGCAGCCGATGATCTACGCCATGGCGGCCGGGCTGGGAATTTCAGCGGCTGGTTGGCAGGTGCCCTTGTGGATGGGGAATACCCTGGGGCTGCTGGCGGATTTCACCATTCCCCTGATGCTGCTGACCCTTGGGGCTTCGCTGGCTACACTCAAGGTGGGACTCTGGCAACGGGCGCTGGTCCTCAGTGCCATGCGGCTGGTGATAGCACTGGGGATTACCTGGCTGCTGTGCCGCTGGCTGGAGGTTGAGCCGCTGGTACAGGGGGTCGCCCTGCTCTACGCAGCCATGCCTGCCGCCGTCTTCAATTATCTGTTTGCCTTCCAGTACCAGCGCAACCCTGAGGAGGTAGCGGGAATCGTGGTGGTATCCACCCTTTTATCCGTGGCCGTTTTGCCGGTACTCTTAGGGCTGATTATCTGACATTGCGGATAATTGGTAATTCTCAACCAGCTACTGGATTCCTGAATCATGAAAGAAGTGCGTGTGCGCCGCCAACATCAACTGGGCCAGCAGGCCTGCCTGGAGATTGCTGACAAAATCACCGACGGGCTGATCAACCGAATTGGCGGCAGCAAAAGCGTGGACGGCAATACGATCCACTACAAACACATCAGTGGCAGCAAAGGCGAGTTGGTGGCTACGGATTCGGCGCTGGAAATCAACGTCAAGCTGGGTCTGCTGGTTCGTTCCCTGGGCAAGACCATTGAGCAGGAGATCAACGAAGCCTGCGATAAGCATCTGGGCTGATAGGCCCCACACAAAAACGCCCGGTAGCCACCGGGCGCTGTTTTGTTTGAGCCGGGTGTCACCCATCAGAAAAAGCGTTTGTTGTTCAGGCGGCTGATCCAGGTCAACAGCAGCCGGTCGGCAGCTGCGGAGATAGAGAGCCCCAGTTTTTCCTGCAGCGTTTTCTTGTGGGCGAACTCCACATGGAAAACGTCACCTTCCCCGATCTTTTCAATCAGGTACTGGTCACTGGTTTTCAGCTCGTCCACCAGTGCGTTATCCAGGGCACGTTTGCCGTACCAGACATCGCCATTGGCCACCTGTTCGATATTCACGGCAGGACGATGCTGGGACACAAACTCCTTGAACAGGTTGTGGGTGTCTTCCAGGTCCTCGACAAACTTGGCGCGGTCCTTGTCGTCGTTCTCGCCGAACATGGTGAGGGTACGCTTGTATTCGCCGGCGGTCAGCTCTTCGAAATCGATGTCGTGCTTTTTCAGCAGCCGGTGGAAGTTGGGGATCTGTGCCAGAACACCAATGGACCCCATAATGGCAAAGGGCGCGGCCAGGATACGATCAGCCACACAGGCCATCATATAGCCGCCGCTGGCCGCCACCTTGTCGACACAGACGGTGAGACTGATGCCCTGCTGCTTGATACGATCCAGCTGGCTGCTGGCGAGGCCATAACTGTGTACCATACCGCCGCCACTCTCGAGCCGCACCACCACTTCGTCCTGAGGGCCGGCAACGCTGAGGATGCCGGTGATTACCTCGCGCATGGAATCCACCGCTGACGCCTTGATATCACCATCAAAGTCGATCACAAATACGCGCCTGGCCGGGGGTTCTTCCCCAGTGGCTTTGCTCGCAGATTTCTTGCGGGCTTTCTCTTCCTGCTTCTCTTTCTTGTGCTGCGCTTTCAGGTCCGCCTTGCGCTGGTGCGGCTCGGTGATAGCGTCCCGCAGGATATCCTGTGAATCCTCATACTCGTCATTGAGTTTGGTGACTTCCAGGTGTCCCCTGTCGCCGCCCTTCTGCCGGTGTCCGGCAGACACGGCAAAGCCGACAATAAATACGATCACCAGCAGCACGGTAACCGACTTGGCCAGAAACAGGCCGTATTCAGCAATAAACTCCAAGCTATTCTCCGGGTTGTAAGGGAGGAATTATTTCCAGACCTGCAGCGCTTCCCGCGCACGCTCGTTAAGCGCGCGAGTGGTAAGGCCGCTGTGTGACAGATTAACTTCGTACAATGCGCCATCGCTCATGGGAACGAAGGTGGCACTGCCATAGAGCGCGTCCAGCCAGCCGACGCTGCCGTCCATAGACCGCACCCAGCGCCAGGTATCCACCTGCGCCTGGCTGGGGTTGAGATCATAAACCGTTCGCTCTCCGTGGCGCTCCTTGTCCAGTGAGTAGTAGCGACCGGACAGGCGATCAAGGCGGTAACCGGGGCGGAATCCAAGGCGTGCCAATGACGGACTCCACTTGAAGATACGGGCGTCCAGCTGCCATTGATCACCCCTGAGCTCGAACTCCTGCTCCTGCCCGTCCGCCAGTACCAGGGTGGCCTGGTAGTGCTGGTCTTCCAGGCGTTCGAAACTGATGGTGGCCACCGGGGTTTCCTGCAGCAGCTCCTTGTAGCTGAACAGATCCAGTGCCAGCAGCCCCAGCAGTACGGCCAGTACCAGTACCACCAGGTTGACCATCCCCTTTATCCAACCCAGCAACCAACCGCGACTGAAAATTGCCTTCAGTGCCAGCAGCAGTACGATGACTCCCAGTACCGCCAACACGACCGACAGGATGTCGTAGACCATATTGTTTCCTTACCCGGCTTGAATAATGATATCCGCAGTGAAGCCATAGCCTCTGTTAATTGTTCACCCTGTAGCCCAGCGCACGCAGGCTCTCTTCGGCGATGGAAAGCACGGACGCATCACCGCCCTTCTCCACTTCAAGGGTATCCAGATAGTACTCCAGGCCAATCACCGCATCGGCGAAGGTTTCCAGCATCTGTTGTAACGCTGCCGGAGGTGAACTTTGTTTCAGCAGGTCTTCGATAAACTCCACCGACGCACGCACGATATCAGCGGCGTAACTCAGGCCGAGCACCGTAAAACCACCGCGAATTGCTGTCAGTGTGGAGCCTACGTTCTTAATGTGGCCCGGGTCGAAGCTGGATTCGGCATAGGAGCTGAGGGCCCGCTTGACCAGCGCCAGTCCCGCTTCCGCTTCTTCAATTACCAGCTTTTCAGCCTCTGCCAATTGTGATGACGCGATGACTTCGCGGCGGGCGATGTTGTTGGCCTGCTGCAGTTTTTCGTCGGAGACGCTCGACTTCTCAAGCGAGGAGACACTGCTCTCGACATAGAGCAGGGAATCGGCGATTTCGATCAGGTCGGCGTTGTCGGCCATCTGCCCCTGATCGCGCCAGTGCTCGATACGGGCGATCTCCTGGCGCAGGGATTGGCCGGCAGCAGTGAGTCCGACCACAGCCAGGATATCTGCCACCTTGTCCAGGTGAGCGGCAAGCTCACCGTACTCGGCCAGACCGCGATCGTGGGCCTGGGAGGCATTCTCCAGAATCTCCTTGATCTGCCGGATTTCGTCCTGCAGTACCGCAGCCACCGAAGCGACGGTGTTGAGGCTGGGGCCGCGCAGAGCTTCTTTCTCCCGCTGCAATTCGCGATCTGTATAACCAGGGCGGGTTACCTGATAGGCCTGCAATATGGCCTCGGCCCGCTCTGATGGGGAGTCGGCAATGGAAAGCAGGAACAGGAACTGTCCTACCAGTGCTTCCGGTGGATCCTGGTCGGTAGAGCCAATGCCGGTCTGTACCAGCGCCTTAAGTTCCCGGTCCAGTGCCATCAATGCCAGCTTGCGGGATTTGCTGACTTCCATCTTGCTGGTACGCAGGGCATTGAGCGCGGCGCCGGCCGTCCACCACAGCGGGGTTTTGCGGCGTGGCCCGGATACAAATTCCAGCCGCTCCAATGCCCGCTCCATGATGCCGAGGCCGGAGGGGATCTGGCGGTTCTGGAGTACGCTTAGGAGGCCTACCTGATACATATGCCGCAAGCGCTTGAGCAGTGCCGCCAGCTCATTGTCGGTCATCGCCGAAGATGTGGCACGGGCGTTGTAGGCGGGATTGCTGTTGCCATACTGGAGGAAGTGGCTCTCGGGCAGGTCCGGAACCTTGCGCAGTGACCGCAATTCGTTGATATAGCTGAGCAGCAGCACCGGGACGTTGCGACGCGACTGCTGGGTGTATTCCAGGTAACGGGGCAGGATGAAGAAAGCGTCTGTCAGGGCATCCTTCAGTTCGGCAAACGACTGGCTTGTGGTATCGGTGATCCCCTGCAGTGCCAGCAGAACCTCTTCTGCCAGGATTGAGGCGCCGCCCAGCTGTACCAGTTTGAGGGTACCCCGCACCTGGTCAATGGCGACGGCACAGGCGTCCAGTGGTTCACGGCCCGCGTCCGGATTGGTGACAAATTGCTCCAGCTTGCCTGCAGCCTCTTCAATGGTGGCCACCAGCTCGTCGCTCACCATATTGAGGGACGCAATATTTACCTGACTACTTTGCACCACAGCCTTTGCCCTTCTGCTTATTGAATTTCGCTCTGGTTGGAAGCTGCCGGCCCGTGACTGGCCGGCGAATCCTCTATTTTTACCCTCACCACCGAGTCAGACTCAAGCGCCCACCTCTCAATTTCGGCAAGTTGGCCACTATTTATACTGTCCGGACGCAGGACCACCCATGAGGGGGAGTGAATTCGTATAATCTCAAAAAAATCATTAAATTACAGTCAGATCCTGCAAAAATGCTTGAAAAATTTCTCCGTATCCGTAGCGTCTGCACTGGCGAAATTCCGGGCTCCACCGCGTAATGACTGCCGGAGCTGCAGTACAGACCGGACTTCATAAGGTCGATTTTTCGTTATCGGGGTAGAATCGGCTGGATTCCACTACTGGCTGGCGCCACGGGCGCCAATTTACTGCACCAACAGGAACACAGTATGGCAACCACGTTATCTCAAGCGCTGGGCAAGAATTTTCTTGGCAACGCGCCGGTCTGGTATAAAAAGGCGATTGTCGCGTTTCTCCTGATAAATCCCGTTCTCTATTACACCGTGGGTCCGTTCATAACCGGCTGGATTCTGATCGCCGAGTTTATCTTTACCCTGGCCATGGCCCTCAAGTGCTACCCGCTGCAACCGGGCGGCTTGCTGGCCCTGCAGGCGGCGCTACTGGGACTCACTTCCACCGGCGCTATCTACCACGAGGTGGAGGGCAATCTGGAGGTGATACTGCTGCTGGTGTTTATGGTGGCAGGTATCTACTTCATGAAAGATATGCTGCTGTTCCTGTTCACCAAAATCCTCCTGAATATCCGTTCCAAACCCCTCCTCTCCCTGCTTTTCACTCTGGTCGCCGCCCTGCTGTCAGCTTTTCTCGATGCGCTGACCGTCACTGCGGTACTGATTACCGTGGCTGTGGGCTTCTACGCGGTGTACCACAAGGTGGCCTCCGGCAAGATGATTCAGCACCCGGAGCATGACCATTCCGACGATCAGAGCGTGGTGGAGCTGCACCGCGCCGACCTGGACAATTTCCGCGCCTTCCTGCGTAGCCTGATCATGCATGGTGCCGTTGGTACGGCACTGGGGGGCGTCTGCACACTGGTGGGCGAACCCCAGAACCTGTTGATTGCCGAGAAAGCGGGCTGGGATTTTGTGGAGTTTTTCCACGTGATGTCCCCGATCACCATGCCGGTACTGGCTGCCGGCATCACAACCTGCATAATGCTGGAGAAGACCGGCATTATGGGGTACGGCGCCAAACTGCCGGAAGCTGTGCGCACGGTGTTGGTGGAGTACGCGGCCAGTGTGGACGCCAAGCGCACCGCCAAAGACAAGGTGCAGCTGATGGTGCAGGCTCTGGTTGCCGTGATCCTGGTGTTTTCCCTGGCGTTCCATGTGGCGGCTGTGGGCCTGGTAGGTCTGCTGGTGATTGTGCTGCTGACTGCCTTCAACGGCATTATTGAAGAGCACCAGATTGGTCGCGCCTTCGAGGAAGCTCTGCCCTTCACTGCGCTACTGGTGGTTTTTTTCGCGGTAGTCGCGGTGATTCACGAGCAGCACCTGTTTACCCCGATTATCAACAGCGTGCTGGCCATGGACCCGGAAATACAACCGTCCATGTTCTTTATCGCCAATGGCCTGTTATCGATGATCAGCGATAACGTGTTTGTGGCAACGGTCTATATCAATGAAGTGAAAGACGCCTTTGATGCCGGCACTATCAGTCGCCAGCAGTTCGATCACCTGGCGGTGGCCATTAACACCGGTACCAACTTGCCAAGCGTGGCCACACCCAATGGTCAGGCTGCCTTTCTGTTCCTGCTGACCTCGGCGCTGGCGCCGTTGATCCGACTCTCATATGGCCGCATGGTGATGATGGCACTGCCCTACACCATCGTCCTCGGTGGTGTGGGCCTGCTGATGGTGAACCTGACGCTCTGATCGGGCACTGTAGCACCCGAGCGCCCGGATCAGGACGGCAGCCCCCCTGTCCCCTGCAGCCGGGTCATTTCCAGAGACATTGCTCACCCAGTGCCGCCAGGCGCTGCTGGTGGGCATCCAACTCATCGGCGCTGGCAGTAATCACTGGCAGCGGCCGCCGACCCGCAGCCAGCCGCCTTATACCGCTCACACCGGATTCACTGCTGGATTCACTTCCGTCTGCCCCCAGACCCAGTGACGTCTGGCCACCGGTCATTAACAGATAAACGTCCGCCAGAATCTCCGCATCCAGCAGCGCACCGTGCAGGTCGCGCTGGGAGTTATCGACACCGTAGCGCTTACACAGGGCATCCAGGTTGTTCTTTTGCCCCGGGTGTTTCTGGCGCGCCATTACCAGCGTGTCCACCACCGAACAGATCTCGGCTACCGGTGTCAGCGCCGGTTTAAGTCGGGCAAATTCGTGGTTGATAAAGCCGATATCAAAGGGAGCGTTGTGAATCACCAGCTGCGCGCCCTCGATAAACTGAAAAAACTCGGCAGCAATCTGGGCAAACACCGGTTTGTCTGCCAGGAATTCGTTGGTGATGCCATGGACTTCAATAGCACCTTCGTCCACCACCCGTTGTGGCTGGATGTACTGGTGATAATGGCGCCCGGTAAGACGGCGGTTAACCAGCTCTACACAGCCGATTTCAATGATGCGGTGCCCCTGGCTCGGTTCGAGGCCGGTGGTTTCCGTATCCAGTACAATTTGACGCATGTCTCTTTCCTTTGTGCCCTTTCCTCCTGCTCCACGAGGGGTACAGGATTGGGCAGCGTGTTAACCGGGTTCAGCGTTTGACGGGAATGCCCTGGTTGGCCAGCTCGTCGGCTATCTCATTTTCGCGGTGTCCACTGTGGCCCTTGACCCAGTGCCAGCTCACCTGATGCCTGCCGACCTGCTCGTCCAACTCGCGCCAAAGGTCATCGTTTTTCACCGGTTTTTTGGCCGCGGTTTTCCAGCCGTTACGTTTCCAGTTGGCGAGCCACTGGGTAATGCCCTGGCGAACGTACTGGGAGTCTGTGGTCAGGCGTACTGAACAGGGCTCTTTCAGGGCCCGCAGTGCTTCAATTGCCCCCTTGAGCTCCATGCGATTATTGGTGGTTTCTGCCTCACCGCCGCACAGCTTCTTCTCGACACCGCCATAGCGCAGCAGCGCTCCCCAGCCGCCGGGCCCGGGATTGCCCTTGCAGGCGCCGTCGGTAAACACTTCTACTTGCTTCATTAAACCTCATCTTTTCTGACCAGCGGCACCACTTTGCCGCCTTTACCCGGGGTCTGACGCCCGCTGACCCGCCCTGCCGGCTTGCCGATCACCAGCTCCATGGGATTGATACCTTTCCAGCTGGGCTTGGCCAGGATGGCCGCCCCCACCTCTTTGCGGGCAACCAGCAGATAGTAGCCGCCAAACGGCAGCCTGCACTTCTGTCCCAGCGATTCAAGGAAACCGGTGCGCCGCAGGGTTCCCTCGTGATTGATGGGCAAGCGATAAAAACCGTAATTGACTTCTACCGGCTCACAATCCAGCAACTGCAGCCAATCGATTACCCGCCCTGCCCGCAGCGAACGTCGCCGCCACAGGTCACCGGCACCCAGCCATTGGGCAAACACCTTATACAGCCCCTGCAGGCTCCAGGGATTAAAACCCAGGATCAGCAAGTGACCGTGCGGGATCAACACCCGATTGGCTTCCCTGAGGACCTGGTGAGGATTGCCGCTGAATTCCAGCACATGATGCAGGATCACCACATCAATCGATTCGCTTTCCAGCGGCAGCGCCTCCCACTGCGCCAGCGCGCCGGCCTCAAAACCGTCTATCGGCGCCAGCCGAAAACGGTGGTTGATAAGGCTCTCTTTACTGAGTCCTGTCACCCGGAAGTTGCTCAGCTCAAGCAGGTGGTAACCAAACAACTGACCCAGATGCTCTCCCAGCTGATCCTGCTGCTGCGAGAACAGTGCTTGTGCCAATGGAGTCTTTTCCCACCCCTGAAGCCCCTGCATGGTATCTGCTGGAGACTGCAGGCCGTGGCGCAGATTGGCCCGGCGGGCCAGCCTTTTTAGCTGAGCGAGTAACTTCACGGTATCAACCCTCCTGCGGCGCCGAATCTCTGCCGGATTGTGCATTGCAAGCGTTGCTTGGGTATTATGCCGGTATCACTGTCGAACCTCCATGCCGAACCTCGATGACAAACCTATGATCCGAATTATTCCCGTCCCGGCCTTTGCCGACAATTACCTCTGGCTTTTTCACCAGGCGGGCGAAAACCTGGCCTACGTGGTCGATCCCGGCGATGCAGCGCCGGTTGAGGCTGCCCTCTCAGAGCATAACCTGCAACTGGCCGGCATCCTCGTTACACATCACCACGCCGACCATATCGGTGGCGTGGAAGCCCTGTGCCGCCACTGGCAGGTACCGGTCTACGGGCCGGAGTCAGCCAATATCCCCCAGGTGACGGATCCTGTGGCCGAGGGTGAGGCCCTCTCCCTGGCGGTCGCTGCCGACGGCACCTGCGTCACGTTTGATGTGCTGGAGGTGCCAGGGCACACCCTGGATCATATCGCTTACTTCAGTGCCGCGGAGGCCATCGCTTTTGTCGGAGATACCCTGTTTGTGGGTGGCTGTGGCCGCATGTTCGAGGGAACCCCGTCACAGATGCAGGCATCACTGCAAAAACTGCGGGAACTGCCGTCTGACACACGGATCTATTGTGCCCACGAATACACCCAGGCCAACTATCGGTTTGCCGAGGCTGTAGAGGGAGATAACCCGGCGGTAATTGCGCGGGTGGCGGAAGTGGCAGAGGCCCGTGAGCAGCAACAGGCAACCGTGCCCAGCCTGCTGCAGCAGGAACTTGAGACCAACCCATTCCTGCGCTGGGACAGCCCGGCAGTAGTGAAGGCAGCGGAACAGCATTGCCACACGAAACTTGCCACCGCTGCTGAGATTTTCGGTGCCCTGAGACGCTGGAAGGATAACTTTTAACCAGATCTCACTGCCGGAGCTTGCGCGTTGACCCCGGTAAGCGTCCACTCTACACTCGACCGAATAAGCCCAGAATTACAAACTGACACGAAGATAGCTGTATGATCTATAAGTCTCTGCTTGCGGTTGCTGTTTCCGGTTTCACCCTGGTCGGCTGCACCACATTACCTCCCGGCGAAAACTCCAGCGCGCTCGCCAGCGAAAGCGCCCTGCAGGAAATTGCCGAAGTGCCAGCAGAGAGTGCGGCTCCGCCAGAGGAGCTGGTTGTCGCCCCGGAACCTGTGGATCTCTGGCAGCGTATGCGCGACGGTTATCAATTGCCCAAGGATGATAATCCGCGGGTGCAGAAGTACCTGGAATGGTACAGCAAGCATCCCAGCTATATCGCCCGCGTGACAGAACGCGGAGCACCCTTCCTGCACTACATCCTGGAACAGCTGGATGCCCGTGACATGCCACTGGAACTGGCCCTGCTGCCAATCGTGGAAAGCGCCTTCGATCCCTTCGCCTACTCCCATGGCCGTGCCTCCGGTATGTGGCAGTTTATTCCGGGTACCGGTAAGCAGTACGGCCTGAAGCAAAACTGGTGGTACGACGGGCGTCGCGACCCGATGGCAGCAACCGATGCGGCCCTCAACTATCTCTCTGACCTGCACCGCCGGATGGGTGACGACTGGTTGCTGGCACTGGCCTCTTACAACACTGGCGAAGGCAATGTCCGTCGCGCCCAGCGACGCAACGACAAAAAAGGCCTGGCCACCGATTTCTGGTCTCTTGACCTGCCGCGGGAAACAGAGATGTATGTTCCGCAGCTGATCGCTCTGGCCATCATTTTTGACAATCCGGAACAGTACCAGATCAGCCTCACCCCGGTTGAAGATAGCGCCTACTTCGAAGCTGTCGACGTAGGTTCACAGATCGACCTGGCCCAGGCCGCGTCCATGGCCGATATCAGCCTGGACGATCTCTACAAACTCAATGCCGGCTTCAACCGCTGGGCTACCGACCCTCAGGGGCCGCATCGCCTGCTGGTGCCGGTGGACAAGGCTGAAGGCTTCCGCGAGCAGCTTGGTGCCCTGCCCGCCACCCAACGGGTCTCCTGGGAGCGCTACAAGGTGCGCTCCGGTGACTCCCTGCTGGGGATCGCCGGTAAATACAACACCACCGTTGAGACCCTGCGGGAACACAACAACATTCGCGGCAACCTTATTCGCGCCGGACAGATGCTGCTGATTCCTACCGCCAGCCAACCCGCCAACGCCTACACCTACAGTGCCAACCAGCGCTTGATGCGTACTCAGGAGAAAGGCGCGGGCGCCAGCGGCGCCAGCAAGGTGACCTATCAGGTGCGTCAGGGTGACAGCCTCTGGAGCATCTCCCGCAAATACAACGTCAGCGTCCGTAAACTGGCGAAGTGGAACGGCATGGCTCCCGGCGACACCCTGCGCAGCAACCAGAAGCTGGTGATCTGGACCAACTCCGCTGCGGCCACCACAGCCAGCAACAGCAGCCGTAATGACGGCATCATCCGCAAGGTGGCTTACCAGGTCCGCAAGGGCGATTCGCTGGCCCGTATCGCCGGCAAATTCAACCTGTCTGTTAACGATATTCTGCGCTGGAACGGTGTCAACAAGAACGCCTACCTGCAGCCTGGCCAGTCCCTGACCCTGTTTGTGGATGTCACCCGGGCCTATTAAGACTGTGGTACCGCGGCAGCTGACCCGGCTGCCGGACTCCCCTACTCCGTCTCCGGATGGCTAACCGCTACCGAAACTCAGCTCCCGCTCAACCAATGCGCTCCCTTTACACCTTGGCCGCTTGGAATCAGGGATATAAATCCGTAACCTTGAGTCATATTGGCTGCCAACACGAGCAACCTGACATGGAATATATATGGGTCGATACCAACACTGCAGAACACTTCTGACACTGCTCCTCTGCCTGCTGTACACCATCGGTGCCGCTGCCTCTGACCCCTCCTCCAGGATTATTCGCGCTCATGCCATCGCTATGCATGACGAGCCAAAGTATGGCCCCGGATTCCGCCGTTTCGCTTACACATCGCCGGACGCCATTAAAGGGGGGCAATTGCGCCTCTACGCCATGGGCACTTACGACAGCCTTAATCCGTACATCGCCAAGGGCACTCCGGCAGACGAGCTGGGTCTTATCTATGACAGCCTCACCGTCGCCTCCGCCGATGAGCCCTATACCCAATACGGTTTGCTGGCGAAGAGCATGGAGTATCCGGAAGATCGCTCCTGGATTATCTTTCAGATCGACCCCAAAGCTCGCTGGCACGATGGCGAGGCGGTAACCGCAGCGGATGTGGTCTTCAGTTTTCATCTGTTGATGGAGAAAGGAAATCCCTTTTACAGTTTCTACTACTCCGACGTGGAGAAGGTGGAAGTGGTGGATCGGCTGCGGGTGCGCTTCCGCTTCAAGCCCGGCTCCAGTCGCGAAATGGTTATGATTGCCGGGCAGCTGCCGGTGTTACCCAAGCACTTTTGGGAAAGCCGGGATTTTTCCCGCTCTAGCCTCGAAGTTCCTCTGGGAAGCGGCCCTTACCGCATTGTCTCCACCGATCCCGGCCGTTCGATACGCTACGAGCACGTGGAAAACTACTGGGCGGAAGACAACCCGACCCGTAAGGGGTTGTTTAATTTCCGCAGCATCAGCGTCGATTACTATCGGGATGAGGATGTGGCACTGGAGGCCTTCAAGGCAGGCGAATACGACTTCCGTTACGAGCGTGTCTCCAAGTTGTGGGCAACAGCCTATGACATACCAGCAGTGCGCAACGGCACCATGATTCGTGAGGAGATTCCACACAGTAACCCGGCCGGCATGCAAGCGTTCGCCCTCAACCTGAGAAACCCCCTGTTTCAGGATCGCCAATTACGCATGGCGATGGAGTTGGCGTTTGATTTTGAGTGGACCAACCGCAACCTTTTCTATGGTGCCTATAAGCGCAGCGCCAGTTATTTTTCCAACTCCTTCCTCGCCTCCTCCGGCCTGCCAACAGAGGAGGAGCTGAACCTGCTGGAGCCCTATCGCGACCAATTGCCGCCCGAGGTCTTCACCGAACCCTATAGTCCCCCGGTCTCTTCCGGCAATGACAACAATCGCAGCAACTTGCGCAAAGCCAAGCAACTGCTGGATAACGCCGGTTATTACGTAAAGAAAGATCAGCTGTATACGCCGGAGGGCACACCGGTGCGCTTCGAATTCATGCTCTACGATCCCTCGTTCAAACGTATCACCAACCCGTTCGTGAAAAACCTGGCGCGTCTTGGCATACAGACAAACGTACGCGTAGTGGATGCATCGCAGTACATCAATCGCCAGCGCAGCTTTGATTACGACATCATGACCCTGGTGATCCAGCAGTCGCTGAATCCCGGCTTTGAACAGAGGGATTACTGGGACTCCCGCTCTGCCGCCGTAGCCGGCAGTCGCAACTTTATGGGCATCGCCAACCCGGTAGTGGACGCCTTGGTGGCCAAGGTGATCAGTGCCCACTCCGAAGCGGAACTGGTTACTGCCACACATGCCCTCGACCGGGTACTGCTACACATGCACTACGTGATTCCCCATTGGCACATCGACCGCCACCGTATTGCCTACTGGAACAAATTTTCCCGGCCGCAGGTTTCGCCCAGCTACGATTACCGTTATGAAACCGGCCTCATGACCTGGTGGCAGTCCAGTACCACCCCGCGACCAAAGGATCATTAATAGATGGGCACATACATTCTGCGGCGCCTGTTGCTGATAATCCCGACCTTGCTGGGCATCATGGTGATCAATTTTCTGATTGTGCAGTCAGCACCCGGCGGCCCCGTTGAACAGATGATTTTCCAGCTGGAGGGACACGGTACCGCCGGCGTCAACACGCGACTGGGAGGCTCCGGCGGCGAAACTGCCAGCTCAGGCTCACCCTACCGTGGGGCCCAAGGGCTGCCCCCGGAGGTGATCGCCAAAATTGAAGCACTCTACGGCTTTGACAAGCCACCCCTGGAGCGCTTTACCGATATGCTAACCCGTTACGCGCAATTTGATTTTGGCGAGAGCTTTTTCCGCAACCAATCGGTTTGGCAGCTAATCCTGGACAAGATGCCGGTCTCTGTTTCATTGGGCTTATGGAGCACCATCATCATCTACCTGGTCTCCATTCCCCTGGGGATTCGCAAAGCGGTGCGCCATGGCTCGGCGTTTGATGTGTGGAGCAGCAGCATCATCATTGCAGGCTACGCGATCCCGGGCTTCCTGTTCGCCATTATCCTGATTGTGTTCTTTGCCGGCGGCAGTTACTTCGACTGGTTTCCGTTGCGCGGACTCACGTCCGATAACTTCCAGGAACTAAGTCTGGCAGGCAAGATCGCTGATTATTTCTGGCACCTGGCGCTCCCCTTGCTGGCCTACACCATCGGCGGTTTTGCCACCCTCACCATGCTGACCAAGAACTCCTTTCTCGACGAGATTAACCGCCAGTACGTGCAGACAGCGCGGGCTAAAGGCCTGAGCGAATCCCAGGTGCTCTATGGCCACGTTTTCCGTAACGCCATGCTGATTATCATCTCCGGTTTTCCTGCTGCATTTGTGGGTATCTTCTTTACCGGCTCCCTGCTGATTGAGGTGATCTTTTCACTGGATGGCATCGGGCTGCTGGGCTTCCAGGCGGTACAGACACGGGACTACCCGGTTATTTTCGGCACCTTGTACATATTTACGTTGATCGGCTTGCTGGTGAAGTTAATGTCCGACGTGGTCTATGTTCTGGTGGATCCCCGTATCCATTTCGAAGCGCAGGGGAAATAACACCGCATGAGCAATTTTACCCTGAGCCCTGTTAACCAGCGCCGCTGGAAAACCTTTCTTCGCAACCGACGGGCTCGCTGGAGCCTGATACTGTTCGTGGTATTGTTCAGCGTGTCATTGATCGCCGAGTTTATCGCCAATGACAAGCCACTGTTGGTGCATTTCAGTGACGACTTCTATTTCCCGGTATTGCAGCACTATCCCGAAACTACCTTTGGCGGTGACTTCGATACCGAAGCGGACTACAGCGACCCCTATGTGGTAGACCTGATTAACAGCCGCGGCTGGATGCTATGGCCCATGGTTCATTTCAGCTACGACACCCACGTGGCCGATCTGTCCCAGCCGGCGCCCTCCCCTCCGGACAGCCGCAACTGGCTGGGTACTGACGACCAGGCACGGGATGTGTTTGCGCGCGTTCTCTACGGATTCCGCCTCTCCATACTGTTTGCGTTGGTGCTAACCGCTGGCAGCTGTGTAATGGGCGTCGCTGTCGGCGCCGTGCAGGGTTATTTCGGCGGCCGTATCGACCTTCTGGGGCAGCGTTTCCTGGAAATCTGGGGCGGGCTGCCGGTGCTGTTCCTGCTGATCATAATGGCCAACATTGTGACCCCCAATTTCTGGTGGCTGCTGGGCATTATGCTTCTGTTCAGCTGGACCTCACTGGTGGATGTAGTTCGGGCCGAATTCCTCCGTGGCCGTAACCTCGAATACGTTCGCGCTGCCAAAGCCCTCGGGGTTGGCAACGCCACCATCATGTGGCGACACATTCTCCCCAATGCGATGGTGGCCACCATGACCCTGACGCCGTTCCTCATTACCGGCGCCATCACCACCCTCACCTCACTGGATTTTCTCGGCTTCGGTATGCCCCCCGGATCACCATCACTGGGTGAGCTTGTTGCTCAGGGCAAGAGTAACCTGCAGGCCCCCTGGCTGGCCCTTACCGCCTTCACCGTGCTGTCACTGATGCTGACACTGCTGGTGTTTATCGGTGAAGGCATACGCGACGCTTTCGACCCACGACTTGTGCAAGGCTGATCCCCATGAATGAACAACAGGCACTGCTGCAAGTCACCGATTTGAGTGTGGCGTTTCGTCAGGGAGAGAGTACTCACCTGGTGGTGGACAAGGTCTCATTCAGCATCGACAGGGGCGAAACCCTGGCACTGGTGGGCGAATCAGGCTCCGGCAAATCGGTCACCGCCTACGCTATCATGCGCCTGCTGCCCTACCCCATGGCGTTCCACCCCAGCGGCGAAGTGCACTTCGACGGGCAAGCATTGCTTAACCTCAGCCAGGAGAAGATGCGTCGCTTGCGAGGTTCCCGCATTGGCATGATTTTCCAGGAACCGATGACAGCACTTAACCCGCTGCACACGGTGGAAAAGCAGATCAGCGAAGTCATCATGCAGCACCGGGGTATCTCCCGCTCAGCAGCCCGCCCACTGGTGCTCTCACTACTAGAGCAGGTGCAGATACAGGAGCCGGCTTCGCGACTGAGCGCTTATCCCCATGAATTGTCCGGTGGACAGCGGCAGCGTGTAATGATTGCCATGGCGCTGGCCAACGAGCCGGAACTGCTTATTGCCGACGAACCAACCACTGCACTGGATGTTACCGTGCAGCGGGAGATCCTGGACCTGCTACGCCAGATTCAGGCCGATCGCCAATTGGCTATGCTGCTGATTACCCATGATCTCGGCGTGGTGCGCCACATGGCCCAACGCGTGGCTGTCATGCGCCACGGAAAGCTGCTGGAAACCGCCGATTGCGCCGGGTTGTTTGCGGCACCCGCTCATGAATACACGCGCATGCTGATCAACAGCGACGCCAAAGGGCACGCCGTGGAAATTGCGCCTGACTCCCAGGTTATCCTGCACACCAGGGACCTCAGCGTGAACTTTCCCCTGCAGAAGAACTTTTGGGGCAAAACCCGTCGCTGGTTACAAGCAGTGCGAGGCGCAAACCTGCAGCTGCGGCGCGGCGAGACCCTGGGGATTGTTGGTGAGAGCGGTTCCGGTAAATCCACGCTGGCACAGGCCATACTGCGCCTGATAAACAGCAACGGCGAGATTCACTACGGCCAGAATCAACTGCAGCTGATGAGTAACGCGCTTATGCGCCCGTTACGCGCACGCCTGCAAATCGTCTTTCAGGATCCGTTTGCCAGCCTCTCACCTCGCATGACTGTCGAAGAGATTATCCAGGAGGGGCTGCTGGTTCACAGCCAGATGTCACCACAGGAGCGCGTGGAGGCGGTGAAATCGGTCATGCAGGAGGTCGGGATGAACCCCTCAGACCGCCATCGCTACCCTCACGAGTTTTCCGGCGGGCAACGCCAGCGAATCGCCATTGCCCGAGCCATTATTCTCAACCCTGAGATACTGGTTCTGGACGAGCCCACTTCAGCACTGGATAAGGCGGTGCAGGCACAGGTGATCGATCTGCTGAAATCGTTGCAGCGTGAACGGCAGCTCAGTTACCTGTTTATCAGTCACGACCTGAAAGTCGTGCGCGCCATCAGTCACCAGATCCTGGTTATGAAAAACGGCGAGATTGTTGAGGCCGGTAGCGCCGCACAGGTGCTCTCCGAACCACAAGAAGAGTACACCCGCACCCTGTTGGCTGCGAGCTTTGCCTGACCCATGCTGCCCGGGCGCGTGGGCTGCGACTGCCGCCAGACGAAGGAGAACAAAAAAGCCCGGCACTGGCCGGGCTTTTTATGGCATTGCAAACCGTAGCTATCAGTAGATCTCTACATCGGCTCTGGACTGCAGCGCATTCTGGAACAACACCATATCGACATTGCCCATCTCCTGCGCGAACCGCTGCTGCAGGGCGACCATCTCCTCGGCTGTGAAATCCAGTAACTGCCCTGGTTTGACCACGGTCAGCTGGATTACCACAGTGTCGCCATTGTCCAGTGTTACCTGACTGGTGACTGCCGAGTCGGTAGCTGGCTTTGGCAGCTCGAATACGTGCTGCAACAGCCCGGGATCCGCCTCTACTGAATTACGAGCCACTTCCGGGTGAGCCTGCCACTGCAACCCCTGGGCTTCGGCAGTGTCTTGTACGCCGGAACCCTGCTGCAGTTTGGCGATCAGGTCTGCAGCTTCAGCGGCATGGGCTACTTCGACCTTCTGGCGGGTCAGCAGGTCGGCAATCTCGGTCTGTACCTCTTCCAGAGGCTTAACCTGTGCCGGTATATGCTGTTTCAGTTTCACCACCACAACGTGGCTGTCACCGACCTCAATGACATCACTGGCAACACCTTCCTGCAGCACTTCATCGCTGAAAACCACCCCAAGCACCTGATTGTTGGAGAGCACACCCTCACCACCGCGGCGATCAAACAGCTCCGACTCCTTGGCTTCCACACCGAGTGTACCCGCTGCGTCGACCAGGCTGGCGGCGTTGTAGGTGGCATCAGGCAGCTCATTGAGCAATTCGGCGTAAACCGATTCTGCAGCCGCCCTGGCCAGAGTGTCGCGAATGCGCTCCTCGGCCTCCTCAAACGTTGGCGGCTCGCTACTTTGCACGTTCAGCAGTTTAATGAAATGCGTGCCGGCATCCGTTTCGACCGGACCGGATACCTGTCCGACCTCCAGGTTGGCAGCGGCGGTCTCGAACGCCTCCGGAAAGCTGGTGCCGTCGGTCATACCCAGGTCACCACCAAAGTCGCGGGAACCCGCATCTTCGGAAAGCTCTTTCACCACTTGTTCGAACGACTCACCGGCGTCCAGACGTTTCTGCACCGCGGCAATCTTGTCTGAGGCTTCATCACTGGGCTCGATCAGGATATGGGCAACATGGCGTTGAACCTGCTTCTCAAAATTAGCCACTTCCGCATCGTACTGGGCTTTGACATCCGCCGGATCCACCGGGGTGTTGGCGGCAAGGTCATCCAGGCTCAGCTCGATATACTCAACAGAAACCTGCTCGGGGGCCATAAAACGGCCACCGTTTGCACTGTAATAGTCGTTGATCTCCCCGGCAGAGACCTCAGTATGTTCTGCTGCAGGTTCGTACGGCAAGGTAATGGTATAGAAGCTGCGCTGTTGTTGGGTCAAGGCGGCCAGGTGATACAGCTCGGCTTCGGCTGCCAGGCTGCTGCTGACAATACCGCTACCCAGCTGGCTAACGATGACGTCTTCGCGCAGCTGTGCCTTATATGAGGCCGGGGTATAGCCCATGGCTCCAAGCAGCTGGGTGAAACGCTGTGGGCTGAAGCTGCCGTTCTCCTGAAAAGGGACGGTTTGGACAATATTCTTGTCCAGTTCGGCATTGGAAATGGTCAAACCGCCCTTTTCCGCGGCCTGTCGCAGCAGCTCCCGCTGTACCAGACGGTTAAGCACCGGCTCGCGCAGCGCTTCTTCACTGAGCAATTCCGGTGGCGCCTGGTCGCCGAAGCGCTCCAGTAATTGCTGTTTCTGCAAACGCACTGCCCTTAGCAGTTGCAGTTCGGAAATCTGGGTGTCATTGACCTCAGCAGCGTTACCGGTACTGCTGTCTTGCATGAAAAGAGAATCGACACCAAATAAAACGAACGGAATGGCCATAAGGCCGACAATTAGGATCGCAAAGGTGCCTTTGAGGTTATCCCTGAGTGCCTGCAGCATAGATTACCTTTGGCTGGTTTGAATACGCGTTATCGTGTTAGTAAAAAGGCGCATCTGTGAAGATACGCCTTTTTTCGGAGAAGCGCCCTTTTGTTGCGGGCGCTTATGCGCTGAACCTGAATCGGTAACCGATCAGTTAACAGCGTCCTTCAGAGCCTTACCAGGCTTGAAGCTTGGAATCTTGGCTGCTGCAATTTCAATCGGCTGGCCAGTCTGTGGGTTACGGCCGGTACGAGCGGCGCGCTCTTTCACAGAAAAGGTACCAAAACCTACCAACACTACCTGATCGTCAGACTTCAGGGCACCGGTGATGGCATCAACCATGGCATCAACGGCACGACCTGCAGCTGCTTTAGGAATGTCGGCAGAAGCGGCAACCGCTTCAATCAGTTCAGATTTATTCACAAAAAACCCCTTGTTATTCGGATGAATTCAGTTGTTCCTTCAGGGAAATATTTCGAAAGGAGGCAATCTCTTTTGCTGCCTCTACGCCCGCTCGCTGCAAGGAAAGACGTTTTATACCAACTGCGTTTGGGGCGGTCAAGGCAAGTTTGCGGCAATTAAAAGAAGGCATTTCACACTGTTTAAATTACAGGCAACGTGCCGGTTTTCCGCACCAGCACAAGGCACTGGTGCAGGAAAACCGGGGCGTTTAGTGGGTGCTGATACGAGGGTTGGAACTGCCTTCGGTCTGCGCCTTTGCCTCCAGCGCCCGGTACTCCTCATCGGAGTATGGGGTCGGCATATGCTGCAGAGCCACCTCCAGAACTTCATCAATCCATTTGACCGGTATGATGGTCAGATCCGCCTTGATGTTGTCAGGAATGTCCTTCAGGTCACGCTCGTTTTCGTAGGGGATCAATACGGTTTTAATTCCACCCCGGTGGGCCGCCAGCAGCTTCTCCTTGAGACCACCAATTCGCAACACCTGGCCACGCAGGGTGATTTCACCGGTCATAGCCACGTCCGCCCGTACCGGAATATTGGTCAGCACCGATACCAATGTAGTACACATCGCAATACCGGCACTGGGCCCATCTTTTGGTGTGGCACCTTCAGGAACGTGAATATGAATATCGTGGTTGTCGATAAAGTCCGGTGCGATACCCAGCCCCTGGGACCGTGAGCGTACCACTGTCAACGCGGCCTGGATGGACTCCTGCATGACGTCACCCAGGGAGCCGGTCTTGATGATTCGCCCCTTGCCTTTGACAGCAGAGGACTCAATGGTCAGCAGCTCGCCACCCACCTGCGTCCAGGCCAGGCCAGTCACCTGCCCTACCTGGTTCTCCTCTTCGGCGACGCCGTAATCAAACTTGCGCACGCCGAGATAATCTTCAAGCTGGTCGGCGGTTACCCTGTCCACCTTGATACTGGCATCTTTTACATGCCGGGTGACAATTTTGCGGCAAAGCTTGGCAATTTCGCGGTCAAGGCCACGAACTCCAGCTTCACGGGTGTAGTAACGGATAATGCCCAGGATTGCGTCCTGATCAACGGTCAACTCCTGATTCTTGAGGCCGTTGTTCTTCATCTGCTTGGGTAACAGGTAACGCAGGGCAATATTAAGCTTCTCGTCTTCCGTATAACCCGGGATACGGATCACTTCCATACGATCCAGCAGCGGACCGGGAATGTTCATGGAGTTGGAGGTACAGATAAACATCACCTCGGAGAGGTCGTAGTCGACCTCAAGATAGTGGTCGTTAAAGGTGTTGTTCTGCTCCGGGTCGAGCACTTCCAGCAGAGCCGAGGCCGGGTCCCCACGGTTATCCATGCCCATTTTGTCGATTTCATCCAGCAGGAAAAGCGGGTTTTTCACGCCCACCTTGGACATCTTCTGGATCAGTTTGCCGGGCAGAGAGCCAATGTAGGTGCGACGGTGACCACGGATCTCCGCTTCGTCCCGAACGCCACCCAGAGCCATACGGATAAATTCCCGATTGGTGGCACGGGCAATGGACTCGCCCAGTGATGTTTTACCGACACCGGGAGGACCTACCAGGCACAGGACTGGACCTTTGAGCTTCTTGACCCGTTTCTGCACCGCAAGGTATTCAAGAATCCGCTCTTTTACCTCTTCAAGACCGTAATGATCGGCTTCGAGCACAGATTCTGCGCGAGCCAAATCGTGGCGCACTTTACTGCGCTTGGACCAGGGCACACTGACCATCCAGTCGATGTAGGCACGCACAACGGAGGCTTCGGCCGACATCGGTGACATCATTTTCAACTTGGAGAGTTCGGCGCGTGTCTTGCGCTCGGCTTCCTGCGGCATTTTGGCGCCGGCAATTTTCTGCTCGAGCTCTTCCAGCTCGTTGGGCTCTTCGGTGATTTCGCCCAGCTCTTTCTGAATGGCCTTCATCTGCTCATTCAGGTAGTACTCGCGCTGGCTCTTTTCCATCTGTTTTTTGACGCGGCCGCGGATACGCTTCTCAACCTGGAACAGGTCGATTTCTGCAGCCATCAGGCCCAACAGGTGTTCGAGACGATCTCGGATATCGATCATCTCCAGAATTGCCTGCTTCTGCTCCAGGTCGAGGCTCATGTGCGCGGCAATGGTATCGGCCAACCGACCCGGCTCATCAATGCCGGAGAGCGACGTCATCACTTCGGTGGGCACTTTCTTGCTCAGATTCACATACTGTTCGAACTGCGACATCGCGGAACGAACCAGAGCTTCCGCTTCTGACGCTGGCACTTCGGCACTGTCCAGCACATCGATTTCGGCCCGGAAATAACCTTCCTCTTCTTCGACAGCTGTCACACGTGCCCGGTCGCCACCTTCAACCAGCACCTTAACGGTACCGTCGGGAAGCTTGAGCAACTGCAAAATGGTAGAGACAGTACCGATCTCGTAGAGATCACTCTCAGTGGGATCGTCGTCAGAGGCATTACGTTGCGCCAACAGCAGCACCTGCTTGTCTGCTGCCATGGCCTTTTCGAGTGCTTCTATGGATTTCTTACGGCCGACGAACAGTGGGATAACCATGTGGGGGTACACAACCACATCGCGCAACGGCAACAAGGGGATATCAAAATTGCTCATGTCTGCCTTTCCTGATTCCACAAATCAAAATTCTCAGAAGGTGGGCGCGCAAGGGCCCACTTACACAATGGGGGCAATGTTGCAGAAATACAACGACCCCCAGGATAAATACACAAAAAAAGGGGCTCAATGAGCCCCTTCCTGTTCAGATGCTGTTCGATCTGTCTGGTGTTCCAGCGGATCGATCAATCTTCCGGAGCCACTTTTTGCTGGGGCGGAGCCAGCTCGGCCTCGCTGGTTTCGTACACCAGTAATGGCTCGGACTCACCGTTAATGACAGACTCGTCCACGACAACCTTGGAGACGCTGTCTTCCGAAGGAATGCGATACATGGTGTCGAGCAAAACAGACTCCATGATGGAGCGCAGTCCGCGCGCGCCGGTCTTGCGCTCCATTGCCTTGCGGGCGACGGCTTCCAGCGCATCTTTGCGGAAGTCCACTTCGACGCCTTCCATCTCGAACAGCTTGCCATACTGCTTGGTAAGCGCATTCTTCGGTTCGGTCAGGATGCGCACCAGCGCCTCAAGGTCCAGCTCCTCCAGAGTGGCAATAACCGGCAGACGCCCGACAAACTCGGGAATCAGGCCATACTTCACCAGGTCTTCAGGCTCGAGCTCTTTAAAGGTCTCGCCGACATCTTTGCCCGCCTGCTTGCTTTTAACCTGAGCACTGAAACCGATGCCACTTTTCTCGGAGCGATCACGAATAACTTTGTCCAGCCCGGCAAATGCACCGCCACAAATGAACAGAATGTTGGAGGTGTCCACTTGCAGGAATTCCTGCTGCGGATGCTTGCGTCCACCCTGAGGAGGTACCGAGGCAACGGTGCCCTCAATGAGTTTCAGCAGTGCCTGCTGCACACCCTCACCACTGACATCCCGGGTAATTGATGGGTTGTCGGATTTGCGGGAAATCTTGTCGATTTCATCGATATAGACGATGCCCTGCTGGGCTTTCTCCACATCGTAATCGCACTTTTGCAGCAGTTTCTGGATGATGTTCTCGACGTCCTCACCCACGTAACCGGCTTCGGTCAGGGTGGTGGCATCTGCAATGGTGAAAGGCACGTTCAGCAAGCGTGCAAGGGTCTCTGCCAGCAGTGTCTTACCACTACCGGTTGGACCAACCATGAGGATGTTGCTCTTGCCGAGCTCGACCTCATCCTTGTCCTTTTTACGCTCGCCAAAACGCAGACGTTTGTAGTGGTTGTAAACCGCAACTGCCAGCACTTTCTTGGCACGTTGCTGCCCAATCACATACTCATCAAGGATTTTGGCTATCTCGGCAGGTGTAGGAAGGCGCTCACTGGCACCCTCTGCAGCGCTCTCCTGAATTTCTTCGCGGATGATGTCGTTGCAGAGATCCACACACTCATCACAGATAAAGACCGAGGGGCCGGCTATCAGCTTGCGAACTTCATGCTGGCTCTTGCCGCAGAATGAACAATACAGCAGTTTGCCGTTGTCTTCCCCAGTGTCTTTGCTATCGGTCATTAAACCTCTCCGTAAAACCAACTATCAGCACCACATCAGCTTTTACAATGCTGTCAATGGCTTCATATTTCAAGTCGTAGCGACCAAAGTCCATGGTGAATGGCGCATTAGCCGCCGTGATAATCGCTAAAAGCTTTAAAGCCTTGCAGGTTTATAACCGGCAGCTATTGCCGCCGATCAACTGGCCCTGTCAGTTTAGCCAAATCTGCATGGCCGTGCTGATCTTATTTGAGCGGTTCTCAGCCTCCCCTCTTCTCCAGTACCTCGTCCACCAGGCCGTAGTCTCTGGACTCGTAAGCACTCATGAAATTGTCACGTTCGGTATCGCGGGCGATCTGTTCAACGTCCTTGCCGCAGTGGCCGGCCATGATCTCGTTCAGGCGCTGACGCATCTTGAGGATTTCCTGGGCATGGATGTGAATGTCGGAAGCCTGGCCCTGGGCACCACCACTTGGTTGGTGAATCATCGTGCGGGCATTAGGCAGGCAGTAGCGCTTGCCCTTGGCGCCGGCGCTGAGCAAAAACGCGCCCATGCTGCAGGCCTGGCCAATACACATGGTACTGACGTCTGGCTTGATGAATTGCATGGTGTCGTAAATAGAGAGACCCGCAGTTACAGATCCGCCGGGGGAGTTAATATAAAGATGGATGTCTTTGTCAGGGTTTTCAGCTTCGAGGAACAGCAGCTGTGCAACCACCAGGTTGGCCATGTGATCTTCAACAGTGCCGACCAGAAAAATAACACGCTCCTTCAGGAGGCGGGAGTAAATATCAAAAGAGCGTTCACCGCGGGCGGTCTGTTCGATAACCATTGGCACAAGGCCGCCGGCGCCGCGAATGTCGAGATTGGGAGGGGTAAAGTCGAATGTTGCCATGGGATTTATCAGTTCCTTAGTCTACAAGCTCCAGGAAACCCACAGGGGAATTTCTCCACTGCTACCTATGCTTCGAGCTTAAACCTTGCGGAAAAGATAATCCACTAATGTGTGTGGAATTGGGGGGAGATTGCCGCGAAATGAGTTTTTCGCGGCAATCTTTGAGCAGATTGTAATCAACTCAGCCGAGATTTACTCAGCGTTTTGGGCAGGTTTTACCGCCTCTTCGTAGGAGCTTTGCTCTTCCGAAACTTTAGCGGTTGCCAGGATATGATCAACCACCTGGTCTTCCAGAACCACGGACTCAACGCCACTCAGCAGCTGCTGGTTGGAGAAGTAGTAGTTCACCACTTCTTCAGGATCCTGATAGGCGGCAGCCATTTCTTCCACCATGCTACGAACACGATCGCCGTCCACTTTGATCTCGGCGGACTTGACCAGCTCGCCAACCAGCAGACCCAGGGCCACACGACGCTCGGCCTGCTCGCGGAACATCTCGTCGGGCAGCAGAGCCTTCAGGTCCAGCTGCGGCTGGGGGCCACCGAACTGCTGCATCATCTGGTTACGCAGGGCTTCAACTTCGCCCTCAACCAGAGCTTTTGGCAGCTCTACTTCGTTGGCTTCGATAAGCTTGTCCATGACCTGGTTCTTGAGCTTGCTCTTGGCAGCATTCTTCAGCTCACGCTCCATGTTCTTGCGAACTTCGTCGCGGAACGCCTGCAGGTCGTCGCCTTCAACGCCATACTTGGAGAAGAAGTCTGCGTTCAGTTCAGGCAGCTCCTGTGCGGAAACGGAATTCACCTTAACGGCGAACTCTACAGCTGCACCCTTGAGCTCTTCGGCGTGGTAGTCCTCAGGGAAGGACAAGGCCAGAACCTTCTCTTCACCGGCGCTCATACCAACGATACCGTCTTCAAAGCCCGGAATCATGCTGCCGGAACCCAGCACCAGTTTGTGGCCTTCGCCTTTGCCACCGGCAAACTCTTCACCGTCTTTGGTGCCGGTAAAGTCGATATCCACCTGGTCGCCATCGGCTGCAGCGCGCTCAGCCACCTGCCACTCTGCCTGCTGCTTGCGCAGTACGTCGATCATCTTGTCGATATCGGCATCTTCAACGGTGGCAACCAACTTGGTGATTTCAAAGCCGCTGGTGTCAGCGAGAGTCACTTCGGGGTAGACCTCGAAAGTAGCAACAAACTCGAAATCCTTGCCTTCGGCCATCTCTTTCGGCTCGATGGAAGGCTGACCTGCCGGCTTAACAGACTCCTTCTGCACGGCTTCATAGAAAGAGCGGTTGATAACTTCGCCCAGCACTTCCTGGCGAACACCAGCGCCAAAACGCTGCTTAACCACTTTCATCGGGACCTTGCCCTTGCGGAAACCATTGAGGCGGACAGTCTTAGCGGCTTGCTGCAGGCGCTTGTTAACTTCAGTATCTACTTGCTCGGCTGGGATGCCTACGGTCATACGGCGTTCCAGACCGGTGGTTGTCTCGATTGAAACCTGCATGGTGTTCCTCGTGAAAATCAGGATAAGCCTGAGTCGGTGTCTGTTCGATTTATAGTGCCCGTCCCGCGGAACAAGCACCTCAAAAACCTTTAACTATTGTGGTGCGGACGGAGAGACTTGAACTCTCACATCTTGCGATACCAGAACCTAAACCTGGCGCGTCTACCAATTCCGCCACGTCCGCGTTACCCAATAAAGCTCACAACGTCTCTCATGAAGTGTCTGCAACACTTTGATTTTCATGCAAATATTGGATGAAAAATGACATTGGCTCTATCAAGGGCAGCAGATTTTGCCACACTCGCCTGCAGCATTCAACCGAGGCCCGGCCAGCAAGGCTATTGCAGGCGTTGAACGGTATAGCCCAGAGCCCGGAAACGCGCTACCAGGCCGTCGTCTCCAACAACATGACCTGCGCCCACCACAACGAACAGGCGCTCTCCCCGACGGAGCTCCGCAAGCAGCCGTTCCTGCATCAGGTCGTTGCGACGAACGAACACCCTATCGTACAAGGGCGTCGTGTCGGTGCCGAACGCCTCGGCAACCAGGCCTTCCAGGGCCTGTTGATCGCCCTTGCGCCAGGCTTTGATCAGTTGATCCAGCGTCCTGGGAGCCAGCTCACTGTCCTCCAGACTCTGCAGCAGAAACTCCACCTGGGCGCGGTGTGATAACCCATCAAACATCGCCATCTGCTGGCGGAAGCTCTCCAGCTCCAGAATCTGTTTTGGCGCTTCGGGGTGGCGCGCCAGTGTCAGGAAATGGCGATCGATGCCATAGCCTTCGCTGAAGCCGGCACGTCGTACCTGGGCCGCTGTCAGCTGCACCGCGACCAGCCAGGGTTTGAGGCGTTGCATGGTCTCGGCCGGTAGTCCGGAAGCGTTAAGTAATGCCTGCAGCTTGTGCCAATCGCTCTCCGGCAGATAATCCTTAAGCAGCTGCCCGGTCGGCAAGCGGCCATAATTGGTGAGTACCAGCGATACTTCAGCCGGATCCAGCCTCTGCGGGTCCAGCTCAACTGCCAGAACCTCACTGTCCTTGAATGCCTGGTTGACGTAAGACGGGAGCGGATAGAGCCCCGGATTGCCAAAATGGATGGAACCCAATAAATAAAGACGGCCCTGCCCATCCCGGGAGTCCACCTGCCAGAGTGCGGGTGTGGATGGTGCCATTTCAGCTGACGCCGGCAGGATCGGGCTGCACAACACCAACAGCAGCGCGTACCACAATCGCACCAGCAGACGGACACAGCTTTCCAGCTCAGGGTGCACCTGGGGTAATGGCCACAACCCGGTTCCGGAACAGGCACGAGCAGCGTCGGAGTCTTTAAAGGACAGTGTGTGGTGCACAGAAATCTCCGCATTCCGGCCGCTGGGCCGCGCTGAAGGGGGCGCGATAATAACAGACACGAGGTTGGCCACAAAGTGAGCGGACAAAATGAAAAAGGCGGAGCCCCAATTGGGACTCCGCCTTCGTCTCAGGCTAACGGGAATTTTTGACCCGCTTCGTCAGGCGATCCGCTCTACCACGGTAGTAATGCCCTGCCCCAGACCAATACACATGGTGGAGATGCCAACCGTCAGGTCGCGGTCCTCCATGACATTCAGCAGAGAGCCGCTGATGCGCACACCGGAACAACCAAAAGGGTGACCCAGCGCGATGGCGCCACCGTGCACGTTCACCTTTTGCTCCATGTCGTCAAGGATACCCAGGTCCTTGAGGACCGGAATAGCCTGTGCCGCAAACGCCTCATTGAGCTCCATGTAATCGACATCGCTGATACCCATGCCCAGCTGCTTCAGTGCCTTCTGGGTGGACGGGACCGGCCCATAACCCATGATGGAGGGGTCTACACCCGCCAGCGTCATGGCCGTGATTTTGGCAATGGGGCTCAGGCCAAGCTCCTGCGCCTTTTGCGCTGACATGATCACCATCGCAGAGGCACCATCGGTCACCTGCGACGAAGAGCCCGCAGTTACCAGCCCTCCTTTGGGGTTAAAGGCAGGTGGTAATTTGGCCAGCGCCTCCACCGTGGTCTCGGGACGAATGGTTTCGTCGTCCGTCACCATGAAAGGCACGCCGTTTTCGTCATGCCCCATGACCGGGATAATCTCGCGGGCAAATTTACCTTCCGCCCGGGCCTTGGCTGCGAGCCGGTGGGAACGGGCAGAAAACTCATCCATCGCCTCCCGGGTAACGCCGTGCAACAGTGCCACCATCTCTGCGGTCAGGCCCATACTGCCCGCCGCCTTGGCGACCGACAGTCCCATCAACGGATTGGGATCTATGCCTTCCATCATGCTGATGTGGCCCATGTGCTCCACGCCACCCACCAGATAAACATCGCCCAACCCGGCCATAACGCTGGCAGCTGCCGTATGCATGGCAGACATGGAAGACCCGCACAGGCGGTTAACCGTCTGTGCCGGCACGGTGTGTGGCAAGCCGGCCAGCAAGCCAATCATGCGTGCAATGTTCATCGCCTGCTCTTCCCGCTGCATAACACAGCCCCAGATCAGGTCATCGATGGAAGCCGGGTCCAGCTGCGGGTGTCGCGCCAGCAAGCCCTTGATAACCTGGGCGCTGAGATCGTCAGCACGCACATTGCGGAAACAGCCGTTGCGGGAGCGCCCCATGGCACTGCGCGCGAAATCTACAATCACTGCATCTCTTGGATTCAAACTCACTTTGTCGTCTCCTGTAATACTGTCCGCGGTCAGGCGTAATAGCTGTCACCAGCGGCGGCCATGGCGCGCTGGTTGTCAGTGGCTTCGTAAAGCTTGCCAAGACCCTGATATTGGTCACTCAGCGCGACAAATTCAGACATGCCCAAGCTATCCAGCCAACGGAATACCCCGCCGCGGAAGGGAGGAAAACCGAGCCCGTAAATCAGGGCCATGTCGGCTTCGGCTGCACTGCCAACAATCCCCTCTTCCAGGCAACGTGCCAGTTCGGTGGCCATGGGTATCATCATGCGCATGATGATCTCCTCGTCGGTAAATTCGCGAGTTTCCCCACACACCGGCGCAATCAGGTCATAAGCCTCCTGGGTTGCCACTTTCCGGGGTTTGCCCTTCTTGTCGGTTTCATAGGAATAAAAACCGTGGCCGTTTTTCTGGCCATAGCGATTGTTTTCAAACATGACGTCTGCAGCAGTCTTATAGCTCTTGGCCATACGGTCAGGGAAACCCTCTGCCATCACCTCTTCGGCGTGACAACCGGTATCGATACCAACCACATCCAGCAGGTAGGCAGGCCCCATTGGCCAGCCCCACTTCTCCATGACTTTGTCGACTTTTTCGAAATCCGCACCGTCCCTGACCAGCCCGGCAAAGCCGGCAAAATACGGGAACAGGACCCGGTTCACGAGAAAGCCCGGGCAGTCTTTGACCACAATGGCTTTCTTGCCCATGGCGTTGGCGTAGGCGACAGTGCGCGCCACCGCTTCATCTGAGGTCTTCTCCCCGCGAATTACCTCTACCAGAGGCATGGCATGGACGGGGTTGAAGAAGTGCATCCCACAGAAATTTTCCGGGCGACTCAGCGCCTGGGCCAGATAGCTGATGGAAATAGATGACGTGTTGGAGGCAATAACGGTGTCGGAAGAGACCCGGGTTTCCACATCCGCCAGCACAGCGTGCTTGACCTTGGGATTCTCTACCACGGCCTCGACCACAATATCGATATCGCCAAAGCCGTCATAGCTCAGGGTGGGATGGATGCGACTCAGGATCTCGCCCATTTTGGCTGGTGTTAAACGGCCACGGGAAACCCGCTTGCTGAGCAGCTTGCTGGCTTCAGCCATACCCAGATCCAGGCCCGCCTGGGCAATATCCTTCATCTTCGCTGGCACATTTTTCAATGCTGACTGGTAAGCGATTCCGCCCCCCATAATGCCGGCGCCCAGTACCGCAGCAGAAGTGACAGGTTTGCTGGCTTTCTTTTCCCAATCCCGGGCCTTTTTGCCCAGCAGCTGGTCGCTGAGGAACAGGCCCACCAGGGACTTGGCCACCTCCGTGCTGGCGACCTTGATAAAGCCCGCCTTCTCCACCTCAAGTGCCTCATCCCTGCCGAGCTTGGCAGCCTTCTCCATCGACTTCACTGCAACCACCGGGGCGGGATAGTTGGGGCCTGCCTGGGCACCGACGAAGGCTGCGGAGGTAAAGAAAGTCATCAGGGATTCGATGTCGTTCAGCTGCAGTGGCGCCTTCTTCTGCTCGCGGCGGGCCTCGTAATCCAGGGACCCGTTGATACACTGTGACAGGACATTCAGGGCTGCTTCACGCAGTGCGTCGTCGGCCACAACACCATCAACCACCCTGGCCTTGAGGGCTGCGTCGGCGCGCTGCTCGGCACCGGCGGCGATCCACTCTACCGCCGTTTCGCAGCCCGCCAGACGGGGCAGACGCACTGTTCCGCCCCACCCGGGAATCAGGCCCAGCTTGGTTTCCGGCATACCGATTTTTGCAGACGCCGCCATCACCCGGTAATCACAGGCCAGGCAGAACTCCAGCCCGCCCCCCAGGGCGAAACCATTAATGGCCACTACCACCGGCGCTTTAAGGTCCTCAATACGGTTGAAGTTGATGTTGTTCTTTGCCAGATGGTCACCGGCATTCTCGGGCCCGGTCTTGAACAGGGGCACAAACTCGGTGATGTCCGCACCGACCACGAACACGGGTTTGGCGCTGGTTACGAGCACACCGCGCAGATCCGCGGTGGACTCCAGCAGGGTGATGGCCTGCTCTAATTCGGCAACCGTCTGTGTATCGAACTTGTTAACCGACTCTGCCTGGTTGTCGAAACACAGCTCGACAACACCCGGCTCCTCAAGGGCAGTGAGCCTGACCGACTTGCCTTCAAACATCATAAACGACCTCTTCTGCTGGCAGTGGGTGAAAGATGTAATTAAACACTAGTTTGAATTCGGAAGTACACCCCAATTTGACAGTCAATTGCCGCCGGACTGGCTGGCATGGGCTAGCCCACCACTTTTGGCAGGCAGGCTACAACCCACTCGGTGTCATTCTGTTCCGGCTCCAGCCTGAAAGGTGCTATCCCGTTGAGGGAGAGGCTGCTGCCTGCACGCAGGTGATGCTCGGACCCGGTAGAGCGGTACATGGCCTCGCCCCGCAACAGCAACACCAGGGTTTGCCCCCGGGATAACAGGTTTAGTGGCGGATCTGCCGGGCTGCGGCAATAGGTGCGCAAGTAGAGCTCATGGCCGCCCCCCTCTTTCGCCGGATGGTAATGTACGGCGTGATTTCGTGTGGCACTGTCCGCATCGGTATGTGCCACCCGCGCATGACAATTCTGGATATCAATGGCGAAAAAATCCGGCAGACTCAGAGGAAAGCCTTTCAGGACTTTCTCCAGCGATTGAATGGAGGGGCTGACTGTCCCTTGCTCGATGACCGAGATGGCACTGTTGGGCACACCGGCGCGCTTGCCCAGCTCCCTCTGCGACCACCCGTAAAACTCCCTGATGACCCTGAGGCGCGTTCCGAGCCCGGCGGATTCTGACATGCTGTCCCCTGCAATGTGACACGCTATCCTGCAAATGCAAAAAGCCCCGAGGTCTCACCGGCACCTTGCCTGACCTGCGGGGCTTTGCGCCCCGACCTGGAGCATTTTGTCTCACAATGGTCGGGGGAATTCAACCGTACAGCCCGGTGGGCTGCCGGCCTTTACGTCAGACCATGTCCTGGTAACGGGTGTCCTTGGGATACTCGATAGCGTGATCCCAGCCCGGAACGGACAACGTGGCATCGGTAATACCCAGTTGGGAATCATCCATCAGTTTCTCACCGAAGCTGTAAATCACATCAAACTGACCATGCAGTGCGCGCTGCTCATAGGCTTCAGCCCTCGCTTCCACAGCCTGGCTGCGCGCTGCGTGTTGCGCCATGGCCTCATCGCCATAGCGCTTCTGCATCATGCGCTTGGCCACCTCCGGTGACAGCACGACGCCTGTGGCGTTATTGCCGCCAAAGCCCTTGCTGTTAATGAAGGCCACATCAAGGCCCTGCTTGCGAATATCCTGGACAGAAATATCCAGGCGCTCGGCATAGACGTCATCGGCAACCTTGTCGATGGTCTTGATACCGGGAATCAGGCCATAGTGGAAGGAACCCAGCGCTGACACGACCTGGTCACCACTGGCAGGACCGATGGAGTGACCAACGTAGGCTTTCACCGCCGCAACCGGCCAGTGCTCAATGCCGAAGGCTTCTGCCACACGGTGGAAGAGCTCGGATTCGGTCTGGCGGTTTGCCGGGGTGCTTGAGCCGTGAGCGTGAATAAAGCTGCGCTCACGAATGCCGTCGTCACCGACCAGCTGACGGGCTGCTGCGACCGCCTTGGACAGGGTAATAAAGTTACCGGGACCAGGTGCGGAAATGGACTTTTTGAAACCGTCCGCGTTGACGAACACATCAGAGACTGCACCGTGGATCTGGGCTCCCAGCTCCAGCGCCAGGGCATCGTCCATCAGCACTACAAACTGGCAGGATTCGCCAATGGTGAAACCGCAGTTCTCGCCAAATGGGCGACTGGAACGACGCAGGTCCGGGTTGTCGGTACCTTCCAGCTTCTTCAGGCCCTCAAAGGTACCCAAGGCGCTCATGGCGGCAAAGCCGTCGATGATTTCCGGGGTAATTGGTGCCTCGCTGCTACCCACAATAGCAACCCGGGCCTTGCCGGCCTGAATCGACTCTACGCCCTGCTTGAGGTTGTAGAGGAACGTAGCGCAGGCACCGGTGGCAGCACCGGTGGTACCGACGTTGCCGAGCACATAAGCATTGATAAAGTCAGCGGGCATAGTGTTCAGGCCCAGAGGCAGTTGCTTCGCGGTAACGCGAGTGCCTTTGAGACGCGACTGCAGCATGCCGCCAAAACCGTATTCATCTGCCTGGGTCATAACACTGCCGGCGTGAACCGCAATCTCGTCCGGCTTGACCGCCGCCACAACCTCTTCCCAGGTAATGCCCATGGAGTGCAGTGCGTCGCTGACACCAATGATGGTCATTTGCAGTCCGCGAGGATGGAATCGGGAGTTGTAGAGCAGCGCGGGATCAAAACCACTGGGCAGCTGGCCTGCGGACTTGACCGGCATATCGCGCATGGAGTCAACCTTGACCTCGACGTTGTCGGCGAGGGTGATGGAGACATGAGTATCGGAATAATCTTCCACATGCCATGTGGCCGGCACTACCTCGGGCAGCTGCCGGCGGGACAGGAGGAAGCGGGTCTTGCCGTCGTCGGTAGCCAGGGTCAGGGACTGTTGCCAGGGGGTGGCGTCCACATCAAAGTAGCTGGGCTCAATCCGGCGGATCAGGGTCGCATCCAGGATCTGCTTGCCGAAACGGCTCTCGATATCCTTGAGTGACAGGCTGTCGCCCTCAGTGGAGATGAATCCGCTGTTGTCGCCCTTGATGATCCCGGTCATGACACCCAGTCCGGCGAGGGTTTCCAGCCTGGACTGCTCATCGAGACTCTCAATCACCATGCGACGAAAACCGTGATGGAACGAGCTGCGGCCAGCGGCATTGTAGCCACCAAAACCGACAATAATCGGGAGTCGAGCCATACTACTTTTCCTTTGTGTAACTCAAATGGGTGTTTAAAAGGCATTTTAAGTGGAGCCAACCCCCTTGGTTATCGGTATAGTGGACATAAATGTTGGTATTTGAGCCATCTGGCGGGTGAAGCTACGGCCACTCCCCCCTTCAGCGCCTATACCTTGGGTTGAATCTGTATCTGCGTGGAGAAGCGGTTTCATGAAGCGAAGGCTGGCAGCGACTTTTATTGTGGTGGAAGAGATGTTGGCAACCAGTATTACCCTCCCCATTGAGATGATGAATGCCGCGGCCAGTGCGGCCCGGGCGAGGACCCACCAGAAAGCCCGCCTCAATATCGCCTCGGCCGGGGTGACCCGGGACCCGGTCAGCACCCGCTCGGGGTTCTCCCTGACCCCGGACCTCTGCCTGGACGACATTCGCAGTACGGAAATGGTCATCCTGCCCTCGCTCTGGCGCAATCCCCGCCCTATCGTGCGCCGCAACCGAAAACTGGTGGAGTGGCTTCGACAACAGAATGAGCGCGGGACTATCCTGATTGCCGTAGGCACAGGAGCCTGCTTCCTCGCCGAGGCCGGAATCCTCAACGGCAAGGCTGCCACTACCCACTGGCACTACTTCGACCAGTTTGCCCACGACTACCCGGAAGTGCAGCTGAAGCGCCAGTACTTCATTACCCAATCCGGCAATATCTACTGCGCCGGCAGCGTCAACGCGGTGGCGGACCTGACAGTTCACTTCATCCACCGCACCTACGGCAAGGAGGTGGCCAGTCACGTACAGCGCAACTTCTCCCATGAGATCCGTCGCCAATACGAGAGCACCAGTTATTACGACGACAAGCATCGCTACCACCCGGACGAGGATATTGTGCAGGCACAGATCTGGCTGCAGGACAATTGCCAGAAAGAGATCTTGCTGAAAAGTGTGGCAGAGAAATTTGATATGAGCGTACGTACCTTTAACCGACGCTTTAAAAACGCCACCGGTAAAACGCCGCTGCAATACCTGCAGGAGATCCGCATCGACATGGCGAAAGACCTTTTGCAGACCAGCAACCTGTCAGTCAGCGAGATTGCCTACAAGGTTGGTTACCAGGACATGGGGCACTTCTCCAGCCTGTTCAAGAAATTGCTGTCCACCACACCCAGCGATTACCGCACCACGGTCAGGGCGAAATTATTTACCGCCGACACTCATTAAGCCGGCTTGCGCAGCATCACCACATCGTCAGCAACCGCCTCGGCAACGGTTCCCCATTTGGTGGCCAGGAATTCGAAGGTTTTCCAGTGGAAAAACGTAATGTGGGTGGGATCGTTTTTGTAGTGCCAGCGTTTGAAGGCATCCAGGTCCTGCACCCGCTTGGTCATGATCAGCAGCCAGCCTGCCGGGCGCAGGTGTTGCCACAATAACTCCAGGGTGGCGAGCGGATCTGCCAGGTGCTCTGCCACTTCTGTCAACGTAATAAAATCGTAATTGCGTAGCCACACCGTCTCATCTGCGCAGTAAAACTTGTCGTACAGCGATACCGTGTGACCAGCATCTTCAAGCAGCCTGTTTAGCGCAGGACCAGGCCCACAGCCAAAATCAAGGCCGCTGGACGGCACTCTAAGTCTCTCAATAAGCGGGGTTGCTGCCCGCCCCAGGAACGTCAGGTAGCCCGTATCATCGGGATTGTTTTCGTGCTTGTCGTATTCCGCTTTTTCATCCGCAGCCGCAAGATAGAATTGCGCCGGAACCTGCACACAACCGCAGTGGCTGCAGTGCCAGTAGTGGCGTTTCCGATCCTGCCACCAGGGTTGGCATGGGTAATTACAAATACAACATTGCAGCAAGACGACATCCTTTTTCTGCGCCGGGCACAAGCGACAAAACCCCGGCATCTCTGCCGGGGTCTACGTATAAGGGACGGTTATCAGGCGACGTGTGTCTGCAGTGTCGCGTCCGCTGCGGCCTGTTCTTCCTGTGCCGGACTGGAACTACCGATGGGGATCCGACGCGGCTTCATTGCCTCTGGAATTTCACGCACCAATTCAACATGCAGCAAGCCGTTTTCCATGCTCGCGCGATGTACGCGCACATGATCTGCAAGCTGGAAGCGGCGTTCGAAATTACGCGCGGCAATGCCCTGGTGAAGGAACTTTCGACCGTTACTGTCATCCTGTTTGTTACCGGTGATCACCAGCAGATTCTCTTCCGCCTGAATTTCCAGCTCTTCCTGGGTAAAGCCGGCCAGTGCCATAGTGATGCGGTATTCATTCTCATCGATCAGCTCGATGTTATAGGGAGGATAGCCACCCTGGGTCTGCTCGCTGCGACTGAGCCCATCAAGAATGGATGCCATTCGATCGAAGCCAATGGCTGTGCGGAACAGTGGGGAAAAATCTGTATTTCTCATCGTCATACCCTTATCGTTAAGCAATATGTCTGTGTGTGGTCCGTCGTTCGACCGAACCTCTTTTACAACCCCTCTCATGAGCAGGCTGCAGAGGATATATGGATCCACTGGAAAAGATTTCAACCCCCTCCTCCGATCCTTTTCGCGGGTTTATTGCCGTAGAGGTTGAAGCGGAATACGGGCTCTTGCTGGAATCAGCGCTGCGCAGCACCTTGTCAGACTGCCTGAGGCCGCAGTGGCGAGAAATCCCCCGGCACAACTATCACCTGACCCTTGTATTCCTTGGCAACTTGCCTCCGGGCCTGCTGCATAACCTGGCAACCGCAATGCTCTCGTGCCGTGATCATCATGAATTCTCACTGCAGCCACAGAGAATAGATTTCCTCAATCGTCGACGAGGAGATTTGATAGTGGCACTGTTTGGTCGGGAACAACTAAATAGACTGGAGGATTTACAGCGGCAGCTGGTCGCGAGCCTTGACCCGGCAACCTATCAGCCGACGGGCAAGCCTTTCCGGCCACACATTACCCTCGCCAGACGTAAAAGATCCGCCAGGCAAAAGATCGCCGACGAATTGTCCCGACAATTGCCAGCCGGACTGCGACTGCCTCCACTACCGGTTCGTAGTGTGGCCCTGTTTGAGAGCCAGCTGACCCCGGACGGAAGTATCTATCACCCCTTACTCAGGGTTCCCCTGACACACGCCTGAACGCCCGTCAGAGCGAGCGCAAAGCATCCGTCACTTGAGGAAAGTCGAACTCAAATCCCGCTTGCTGCAACACCTCCGGGACCACTCTCTGCCCACCGAGCAACAGCTCCGTACCCATTTGCCCCCACAGCAGCCGCACAGCCAAACCAGGCAGAGGCATAAACGCCGGCCGCCGCCAGGCTTTGCCCAGAGCCCTGGCGAACTCAAGATTGGTCACCGCTGCCGGGGCCACCAGATTCACACAGCCCGGCAAATGTTCAGCCTGCAACAGGAAGAGGATAGCGCGACACAGGTCCTGCCGGTGAATCCAGCTCAGCCACTGGGTTCCACTGCCTATTGGCCCTCCCATACCCAGGAGAAATGGCAACCTGAGGCGGGCAATCATACCCCCGTCAGAGGCCAGCACAGGGCCGATTCGCAACAGGCATACCTCACTGCCCCCGGTTACTGCTGCCAGCGCAGACTGTTCCCAGGCGGCACATAACCGGGCACCAAACTCCTCCTCATGCCCATGGGGAAGCACTCCGGGGAGCAGCATATGCTCTGCTTGGGGGATGCTGTCCTTGCGGCAGCCGTAAACCCCCACGGCGGATCCGGAAAGCAGGCGCGTAATGGACTGGTTACGGTCACGGTAAGCCCGCAGCAGAGAATCCGTAACCCCGACCCGGCTATCCGTCAGCTGGTGCTTGCGCGCACCGGTCCAGCGCCTGTCAGCGATTCCCTCCCCAGCCAAATTGATGACCGAAGCAGGAAGCTGCTCAGGCAGATGCTCAAAGTCAGAGAAGTAGAAGAGTTCCCTGTGGCCGGCGGACCTGGGCGGATGACGGGTCAGGACCCAGCACTGGTAGCCTGTCGCCAGCAGCAGAGGCAGGAGCTCACGGCCAATAAAGCCGGTCACCCCGGTAAGGAGTATTGATTGATCCCCGGGAACAGGGAAAGAGGAAGAAGTCATGGGGCCCTCTCGTCAGGGCCCCAAGCTGCCCGTAGGCAGTGCGGAACCCGTTTAAATCAGATCCAGCAGTGATTTTTTGAACATGATCAGGCGCGGGCGGGAGGCGCGCTTGGAGTCAAAAATGAATACGTAGGTTTCGCCGTCATGAGCCGCCGGAACGATACGGGAAAACTTGAAGTTGTTGATGCGAAACTCCTGTGGTCCCTTGCTGACCACAGCTTCGGCCCAGTACTGGTCCCTGCCGCGATGCTCAAAATCAGTTGTTTTCACCTTGTCGCCCTGCAGGTTCAGGAAGCGATACAGTGGTCGCGCGTTGCTACCGAGGCTCAGTTGCTTGAAGCGCTCCATCTCGGTGCTGATATAGCCCAACGCCTGGCGGTCCAGGTCGGACAAGGCTTCGATAGCTGCCGCCTTGCGCTCTTCGGGTGTTGCTGCCGCAGCAACTGCCGGGGCCGGAGCCGCTTTCGCGACTTTCTCGGGCGCTGCCTTGGGAGCGTCTGCCGCGCGTCGCTTGGCCGCTTCCAGGCGTGCCGCCTCCGCTTTGGCCAACAGGCGCTTCTGCTCGGCATCCTGACGAGATTCGGCTTCGCGGACCACCGCTTCCTGAGTCTTGATACGCTTCTGCAGATCAGCCAGTTCAGTTTTCAGCGCCTGTTGGGAACCGTCCAATTCTGCCAGCCGCTCTTCCGCGAAGGTCAGTCGCTTGGCGCGGTTGCGTACGCCCCGCTCGGCCATGGCCAGCGCGTGCTCAGCGAGACGCACCGCACGTTCGTTATCCTGGGATTCGTCACCGGCATAGGCGATACGGGCCTCTACCTCGGCTTTCTTGGCGGCGTCGAATTCGGCCTCAGCCTCCTTCAGCTCTTTACGCGCCTGATCGAGCTTGGTCTCATAACCGTAGGCTTCGTTTTCGTACTCTTCCAGTTGGGACTGCTTCAGCTCCTGGGCCTGGTAGTACTGATCCAACTTGTCCTGTTCGGGCCCCGGCGCCTCGGCGGCGAAAGTATTGGACACACTGGCGGAAGCCAGTAGCAGTGCCACTAAGATTTTGAATTTCATGATAGTCTGGGAGTCTTGGGTTGCTGCGTAATATGACTGCTTGAATATTGCTTTTATAACTAAGCAGCTAATTTAATATTTGTGGTTTGAATAATAGGCGCCAACTCTACCGATCAGCTCTGTTGATTACAAGTGGCCGGGCATGGCCAAACGTCATAATTGGGATGCATTCGGTCAAATTTTGCCCAGCCGATACCACCATGCAGGAGGCTTATCCATGGCGCTGTACCGCAAAGTTTTGTGTGCTGTTGACCTGACTGAAAAGTGCCACCTATTAGTGCAACGTGCCATCGCCCTGTCAGCAGATCCTGCAGCCATCGCGGTGGTCCACGTAGCCGAGCACCCTATCAGCGGCTATGGTGAGCAACCCGGCGAATACCATGTGGTAACGGAAACACAGATCCGCCAGCAACTCTTTCCGCGACTGAAACAACTGCTTGACCAGCAGGGTCTGAAGCCTGACCAGGCACGCATAGAGTTTGGCGACCCGGTGCAGGATCTGTTGCAGGTACAGCAGTCTGGTAATTACGACCTGATCGTTGTGGGTGGACACCCGCACGGCAAATGGCGCGCCCTGTTCGGCACCACCCGGGACAACCTGTTGCACGAAGTTCAATGCGACCTGTTGGCAGTTTGCCTCGAAGGAGAGCAGTAGAGAGCCACCGCGCCCACCGCCTTAACAACCGTTAATTGATCCGGAACACACAAACCCGTTTTGAGTAACAAAGCTGTAAAAAAGACTTGAATTCGTCAGCGCGTGGCGCAATAGTGAAGTTCAGGTGGCCACCTGTTTTCGTAAACGGATCCTTAGCAAGGCGAAGGAGAAATCTATGCGCTCACCTAATGCAATTGTTTACCGCGACATCGACGCCTCTCAGGCGCTCAACCACACCATTCATCGCAAACTCGATAAGCTCAACCGCTTTTGCGATCAGATCAACAGCAGCCGTGTTGTTCTCGGCACCCCTCACCAGCACAGTAATAAAGGCAAGCTCTTCAGGGCGCAGATCGAGCTTGGTATCAAGGGGCAACCGGTCATTCTGCATCAGGACAATGCATCACTGCATATCGCTGTCAGGGACCTGTTTAAAGCTGCAGAAAGAAAGCTGAAAGAGGTATCAGGCAAGCGGGCCGATCATGGCCACGAAAAACCACAGCTGGACTTGGGTGAAGATCTTCACTGATCGCTTAATCTGACCATCCGAATCAGCCGACCTCCTCCCCGGGCAAGGAACGGGGAGGAGCACATTCAAACTCCCCTTAAACCCCCATATTCTTGAGAGTTTCCATCACTTCTTTGATGGTCTTGGCCAGAGTCGGGTGAGATACCTCGAACTCCACAGCCTTTTCCGCCAGCTCATCCTTCACATTTTCATCCGGATGCCCACCAGCGATGCGGGTAGCAATATCACCAAACAGATCCCTTTCGTGATCTCCCAGTGCCTCGCGCATAACCTGCTTCAATTTGGCGAGGGCCTGATGCAATTCCTGCTCTGTCGTCATGGGTTGACTCCATCAACTGCGTAACTGAACCGCAAAAACTCAACGGGATGGCTACAACAGGTTGTTGCAGCCCAGTTCAAGTATATGCGCTTCAGGTCGTGCGTCTACAGCGGCGAACAGGGGCATAGCTGAAGACCGCGCAGGAATAATCAGAAACGGCTTGGCCGGCGTGAAGCCGGTGAAGAATAGCAATCGAAGGGGGAGAAAATGGGGTGGACGATGGGACTTGAACCCACGACGACTGGAATCACAATCCAGGGCTCTACCAACTGAGCTACGCCCACCATTGAACGGTGTGTCCGGCCCGCGCCGAAAATGGCGCGCCCGGCAGGATTCGAACCTGCGGCCATCCGCTTAGAAGGCGGATGCTCTATCCAACTGAGCTACGGGCGCTTTTGGATTGCCTTGCGGCAACTGCTGAGCCCTAGACTCATGCCTTCCCAGGCTCGAACTGAGAAATAGTGGTCGGAGTGGAGGGATTCGAACCCCCGACCCTCTGGTCCCAAACCAGATGCGCTACCAAGCTGCGCTACACTCCGACTTGTTCCGCAAGTGCTGTCGCCCTTGAGGAGGTGCGCATATTACCCATGGCCCCTTTTTCCGTCAACGGCTTTTGTGAAAAAAATTTTCAATCTGGCCAGTTACTTAAAGGCCGATTTGCAGAACCCGCCAAAGCCGGGGCCAACAGCAGATCCACAAGCTGCGCAGTTGGCCCCCCGAGCAGCTTGTGGGACAATAGCGCGCTTTCATACTACCCCCCTAATAACGGTTCAAACAGGTACCCTGAATGACTGCACTGGTTCTGGACGGCAAAGCGCTGGCCCAAAAAACGGAACAAGAACTGACTGCCCGTGTGGCTGAGCTGAAAGCCAAGAGCGGCGGCCAGACCCCGATCCTGGCCACGATCCTGGTGGGCGGCGACCCGGCTTCCGCAACCTACGTCAAGATGAAGGGCAATGCCTGCACCCGAATCGGTATGGACTCCCTCAAGGTCGAGATGCCGGAAGAGACCACCACTGACGAACTGCTGGCCAAAATTGAAGAATTGAACGCCAATCCCAACGTCCACGGCATCCTCCTGCAGCACCCGGTTCCCGAGCAGATCGACGAGCGCGCCTGTTTTGATGCCATCGCCCTGGAAAAGGACGTAGACGGCGTTACCTGCCTCGGCTTTGGCCGCATGAGCATGGGTGAAGAGGCCTATGGCTGTGCGACGCCCAAGGGCATCATGCGCCTGCTGGAAGCCTATAACATCGATATCGCTGGCAAACATGCCGTCGTCGTCGGTCGCTCCCCTATTCTCGGTAAACCCATGGCCATGATGCTGCTGGGCGCCAACGCCACCGTCACCATCTGTCACTCCCGCACGCAAAACCTGGCAGACCACATTCGCCAGGCGGATATTGTGGTTGGCGCCGTGGGTAAACCGGAATTCATCAAGGCGGAGTGGATCAAGGATGGCGCTGTAGTAGTCGATGCCGGCTATCACCCGGGCGGTGTGGGCGACATTGAACTCGAGCCCCTGAAAGAGCGCGTCGCCGCCTATACCCCTGTTCCCGGCGGTGTGGGTCCCATGACCATCAACACCCTGATCTATCAATCTGTTGATTCCGGTGAACGCAAGATCGGCTGATCCGATTCCAGGGGGCAGATATGCCCCCTGCTCCTTACCCTCCCCACCGCGGTTTACGCCACCATGCAAGCCCTGCCTGTAATCTATCAGGACGACACACTGATAGCCGTCAACAAGCCTTCAGGCCTGCTGGTGCACCGCAGTATGATCGACCGCCACGAAACCCGCTTTGCGCTGCAGATGGTACGGGACCAGTGTGGTCGCCACGTTTACCCGGTACACCGGCTGGACAAGCCCACCTCCGGGGTACTGCTTTTTACGTTCAGTCCCGAAAGTGCCCGGGCCCTTAGCGAGCAGTTCGCCGCCCACAGCGTGCAAAAACATTACCTGGCGGTGGTCAGGGGTTTTCCGCCGGAGGCAGGCCTGATCGATCACCCATTGCGGGAAGAGCCGGACAAGATCGCCGACCGTAAGGCACAGGCAGATAAGCCGGCAAAGGAGGCACAGACCCGCTACCGCACCCTCGCCCACTGCGAACTGCCGGTCAGCATTGAAGGCTACCCCCAGAGTCGCTATGCGCTGGTGGAGTGCCTGCCCCTCAGCGGCCGCAAGCACCAGATACGTCGCCACCTGAAACACATCAATCACCCGATCATCGGTGATGCCAAACATGGCCGCGGGCGCCACAACCGCTATTTTCGCGATCACCTGGATGCCCCCCGCCTGTTGCTGCATGCCGCCCGGCTTTGCCTGCAGCACCCCCTGACCGGTGCCCCGCTGCAGCTCGATGCGCCACTGGATGCCACCATGCAGCGCCTGCTGGATCGTTTTGGCTGGCTGCCGACGCTGCCCGAAGCCTGGCTCGGAAACCACACCACCCACCCAACAGGAGACCAGCATGCGCCTGGATAAATACATCAGTCAGGTCACCGACCTCTCCCGCAAAGAGGTGAAACGCCTGTTGCGCAGCGGTCTGGTGAGCGTGGACGACGAGGTCACCAAGGATGCCGCACTGCAGGTTGCCGAAGACAGCGTGGTGACCCTGGAAGGCGAACCCCTGCAGGCCCCCGGACCACGTTACTTTATGCTGCACAAGCCCAAAGGCTATGTCTGTGTCACCCAGGACCGGGAACACCCCACGGTACTGGAGCTGCTGGATGAGCCCAACAAGGACAAGCTGCAGATCGCCGGCCGCCTGGATATCGACACCACCGGGCTGGTGCTGATTACCGATGACGGCCAGTGGAACCACGCCGTCACCAGCCCCCGCCGTGACTGCAACAAAACCTACCATGTGACCCTGGCCGAAGACATCACACCGGACACCGCCACGCGCTTCGCCGAAGGTGTGATGCTGGAAGGCGAATTCAAGCCCACCCAGCCCGCCACCCTGCAACAGCTGTACACCAACGAATGCCTACTCACCATCAGTGAAGGCAAGTACCATCAGGTAAAGCGCATGTTTGCCGCTGTTGGCAACCGCGTGGAGGAGTTGCATCGGCTGCAGGTGGGTGACATCGTACTGGAAGAAGAGCTGGCCGAAGGTGACTATCGCCCGCTGTCTGAGACCGAAATCGCCAGCGTCGGCGCCCACTGACTTTTCGCAACAGCAAGCCATCACATGACCGACAACAGCCTGTCCCTGATCGCCCCGGCCCTGCGCAATGCGCAGGCCAAAACCCTCTGGGTTGCGGATGAAAATGTAACCGCCGACGTATCAGCAGTTGCCCCCCACAACCAGCTGCTGCTGGTCACCAACCGTTTTGACCTGCAACAGTCAGCCAACAATCGCGGACTGGAATGCAGCTTCAGCGATTTTGACTTCAGCAACTTTGCTGATGGGACACTGGATCAGGTGGTGTACCGGGTTTCCAAAGAGAGGCCTGTCGTACATCACGTTATAAACCAGGCCTGGCGGCTGCTGAAACACGGCGGCAAGCTGTGGCTGGCAGGTGAAAAGAACGAGGGTATCAAAGGCTACGTCGAAAAAGCCGGCAAACTGTTTGGCGATCGCCAGGCCGCGCGTAAATCCGGCAACTGTTACAGTGCCGAACTGGTCAAACACAGCGACTGGCTACCGGAGCAACAGCTGGATGACAAGGATTACCGCCGCCTGCGAGCCGTGCTGGAACTCGATGGTGCGACACCGGTTACCGTGCTGTCGAAACCCGGCGTCTACGGCTGGAACAAGGAAGATCAGGGCAGTCGCCTGCTGATGGATACCGCTGAGACACTCTATGAAAAGAGTGGTTTTCCGGTAAGCCTGGTGGATCTTGGCTGTGGCTATGGCTACCTGACCCTGCGCACCCGCCACTGGCCCATCACGAGTCGCGCCGCCACCGACAACAATGCTGCGGCGATACAATGTGCGGAAGCCAATTTCCGTAACGCCGGTCTTGAGGTTGCACTCAGTGCGGATGACTGCGGCCAGCAGATCAGCTCACGCTTTGAAGTTGTGCTCTGCAATCCACCCTTTCACCAGGGGTTTGACACCAGCAGTGAGCTGACCAGGACCTTCCTGCGTCAAACTGCATGTCTGCTGGATCGCACCCAACAGAGTGCTCACGCGTTGCTGGTGGTGAACCAGTTTATTGCACTGGAAACTCTGGCCCTGGACTATTTCCGCAAGGCAGAGATTCTGGCCAATGATCGTCAATTCAAGGTGGTGCGACTCAGCCAGCCGCTCTGAGCGGGTCGTCACACTGACAACCCTGTCCGCCACGTTCCGGCATCCCGCCCACCAACCGTTCTACCATAGCGGGTGAGAAACGTAGTTAAGCGGACAACTGCGACGACTGCGATCCAGCGACGGGTGCTGCGCCGCCATACGCTGCTGCCACTCGTCGTCACAGCAGTATTCCCGGCTCAGGACCAACATCCGGTTTTCGAAGGCTGCGGTGCTCAGCACCCGAGCCTGCGACCACCGCAACAGCTGCGACGGGTCCCGGCACCAGTGACTCCGACGCAGTGCCAGGGTGCTGTCGAAATTGGAAACCAGGGCGCCCTGCGGACTGACAAGCCGGTCCAGAGACTCGGCCCAGCCCTGGTCGGCGGCAATGGCTCGCTGCGGCTGGCCATTACACTCGCCGAACAGGTCATCCACCACCAGATCAAAGGCCGGCCCCCGGTAATGACGTAACCACTGCAGGGCGTCCGCCTGCAACAGGGTGACATTAGCCTGGGTTACGCCAAAAAAGCGTTTCGCCACATGCAGATGTACCGGATTCAGCTCCACACCCACAATCAGGTCGGGCTGCAGGAAGTCGTTCAACTGCCGGATCACTGCCCCACCGCCCACGCCCAGAACCAGCACCCGCCCGGGACGCCCGTTCCTGGCCAGAAATGCAGGCACCAGCAACATGTCCCAGACAGAGCCAGCCACCGGTTGTACAGGGTTGTATTGGCTATGGAAAACACCGTTACTGTAGAGCCGTAAGGCATTACCCGCCCTGCGCACCTCATAGCGGGTGCCGGCTTCGTTCTTGTGCCAGAGAATTGTCATAGGTCCAGGTCAGTTGCGCGGATGCCGCAGGGTCTCCATGGCACGATTGAGCGCCACCATATCATCGACACTGCCACCTCGATCCGGATGACACTCCATTACCCGCTGGCGGTAGCGCTGACGAATTTCACCATCACTCACCGGGTCCTGTAAGCCCAGAACCTGGAGAGCGCTCTCGCGACCCGGTGGACGTACAAATCGCCGCCAGAACTCCTGCAACATTTCGCCGATGGAGCGCCGGTCGGCGCGCTGGAAGTTGGACCAATCCAGGTAGTACTGAGCGAGCCTTTCGTCAGCGGTGTCACCAGCAAGTATCCCCTCTCCGCTGCCGGTGCTCTGCAGACGAATTTCCAGGGGCGTGATCAGCAGCGACCACTGCTGTTCGTTCCAGAGCATGGTGCGCAGCTGGTAGAGGGCATTCATGGTAAGGAAGTGGGCATGGAACAGTGCCATCGAATCGCGGCCGTAGGCGGGGTCCAGCAGGCCTTGCTGAACCATCCCCAGCAGCAGTTCATGTTCGGTCCACTGTCGTTGGGGGTTTTGGAGCAACAGTTGCTGTAACGGCTCCAGAAACGGGTTGTGCATACTGTCTGGCCTGTGTTCAACGAAGGCGGCTGAATGTCGCCCCAGACTACACGTAAGCCCCCGGATTGCAACCGACGGACAGCGCCGGCGGCATTGCTGAGCCGCCCCGCCGTCCTTATAATCGCCGCCTCACTTATGCCGGGGGCCGCCAGCTGCGGACAACCGGCCTTTATTTGCAGGTACCCAAACCATGTTCAAAACCAACGAATACTTTGATGGCAAGGTAAAATCCATTGCATTCCAGACCGAAACCCTGCCCGCCACCATCGGTGTTATGGCCCAGGGGGACTATGAGTTTGGTACCTCCCAGAAAGAGTATATGACCGTCACCTCCGGCCAGCTGCGCGTGCTGCTGCCTGGCGCTGCTGATTGGCAGACCTTCTCCCAGGGCGAAACCTTCGAAGTGGAAGCCAACCAGAGCTTCAAGGTCACGGCCGTGGTTGAGAGCGCCTACCTCTGCCTGTACGAGTAACAGGGATCCTTCCCCGTGACCTCTCAGCGGGGGCTTGCTCCCCCGCTAATTACTCCTCTTTTCCTGCGCCTTCACTGGTAATCACCAGCCCGGGCGGTAATTTCGGCCAGCTCAGGTTCATCGGTTCCTGCCACTCGGCCAGCGCTTCTGTCAGGCTAACATCCCCAACCCATGCCCCGGACTCCGGCAACGCCGCATAACCACGGGCTTGTCCCTGCCACGGGAACTGCAGTTGCCAGGCGTGCAGGTACATACGATCTGCAGCGCTGCCACCGTAGCGGCTATCCCCGAGAATGGGTGCACCGATGGCCTTCATCATTACCCGCAGCTGATGGGTCTTGCCTGTACAGGGTTTGAGCAGGAAAAGCCGCTTTCCGCCGCCCAGAGATTTACTGAAAAACTGCGTCGCCGCCGGATTGTGGCGGGACTGCGCCAGCTTCCAGCTGCCACGCCGGGCTTTCTCCATGTCACCCGCTACCAGTCCCTGTTTTTTCGCCGGCCTGGAGTCACTGACGGCGAGATAGAATTTCTGCACCTGACGGGCGGCAAACGCCATCGACAACTGCCGGTTGGCGGCAGCGTGGCAGGCCATGATCATAACTCCGCTGGTGCCCCGGTCGAGCCGGTGCACGGGGTAGACCCGCTCCAGACCCAAGTCACGGGCGACTTGAGCCAGTAATCCGTGGTCGCCAGAGACGCCCGCTTGCGTATCCGGGTGCTGGGGATTGTGCACCTCAATCGACGACCCTTTGTTGACGACGACAAAATCGGCATTATGATCAAGCAAGGAGTAATTCAAGGCGTTTCGTCTCCGCCACACCGGCAACAATAAAAACGGTTGCACTATATCAACAAGGTTTACCCGGGTCTGTATCAGTATCAACACTGACACCCGGATGCAGCCAGCCACCGGGAACAATCAAATCTCCCGGTCCGCCAAGGAGTATGCATGCAGTACGATAAATTTGTGGAGTTACACGAACAATTTCCCAGCGGTCGCTACGAAGTCAACAGCCTGCAATTGCGCGACCTGCTCACGCACAGCGGCTGCGGCGGTGTCGCGGTACGAGTGCTGCACCTTGGCACTGTACTGCTGGATACGGCTGAGATGGCCGAACGACTCAGGTCCGACAAACACCCGCGGCTCGATGGCATCCGCATTACCTGTCTTGATGGCCTGATCATCATCGATGAGCCATCCCACGGCGGTAAATAAGAGCGGCGATCAGGAGCTGTCATTCACCCGCCAATCCACGGAACAGCTGTTTGACGGCGGCGACAGTTACTTTCGCCAGTTATTGCAGGAGTTGGCGACTGCACGTCACAGCATTGATATCGAAGTTTATATCTTCCAGCTCGACACCCTCGGCGAAAAGATTCTGCAGGCCCTGGTGGACGCCGCCCGACGGGGCGTCCGCGTACGCTTACTGATGGACGGCATAGGCAGTTCGCTGCACGCCAACAGTATCAGTCAGCGTCTCGAAGATGCCGGTGGCGATGTACGTATCTATCACCCCCTGCCCTGGCAGCTGTCCCACTACCGGCGCTCCCTGCGCCGTGGTGGCGTACTCGACAAAGCACTCTACTTTCTGCGCAAGATCAATCGCCGTGACCACCGTAAACTGATCGTCATCGATGGCACAGCGCTCTGGACCGGTAGCCTGAACATCGCCGCTGTGCATCTGAGCGATGAACAGGGCGGAGCCAACTGGCACGACTACGGGGTGCGCCTGACAGGCCCGCTTGTGGCAGAACTGCAAACCGATTTCAGCGCGCTCTGGGAAAGGCGTAAATTCTCCGCGGTTAAGCATCCCCTCCGCCGTTACTGGCACAACCTCACACGCTGGGCCCGGCGGCGCAAAAACCTGCAGCTGGTGAATCGTATTCGTCGCGCCCGCTCACGGGTCTGGGTAATGAGCGCCTACTTTGCCCCCTCCGCCAAAGTGGTCAGGGCCTTGAAACGAAGCGCCTCCCGCGGCGTCGATGTACGGATTCTGGTACCAGCGCGATCCGACATTCACCTGTTCCCGCTGCTGACCGCTACTTACTACAAGGATCTGCTCAGCGCCGGCGTGCGGGTATTCGAATACCTGCCGGAGGTACTGCACGCGAAGCTGCTGATCATTGATGACCAGCACATCCTCGGCAGTACCAACTTCAATCACCGCAGTTACCTGCACGACCTGGAGCTGGACCTGTTTTTACACCAGGCTGACAGCAAGGCCCAACTGCAGGCCTGGTTTGCGCGGGATCTTGAATATTCGCGCGAAGTCACCACCGCTGCATCACACTCCCGCAGCCTGAATCTACTGCCGGGCCTGATTGCCCGCTCCCTGCGCTACTGGATGTAAACCATGGAACACCCTTCAATCAGCTGCCTGACCTACAACATTCACAAGGGCTTCAGTCTCGGCAACCGGGACTACGTGCTGGACGCCATTCGCCAATCGATCCGCGCTACCGGCGCCGACCTGGTGGCACTGCAGGAGGTACAGGGCGAACACCACGGCCATGCCAGCCGCATTGACAACTGGCATCGTGAAGCCCATTTCGAGTATCTCGCCGATTCCGTCTGGGATCACTACAGCTACGGTAAAAACGCCATTTACCAGGAGGGGCATCACGGCAACGCGTTGCTGAGCAAACACCCGTTCCTCAGTGTCTTCAACCAGGACATCAGTCAGTGGCGTTTCTCCCAACGGGGCCTTCTGCATGGCCGCATCCAGGTACCGGGCCACCGCGCCATTCAGGTCGCCTGCGTACACATGGGTTTTTTACCCTATGAGCAGTGGCGCCAGACCCAGAAGCTTGGGCGCTGGCTGCAACAACTCTCACCCTCCGACCCGGTGATTTTAATGGGTGACATGAATGACTGGAGCCGGCGCATTCATCGCTACCTGCAGCGCAAGTTCGGTGTCAAGGAGGCCACCCAGCAGAAGTTTGGTCGCCTGCAGGCCACGTTTCCCTCCCTGCAACCGGCCTTGAGTCTGGACCGGATTTACTACAAAAACCTCTATCTGGAACAGTGTGAAGTGTTGCACGGCAAGCCGTGGGAAACCCTCTCTGATCACTGCCCTGTGTACGCAAAATTTTTGCTGAATTAATTTCGCTACTGGTCAGCATTCGGACAGTCAGCCTATACTGCAGTCAGGTGCCCGCCAGACTCAACCGGCCCGAATGGCTGAGTCACGAAGCTCCGGATACGACACATAATCAGTGTCCGCTGTGTCTGAGCTATCGCCTGCCCTGAGTGCAGAGTGCGATACTATTGAACAAGCTCTAATTGGCAGCGTTTACAGTGAGTCATCCGGCGGGCACCTGCCACCTCCCCCACTTTCCTGTTTTGACGCTTGTGCCCGCGCCACACTTTGTTGATCATCCCTGTCTGTCTCCCCAACCTGCCATTCCGCCATGATCGATTACACCCGGCAACACAAACGCCGCCTCAGCTACATGCCCTGGCTCTACTTCACCCTCAAGCCCAAACACCGGCAATGGGCCGAGCCCTGGCAAGCTGAAATCCAGCAAACCTTGATGGCTCTTGAAACCATACGGTTCGGAGACGGCGGTTTTGTTGCACCGGAAGCAGCACTGTTTGCCGAGCCGGGGCGCGACATTGTGGTGGGTGACCGCTGCCAGATCGCCGCCGAAGTTTTCCTGCACGGACCGCTGCGGATAGGCAACAACGTCGGTATCAACCAGGGTGCCATACTGGACGGTGGCCGAGCCGGTATCGAGATTGGTGACAACACCCGTATCGCCGCCCGCTGCACCATCTACGCCTTTGATCATGGCATGGACGCCGATCGGTTAATTCGTGACCAGCCGGTCACCTCGAGCGGCATTCGCATTGGCAGTGATGTCTGGATCGGCGCCGGGGTGGGCATTGTGGATGGCGTGACCATTGGCGATGGTGCCGTGGTCGGTATGGGCAGCGTGGTGACCCGTGATGTGGAGCCCTACACCAAGGTGGCTGGCAACCCGGCCCGGGCTATTGGCCGCCGCTGCTGAAGCCCCCCAACTCTGGGCTAGGGGGCGTTTCGGTGCTATTCTTGCCGCCGCCTGAAATTTGCACGCACTGGCACTCTGCCAGGCAGCAGGCGGCAATTTGCTTTTGAACCAGACCGATTTCAGAAAAAGGAAAAACCATGGCCTTACCTGATGTACTCAAGGGAAGTCTGCAACTGCCGGCAATCGCCTCTCCCATGTTTATTGTCTCCAATCCCACCATGGTGATTGAACAGTGCAAGGCCGGTGTGGTCGGTTCCTTTCCTTCCCTCAACGCCCGTGGCGAAGGTGTTTTTGAAAGTTGGTTACAGCAGATCACTACTGCATTGCAGGACTGGGACAGTGCTAACCCGGAACAGCAGGCCGCGCCATTTGCCGTCAACCTGATTGTGCACAATTCAAACAATCGCCTGCAGGAAGACCTGGAGCTGTGTGTGAAATACAAGGTGCCGGTGGTTATCACTTCCCTCGGCGCCAAGGAGCATGTCAACGAGACCATCCACTCCTACGGCGGTATTGTGCTGCACGACATCATCAACGATGCCTTTGCCCGCAAAGCCATTGAGAAAGGCGCCGACGGTCTCATCGCCGTTGCCACCGGCGCCGGCGGCCACGCCGGAACCCAATCGCCCTTTGCCCTGATCCAGGAGATCCGTGCCTGGTTTGACGGGCCCCTGGCACTCTCCGGCTGCATTGCCCGGGGTGACTCCATACTCGCGGCCCAGGCCATGGGCGCTGACCTCGCTTATATGGGTTCGGTGTTTATCGCCACCGACGAAGCCAATGCCGTAGACGCTTACAAGCAGATGCTGGTGGACAGCCAGGCGGAGGATATCGTCTACACCAACCTGTTCACCGGTGTGCACGGTAATTACCTGAAGCCATCCATCATCAATGCCGGACTCGATCCCGAGCAACTGGCGGAAAGCGACCCGTCAAAAATGGATTTTGGCTCCGGCGGCAACACCGATGCCAAAGCCTGGAAAGATATCTGGGGTTGTGGCCAGGGTGTTGGTGCAGTGAAGAAAGTACAGAAGGTAGGCGACCTGGTCGCTCAGTTACGGGCCGAATACGACGCAGCCAAACAGAGACTCTGTAACCTGTAACGTCAGTAAGCGCCGTTGGAGGCTGTGTATACAGCCTCCATCCCGCCGCGTCAGGAGTGTGATTTGACCGCGGCCACCAGTCCCGCCAGGCTCTCGATCACCACCGTTGGCTCAATCCCCCAGGGATCAAAAACCGCCGCCGGTGACCGCTTCACCCAGGCCGCCTTCATGCCAGCCTCCCGCGCACCGATCACATCAAACGGATTGCCGGAGATAAGCCAGCTGCTATCTGCCTCACCTTTGCTGCTGCGCAGAAAGTAGTCGTACACGTCGGGGTTCGGTTTGAAGGTCTGCAGGTCATTAACACTGACCACACCCTCAAATGCCTCGCGAATACCCGCCTGCTGCAACAGCCCCTCTACCGCGTCACCCGCCCCGTTGGAAAACGCAAAACAGCGCATACCGGCATCAGCAGCCTGTTGCAGCCCTGCCCTGGCATCCATAAACGCCGGCAGGGTTCGGTAGGCCTGCAACAGCTCGTCACGGGTTGAGGACGGCAAACTCAACCCCAGCAACGAAGTGGTGTAATCCAGCGACTGCGCTATACACACCGAGAATGGCTGGTAGCTGCGCATGAGCCCCCGGCGGAACGAGTACTCCAGCTGCTTCTCTCGCCAGATACGGGCAAACTCCGGCGCCAGCTCCCCGACGTGACGCTGCAGGGTTTTGGTGACCCCCTGAGTGTCAATCAGGGTTCCGTAGACATCAAAAGCCAGTACGACAGACACATTTCACCTCGGGATTCAGCACTGTTATTTTGGAGTGGCCGGGTTCCGCTCAGTATAGAAGCCGATCCCGCCGCCTTCGACCGGACTTTGGTCGCAGTCGCACTAGTCGTACCGCACACCGGTTAACGCTTCCGACAACTGCCACAACTGCTGCACTCGCCCGCCATCCTTCACCGCTGGATTGGTCACCACTTTCACCGCCGGTCCTTTCATCTGCTTCTTGCCACCGGGTCCGTAGAAGTCGCCGCTCTGTGCCTCAGGATCCACCGTCGCCCGCAGGGTTGGCAGAGCACCGCTGGCAGTGTCCTGAGCCATAAACAGCCCCAGCAGGCGATATTTGAGGGAGTGGCGCTGCAATTCTGTGCGGGTCCAGCCCGGGTGGGCTGCGGTCACCTGTGGCGCTTCTTCGCCCTGTAGTCGTTGCACCAGCCCCTGCACGAACCAGAGATTCGCGAGTTTGCTGTCGCAATAGGCCTGTACGGTATCGTAGCCCCGCAACTGCCAGTTAAGATCGTCGAAATCAGGATTGCCCCGGTGATGAGCAAGGCTCGACACCACAACGATGCGGGATCCCGGCGTGTTGCGCAGCAGCGGCAACAGTTGCAAAGTGAGGGCGAAGTGGCCCAGGTGGTTGGTACCCATCTGCAGTTCAAAGCCATCACTGGTGGTGGCGTAGGGAGACATCATCACCCCGGCGTTATCGATCAGCAGATCCAGCTTCGGCAACCGGGTCAGGCAATAGCGGGCAAATCGCTGTACCGATCCCAGGTCAGCCAGGTCCAGCAGCTCCATGCTCACCTCAGCCCCCGGACAGCTGTCGGTAATGCTGCGCAGGGCGCTGCTACCCTTGGCCGCGTCCCGCACCGCCAGGATCACCTCTGCCCCTTTTGCCGCCAGCGCCCGGGCAGCCTCCAGCCCTATACCACTGCTGGCACCGGTGACTATGGCGATACGACCGCTCTGGTCTGCCATATCGGCAACGGACCAGCCTCTGGAATCCGGCATGATTGTGTCTCCTTGTTATTATTGTCTGCGGTGCCCGTGGACGCCGAGCTGTAATTACTGCCGTGGTTTATGCTTAAATGCCCGCCACTGAAACCAGCCCGGACTGATAACCCCGTGCCCAAAGCGATCTCATTTACTCAGGGCCCCGTCGGCCGTCAACTCTATCACCTGGCCATGCCGGGAGTCTGGGGCATGGCAGCCAACCTATCCTTCAATACCGCCGACACCTACTTCGTCGGCCAGCTGGGCAGCGACTCACTGGCAGCCATGAGCTTTACCTTCCCGGTGGTACTGCTGGTCACTGCCCTGGCCGTCAGTTTTGCAACCGGCGTCTCCTCTGTCTACGCCCGCATGCTGGGTGGAGGCCATAAGCTGTCAGCGCAACGACTGGTAGCCGACAGCCTGATGCTGGCGATGATGATCGCCCTCACCATCATGTTCATTGGCTGGTGGCAGCTGCACAGTACCTTTGTGGCACTCGGTGCCGGTCCGGAACTGCTTACCCTGATCGAAGAGTATATGGGCCCCTGGTACCTTAACGCGCCCTTCTTCGCCCTATCCACCGTATTCATGGCAGTGCTGCAGGCCTCCGGTTATGCCAGGGTCGCGGGATTACTGATGATCGGTACCGCACTGATCAACATCATCCTCGACCCACTGCTGATCTTCGGCTTTGGTCCTATTCCCCGCTTTGAAATCGCCGGCGCGGCCTGGACCACCGTGGTCTCCCGCCTGTTGCAGGTTGCACTGGGTTTTTACCTGCTGGTGTGGCGCTATAAGCTGATCTCGGCACCGAGCCTCAACCTCTCTTCCACTCTGAAGGCGTGGCGCGCCACGTTGCACGTAGCCATTCCCTCCATGGGCAGCGGCCTGATCGTGCCCGCCGCCGGCGCTTTCACCCTGGTGCTGGTGGCCGGCTTCGGCCCTGACGCGGTGGCAGCACTGGGCGTGGTGCAGCGGGTGGAGCCGGTGATCATGATCGTATTCTATGCGCTGGCAGGTATCGTCGGTCCCTTTTTTGGTCACAATATGGCCGAGCAATATCGACACCGCCAAATGGAAGCCATGCGCCTGATCCTGCGTTTCAGCTTTGCCTATTCTGCCATCAGCGCGGTACTGCTGTGGCTGGGTGGGGAGTTTATCGGCTCCTGGTTTACCGACTCCCCGGAAATCATCGCCATTATTGCCAGTTTCCTGCTGTTGGTTCCCTTCAGCTTTGGCCTCTCCGGCGTGATGATCGCTTCTACGTCGGCGTTTAACGGCCTGGGCAGGCCACTGCCGGCGGTTATGCTTTCGGTCATAAGGGTCGTACTGTTCTATGTACCCTGCGTACTGATCGGACGCGAGCTGGCCGGGCTCAACGGCATTTTCCTTGGCACTGCCACGGCCAATGTCCTGGCGGGCATAGTCAGCTATCTCTGGATTCGCCAAGCCCTGCGCCGTCAGGCTGCTGGCAGCTCTGCAGCCTGACCCGAGCAGCCTGAAGACAATCGTCTGCTGCGACGATTACCGGCTTGGCACCGGCCGTCGGCCTCAGTAGAGTAAACGCTATTGCACAGAGAGTGTTGCCATGTCCCGATCGTCCCCCTCCGGCCGCTGCGGCAAGACCGATTCTCCTTCGCCCCTGGCCCTGCGCCGTGTCGGTATTGATACCTACCGCGAAAACGTCGCCTACCTGCACCGCGAATGCGAACCCTATCGGGCTGAAGGCTTCCAGGCCCTGGCCAAAGTCGAAATATCCGCCAATGGCTCACGCATACTGGCGACCCTCAACGTGGTCGATGACACATCCATCGTGGATTGCCAGCAGCTAGGACTGTCGGAAGATGCCTTTACCCAGCTGGGTCTTGAAGAGGGACACCCGGTCACCATTTCCCAGGCCGAACCGGCCCAGTCCATCCCCGCCCTGCACCGCAAGATCGCCGGTGAACGACTCAGTCACGACGATTTCGGGCACATCGTGCAGGATATCGCCGAGCACCGTTACTCGAAGATCGAACTGACCGCCTTTGTGGTGGCCTGCAACCAGGTAGAGCTGGATCGCGAAGAGGTGTTCTACCTCACCAGTGCCATGAGCAAGGTAGGTCGCAAGCTGGACTGGAATGAGTACACCGTGGTGGACAAACACTGTATCGGAGGCATCCCGGGTAACCGTACCTCCATGCTGGTGGTGCCTATCGTTGCCGCCCACGGCATGCTTTGCCCGAAGACCTCGTCACGGGCGATCACGTCTCCGGCCGGTACCGCCGATACCATGGAGGTGCTGGCCACCGTGGACATGCCCTTCTCGGAGCTGAGCGAGTTGGTCAGGCACCAGCGCGGCTGCCTGGTGTGGGGTGGCACCACCGACCTGTCCCCGGCTGACGACGTATTAATCTCTGTAGAACGCCCACTCTCCATCGACTCCCCGGGGCAGATGGTGGCCTCCATCCTGTCGAAAAAGATCGCCGCCGGTTCCACCCACCTGCTGCTGGATATCCCTATCGGTCCGACCGCCAAGGTACGCTCCATGCCGGAAGCCCTGCGGCTGCGTAAACTGTTTGAGTTTGTCGCCGGCCGCCTGGGCTTGACCATCGACGTGGTGATCACCGATGGACGCCAACCCATCGGTAACGGCATAGGACCGGTATTGGAAGCCCGGGACGTTATGCAGGTGCTGGAAAACCATCCGCAAGCGCCCAACGACCTGCGCCAGAAAGCACTGCGTCTCGCAGGCCGAATGCTGGAATTCGACCCGGACGTCCGTGGCGGCGATGGCTACGGCATCGCCAGGGATATTCTCGAGTCCGGGCGCGCACTGCACAAGATGAAAGCCATCATTGAAGCCCAGGGCAGACGGGAGTTCGATTTCGACAATCCTCCCCTCGCGCCACTCAGTTTTGAGGTTGTGGCAGAGTTTGATGGCACGGTTACCGCCATCGATAACCAGCAGGTTGCCCGTATCGCCAGGCTTGCCGGCGCCCCCGGATCCAAGGGCGCAGGTGTCGATATGCTGGAGAAGCTCGGGGCAACGGTCACCCGTGGCCAACCCCTCTACCGGGTTTACGCCGCCTACCCCACGGAGCTTGGCTTCGCCCGCCAGGCCGCCGACAAAAACAATGGTTACAGTATCGGCCCGCCGGATCAGCTGACCCATGTGTTTGTGGAGTTTTGATGAGCGCTCTGTTCCTCTGCAGTGTTGAGGAGAAATCGGCAGCCTGCCCCCTGGCACAGGCTCTGGCTGTCCCCTGCCTCAGTTACGAATGTCACCGTTTCCCTGATCAGGAGCTGCGCCTGACCTTGCCCCTGCAGGACAGTGCCGCACTGCCGGCTACCGTAGTACTTTACCGCAGCCTTGATCGTCCCAACGACAAACTGGTAGAGCTGCTGTTGATTGCGCGCCACCTGCGCCGGCTGGGAGCCCGGCAGTTGATCCTGGTGGCCCCCTACCTGGCCTATATGCGCCAGGATATTGCTTTCCACAGTGGCGAAATTGTCAGCCAGACCATCGTCGGTCAGTTTCTCGCAGAACTGTTCGATGGCGTGATTACCGTTGATCCCCATCTGCACCGTATTGAGCGGTTGGAGCAGGCCATACCGCTATCTGCAGCGGTATTCGTCAGCGGTGCGCCGCGGCTGGCAGACCTGATCAGGGACAACCTGCAACAGCCCCTGCTGATTGGTCCCGACGCTGAATCCCGCCAATGGGTGGAGTCCGCAGCGGTGCGTATCGGCGCGGATTTCGGCGTTTGCCAGAAAGTGCGTCGCGGCGACAGGGATGTGACGGTGGAGCTTCCGGATCTCCCCGTTAACGGTCGTCAGGTGGTCGTGCTGGATGACGTGGCCAGTTCCGGCCACACCCTGGCGCAGGCCACAAGGGCACTGTTAAATGCAGGTGCTGCCACGGTGGATGTGGCGGTGACCCATGCCCTGTTTGCCGGCGACGCTGTCGAGCTCCTGAAACAAGCCGGCGTCGGAAATATCTGGAGTACGGATACCATCATCCATGACAGCAATGCCATCAGTATGGCCCCGCTGCTGGCAGAGGCCCTCACGCCCCTGCTGAATGTCCCCCTGGACTGAGCGCTATACGCGACGTTCGGTCGCGAAGGTGGCGATACCCCGCCGATGCAACAGCAGATACGGGAGCATAGTCAGCAGGGTCAAAGCCCCCAGCAGCATATACATATTGGCAAAGCCGATGTGGGGAATCAGCAGGCCCAGCAGTGACGGGCCGAATCCCAGCCCGGCGTCGATGAAGATAAAAAAGGTAGAGGTGGCCAGCGCCATGCGGTTGCTGTCCACCGCCTGTATCGCCATCGCTTGTATGCAGGATTGCATATTGCCGAAACCGATGCCGATGAGGCAGCCGGAGACCAGTAGCATCGAGCCACTATCTGCAACACCCAGCAGTAACAGCCCGCTACCCATCAGCACAAACGCCGGATACATAATCACATGCGCCCCGCGGGCATCCAGCAAGCGTCCGGTAAACGGACGCGATGCCAGTACACTCAGGGAGTACGCCATAAAGAAAAAGCTGGCGGCCTGCACCAGCTGTCGCTCCGTGGCATAAGCATTCACAAACGATAAAACCCCGGAGTAGAACACCGCCACCAGCAGGATAATGACGCACAGTGGCACCACCCTCGGCTCAAGAAACCGTGAGGGCGAGAACGACAGTCGTTGCGGGGGCGGTGTTTCGCCACTGTAGTTTTCCTCCGGCACACGCAACAGCAGCGCCACGCCGCAACTGGCCACACTGAGCGCACAACAGAACAGCAGTATCACATCAAAACTGCTGTGCTGCGCCAGCCAGATGCCGATAAACGGGCCAATCGCAGTTGCCAGGGAGTTGCTCATACTGAAATAGCCGATACCCTCCCCTCGCCTGGAGGCCGGGATCAGATGCGCCACCACCGTGCTGCTGGCAGTACTGGCAATACCAAGGCTGATGCCGTGCAGCAACCGCAGTGCGATTAACCAGTTAATACCCGCCTCGACAAAATAGAGTGCGCTGGAAAATGCCGCCAGCGCCAGCCCGGCCAGCAGGCTGCGCCGTCGCCCCACCACGTCCATGTTCTGGCCAATCAACAGCCGCCCCAACATGGCACCGACAATAAATACACCCACCACCAGACCGGCTTCGCTGACAGACGCACCCAGGTCACCGGTCACATACTGACCAATCACCACCACCAGCAGATAGAAAACCAGCACCAGCGAAAAATTCAGCAGCGAGACGATAATAAAATCTTTGGTCCAGAGCCGGGGTTTGTTCATCGTGTAGCCTTGCCAATACCAGTGAACGGCAGTTACGGTCGGTAGCTGTCCGCAAGGCAACGCATTTTACAGGCTGGGCAGCGTACAAACCAGAAACCCTGCCCCGGTGGCGGGTGCCCGTTACTCAGAGCCAGTTGCTCGGTGCTCGGTGCCCGGTGAGAGGAGCGCTTCAAATTAAGGTTATTACCGCGACGACGGCAGAGCACGGGATGGGCAGGTTATGGAGTCCCGCCTTCGCGGGAGCGACGGTGGTGATACGGTCTCTGCCGGAAACCATTACCGAACCACGTCATTCCCGCGCAGGCGGGAATCCACACGGGGCACAAACTATTTGCTCCTGCCTTCGCGGCAGCGAGACGGGAGAGGTTCAGAGTACATCCGGATAGCCTGGCACAGCCACGCTGCCGCTCACGGGGTCAAAAAAAGCCAATCCGGCTGCAGTCAGCGGGTCTGCAGCCGGATTGGACGTGCCAAACGGTGTCCAGGGAGAAGCGTTGCCAGGACCGTGACAGCAGCGGTAGCGCTGCGTCAGTCACTCTCTCCCCAAAGGTATTCATCTATTTCACGCATCAGGTAGTCATTGCTGTGGATATTACGCGCCACAGCCTCGGCTTCCGCGTGGTCGTAGCCATTGAGATTAAAACTGAGCTCACCGGCCGGCTCACCGTCGTAAACCAGCTTGATCTTTAACAGCCAAAATTCGTCATTGGGTTTGCTCAGGTCCACCGCTGCTTTCAATTTCCCTTCCAGCGTGGTGATCATGAAAAAATCTTCGCGAGGCATAGGTCCGCGGTATCCGATTACTGTTTCCGTACGTAAGTTCATTGGCCACACCCTGCCCGCAAATGGGTCTTTTGTGGCAGTGGCAGCAGGTTGAAGTGGCTGGACAGGATATCCGCCAGTTGCCTGCTGGTCAGTCCCTCAAATACGTCATAGAGGCTGTCCACCAGATTTTCCTGCACGTATTCAAGGTGAATGCCGTAACGATTTGGATCTTGCCCGTAAGTAAACAGGTAAGCCCGCAGCTCCGGCTCCTGCGGGTGGCGCACAAAGATCGCGTACTGACTGGTGTCCACGTTATGCTCAATCTCAAACGCCTGCTGGCCAAACTGCTCACGCAGGATCAGTAAGAGGCGGCGAATGCTCTTGTCCCGTCGCAGGGACCAGATATTCTCAGCAGCTGGCGGTTTCTTTGGACGCAAAAAGTTGAGCATGGGCACCTCTCCTGGCAACGTTAACATCAACAGCGTGGCCTCAACCCGCAGTCTGTTGCATGGCCTGGTAGGCGGCATAACCGCCTTCGACGCTGTACACCTTGTTAAAACCGAAATTTCCGAACAGCTCAGCCAGGTGTTCACTGCTGTGGCCGTGATAGCAATAGATCACCAGCGGTTGGGCTTTGTCCCGACTGCGGATCAGGGTTTCCACCAGGTCATCGTGGGCGTGCAGGGCATCGTCAATATGCCCTTCGCGGTAATCCCGCAACAGCCGGCAGTCCAGTAACATGGCCCCGTCCTGTGCCAGCACGTCGGGCATCTGGTTAACCTTGATGGTGTCGAACTTTTTCATGATGCGTGTCCCCGGTTAATCCCGCCTGCTCCTGCCCCCAGGAGCAGCTGCGGCGATTATCTAATCATCTTCCAGCAGCCTCTCGGCCATATCGCGCACGACACTGCCACCCACCTGATCCATCGGATCCAGCTGCTGCAGTTTCAGCAGCACCGTCCAGGCTTCATCCAGGTCTCCACGCCGCAGACGCACAAAACCAGTGGCCTTTAGACTGTACAGGTAAGTGCGCAGAGCCCCCCTGGCTGGATGCCAGCTAGCGCTGTTCTCATCCAGCTGGCGCCAATCTGCTGTAAATCCCGCCTGCTGCGACGCCAGTGCCAGGGTGTCGTCGATTACCTGCAGCGCCTCATCAAAGCGATTGCTGTAGGCGTACAACTTGTACAGGGCCACCAACACTTCCAGTTGATGTGGCAGGCGCTCCCTGGCGGTAAGCAGCAAGTCCTCAGCACTGCGCCAATCGCTGCTGACATCCAGGTCGCGGCGCAGCAGTTGCTGCAGTTCCAGAGGAATTACCTGGGAGTCACCGCGACTGACTTCATCAAACAGATCACGCAACTGCATGCACATCGGCCCGCATTGCGACGGGTTCGCCCGCCAGAGTGGAGTGATACCCCTCCTCCATCAGCACCTGACGTACCGATGGGCGCTGCAACATGCGCTGATAGTGTTCGTGGCAGGCTTCCGGCAGAGGTATACCGGTTTTTGCTGCCCAGAACTCCACGTAGAAAAGCGCGGCGTCGGCAATGCTGAATTGTTCACTCACAATGCGACCGTAGCGGATACGGGCATCGATGGTGGACAGGCATCCCTGCACAATATTTCGGCCCTGATTACGGATTTGCTCGTAATCTGCCGGGTTACGACTGTAACGCTCAGTGGTAAAAATGCGGGTAAAACCCTGGCCGTGGCAGGCACTGATAATCAGGTTCATCAGGTCCAGCATCTCGATCAGCGCTTTGGTATTAGCGGGCACCAGAGGTTTGCGGCTGCAGTTTTTCGCCAGCCACATGGCAATGGCGATGAACTCGGTCAGCGCCGTGCCGTCTTCCAGTACCAGCACCGGGACCGTCCCCTTGGGGTTAATAGCGAGAAACTCGGGGCGGTACTGCTCGCCCTTGACCAGGTTCACCGGCCAGGCTTCAAACGACACACCAATCTCTTCCAACAGAATGTGAATCCCGGTGCTGCAGGATCCGGGCGTAAAATAGAACTTCATAGTGCTCATGTTTTAACTCCTTAATCCCACACAATCAGACGAATTCTGCCACCAGGTCGTCGACCCAATGCTCTTCCTCTTCCACCTGTACCACTGCGCTTTCGAACAACCCTTGCTGGCGAATCAGCGATTTAAAGGTTTTCATGACCGGGCGCGAAATCATGGTTTCCGCCAGTACCCGCTGCTCGTAAATGGCATCCAGAAGGTCCCGGTCACGGGTCTCTTCCGCACGTGAGATGAGACTGTGCATCTCCCCACCCAGCAGGCGACTGGGGCGATTTTTAACCGCATGATAGAGATGGGTCATAACCACCTTCTCTTCCGGCTTCATCTTGCACTTGCCGTCAAGGATCTTGAGCATCACGGCGATGGCACAATCCACGTGTACCGGAATCAATGGAAACCGACGTGCCCAGTGATTCACTTCGTTAAAGGACTTCATGCGATTACCTCCTTCGCTGAAACATCCGACAGGATTGTGTCGGCACAGGCCCGCAGCGACTCTTCCACGCCCTGATAGGCGTATTCGTCCACTGCGGTTACTCCGATACGGCTCAGCTTTGCAATTGGGCCGTCACCGATTTTGGCCACCAGAACTGCGCTGCAGTCATTGATGGTGGCAAGAATTTTCTGCATCGCCGACTGGTCGCCGGTCTGGCCATGACAGTAGTGGTCCACCTTGCGACGCTCCAGCAGCGTTATGGCGTCGTCACTGACGTCATAGACAAAGAACTCTTTGGCGTGACCGAAGTGCAGGTTGACGGAGAGTCCGTCCTTACTGGCCACGGCGATTCTTGCAGCCGCCGCGGTCATGCGCAGCGCTCCAGTCCCCGGAACACACTGCAGCGGTCAAAAACTTCCAGCGTAGGCGCCAGGGATTTGTGCTGACAGTACTTGGAGACCAACTTGGTGAGTCCCTTGATGTCGCGACCGCTTGCCTCGGGAAACTGGTCCGCCAGCTGGTCCACCAGTTCCGATGGTAACTGCAGCTGGAACTGGTCACTCATCACCCGCCAGATGCGGCGCCGGTCGTCGCGGTTGGGTGCGTGGTAGCGGATCACCGCGATACAACGGGAGACGATGGCCTCGTCAATATCATCGGTGCGGTTGGTGGTGAGGAACAGCAGGCCGTTGAAATACTCCAGCACCCTCAGGAACACACCCACCACGGCGTTGGCCGCCAGGTTGTCGTCGCGTCGTTTGATGTAAACGTCCGCCTCATCAATCAGCATCACCGCGCCCCAGCGCTGAGCGCGGGTGAGGGTCTCCTGCAGCGCTTTCTCCATCTCCGCCACATTCAGCCCCAGCTGGCCAGAGTGAACACGATAGAGCGGCTTGCGGATAATTTCGGCGTAGACTTCGGCGGTGAGCGTCTTGCCCACACCCGCCGGACCGCAACAGAGTACGGTGGTACCGCCTGACTTACCTTCGATAATGTCATCGGCGAGCATGTCCATCTCGGCGGTGAGGATATCAATCAGGTCGGTCTGCTCTGCCGGCAGGATTAATTTGGTTTTCAGTTCCGGCTGGTAGTTGTACGGCTCAATATCATCTACATGAACCCACAGGTGATGGTGCAGCTCCAGGTGGAACATGAGGATATAGCCGTGCACTGGCAGGCGGGTAAACATACCGGCGGGCATAGTGGATTGCAGATCCTCTGCCGCCTGCTCGACCTTCTCATCGTAATTGGCACTGCGACCGGCCTTGCGAATGTATTTGCTCAGAATGTTACCGGTAGCGTCCAGGGTCAGGGCGCGCTCGGCCAGAATTTGTTCGTCGTTGACCAGCCTGGCGGAACCGCCAGAGGATGACAGCACCACTCTGCTCTTGCGTGACCAGTCGGTGTTGCGGTGTGAGGCGGTGGGGTCTTCAGCAAAGATACCCACGCCGGTGCCGGAAAATTGCATGCCGTAGTCGGCGCGCCAGCGGAAAAAGCGGTCGGCGGAGCGCTCATAGTTGTCTACCAGCAGTGGCGTCTCGTGGAAGTAACCGCGATTGGCAAATATTCCGGCGACGGTGTTGCCCACCATGTCCCGTTCCCGCAGCGCCAATGACTGTGTGACAATCTTGCCCATGGCGTTGGCCTGCAGCTCCAGCATCACCCTGCCGGTCTCTTCTTCTCCGGCCGGGCTGTAGTCAATGCGGGTTACCAGGTATGGCAACGGCTTACCGCCACTGTTGGCAAGGAACAGCCAGCCGTAGATAGCATCCTGCAGCAGGAACTCGGCAATATCCGCTACCAGGTTTTCCAGCTCACCCTCCTGGTAGACCCGCCCGTCGTGCAGGCGTGCCTGACGCAGCGTGGTGATCTGGGCGGCACGCCCCTGCATGCTTATGCCGGCAGCGGCGTAGAGTTCGGCCAGCAGCTGCAGGTGATCCGGTGACAGCTGGTTGCCCTGCATCTCCACGCGATTGCCGAACTTCAGCTGCTCGGCGTAAGCGGAGAGTTCGGGAAAACGATCGATCATCGCTTCAACGTAATTGCGTTCTACCAGCAATTTCATGACTGTTCTTACTCCACAACCTCTGGAAATTCGGTACTTGCTATAGAGGGAGCAAGAAGCGCGCCGCGCAAAATCGCAAAACCAATAAATTTATTTTTGTTTTATTTCAATAGGTTACAAAGACCAAAACAAAAACAGCGGCCAGTGGCCGCTGTCGGGTTTATGACAAAACAATGACTCAGGTGTCAGGCGCTACGACGGCCATATGGCGGAAGTGTAACAATCCGCGCATCCTGTTTTGGCCCACCCACCGTGAAGTGATAAAAGCTTTGCAGGCGCTCATCACTGATGCCCAGGAGTTCGTGCACGGCGTCGTCAAAGAAGCAGCCAATACCCGTGCCGCGCAGCCCAATGGCTTCCGCTTCCAGGTAGAGCTGTTGGCCCAGGGCTCCGGCTTCGCGCATGCCCTCCCGATAGCGCCAGGGCTGAACCTCCACATGATCGAACTCGGCCAACATCGCCAGACTGAAAGCACTCTGTGCGGCAATTGGCTGATGACAACTGAGCTTACCGGCAGTGCGCTCTGCCTTGGCCTGCAACAAGAGGTAAAGCGGGAGGTGCTCAGGCGCCCCCGCCACCGACTGCCACAAAAACTCCTGGCGCAAGCAGCTGCGCATGGCGGATTCGCCGGCAGCGCTGCGCGGCAGCGCGTAGAGTCCTGGCGCCAGCCCGTCCACCCGGTGCACAAACAGCGCCAGGTGCAGATGCCCGGCCAACGGCAGTGCTTGCCACGGGCGGCTGTGCAGTCGCGGTAAGAGATGATCCAACAGGACGAAAAAATCCTCCGCAGCCAGCGAAGTCTCACCATCGAAGGCCTGCGCGGAGCGCCGCTGCCGAATAGCTTGCGGCAGTTTATCCCGATAGCGCCCTGAAATAGGCTGGGGCCATTGTGCCCCGGCCCGGGCTACGGCAGAAACTTCAGCAGTTTTTCGGAATACCTCCAGGTCCACCGCCGGTAGACGCCCCAGAAACTCCGCCTGCTGAATGACCGGCCATTTGTAGAAGTGACGATGATCAAGCACGGCGGCCTTACCGTACCACTGCCCCTTTGCCAGAGCTGATAACCAACTGGCCGGACTTAAAGCATCACCCTCACACACATCGCTGGGGATGATACGCAGCAGACAGTCGGCCTCCTCGCGTTCGCTGGCTATAAACTCCTCATTACGATCGGTTCCCAGCAAGTGATTCAGCATGCCGTCGTCCACCAGCAGCGGCTGCAAGCGCCAGCCGTTGAGAGCCGCGCCATAACTGAGTGCTGCCTGGGCATGCCCTACATCCAGCTGACAATAACGCCAGCCCCGTTCACCGTATTTCCAGGACTCACGCCAGCTGACACTGCTAAGACCGATCAGTAACTGTGGGCCGTCATCGGCCAGCGATGGCAAGTGACATCGCAGCTCAAGACTGTGGCAGTCAGCGCGATAGTGGTAGAGACCCGGCTGCAGTCCTTCAATGCCGGTTAACAGCAGATAGGCTTCTGTGGGATGGAGGTTGCCACTGGACGGATTAACGCGCAGCGACCAACGGGAGCCGCCATATTGCTTCCAGGCGCTAAGCGCCAGGGAGTACTCCAGCATCAGCGCGACACGAACAAGGGAGACGGCTGCAGGCGAACCATCAAGACTCGTCTCTATCGCCTGATCCAGGCCGGTATCGGGCAGATCTCCACTATCCAGCGGCGAGTCGATGCCAACCAGTGGTAATTGAACCAGCTCCGTCCCTTCAAAGCGGCGGAACGGATCGGGCTGGCGATCCCAGTCAATGGTTTCGGGACCACGGGCGTAGCCGCTGAAGTGGTGTTTGGTGCGTTGATGGTACTCCACCACGCTGGCAACGCTGTTTACGCTGGCCTCTTCGTTGACGATGTCATTCACAACTGTTCCAACGAGTTACAGGTTACTACGGTCAGGTTCAGGAGAGAGGATCGGGGCTTATCTCATCCGCCAGGCAAGCGACCGGAGGGCCGGAATTGCCGTCTTCCATGCGGAAACTGACGAGGAACAATTCAGTATCCGGCTCCAGTTCCACATAGCCGGTGTTAATCAGCATTCCCATGGTGCCCGGTTGTGCAAACACTTCACCGGGTTCACAACCAGGAACGGAACCGTCATTGATGATAGTGGTGGTTGCGTAGACCGCGTCACCTTTCTGCATTTCTCGGTGCTGCATGGTACTTCTCCTGCGTTTCATCCTGCGGAATGCGGCGGCAGCGGACATGCCGCTGCCGCCGGATCGCCGGTAACCGCAAAGCTACCGGCGGGTGGAGGGCCTTATACGGCTCCCCACAGCTCACGCTTCTGTGCAGTCACGTCTGACACCAGTTGCTCCATGGATTTAGCGGCACCCTTGGGCTTGTAGTCCTTCATCTCTTTGTAGACCGTAGCGATCTTGTCTGCTGGAGTCTGGCCTTTGAAGTCGCTCTTTTCCAGAGCCAGCTCATCAATGGCCTCGTTCCAGCAAACGCCCTGCACCAGCGGAATGATGGCGACTTTGGTAGCGCCCAGCTCATAAACAGCGCGCTCCTTGGCGTTAACTACAAACAACATGAACGCCAGATCATCCGCAAAATCACCGCTGAACTTCTCCAGCAATGTGGGCAGCATGGCCATGTCATCGAGACTGCCGATCAGCATGTGGACTTTTTCATCAGCCAGAATCACGCTGCCACGCAGGACCTCTTCCGGTGGATTAGGGTGCCCCTTGTCATCCAAACCGCCGTCAACGATGACCAGGTCACCGCGATAGCCGAACAGCCCGGCAGTGGAACTCTCTTCCAGGAAGTTGGTGTTGAACAGCAGGTTGTCAGTTTTGTAGGTATTGATAATCACAACTTTTCTCCATAGAACGAACGTAAAACCTTTTCGAAAAACTTTTCGTAATACCCCGGGTGCCCCGGCCAACTCTGTCGCAGATGCGACAACCTGTTCCGGGGTGTACCGGCCGGCCCTGTCGACTCAGCGACAAAGCTGCTCAGCCTGTCACTCTGAACTCGCGTGCCTCGTCATCCGCAACGACTCTCTGGGGTAGCTGTCGCAATCTCTGTGCCTGAAATTAACCTCATGATAAATAGTCTAATTATCAAATAGTTAACAGATATTTATAGAAATTGGATTAAGGTGATTGTCAGGTTTGGGACAGGTCTGGGAAACCCTTACAGGCGCCAAATTTGCAGCAAACATAACAATCCACTTATGGGTTGCCGACGGCCCTCTTCTTGCTAACTGTTACTACAATGATGTTAATGACACCCGGACAATCACCGTTGCCACTGACAAACAGGCTTGAGGAGAACACCATGTTTATTGCCATGAATCGCTTCCGGATCGCACCGGGCAAGGAAGAGGAGTTCATCGCCATCTGGAAGCAGCGCGATACCTTTCTGCAGGAGGTTCCGGGCTTTAAGGAATTCCACCTCTTACAGGGGCCCGGCAACGATGAATGCACCCTCTTCGCTTCCCATTCTGTGTGGGAGTCCGAAGACGCCTTCGCTGACTGGACTCACTCCGAGGCTTTCCGTAAGGCCCACGCCAATGCCGGCAGCAGTAAGGGCGTCTACCTGGGGCCACCCCAACTGGAATGCTTTACCGCCGTTATCTGACTAACCAGGAGCCGCAAACCATGCGTTATGCCCCCTACGAGACCGAAGTAAAAGAGCTGGGAGTGATGTCGGAATCCCAGTTACTGGAATATTTCCTGACCCGCGTCTTTGAAACCGAGGAAGTGTGGGGACTGGAAGACGATTGCGAGTGGGCCACTATTCAATTGGCGGCCCACTCTGCCATGCCCATCTGGCCCTACCAGCAATTGGCCAATAGCGCCGCATCCAACCTGCCCGCCGCCAATAACCTGCTGCCCACTGCAGAATCCCTGGAAGATTTTATGGATCACACCCTGCCCTCGCTAATTGAAGAGGATGTGATGCTGGCGGTAATGACTTCCGAAGAAAGCACTGGCTGCCTTGTATCCCCGCACCGTTTGCTGGATATTTTCACCGGTATGATGGAAAGCGGCACCTACTCACTGGACGCCTGATAACAGGCCACCTCTCCGCCGCCGCACGCTCCCCGGGGCACGCGGCGGAAATCCCTACTCTCATTTGCCCTGTAACCGGATCTGAACAGCGTTTGTCTTCCGGCACGCAAAAACAACAGGCAAAAAAAACGGCAGGCTCTGAACGGGACCTGCCGCAAAAGGGTTTGCCATTAAATTCGATGAATTAGAGACAAACTGAACGCGAACTTGAAATACTCTGTAGTGCAATTGCAGTGTTAATTGCAGAAACTCATTGTCAGGCGACGCTTTCGTCCAGGCTTTCATCCTGTGACTGCCCACGGCCGCTGAACTGCACCCGCTCTTCAGCGCCCACACCCATGATTTTCGCCAGCCACGGTGGTCGCTTGCCGCCCATCACCTTCTGCAAATCCACCAGTACATCCCGGGCCTCACCACCCTCGATCTTCTTGATTGGGTAGACACCCGCCCGGATTACCTTCGCCGCTGCCGGTCCGCCCACTGACACTACGTAGAGCACCTGGCAGTCACGGATAAGGTCCGCACGGAAACCGTTCCGGTCATCGGAAAAGTCCGCTTCCAGCGCCGATCGCACATCCACCAATCGGTAGTCGGTAGCGTTTACTTCATAGACCAGATAGCGGATACAGGAGCCAAAGTGACCGTTCAGGGTCTCACCACTGTTGGAAGAGACAGCCACCCGCACCGAATCCGGCAATGGTTCCGGCGCCTCGACGATGTCCGGCAGATTCTCCTCCTGCTCTTCGCCCCAGAGAATACGCACCGCTTCTTTCAGAGCTGGCAGCCCGATACCGATATCCTCACCGTCCTCCTCACCGTCGGCACTGGCAAACGCTGTCTTCAGGTCAGTCACAGTGACTGTTGTCAGGCTCTCCTCATCGAGGATACCCTCGATACGTTGATGCAGGATATCCAGCAGGGACCCAACGGTGACGCCAGGCAAGGTTCGCGCTGCCAGGGCAATCCGCAGGGCGGCTTCGCGACTCAGATTTGCTTGTTCAACCACTCAGCACCTCCGGTTTGGGTTGTTGTTACGCATCAGCTGCTTACAGTTGGAGCTGTGTCAGGCCCGGGGCCGCAGCACTGGCTGCCAGCTCCTCGGGGGTTTTGGCCTTGACGCTCAGGGCGTGCAATTCGCCACTGGCCAACAGTTCGGTAAAACCAGCCAGCACCAGCTGCTGGCGCTTGACCGGCAACATACCGGCAAACGTCGGACTCACCACCAGTACGGCAAAGTCGCAGTCCGCTCCCTGGGCTTCGATATCCACGGCGTCAGGCACAGCTTCACGCACCCGCGCAATAATCTCTTCAGCTTTCATGAGTTCTCCTTCTTGCTGACAGTGACCGCTTCCGGCCACTGTTTAACGGACTTCCGCTCAGGCCTCTGCGGCCTGGGCCAGCAATGGCTGCAGGGATCCGTCGGCTACCATATCCACAACAATATCGCTGCCGCCAATCAGTTCGCCATTTACAAACAGCTGCGGAAAGGTTGGCCAGCCTGAAATTTTTGGCAGGCGTTCACGGATAAAGGGGGACTGCAGTACGTTCACATAGGCCAGGTCCGTGCCAGTGCTTTTCAGCGCCGCTACCGCCTTGGCAGAAAAGCCGCACTCCGGTGCATCGGGTGTGCCTTTCATGTAGATCAGCACCCGGTTGTCGGCAATCTGCTTCTTGATGGTTTCTTCAGTAGACATAACATTTACTCCTCGGGGTACTGGTATGGCACCCTCTGTGGGCACCGTATTGTTTGTGTACAGGTTTCAGGCACACACCATCAGTTTTCGGGACCGAAACAGTCGTGCCATGCGGCGCAGGCTTCGCAGCTGGGGGAGCGACAGACAAAATGCCCACCCTCTTCACACAACTGGCGATAAAAAAACTTCTTCCACTTCATATCCGCGTTATTGCGGGCTGCCAGCTCGGGAAACGCCAGAGTAATCAGGTCAGAGAGCTGGCGACGATCGGTAAAGCCCAGGTCACGCCAGAGGTGGTCGCCCCCCATGCAACCGGCGGCCACAATCTCTGCCAGAGCGACTTCCAGCACATGGCGATGGGCACGATGTTGCATCAGTAACTCCCTCAGCTCCTGCCACTCGTCACGACGCATCTCCAGCAACTCTTCACGCAGCTCACCTTCTTCAGTGCCGCGGTCCAGTCCGTGAACATCGTGGGCAGATTGCAGGTAACGCTGCGACAGCCAGATAAAGTTCAACGGATAGAGTCCGAGGTGATTGGGCAGGCAACCATGGCCGGCACGCTGCTGCTGCCACAACAGGCGCAGGTAGTAGCTGTAGAGCACTTCGCTGTTCACCACGCCGGCAGCGTCTTGTTCCGCTGTTCGACCGTCCAATCCTGATACCGCAAGATTCATAATGATTTGTTTCCCATTCCACTCATTGCCGGCTTACAGCGCACGGGCCTGCACTTCCGGGCATGGCTTGTGGCTACTGGAACACCCTTCACCTGGCGTCCCCTCTTCTTCCGGCAGTCGCACCTGCAGGATCTGCTGTAAATCCTCCAGATCAAAGCCCACCATACAGTTGCCTTCACGCTCCAGCAGGGGACGGCGGATCAACAGGTGCTCATCCAGCAGCAGCGCAATGGCGCTGTCAGCGTCCAGTTCGGAGGGAACCACGACGCCGCTTTTGACGGCCGGCGCACTGGGATTAAACCACTCGCTGACCGGCAGCGGCCCCAGGAAGCGCAGCAGTTCGGTGGCACTCCAGTCGTGACGCAGGAGATTCTCTACCAGAAGTTCGTAGCCGGCCCTGCGCAACAGATCTTTCTGCTTCTTGTTGGTGAGGCAGCCTGATTTTTCGTAAAAGGTAATGGGTGCAGAGCTCATACCATCTCTTCCACTGTCGTCCATTGGCAGCACACCACCGGCGTACCGCTGCTCTTCACTGACAGTACTGCATCAGCGAGACTGAATTTCCTGCATGGCATCTTCCAGCAGTTCCGGCGGAATACCGGTAAGGGAGCCGTAGGGGTTTACGGGCATTCCGGAAGCATCCAGGATCGCCTGCTCAATCGGGCAGATACTGGCACATTGAGGATGGGCGTAGTCGCCCTCGCATTCGGTACACTTTTTAGTGTCAATCAGAAAATGGGGGCTTGACTGATAGATGGCGTCGCTGGGGCAGACGTCGTAGCAGGCCCAGCAGTTAACGCAGGAATCAACGATTGCTAATGACATGTTGTTCTCCTTTGTGGGGACGACCGATGAGTGACACCGGGATTGCTATTCTGGCTCAGGTAAGCCGGCACCCACCCTGTGGGTGCCGGCTTTAACTGCGGTTGTAGCCTTTATGGCATCGCTATCAGGCGCTGGCAGTCTGGGATACCGCAGCTTCAGGCTGGGGCTCCTCCAACTTGCCTTCGGCGGCCATCTCCTGATAGACGGCCAGTACCGCTTCCTCAATCGGCTCCATGGCGTGCTCACCATTGGGCACGATGCCGGCTTCCTCCAGAAGCGACCAGGGCTCATAACCAATCTTCGAGCAGAGCACCGCCTCACAACCTTTCAGGGCGCGAATGCTGCCAGCCAACGCCGACTCTTTCTCACCGCAGCTGTCGTTACCGATACAGTACTGGTCTACCTTGCGGTGACTGATAAAGCGCACGCCGGCAGGTGAAGCTTCGTAGATCAGGAACTCGGTGGCGTGACCAAAGTGCTGGTTGATCAGGCCGCCGCCGCTGGTAGCCACCGCCATCAGGGCCGGACGGGTATTGGCTTGCGGGGTTGCGTCGTTGGCTGAGACGGAAACCGCGGCCAGGCGACGCTTCTTCTCCTGCTTTTCGTGCAGTTCTTCCATGATGCCTTCGTGTACCACCTTGCGGGTCTGCATGGCAGCGTCATAGTCAATGTTCATCTGCTCGATCTTGTCGATGGTGAACTCCTCACCACGATCTTCACCCAGCAGGCCAACGGCATCGGCACGACACTGACGGCAGTGGCGCATCATGTTCATGTCACCGGCACACTCGTCCTGCAGGTCTTGCAGTTCCTCAGGCTCCGGACCACGCTGCCCCATGAGACCGTAGAAGGTTCCATGCTCAGGCTCGGAGATCAGCGGCATAACGTTGTGCAGGAAAGCGCCTTTCTCTTTAACGATGCGGCTCACTTCCTTCAGGTGCTGGTCGTTCACACCGGGAATCATCACGGAGTTAACCTTCACCAGGATGCCGCGATCCACCAGCATCTGCAGACCCTTCTGCTGCTGCTCGATCAGGATTTCAGCACCACGACGGCCACGGATACGGCGGTTGTTCCAGTAGATCCACGGATAGATCTGGGCACCGATGTCAGGATCGACAGTGTTGATGGTGATGGTGACGTGATCGATGTTGTGCTTGGCCAGTTCATCCACGCTCTCTGGCAGCGCCAGGCCGTTTGTGGAAACACACAGTTTGATGTCCGGGGCCTCTTCGGAGAGACGGCGGAAGGTTTCAAAGGTGCGCTCGGGGTTGGCCAGGGGATCGCCGGGACCGGCGATGCCCAGCACGGTCATTTGCGGGATGTTGGCAGCAACGGCCTTGGTTTTCATCACGGCCTGGTCAGGAGTCAGCAGCTCTGACACCACACCCGGGCGGGATTCATTGGAACAGTCGTACTTGCGATTGCAGTAGTGACACTGGATGTTACAGGCAGGTGCCACTGCCACGTGCATACGCGCAAAGTAGTGATGCGCCTCTTCGGAATAGCAGGGGTGGTTTTCAACTTTCTCTCTGATGCTGTCTGGCAGGTGAGACATCTGATCATCGGTCGTGCCGCATGAACCGGTGGAGCAGCCTCCCGCGGCGGCAGCAGCCGCGTCGTTGTTTTGATCTAGCACCGTTAGCTCCATAGCGAGAACTCCTGTCTGGTCCCCCGTTAGGGCGGATGAGTAAATGGTGTCGTGGGGAATCCACTTCTTCGCAGAATACTGTTGCAATGGCTGTGCCCAATATTTAAGTCATTGTTTTTATTGGATTTTATGGTTTTGTAGCAGCGATTTTGTACGCTTTAACACAAGCCTTTGTGGTGGCGTTTGTGTTTTAGATGACAGTTGCCGGAAGCAGAAACGACACCGCTGCAAGGCTCGTGGTCAGGGGCCTCAGTACCGCCAGCCGGTTACAACAGTGGCAACGCGCGATCATCCGGATACCGCCCGGGACGCTGTTCGCCTTTTACAGCGATACCAGCAGAAGAAAAGCTGGCGAAGGGAGACAGGCGTGTTGTGAAGCGAGGAAAAAAGAGAAGGCCCGGAACCCTGTCCGGGCTCCGGGCAGAGGTGGGATGATCAGATTTTGCGAACGTTAATCTTCATGGTCTGGATACGGTAGGCTATCTGCCGCGGTGTCATACCCAACAACCGCGCGGCCTTGGCCTGCACCCAACCGGCCTGCTCCAGCGCCGCAATGACCCTCTCCCGTTCGTCCAGGTCAGGATCGTCCATGTCCGGCGATGGGCGCGCCACCACCGGAGCACTGACACTGCTGCTGCCCACCGAAGGCACCGCCACGTTGTGTACACCGTTGAGGCTTATAACATCTGTGTCGATGACGCCCTCCTCACTCATTACGGCAGCACGCTCCAGGCAGTTCTCCAGTTCCCGCACGTTACCGGGCCAGTCGTAACTCATCATCATGCGCACGGCATTATCGGTAAGCCGCAACTCCCGGCCCTGGTGCCGGGAGAGTTTTTCCACCAGGAACCGGGATAGCTCCGGCAGGTCGGCGAGGCGATCACGCAACGGAGGAATTCGAATAGCCATGACGTTGAGGCGGTAGTAGAGGTCCTCCCGGAACTTGCCCTTCTCTACTTCGTCCTCCAGGTTCCTGTTGGTGGCTGCCACAATCCTCACATCCACACTGATGGTCTGGGTCCCGCCGACCCGCTCCAGCTCACCCTCCTGCAACACCCGCAGCAGCTTGGCCTGGAACATCGGGGAGATCTCACCGATCTCATCGAGAAACAAGGTACCGCCGTCAGCCTGCTCAAAACGTCCCTTGCGCTGCTTCACCGCGCCGGTAAAGGCCCCTTTCTCGTGACCGAAAAGTTCCGACTCCAGCAGGTTTTCCGGCAGCGAGGCGCAATTCAGCTTCACAAAGCGCTTGTGAGCCCGGGGTGAGTTGTAATGAATGGCACTGGCGATAAGCTCTTTACCGGTACCGGATTCACCCAGCACCAGCACCGTACTATCCCACTTGGCCACACGGCGCACCTGGTCGAATACCCGGCGCATGTTGTCCGTATGTCCGACCACCATGTTGTCGAAGCCGTACTGGCCACGCACCTCGCGCCGCAGTTCGTCCCGCTCACTGGCGAGAGTCTGGCCACGCTCCACGTTCACCAGCAACCGACAGGTCTGTGACAACTGGTCAGCCACAGCCTTGAGGAACGCGGTTCGCTCCGGCAGGTAGTCGTCCGCAGGCACGTCCGGCTGTGCCGCCAGCACACCAATAGCAGAGCCATCGATGTCGCGGATGGGAACACCGATAAACGGCAGCTCCATTTCGTAAAGTGCCAGCTTGTCCAGGAAGCGAGGTTCCGAGGAGATGCGTCCCAGGACAATGGGCTGATTGTGTTGCAGGATACGGCCCACGATCCCCTCACCCACCTGGTAGCGGGTGCTGTGCGAGGCCTTGATCACCGCTTCGGAATCGGTGTAAACCGCGCCCACCTGCAAGATGGTATGTTCAGGGTCGGCAAGGGTGACTATGCCGTGAAGCAGTCCGGCTTCATCGTGCAGGACCTTGAGGATTTCACTCAGGCTCTCTTCGATATTGGTAACCCGACAGAGAATATGAGCGGATGTACACAGGGCTCTGAACTGGCGATCAACCACTTCCGAACGGCTCGTTGCCCCCACACTGTACCGGCTGGTAGAACTGAACGTATCGATCATTGGCAAATACCCGAATCGGACTTCATACGTTGGTCAAAGGCAGCTGCACGATAATGCGACAGCCCTGCTTGTAGTCAGTATCAATAAAGACACTGCCCAGGTGGTCAGCGACCACCTCCTGCACCATTGACAGTCCCATGCCGCGGAAGCCCGACGGAGTGGTCTTGGTACTGTAAAACGGCTGAAAGACCCGGAAAATATCCTGCTCCGGAATACCCGGGCCGGTATCGGCTATTTCTATTTCCAGCAGCTCTTTGGTGGCGCTGGTGACGATGTGCAAATCACGTTGACGGATTTCACGTGCACTCATGGCTTCGATGGCGTTGTCCACCAGCTGTTTGAACATGCTGCGCAGGCGACGCTCCTGCCCTGCCAGTGAAGGCAGGTGTAATGAAGGCTTCCAGTTGATGGTAATGCCCTGGCAGAGCAGCTGGTCAGTACAGAGCGACAGCACCTCACGAATGATCTGGTTGATGTTGATCGACTGCTTTGATTCATCCAGCGGCGGCGGCAGGGAGTCGATCAGGTTGTCGAGCGCTGCCTGCCCGGCTTCCAGCGCCTCTTCGGCAGCAGACAACACCAGGTCGTCCTTATCACCCCGCGCCGCACGACGCTTGAGTGTGCTTACCGCTGCGGCAATCAGGTTGACCGGTCCCTGCAACTGGTGAATGGCGCCATTGACGGTTTCCCGCATACCCTGCACCAGGTTCTCTTCGGCCATTAATGCCTTCAGGGTATTAAGATGCATCTCCTCCTGATGTCGGCGGAAATCCGAGATATCGTTGATCATCAGCAGCATGTAGTGGCTGATGTCCTGTTCAAAGAAGGCGTCAGGGCTCTCCTGGGCGATCTCGATGGTGGTACCGAAGCAGGAGAAGTGCCGGGGGCGACCATCACCACGATCCATGGTGATCTCTTTGCTGTTGAAGTGACTGCGCTCGCCCTTGAGGCGTTCGAAATGCCCCTCCAGCTGGCGGGTGAGCATACCCAGGAAGGCGCTGTTGCCACCGGCTGCAAAATCCTGGGCAAGGCGTTCAAAGCCCTGGTTCTGCATCACGATTTTCTCGTCTGCATCCAGCAGCACCATGGCCGCCGGCACGGAGTTGATCATGGATTCCATCATCAGCTTCTGGTTCAGCACCCGCTGTTGCAGCTGATGTACTTCCGTGCCATCGCGATGCATGCCAAGGAAATAGACCGTCTCGCCCAGTTCGTTAATCACCGGCGCCACGGTCAACTCGGCCAGGTAGAGCTGACCGTCCTTGCGACGATTGACCAGCATCCCGGTCCAGGGCTTCTGTTGCGCCAGGCGCCCCCAGAGTGCCTGGTAGACAATGCGCGGCGTGGTGTGATTGGAAAGGATGGATTCGTTTTTACCGACAACCTCACTGTCCGCGTAACCGGTAACCTGGGTAAAGGAGCGGTTGGCGTAGAGGATATTGGCTTTAAGGTCGGTGATCGAAATGGCGACCGGACAGTGTTCAACCGCCTGAAAGAAGACTTCTTCCGACAGGTTGCTATCCTTCAAGTGCAGTCCCGCATTGATCATCGCCTGGTGCGTAGCACTGTCGGCCGCCACCGACAGTGACGAGGCATCGCTGGAACTTTTACTTTGGGACATAAAGAATCCTCTGCTGGGAGCTCGGATGGTTTTAGAGGAGCCGCGTCTTCCGGGAGGGAAGCGCTAACCGCCATCAGACGAGGTGCAATTAGTGCGCCAGCTACAAAATCCCCCCATTCCTATCAGAAAACCGCCATTGTCAGACAATTTTGTCGCATGTCAGACAAGGGCAATTTTTCTCCCCGAAGCCGTTTTGTAGCAAACACGACAATTCTGCACCCTTTGCCATTCGGATGCGCTGACTGGTGAGCTCCGGTATTTGATCTGGATCAAACCTTGTCGCAAACAATCCAATGGCATGCTAAATGCACCTGCCCTTTCGTGAGAACGCGCTTTGTTACAAACGCGTCAGCGGGAAATTTTGCCAGCAGCAATCCCGCCCAGGCACCCCGGGTACATACCCGAAAACACGACGGAAGCGGTTATGGAATATGTCATGTTGTTAGGCAGCACCGTGTTGGTAAACAACATCGTGCTGGCGAAATTTCTGGGACTCTGTCCCCTGATGGGGGTCTCCAACAAATTGAGCTCTGCCGTCGGCATGGGCATCGCTACCGCCTTTGTACTGACCCTGTCCGCCTTCAGTGGCTGGTTGATTGAGACCTGGGTACTGGTGCCCCTGAACATCGAATTCCTGCGCATCCTCTGCTTTATTCTTATCATCGCCGCCATTGTGCAGTTTACGGAGCTGGTGATGCGCAAACTGAGCCCGGTGCTGCATCGCTCCCTGGGCATCTTCCTTCCTCTGATTACCACCAACTGTGCCGTTCTGGGTGTCGCCCTGCTTAACGTCCGGGAAAAACACGACCTGGCCCAGAGCCTGGTCTACGGCCTCGGCTGTGCCATCGGTTTCACCCTGGTGATGATCATTTTTGCCGGGATCCGCGAGCGTCTGGCCATTGCCGATGTGCCAGAGACCTTCGCCGGCACCCCGGTGGGGCTGGTGACAGCCGGACTGCTGTCACTGGTATTCATGGGCTTCAGCGGCATGCTGTAAAACCGAACGACGAGGTAGCGTAATGTTCACAGCCACTCTGGTTCTCACTGCTCTTGGATTCAGCCTCGGCGGGCTGCTCGGCTACGCCGCCAAGCTGATCAGCGTCGGTGAAGAGAATTCCGTCAGCGATGAAATCGAAGCCATGCTGCCCGGCAGTCAGTGCGGGCAGTGCGGGTTCCCCGGTTGCAGGCCAGCCGCCGAGGCCATTGCCAGCGGCGAGGCCGACGTGACCTGCTGCCCGCCCGGGGGGCGCTCACTGGTGGAATCCCTGGCCGACCTGCTGGGTATCGACATTAACAGCATTGGCGCCACTGCCGCCCCCATGCTGGCGCGCATCGACGAGAGTCTCTGCACCGGCTGTACCCGCTGTTACAAGGTATGCCCGACTGACGCCATCGTCGGTGCCACCAAACAGATTCACGCCGTCATCAACCGCGCCTGTACCGGCTGCTCGAAGTGTCTGGATGCCTGCCCTGAAGACTGTATCTCCCTGAGCCCGGAAGCCGTGGACCTCAACTCCTGGCACTGGCCCAAGCCACAACTGGTGTAACGCTATGTTTGGATTTTCACGCATTCGCGGCGGTGTACACCCCGAGTCCCATAAAGAGGATTCGGCGGGTAAACCCATTGTCACCGATCTGCCGCTGCCAAAGCGTCTCTACCTGCCCCTGTTCCAGCAGGCAGGCGCCATGGCCCTGCCACTGGTGAAGCCCGGCGACAAGGTCCTCAAGGGCCAGCAGCTGGCCATAACCGGTGAAGGCCTCTCCGCCAACCTGCACGCCCCCACCTCCGGCACCATTATCGGCGTCGAAGAGATCATTGCCCCGCACCCATCCGGCCTCAACTCCGCAGCCATCGTGCTGGAAAGTGACGGAGAGGACCGCTGGATGGAGCTGCCGGATGAGTCTGATCCCTTTCAGCGCTCCCCCGAAGAGCTTGCCAGCGAAGTGGAAAGGGCCGGTATTGTTGGACTGGGTGGCGCTATTTTCCCCTCCGCCATCAAGTTACGTCAGGGACGCCGCTTTGAGATCAAAACCCTGATCATTAATGGCGGTGAATGCGAGCCCTACCTCACCACCGACGACCAGCTGATGCGCGAGCGCGCCGCCGAGGTGGTGGAAGGCGCCCGCCTGATCCAGCACATCATCGAAGCCTACGAAACCGTTATCGGTATTGAAGACAACAAACCGGAAGCCATCGCCGCCATGCGCGAGGCAGCCGCACCCTATGGCAAGGTACGGGTGGAAGTGGTACCCGCCCTCTACCCCATGGGCTCCGCCAAGCAGCTGATCAAGGCGATTACCGGGCTGGAAGTACCCGCCGGTGGCCGCAGTAATGACCTGGGTGTGCTGGTGCACAACGTCGCCACCGCCTACGCCATCCAGCAGACCCTGCGCTATGGTAAACCCCTCATCTCCCGGGTACTGACCCTCGCCGGTGGCAGCCTCAACGAGGCCCGCAATGTGGAGGCCCTGTTCGGCACACCCATCCAGCACCTTATCGACCACTGTGGTGGTATCAGCAGCCAACCGGCACGACTGGTTATGGGCGGTCCCATGATGGGCCAGCAACTGCCAGCCGCCACGGTGCCGGTGATGAAAGGCACCTCCGGGGTGCTGGCGCTGACGCAGAAAGAAGTAAACGACAAAACCCCCTCCAACTGTATTCGCTGCAGTCGCTGTGTGCAGGTCTGCCCCATGGGCCTGGTGCCCCTGGAAATGGCCAAGCACGCCAAGGCAGATAACTTTGAGGAAGCCAGCAGCTATGGCCTGCGGGACTGCATCCTCTGTGGCTCCTGTTCCTACGTCTGCCCATCCCGCATTCCGCTGGTGAACTACTTCGAATACGCCAAGGGCGAGATGAAACAGCGACGCGTGGCAGAGCACAAGCTCGCCTACACCCAGCAGCTGACAGCGCGGCGCAGTGAGCGGGTTGAGCGGGAGGCGGAAGCCAAACGCGCCGCCAAGGCCGCAAAGAAGAAACGTGCCAAAGCACCTAAAGCCGAGGCGGCCAGCACTCCCGAACCAGCGACCACCAGCGACACCGCGGAGAAAGAGTCATGACCCAGGATACCAGCTCCGCGCCACTTACCATGGTCGCCCCCCACACCCACGACCGCTCCTCGGTGGAGCGCATCATGCTGCAGGTTTGCCTGGCACTGACACCCGCCACCCTTTTCGGCCTGTGGCAATTCGGCTGGCCCGCGGCCATGTTGTGGCTACTCACCTGCGTCAGTGCGGTTGCCACTGAAGTGCTCTGCCTGTGGCTGCGTCGCAAGCCTTTGCACCACTCCGTAGACCTCTCCGCCCTGCTGACCGGCTGGCTGCTGGCACTCTCCCTGCCGCCCTGGGCCCCCTGGTGGATCGGGGTCGGTGGTTCGTTTTTCGCGATTGCCGTGGGCAAACACCTCTACGGCGGTATTGGCCAGAATATCTTCAACCCCGCCATGCTGGCCCGGATCGCGCTGCTGGTCTCCTTCCCGGTCCAGATGACCACCTGGCCCTTGGCCGGCCAGCACACGCCGGACTTCATCACCTCACTGGGCATTATCTTCCAGGGAATGCCAATGCCGGATGGCACCACGGGAGCCACCATCCTCGGTGAGTTGAAAACCGCCTACAGCGGTGACGCCACCGTCACCAGCATTACCGACGCCCACTTCTTCTGGCTCGATGCCGGCCTCGGCTTCACTGCCGGCAGCCTCGGCGAGACCTCTGCCCTGCTGATCCTGGCCGGCGGTATCTGGCTGCTGGCGCTGAGGATTATCAGCTGGCACATCCCTGTGGCCATGCTGCTGTCACTGTTGCTGGTGTCGGCCTTTTTTAACGCGGTTGATCCCGGCCGCTACGCCGGACCCATGGTACACCTGCTCAGCGGCGGCACCTTGCTCGGTGCGTTTTTCATCGCCACCGATTACGTCACTTCACCCTCCTCCAACAGCGGCCGCCTCTGGTTTGGCGCCTGCTGCGGGGTGCTGGTGTTTGCCATCCGCAGCTGGGGCGGATTCCCCGAAGGCGTGGGTTTCGCCGTTCTGTTTATGAATGCCCTCACGCCGCTGCTGGATCGCTACTGCAAACCGCGAGCCTATGGCCGCAACGTGGCAGGCAAGGCGCTGAAGGTGCGCAACACTACACGACGCATCAAGTGAATTGCGTCCCTGAATTCTGAAGGCAAAAGGGTTTTGAGATGGCAACAGTAGCAAGTCCCAGTTACCGCCAACGTGTCAGCTATCACGCCGGCCTGCTGGCTGGTATCTGCTGTTTGGTGAGTATGTTGCTGCTCATCGGCAATATGGAGAGCGAGGAGATCATCAGTGATCACCTGGAAGCCGACAAGCAATTCCTGCTCGGTCAGGTATTACCCGCCGCGCTTTACGACAATGCCCCACTTCGCGAGATCGAAGTGCTGGACAACATCAATGGCTTCACCAAACCGGTGGAAATCGCACCCGCCATGCTGGCCGGACAGCTGAGTGCCGTGGTGCTGCAGAGCAGTGTCGGCGGTTGGGGTGACAACATTCAATTTATTATTGCGGCCGACAAACAGGGCAACATCACCGGTGTGCGGGTGATCTCCCACAAGGAGACCCCCGGTCTGGCTGACGGTATCGAGCTGGACAAGAGCGACTGGATCACCCGCTTTAACGGTCACTCGCTGCAATCCCTTAGCCCCTCGCAGTGGGCAGTAAAGAAGGATGGCGGTGAATTCGATCAGTTTACCGGCGCCACCATTACCCCGCGGGCCATGGTCAACGGTGTTCACCGCGCGCTGGAAGTTATGGCTGAATGGCAGCAACAACAGCTGGCCAGCCAACCACCCCGGGAGCAGGAACAGCAACAGCCTCCTGCAGCTGCACCGGCAACTGCCGCACCCACTGCAGTGGAGCATCAGCAAGGAGTAAACCCATGAGTCAGAGTTACCGACAGATATTTGGCGATGGCCTCTGGAACAACAACGTCGCCATGGGACAAATGCTGGCCCTCTGCCCGCTGCTTGCAGTGACCACCACCGCCACCAACGGACTCGGTATGGGATTGGCCTCCATGGTGGTACTGCTGTTGACCAACGTCATCATTTCGTCGATTCGCGGCATCATTACACCCCAAGTGCGCATCCCGGTATTGATCGTGCTGATTGCCACGGTGGTGACACTGGTGGATATGGCCATCAATGCACTGCTGCACCCGCTCTATAAAGTGCTGGGGCTGTTTATCGCCCTTATCGTGACCAACTGCGCCATCCTCGGACGGGCCGAAAGCTTTGCCGCCAAAAACGGTGTACGCCTGGCCGCCGCCGACGCATTAGCCATGGGGCTGGGCTTTACCTGGGTACTGATCGTGATCGGCGGTATGCGCGAGATCCTCGGCAGCGGCACTCTCTTTTCCCACGCATCACTGCTGCTGGGTGACTCCTTCGCCTGGCTGGAAATTACAGTTATCCCCAACTACTCCGGCATCCTGCTGTCGGTACTGCCACCCGGCGCCTTTATCGCCCTGGGTTTACTGATCGCCTTCAAGCGCGTGGTGGATCGCCGTCTCAAGTCCGGCAATACCGAACAGCTGGTTGTACCCACCCTCTAATCTGACAAGGAGAGCAAAACGTGAAAGTCAGTGTTGCCTACGCCGGTCCCCTGCATCAGTCCTGGGTCGAACTGGAAGCCGAGAATGACGCCACCATTGAGCAGGTAATTCAGTGCAGCGGCCTGCTGGAAAAATTTCCCGAGATCGACCTCGGGCAAAACAAGGTGGGCGTATACGGTAAGGTGACTCCCCTTTCTGCCTCCCTTCAGGACGGTGACCGGGTAGAAATTTATCGCCGCATCACCCGGGTACTGGATGAAGATGACGACGATGATGATGACGATTGAGCCTCACCACTGACGCATAATTCCCCGCAGCACCAATTTCCTGAATTAGTGCTTGCCGCCAACAAAGCTGATCCCCTATAGTGTCGCTTCCGCCGCAGAAACCTGTGGCGTTTTTATTTTTCAGCAATCCAGAAAGACTGACTAAAAGCTATGAACCCGGTATTCGCCGCCAACATGATTCACGACCTGCGCCTGTGTGCCAAGCGCTGGTTTGTCTCCTGTGCGGCCGGAAAATACTGAGTTATTACACTGAATTTTCCAAAGGCCGCAGACATTTATCTGCGGCCTTTTTCGTTTCAGGGCGCCGATAAATTCCTCGACTTTGGATCAACCTGAGGATTTTCACATGTTGGTGCGTTTGGCCTACCTGGTGGTCATTATGATCTGGGCCACCACCCCACTTGCCATCAAGCTTGGCAGCGAAACACTGGCTCCGGTTGCCGGATTAACCCTGCGTATGGCGCTGGCCCTCGCGGTGGGCTGCGTGGTGTCCACCGTTTGTGGCTTCACCAGCCTGGCGTTGCGTCGCAACTGGAAACTCTATTTCGCCGCCTCCATCAGCATCTTTCCCAATATGGTGTTGGTGTACCAGGCGGCACAGTACCTGCCCTCGGGATTGATCTCGCTGATGTTTGGCCTGACGCCGTTTTTTACCGCCGTACTGGCCAGACCCATCCTGGGTGAGGACCTGTTACAGCCGCGTAAATTGCTGGCGATAGGCATGGCGGTAGTGGGCCTGGTGGTTATCCTGCAGGACAATGTACTGATTGCCTCCGAGGGGGCCCTGTTTGGCTTCGGCCTGATGCTGCTCTCTAATGTGCTGTTTTCCGGCAGTGCCCTGTGGGTCAAAAAGCTCAATGCCACCATCACAGTGACACCGTTCGAGCAGTCGCTGGGGGCCATGGCTTTTTCCTTGCCGGGCCTGGCGCTGTTCTGGGTCTATGGCACTGGCATCGAACCGCTGACGTTTACCGCCACCTCATTGGGGTCACTGCTCTATTTGGCACTGATCGCGTCGCTGGTTGGCTTTGCGGCCTATTACTACATCCTGCAGCACATGTCCGTGGACACGGTGGCACTGGTACCATTGATTACGCCGGTACTGGCCATCTGCATCGGGGTGATATTTCTGGGGGAAAGCGCCTCCTGGACGCTGTTGATAGGCAGTGCGATGGTACTGTTGGCGTTGGCGGTTCATCAGGGCTTGTTGTCAAAACCCGCCCTGAAGCCGGCAACTGAACTGGTATCACCAGTGCCGGAAGCCAAGAGTTGAAGCAAAAGACTACTCCCGGGCCACTTGAACCGGGAGTAGTGTCAATCCGGTTGTGACCAGCGAATGTAATTGCGCTCCTTAGGTACCCACTCCATCCACTGGCCCATAAAACGCTGACCCTGATCGGTAAGCGTCCAGCCAAACGCGGCGCAGTTCAGTAGTACTGTGACCCAGAAGACGGTTCGGAATGGCTGTTTGCGGGACTTGTGCCGCAAGATTCTTCGCGCCAACAACGCACCCGGCCAACCACCTGCCAGTGACCACACATGCAGGAGATCTTCCGGTGTGCGCCAGCGATTAGCTTTTGCCGCAGCCTTGTCGTCGGCATAGATAAACCAGGTTACGATCGACAGGAGCAGATACACCACCAAAATCCACAACGGGATTTTATCCAGTGCCACCGCAGCCATGACACCCCCCAGGAACAGAAGCACAATCGCAAACGCACTTGTATGCGAAGTCCCCTTCTTACGACCTTTATGCCCAGACGTTCGGGAGGGCACCTTCGGCACCTGCTTACTTTGACCTTTCCCCTGACTGCGCGAGTCTGACGCCAGTAACACCGATGGCACGGCTACGGTTGCCTGCAACCTGCCTTGCTTGTCCTTAGCGGACTCAAACACCAATAGCTGTCCCACCTGTGGCCGTGCCCCCTGGCCACGGAATGCTTTGATATGCAGGAACACCTTGTCCCCGCCCAACGATGGCTCAATAAAACCAAAACCTCTGTCGTCATCCCACGAGGTTAACTTACCCTTTTGCTTCACGCCCGATTACTCTCCGCTGGCCAAACCCGGCTACCGTCCACAGGTGCGGCTATCCGGCCGATTACGCCAATAGTTATGGGCAATGATTCTAGTTGTTTTAACCGCCTGACAATACCGCCCTGGCGCCAAAAATGTGACCACCGGGACAACAATCCTTACCCCGTCGTTGCGAGGAGCGTTTTTCAGCGCCAAAAGTAGGGGCCTTAAGCCACGAAGCAACCCATGTCCGGCACCACATCGGCCAACCCGTGCCAGACCTGGATCGCCACGCTTCGCTCGCGATGACAATGGTGTTCAGCTTCAGCCGGCTGGAGATCGTTGGGCTGATCTCCACCCCTACCCCGTCGTTGCGAGGAGCGTTTTTCAGCGCCAAAAGTAGGGGCCTTAAGCCACGAAGCAACCCATGTCTGGCACCACACTGGATAACCCGAGCCACACATGGATCGCCACGCTCCGCTCGCGATGACGGTAGTGGGATTTATCCGACGCCATAGCCACCAGACGATGGCTATGGCGTTCATCAGGCCAGATCGAAGCGATCCGAATTCATCACCTTGGTCCAGGCCGCAACAAAGTCATGTACAAACTTCTCCTTGTTGTCATCCTGGGCATAAACTTCCGCGTAGGCACGCAGAATCGAGTTAGAGCCAAATACCAGGTCCGCACGGGTCGCAGTCCACTTGACCTGATCGGTCTTGCGATCACGGATTTCGTAGAGGTTCTCCCCGGCAGGCTTCCAGGTGTAACTCATGTCGGTGAGGTTAACGAAAAAGTCATTGCTGAGGGCACCGACATTATCGGTGAACACACCGTGCTTGCTACCACCATGGTTGGTGCCCAGAACCCGCATGCCACCCACCAATACGGTCATCTCATGGGCAGTCAGTCCCAGCAATTGGGTCTGGTCCAGCATCAGCTCTTCAGCAGTGACCACATAGCTGCCCTTCAGCCAGTTGCGATAGGCATCGTGAAGCGGCTCAAGCACGGCAAAGGATACAGCGTCGGTCATATCATCGCTGGCATCGCCGCGACCGGGCGAGAATGGAACCGACACGCTGACACCTGCAGCCTTGGCAGCCTGCTCCACACCGACGTTGCCGGCCAGCACAATCACGTCCGCCACACTGGCGCCGCTACCAGCAGCGATGCCTTCCAGTACTGGCAGCACCCGCGCCAGACGCTCAGGTTCATTACCTTCCCAATCCTTCAGCGGTGCCAGACGAATACGGGCACCGTTGGCGCCGCCGCGTTTGTCAGAATCCCGGTAGGTCCGGGCACTGTCCCATGCGGTGGCGACCATGTCACTGACGCTGAGGCCACTGGCCGCGATTTTGTCTTTTACGTTCTGTACATCGTAACCCGTATTACCAGCCACCACCGGGTCTTGCCAGATCAGGTCTTCGCCAGGCACATCAGGGCCGATGTAGCGCACCTTGGGTCCCATATCGCGGTGGGTCAACTTGAACCAGGCGCGGGCAAACACCTCAGAGAAATAGGCTGGATCCTTATAAAAGCGCTCGGAAATCCTGCGATACTCCGGATCCATTTTCATGGCCATGTCGGCATCGGTCATGATCGGGTTACGGCGCGTGGTCAGGTCTTCCGCGTCGACGGGCTTGAGCTCGTCTTTCATATCCACCGGCTCCCACTGCCAGGCGCCTGCCGGACTCTTTTTCAGCTCCCACTCGTGGTTCAGCAGCAGTTCGAAGTAGCCGTTATCCCACTGCGTCGGGTTGGTGGTCCAGGCGCCCTCAAGCCCACTGGTAACTGCATCGCCACCGATTCCCCGCTTGGTTTTGTTGAGCCAGCCGAAACCCTGGTCCTCCAGCTCACCACCTTCCGGGGCCGGGCCCAGCAGGTCGGCGTCGCCGTTACCGTGGGCCTTACCAACGGTATGACCACCAGCTGTCAAGGCTACAGTCTCCTCGTCGTTCATGGCCATGCGTTCGAAAGTCACACGCACGTCGTGGGCGGTTTTGAGCGGGTCGGGCTTGCCATCCACACCTTCAGGATTCACATAGATAAGACCCATCATGACCGCCGCCAGCGGGTTTTGCAGGTCGCGCTCGCCTGAGTAACGGGTACCTTCACTGCCGGTGGGCGCCAGCCACTCTTTCTCAGAGCCCCAGTAGATGTCTTTTTCCGGGTGCCAGATGTCTTCCCGGCCGAAACCAAAACCGAAGGTTTTCAGGCCCATGGACTCATAGGCCATGGTACCGGCGTAGGCGATCAGGTCAGCCCAGCTCAGCTTGTTGCCGTACTTCTTTTTGATGGGCCACAACAGACGGCGGGCTTTATCCAGGTTGCCGTTATCGGGCCAGGAGTTGAGGGGAGCAAAACGCTGGTTGCCCGTGCCGGCACCACCACGCCCGTCTGCCACACGGTAGGTACCCGCCGCGTGCCAGGTCATGCGGATCATCAGGCCACCATAGTGCCCCCAGTCTGCGGGCCACCACTCCTGACTGTCAGTCATCAACGCCAGCAGGTCCTTTTTCAGCGCCGCGAAGTCCAGCGTTTTCACCGCTTCCCGGTAGTTAAACGATTCACCCATGGGATCAGTTTTACGATCGTGCTGATGCAGGATGTCGAGGTTCAGCGCCCTGGGCCACCACTCCATCACGGATGATCCCGATTCGGTGTTGGCGCCATGCATTACCGGGCATTTACCTTCAGACATAGTTACTCTCCTTGGCCGTCGTTATTTAGTAGTAACGGAAATGTGCAGGAGGATTATCCAACCACTGCACAGAGGTCAGTATAGACACCGTGAGCTGAGCGCATAATCAATTACAACTACCGATCTGGAAGACTGTGACTATGACAGCGAAAGATTGGGCGTTTTGGGGATGACTCAGGTGGCCAGCCAGCAACACCATCAACCCTTGTGGCTGTCCCACCCGACTAAAGTATAGGCGCCAAATCGCTCATGGCGTTTGAATTCGCCTGGCACCCCTGATAATTTTTCAGGGTCGCATGCTGAAGCTCAGCAGCCCTGGATTTCAAAACAACAATAAAGATTGGATCAGGCATGACTACCTATTTGAAAACGGATAAGGGCCGCGAAGAGATCGCTCGCCCTTCGGGACAACTGACCCCAAAACAACGCCGCGCACTTATCCTCTGCAACGGAACCATTGATTCAACGCAGCTTGCCCAGACCCTGGGGGGAGCATCCGCTGCGGAACTGCTCGTGCAGCTGCAAGACAGCGGCTACATCACTGCCGCCCCCGGCTCCACAGAAAGTCCACCAAAGAACGACAGCAATAGCTACGCGGAGCAGTTGACAGCACTGCCCTTACAGCGCAGTGCTGCAGAGTTTGAGCAAGCCAAGAATTTCATGCTCAACACCATCGGACATTTTCACGGCCAATATGGCTACCTCTCACTGAAAAGCAGCATAGCCGGCACTGGTAACAGCAACGACTTACGCAATTACTTTGCACACTGGTGTGAAAGCATGGAGAAGACCAAACAATTTCAGAAACTGCAGACTGATTTGCTGCAAATCATCTGAGTCAGCCCGGAAACTTGCCTGTTTGTCACAAGCGTGAAGTTTCCTCTCCATGTGTGCTCCAGCCTCTGGCCGGAGCGTGATAAAGCGCTTTGGAGAGCGAGCGGGAGTTCAGTATCATGGGGCAAACGCTGTCGGGCATTTCCCACCAGGTGGTGCCCGCCAGCCAGTAATGGCCCGGATTCAGGTTCCACCCATGCCCAGGAAACCCGTTGATCAGCAACAGGCTGCCACTGCCTACTATGCCGAGCACAACTTTGATGTCAGTTATTTCCCCGCGATCTGGCACACCTTCAAGGTTGGGCATCTGCTGACCACCGACCTCGAGAGAATCTGTCGCCAACACGACATCAGCATCGCCGACTTCCACCTGTTGGGGGTACTGCAGTCCGAAGGCGCCACCGAACAGCGCGCCACCGACCTGGCACAGCGCCTCAACGTCTCTAATGCGGTACTTTCAACCCGTATACGCAAGCTCACAGAACGAGGTTTTCTGCAACGCCTCCCCAGCCGCAGCGATCGCCGCGCGTTCGTACTTGAGCTGACCCATGCAGGCAGCGACATCGTCAACGCCGTGGACCGCGGCATCAATACCCAGGCGGCCTTCGTACGCTGCTTCCGCAACCTGTCCGAAGAGGATCAGCAGGCCCTTGGCAGGATAATGGGAGAGCTGCATAACGAGCTTGACCGCTACTTCAAGCCCTGAGGAAGTAAAGGCAGCGTGCCTTACCCACTCCAGCCTGCGACCGGGATACTTAGGGGGCTAAATACTTCATGCTTGTCCCCGGACAGGAGCATTTCCTAAAATTCCCGCCAGGCAATCAAACCGGGGCCATCCCCGCCAGACACCAACCAGAAAACTATAAAAAGAGGGAAATACCAATGCCCGCCTACATCATCGTTACTCGCGAAGAACCGCTGCGCGACCCTGAGTCCATGAAGGAGTACCAGACCCTCACCCGGCAGATGACAACTGCGGTAAAACCCGCACCAAAAGTGGTCTACGGCGAAGTTCAGGCGCTGGAGGGCGAAGCGCCTGATGGTGTGATCATGCTGGAATTTCCCACCATGGAAGAGGCCCGCCAGTGGTACTTCAGCGAGGACTACCAGAAGGCTCTGCCCAAACGCTTGCAGGCAGCTCGCCACCGGGCGTTTCTGGTAGAAGGTCTCTGAGCCCGCCCCAACACCACTTGATTTGATCTATTGATGAGCGACACCACAGGAGATGCGCATGTCATCCGCAGAAGTTCTCTTTCAGCCCTTCCATTCCGAAAAACTGGACCTGCCCAATCGCATAGTGATGGCCCCCATGACCCGCAGCGCCAGTCCCGGCAACGTCCCCAATGAGCGTGTGGTTGAATACTACCGCCGCCGGGCTGCCGGTGGTGTGGGCCTGATTATTACCGAAGGGACCTGCGTGGATCATATTGCCGCTCACGGCTTCCCCCATGTGCCCAACTTCTACGGCGACGAAGCCCTGGCCGGATGGCGCAAGGTGGTTGAAGCCGTCCACGCCGAAGGTGGCAAGATTGCCCCACAGCTCTGGCACGTGGGCGCTGTGCGTGAAGCTGGCGTGGAGCCCGGCGGAGCGACTCCCGGCCACGGACCTTCGGGCATCAATATGCCTGGCGTGGTCAGTGGTCATACCATGACTCAACAGGACATTGATGACGTCATCGCCGCCTTCGCCCGTGCCGCCGCCGACGCCAAAGCCATCGGCATGGACGCCATCGAGATCCACGGCGCCCACGGCTACCTGATCGACCAGTTTTTCTGGGACAAGACCAACACCCGTAAGGACGGCTATGGTGGTGACCTGCAGCAACGCTCCCGTTTTGCCATTGAGCTGATCAAGGCGGTGCGTGCAGCGGTTGGAGAGGAGTACCCCATTATTTTCCGCTACTCGCAATTCAAACAGCAGGAGTACGGTGCGAAGCTGGTAGAGACGCCGGAGCAACTGGGGGAATTCCTGGCACCGCTGGTGGATGTCGGGGTCGATATTTTCCACTGCTCCGTGCGCCGCTTCTGGGAACCGGAATTTGACGGCAGCCCACTGAACCTGGCCGGCTGGACCCAAAAACTCACCGGCAAGCCGGCAATCGCCGTCGGCAGCGTTGGCCTTGACCGGGATTTTCTGGTGGAAGATAACGGCTTCGAAGATGCCAAACCCGACAACAGCCTGAACCAGCTCTACGACCGTATGGAAAATCAGGAGTTTGACCTGATTGCGGTTGGCCGTGCGCTGATCGCCAATGCGGACTGGCCACAGCTGGTACGCAATGGCGAGCTGGACAAACTGCAGGTGTTCAGTAAAGAGCTGCTTATGACATTGGAAGGCGGGGAAGCGGTTTCCCCCAAATAAGTATGATCAAAAAACAGGGGCGCCGGCCAACCGCTGACGCCCCTGCCCTGATACTGCTGAATAGCACCTGCGCCCTCTCTTTGTTATCCGTATTACGGGCTCGTTTGCGCCGTCTCCGCCTCTGTGCCTGACGGCGATTCGCCATCCTTCGACTCAATGCCAGCGCTCACCGCCACAGGCTTATCCGGCAAGACACTCCCTCCCTCTACCCTTGTCAGGTTCAGGGTGGCTTTGTCTGACCCAGCCGACACACAATCCCCTCGCATCCGCTCACCACCCACAAAGCGTAACTCGCATTGGTGCCGGTCGCCGCCTCTACCAAACGTCACGCTAACCAAACCTGAGTCATCAACAACCACGTTCGCGTCGTAACTTTTCGATCCCGCAAATTCAATATTGCCTTCCAGTCCATCATCACCGGCATTCAGGGTAAGGGTAACCGGCACATCGTCAATACCGGCAAGATCGTATTCGCCTGCCCAGGTTCCAGCGCTCAGTGACGCCCCCTCACCCTCCGTTTGAGCCTGCAGATCAAAAGCCAGGATTGCCACACACAGTATCAGCGGCCACAACAATGGTGCCCAACCCGGGCAACGGATAATTCGGATAGCACTAATCATCGTCTGCCTTGACCTCCTGTGACTTCAGTACCGAATGCAGCAGCGTAACCGCCTCTTCCATGCTCGGTGGCTCACGCAGGCTGGCCCGCTCCGACGGGAAAACCACGGCGGACAGAAACAGGTTGGGATTGAGACTGTCTTTCTTGCTGTCGATATTATCGAGCACGATAGCAAAGCGCTGACTGTCTCCCAGGCGGGTGTTATCGATCTTGGGGAAGTTAAAGGTGTCGAGCCGGAAGCTGCGTTTTTGCGCTTTGGTGTTGCAATGTTCGATAGCCGTGTCGGCGTTAGCGTCCGCGCAAATGGCAAAGGACACTCGCACAGACTGATCATCCAGTTTCAGGTCATCGACAGTAACAGACAGAAAATAGTAAGAGCCAGCGTGCTGTCTTAACGCCACTGAGCGCAACTCCCTATCGAAGTACTCCTCGAACACCGCAGGCAGTTTCTGGTAGCTACGACGATTGCGCACGTAATTCAGGCAGTCCCAACCTTCCACAACCGTATCGTCAGCGTAATCCGCCGGGTTGCCGACCCGATCGCATACCAGTTGTTCCGGCCAGTTGTACTGGGTGAACTCCGCATCCTCCCCGGTGGGCAGCGGAATAATGACATCAAACTCCGCGCCATGCTGTGCCAGATCCGAGAGCTGTTTGCTGGTGAGGCGGCGCGCCAGCCGGCGCAGGCGCTCGCGCGCGTCCGCCACCCGTAAACTTTCGTGCAGGCTGTTGGGCCCCACCTCCAGCAGGTCCAGGTCGCGATTAAATTCCGAGAAGATTGGAGCCAGATTCAGTGAGTCGCCAAAATTGTGTGCCAGCAGTTCCAGCTTGAGCATGCGTTTGGAGATGTTGGGTCCTTCCGGCCCCTCCTCCACCAGCAACGCCGCCAGCGCCTGGTTGAAGACATCTTTGCGCAGGTCGATCTCCGCCTGCTCCCGCTGTATTTGCAGCTGGGTAATCAGCCGGGCATTTTCCTGGCGACTGGAGAACTCGCCCAGATACTGATCCCCGAAGAAGGCTGCCAGGGCAACCAGTAGAGCACCGGCTACAGGTATGGTCAGTTTGGAAAGCCGGTCAAACCAATCGACATTGGAATCCTTCCCTTTGTCATTCATCGCCTGTCCCTACTCTTTGAGCACCAGTATTTTACTGCCCGCTATGCGGATACTGGCATTAAAGGCCACCTGCCCGGATTTGACCGGCACCCACACCTGGGAGGATTTTGCGCCGGCGTTCACCAGCTCCAGGGTGCAGGTTGAATTGGGCGGAATACCGGCAACACGATAATTGCCGTTCTTATCAATGGAGGGCTTGAATGATGCCTGCCCGCATTTGACTGACATCTGGGTGTTGGGGGGAATGCCTCTGAGGTTTCCGTACAGCTCTGCGGCCCCCAGGGTTCCTGCGGTAAGCAAACTCCCTGCCGCTACCGCAAGTGCTTTTTTCAGCATCTGCTTTCTCCGTTTTCGAAGAGTATAGACACAGCTTTGCAGCCACACTGAACGATGTCACCTTGATAGGCCACTTTTGGCACCGAATGCAACTATCCAACGGCTAGCAGGCGGTTACCACGCTCACATACCTTAAGCTGCCACAGCTCGGCAGAGAGTTGCGTGCTTTGCACACCGTAACTTGCATCCAAGATCAGACTGCCTGCGCAAACGCTCTGGCAACAGGTAAGCAGTCAGGTGTTGAGGAGGGAGGTTTTTCGAGGCATAAAAAAAGCTGCCGGTTTAGGGCAGCTTTTTAAATTTTGGCGGACCGGACGGGACTCGAACCCGCGACCCCCGGCGTGACAGGCCGGTATTCTAACCAACTGAACTACCGGTCCGCGATACTTGCAAAATGGTGGGTGGAGAGGGGATCGAACCCCCGACCCTCGCCTTGTAAGGGCGATGCTCTCCCAGCTGAGCTATCCACCCCGCTTTGCAAGAGAGGCGCATTCTACCGAAATCAGGGGCCCTGTCAAACACTTTCTCCTGCTCACACCAGGAAACTCTCGATTACATTTTTTGGCTGAAAATCAGTCACTTACTGGCTGGTTATGCAAGCCTCCCGGCATCGTGTAGCATTTCCAGCCAGTGCCCGCTGATGGGCCTGCAACTGCCACTTTGCCAGAATCTATGCATGCGCCATTCTCCCGTCACCCGCCCTGCTCTGCTGCTGCTTGCCAGCTGCCTGCCATTGGCAGCGACGGCTGCAGAATCAAGCGGACTGCAATGGCTTAACAACACCCAGGTGCAGGCGTTATTGCTGTGGCCGGTGATTATCCTGCAGAGCCTGATTCTCTACGGCATGTACCTCAGCCGGGAACGGCAGAAGCTCAAGAAAGAACACCTCAAGACCGCTCAGAAGAGTCTGGAACAGCGTGTGGTAGAGCGCACCAACCGCCTGCGCACGATTAACAACCAGCTCTACGAAGAGATCGCCCGCCACGAAATTACCGAAGAGCTGCTGCGGGAAACCCAGGATTATCTCAACAGCATCCTCAACTCTATGCCGTCTGTGCTGATCGGCGTCACCCGCCAGGGCAATATCACCCACTGGAACACCGCTGCCGCACAAGTGACCGGGGTCTCGCCCAAGGATGCCCTCGGTCGTCCGCTGTTTGAGGTGTACGGGGATATTCCGGTCAGCAATGACATGGTGACAGAGGCCATCGACAGTGGTGTGCCCCAAACCCAGGAGAACATCCAGCTGGGCAGTGGCAGCCACGCGCAGCATTGCGACGTCACCATCTACCCGCTGCTGTCGGCGGAGATTACCGGCGCGGTGATTCGTATCGACGATGTCACCATGCGGGTACGCATTGAAAACATGATGATCCAGAACGAGAAGATGATGTCCCTCGGTGAGCTGGCCGCCGGCATCGCCCACGAAATCAATAACCCACTCAGCGCCATCGTGCACGGTGTGCAGAACATCTACCGCCGCACCAGTGAAGACCTGCCACGCAACCGCACCACTGCTGAGGAGCTGGGTATTTCGGTCAAGGATGTGGAGCGTTATCTGGAGGCCCGCGGCATCTACTCTTTCCTGGAGGCCATCCGCGAGGCGGGTGATCGCTCTGCGCGCATCGTGACCAACATGCTGGAGTTTTCCCGCAGCAACCACCGCAGTCACCAGCTGACCGATGTGGCTGACCTGGTGGAGCACAGCCTGGAGCTGGCAAAGAATTCATTCGACCTGAAGACCGCCGACGGTTCACAGACATTGAAGATTGTCAGGGATTACGACCCGCAGGCGCCGAAAGTCAGGTGTTCAGCCGCCGAGATGCAGCAGGTGATACTCAACCTTTTGCGCAATGCCAGCCAGGCCTTCACTGCGCCAGCCAGTGAACAACAGGCCGCACCGACCCTGACCCTGCGCACCCGGGCGGTTCCCGGCGCAGTCCGTATTGAGATAGGCGACAACGGCCCCGGCATGCCCGACAGCGTTAAACGGCATATCTTCGAGCCATTCTTTACCACCAAGGAGGTGGGCCAGGGTACCGGCCTGGGGCTGTCGGTGACCTACTTTATCGTCACCGAACACCACGATGGCACCATTGAGGTGGAATCCGAACCGGGCCGGGGCACCCGCTTTGTGATCACCCTGCCCTGTGCGTAACCGCCCTTACCGCGTCTCCTCCAGCAACCTCGTCATGAAGGCTTTCACAAGATCCGGCCCCCGCGCCCCCGCCGGGCTACCTCCTTGCACACTTGCCCCGCACGACTCCGGAATCCGCCTGCCAACTGGCACCGCCCGCCAGCGACGCCTATAATTGCGCCTTTTTCCCGACAGGCCCCCGGTCATGAGCATCCATCAGGTATTCCCGGACAACTACGCCAACCAGCTGCAGGAGAAGCGCGAGCGCCTGCAGGCACAATTTGCCCCCTTTGGCGCCCCCGAACTTGAGGTGTTTGATTCGCCGGTAAGCCACTACCGCCAGCGCGCCGAATTCAAGATCTGGCACGAGGACGGGCGTGCCCACTACGCCATGTACCAGCCCGGGGAGTATAAAAAGCCGTTTGTAATCGAGACCTTTCCCGTTGGCAGCGAGCTCATCAACCGCCTGATGCCACAGCTGCTGGACGGCGTTAACGCCAGTACCGAGCTCTCAAAGCGTCTGTTTCAGGTGGAATTCCTGACCACCCTCAGCGGCCAGGCTGTAGTCACCCTGATCTATCATCGCGCCCTGCAGGAGAACTGGGAAGCTGAGGCCCGGACACTGGCGGAATCGCTCCAGGTCAGTGTCATCGGCCGCAGCCGTGGCCAGAAGCGGGTCATTGGGGAAGACTTTGTGATTGAGGAGCTGCAGGTCAACGGCGATGGTTACCGCTACCAGCAGGTAGAAACCGGTTTTACCCAACCCAACGGCAGGGTGTGCGAAAAGATGCTCGGCTGGGCCCAGCAAGCGGTACGTGACAGCAGCGGCGACCTGCTGGAGCTTTACTGCGGTAACGGCAACTTCACCCTGCCCCTCTCCCGCTGTTTTGACAAGGTGCTGGCCACCGAGATCTCCAAGACGTCAGTGAACAGTGCCAATTACAACCTGCAGATGAACAGCATCGACAATGTGCAGGTAGTGCGCATGTCCAGCGAGGAGTTCTCCCAGGCCATGGACGGGGAGCGGGAGTTCCGCCGCCTGCGAGGCATTGAGTTAAGCGACTACAACTTCTCCACCGTGTTTGTGGATCCGCCCCGGGCCGGTCTCGATGATCACACCTGCCAGATCATCCAGCAGTTCGACACCATCCTTTATATCTCCTGTAACCCGGAGACACTGGTAAACAACCTGCAGGTGCTGACCACCACGCACAGCATCAGCCGTTGCGCCCTGTTCGACCAGTTTCCCTACACCCATCACATGGAGAGCGGCGTCCTGCTGCAGCGTCGCCAGGACTGAGCCAGACCTCTGCGCTATCCGTCAGAACTGCTGGCCCAGAATCCGTTTCGCCGCGTCCAGCACGAACTCGCGGTGATCGGATTCCAGTTTTTCCCGCTGGCGGGTTAACTCCAGTTTCTTTTTCGTGCTCAGTGCCTTCCACTGCTCCAGGATCGGGATGTGATCAGTGGCGGTGGCCAACAGATAAAACGCCCGATAACTCTCACGCTCGTCATCACTGATATTGAGGCTGTCCAGCAACACGCGAATCCGTATGGCCCCTTCCGTCAGCGTAAGCTGCTCTTCAAGCAACCCCTGCGCCAACACCTGGATACTGTTGTTGAGCCGCTGACGCTGCTGGTCCCGCTCAGCCCGCAGGATCTCCATCTGCCCGGCCTGGCGTTGACGCAGGCGGCGCAGCGCCAGCAGGTACCAGGCGGCAACGCCGGACAGGGCCACAACAATGACGGCGCCGATAACGAGCCAGAACAGCGGGTTGGTGAAAAGCGCTTGCATAACTTACATCAGACTCCAGAACTTCAGAATAAATACACCCAGGCTGATACAGGGTAGCGAGACCAGGGTAATCACGGCCACCAGGTTGGCAGCAAGCTCGGCATCGCCACCATAGGCCTTGGCCATTACATAGCTCACCGCCGCGGTGGGGCTGGCACAGAGCAGGAACACCATGCCAATCGTTTCTCCACGCCAGCCGAGCGCCAGTAAAGTGACGACCGAGAGCAGTGGCATCAGTAACAGCTTGAAGCCGGCCACCTCCGACAACACCTGCCAGTGGCGCCGCATGGTACCAAATCCAAGACTGGCGCCAATGGCGATCAACGCCAGCGGCAAGGTCCACTGGATCCAGTAATCCGTCACCACAAACCACCACTGCGGCATTTGCAGCGCCGGGAAGAGTGTCGTCGCCAGCGCCACCAGCCCCCCGGCCAGCAAACCGAGGATCAGCGGGTTGCTGAGGATACGACTGAGCAGTTGCCCTACCGACACCTTGCCGCTGGCATTGGCGGCAACGAATACATACACACTTAACAGGTTGTAGACCAGTGTCAGCACCGCCATCAGCAGCGACACCTGTGCCAGCAGTTCGCTGCCATAGGCGTTAAGGCAGAGTGAGATCCCCACAATGCCCAGGTTGCCGCGAAAGGCGGCCTGCTCGATAACGGCAGCCTGCCGCCCTTCCACCTTGCGGTAGCGATTGAGTTGCCGCGCCAGCAGCCATATCAGCAGCGTCACCGCTACCGTTACCGACACCACTGCCGGCTGCAGGATATCGCTGATGGGAAAACGCACCACGCTGCTGAACATCAGCAGCGGCAGGCTCACATAAAAGACCAGCGACGACATGCGGCTGGTCCAGAGGGTGTTGATCAGGCGCAGCTGTCGCAACAGCAATCCCAGCACCAGCCAGCCAAAGATCGGCAAGGTGACCGACAGGGAAAACTGCAGTGTGGCCAGCATCAGAGTGTTTCGTCCGCCGCTATATCGCTGTCAGCGTCATCCCTGTCGGATGAGGAATCGTTCAGGTCCGGCAGCATATCGTCACTGACTGGCAGCTGCTTTTTGGTTTTGGCACCCAACTGGCGGAGTGTTTCCACCCGGCGCATGAGATTCCCCCGCCCGGTGCTCCAGCGTTTACGGGTGAGCTCAAACGCCTCCTGCGCCTTACCCAGCTGCTTGCCAATATCTTCAAAGGCTTCCAGCAACAGCGCGAACTGGTCGTACAGGCCGCCGGCCTGACGGGCGATCTCCTCGGCGTTGCGGTTCTGCTTTTCGTAACGCCAGATATTTTCCACCGTGCGCAGCGTCGCCATCAGCGTGGTGGGACTGACCACCACAATGTGTTTGCTGTAGGCTTCCTGAAACAGGCCCGGCTCCTCCTGCATCGCTGCCATAAAGGCCGCTTCCACAGGGATAAACAGAAAAACAAAATCCAGGCTTCGCAGCCCTTCCAGCTTGTCGTAGGACTTGCCACTCAGTTGCTGTATATGGGTACGCACGGAATTAACGTGCAGTTTCAGTGCCTGGCGGCGCTCCGTTTCATCCTCGGCAGCGCAGGCCTGTTCGTAATGCAGCAGCGATACTTTTGAGTCGATCACGATGTCCTTGCCTTCCGGCAGGCGCACAATCACATCCGGGTTGCGACGACGGCCGTCCTCATCCTGCAGCGCTACCTGGATATCGTACTCGACACCCTTTTGCAGACCGGACTGTTCCAGCAGTCGCTCCAGGATCACTTCACCCCAATTACCCTGGGCCTTGTTATCCCCCTTCAGAGCTTTGGTGAGATTGACCGCATCCTGACCAATCTGGCTGGTTTGCTTCTGCAATTCCAGAATGTGCCCCACCAGCTTGTTGCGCTCGGCGTTCTCCTTGTCGTAGGCGTCTTCCACTTTTTTGCGGAAAGAGTCGATCTGTTCCCGCAAGGGATCAACACTGGCTTTTAATACCTGTTGGCTCTGCTGGTTAAAACTCTGCTGTTTCTCTTCGAAGATGCGCTGCGCCAACAGGCGGAACTCACTGTTCAGCTGTTCCTTGGCGTCTTTCAGCAGCGCCAGCTTCTCTTCCAGCGCCCTCTTTTCGGCATCCATTTTGGCCAGCGACGAGCGGTGTTCCGCGGTAAGTTCCCGCAACGCCACTTCGCGCTCATTCAGTTGCGTGCGCAGGCGATTGAACTCTTCCTGCGAGGCCTGCAGTCCGGCGATCTGTTGCGTCGCCTGCATCAGCTGCTGGTGTTCTGCCTGCCAGCGGGCATTGGCCTCCGCCAGCTCACTTTGTAAGCGATCGGTGCCGGTCTGCAGGTGCTGCTGCTGTTGCTGCGCCAGTGACAACTGCTGTCCGGTCTGTTGCAGCTGTTGCAAGGCCTGGTCCGCATCCCGTCGCGCTTGACGGGTTTTTCCGAGCTGCAGGAACAACAACGCGACGGCGATGATCAAAGCAACGGAAATGAATACGAGTCCCACCAGTTCGGGAGTGATTACCATGTAGCAGAATCCTGTAAATGGTTTTGAGTTTGCCAGTCAAGATCGTTATATTTGTGCGGTTTCTGGCAAGCTGTCATCAATACTTAACGGAGTCGAGCCCGCCCATGCCTCATCTGGCGACCGAAACCACCAACAAAGTCAAAGCGCTTTGTGCCGACGCTTACAGCCATTACGACCAGGGAGAGTTTCGTAAAGCCCTGCGACTATTCTACCAAGCCTGGGTATTGCTGCCCAAACCCCAGACCCATTACGCCGAAGCCGGCTGGGTGCTGGTGGGCATCGGGGACACCTACTTCCGCCTGCGCCAGTATACCCCAGGCAGCGAAGCGCTGCGTTCCGCCGATCACTGCCCCGATTGCCGCGGCAACCCGTTTATCCAGCTGCGCCTGGGCCAATGCCTCTACCACCTCGGCGAGCGCCTGCCGTCGCGTAACCACCTGCAACAGGCTTACACACTGGGTGGCAAAGCCCTGTTCCAGAATGAAGACCCCTGCTACCTCAACACCATCAGCGAGTTTGTGGCCGCCAGAGAGAACGACGCCACTGACAATCAGTGACAGGCATCCGGTAGTCTGCCCGGTCCGCCTGTGAGACCATGATCCAGTTTTCCAACCCGGACCCGATGCTCGCATGTCCCGCACCCTGTTCAATATTCAGCCGCTGCTGCCCGCCATTGCCCGCGGCGCGTGCATCCTTACACCCAACAGTCGCCTGCGCAACAAATTGCTGACTGCCTGGCACCAGCAGCAGAGCAGCGATTGCAGCAGCTGGCAGGGGCCACAGGTTTTCAGTGTCGATGAATGGCTGAGCGAGCATTATCAAAAGCTGCTGGACAGTGCCGCTCTGCCGGCACCCTTTGCCCTGCTCACCACCTTCGCCGCCCAACAACTGTGGCTGAATATTATCCAGGCTTCGCCAGAGGGAGCCGAACTGGTTAATCCATTGAAGCTGGCCAATGATGCCCACAATGCCTGGCAGACTTTGCAGCGCTGGCAGATCGATCCCCTGCAACTGCAGTCGCTCTGTGATGAGCGCCAGTGGCAGTACGACTCCCCATTTGCCCAGTGGGCCCACAGTTTTCACGAGGCACTGCAACAGCGGCAGCTGTGTACCCGCGAGGATGTACAGACGCAATTGCTGCAACACTGGGGCAGCGCCGGCAAACCACCCACAGAAGAATTGATCCTGTTGGGCTTTGACGATGTGACACCGTTGCAGCGGGCACTGTTCCGTGCCGCAGCCACCACCGTCACCGAACTGCCCGCCAACGATCCGCAGCGCCAGCCACAGTGTGTCGCCGTTGCCCCTTACGCCAGCAGCGACGACGAACTACGGGCTGCAGCACTGTGGTGCGAACAGATCCTGTTACAGGATCCCGACGCTACTATCGGCGTCATTGCACCGAACCTGGGCCAGATCCGCAGCAGTGCCGAGCGTATCTTCAGCGAAGTGCTGGAGCCTCACTACGCCCTGCCGGAGACACCCCGTTACACCCTGCCCTTTAACTTTTCTGCTGGCATACCGTTGGGGGATACCGCCCTCATTAACGACGCCCTGGCACTACTGCGCCTGAACCACCAGGAGATGGAGACACCGCAGCTGCAGCAACTGCTCAGCTCCCCCTTCTGGCTCGCCGGTGAACAGCTGAGCCTGAGCCTGCCCCTGCTGCAACGCCTGCAGCGTCATCAGCGTAACTCCCTGAGGATTGGTAAGCTGCGCCAGTGGGTGCACAAGACCAGTATTACCGAAGAGGCCGACGAGCCCCTGTTATCCGCCCTGCCACAGTGGCAGGCACTGGATCAGGCTCTGCAGGACTTTGAGTCCTTGCGGCGCCAGTTTGGCCGCGAGCACCTGCCCTCCGTCTGGCTCGACCTGTTCCGCCAGCAGCTGCACCTGCTGGGCTGGCCCGGACAACGCCGCCCGGACAGTAACGAGTACCAGCAGATGAGCCAATGGCTGCAATTGCTGGATAGCTACTGCCAGCTGGACGCCCTGCAACAGCCGGTGAGCTGCAGCCGGGCACTGGAGCTGCTTAATCAGCTGGTGGGACAGACCCACTACCAGGCACAAACACCGGAAACCCCGATCCAGGTGCTTGGTATCCTCGAGGGTGCCGGCCTGAATTTCAGTCACGTCTGGATGCTGGGCCTGAGCCAGAACCAGTGGCCGCCGGCGCCCACACCCAACCCGTTGCTGCCCCTGCCGCTGCAGCGCCACTACCACATGCCCCACGCCGACGCGGACCGCGAGCTGCACTACGCCCGCGCCATTCTCGATAACTATCGCCACGGTACCGGCCAGTGGGTGATCAGCTATGCCCGCTTTGATGAAGATCGGCCACAGCACCCCAGCCCCTTACTGCAACCACTGGATACCGGCGGCACTCCCCGGCCGGCGCTCCCTGAAGCCGATAGCCTGTTCAATAACGGCTGGCAGGCCTACCAGCAGACCCTGGCTACCCGCCAGCGCTTGCAATGGCTCAACATTGGCAGTGCTCCGGCGGTGAGCGCGGCGGAAAAACCGTTAATTCGCGGTGGCAGCCAGATCTTCCGCAACCAGGCGCTGCTGCCCCAGGCCGCCTTCCTTATCCACCGCCTGCAAGCCGACGCGCCCGCACTGCTGGCCCGGGGCTTCAGCCCCATTGATCGCGGGCAGATACTCCACGACGCCCTCTCCCGGCTGTGGACACAATGGCAGACCCTCGCCGTACTGGCCGCGCTTACCGACAGCGAACGTCAGCAACAGATCAACGACGCGCTGGAACCCATCATTCGGCGCTACCAGCAGCGGGAACCGGAGGTATTCGGCGATCAATACTGCCTGCTGGAGCGCCAGCGCCAGCAGCGACTGATCGACCAGTGGCTGCTGCAGGAGCTGGAACGGCCCGACTTTACCGTGGTGGCCAATGAAGAATTACTGGAGGTGGAGTTCGCGGGCCTGTCACTGCGCCTGCGGCTGGACCGCATGGATCAGCTCAGCAATGGTGAACTGCTGGTGATCGATTACAAGACCGGCAGCCCCAAACCCCGCCAGTGGGGGGGCGAGCGCCCGGAGGAGCCGCAGCTGCCACTCTACTGCCTCTGTTACAGCGCCGATATCGCCGCCATTGTGTTTGTGCAGATCAACGCCAACGAGATTGCCATTATGGGTCTGGGCGAGCTCTCCCAGCCCCACCCGGGTATCAACACGCCGGCGCAAAGCGACAAACTGGGCCTGCCGGCAGAATGGGAAGCGGTGCGCGATCACTGGCGTAGGCACCTGACGGCGCTGGCGGAAGAGTTCCTGCAGGGCGAAACTCCTCCGGACCTCAGCCAGGCCCAGGCCGGACGCTACTACGAACACCTGCTGCCCATACTGCGCTGGAACGAACAGGAAGAGATTGTGGCGGGCTATTACCAGCAGCAACCCGGCAACAGGCGCCAGCAGCAGACCGGTAACGGGGAAGGAAGCCAGTCATGAACCAGCCCGTAGATTATCAGGCCCGCCGGGACGCCCTCGACCCGCACCGCTCCTTTGCAGTCGCGGCACCGGCAGGATCCGGTAAAACCGGCCTGCTCACCCAGCGGGTGCTGACCCTGCTGCCCCTCTGCAACGAACCGGAGGAGGTGCTCTGTATCACCTTTACCCGCAAGGCCGCCGCGGAGATGCAGGAGCGGATTTTCAACGCCATACAGCTGGCCGCCACTACCGCCCGCCCGCAGGATCCCCACGCCCAGCTCACCTGGGACCTGGCCCGCAAAGTGATCGAGCGCGACGCGGAGCAGCATTGGCAGCTGCTGCAGAACCCCAACCGCCTGCGCATCCAGACCATTGATGGCCTCTGCCGCTCGCTCACCCAACACAATCCCATTCGCAGCGGCCTTGGCGGCAGCAGCCAGTTGCTGGACAACCCGACACTGGTCTATCAACAGGCGGTGGACGGCGCCCTGCGGGGGCTGGAGACCCCGGGGCCACTGCAGCGGGACCTGAGCGAGCTGCTGCAACATCTCGATAACAACCTGGAGCGACTCAGTGGTTTCCTGGTCTCTCTGCTGGAGCGCCGGGATCAGTGGCTGCAGCCGCTGTTACAGGCCCGCGATGCCCGCGAGTACCTGGAAAACGTCCTTGAGGAGCTGGTAGACGAGAGCCTGCAGCAAGCCGCTGAATTGCTGCGCCCATTGGCCAGCGACCTCTGCCTGCTGGCTGACTATGCCGCCAGTAACCTGCAGGAGCACAATCCTCAGTCACCACTCTGTCAGCTGGCGGGCATCGACGGCCTGCCGGAGCTGGCCCCGGAAGCGCTCAGCGACTGGCAGCGCATCACCGACTTTTTGCTCACCAATGACGGTGACTGGCGCAAACCCGGCGGGCTGAACGTTAAAATCGGCTTCCCCGCCCCCAAGGCCAAGGAAGAGAAGGCGGCGGCAAAGGCGCGTAAAGAGCAGATGGGTGCCCTGCTGGGCGAGCTGCAGGCCATACCCGGTCTGCTGGAGGCCCTGCGGGTGGTACGCATCCTGCCGCCCTGCCACTACCCCCACAACCAGTGGCGGTTGCTGGACAGCCTCACCCGCGTGATGCCGCAGGTAGTCGCGCACCTGAAAATGGCCTTTCGCTCCCTCAACGCCACCGATTTCAGTGAAATTACCCACGGTGCCCTCACCGCATTGGGGAGCGTCGACGATCCCACCGAGCTGGCACTGCTGCTGGATTACCAGGTGCGCCACATCCTGGTCGATGAGTTCCAGGATACCGCCTCGCCCCAGCTCAACTTACTGGAGCTGTTGACCGCCGGCTGGCAGCCCGGTGACGGCCGCAGCCTGTTTATTGTCGGCGACGGCATGCAGTCCTGTTACGGCTTCCGCGATGCCAATGTGGGCATCTTTCTCGACGCCCGCCAGGCCGGCATTGGCACAGTGCCACTGGAAATGCTGGATCTGCAGGTCAACTTCCGCTCCCAGCAGGGTATCGTGGACTGGGTCAATGACGCCTTCCGACAGGCGTTCCCCGGTGCTGACGACATCTCCCGCGGAGCCGTGAGCTACGCATCGTCAGTCGCGTTCAAACAGCCCCTTGACGGCCCTGCTGCCACCGCACACCTGTTTGCTGGCGCCAGCGATCGCAGCGCCGAAGCCGCCAAGGTTGCGGAGCTGGTGCAGCAGGCGCTGCAGGACCATCCCCAGGGCACGGTGGCGATCCTGGTGCGCACCCGGCCCCAGCTGCGCGACATCCTGCCGGCCCTGAGTGCCGCCGGCATCCGCGCCCAGGCCACCGAGATCGACCCGCTCAGCAGCCGCATGGCGGTAATCGACGGCCTCAGCCTCACCCGTGCACTGCTCAACCCGGCCGACCGCAACGCCTGGCTGGCGCTGCTGCGCTCCCCGGTCATCGGCCTCGACAACAGCGACCTGTTGCAGCTGGCCGGCTTGCCGCAGGGCAATAGCCGCAGCCTGCTGGAAATCCTCGGCGACTACCGCGACCTGCCCCTGAGCCACGACGGCAAACAGATTCTGCAGCGCAGCCTGCCACAGCTGCAGCTGGCCTGGGAGAACCGTCGCCGCAAGCGCCTGCGACAGTGGATTGAAGGCACCTGGACCGCCCTCGGTGGCCCCGCCACGCTGCTCAATCCTGCCGACCACATCAACCTGCGCGACTTCTTTGCCCTGCTGGATCGCCACGATCGGGGCGGCCAGATTGAGGACTGGGGCAAGTTTGAAGATGCGGTGGCCATGCTCTACGCCAAGCCGGCATCGGATGCAGATCCCCGGGTACAGGTGATGACCATTCACAAATCCAAGGGGCTGGAGTTCGATACCGTGATCATCCCCGGACTGGATCGCAGTGGCCGCGCCAGCGACAAGGAGCTGCTGCTGTGGCAACAACGCATCAACCGCCAGCACGAGAAACGCCTGCTGTTAAGCCCGCTGGCGGCCACCGGCAGTGACGACGACCCACTCTACAGCTACCTGCGGGAAGAGATGAAGCTGAAGGAGTCCCTGGAAGCTACCCGCGTACTCTACGTGGGCTGCACCCGGCCTATCCGCCGCCTGCACCTGCTGGCCAACGTACAGCGCAACAGCAAGGGCGATATCCGCGCCCCGTCTGCAGGCTGCCTGCTCAACTGCCTCTGGCCACAGCTTGAGGAGCAGGCCCGTTACTACGAATGTGCCGATGACACGACGCCAGCCCCGGAGGCTGCGGCCGCCCCGCTCCCCATGCTGCCCCTGATCCGCCGTCTGGCTCCGGAGTGGCAGCGCCCGGCGCTGGTACCCGGCAGCCTGCTGGCCAGCTATCGCGGCCGGGAGTTCGGGGAAGAGGAAAACCGCGTACAGGACGACTACTTCCGTGCCCGTGCTGCCCGCCATACCGGCACCGTGTTGCACCGGGCGCTCGCACAAGTGGTTAGCGAAGGGCTGCAACAATGGGATGACCCGCGCATTGCCCGTCAGAGACCCGCCTGGCTGGCACAATTGCGCTCCCTCGGCCTGGCCGGCAGCGCCCTGCAGGACGCCTGCAACCGGGTGGAGCTGGGGCTGCGTAAAACCCTCGCCGATGAACGCGGCCGCTGGCTTTTAGACGATGCCCACCAGGATTCCGCCTGTGAGCTGAGCCTGTGGAGCAACCACCGCCGCCCGCGCCAGCAGATTATTGACCGCACATTTATAGCCACAGACCCGATAGCCGGGCAACAGCGCTGGATCATTGACTACAAATCCAGTGAGCCAGCCAACGGGCAGTCACTGCAGGCGTTTATCGATGGTGAATGTGCCAGCTACCGCGAACAGCTGGGCAACTACCGGCAACTGTTCGCCGACAGTGACCTGCCGGTGACCACCGCGCTCTACTTCCCCCTGCTCTCCATTCTGGTGCCGGTGGAGGCGCTGGCCGAGTGCGATTAAACAGGACGCTTTGCTACAGGACGCTGACGCTACAGCTTACAGGACGCTATCGCTACAGGTCTGCCTGTAGCGATAGCGTCCTGTAACAACGTGTCCTGTAGCGTCAGCGTCCTGAACACTAGTTTAAAAGACGGCGCTTGATAATTTCCCACAAGCCCCCAAATTTCAGTAGAATGCCCGTTTTACATTGACCACGCTGGATAGTTTCATGACCGATTACGCCGTAGATGATGTCAACATCGTCTCGCAGGAGATCCTGATCTCCCCCGAAAATCTGAAAAAAGAGCTGCCGCTGAGCGATATTGCACGCACCACCGTGACCGAAGGTCGCCAGGTCGTGCGCAATATTCTGGAGGGCAAGGATCACCGCCTGATGGTCGTCATCGGTCCCTGCTCCATTCACGACGTGAAGGCCGCCAAGGATTACGCGGCGCGCCTCAAGACGCTGTCAGATGAAGTTGCCGATACCCTGTTTATCGTGATGCGGGTCTATTTCGAGAAGCCCCGTACCACCGTGGGCTGGAAAGGCCTGATCAACGACCCGCACCTGGATGACTCCTTCAAGATTGAGGAAGGCCTGCACATTGGCCGCCAGCTGCTGCTGGATGTGGCCGAGCTGGGTCTGCCCACCGCCACCGAAGCGCTGGATCCGATCTCCCCACAGTACATCCAGGACCTGATCTCCTGGTCCGCCATTGGCGCCCGTACCACCGAGTCCCAGACTCACCGTGAAATGGCCAGTGGCCTCTCTTCCGCTGTGGGCTTCAAGAACGGTACCGACGGTGGCCTCACCGTAGCCATCAACGCACTGGAGTCAGTTGCCAACCCGCACCGTTTTCTCGGCATCAACAACGACGGCCAGGTGGCCATCACCCACACCAAAGGCAACCCATACGCCCACGTGGTGCTGCGCGGCGGTAACGGCAAGCCCAACTACGACTCCGTCAGCATCGCCCTGTGCGAACAGGAGCTGGAGAAGGCCGGTGTTTCCACCAACATCATGGTGGACTGCAGCCACGCCAACTCCAACAAGAACCACGAGCTGCAGCCGCTGGTAATGGACAACATCGCCAACCAGATCCTGGAAGGCAACAACTCCATTATGGGTATCATGGTGGAAAGTAACATCGGCCCCGGCAACCAGAAGATCTCCAGTAACCTGGATGACCTGCAGTACGGTGTGTCTGTTACCGACGCCTGTATCGACTGGACTACCACCGAACACAGCATCCGGGATATGGCGGACAAACTGCGCAGCGTGCTGCCTGCCCGCAATCGCTGATTGTCAGACCCCTCTGAAAAAGGCCGCATTTGCGGCCTTTTTTATTGTTGCTTCAACCATTCCCGCGCAGGATTACTCCCACCAGGGAAACAGCGCCGGCATATCGGACGGGGCTTTCTGCGTAAACTGCGGCTTGCGCTTCTCCATAAACGCCTGCACTCCTTCACGGCCATCTTTCTGGCTGATATCGAAGATCATCAGCGACTCCACCTTGTGCGCCTCCACCGGATGCGCCGCCGCAGAATTGCGATACATCATCTGCCGGGTCAGGGCCACGCCCACCGGCGAGGTATTGTCGGCAATCTTGCGGGCCAGTGCGTAAGCCGCAGGCAAAAGCTCATCCGGTTCATACACCGCCGTCACCAGACCACCCTCCTTTACGGTTTGCGCATCAAGGATCTCGCCACTGTAAGTCCACTCCAGCGCCTTGCTCATTCCCACCAACCGCGGCAGGAACCAGGTGGAACAGGCCTCCGGCGTGATGCCAATCTTGCTGAAGACAAACCCCATGCGACCTTTGCTGGAGATCAGGCGGATATCCATGGCCAGGGTCATGGTGGCGCCAATACCGACTGCCACACCGTTGATGGCGGCAATCACCGGCTTGTTGCAGTCATACAGCGCCAGGGTGACCCGGCCCCCGGTATCACGCACACCGTCAACGATCTCCGGCGCCTCAAATCGCTCCTCCAGGTCCTGCCAGCCCGGGTTCTGGCTCTCATCCAGGCCGAAAACATTACCGTCGACGCTCAGGTCCATACCGGCACAGTAGGCTTTGCCGGCGCCGGTAAAGACAATCACGCTCACGGCGTCATCGTTGCTGGCGCAGTTGATGGCATCCACCAGTTCGTTGCACATCTCCACGGTAAAGGCGTTCATGGCCTCGGGACGATTGAGGGTGATGGTGAGAACACGGTCTTCAACCGCATAGCCAATGGTGTTGTAGCTCATTGCAGCCTCATTGTTATTGTCGGGTCGGCAGACGGCACTGCAGCAGGAACAACAGCGACGCCCGGGTGCTGGCGGCCGGATTTGCAGAGGGGAGAAACAAAAAGGGCCGCTTAGTTGCGGCCCATGCTATCAGTAGAAAGCTTGCGAGGTATCGGTGTGATCGGTCATGTCGCGGACACCGCGCAACCCCGGAATCTTCTCCTTGAGGGTTTTCTCTACCCCCTCTTTGAGGGTGATATCCACGGCACTGCAGCCCTGACAGCCACCGCCAAACTGCAGTACTGCGTAGTGATCCTCGGTGTACTCTACCAGAGTGACGTTACCGCCATGGGAGGCGAGACCGGGGTTGATGTCGTTATAGAGCACGTAGTTGATACGATCCTCTACCGGACTGTCGTCGGTCACCTTGGGCATCTTGGAGTTGGGGGCGCGAATGGTGAGCTGGCCACCCATGCGGTCTGCGGAGTAGTCCACCTTGGCCTCCTCCAGGAACGGCAGGCTGCGGCCCTCAAAGAAAGCACTGATTTTGTCCAGGTCGACCCGCACATCCTCCTCCTGCTCTTCGCCGGGACGGCAGTAGGCAATGCAGGTCTCAGCCTGTGGCGTACCAGGATTGGCCACAAACATACGGATCGCGATTCCGTCGCAGTTTTGCTTGGCCAGCAGTTCCGCCAGATATTCCTGGGCCGAGTCGGTAATCGTTACATTGACCATTTAAGTGACAACCATGCAAGTCGAAAGATGGGCGCCATTCTACGGTTTCAGCGGTTAATAAAAAACCCGCAAGTTTTTGTGGATTATAAAATCAACCACTTAAGTCAATCTTTTAACCTGTGCTATCAGCCTTTACGCGCAAGTTCAGTGCCTCAACCTTTGGTTTGGGAGGCCATTAACTGCTAGAATGCCCATCTACATCAAAATATTTTGATATAGATTACCAAAGATCGTTGGGGCTGGCTGCCGATCAGGTTACAATCGCGCCCCTTTCCGGGGATTACCCCCGACTACAATACGTTTAACCACACTCACTTCGACAAAATAGGCTACACAAATGTCCACTTCCGCTGAGAGAAGAGAAGCTCTGCTAGAGGCCCTGAAAAACCGCATTCTGATCCTGGATGGCGGCATGGGCACCCTGATCCAGAGCCACAAGCTGCAGGAAGCGGATTATCGCGGTGAGCGTTTTGCCGACTATCACATGGATATCGCCGGCAATAACGACCTGCTCTCCATTACGCAACCGCACATTATCCGGGACATTCACACCGAATACCTGGAAGCCGGCGCCGACATTGTCGAGACCAACAGCTTTAACGCCACCCGTATCTCCATGGCGGACTACGAGATGGAGTCCCTGGCCTACGAGATCAACGTGGCTGCGGCCCGCGTCGCCCGCGAAGCCGCCGACGCCATAACCGCCGAGACCCCGGATCGCCCGCGCTTTGTGGCCGGGGTATTGGGCCCGACCTCCCGCACCTGCTCCATCTCCCCGGACGTTAACGATCCCGGTGCCCGCAACGTCACCTTCGACCAGCTGGTGGAGAACTACCTGGAATCCGTCGACGGCCTGGTAAAAGGCGGTGCCGACCTGATCCTGATTGAAACCATCTTCGACACCCTCAACGCCAAGGCGGCGGTGTTTGCGGTGCAGGCTTACTTTGATCGCGAAGGTATTGAGCTGCCCATCATGATTTCGGGCACCATTACCGATGCATCCGGCCGTACCCTCTCCGGCCAGACCACCGAGGCCTTCTACAACTCCCTGGCCCACGCCCGCCCTCTCTCCATCGGCCTCAACTGTGCGTTGGGTGCCCAGGAGCTGCGCCAGTATGTGAAGGAGCTGTCCCGGGTGGCCGAGTGCCACGTCTCCGCACACCCCAACGCTGGCCTGCCCAACGAGTTTGGCGAATACGACCAGACGCCGGCAGAGATGGCGGTGATTGTGGAGGAGTTTGCGGCCAGCGGCTTCGTTAACATTATCGGCGGCTGCTGCGGCACCACCCCGGATCACATTCGCGCCGTCGCCGAAGCCGTCAGCAAGCACGCGCCCCGCCCATTGCCGGAGATTGAGCCGGCCTGCCGACTCTCCGGGCTGGAGCCTTTCAATATCACCTCTGAAAGCCTGTTTGTGAACGTCGGCGAACGCTGTAACGTCACCGGCTCTGCCCGTTTCAAGCGTCTGATCGTCGAGGGTGACTATGACACCGCTCTGGAAGTGGCCCTGGAGCAGGTAGAGAACGGCGCCCAGATTATCGACATCAACATGGATGAAGGCATGCTGGACGCGGAAGCGGCCATGGTGCGTTTCCTCAACCTGATCGCCTCCGAGCCGGATATCGCCAAGGTGCCGATCATGGTGGACTCCTCCAAATGGGAGGTAATTGAAGCCGGACTCAAGTGCATCCAGGGCAAGCCGGTGGTGAACTCCATCAGCCTTAAAGAAGGTGAAGAGGAGTTTATCGCCAAGGCCAAACTGTGCCAGCGCTACGGCGCGGCTGTGGTGATCATGGCCTTTGACGAGACCGGCCAGGCAGACACCCTGCAGCGCAAGACCGAAATCTGTGAGCGCTCCTACCGGGTACTGGTGGACAAGGTGGGCTTTAACCCCGCCGACATCATTTTTGACCCAAATATCTTTGCGGTCGCCACCGGTATCGACGAGCACAACAACTACGCGGTGGACTTTATTGAGGCGGCGCGCTGGATCAAGGCCAACCTGCCCCACGCCGGCATTTCCGGCGGGGTCTCCAATGTCTCCTTCTCCTTCCGCGGCAACAACCCGGTGCGCGAGGCGATCCACTCTGTATTCCTCTATCACGCCATCCAGGCGGGCCTCAACATGGGTATCGTCAACGCCGGTCAGCTGGCGGTTTACGACGACCTGCCGGCCGAGCTTCGCGACAGGGTGGAGGATGTGATCCTCAACCGCACACCGGAAGGCACCGAAGCCCTGCTGGCCATCGCCGACAAATACCGCGGCGACGGCTCCACCGGCGAGAAGAAAGAGGACCTGGAGTGGCGTAGCTGGGAAGTGAAACAGCGCCTGCAGCACGCCCTGGTGAAGGGCATCTCCGCCTACATCGAAGAAGACACCGAAGCCGCGCGCCAGGCCGCAAAGCGCCCACTGGACGTGATCGAAGGTCCGCTGATGGACGGCATGAATGTGGTCGGCGACCTGTTTGGCGCCGGCAAGATGTTCCTGCCCCAGGTGGTGAAATCCGCTCGTGTCATGAAGCAGGCGGTGGCCTACCTGCAGCCCTACATTGAAGCCGAGAAAGAGGAAGGCGCCAAGGCCAACGGCAAGATCCTGATGGCCACCGTAAAAGGTGACGTACACGATATCGGCAAGAACATTGTCGGCGTGGTACTGCAGTGCAACAACTTCGAGGTTATCGACCTGGGCGTCATGGTGCCCTGCGAAACCATCCTCAAGACCGCTGTCGAGCAGGATTGCGACATTATCGGCCTCTCCGGCCTGATCACACCGTCGCTGGACGAGATGGTCACGGTAGCGAAGGAGATGGAGCGTCAGGGCATCAACAAACCGCTTCTGATCGGCGGTGCCACCACCTCCAAGGCCCACACCGCGGTGAAGATCGACCCACAGCTCTCTATCAACCAGGTTGCCTATGTGGCAGACGCCTCCCGCGCCGTGGGCGTGGCCGCTGCGTTTCTGTCTGACGAGCAACGTCCGGCCTTCGTAGAGAAGCTGAAGGAAGAGTACGAAGTGGTACGGGAGCGCAACGCCGGCCGCAAGGCCCGCGGCACTGAACGCACCTACGCCGAAGCCATCGAGCACGGCCTGAAACTGGACTGGGATAACTACACCCCCCCGGCCCCCAGCTTCACCGGCACAAAAGTGTTTGATGACTACCCGCTGGAAGCGCTGGTGGATACCATCGACTGGACACCGTTCTTTATTTCCTGGGACCTGGTGGGCAAGTACCCGAAGATCCTGGAAGACGAAGTGGTGGGCGAAGCGGCCCGCAACCTGTTTGCCGATGCCCAGGCCATGCTCAAGCGCATTATTGACGAGAAGCTGCTCAAGGCCAGCGCCGTGGTGGGTTTCTGGCCTGCCAACCAGGTGAACCACGACGATATCGCCCTCTATGACGATGAGAGCCGCACAACCCCGGTAGCATTGCAGCACCATATCCGCCAACAGGTACAGAAGCCAGGCAACACCAAACCCAATATGTCACTGGCGGACTTTGTGGCACCAAGGGATAGTGGCAAGGCGGACTATGTGGGCGGCTTTGTCGTGACCGCCGGTATCGGCGCCGAAGAACTGGCCAAGTCGTTCGAGGCACAGCACGACGACTACAGCTCCATCATGGTGAAAGCCCTGGCGGATCGTCTCGCCGAAGCCTTCGCCGAGCATATGCACCTGCGGGTGCGCAAGGAGTTCTGGGGCTATGCCACTGACGAGCAACTGGACAACGACGCCCTGATTCGGGAGAAGTACCAGGGCATCCGTCCTGCCCCTGGCTACCCCGCCTGCCCGGATCACACCGAGAAAGGCACCCTCTTCCAGGTACTGGATGCCACCGCAGCCACTGGCGTGTCCCTCACCGAGCACTACGCCATGCTGCCCGCGGCTGCCGTCTCCGGCTGGTATTTCTCCCACCCGCAGGCGCAGTACTTTGCCACCGGTAAAATCCAGAAGGACCAGGTAGAGTCGCTGGCGGAGCGCAAGGGAATGACTATGCCGGAGCTGGAGCGTTGGCTGCAGCCGGTTCTGGGCTACGACAACTGAGACTGGCCCCGGGCCCAGGCGGCCCGGGGCACCCCCCAAAAACCAATCATCGCCTGAATTACCCGATAACGAAGCAAGCGACACCTCTCTGTCACAAAGCGCCGGTAAAGTACCCCGGTCATCCGATATGAGGTACCCGCGATGCTCCGTAAAACCCCCGCCCTGCTTGGCCTGCTCACCGCACTGGCCACTGTCACCGCTTTCGCGGCAGACACCAATAGCGACAAACAAAATACGGTCGACCCCGAGGTCGAGCTGGCACTGACCATCGTCAACGATTACCGCACTTTGCGTAACAGCTGCTCGGATCTTGACGGGCAGGCACGTATGGACTGCTTTTATCGCCTGCGCATTGGCTTGTGGGATTACAAGGCCGCCCGCGAGATTCTGACTGCCCACGGCATTCGGGTGGAGTCCGGTGAAATGGTGGCACAGAGCAACTGACCGTCGCGCCGCGCCGCCCTGCCCGAACCAGCCATTCTCTGCAGCCCTTTTCCCACCGCAGCGCCAAAACACTGCAAGAGGGATTCGGGGCCGTCAGAGATGGCGCCACAGCTGCTGCGAATCGATCTCCGCTGCTCGCAGCAGCTTCTGGATATTGGACTTCAACACCCGGTGTTCGGTGGGATGCAGCTGGGACAGAAAGGTCTGTTGATGCTTCTCCGCCGCATCGTCCATATGATCCAGCATCAGCTTGCCCGGATCGGTAATCATCACCTTTACCGAACGCCGGTCCAACTGATCGTGCTCCCGTTTTACCAGCCCCTTTTTCTCCAGCCTGTCCAACAAACGAGTGACCGCTGAGCGGTCCACCCCGATCTGTTCCGCAATCTGGGCGGGCGTATTGGAGCTGGAGTGATGCAAAACATTCATCACCATCCACTGTGGCCAGGTAATGTCGAGCGCCTCCAGGTCATGATTGAACTGCTCCTGCATGGCACTGGCCAAACGACAAATCCAGAAGGTAAAACTGTTGTGTAATTGAAAGCTCAATCCGGCGCCCTCCCTGAAAAGATGGAGCCACTATATCATGAGCAATTATTGCCCAGTCAACACTGAGCCATGCAGCCCCTGTAAAAACAGGGAGTTCTGGAGAGACCCGATCAATGAAGGTTAAATCCGGGTGAACCGACTAATAAGGGTTAGCGAACTACCGCTGAGACCGGCAAGCCGCACCCGGCAGGTCAGCAAAAGCTGCCAGTTGGACTGAATGAGGGGGAAACAAAAGAGAAACGGCAGCAGTACTGGGACCACTACCGACTGACTTTCCCTTGAGTTTGTTAACGCCGGATTACTGGCTGCTGATCCAGAAAATACAGGTGGCAACAAAAACGCCTATCAGCACAACGGCGGCCAGGGCATCGGCCGCGCTATCTCCGGTTTCCTGCAGTTCGATCTGATTGTCCATTATTCTTATTCTCCGCTAGACATGAATGGGTGAAGCCAATACTGCATAGCCGATCCGATTATAGACATAGGAAAAAACAATATAGCAACTGCGGAAACGCCGTTATTCGCAAATTGTCTTAAATGTTATTGGCAATCAACGACTTGCAAATAAATGGTAACAAAATCTGTTACTAACCGTTGCAACCGGGCTTCTCGCGCCCGCGAACCAATTGGTGTATTCTTCGCGCCTTTGCAGGAGGGCCAAGTCCCTGAAATCTATAGAGATCTCAGGCACAAAAGGCCTCATTTAACCCTGATAACAGTAGGTGTATCTCTCATATGTACCAATATGACGAGTATGATCACAGAATCATACGTGACCGGGTAGCCCAGTTCCGCGGCCAGACCGAGCGTTACCTGGCCGGCGAGCTGAAAGACGAAGAGTTCCTGCCGCTGCGACTCCAGAACGGTCTCTATATCCAGCGCCTGGCGCCCATGCTGCGTATCAACGTGCCCTACGGCATGCTGAGCAGTACCCAGCTGCGCAAGCTAGCCCACATCGCCCGCACCTACGATAAAGGCTACTGCCACATTACCACCCGCCAGAACGTGCAGTTCAACTGGCCGGAGCTGGAGGAAGTGCCGGAGATCCTGGCAGAGCTGGCAGAAGTCGAAATGCATGGCATCCAGTCCAGTGGCAGCTGTATCCGTAACGTGACCTCGGACCAGTTTGCCGGCATCGCCTCCGACGAGGTGGTGGATCCGCGTCCTTACTGCGAGATCATCCGTCAGTGGTCCACGTTCCATCCGGAGTTCGCCTTCCTGCCGCGCAAATTCAAGATTGCCGTCACCGGTTCGGACAACGACCGTGCGGCCGTGCAGGTACATGACATTGGCCTGCAGGTGGTTCGCAGCGACGCTGGCGACACCGGTTTCCGTGTCTTCGTTGGTGGCGGCCTCGGTCGCACCCCGGTTATTGGCTCACTGATCCGTGACTTCCTGCCGGAAGCCCACCTGCTGTCGTACCTGGAAGCGATCCTGCGTGTTTACAACCAGCTGGGTCGTCGCGACAACAAGTACAAGGCCCGCATCAAGATTCTGGTGAAAGCACTGGGTGCAGAAGCCTTCGGCGCCAAGGTTGAGGCAGAGTTTGCCCACCTGCAGGATGGTCCCATCACCCTCACCGGCGAAGAGATCGGCCGTGCGCAGCGCTTCTTCCCCACCCTGCCCTACCAGAGCCTGGATAACGCCGCCGATGCCCTGCTGCAACAACAGGCTGCAGAGGCCCCGGCGTTTGGCAAATGGCTGACCCGCAATGTGGGCGAACACCGCCAGCCCGGCTATGCCACGGTTACCCTGTCCCTGAAGCCCACCGGCGTTGCCCCCGGCGACCTCACCGACGGACAGCTGGAAGCCATTGCTGACCTGGCGGACCAATACAGCTTCGGCGAGGTGCGTACCACCCATGAGCAGAACATCGTGCTGGGTGAAGTGGAAAAATCAAAACTGTTCGATGTCTGGCAAGCCGCCAGGGCACAGGGCTTTGCCACGCCGAATATCGGTACCCTCAACGACATGATCTGCTGCCCCGGTGGCGATTTCTGCTCCCTGGCCAACGCCAAGTCGATTCCCATTGCCGAGTCCATCCAGCGCCAGTTTGATGACCTGGATTACCTCTACGACCTGGGCGACCTGGACCTCAACATCTCCGGCTGCATGAACGCCTGTGGTCACCACCATGTGGGCCACATCGGCATTCTCGGTGTGGACAAGAAAGGCGAAGAGTTCTACCAGATCCAGCTCGGTGGCAACGCCGGCACTGACGTCAGCCTCGGCAGCGTACTGGGCCCGGCTTTCGGCGCCGAAGAGATTCCGTCCGTGATCCAGAAGCTGGTTGATATCTACGTCGACAAGCGTGTTGAAGGCGAGCGTTTCATTGATACCTACCGCCGTGTCGGCGTCGATCCGTTTAAGGAGAAGGTGTATGCCAAAGCTGATTAAGGACAAGGCCATCGCTGACAACAGCTGGCTGCTGATGGAAGCCACCGACGCACCGGAAACGGTGGAAGTACCTGCTGACGCCGTTATTGTCCCCCTGAACGTATGGCTGGCCCGCAAGCAGGAGCTGGCCGGTCGCATCGCCACCCTGGGTGTATGGCTGAACAGCGATCAGTTTGCCGACCAGCTGGGCGAGGAAGCCCAACAGCTGCCACTGGTAGCCGTTAACTTCCCCGGCTTTATGGATGGCCGTGGCTTCAGCACCGCCCGCCTGTTGCGCGAACGCTACGGTTTTACCGGTGAACTGCGTGCGGTAGGCTCCATCATCCGCGACCAGCTGTTCTTCCTGCAGCGCTGTGGTTTTAACAGCTTCGACCTGCCCGAAGGCGCTGACCTGGAGGCCGCCCTGAACTCCTTCAGCGACTTCAGCGAGACCTACCAGGCCGCAGTGGACCAACCTCTGCCGCTGTTCCGCCGCCGCGCCTGATCCGGCGCTGCACACAAAAAAGCCCGCTAACGCGGGCTTTTTTGTGTCTGCCTGCCGACGCGGCATCTCGCAAATTGCGGGCAATTGCGGTACAAATCCACTATAGATCCCCGCCCTTACGTTGCAGCAGAGCCTTATGCACGATTCCCTGTTCCAGTCCTTCTTCCTGATCTTCAGTGGTGCCGCCGTTATCGCATCGCTGGCGCTCTACACCCGCCAGCCACTGCTGGTGGCCTACATCGCACTGGGCGCGGCGCTGGGCCCTTACGGACTGCAACTGGTGGACGATATTGCCCTCGTCACCGATATCGCCCACATCGGCATTATTTTCCTGCTGTTCCTGCTGGGCCTGGACATGCAACCCAGGTCCCTGCTCTCTACCCTCAGCCAAACCACCAGTACCGGCCTGATCAGTTCCGCGGTGTTCGCGGTAGTGGGTTATGTGACCGGCTACCTGTTCGGCTTTACCCATATGGAGAGCCTGGTCATCGGCATGGCCATGATGTTCTCCAGCACCATCATCGGCATCAAGCTGCTGCCCACAACGGTTCTGCACCACAAGCATACCGGCGAGCTGATGGTGGGCTTGCTGCTGCTGCAGGACTTTCTCGCCATCCTCTGCCTGATGATTCTCTACAGTGGCGACGTGGGCCAGGTGGACCTGACACAACTTGGCGCAACCCTGCTGGCCCTGCCCTTGCTGATATTGTTCGCCTACTGTTTCGTCCGCTTCGTACTGCTGAAACTGATCCACCGCTTTGATCGCTTTCACGAGTATATTTTCCTGGTTGCAATCGGCTGGTGCCTTGGCTGTGCGGAACTGGCCCATTTCCTCGGCCTGTCGGCCGAGATCGGAGCCTTTATCGCCGGTATCACCCTGGCCACCAGCCCCATCTCCCAGTACATCGCCATCAGCCTCAAACCCTTGCGGGATTTCTTCCTGATCCTGTTCTTCTTTTCACTGGGCGCCAGATTCAATCTCGGCCTGCTGGGTGATGTGTGGTTGGCCAGCCTGGTACTGGCCGCATTGATCCTGCTGGTCAAACCGGTGACCTTCCGCTTCCTGCTGCACCGCCAAAGTGAGAACAACGGACTGGCATGGGATATCGGCTTTCGACTGGGGCAAATCAGTGAGTTTTCGCTGCTGATCGCGTTTGTAGCTGCCAATGCGGCACTGATCGGGGAGCGCGCTTCGGTGCTGATTCAGGCAACCGCTATCATTACCTTCCTGATCTCCAGCTACATCGTCATCTTCAACTACCCGAACCCGATTGCTGTCAGCGATCGCCTGCGGCGGGATTGATTCCCGACGACAAGCATCGCTGTTTCAGGCTGCCATGCATGCCCCGTTTTGCAGTCGCCCCCGCACAGCCGGGGGGCTACCGAATTGCATGATCGCTGGATTCCCGCCTGTGCGGGAATGACATTAAGCAGAGCGGATCAGGGTGTTTCGTCGAGAATGCAAAACGAGAGGAAGGTGGTGAACAGTGTCACGATGGTGGCAAAGTGCAGGCTCGGAAATGCCAGCACGGTAAGCATCATTGAAAACCAGAGGCTGCGAACAACCCTCTGCTTCTGACGGTACTTCTTGGTGAAACGCCGCCTGTGGAAGTGGTACTTGTCAGGATCGGTTGCCAGCAGGTACACCGGCTCCCAGGTAAACTGCTGATACAGCCCCCAATAAAACGCCACGAACTCCTTTATCATAGCTACCACCCCTGCTGCTGCCGTCGAAGTTTGAAGGTGCACGTCTGTCAGTATAGACGCTCAGCAAGGGTGGCGCGGACGATTTTTAACCAATGGCGCCGAACCAGATCCGACACCCAAAGTTATCAGGGGCTTACGCGGCGTTTTACTTCCCGCATGGTGACAAACTCTTCGGCAGCGGTTGGGTGAATACCAATCGTTGCATCAAAATCACTCTTGGTTGCGCCAAGTTTGAGCGCAACCGCCAGCCCCTGCACAATTTCACCGGCATCCTGCCCAACCATGTGGCAGCCGAGCACTTTATCCGTTGCGTCGTCCACCACCAGCTTCATGAAGGTGCGCTCCTGCAGGCCACTGAGGGTGTGCTTCATGTGTTTGAAGTCAGAGGTATAGATGCGCAGTGAATGCCCCCGTTGCAACGCCTGCTCTTCTGTCAGCCCCACCGTGCCGATATTGGGCTGACAGAAAACCGCCGTGGCAATGTTGCTGTAATCAACCTTTACCTGCTCGTTGTTGAACAGGTTTTTCGCCAGTGCCATCCCTTCCGCCAACGCCACTGGTGTCAGCTCCAGCCCGCCAATCACGTCACCTACGGCGTAGATACCGGGCTCTGCAGTCTGGTAATCATCATTGACCGCAATAAATCCGGCCTCATCCAGAGTGACACCGGTATTTTCCAACCCCAGGCCGGCAATCTTCGGGGCTCGACCAATAGCCGCCATCACGCAATCCACTTCCCGCTCACTGCCATCAGTCATGGATACCCGCAGGCGACCGTTGGCCAGCTTCTCCACGGCGGTGATATTGAGATCAAAACTGAGCCGAACGCCCTTCTGGGCCAGCTCTTTGGCAGTAAATTCGCGGACATCCTGATCGAAACCACGCAGGAACATGGGGCCGCGGTAAATCAGTTCTGTCTCCGCCCCCAGGCCGTGGAAAATACCGGCAAACTCAACGGCGATATAGCCGCCTCCCAGTACCAGTACCTGTTTGGGAAACGTCTCCAGGTAGAAGGCTTCGTTGGAACTGATCATATGCTCGGCGCCGGGAATCTCCGGCATGCGTGGCCAACCACCGGTGGCAATGAGGATACGCTCAGCGCTGTAGCTCTTGCCATTGACCTGCAAGCTGTGGGGCCCGGTAATGGTGGCGCGCCCCTCAATAACTTCTACGCCGGCATTGTTGAGGAGGTTACGGTAGATACCATTGAGGCGCTGGATCTCTTTGGTTTTGTTGTCCCGCAGCGTCGGCCAGTCAAACGCGGCAGCATTCACCTGCCAACCATAACCGGCGGCGGCTTCCAGCTCTTCAGAGACATGGGAACCGTACACAAACAGTTTTTTCGGTACGCAACCAACATTGACACACGTGCCGCCCATAAACGTATCTTCAGCCACTGCCACCCGGGCACCGAACTGCGACGCCATACGGCTGGCGCGTACACCACCCGAACCGGCACCGATAACAAACAAATCGTAATCGTAGTCAGCCACACCTACCCCCTGTCGTTTCCGAATGCGTGTCGATTTTACGGTTCAAGGCCGGTACCTGCCTGCAGGTCCGGCTGTAACTTGCTGCGCAACGAGACCACTTCACCGATGATGATCAGCGTGGGCGCACGTAATGCCGCCGCCGCCACCTTCTGCGGCAGCGTCTGCAGGGTGCCGGTGACCACCCGCTGCTCGGGCAAAGTGCCCTTCTCAACTACGGCCGCTGGTGTTGTGCCGGCACGGCCATGGCGCATCAGCGCTTCACAGATGGCTTCGAGCCCCGTCAGCCCCATATAAAATACCAGCGTCTGGTTGGTCGCAGCCAATTCGGGCCAGGGCAGATTGATCTGATCATTCTGCAGGTGACCGGTAACAAAGCGTACCGATTGCGAGTGATCCCGGTGGGTCAGGGGAATGCCGGCGTAGCTGGAACAGCCTGAGGCGGCCGTAATCCCCGGCACCACCTGAAACGGTACGCCGGCATCCGCCAGCAGCTCCAGCTCTTCGCCTCCGCGGCCAAAGATAAAGGGGTCGCCGCCCTTCAGGCGCAACACGTTGTGTCCCGCCAGCGCCAGATCCACCAACCGCTGGTTGATCTCCGGCTGCGGCAAGGCGTGATTGGATTGCTGTTTGCCAACATAGATGCGCTGACACTGAGGCGTCAACAACTCCATAACGGCTGGTGACACCAGCCGATCGTAGAGCACTACTTCGGCCTGCTGGATCAGCCTCAGGGCCCGGAGGGTCAGCAACTCCGGGTCACCGGGGCCGGCCCCCACCAGATATACCTCTCCCACCGAGCGGCTTTCCGGCGCCAGGTCCAGTGCCCGCTGTAATACCTCGTCCGCCTTGTCCGGGTCGTTCTGCAGCACCAGCTGCCCGGCGACGCCAGACAACAGCCGATCCCAGAAACCCTGCCGTGTCCTGTCTTCCGGTACCGCATTGGCAATACGTTGCCGCCAGCGCTCGGACCAGCTCGCCAGTGCACCCAGGCGTTGCGGCAGGAAGGCTTCCAGCTGCCTCTTGAGATAGCGGGTCAGCGCTGGTGAAGCTCCGCCTGTGTGCAGGGCCACCACCAGTGGGTCGCGCTCGATAATTGCCGGCAAGCTGACATCACCGTCTGCGGCATTGCTGGCCTGGTTACAGAGAATGCCCAGCTGTTCACAGCGCTCCGCAATCACGGCGTTGAGCTCACGATCACTGGTAGCAGCTACCACCAGAAACGCACTGCCGGTGAACAGTGTGCTTGCATCAAACGTCCCCTGGCTCAATTGCAGGGTCTGGCCACCAAGTTCCCGAAAGCCGGGATCAAATTGCTCTGCGACCACCTCTACCGAGGCTCCCGCCCGCAGTAATCCGCGCGCCTTGCGCAACGCGATGCGGCCACCGCCAAAGATCAGACAGTGGCGACCACACAGGCGCACAAACAGCGGAAAATACTCCATGACGGATCCGTGCTCAATTAGGGATAGGAGAAGAGGCTCTGGCGTTCAGTATACAACAGAGCCTGGGGACTGCCCGCCCCGGAGGACGGGCTCTGAATAATCAGACAGCGTGTTGCGATGGCTTAACCAATGACTTCCTGGCCGCCCATATAAGGACGCAGGACTTCCGGTACCACAATGGTTCCATCCGCCTGCTGGTAGTTTTCCAGCACCGCAATCAGGGTACGCCCTACCGCCAGGCCCGACCCGTTCAGGGTGTGCAGCAGTTCAGGCTTGCCGGTTTCGGGATTTTTGAAACGGGCTTTCATGCGACGCGCCTGGAAGTCGCGGAAGTTACTGCAGGAAGAGATTTCGCGGTACTTCTCCTGGGACGGCAGCCACACCTCGATATCGTAGGTTTTGGCAGCAGAGAAACCGAGATCACCGCCACAGAGAATGACAGTGCGGTACGGCAGCCCCAGCGCCTGCAGGATCGCTTCGGCGTGACCGGTCAGCTGCTCCAGCGCTGCTTCGGATTCCTCCGGCCGTACAAACTGCACCAGTTCTACCTTTTCAAATTGGTGCTGGCGAATCATGCCACGGGTATCACGGCCGTAACTGCCCGCCTCGGAACGGAAGCACGGTGTATGACAGACGTACTTCAGAGGCAAGGTATCCGCATCGCGGACAATTTCATTGCGCAGGATATTAGTGACCGGCACTTCCGCCGTCGGGATAAGATAGAAGTTGCGCTCGTCGTCGAGGCGGAACAGGTCCTCCTCAAACTTGGGCAGCTGACCGGTACCATAGAGGGATTCACGGTTAACCACGTAAGGGACGTAGATTTCGTTGTAGCCATGCTCGTTGCCATGGGTATTGAGCATGAACTGGATCAATGCCCGGTGCATACGGGCAATGGCACCCTGCATCACCGCGAAGCGGGAACCGGTCAGTTTGGCAGCGGTATCAAAGTCGAGCCCCTGCAGTTGCGCGCCCAGGTCAACATGGTCCTTGACTTCAAAATCGAAGGTTTTGGGGGTACCCCAGCGACGAACCTCAACATTGTCATCTTCGCTGGCACCTTCGGGAACCTCGTCCACCGGCACGTTCGGGATAACGCTTAACTGATCGTCCAGACGCTGCTGGATATCACCCAGCTGCTGTTCCGCCTCTGCCAGTTGCTGCTTGAGGTTATCGACCTCCTGCAACAGCGGCGCAATATCCTCGCCCGCTGCTTTTGCCTTGCCGATGGATTTTGAGCGGGTGTTGCGCTCCTGTTGCAGGTTTTCGGTCTTTACCTGAATGGCCTTGCGCTCTTCATCAAGCCCGATCAACAGTTCAATATCCAGATCAAACCCTTTTTTTGCCAGTGCGGCTTTTACAGCCTGGGGATTTTCACGGACAGTTTTAAAATCCAACATAAGTCAGCAACCAATCAAATTAATTTCGTTGTTAAGTAGAGGCCGGCGGCCGCCGCCATCAGGCAGCCCGCCACATTAGCCACGACATAAGTGAGAGCGATAGCACTATGGCCGTTCTGCCACAGGGTAACGGCGTCCAGCGCGAAAGTGGAAAACGTAGTGAAGGCGCCGAGAAAGCCTGCCATCAACACATTGCGCCACTCCGGAGCCAACACACCTTTCTCAATGATCAGCACGTAGCAGACGCCGATCAGCAGCGAGCCCAGCAGGTTAACGCACAGCGTTCCCATCGGGAAACGGTTTGCCATGACCGGAAACAGGTGCGCGGTGACCGAGTAACGGCCCATGGCGCCCAGGGCACCACCAATAGCCACTGACAGCCAGATCATCTGTTGCTCTCCTGCAGGTTCACTCTTGTCTCCGCTTCAATATCTGAGGACAGATCAACTCTCGCTGACGTCGCTGTCGCCATAACGCTGCCAGGCACTCTGCTCATCCAGCTGGCGCAGATAGCGCAATTTTTCACCGATTTTCTGCTCCAGGCCACGCTCTACCGGATGATAGTAGTCGCGCTGGCCCAGCGCTTCAGGGAAATAGTTCTCCCCGGCCGCATAGGCACCCGGCTCATCGTGGGCGTAACGGTACTCCCGCCCATAGGACATGGATTTCATCAGTGAGGTTGGCGCGTTGCGCAGATGCAACGGCACCTCGTGGCTGGGCTGGGATTTTACCTCTGCCATAGCAGTGTTAAAAGCCTTGTACACCGCGTTACTCTTGGGAGCCGCCGCCAGATAGACCAGCGCCTGGGCAATCGCCAGCTCGCCTTCGGGACTCCCGAGCCGTTCCTGCACCTCCCAGGCGTTCAGGCAGATCTGCAGCGCCCGGGGGTCGGCGTTGCCAATATCCTCACTGGCCATACGCACCACGCGACGGGCGATATAGAGAGGGTCACAACCGCCATCCAGCATACGGGCAAACCAGTAGAGCGCGCCATCGGCGCTCGAGCCCCTGACCGACTTGTGCAGCGCTGATATCTGCTCGTAAAACACATCCCCACCACGGTCGAAACGACGCACCTCATTGGAGAGGATCTCCCGCACGATGGACTCGGTGACCAGCTTGCCATCACTGGTGGGCTCGGCCAGATCGGCAGCAATCTCCAGCAGGTTGAGCAGTTTGCGACCATCGCCATCGGCGGCGTGGGCCAGGGTCTCCAGCAGTTCGTCATCCACCTGCAACTTCTCGCTGCCCAGGCCATGCTCCGTATCCTGCAGGGCCCGGTGAGCCATCGCCAGCAGGTGCCTGTGCTCCAGCGGTCGCAACACATACACCCGGGCCCGCGAGAGCAGCGCATTATTGAGCGAAAAGGAAGGATTCTCGGTAGTGGCACCGATAAAGATCACGGTACCGTCCTCCACGTAAGGGAGGAATGCGTCCTGCTGCGCCTTGTTAAAGCGATGCACCTCATCCACAAACAGGATGGTCTGCTGCCCACTCTGCTGCTGCAGTTGCTGGGCAACAGCCACCGCGGCGCGGATATCCTTTACCCCGGCCAATACCGCAGAAAGCGTCTCGAAGTGGGCATCACTGAGTTCGGCGAGCATACGGGCCATGGAGGTCTTGCCCACACCGGGCGGCCCCCACAGCACCATGGAGTGCAGCTGCTGACGCTCAATCGCTTCGCGCAGCGGCTTGCCTTCGGCAAACAGGTGCTCCTGACCGATGTAATCCTGGGGACGCCGGGGGCGCAGGCGCGCCGCCAGTGGCTGGTAAACCTCTTTACTGAACAGGTCACTCATTGATCAGAATGTCACTTCCCGGTGGCGGCTCGAAGGTGAAATATTCTTGCGGCTGCGACTCCGAGGCCTGCACGCCACTGAAGACAAAGCGAGTGGTCTGGCCCAGGGAATCCAGCAACTCCATGGACGCCAGCATCTGCTTGCGGAAAGTGAGGCGCAACTCGGTAAACGCCTGGTCGTCAATAGGCCGCAACAGGTAACTGCCCTTACTGCCGGACACGGTGTAATGACGGCGAATGGTGGCCAGATCGCCGGACAAGATCACTGCCGGGCTGCTGGAAATCTGCTGATCCAACCTCGAGATCGTCACCTGCTCAAGATCGGGATCGTACAACCAGACAGTGGCACCATCGGTCACCAGCAGTTGCGGGAAAGGCTCAGTGGTCTCCCAGCGCAGCATCTGTGGCCGCTGCATCACAAAGGTACCTGACGACTCCTGCAGCAGACTGCCGTCGTTACCGTACTGCTGCTGGGTGAAACTGCCGCTTAAGCTCGCCACACTGGAGAGCTCGTTTACCAGCGACTCGGCACTGTCGGCCCGCGCCAGCCCTGCGCCGAAAAGCAGATTCAGAAGCAGTACAACACCAATAACCCGGCTGTGTTTCAGCAACATAAAAGATCCTTTTGTAACCTGAAAACCCTGGAACGGTGGCGCCAGGCAATCGTCAATGCTTCGGTGGCGCTGGCGCCAGCACCTCACGATTACCATTGGCCCCCATCTCGGAAACCACACCAGACGCTTCCATGGTTTCGATCAGTCGGGCGGCGCGGTTGTATCCAACCCGCAACTTACGCTGTACGGAAGAGATAGAAGCCTTGCGACTCTCGGTCACAAAAGCCACTGCTTCATCGTACAACGGATCCGACTCATCGCTGCCCTCTTCGCCACCTTCGGTGGCCAGTCCGGGCACCGGGATGCTGTTGGCGCTGTCATCTACGACACCGTCCAGATAATCCGGTTCACCGCGCTTCTTCCAGTCGCTGACCACCTTGTGCACTTCGTGATCGTCCACAAAAGCGCCGTGTACCCGCTGCGGCAAACTGGTGCCCGGCGGCAGGTAAAGCATGTCACCGTGCCCCAGCAATTGCTCCGCCCCGCCCTGGTCGAGAATGGTACGGGAGTCGATCTTGGAGGAGACCTGGAACGCGATACGGGTAGGTACGTTAGCCTTGATCAGACCGGTGATCACATCCACCGAAGGACGCTGGGTGGCGAGGATCAGGTGAATACCGGCGGCACGGGCTTTCTGTGCAATACGGGCAATCAGCTGCTCTACTTTCTTGCCGACGATCATCATCATATCGGCGAATTCATCGATCACCACGACAATGGCAGGCAAGGTATCCAGGTTCGGCGGCGTAGCCACCTCTTCACCTGCCTGATAATGCTCTTCCGGGTTCCAGAACGGATCCGGGATGGGCTCGCCGCGACGGTTGGCCTCTTCCACCTTGCGGTTATAACCAGCCAGGTTACGCACGCCCATCGCCGCCATCAGCTTATAGCGACGCTCCATCTCGCCCACGCTCCAGCGCAGGCCGTTGGCAGCATCGTTCATATCCGTAATCACCGGTGTCAGCAGGTGTGGAATGCCTTCGTATACGGACAATTCCAGCATCTTCGGGTCCACCAGAATCAGGCGTACATCCTTGGGTGAGGATTTGTACAGCAAGCTCAGCAGCATCACGTTCACACCCACGGACTTACCGGAGCCGGTGGTACCCGCTACCAGCAGGTGTGGCATCTTGGCGAGGTCAGCCACCACCGGCTCACCTTCAATATCGTGCCCGAGCGCCATGGTCAACGGGGACTTGGAATTGTCATACACATCCGAAGCCAGCACCTCACGCAAGCGCACCATTTCGCGGTGCTCATTGGGAATCTCGATACCCACCACGGATTTGCCCGGGATCACCTCCACCACACGCACACTAATCACTGCGAGCGAGCGGGCGAGATCCTTGGCCAGGTTGGTGATGCGACTGGCTTTTACGCCAGCGGCAGGCTGCAACTCGAAACGGGTTACCACCGGCCCGGGCAGCACGGACACCACCTCGGCATCGACGTTAAAGTCTTTCAGCTTTAACTCCAGCAGGCGTGACATTGCCTCCAGCGACTCCTTGGAGTAGCCCTTGCTGTTGGATTTATCCACCGGGTCGAGCAAGGTCAGTGGCGGCAGATCTCCCACCACCGGGGCATCGTCGAACAGCGTCGCCTGCTTCTCTTTTTCCAGTCGGGGACTGGGCTTGGCCTTTTTCACCGGCTCGGTGATAGTGGGCGGCGTGCGCTCCTTCTGCTTCGCGGTCTCTTTTTCGATCACCACGCGGCGCGCTTGCTGCGCCTTTTCCGCAACGCTTTTCTCGTGGCGCTGCTGCTGGTAATTACGCCAGGAGGTCACTGCCTTGTCGATCAGGTTTAAGGTCAGCGCACCAATGCCATCCATCAGGGCCAACCAGGAGAGATCGGTAAAAACCGTCATGCCAAACAGAAACACCGCTGCCAGCAGCAGCGTACCGCCCACATAGCTGAAGGCAGACTCCACACCTGTGGCCACGCTGGAGCCCAGAACACCACCGTTGGAGAACGGCAGGTCACCGGACTCCATACCAAAATAGAGGCTGGTCATGGCGGTGGCTGAGAGCATCACCAGCACAAAGCCAACCACCCGCAGCCCGAAAACCACACCGTCGAACTCCTTGCTGGAGTCCCGCTGGCGGAACAACTGCCACGCGCGATAGGCAATCAACAGCGGAAAGAGATAGGCCATGTAGCCAAACAGAGAGAAGAATACGTCAGCCAACCAGGCGCCAAACACTCCGCCGGCGTTGCGCACAGAAGTCCCGCTGCCGGTGCTGGACCAGCCCGGATCCGAAGGCACATAGGAGGCCAGGGCCATAACCAGGAATGCACACAGCGCCACTAACCCTATCAGCGCCCCTTCCGTGAGTATCTTCAGCGACATGTGACTTCTGGGTGCCATGGACGAAGCTTCTGCGGTTGACTGTTTGGACTTCAAATCTTCACCTGATCTGCTGGTCTTGCGTAGTGGCCGCAGGAGGTCCGGCGGGGGGTAACCCGGCCTGCGGTTGTGCGCGTCGTTATAATGGCAGGCATTCTACCATTTTTGCCGTTAATGTCTGTGAAACAACCGCAAACTGCGTGGATCACCTGCGATAGCAAGCGCCAATGACGCTGATTGCACAGCAACGCTGGAGCCGGCTCCGGCTTTTGCCCTATCATTAGGCATCGATTTTTTCAGACTGCCAGATAGGATTTTGCACATGAGCGAGCCCCAGCACCACAAGCTGATTATCCTGGGTTCCGGCCCTGCCGGTTACACCGCCGCTATCTATGCCGCACGGGCGAACCTTACCCCGGTTGTGATCACCGGCATGCAGCAAGGTGGTCAGCTTACCACCACCACCGAAGTTGAAAACTGGCCAGGCGGTGTCGCCGACCTGCAGGGCCCGGATCTGATGATGCAGATGCAGAGTCACGCCGAGCGCTTCGACACCCAGATCATTTTCGACCACATTCACGAAACCGATCTGAACCAGCGTCCATTTGTGCTTAAGGGCTCCAACACCTACACCTGTGACGCGCTGATTATTGCTACCGGCGCCTCCGCCCAGTACCTGGGCCTGCCCTCTGAAGAGGCCTTCATGGGCAAGGGCGTCAGCGCCTGTGCTACCTGTGACGGCTTCTTCTACCGCAACAAAAAGGTCGCTGTGATTGGCGGCGGCAACACCGCCGTGGAGGAGGCGCTCTACCTCGCCAACATCGCTTCCGAAGTCACCCTGGTACACCGCCGTGACCAGCTGCGCTCGGAGAAGATCCTGCAGGACAAGATTCTGGCCAGAGCCGAGAGTGGCAACGTCAACATCGTCTGGAACCACACTCTCGACGAGGTACTCGGTGATGACAGCGGTGTGACCGGCCTGCGCCTGCGCAGCACCCAGGATGACAGCACCAGCGAGATTGACGTTGCCGGCGTCTTTATCGCCATTGGCCACAAGCCCAACACCGACATTTTTGCCGGCCAGCTGGACATGAAAGACGGCTACATCACCATCAAGAGCGGTCTCAATGGTGAAGCCACCAGCACCAGTGTGCCCGGTGTATTCGCCGCCGGTGACGTAGCAGATCATGTCTATCGCCAGGCCATCACTTCCGCCGGCGCCGGCTGTATGGCAGCACTGGATGCAGAAAAATACCTGGACGACCTCTGATCAACACACTGCCCTTGCAGTCCCCTGAGAGGCGACATCAGCGATGACCATGCTGCCCTGGATGGATCCGGGTGCGGAGAACTTCCCCCCCAGCAGCAGGGCTCTGGATGAGCCCAATGGTCTCATAGCCGCCGGCGGCGACCTGTCCGTCCGGCAGCTGCTGGCCGCCTACCGCAGGGGAATCTTCCCCTGGTACAGCGAAGGGCAACCCATTCTCTGGTGGACCCCCTCCCCTCGCCTGGTGCTGTTTCCCGAGCAGCTGCACATCAGCCGTAGCCTGGCCAAGGTATTGCGGCAAAAAACCTTTCGCGTTACCTGCGATACGGCTTTCGAGACAGTCATGGGTCTCTGCGCGGAACCCCGCCCCGGCCAGGATGGCACCTGGATAAGCGAGGAGATGATAGCGGCTTACAGCCGGCTGCACGCCGCAGGCCACGCCCATTCGGTGGAAGTGTGGCTGGACGGCGAGCTGGCAGGCGGCCTTTACGGGGTGGCCATCGGGTCGGTTTTCTATGGCGAGTCCATGTTCAGCCGTGCGAGCAACGCCTCCAAGGTGGCCTTTGTGCACCTGATCTCAGCCCTGGGGCGTACAGGCTTTCACATGATCGACTGCCAGGTATACACTCAACATCTGGCCAGCCTTGGCGCTGTCGAAATCCCTAGGACGGAATTCGAGCGCAGGCTGCCATCACCAGCTGCCGAGCCATTACCCTGGCCGGCCACCCTGATCAGTCAAACACCGTTTGAGGCAAGTATTCGGGACTGAACATGACTGACCTCACCAACATCAAGCTGTACGCCACGCAGCCCCACGCCTGCAGTTACCTGCCCGGGGAGGAAGCGACGAGTATTTTCGTCGATCCCAACCAGACCATTACCCCGGAGCTCTACAGTGCACTGTCGGAGCGTGGCTTTCGTCGCAGCGGCAAACATATCTACAGCCCCCACTGCCACACCTGCAGCGCCTGCATCCCGGCGCGCATCCCGGTACAGGTATTCCGGCAAAACCGCCGTCAGCGCAAGTGCTGGAACCGCAATCAGGACCTGACCGTTAGTATTGTCCGCAGCATCGACTCGCCTGAGCACTACCAGCTCTATGCCCGCTATATTGCAGCCCGGCACAGCGATGGCGATATGTTTCCCCCCAGTGAAGAGCAGTACAGCGGCTTCCTCACCAGCGAATGGGGGGTTACCGCATACCTGGAATTCCGCCACCAGCAGCGGCTGATTGCCGTCGCCGTCGCCGATCGCATGAACGACGGCTACTCGGCCGTTTACACCTTCTATGACCCCGATGAAGAGAAACGCAGTCTGGGGATGTTTGCCATCCTCTGGCAGATAGCCATGACCGCTGAAGAACACCTCAGCCACGTCTACCTGGGCTACTGGATCAAACAGTGCCAGAAAATGCGCTACAAATCGGAATATCGTCCCCTGGAGCTGCTGATTGATCACCGCTGGCTGCGCATGAATTAAGTTGCAGCTTGGCTCAGGGGCGCTTTTCAGGCACAATCACGCCCTGCTCGAAACCGGGCTCAGAGATTTAAACCAATCGAGGAAGTTGCCGAATGGCAAAAGAAGACAATTTTGAAATGGAAGGCGAGGTAATCGATACCCTTCCAAACACCACTTTCCGTGTGAAGCTGGAGAACGGCCACGTCGTCACCGCTCACATTTCAGGCAAAATGCGCAAAAACTACATCCGCATCCTGACCGGTGACAAAGTCAAAGTTGAACTGACCCCATACGACCTGACCAAAGGCCGTATCACCTACCGCGCCCGCTGATATTCCGGGGCTTGCCACACCGCCCCGCCTTCAGATTGCTACCGACTTAAACCAAACCGCCCCGCTGCTCTCGCAACGGGGCGGTTTGTGTGTGCCCGGCAAAAAGCGGATCAGGCAGGCACCTCGACCTTGATTTCCAGCTGGTCGTCTTCCACATCCACATGCACAACGCCCCCGCTGACAGCCAGGTCGCCAAACAGCACCTCTTCCGCCAACGGTTTTTTCAGCTTCTCCTGAATCAGGCGCGCCATGGGACGGGCACCCATCTTGACGTCGTAGCCATTGATGGCCAGCCACTCCCGCGCCTCTTCACTGACATCCAGGGTAACCCGCTTGTCATCCAGCTGGGACTGCAGTTGCACCAGGAACTTGTCCACCACAGTTTTGATCACATCCAGGCTCAGCGCACCAAACTGGATAATGGCATCCAGGCGATTGCGGAACTCGGGCGTAAACATCTTCTTGATGGACTCCATCCCGTCCGAAGTGTGATCCTGCCGGGTAAAGCCGATGGAGGCCCGGCTCATCTCTTCAGCACCCGCGTTAGTCGTCATGATCAGGATCACATTGCGGAAGTCCGCCTTGCGACCATTGTTGTCCGTCAGGGTGCCGTGATCCATAACCTGAAGCAGCAGATTAAAGACTTCCGGATGGGCTTTTTCGATCTCGTCCAGCAACACCACACTGTGGGGATGCTTGGTTACCGCATCCGTCAGCAGACCGCCCTGATCAAAACCGACATACCCCGGAGGCGCACCGATCAATCGTGATACGGTATGTCGCTCCATGTATTCGGACATATCAAAGCGCACCAGCTCAACACCGAGGGTAGTGGCCAACTGCTTGCACAGCTCGGTCTTACCCACACCGGTGGGGCCGGCAAACAGGAAAGAACCGATGGGCTTGTCCGCCACACCCAGGCCAGCACGGGACAGCTTGATACTGGTACTCAGCGCATTGATCGCCTTCTCCTGCCCGAACACCGCCAGCTTCAGGTTATCCTCAAGGTTGCGCAACTGATCCCGGTCAGAGGAGGAGACACTCTTCGGCGGAATACGGGCAATCTTGGCAATAACCGCTTCAACGTCAGTAACACCAATAACCTTTTTGCGCTTGGATGGCGGCAGCAACTGCTGGTAGGCGCCAGCCTCATCAATCACATCAATCGCCTTGTCCGGCAGGAAACGCTCGGAGATATAGCGCTCGGACAACTCCGCCGCCGCTTTCAATGCGGTATCGGTGTAACGCAGTCCGTGATGCTCCTCAAAGCGACTCTTCAAACCCCGCAGGATCTGGTAAGTGTCTTCCACACTGGGCTCATTAACATCGATCTTCTGGAAGCGACGTGAGAGCGCCCTGTCCTTTTCGAAGATGCCGCGATACTCCTGGAAAGTCGTGGAACCAATACAGCGCAGGTCACCGGACGTCAGCAGCGGCTTGAGCAAATTGGAAGCATCCATAACACCGCCGGAAGCGGCACCCGCCCCGATGATGGTGTGAATCTCATCGATAAAGAGGATGGCATGGTCGCGCTTCTTCAGGTCAGCAAGCAGCCCCTTGAAACGTTTCTCGAAGTCACCGCGATACTTGGTACCTGCCAACAGGGAACCCAGGTCCAGGGAGTACACAACACTCTCCTCCAGTACCTCGGGCACCTTGCCATCAATAATACGTTTCGCCAGCCCCTCGGCGATGGCGGTCTTGCCCACCCCGGACTCACCCACCAGCAGCGGGTTGTTCTTGCGCCGGCGGGTCAGGATCTGACAGACCCGCTCCACTTCCGGCTCACGCCCCACCAGCGGATCAATGCGACCCAGCCGCGCCTCTTCGTTGAGGTTGGTTGCATAGGCGTCCAGCGGGCTCTGGCTGCCGGGCTCCCCGGACAAACCGGCTTCTTCATTCATCTCGCCGCTGTGGTCCTCATGATGCTCATCCGAGCCGGAAACCTTGGAAATGCCATGAGTGATGAAATTGACCACATCCAGCCGGGCAACATTTTGCTGCTTCAGGTAGTAAACCGCCTGGCTCTCCTGCTCACTGAAGATAGCGACCAGCACATTCGCCCCGGTCACCTCTTTCTTGCCAGAGGACTGGACGTGGAACACGGCCCGCTGCAACACCCGCTGGAAGCCCAGGGTGGGCTGGGTTTCACGCTCGGTGTCGTTTTCCGGGATCAAGGGTGTGGTGGAATCGACGAACTCAATTAATTCGCGACGAAGAAGGTTTAAATTGGCACCGCAGGCGCGGAGCACATTAACTGCAGAGTCGTTATCCAGCAGGGCCAGCAGCAGGTGCTCGACGGTCATGAATTCATGACGCTTGGAGCGAGCCCCTTTGAAGGCGAGGTTCAAGGTAACTTCTAAGTCCTTGCTCAGCATTGGCTATTACCCCTAAAGCAACGTTAAAACCAGTGATCTACTATTCGTCATCCTCAACAGCTTCGATCTCGCAAAGCAAGGGATGTTCATTCTCTCTGGCAAACTGATTCACCTGCGCTGCCTTGGTTTCAGCAATGTCACGGGTGAAAATACCGCAAACCGCTTTTCCCTGCGTGTGTACCTGGAGCATTACTTGCGTGGCCTGCTCTCTACCCATATTAAAGAATATCTCCAGGGTCTCCACAACAAACTCCATTGGAGTGTAGTCGTCGTTTAACAGTACCACTTTGTACATGGAGGGGCGCTTCAATTTTGGCTTGGCTGGCTGTACAGCTACCCCCAACCCCCCGGCATGGTCATTTTCCTGATCATCCATGCTCAATATTAGTTTAAGTTTGTCGAGATTACCCATATCGCTAAGAGGCCCGATAGGTTTGAGGTGTTTTTTTACGCGCCAGCCAGATCAACAAATCATCAATTTGATCACTTACCCTGCTTGACGGCTAAAAATATGTCCGTTATAAGAGGTCAGTCCTCCAGTCATCTATGAGTATACCCCCAACAAATGACCGTTTGTACGTCCAAATCCGTGACTACAGCGGTTGAGGTAACCCTTGCGGGTAACAGGATGCACACTTACCGGTAAACAGGTACCGCACCTGACCCGGAATCGGCGACTGGCAGGATCACACGCTACGGACAGCGACACCGACAAATAAAGACAATAAAGCAACGGAAAGAGACAGCCTCAGGCTCGCGTAAGGAACTGATTATGCCCACCGGAACAGTCAAGTGGTTCAACAACGCCAAAGGTTATGGCTTTATCCTCCCTGACGATGGCGGCGAGGACCTGTTTGTTCACTACTCCTCCATCGTCATGGAGGGCTACAAAACCCTCAAGGCCGGCCAGTCGGTGACCTTTGACACCATCAAGGGCGCCAAGGGGTTACACGCAACCAATATCCAGCTCCCCAATAAAATGGGGGAAGACAGCGGCGCCGGTGCTACCACCGAGCCCCCACAAATGCGGCACTCTGAAGCCTACGGCTAATCCCGGCGCTTACGGCCCTATCCCGCAAGCCTCATCATCCCGACGCTGCCGGCGCAGAATCACCCTGGCACGGTATCGCCAGCAACAAGACAAAAAAAAGCCCGGGCAAACCCGGGCTTTTTTCATGCCAGCAGCCTGTCTCAGGCAGAGAGATGACCCAATACTCGATTCAGGGTTGCACTTGGGCGCATGGCTGCAGCGGCTTTTTCCGGATCCGGACGGTAGTAACCACCCAGGTCCACAGCACCGCCCTGAACAGTGTTGAGCTCATCAACGATGGCCTGCTCATTGGCCTGCAGCTCTTCGGCAGCAGCCGCGAACGCCGCCTTCAGCTCTGGATCCTTCTCCTGCTCTGCCAGAGCCTTGGCCCAGTACAGTGCCAGATAGAAGTGGCTGCCGCGGTTGTCCAGCTCACCTACTTTACGGGAAGGCGATTTGTTGGCGTCCAGGAACATGCCGTTGGCCTTGTCCAGGGTGTCTGCCAGCACCTGCGCCTTGGGCAGGTCAAAGTGGTGTGCCAGGTGCGCAAAGGACTCGGACAGGGCCAGGAACTCACCCAGGGAATCCCAGCGCAGGTGGTTCTCCTCCACAAACTGCTGTACGTGCTTGGGCGCAGAGCCGCCGGCACCGGTCTCGAACAGGCCACCGCCATTCATCAGTGGCACGATGGAGAGCATCTTGGCACTGGTGCCCAGCTCCAGAATCGGGAACAGGTCAGTCAGGTAGTCACGCAGCACGTTACCGGTAACGGAGATGGTGTCTTCGCCGCGACGGATACGCTCCAGGGAGAAACGGGTCGCCTCAACCGGAGACATAATCAGGATTTCCAGGCCGGAGGTGTCGTGCTCCTTCAGGTAAGTCTCTACCTTGCGAATCAGCTGGGTGTCGTGGGCGCGGGCGCGGTCCAGCCAGAATACAGCCGGAGTACCGGTGGCGCGGGCACGGTTAACAGCCAGTTTGACCCAGTCACGGATAGGCGCATCCTTAACCTTACACATACGGAAGATATCGCCCTTCTCGACTTCCTGCTCCAGCAGTACCTGGCCAGCCTCGTCGATCACCTGTACACGACCGCGGCCCGGGGCCAGGAAGGTCTTGTTGTGTGAGCCGTACTCTTCCGCTTTCTTGGCCATCAGGCCCACGTTGGAAACGCTGCCCATGGTGGATGGGTCGAAGGCGCCATTGGCTTTACAGTCTTCGATAACCGCCTGATACACACCGGCGTAGTTGCGATCGGGGATCACGGCCTTGGTGTCGTGCAGCTGGCCATCAACGCCCCACATTTTACCGGAGTCACGGATCATCGCCGGCATGGAAGCGTCAACAATGATGTCGCTTGGTACGTGCAGGTTGGTAATACCCTTGTCAGAGTTCACCATGGCCACTTCAGGGCGCTTGGCGTAGCAGGCAGCGATGTCCGCCTTGATGGCATCCTGCTGCTCCTGACGCAGAACGCCGATCTTGGCGTACAGGTCACCGATACCGTTGTTGGCATCCACACCCAGGTTTTCCAGAACCTCGCCCCACTTGCGGAACACGGGCTTGTAGAAGGCTTTCACGGCATAACCAAACATGACAGGATCGGAGACCTTCATCATGGTGGCTTTCAGGTGCAGGGAATACAGGACATTTTCAGTGCGGGCTTCCTCGATAGTACGCTCGAAGAAAGCAGACAGTGCCTTGACGCTCATGACCGCGGCATCGATAACCTCACCGACCAGAACGGGAGTCTTTTTACGCAGGACCTCTACCTTGCCGTTATCACCAACATACTGGATAACCACATTGCCCTGGCTCTCACACACGTGGGACTTTTCACTGCCGTAGAAGTCGCCGTAAGTCATGTGAGCCACGTGGGACTTGGAGTCGGAGGTCCACTTGCCCATGCGGTGGGAGTTTTTCTTGGCGTAGGCCTTAACGGAAGCCGCCGCGCGGCGGTCGGAGTTACCTTCACGCAGCACCGGGTTTACCGCACTACCCTTGACAGAGTCGTAGAGCGCCTTGATCTTCACTTCCTTATCGCTGGCAGGCTCGTTCGGATAGTTAGGCAAAGCATAACCCTGGGCCTGCAGCTCCTTAATGGCAGCGTTCAACTGAGGCACGGAAGCACTGATGTTGGGCAGCTTGACGATATTGGCTTCGGGAGTCTCACACAGGGCTCCCAGCTCAGCCAGGTCGTCGGCAATGCGTTGCTCTTCAGGCAGAAATTCGCTGAGGGTGGCCAGGATACGACCGGAGAGGGAGATGTCTCGGGTTTCCACTTCAACGCCCGCCTTACCGGCGAACGCCTGAACGATCGGGAGCAGTGAATAGGTGGCCAGTGCAGGCGCTTCGTCAGTGAGGGTATAGATGATCTTGGGTGTTTCGTTAGACATTTTATCTCCCGTTACGTCAGGTCAATCCGCTGGTAGGAGCCATTGCCCGGCTCCGGAAATTCGCGGCGCATCTTACCAGACACACCCCGATTTCGGTAGTAAAATTACATCAAAGCCACAGCCAGTAACGCCATGAGCCAGATCATTCTCTTTAATAAACCGTTCCAGGTAATGTGCCAATTCAGCGACAGCGATGGCCGCACCACCCTGAAACAGTACCTGCATGACATGCCCGGTTTCTACCCGGCCGGGCGACTGGATTACGACTCCGAGGGGCTGCTGCTGCTCACCAACGACGGCCAGCTACAACACAGGATAGCCGATCCCCGCCACAAGCTCCCGAAAACCTATTGGGTGCAAGTTGAGAACCTGCCATCCGATCAGGCCCTGCAGCAGCTGAGGGATGGCATCCTGCTCAAGGACGGCCCCACCCTGCCCGCCCGGGTGCGGCGCATGGAGCCTCCGCCATGCCTGTGGCAACGCGACCCTCCCATTCGTGAACGGCGCAACATCCCCACCCAGTGGCTTGAAATTACCATACGCGAAGGGCGTAACCGGCAAGTTCGGCGCATGACTGCTGCAGCCGGACACCCCACCCTGAGGCTGATTCGCGCCAGCATCGGGGAGTGGAGCCTGGAACAGCTGCAACCCGGGGAGCACCGCCAGCTCGAGGTGTCCCTGCCCGCCGGCAGCACCGCGGACAAGCCTGCGGGAAAACGCCCACCACCAGGCAACAGGTCCGGCAGCACCCGCCGCAGCCGCACCAACCCGCAGACTCCACGCGGCAACAGGCCGTCGCGCAAGCGGTAATTTGCCTTCAGCCGCCGCCCGACACCAGGAACCCGGAGCATATTCTTGTTGCAAAACTACAAAACAGGCTGCCAGCCAGTGGAGAACCGATAGCAGATGCCCGACACAACACAGACCACCGCCAACAACAGACCTCACGCCACCGTAGCCACCATCGTCGAACGCGAAGGCCGCTACCTGATGGTGAAGGAGTTGCGCGATAACCGCATCGTCTACAACCAGCCCGCAGGCCACATCGAGGGCGGCGAAAGCCTGACCGACGCCGCCGTTCGCGAAACTCTGGAAGAGACTGGCTGGCAGGTCCGGCCGATAGCCTTTGGTGGCCTCTCGCTCTACCACGCCCCCAATGGCATCACCTACCTGCGCTCAACCCTGATCGCGGAAGCTATAGCCGCAAAGGAGGACGCTCAATTAGACCAAGGTATTATTGAGGCCGTCTGGCTGAGCTATGAAGAGCTGCTGGAGCTGCAGGAGCAGCTGCGCAGCCCGATTGTGCTCAAGGTGATTGACGATTACCGCCTGGGCGTCCGCTACCCATTGGAACTGCTCTACCAGCACCGGTAGAATAGCCGCCTTTCTGCCTCAGCCGGTGTCCGGCAGCAGAGTTCAGGCAGGCAATCGAACAGTGCAGCGGAATCAGCCCAGTGACCAGCAGTAATCCCCAGACCCCAGATCCCCACACCGGCAACGCCACCACCAAAGTAATCGTGGGCATGTCCGGCGGTGTCGACTCCTCCGTCGCTGCCCTGCTGCTGTTGCAACAGGGCTATCAGGTGGAAGGCCTGTTCATGAAGAACTGGGACGAGGACGACGGCACCGAATACTGCACCGCCAAGGATGACCTCATCGACGCCCAGCGGGTCTGCGATACCCTCGGCATCCGCCTGCATACCGCCAATTTTGCCGCCGAGTACTGGGATAACGTGTTCGAGCACTTCCTGGCCGAATACCAGGCCGGCCGCACACCCAACCCCGATATCCTCTGTAACCGGGAGATCAAGTTCAAGGTCTTCCTGGAGTACGCCGAAATGCTCGGTGCCGACCTGATTGCCACCGGACACTATGTGCGCCGCCGCGACCTGGACGGCCACGCCCAGCTGCTCAAGGGGCTGGATCCCAATAAAGACCAGAGCTACTTCCTGCACGCCGTCGGTGAAGAGGAGTTCGGCCGCTCCCTTTTCCCCGTTGGCGACCTGGAAAAGCCGGTGGTGCGGCAACTGGCGGAAGAGCACAACCTGATTACCCACAACAAGAAGGACAGCACCGGCATCTGCTTTATCGGTGAGCGTCGCTTCAAGGATTTCCTGCAGCAGTACCTGCCCGCCCAACCCGGCGATATCGTCGACGACGAAGGCAATGTTATCGGCCGCCACGCCGGATTGATGTACCACACCATCGGCCAGCGCCAGGGCCTGGGTATTGGCGGCATGAAAGGCGCCAGCGATGAACCCTGGTATGTCGCAGGCAAGGATTTGGTCAACAACCAGCTGCTGGCCGTGCAGGGTACCAACCACCCTCTCCTTTTCAGCCAGGCCCTGACCGCCGGCCAGGCGCACTGGATCAATGGTGAGACAGACACCTTCCCGCTGCGGTGTCATGCCAAGACCCGCTACCGCCAGGCAGACCAGGCCTGCTCTGTGGAGAAAACCGGCGATAACCAGCTCAAAGTAGTATTCGACCAGCCGCAACGTGCCGTGACACCGGGCCAGTCGGTGGTCTTTTATGACGGCGACGTCTGCCTGGGCGGCGCTGTTATCGAGCAAGCGCTGTAAACGCTGCCAATCGAATCTCAACCGACACTCAACCGAGGCAGGATTTTTGAAGACCCAGTGGATGCACCAGACTCTCGCTCTGGCAGGAATATTTCAGGCCGCCGCCCTGGTGGAGGAGCTGGCCAAGACCGGCTTTGTACCCAGTCGCTACCAACAGACCTCAATCGCCAGCCTGTTCAAGATCAACCCGGACTCCACACTGGAAGTCTACGGCGGTGATGCCTCAGGCCTGGAACTGGGCCTGCAGGTGATGCTCAATGTGCTGCGGCAAAAGCAGGTACGCCAGCACCCGGATGCCCTGCGTTACGTGCTGGGCATGTTGCACCTGCAGAAAAAGATGATGGGCCGCAAGGATATGCTGGGGGTGATCAGCAAGCGCCTGCAGCAGATCTCCGAGCAGGCTGACCATTTCGGCTGCTGCCACGAGAATGTCCTTGCCAGTATCGGTGGCCTCTATGGCGACACCATCAGCACCTTCCGTTTCCGCATCCAGGTCATGGGCGATTTCAACTACCTGCAGCAGGCCCGCATCGCCAATCAGGTTCGCGCCCTGCTGTTTGCCGGTATCCGCTCGGCGACCCTGTGGCGACAGGTGAAGGGCTCCAGGCTGCAGCTACTGATCCAGCGCAAGCGACTGGCGGCCTGCGCCGAGGAATTGCTGCGTACACTGCCGCTCAATTAGGTCGGCAGGCAGGGACTTTTCCGGTATCATTCGCGCCTCACCCTCTCACTGGTTAATTTTTGAACGGCTCTTGGACGACTATGGCTTCAGCTCCCGAACTCTCCGCCCTCACTGCGGTATCCCCCATTGATGGCCGCTACGGCAGTAAAACCACCGACTATCGCACCATTTTCAGCGAATACGGCCTCATCCGTGCCCGCGTTGAAGTGGAAATCCGCTGGCTGCAGCGTCTGGCCCAGCACGAAGGCATCGGTGAAGTTCCGCCCTTCAGCGCCGAGACCAACGCCCTGCTGGATGGCATTGTGGCCAACTTCAGCGAAGAGCACGCCCAGCGCATCAAAACCATTGAGGCGACCACCAACCACGACGTAAAAGCGGTTGAGTATTTCATTAAAGAGCAGTTCGCGGACAACGCCGAACTGCTGAAAGTCACCGAGTTCGTGCACTTCGCCTGCACCTCTGAAGACATCAATAACCTCTCCCACGCCATCATGCTGCGCCAGGGCCGCGATGACGTGCTGGTACCACAGGCCCGGCAGATCGTGGACGCCATTGCCAAACTGGCACACGACTACGCTGCTGACTCCATGCTGTCCCGCACCCATGGCCAGACTGCCAGCCCCACCACCGTGGGCAAGGAGATGGCCAACGTGGTTGCACGCCTGCGCCGTCAACTGCAGCGCATCCAGGAGGTAGAGCTGCTGGGTAAGATCAATGGTGCCGTGGGCAACTACAACGCTCACCTCTCCGCTTACCCCAACGTGGACTGGCAAGGTAATGCACAGGTCTTTGTTGAGAGCCTGGGCCTGACCTGGAACCCCTACACCACCCAGATCGAGCCACACGACTACATGGCCGAGCTGTTTGACGCCGTTGCCCGCTTCAACACTATCCTCATCGACTTCGATCGCGATGTATGGGGCTACATCTCCCTCGGTTACTTCAAGCAGAAGACTATTGCCGGTGAAGTGGGCTCCTCCACCATGCCGCACAAGGTCAACCCCATCGACTTCGAAAACTCCGAAGGCAACCTGGGCCTGGCCAACGCCGTGTTCGGACACCTGACTGCAAAGCTGCCCATCTCCCGCTGGCAGCGTGACCTGACCGACTCCACCGTACTGCGCAACATGGGCGTTGGTTTCGGCTACAGCTCTATCGCCTACGCCTCCACCCAGAAAGGGATTGGCAAGCTGGAGATCAACCGCGCGCGCCTGGAAGAAGATCTCAACAACAGCTGGGAAGTACTGGCTGAGCCTATCCAGACCATCATGCGTCGTTACGATGTTCCTGAGCCCTACGAGAAGCTGAAAGCCCTGACCCGTGGCCAGACCATCAACCGCGAGATCCTGGCCAACTTTGTAGAGACGCTGGATATTCCGGAAGAGGCCAAGCAGGCCATGCGCGAGCTGACTCCGGCCAACTACATCGGCAACGCAGTCTCCCAGGCAAAAGACATCTGAGCCTGAGCCCAAACGCCCGCTCCTGCGGGCGTTTTTGTTTTCAGCGCCAACCCATCCCCGCCCAACACCTCAACCAGACGCTGCCCACCATGCCTGCACCCCTGACCCGCCTCGGCGACATCGATATAAACACCTTCCTGCGTGACTACTGGCAGCAGAAACCGCTGTTGATCCGGCAGGCCTTTCCCGGCTTTGAATCGCCGCTGGAACCGGATGAACTGGCGGGCCTGGCGCTGGAGGAAGAGATTGAATCGCGGATTATTCTCGAGCAGGGCAAAACCCCCTGGGAACTTCGTTGCGGCCCCTTCAGCGAAGCGGACTTCAGCGAGCTGCCCGAGAGCAACTGGACCCTGCTGCTGCAGGCCGTGGATCACTATATCCCCGAGCTCACTGCCCTGCTGGAGTCATTCCGCTTCCTTCCGGACTGGCGCCTGGACGACATCATGGTGAGCTATGCCGTCAACGGTGGCAGTGTCGGCCCCCACTTCGACCAGTACGACGTATTTCTGCTGCAAGGTGCTGGCGAGCGGCACTGGCAACTGGGCCAACTCTGCGGTCCGGACTCTGCCCTGTTACCAGACACCCAGCTGAGCATCCTGAGCGACTTCCAGGCAGAAGCCGAATACGTGCTCCAGCCGGGCGACATGCTCTACCTGCCACCACGACTGGCCCACTGGGGAACAGCCCTGGATGACGACTGCATCACCTACTCCATCGGCTTTCGTGCCCCCAGCCACAGTGAAATCCTCGAGGGTCTGATACAGGACTCACTGCAACAACTGACCGAGTTTGAACGCTTTAATGACGGCGGGCGCGACGCCCCGGTCAATCCGGGACTGCTGGACAATGACGCCATCGAACAAGTACTGGAGCTGTGGCGATCACACATAAATCGCGAGTCGGCAGGCGACTGGCTGGGTCGCCATATGACCCGTCCCAAATATTCCGATGACAGCGCACTAACCGAACCGGAAGACGACTACCTGAACGAGCTGCCGCAGCAACTGCAAAAGCATCCGGCGTCACGCTTTGCCTGGCTACCCTCCGGCACTGATCAGGCCCGCTTTTTCGTCGCGGGCACCAGTCACGACTGCAGCACGCAACTGGCCACTGCGCTCTGCGCGGAACACCACTACCAGATCGACGCCCTGCTGGCCCTGGCAACCTCGGAGACCGATCGGTGCCTGCTGAACCTGCTCTGGTTTCAGGGGCACCTGGAAGACCCGGATGACGAAGAAGCGCTGGAGGACGACGAAGCGTAAATAACGCTTTTCGTGACCGGCTTTTGGCGACAGGTAGCCACAATTGGCATAATGCTCCGGTAACCATGCCGTGATCACTGTCTAACGACCCGCCAGCAGACCACCAGGAATTCCCGGCTGCTAAACTTGGTCACGGGACCGGAAACAATCACGTGATTAATAGCGGCAACATCAGGGCAAGGACATGAGCGAGCTGAGAGCAACCCCTTCAGAATCCTGCGATACACTCACCCTGCTGCAAGGCCCCGCTACGTTTGTGCATTACGCCTGCGAAAACCTGCGGGCCGGGCACCGCGAAGTGAGCATCTTCTCCACCAGTCTCAACAAAGCCCTCTACGGCGACGAGGATTTTTGCTCGGCCCTCAGCGCCCTCGCCCGCGGCCATCGACTGGCGGAAATCCGCATTCTGGTGCTGGACACCGAACCCCTGCTCTCGGGCCGACACCCCTTGCTGCGCTTGCAACAGAGACTCTCCAGTAAAGTCAAAATCCGCCAGGCCACACTGCAACCCGAGCACCAGCAGCGCGGCTATATGATTGTCGATCGCAGCAGCGTATTGCTGCAGCACGACGACGGCCAGTTTGACGGTTTTTGTAACACTGAAGCACGCGCGGAGGCCGCCAGCCTGCTGGACGAGTTCAGGGAGATGTGGGAACGCCAGAGCACGGAAATTTCTGACCTTCGAACCTTCACACTCTGATCCCCTGCACCACCGACCCGATGAATGATCGTCACATCCTCAATGCGATACCAAACTGGAAGCCCGCTGCCAGGTTGATTACCCTGCTCTTGTGTCTCTGCGCCGGCAGTGTGGCGGCCGCCACCATGGAAGTGGTGGAACTGCGTCACCGCCCACCAGGCCTGTTGCTGCCCGAGTTACAGGCCGTGGCACAAGCCACCACCGTGGCCGCCAGCGGCAATCGCCTTGTGCTGAGCGGCGACCCCGGTGAGATTGAGGAACTGACAGGGCTGATACAGGAGCTGGACCAGCCCCTGGCCCAATTTCGCATCCATGTGCGCCAGAGCGGCAACAACAGCCAGCAGGGTAACCAGTGGAACACCAGCGGCCAGCTGCGCACCACCACCCAACCCGGCACAAAGATCCGCACCACCACCGGCGACCGCAAGGCCGGCACCTTTACCCTGCACTCCTCCTCAACCCATCACAGCGTCACCACCACGGTTGGCCAGTTCAGCAACAACAGCAGCCGTGGATCAACCCAGCAGGTACGGGCTTTGGAAGGTATGCCGGCCTACATCGAAACCGGTCACGAGATTCCTTTCCTGTCTCTCTACCCGGGCCCCCAGGGCCATGGCAGCCAGCAACAGTATGAGCCTGTGGTAACCGGCTTTTACGTCACCCCGACCCCTGCCTGGAACAATCAGGTACAACTGGAGATCAGCGTTCGGGACGATCGTTACCGGCAGGACCAGCACCAGGAATATATTGAGAGTCGCGGTATGGGCACCAGTGTGCGGGCCCCGCTGGGGCAGTGGATAGATCTGGGCAGCAGCGTACAACAGCAGACTGACGATGGCCGTGGATACACCAGCTACAGATCCGGCAACGGCAGCAACAGCTACCGCATTGAATTGATGATTGAGCGCAGCAACTAATCCGGCTCCGCCACCAGAGGCAGCAGGCCGGTCATCAGGGAAAGGCAGGCCACCGGCTCATAGGGTACAAGACGGGAGATACGGTGGGCGCCATAATCCACCGCCACCCGGGCCATGCCGGCGCGACGGGCCATTTCCATATCAAACTCCGTATCCCCCACCATCACCGCGCGCTCTACGGGAGTAGCGAACTCCTGCAACAACTCGTGCAACATCAACGGGTGCGGCTTGGAAGCGGTTTCGTCGGAGCATCGTGAACCGTGAAACAGGGTTTGCACGCCCAGCGCTGCCATGACACGGTTGAGACCCGCCCGGCTTTTACCTGTGGCCACCGCAATCTGGTGCCCGCCGGACAGCAGCGCATCCAGCGTCTCCTCCACTCCCGGGAAGAACGTTGAGGGCACAGCGTCGGCGACCACGTACTGATGAGCGTAGCCCTGGCGCATGGCCTCCACACCCTCGCTTTCCAATCCGGGAAACAGTGTCTGGATCGCCTCCGGCAAGCCCAGGCCAATGATGTTTTTGACCGCCTCCACCTCAGGCACCGCCAGCCCCAGGTCCGCTGCGGCCTCCCGCATACAGGTGACAATCTTGTCTGTGGAGTCGCACAGGGTTCCATCCCAGTCGAAAATAACCAGCATAGCCCCGCCCTGCTACTCGGCCTGCAATCGAGCCAATGGCTCACTCAGGCGCTCATCCAGCGGCGCCTCAACCCGAATGGGCGCCCTCTCATCCGGCAGGGTCAGCTCCAGTGCCGCGGCATGCAGAAATAGCCGGTTAAAACCCGCCGCTTTCATCTGCTTGTTGAAGTCATCGGTGCCGTATTTGGGGTCACCCACCAGCGGATGCCCCTTGAACTGGGCGTGCACGCGGATCTGGTGGGTGCGCCCCGTGATGGGCTTGGCCTCTACCAGCGTACAGTCCCGGAAACGCTGCAGGACACGAAACTCGGTCAGGGAGGGCTTGCCATCGGCACTGACACGTACCATACGCTCGCCGCTGCTGAGCTCATTCTTTTTCAATGGCGCATCCACGTGGGTGGCGCGATTGGGCCAGCGCCCCTGCACCAGCGCCTGGTAGTACTTCTGTACCCGCCCCTCCCGCAACTCATTGTGCAGATAGCGCAACATGCTGCGTTTCTTTGCCACCATGATGCAGCCGGAAGTATCCCGGTCGAGACGGTGCACCAGCTCCAGTGACTTCTCCTGCGGATAGAGGGTGCGCAGGGCCTCGATCAGGCCGAGATTGATGCCACTGCCACCGTGCACAGCCAGGCCCGAGGGCTTGTTGATAATGATCAGGCCCTTGTTTTCGAACAGGATGGAGCGTGACAGCAACTCCTGCAGCTGCTCACTGGCCTGAACCGGCGCCTTCTCGTCTGCCACCCTAACCGGTGGAATGCGGATGACGTCGCCGGCCTGCAAGCGGTAGTCGGCTTTGATCCGCCCCTTATTCACCCGCACTTCACCCTTGCGCAGGATGCGGTAAACAAGGGTTCTGGGAACCCCTTTGAGGTGGGTAATCAGGAAATTGTCGATGCGCTGGCCAGCGCGCTCCTGATCAATTTCGACCCATTGCACACTGGGTGAAGAGGACATAACCGGGGGTTCCGTGGGAGACAGGTACGTTAAAGTGCGAATTATACCCGCCTTTGACCTGCCAATCAGTGAAAATCTCGTTTGAGATCAGGCAGCTAGAGACAAAATTTGAAGAGTTACGGAAATGTTGCTATATTCGGCCGGTCTGATCAGGCTGGTTTCCGGACATTGCGTAATTTGAGAGGCATGTTGCGAGGAAATACCGCTGACCGACAGGGTTTGGAATCTCTGGACGGCCCGATTGTCAGACTGATGACTATACACAGCGCGCAGAACACTACCCGGTTTACGCCCTGTGCCCAGTAATGACAGGAGCCTGTTTGGGGCACCCCGTTCACATCGCCCCTCCAGAGCCAGACAACATTATTAACGGCCCCGCCGACTGAGTCCCCGCAGCCTGTAACTCCACCTGTGTGCAGTACAGGGCGGCAAAGTACCAAGGACTTCATGACCGGGGCACCGATGAAAACCGCGCACGACAGCCGGATCATCGAAAAGTATTGTGATCAGAGATGCTCCTGATCCGAGTAGTATTGAGGTGCGCCTTGTCACGAGGCGCGAGAGAAACACTGACCCTGTGCAGACCCGCCGCCCCATCCCTATATGGCGCGGCCGGAAACCGACAGAAAAGAGAACGACACAGGCGACAGACAATCCCCAACCACAGTTTGCCCGTACTCAACGGAGACGCGACCCAAAAAGCCCGCCTCTCCCGGCAAACCCGGAAAATGTGTCTGTTCAGGTCAGCACTCCCTTGAAACCACCCGGATCCGGTAACTGGCGTCGGACTATTGCCAATGGGCACTGTCCGGCGACAGCTTTACAATGAGTCCATGGTTGCCACCGCACCGGCAACCCCAGGCCCCACAGGACACGGCGCAAGCCCTCCCTGCCCGGGCCCGGGTGCATCAGGTGCTGCAGCAACCCAACAGCCGCCCTGGCGAGCTCACCCATCGGTGGGTAGCGTCCGGGATTGCGTGAGGCTGATCTCCACAGACTTTTCCTGCTCCTGCCGTTATGCGTAAAACCATTCAGGTAACGCATGAAAAGAATGCTCATCAATGCAACTCAACCCGAAGAGTTGCGCGTAGCACTGGTCGATGGCCAGTGGCTCTACGACCTCGATATTGAAAATCGCACCCGCGAACAGAAAAAAGCCAACATCTACAAGGGTAAAATTACCCGTATCGAACCCAGCCTTGAGGCCGCGTTCGTCGACTACGGCGCCGAGCGCCACGGCTTCCTGCCACTGAAAGAGATCTCCCGCCAGTATTTCACCAAAGGCTCCTCAGACTCCGAAGGCCGCGTCAAAATCAAGGACGTGATCAAGGAAGGCCAGGAGATTGTGGTCCAGATCGACAAGGAAGAGCGTGGCAACAAAGGTGCCGCCCTCACTACCTTCATCAGCCTGGCTGGCCGCTACTTGGTACTGATGCCCAACAACCCTCGTGCTGGTGGCATTTCCCGCCGCATTGATGGCGAAGACCGCTCCGAGCTGCGCGACGCCCTGAGCAAGATCGAAGTGCCACAGGGCATGGGCATTATCGTCCGCACCGCCGGTGTTGGTCGCAGCGCCGAAGAGCTGCAGTGGGACATGGACAACCTGCTGAAGCTTTGGACCTCCATCGAAGCCGCTTCCGCCGAGCGCTCCGCCCCGGCCTTCCTGTTCCAGGAGAGCAACGTTCTCTACCGCGCTATCCGCGACTACCTGCGTCTGGATGTTGGCGAAATCATCGTCGACAAGAAAGAAGCCTACGATCTGGTACAAGCCCTGATCACGCAGATGATGCCGGGCAGCAACAGCAAGGTGAAGCTCTACCAGGATGACACCCCGCTGTTCAATCGCTACCAGATCGAGAGCCAGATCGAGACCGCCTTTGAGCGTGAGGTCAAGCTCCCCTCCGGCGGCTCCATTGTCATCGACATCACCGAAGCCCTGGTTTCCATCGACATCAACTCCGCCCGCGCCACCAAGGGCGGCGACATCGAAGAGACCGCACTGCGCACCAACCTGGAAGCGGCCGACGAAATCGCCCGCCAGCTGCGCCTGCGTGATATCGGTGGCCTGGTGGTCATCGACTTCATCGACATGCAGCCGGTCCGCAACCAGCGCGAAGTGGAAAACCGCGTACGTGATGCCTTGGCCATGGACCGTGCACGGGTACAGGTAGGCCGCATCTCCCGTTTCGGCCTGCTGGAGATGTCCCGCCAGCGCCTGCGCCCATCCCTGGAAGAGACCAGTTCCAAGGTATGCCCCCGCTGCAGCGGCCAGGGCACCATCCGCAGCACCAAATCCATTGCCCTCTCCATCCTCCGTCTGGTGGAAGAAGAGGCGCAAAAAGAGCGCAGCGCCGAGATTCGGGCCATTACCCCGGTACCGGTTGCCACCTACCTGCTGAACGAGAAGCGCAAAGCGATCTCCAGCATCGAAGCACGCAACAATACCCGCGTACTGGTTATTCCTAACGAACACATGGTGACGCCGCATTTCGAGGTCCAGCGCCTGCGTGATGACGAAGCCTCCAACAGCGAAACCAGCTACAAGATCGTTACCCAGCCGGACGAAAGCCAGATTGAAACCCTGGAAACCAGCACCGCCCTGCCGCCGGCGCCTCAGCCTGCCGTACAGCAGCTGCAGCCGTCCGAAATGGCCCCTGCGCCAGCACCGACCCCTGCACCGGCACCTGCGCCGGAACCCGCCAAGCCGGGCCTGTTGACCCGCCTGATGCACGCCCTGTTCGGCGATCCGCAGGAAAAGGCTCGTCAGAAGGAAGAGGAAGAGCGGGAAGAGCAGCGCAAACAACGTAGCCAGAGAAACCGTAACTCCCAGCAGCGCAACCGTCGTGGCGGCAACCGCTCGCGCAACGACCGTGATCGCAACCAGGACCGCAACCGCGACGACAACCGCCGCAAAGATAGCGAGAGCCGCAACAAGGGCGACGACAATCGCAAAGAGCGTGGCGATCGTAACGAGCGAGGTGATCGCAATGAGCGCAATGAGCGCAGCGAGCGCGGTGATCGTAACGAACGCGGCGAACGCGGGGAGCGTAATGAGCGCGGTGATCGTAATGAGCGTGGCAATCGTCGCCGTGACCGTGACCGCGACGCCCGCAAGGAGCAAAAGCCACAGGAAGACGCCGAGCTGGAGACCCGGAACACCGAGGCCTCCGATGCGACCGGTAGCGACGAGCAGCGCCCAAGCAAGCGCCCTGCTGGCAAGCGCGGTCGTCCACAGCCCCGCCGCCGTGGTCGTCGCGATGGCGACAACGCTGAAAGCACCACTGATACCGATGCCGACAGCAGCCAGGACCAGCCCACTGAGCGCAGCGAATCCGCTGAGCGCCAGCAGCCACAGCGCGAACCTCGCGAACGCCGTCAGCGCCAGCGTCAGGAGCGCCCGGAGCGCGCAGAATCAGCACCGGCTGAACAGGCTGCTCCTGCTGTGACCCGCGCTGCCGGCACTGAAGAGTCTGCACCGGCGGCACCAGTCAGCGAAGCCCCTGTCTCCGCAGCAACAGCTGCCGCGGCGGAAGTTTCCAGTGCAGAGCAAGAGCATAAGCCGACTGCAGAAGCGCCAGCAGAGCCCGTAGCCGCCGTGGAAGCTGAGGCCACCACTGCTGCGCCAGAAGCCACTGTCGCTGAACAGCCAGCCAGCAGTCAGGCCGCAGACACTACCGCCACCGAAGCGCCAATGGCCAATGCCACTGAGGAGCAGCCTCAAGCGACGGAAGCCACCCCTGCCACTGTTGAAGCGGCAGAGGAAGTGAAGGCAGAAGATACAGCGGCACCCGAAGCGCCAGTCGCCGAAGACGCGTCCCCGGCAGTAACTGCAGAGGCCGAGGCTGAAGCCAGCGCCGCAGAGGAAGCAGAGGCTGCACCGAAGTCCACCGGCCAAACTGACCTGTTTGCCGCGGCAGCTCCGGCAACAGCGACTGAAGAGACCGGTGAAGAGACAGCCGCACAGCCCGCGGAAGCGGTTGCGGCAGCCCCCTCGCCCGCCGAGCCGGTTGCAGCTGCCCCGGGCAGCCGTGCCGCCAATGACCCACGGGTTAATCCCAAGCCTGTAACCGGGCTGCAGATTGGCAGTGAAGTTCGCGAGCTGAGCATGAGCGCGCCACTGGACACCTCAGTGCCCGCCAGCATCAGCCACAACCCGCGCCCACTGGCGCGCCCCGCCAACGATCCGCGCCACAAGCGCACCGGGGTTGACTCTGGCAGCGCGGAATAATCGCACCGCAAAGCCTGGCAACCCTCAAGCCCGCCGGTAACTACCGGCGGGCTTTTTTTGTGTCCGCAAACCTTGCCCGCCCTGTTTTTTTCCATTTAAAAATAACGGCTTATGGGCTTGCTGCGCCTTAAAAGCCATGTATAATGCGCTCGTTCCGGTGGGCTGGCTGAGTGGTCGAAAGCGGCGGTCTTGAAAACCGTTGACTGTAACAGGTCCTGGGGTTCGAATCCCTAGCCCACCGCCATATCTCGGTAATTTGGAATCCCTGGAGATCGTAATTACCCCCTAAAAAGCCCCGTAAATCGGGGCTTTTTACGTTCTGGCATACACCCGCCTCCAAGCCTTGAAAATTGCCGGAGCTCCCGGAGCGAACCGATGTCGAGAGCCCACAAAGAGTCTCCGGGCCGCGCGCCACAGCAGTTGTCAGGGCGACCGAAACCGCGCCCCACCGCCACCCTCCCCCCAAACACCTGAACTTCCCCTTCTTTTTACTGTCTCCCAGTGTGGCAGAGGCGTTTCAAATCAGGCACTAATCCCTTGTTTTTACAGGGTTAAGCGCAAAGTTTTGAAGCGTTAATTCGCTTGCTTTTGAACCGCTGCTTTGTATGATTGGTCAAAGATTTCGGGATTAACCTGCAACGGAGAAATACCATGCAAGAGATTTATTCACAGGCACAACAGGAAGCTGTTGTCTCCACCAATAAAGTGTTGAAAAACACCTACATGCTGCTCGCCATGACCATGGGCGTCAGTGCGGTCGCCTGTGGTGCCTCCATGACCATTGGCCTGGGTCAGGGTGCCGCCCTGCTCATGAACCTGGTAGCCCTCGCACTGGTCTGGTTTGTACTGCCACGCACGGCCAACTCCGCCTCCGGCATCTACGTTGTTTTCGCGTTTACTGCTCTGCTGGGTGCCTCTCTCGGCCCAACCCTGAACCACTACCTGGCCATGCAGAACGGCTCACAGGTCATCTTCCAGGCGCTGGCCGGTACCGCACTTGTGTTCTTTGGCCTGTCCGGCTACGTCCTCACCACCAAGAAAGATTTCAGCTTCATGGGCGGCTTCCTGATGACCGGCCTGATCGTGGTGGTGCTGGCCGCACTGGGCTTTATGATCGCCGGTTTCTTTGGCGTTAACGTCAGCGGCGTCAGCTTGGCCCTGAGCGCGGCCATTGTGCTGCTGATGTCCGGCTTTATCCTTTACGACACCAGCCGCATCGTGAATGGCGGAGAGACCAACTACGTGATGGCCACCGTGTCTCTCTACCTGAATATCTACAACCTGTTTGTCTCCCTGCTGCACCTGATTGGCGCCGCTGAAGACTGATAACAGCCAAAGCCCCCGCCCGCCGGGGGCTTTTTGTTTTACAGCCCTCCTGATAGTACCCATGCTCTTCTCCCTGCTGGTCTCACGCCCCCCTTCCCCCGATCCCCAATACGATCAGGCCCTGCAATTGGCCACGGCGATCCTCAATGACAAGCACCGGTTGTACCGGGTGTTTTTTGTTGCCAGTGGCGTGAGCACCGCCTGTCCAGGGACTGGATGCACCGGCAGCGCCACCACACAGGCCTGGGTTGAAATACAGCAACAGCACCAACTGGACCTGGTGGTGTGTGTCACGGATTATCAGCAGCGCTACGGCAAGGAGCCCTGCAATAGCGGCTTTACCCTCTCCGGGATGGGACAGCTGGCAGACGCCAGCCACTGTTCCGACCGTTTGATCACCATCCGCTAAGGGACAGCTCCGGTAATGCAGGTTTTATTTCTGCTCGACGACCGCAACGGTGACAGCTGCGACAGCGCACTGAACGGCGCCCTCACCCATGCCCTGATGGGAATCGAGACCGCCATACTGTTTCTGAACCCGCCCACCGCAGAGGGGCTGCGGGATAAGCTGGCCATGTGCCGGGATATGGGAGTACGGTTGACAGCCGTCCACCGGCCGGAGCATCGCAATGAAACCCCAATGGCGTTTGAAGGGATAGAATTACTCGACAGCAACGCCGCCCGTGAGCTCCTGCAAACCGCCCGCCACTGCCTGAGCCCATGAATATGCCATCAGCCACGCTGCACATCATCAGCAGTCGTACCAGCGCGGGGGCGACCCGATGGTGCCTGGAAAACGTCGGGGACCTCGACGCGATTCTGATCACCGATACCAATGACATTGCCAACATCGCCGAGGTGACTTTGCGGGCGCTCGCCAGCACCGACAACGTCTGCTGGCTGGCTGAGACAGGCGCGATGCCGGAAAGCCCGCCCCCCGCCGCGGTTCGGGTCATCGATTATCCGGGGTGGGTAAGGCTCTGCTGCGAGTTTGAAACGGTCATCTCCTGGTAGGCGCAGCTATTCACTGAGGTGGATTATCACCTGACGCTGCTGGGCGCCGTGCCTATGCTCCCAGAGAAAGATCCCCTGCCAGGTGCCCACGCCCATCCAGCACCGGTATCGACAGGCTACAGGCAGTGAGTGCAGCCTTGATATGTGCGGGCATATCATCCGCCCCCTCCAACGTATGGGTATACAAAGGATCGTTTTCCGGCACCAACCGGTTTAACCAGGACTCCAGGTCACGCCGGGCGGATGGGTCGTAATTTTCCTGGATCAACAGACTGGCAGACGTGTGTTGGATGTAGAGGGTGCAGAGCCCCTCGCGGACTCCATGGGCCTCCACCACTGCGCAAACGGCGTCGGTAATGTCGTGCAACCCCTGTCCCCGGGGCCGCGCCTGGATAGTGCGGATCATATTCTAATGACATCCATGAATGGCAATGAAGGGATCTGACCCCTACTCCGGCATCGACAGCGCACGGGCAGACACCAGCACACCATTGTTGTCAGCGTAGATATACTCGCCCGGCCGCAAGGTTACACCACCAAAAGTGACCGCCACATTGTGATCACCAATACCCCGTTTATCAGTTTTAAACGGGTGTGTGTTTAACGCCTGTACCCCCAGGTCCATGCTGCGAATGGCATCCACATCGCGGATGCAGCCATACACGATGACACCCTCCCAGCCATTGGCAACGGCCTTTTCTGCCAGCATATCACCCAGTAATGCCCGCCTGAGCGAGCCACCACCATCAACCACCAATACCTTGCCTGTGCCAGGCTGGCTGACCTGTTCCCTCACCAGGGAGTTGTCCTCAAAACATTTGATCGTGACAATTTCGCCACCAAAACTGCTGCGGCCGCCATAGCTGCGGAACATCGGCTCCAGCGCCTGGACGTCGTCGGGATAGGCATCACTCAAATCCGGAGTGCAATAGGTCATCTCGGGTCCCTTTCGTAAGGTCGTTAGTCTATAGGTCGATAGATAGGCAGACGCGGTCACCAGACCGCTCTACGCGCAGGGAAAGGCAGGAGAACGTATAAATCAATAAGGGCGGCCGCTGTCCCCATCAGGAACATCAATACCGATGGTATTGCCCTCGTAGACCGGCCGGTACACTTGCAGCGCCTGCATACAGCCTGAGACCCTGGGCTCACCGCTGTCGAGGCTGAATTCAAGACCATGTAACGGACAACGCAGGTAACCCTGGGTTACCGTGCCATTGTGCAGGGGGGCATTCATATGCGTACATTGGTTGGAGACGATGTGAACCCGGCCTTCTTCCTGTAACAGCAGCAACTCGCCACGTCCGAGCCGAATCACCTTCCGGTAACCGTCATGCAAACGGTGCAACTTCTCCAGCGGCTGAAATGCCATCCCCCATCTCCTGCCCGTAATCCTGATTCATCCAGCCATCCAGCAATGCCGGCAAGCTGCGTAATGGGTCTCCCCCGCCGGATCTGCCGGACATCACGGCATCAAGGCTTTCGCCGGTCACATCCAGCACACTTAAATTGCCTTGCTGAAGCAAATTGCGCAAGCCCCTCTCACTCCAGTCACGGGTTTTATCTACGCTGATCCAGGCTAACGGCACAGAGGCTTTACGCAGCTGGTACCAAAGGTCAATACCCATGGCAGCCCCCCGGCGGGATAGCTTGCGGCTCTCAACAATCAGGTTTTTGATCAGGGCACAGGACTCCATTTCCGGCCCTGCCAGCTCGTCGCGACACTTCCTGCCCGCTACCAGCGAAGTCAGGCCCGGCAGGCGCGACCACCCGGCGCAGCCAAACGGGTCGCCGCTGCCAATCAGGGAGGCGACGGGAAGATCCAGCAGTGCGCCTGCACCCTGACTCATCAAAAGAGCGCCACCTCCGATACCCTTACCCAGCCAGTGGACCGGGCGCTCACCTGTCATCTCGGCAACAAAGCGGGTGACAGCCGGAATGTCATAACGGGCGGTATCGGCAAGCGTATCGGTATCAAAATCCGTGTTAACGGCGGAAAGCCCATGGCCGCGCATCTCCATCAACCAGACATCAATGCCCGCGCTGACCAGCTGCCGGCTCACACTCTGTTCGGCACCGCGCCAAAAGGCGTTTCGATTCTGGTATTGACCGTGCAGCAGAATCAACACCGGCCGGTTTCTGAGGATCGCAGCCGGTACATTCAGTGGAGACAAGTGAGTCACTGCCAGCTCCACTGATTTATCATCACTGTTGTTGGGCTTGAGCAGATAAACATCTTCAGCCAGCCCGTCACTTTGCTCGGCAACCATTAACCGCACCGGAAAATAACGACTGCTGCTTTTCACTGCTTTCTCCCGAACCATGCATTACAAAGCTCATTATAATTCAGCGCCGCAAGCCTTCCACAAATTCTCTCGTGCAATTGAAAATTCTGCATCCCGGCCTGTCGCAGCAAACGTGGAAATAGAAGGACGTAACTTCTACAATGCGCCCTCCAGCCCCTCATCATGGAACGCCGTTGAACGCCTCCAGCAGCACGACTATTGACCTGCAACCACTGCCCTATGTCGAGGACGCCAGCGACTACTATCGCCGCATTCGCACCCTCCCGTGGCCGGTGTGGCTCGACAGTGGCAGCGCAACCCGTTCCGCTCACAGCAATCGCTACGACATTCTCAGCGCTGCCCCCTGCAGCCGGATTTTCTGCAGCAGCGACGGCGACTGTTACAGCCTCGATCGCGCCGGCGAGCGCACACAACATGCTGATGTGTGGCAGGCACTGGAACAGTTGTTGCCCAGTGAAGCTGTACAGCTTCCCGACACACCCTTTTGTGGCGGTGCACTGGGTTTTATCGGCTATGACTGTGGCAAGGAACAACAGCGGCTCCCCCGGCAGATAGCTGACGATGCTCAATTGCCACTGGCCCAGCTGGGTATCTATCGCTGGGCCATCATCCAGGATCATCACCAGCAACGCAGCTGGCTGCTGCTGCGGGACGACACTCCGGAGGTACTGCGGCGCCTGCTGCAGGAGTTGTTGCTGCAACCACAACAAGCAGACTCCCCCGCCACATTTTCCTGCGACGCCTTTACCCCCGATATGAGCGCCGGGCATTACCACGACTGCATCGAACGCATTCAGGAGTACATCCAGGCCGGCGACTGCTATCAGGTGAATTTCGCGCAACGCTTCCATGCCCACTATTCCGGCGACACCTTCACGGCCTACCAGCAGCTGCGCCAGGCTCTGCCCTCGCCGTTCAGCTGCTACTTTGAAACCGATGAGATCGCCCTTCTGAGCATCTCGCCCGAACGTTTCATTCGCTGCCACCAGAACCATGTCATGACGCAGCCCATCAAGGGCACCATTCGCCGTGGCGCTGACCCGCAGGAGGATGCAGGGCTAGCCCGACAACTGCTTAACAGCAGCAAGGATCAGGCCGAAAACCTGATGATCGTCGACCTGCTGCGCAATGACCTCAGCAAAGTGTGTACGGCACACAGCGTTTCCACACCGCAGCTTTTCGCACTGGAGAGTTACGCCAATGTGCATCATCTGGTCAGCACGGTCACAGGAACCTTGCGAGCGGACATGACGGCTGTGGACCTGCTCGCCGCCAGCTTTCCCGGTGGCTCTATCACCGGGGCCCCAAAAATCAGGGCTATGGAGATTATCGAAGAGCTGGAAAGCCGTCGCCGCGGCGCCTACTGCGGCGCCATCGGTTATCTGGGCTTTGACGGTAAAATGGACACCAATATTGCCATTCGTACTGCCGTCGCCAGCGGAGGCCAGCTCTATGTATGGGGCGGGGGCGGTATCGTCGCCGACTCGGACCCGACACAGGAGTATCAGGAAAGCCTCACCAAAGTGCGGCTGATTATGGACACCCTGGAGCAGTGCGGGGCTCGACCTGCCTGAGCGCTGCGGAATTTACAAAACCTGCAGCCACAAAAAAGCCCGCTCGTGCGGGCTTTTTTGTGGATAACCGGGCGCTGTTTAAAGCGTCAGGTCACGCACGCTGGCCTTGATAAACTCTTTTTTGAGGTCTTCATAGGTGTGCACCGCAGGAAACTGCGGGAATTCGCGGATCACATTCTCCGGCGCGTGGAACAGGATACCGGCGTCGGCCTCAGCCAGCATGGTGGTATCGTTGTAGGAATCACCGGCGGCGATGGTGCGATAATAGATCGACTTCAGGGCCACAATGGACTGGCGCTTGGGGTTAGCCTGGCGGATGTTGTAGTCGGTCACACGGCCAGTCGCGTCCACAGTCAGGTTGTGGCACAACAGGGTCGGGTAACCCAGCTGCTTCATCAGCGGACCGGCAAACTCATAGAAGGTGTCTGACAGGATGATGACCTGGAAACGCTCTCTGAGCCAGTTTACAAAGTCAGCGGCGCCCTCCAGGGGGCTCAGGGTGGAAATAACCTCCTGAATTTCATTCAGGCCCAGCTTGTGCTTGTCCAGCTCCGCCAGACGCATGGTCATCAGCTCATCGTAATCCGGGATGTCACGGGTGGTCGCGCGCAGAGCCTCAATTCCGGTTTTCTCCGCAAACGCGATCCAGATTTCCGGGATCAGTACCCCTTCCAGGTCCAAACATGCCAGTTCCACACTACTCTCCTACGCTATTCCAGGCACCATCGGGCTGGCACAGAAAGACACTGCGCCAATCAAAGGGAGGCAATCTACCCTTTAACGACGGCTCTGGCAATTTGAGTTTGAGAACCACACCCAAGACCAGTAACCACAACCAATAAATAACATTAGATTTAACCTGTAACATATTGTTTTTACCAGATATCAGCATATTTTCCTTGATCTCAAATATCACCGCCCACCCGGAAATCACAGAGACGAACGGATCACACCGGCCAATCGTAATTCCGGGCAACCGCGGGCGACGAAAAGCCCGATCCTATAAGCAGTACATGTTTGGTTATAAGGCTATCACCGTTGATTATTTTTAAGATTGATCAGCCTTTGTTATGCTGCGCGGCCATTTACCGCTCCTCTTTCCGTATTAGCCGCCGGCCCACGTGCCGGCCCCCTGACAGCAGGATAAGATCATGTCGCAACTCTTGGATCTGGTTGACCTGGACAACGCACTCCAGCAACAGTCACCACAGGAAATTCTGGAATTTGCCATCAAGCAGCATGGCAACATCGCCATATCCTTCAGCGGCGCGGAAGATGTAGTGCTGGTCGACATGGCCCACAAGATTGATCCGGATATTGAGGTATTTTGTCTCGATACCGGTCGCCTGCATGCCGAGACTTACCAGTTCATCGAAACTGTACGTAATCACTACAACATCTACATCGATGTCGTCAGCCCCGATGGCCAGGCGGTGCGCGAGCTGGTGCAGGAGAAAGGCCTGTTCAGCTTCTATCAGGACAACCACCAGGAGTGCTGCGGTATCCGCAAGATCGCGCCACTGCGCACCAAGCTGCACGAGCTGGAGGCCTGGATTACCGGCCAGCGCCGCGACCAGAGCCCTGGGACCCGCGCCCAGATCCCTGTCATTCAGGATGACCGCGTCTTTGCCCGCCCCAACGGCAGCCTGACCAAATACAATCCACTGGCGAACTGGACCTCGCAGCAGGTATGGGACTATATCCGCAGCAACGACGTCCCTTATAATGCCCTGCACGATCGCGGCTTCGTTTCCATCGGCTGCGAGCCCTGCACACGCCCCATTGGCCCAGGCCAGCACGAGCGTGAGGGCCGCTGGTGGTGGGAAGAGGCAACCAAGAAAGAGTGCGGGCTGCACAGTACCAACATCAAGTCCTGAGCGCACCGCAGCAGTATTAAGGAACTGACACAGTGAAGATCACCCTGGTAAAGAAAATTCTCGCCGACGGCAGCCCCTGTAAAAAGTGCGGTGACGTTCTGGAAAAGCTGGAAAGCAGCGGCCAGATGCAATACATCGACGAGATTGTGGTAGCCGATGAGGGTGATCTCAACAGCGCCGGCATGGAGTTGGCACGCCGCTATGACGTTAGCCGGGCGCCGTTCTTTGTGGTTGAAGAGGACGATCAGGAGCCGCGCATCTACACGGTGTATTTCAAGTTCGTCAAGGAAGTGCTGGACCAGAAAACCAGTGAGAGGGAAGAACTGAAAGAGATTATGAACGACAACCCGGACCTGGACTTCCTCTGATACCTCCGCGGCCAGGCTGCAGCCATCACACCAGTGATGGCTCAACCCTTCTTTTACAGCTTTCCTATTAGCACCTGCAATTTAGCGCCTGCAACGCCGGGCACACCATCCCTGCCATTGCGGCGACAGCTTACCCCAATTTACCCCAATTCAGTCAGCCCGAGCCGAGCCGGGGCTATACCACCCGCCTCAGGTTGCGGGCAGTTCAATATTGGCAAACAGCTCTTCCACCTCCACACGGGAAGAACAGCTGTAGGCTTCAGTGACAATATCGCGGCTCAGGTGTGGCGCGAACAGCTCAATGAACTCATACATGTAGCCCCGCAGGAAGGTACCACGTCGGAAGCCGATTTTGGTCACACTGGACTGGAACAGGTGGCTGGCATCAATGGCCACCAGATCATCATCCAGCTCTTCGTTGTAGGCCATGCGGGCAATGATGCCCACGCCCAGGCCCAGACGCACATAGGTTTTGATGACGTCAGCATCGGCGGCTGTGAACACCACCTTCGGCGCCAGTCCCCGCTCAATAAAGGCCTCATCCAGCTTGGAACGCCCGGTGAAGCCAAAAACGTATGTCACCAGCGGGTGTTTGGCCACATCTTCCAGGGTAAGGCGTGAGATCTGGCAAAGCGGATGGTCCTTGGGAACCACAATGCAACGGTTCCAGCGGTAGCAAGGCATCATCACCAGATCGCTGAAGAGTTCCAGCGCCTCGGTGGCGATAGCGAAATCCACGGTGCCGTCGGCAGCCATTTCCGAAATCTGCATCGGGGTACCCTGATGCATGTGCAGGGAAACCTCGGGGTAGCGCTCAATAAAGGTCTTGATCACCGGGGGCAAGGCGTAACGTGCCTGGGTATGAGTGGTAGCGAGGGAGAGGCTGCCCTTCTTCTCGTTGCTGAACTCCTGGGCCACCTGCTTGATACTGTCGACCTTGCGCAGGATCTCACCGGCCGTTTTGAGGATGGCCTCACCGGCGGGTGTTATACGGGTCAGGTGTTTGCCACTGCGGGAGAAGATCTCAACGCCCAGTTCGTCTTCCAGCAAGCGGATCTGCTTACTGATCCCCGGTTGCGAGGTATAGAGGCTTTGGGCGGTAGCCGATACGTTCAGATCGTGGTGTGCAACTTCCCAGATATACCGCAGTTGCTGCAGCTTCATAAGCCCTCCAGATGGCCTGACACGTTAGTCGATTATAAAAATATACCGAGCTATTCTTTTGAAGAATAGATGGAATCGCTCCGGTTTGCCAAGTATTTAACACACTTTCACATAGTTCCAGGGCGCAACTATAACTCACGCCTATATAGAGCCGCTGCAACAGTGCTCACTAAACGCTCAACGGGTCACCAGGCAAGCCAGCCGGAACGGTAGATGCTCAATATAAATCAGTTAGTTATTGTATTTTCGCAAGCCGAAACCAAGGGTACGTGAGCCCTACTCCCGGGACTGCAGCAGGGGCTCGTTAGCAATACCGTGTGGAACATGACCTGTAGCGACATGGCTTCTCGCGGACTCGCAATGGGACTGCTGGTCGTCAAAGAATACGTCCGCCCCATAGGCTTTCAGAAACGCCCCCTTCTCCAGCCCCCCAAGAAACAGTGACTCATCAATGCGGATATCCCAATCCCGCAGGGTGCGGATTACCCTCTCGTGGGCCGGCGCCGATCGGGCCGTCACCAGTGCGGTACGAATGGGTGAGGCATCTTCGCCGAACTCCTTCTGCAACCCTTGCAAAGCCGCCAGAAACTGCTTGAAAGGCCCTCCCATCAGGGGGTTGTGCGCTTCGGCCTTCTCCTTTTCGGTAAAGGCTTCCAGCCCTTTCTGCTTGAACACGCGCTCGGACTCGTCGGAGAACAGCACCGCATCGCCATCGAAGGCAAATCGCAGCTGATCCCCGTGTTCGGATTTCTGGCTGGAGGCAATCAGGGTGGCTGCAGCGATACCATTATTGAGGGCGTTGCGAACATCGTCGGCATCGGTGGACAGGAACAGATGGCAGCCAAAGGGAGTGACGTATCGGTAGGGACTCTCGCCGCCACAAAAAGCGGCCCTGCTGATGGTCAGGCCGTAGTGCTCTATGGAATTAAAGACCCGTAAACCGGTATCGGCGCTGTTGCGGGAGAGCAGAATCACCTCTACCCGGGGCTCCCCCTCCAGCAGCTGGTTGAGTCGCAGCAACTTTTTAACAATATTGAACGCATCCCCAGGCGCGAGCACATCGTTTTCGTGAGCGATCTGGTAATGGGAATAGGCTTCAAGCCCTTCCTGTTCATAGACGTGGTGACTGTCACTCATATCAAACAGTGCCCGCGACGATATGGCGATCACCAGTTTGCGGCTGTACACGGCCGGCATAACTTCCCCTTATGAATCCTGTTTACACCTGCAGCACAATTGAGCCTGAGGTCTCACGCGCCTGCAGGCGGCGCTGGGCTTCGGGCGCCTCTGCCAGCGGCAGGCGCAGGCCAATGGCTGGCTTCACCACCCCTTGACCCAATACGTCAAACAACAAGCCTGAGAGATAATCCAACTCCTCCCTGGAAGCCACAAAGTCTGCCAGCCCGGGGCGGGTCATTACCAGTGAACCGCGCTTCTGCAATTCCAGAGGCGCTATCGGCGGAACCGGCCCACTGGCATTGCCGTAGGTTACATACCACCCACGACGTGCCAGCGAATCCAGTGAAGCCTCCCAGGTAGACGCTCCGACAGAATCCAGCGCCATGCGCACGCCCTGCCCCCCGGTAAGCGCCCTCACCTGCTCCGCCAGCCCGTCCGGACCGCCAACAATGGCGTGGGTGGCCCCGGCAGAGCGGGCCTGCTCAGCCTTGGCTTCCGTACTGACGACAGCAATGACCGTCAGGCCCTTGTGGGCAGCCCACTGACACAACAGCTGCCCGACACCGCCGGCCGCCGCATGCACAAGAATGGCATCACCCGCTTGCAGTGGCGCCATGGAGTGCAACAGGAACGCCGCCGTTAAACCCTTCAGCAATACTCCAGCTGCGGACTCCTCATCAATCGCATCCGGCAGCCTCACAATCCTGGAGGCGTCCACCAGATGCGCTTCGGCATAGGCTCCGGGAGTGCACATGCAATAGGCCACCCTGTCACCCGCTCTGAACTCCGTCACTTCGCTGCCGACCGCCTCTACCACACCAGCGCCCTCGACCCCCAATCCACTGGGCAGCGCCATAGGGTACAGACCCTCACGGTGATAGATATCAATAAAATTGACTCCCACTGCACGATTGCGAACCAGCACCTGCCGCCCTGCAGGGGCAGGCAGTGTTATCGCCCCCCACTGCAACACCTCCGGACCGCCGTGATCGTGTAGCCTGAAACCCTGAATCTCCGTGCCTTTCATCGCCGCTCCTCCGAGCCAATGCAGCTTAAAACCTTTTCGCCAAACCAGCCCGCGAACACTCAGAATGCAAACTGCTCACGCTGCGCAAAGGTGCCAAAAATACCACCGGTGTGGACAAACACCACATCGCGGGCATCCGGCCACTCACCACGCTCCAGTGTTTGCCAGAGCCCATAGAAGGCCTTACCGGTATAGACCGGATCCAGCACTATGCCCTCATTCGCCGCCAGCCAGCGGATCAGATCAAAAACCCCGGCATCGGCACGGGCATAGCCGGGGCCAATAAAGCGATCATCAACGCTGACCGGCACCGCCTCAACATCCACCTCAGCCACACCCTCGCAGATACCGCCAAAGCGCTGCTGCCACTCCCGCATATCCGCCCTGACCTTGTTCTGAAAGTAGGCCTCATTATCACAAACCGCAAAGCCAACCACCTTTGCCTGCCAGCCTTTGAGCCAGGCACCGAGACTCAATCCCGCCTGGGTGCCCCCCGAACCGGTTGCCGAAACAATGTGGGACGGTTCGATACCGGCAGCCGCAAAGTCATTGGCCAACTCGTCAACTGCACCGAGATAGCCCCAGATACCGATACCATCACTGGCTCCGGTTGGAATGACAAAGGGCGACAGGCCTTCCGCCTCCAGCGACCGGGCCGCGTCCTGTAACAGCCCCTGCAGGTTCGAGCGGTATTCCGCCAGGGGAAAGGTGGTTACTTCGGCGCCAGCCAGATAATCGAGAAACAGATTACCATCCGCCGTGCCGGCACCCTCCTCGCCCCTCAATACCAGCCGCACCCGCAACCCCAGCCGGGCGCCGGCCAGTGCAGTGGCCCGGCAATGATTGGATTGCAGCCCGCCACAAGTCACCAGCGCATCGCAGCCCTGAGCCCGGGCCTGGGCGAGGCAAAACTCCAGCTTACGCACCTTGTTACCAGTAAGGGCGGAGCCTGTAAGGTCATCCCGCTTAACCCACACTCGCACCCCAAGGGCCTCGGACACACGGGGCAACAGATGCAGGGGCGTAGGGGTATGGGCCAGGGGAATACGGGGAGGAAATCCCAGGGTGGGCATAGCTTATCCTTTTGGCTCCAGGTTCAGCACTGCCGCCAACCGGCGGCGACAGAATGGCGGGCAGAAAAAAGGCAGCCTCAGCTGCCTTTTAACTATAACGTAACTGCTGCGAGCCATTAAATGGACTTAATGGTTCCCTTAGGCAGTACAGCGTGAACCGCCACTTTCTGGAATTTCAACTCGACGTTGGTGCCGGTTTCAATAACCAGGTAATTTTCGTCTACCTTCAGCACCTTGCCAAGCAGGCCACTGTTCATAACGACTTCGTCGCCCTTGCCCAGGTTACCAACCAGCTCCTGATGCTCTTTTTGACGCTTGCGCTGGGGGCGAATCATAAAGAAGTACATAAAGACAAACAGACCGCCAAACATGATCAGGGTGATCATGGGGTTGCCCTGGGGGCCCTGGGCTTCAGCTTGTGCCATGGCGGCAGGAATAAAGAATTCCATTAAGGTTCCTCACTGCAAAGTAGAGTTTCACAAAAGGGTGAAACTCTACCGTTTTTACTGCAGTGGGGCAATGGATTCAGGCCATTCAGGCGTAGTCCCGGAACAGCTTGCGGAAGGTGCTGGGGGAGAGTCCTGTCCAACGTTTGAAGGCGTTGGTAAAGCTGGTGCGATCGGAGAAATCCAGCGTTGACGAAATACTGTCAATGCTCATGTTGTTCTCCACCAGGTAGTTGATGGAATAGTGAAAACGAACCTGATCGCGCAGCTCGGCAAAACTGATGCCCTGCTGCTGCAGGCGGCGCTGCAGGGTGCGTTTGGAGAGGTTCATCTCCTCAGCGATAAAGTCGATTGACAGTGACGCCTTGCCAATGCGCTTTTGCAATACCTCTACGACGCGCCCGGGCACACCGTAAACCTCAGGTAGTCGCGCCTGATAGATATACTCTTCGAAGGTTTTCACGCCCTCGGTGACAAACCCGGCCCTGAGCCTGGCCTGATCTACTGGTGGTACCCTTTGGAGCTCAATCATTTTGGCCACTCCTTTTGCCATAATTTCGACGGTTTCAGCATCTTCATCCGTGAAGCCTCCCTGTCCACCGGCGCTTTGCAAGAAACACAGCAACCCGTAGATATGGCCTGCCACAAAGACCGGGGTGCAGAGGTATCCCCGAATTTCAACCCCGTTGTAGACCTCCCGACTGATATTTGGTTCTGGGCAGTTCCACAGGGTAGTGGTTCGGTGTGCAATGGGTGCAGAGCACCACTCCAACGTCTGATCCACCTCTACTGCCCCAGCAAGATCCATTCCACAAACCGCATCCACCTCTGCGGATGGCTGCAGCAAACGCACCCGCAGCAGCATTCCAATCTGCGCCGCGAACATGCCCAACCCGGCCTGCAGATAGGCCTCCTGATGCTCGGCGTGAGTAGCGAACCTGTCCGTGAGCAGCTGGTGCAGGATTTTTAATCGCTCCACCAAACCGGGTTTGCGGTTTTTCCGGCTGCCTGCGCTTGCGTTCCCGCCACCAGCCGAAGCCCCGTCCCGCCTTGTTGCGTCTGTATCCATAGCTTTCCACACCAATCCTGATGGTCAAATTTTTCCTTTATTCCAGATACTTACAGGACAAAGCTTGACCAGTTCGCCAACTAACCGCTGTATGTGACGATAAAAGAAAACAATTCCGTAACGGCGACAGGGCGCCATCACAAATGACTAACACCCATATTGATGGAGAGCTGAAATTCCCGGCGACGCCTCTTCCTGTGTCAGGGACGAATAGCTGACGACAACCGGAATCTGAATGCCACCCGGCATTCCTGGCGACCAAGCCCTCTTCCATTTGAGCTGGCGTAACCATATAGCAACCGCGGCGGGAACTCGCAGACCTCAGTCACACCCCGAAGGTGGTTCAGTTACCACCCCCTGAAACTGATGCAGCTGTAAAAAAGATCGACAATAGATCCCCGCCCAGCGAGAACCCGTTCGCAAAAATCACTCATTAAGACGTGGAAAGTATCCGTTTGGCGTCGACTGGAGACGGCAGAAGTGAAATTCGCCGCCTCAAGTGTTAATCCAGCTGACAATAGAGCCTCCTGAGACGCCAAAATAGTAATTTTCGCGCCAAAAGGAGACCGGTTTAATGCCGGATGATTTACAGGACAAGAGCCCCTGAAGACAGTGAAAGACTCACGCCCCTGAAAAGGAAGTTCAGTATTTCCGCAACAGGTGCCAGAGGCAGGCCTGTTCCTTAGGTACTCGCAGGGAGCGAATGGGGGGGGGAATAGACGAGGGAAATACCCGCAAAAGCGGTCAGGGAGAAAGCCGGCAGGTCCTGCCATCTTTAGCAGGACCTACCAGGCAAAACCCCTCAGAGCAGCTCGTCGAGAACCGCCAGTACATCCTCGTGATGGGTCTTGGTTTTGAACTTGTCCATTACCTTCAGGAGCCTGCCATCCTTGCCGATAATGAATGTGGTGCGGATAAGGCCCATAAACTCCTTACCCATAAACTTTTTCATGCCCCAGCAGCCATACTTTTCGGCGATGGCGTGATCCTCGTCGGAGAGCAGCGTGAAGTTCAGTTCCTGCTTCTCGATAAATTTCGGCAAACGCGCCACGGCATCCGGACTAACGCCCAGCACCACAGTGTCACGCTTTTCGAACTCTTTCTTGCTGTCACGAATGCCGCAGGCCTGCACAGTACATCCGGGCGTCATGGCTTTGGGATAGAAGTAGAGCACTACGTTTTTGGAGTCGCGAAAGTCCTTCAGGCTAACCTTGTTGCCTTCCTGATCCAGTAGGGTAAATGCGGGGGCGAGATTGCCGATTTTGGGGTGTGCCATAGCGACTCCATTTCTGAACTGAAAAATTGTGGCGGATTATAACCCGCGTGCACCGGCTCCGAAAAATGGATCCAGCGGCGGCGCCCTCCCCTCACATTGGCGCAGCCAAAAAAAAACGCGGCCAATGGCCGCGTTTTCGGTACTGCTTTAGAAGTCCGGGCTTAAGGGAGCAGGTGTTTCACTCCATCACGCTCTTCTTTCAGCTCGTTCTCGGTAGCAGCCATCTTGGACTTGGAGAAGTCGTTCAGCTCAATACCCTGAACAATGCTCCAGTCGCCGTCTTTACAGACACATGGGAAGCCATAGATCAGGCCTTCTTCGATGCCATAGGAACCATCGGAGTAGACGCCCATGGTGACATAGTTGTCAGCATCGGAGCCCAGCGCCCAGTTGCGCATATGATCGATGGCAGCGTTGGCAGCGGAAGCCGCTGAAGAAGCACCACGGGCTTTAATAATAGCCGCACCGCGCTGCTGTACAGTCGGGATAAAGTCGCTTTCGTACCACGCCTGGTCAATCAGGCCCATGGCATCGGCACCGTCAACGGAGGCGCTGTGCAGGTCAGGGTACTGGGTAGCGGAGTGGTTACCCCAGATAATGACGTTTTTCACATCATTAACGGTCTTGCCGGTTTTCTGGGCCAGCTGGGTCATGGCGCGGTTGTGATCCAGACGCATCATGGCAGTGAACTGACGTGGGTTAATGTCAGGAGCGTTGCGCTGGGCAATCAGGGCGTTGGTGTTGGCCGGGTTACCGACTACCAGCACCTTGATGTCGCGGGAAGCGTGGTCGTTGATGGCCTTGCCCTGAACGGAGAAGATCGCGGCGTTGGCTTCCAGCAGATCCTTACGCTCCATACCCGGGCCACGAGGACGAGCACCAACCAGCAGTGCGTAATCGGCATCCTTGAAGGCAACGTTAGGATCGTCGGTGCACACCATGCCAGCCAGTGTCGGGAACGCGCAGTCATCCAGCTCCATGGCTACACCCTTCAGGGCTTCCAGGGCGGGAGTGATTTCCAGCATTTGCAGAATAACTGGCTGGTCAGCGCCCAGCATCTGGCCGGAAGCAATGCGGAACAACAGGGAGTAGCTGATCTGACCGGCGGCGCCAGTCACTGCAACACGTACGGGTGCTTTCACAATAAATCTCCGTTTACGCTCGTTTGTATGAAAGTGGGAGTGGCTTTCAGCCTTGCCAACGAATATCCCTGACGCGTGCTGAATCACCTTTTTGGCGGGGGGCCATTATAGGCAATCGCGAGAAAAATGCATCCATCGACGCGCAATTTACGACTAATTGGTAGGCGCGATGGCCGCCCCCGGCGTACCCGATAACAAGCGGCGCCGAGGGGCCGAATCAGGCGCAGAGGCTGCGGTAACGCTCCGCCAGTGCCTGATACAGCTCATCCTTGAACGCCGGACTGGAGGTGTCCAGGGATTGGGTCAACTCCACCAGGTGCTCATTGTCTTCGCGTCCGCCCCACAGCTTCTGGTAGCTGCCATCCTGATAGCCGTGATCCTGGCGGAAGAAATTGAGCACATTTTTGCCCACATAACCGCCGAACAACTGCTCGAAACTCATATCAATGCCGGCCATCAGGCGGCCGAAGGCAGCTACGGAGAAACTCCGGCGACTGAGCACGTCAGCGGCAAAGGCCTCCAGATCAAGGCGAAAGTCAGCCTCATCCGTGGCGATGGACAGCTCGGAGGCCACCTGCTCTGCAATGGCGTCGCTGCTTTCGCCACCCTGCAGCAGGATACTCAGGCCAAAATGCCAGATGTCGATCAGCTCCAGGGCCACCTGTTCAAGATCCGGCTGCTGCTTTTTCCACCACTTCCAGCCGTAGTGATCCAGCAGCTCCCCACACTCAATCCAGATGGCCCGGTACCACTCGAACCCCTGCGCACGCCAGTCGTTATTAACCCGTGTGTTCATGCTGTCCTGTAACTCGAGCATGGTCTTGATCTGTTGCTGCATCTTGCACCTGTCGTCGAAAGAATGACTTAAAGATTGGCTTAAAGGGGTGATAGTAACAGAGAGCCGTAAGCGCCGACCACGACGGCTGCCCGAAGAGATTACTGATGACACGAAAATGTCACGCCCCGGCCATACAGCTGTCACATAAAGCGCCTAGCCTTCACCCCATGAGCACAAAAAACAATCAGCAAAGGCAGGTCCCCATGAAGCTGCTGCAAGTCCTCCACCACTGTGATCTCTCTACCTTTGGCTGGTGCCTGCGGCGCAAGAGCCTGCCAACCCTGACACGGGCCAGCCGCAAAATATCGGCCACCGCAGACGGTCACCTCTATATCCTCGCCATTCTGCTGCTGGCCCTGACCGAGTTCAGCGACTGGTCCCTCTGCCTGCTGCTGGCACTGCTGCTGGAACGACCGCTCTACGCGCTGCTGAAATCCCAGTTCAAACGCAACCGGCCACCCCAGGCAATTCCCGGCTTCCAGAGCGTGATTCAACCCAGCGACCAGTTCAGCTTTCCCTCCGGGCATACCTCCGCCGCTTTCCTGTTTGCGACACTGGCGTTTCTGTTGCTCCCGAGCAGCGGCTGGCTGCTCTTCCCCTGGGCCGGCAGCGTGGCTGCATCCCGGGTACTGCTGGGGGTGCACTTCCCCACCGACACCCTCGCCGGCGCCCTGTTGGGCTGCACCATGGCATTACTGAGTTTTGAACTACTGAACCCCGCACTATGAAGATATTTTACGGCGTACAGGGCACCGGCAATGGCCACATCAGCCGCGCCCGGGCCATGAACCACCACCTGCGCAACAGCGCAGCCAGCACCCAATTTCTGTTCAGTGGCCGCGAGCCCGGTGACTTCTTCGATATGGATGAGTTCGGTGACTGGCGCTGCCTGCCCGGCCTCACCTTTGCCACCGCCAACGGCCGCATCCAGCCCCTGAAAACCTTCCGTGACAACCAGCTGTTGCGCTTCTGGCGTGACGTGCGCGAGCTGGACCTGAGCGGCTACGACCTGGTGATTCACGACTTTGAGCCGGTGACTGCCTGGGCCGCCCGCCGTCAGGGGATCCCCACCATTGGCATTGGCCATCAATACGCATTCAGCTCCGCCATCCCGACGGAAGGAGACTCGCTGATGTCCAGGGCCCTGATCCGCCACTTCGCCCCGGCCGATGTCCACCTGGGCCTGCACTGGCACCACTTTGGCCAGACCATACTGCCGCCCATTGTGCACCTTGATGAGTCAATCCCGGTGCAGCGCGAAGAAGTAATTCTGGTGTACCTGGGATTTGAAGCGCCAGAGGCCGTGCTGCAACTGCTGCACCAATGCCCGGACACCCGCTTTGTCTACTACGGCAAGTTCGCTGGCCCGAGTGAGGAAGGTAACGTCTCCCTGCGGCCGCTCAGCGTTGAGGGCTTCCGCAAGGACCTGCATCGCTGTCGCGGCGTGGTGTGTAACGCCGGTTTTGAACTGGTCAGCGAGGCACTGCAGCTGGGCAAGAAAGTACTGGTGAAACCCCTGCAGGGACAGATGGAGCAGCTCTCCAATGCCGCCGCCCTGGAAGAGCTGGACCTGGGCTGTCGTATGAACCGGCTGGATGCCGCCAGGTTGCAGGAGTGGCTGGAAGATCGCCGCCACCCGTTGTGCCACTACCCGGATGTGGCCGCGGCTATCGTGAAGTGGATTTTGTCAGAGCAGCGCAGCTCCGTAGAAGACCTCTCCAGTCAGCTGTGGCAAGCGTCCCGCCTGCAGCGTCGAGGCCCCGCTACTGCTATTGAGGCAATGCCCGGGTATTCCTGATCTGGCCGTCAGAGTCCGGCGGCCTTGGGAAACAGGCGCCGGAAGTTCTCTCCGGTTGCCTCACAAAAGCTGTGGTAATCCAGTCCTTTGAGAACGGCGACAAACTGCGCTACTTCGCGCACAAATGCCGGCTCATTAGGCTTGCCACGAAACGGGACCGGCGCAAGGTAAGGCGAATCGGTTTCCACCAGCAGCCGCTCTAGCGGTACCAGCCGGGCCACCTCCCTCAACTCTTCGGCGTTTTTGAACGTGACGATGCCGGACAAGGATATGTAGTAGTTCATATCCAACGCCGCGCGCGCCATCTCCCAGCTTTCCGTAAAACAGTGCAGCACACCGGCGTGCTCCGGGTTGCCGTGTTCGCGAATCATATCCAGCGTATCCTGACGCGCGTCGCGGGTATGGACAATAACCGGTAAGCCGGCCTCCCCCGCCGCGCGCAAATGGACCGCAAAGCTCTCCTGCTGCAGTTCACGACTCTCATCGCTGTAGTAGTAATCGAGACCGGTCTCTCCCAGGGCAACCACCTTGGGGTGTTGCGCCCACTGCAGCAACTGCGCCTCTGCCGCCAGCCCTTTATCGACATCCAACGGATGCACTCCCACTGATGCCACCACCTCGTCGTAGCGCTCGGCCAGGGCAACCACCTGCTCCCGGTTTTCAACACTGATCCCCACACACAGCATCTGGCCAACACCGGCCTGCCGCGCTGCCTCAACAGCGGCATCGAGGTTACCCTCATATTTGTCCAGTTTCAGACGATCAAGGTGGCAATGGGAATCGACGAGCATAGGAATCTACAACTGATAGGCACAGCGGCTGCTGTTGGCGGAGAAGAAAGCGGGATGATAGCAGGAAGCGGCGGCGATGGCAGCCGCGGTGCCCGGCTGAATCCGGGCACGGAAGCCTTACATGGTATGGGTGGGGCGATCTGACTCCAGCGAGCCGGCCAGGTAGGTTTCAATTTTTTTGGCTGCGGTGTCATCCTGGCCAGTGAACTGCACACCAATACCGGCAGCACGATTACCTTGCGCGCCCCTGGGAGTGATCCACACCACCTTGCCGGCCACCGGTAACTTTTCAGCCTCATCCATCAGGTTGAGCAGCATAAATACCTCATCCCCCAGCTGATAGGTCTTGCTGGTGGGGATAAACAGACCGCCATTTTGCACAAACGGCATGTAGGCCGCGTACAACACCGCCTTGTCTTTAATGGTCAGGGAGAGAATGCCGCTGCGGGCACCGCCACCGAGTCCTTGCATATGGAGTCCAGCCTATATCCTGTGGGAGCATGTACAGAGAGGTAAGCTACCCCGCTGTCAGAGCGAAAAGACGTCGTTAAAGTAATCCATTCACCATCTGCTGTCTACTTTGCTGCAGCAGTGCCGATTGTTTCATCAACGCCTGCCAGTCGAGCATCAGCTCCTCCTGCAACAGCTGCTTATTGAGGGCCACGTTGGACAGCAGCTGACGCTTCAACTGCATCAGCTTGTCCATAAACCGGAAGCCGATCTGCTCCGGCACTGCGGCAAGCGCCTCCAGCAAGGGTGCCTCCACCTCATTCAGCCCCTCATCCACGCCGGTTACTGCCGCGCGAATGCCCGCCTGAACCCACTGCAACATCCACTCTACCGTTTGTAGCGGATCACCGGACAACTTTGCCGCCACATCCAGCGGACTGATTCGTGCCTGCCCTATGGCCTGCAGCCAGCCAGCCAGCTCCTGACGCTGCTCCAGGACATCCCCCTGCAGCAGGTCCCGGGCCGCGACAGGTGCACCACCCGCGCAGTGCAGCAGATATTCAGGTTTGTGCCCTGTGACCAGCGGTGCCAGCCACGCCAGGCTGACACTCGTCTCGGGGATGGGGAAGTCCACCAGCTGGCAGCGACTGCGGATGGTGGCCATCACCTGGCTGGGAGCATGGGAGACCAGTATCAGTGTGGTATCGCCCGCCGGCTCTTCAAGGCTTTTCAGCAGCGCATTGGCGGCATTGACGTTGAGGGCCTCGGCAGGCTGAATCAGCGCCACCTTGCGCCCGCCCTGCTGCCCGGTTTTGGCGAGAAAATCGGTTGCCTCACGCACCTGGCTGATCTTGATCACCCGGCTCTTCTCCTCCGGCTGCAGCATCAGCAGGTCCGGATGGGTTCCGGCGCGCACCAGGTCGCACCCTTTGCAGCGGCCACAGGCCACCTGGTTAACCGGTGACAGGCACAACAGCAGCGCGGCGAGACAATCCGCAAAATGACGCTTGCCGGTGCCTGCGGGACCAGCCAGCATCAACGCGTGTGGCAAACGCCGGTCACGATGCAGGTCCGCCAACCGCTGCCATTGGGCCTGCTGCCAGCTGTAGGCGACGCTGGGACGCACCGATGCGGCTTCAGTCTCTGTAGTCATACTTGATCCCACCGCCCTCTTGTCAGGGCCTTTAAACATTGTTTGCCGACCGCGGGCCGTTTGTTGCCCGCAGCAAGCTTAGCAAGCCGCCCAAACCTGACCAAGCGCTTGAGGCGCAGCCGGCCGGTTGCCATAATCCGCCCCTCAACCGATGAGTAACAAATCCCATGACCGCTGCCATGCACCTGCAGGAACCCGACATTGTCTACCAGAGCGACCAGCTGCTGGCGGTAAACAAGCCTTCCGGCTTGCTTACGGTACCCGGCAAGGGACCGGACAAACAGGACTGCCTGATTAGCCGCGTGCAAAGGCTCTACCCCAATGCCCGGGTCATCCATCGCCTCGACATGGCTACCTCCGGCCTGGTGCTGGTGGCCAGGAACGCCGACGCCCTGAGGGAGTTCAGCAGGCTGTTTCAGGAACGCCGCATCAGCAAGCGTTATGAAGCGGTTGTCGGTGGCCGCATCCCGACCCATAACGGCTCCGTGGAACTGCCATTAATCTGTGACTGGCCACAGCGCCCCAAACAGAAAGTCTGTTTCACCCACGGCAAGGCAGCCCTGACCCATTATCAGCTGCTGGACTATAACGCCTCCCGCGATCAATCCCGGGTAAGCCTGGTGCCGGTAACCGGCAGGTCACACCAGCTGAGGGTACACATGCTGGCCCTGGGTCACGCCATTGTCGGGGATGAACTTTACGCTACTGCCACCGTACGCAGTGCATCAGAAAGGCTGCTGTTGCACGCCTGCGAACTGCGCTTTACCGACCCTTACAGCCAGCAGGAAATTCATCTGCAGAGTGCCGTCCCGTTCTGATATCGACGCAATACATCAGCTCGCGACAGTAGCTACCAGTCGCTGCAGCACCTGTTCGATATCCGCCTGCACCGCAGGTAACTCCTGACCGGCATCGATCAACGCAAAACGCTGCGGAGATGCCTCCATCCGCGCACGGTAACCGCCGCGCACGCGCTGGAAAAATTCAACCGCCTCGCTTTCAAAGCGATCCATATCACCGCGGGCACTGGCCCGGGCCAGGCCGGTTTCGACGTCTATGTCGAGCAACAGGGTGAGGTCCGGCTGTAAACCTTCCTGCACCATGGTTTCCAGCTCGGTAATCATCGACAAAGGCAAGCCGCGACCACTGCCCTGATAGGCAAAGGTGGCATCGGTAAAGCGGTCGCAAAGTACCCAGTCGCCGCGCTCCAGCGCCGGCCGAATCACCTGCGCCAGGTGCTGGGCCCGGGCGGCGAATACCAGCAACAGTTCGGCTTTATGATCGACGCGTTCCTGCCGCGGGCTCAGCAACAACTCCCGCACCTCCTCTGCCAATGGTGTACCACCAGGTTCCCGCGTCACCACCAGAGGAATACCCTGAGACTGCAGCCAATGGCGGATGAACTCCAGGTTGGTGCTCTTGCCCACACCTTCGGTCCCCTCCAGGGTAATGAACTTTCCTTTCTGTGGCACTGGGCTCTCCTGTCAGGTGGCCGCACGTGCAGCCTGATTGGCAACCGGATTTACTGCGCCGGGCTCGAGCGGTAGTTTTCAGCGCGCTTGAGCTGGTAGGCCCGCACGGCGGCTTCATGCTCCTGCAAGGTGACGGAAAACTGATGAGTACCATCACCCTTGGCCACAAAGAAGAGCGTCTCGCCTGCGGCCGGATGCAACGCAGCGTGAATGGAATCGCGACCGGGTAGCGCAATCGGCGTTGGCGGCAATCCCTTGATCACATAGGTATTGTAGGGGGTGGGCTGGCGCAGGTGTTTGCGCCGAATATTACCCTGATACTCCTCACCGAGGCCGTAGATAACCGTGGGGTCTGTCTGCAAGCGCATCCCCTTTTGCAAGCGGCGCACGAACACACCCGCGATTTCTGCCCGCTCTTCCGGTGCACCGGTCTCTTTTTCAATAATGGATGCCATAACCAGCGCCTCGTAAGGCGAGTTGTAAGGCAAACCCGCCGCCCTGCCCTCCCACTCCGCATCCAGCGCAGACTGCATCCGCTGGTAAGACTGGCGGATCAATTCCCAGGGGCTGGCATCGCGACTGTAGTGGTAGGTATCCGGAAACAGCCACCCTTCTGCACTGGGGTAATCCAGCTGCAGTTCCGCACGCAAACTCTCCACCGTCAGTGCAGGTTGCGCCTCCGCGAGGTAGGGCTGTGCACGTAGAACTGCCAGCGCCTGGGAAGCGGTTATCCCTTCCACCCAGGTAAACGTACGCTGCTTCACCTTGCCATCGTTAAACAACTGCAGCAGCTCAGCAGGACTGATCAGCGGCGGCAATTCATACTCGCCCTGTTTGATGTTGGTCGCGCCGGAAAGCCTTGCATGGGCTATCCATATGCGACGAGTGATTTCACCATCGATGGCTGGCAAGCGACGGCTTACACTGTAGAGATTGTCGCCGGGCTGCAGCATAAAAGTATCCACTCCCATGACTACCGGCTCAGACAACCAGTTGCGGGCAGCCAGCAGCGCCAGAGCCACGCCCACAGCACCGAGAACTATCAGCAAGCCCAGAAATTGCCACACGCGTCGCATCAGCACGGATATCCTCCGCTGGCATCCGGATAGGGTTTTGATCGCCACGCCTGCAACAGTTGTTGCAACAGATCACCAGTCGTCAGTTTTACCGTATCAATCTGTGCCACCTCATGCACACCACGAATGCTGTTGCAGGTGAGTGCGCCTGCAATGCTTTCCAGCTCTGCCAGCGACAGGTCTGCCTCCTCGATAGCCAGCCCGGCTGACGGGGCCACGCTGCCCATCAGGTACTGGCGCATGACTCCGGAGACACCACAACGATCAAGCCTCGGCGTTAGCAGCTTGCCTTCGCGCTGCACAATCAGATTACTGTGTGTCGTTTCGATGATATTGCCCTCAATACTGACGACGACACCATCCTCTACGCCCTTCTTCTGGCATTCGCCTTTGAGCATGACATTTTCCAGTCGGTTCAGGTGTTTCATTCCCGCCAACGCAGGCTGAAGACCCAGTCGCTGATCGCAAATCACGAGCTTAAGCGGTTTATGATCAACCACCGGCATCGGTGCCCAGAACACCACCACGGTAGGATCCATATCGTCCGTATAACCGTAACCGCGACCGCCGCTGCCACGACTGACAATACATTTGATAACACCGCTTAGGCGCTGACTGGCTTCACAACGCCGCAACACCCGCGCAATAGCGTCGGTGACCTGAGCAATGTCGAGAGGGATATCGAGCCGCTGACTACTTTCCAACAGCCTCGCCCGGTGATAAGACCAGAGCGGCAACTGCCCGTCGATCAGGCGGCAGGTTTCGAAAACGCCGTCGCCATAGGCAACCGCGCGGTCATAAACAGACAGCTGTTCTGTGGAACGACCGTTAACGCAGACAGGCATGGTACTACGGCAACCGGTTTATCCCGGTTGCCGCCTGCAGATCAGGAGAGTTTGCGGAACAGGAGTGAACCGTTGGTGCCACCAAACCCGAACGAGTTGGAGAGCGCAGCGTCAATGACACGCTCCTGCGCGGTGTGCGGCACCAGGTTAATGTCACAACCTTCATCCGGGTTGTCGAGGTTGATAGTCGGTGGTGCAACCTGGTCGCGAATAGCCAGTACACTAAAAATTGCTTCCACACTGCCGGCAGCGCCCAGCAAGTGACCGATCATGGACTTGGTGGAGCTGACCGCCACCTGATCGATGGCACTGCCCATCACACTCTTGACTGCCTTGCACTCGGCCACATCACCCGCAGGCGTGGATGTGCCATGGGCATTAATGTAGTTGATGCTGGCCAGATCAATGCCGGCGTCATTAATGGCATTGCGCATGGACATGGCTGCACCAGCGCCATCTTCAGGTGGAGAGGTCATGTGATAGGCATCACCACTCATACCGAAACCAACCAGTTCCGCGTAAATCTTTGCGCCGCGGGCCTTCGCCTGTTCGTACTCTTCCAGCACCAGCACACCGGCGCCGTCGCCCAGCACAAAGCCGTCGCGATCCCGGTCCCAGGGGCGACTGGCCGCCTGAGGATTGTCGTTGCGATTGGAGAGCGCACGGGCTGCAGCAAAGCCACCCAGGCCAACCGGCGTACAGGCCATCTCGGCACCGCCGGCAATCATCACATCCGCTTCGCCGTACTGAATCATGCGTGCCGCTACGCCGATATTGTGGGTACCGGTAGTACATGCCGTGACGATGGAAATATTAGGACCTTTAAAGCCGTAACGAATACTGAGGTTACCCGCGATCATGTTGATGATGGCGCCCGGTACAAAGAACGGCGACATCTTGCGTGGACCTTTGGTATCGATGACGTGCTTGCCCTCTTCGATAGAGGCAATACCACCGATACCGGCACCGATGGCAGCACCAATGCGTGGTGCGTTCTCTTCGGTAATCTCAATGCCGGAATCTTCAATGGCCTGGATTCCCGCCACCATGCCGTACTGGATAAAGAGATCCATCTTGCGGGCGTCTTTGGCGGCCAGATACGGCTCAGGTGAAAAGTTTTTGACTGCGGCACTGAAGGTGGTGGTGTAGGCTGAGGCGTCAAATGTCTCAATGGGCGCTGCACCGCTGCGCCCTGCCAGAATACCTTCCCAGGTAGATGCCACATCGTTGCCTAACGGCGTGACCATCCCCAAACCTGTTACCACAACTCTACGACGCGACACGCTGCCTCCTAAAATTATTCTGTCCGCAACCAAGTGCAACCATCGCCATTACGCGTGCGACTTTCTGCTTTTGTTAAGAGTAATAAGAAATAGTGCTACAGGAAACAAAAAAGCCGCCTATACGGTGATAGAGCGGCTTTTTTGAGAAACGCTTAGTCCAAGGACGAAACGGTAGGCTTTTTACTCAAGCCACAGCCCGGGATTAACCCAGGTTGGCGTTGATGTAATCGATAGCCAGCTGAACAGTGGTGATCTTCTCAGCTTCTTCGTCAGGGATCTCGGTTTCGAATTCTTCTTCCAGAGCCATTACCAGCTCAACGGTGTCCAGGGAGTCTGCGCCCAGATCTTCCACGAAGGAAGCTTCGTTCTTTACTTCTTCTTCTTTAACGCCCAGTTGTTCAGCAACGATTTTCTTTACGCGCTCTTCAATGCTGCTCATAGTGGTCTAAAACTCCTAATTGGTATAAAAAAGTTAGCAGTTTGAGCCGTGTTTCCTAACCTCAGTCAAACGGCTCAGTTGAGGTACGGCCAACTCGGAAGGCATTCTACATTGAAAATTCCGAGTTGTAACGCATCCGGGTAAAAAACTTGCCCAAAGGGCCATAACTCTCTAAAAATCAGAGAGTTATCACATATACATACCACCATTTACGTGCAGTGTATCGCCCGTAATATAGGCCGCCGCATCACTCGCCAGGAAAGCCACAACGGCGGCAATTTCTTCCGGCTGACCCAGTCGACCAAGGGCAATCTGACCCAGCATCGCCTGCTTCTGATCCTCGGACAACTCACGGGTCATGTCAGTGTCGATAAAGCCCGGCGCAACCGTGTTAACGGTAATGCCGCGGGAACCCACTTCCTTGGCCAGGGCGCGGGCGAAGCCAGCCACACCGGCTTTGGTCGCCGCGTAGTTGGATTGACCGGCGTTACCCATGGAGCCAACCACCGAGCTGATGTTGATAATGCGACCCCAACGGGCCTTCATCATGCCCCGCAGGCAGGCCTTGCTCAGTCGATAGACGGCGCTGAGGTTGGTATTGATCACGTCAAACCACTCCTCATCACTCATGCGCATCAGCAGGTTGTCTTTGGTAATACCGGCGTTATTAACCAGGATTGCTGGCGCCCCGTATTGATCACCCACCTCTTTCAGCAATGTGGCGACGGAGTCCGCATCCGTAACATTCAACACCTTGCCGCAACCCTCTACACCCTTCCCGGCGAAACGGGCACTGATGGCTTCTGCGCCACCCGCGCTGGTGGCGGTACCGATAACGATGGCACCCTGGGCACCCAGATTATCCGCGATCGCCGCACCAATGCCGCGACTGGCGCCGGTTACCAGCGCCACTTTACCTTTAATACTCATAGTATCCCTATGCCTGTTTGTAAATATTCCGTATCAGGCCAGTGCCGCCAAAGCACTATCCAGATCCGCCGGAGTCTCGGTAGCCTGAGCCGCCAGAGACTTCTCAATTCGACGACAAAGTCCGGAAAGCACCTTGCCAGGACCACACTCAACCACTTGCGCAACACCGGCAGCTACCAGCGCATTGGTACAATCAACCCACAGAACCGGGGTGTAGATCTGCTCAATCATCAATGCCTTGATGCGCTCCGGATCCGCCTCGGTCCTGGCGTTGACGTTATGCACCACCGGCACTTGGGGCGCACTGAAGACTGTAGCATTGATATGCTCGGCCAACTGATCGGCAGCAGGCTTCATGAGAGAGGTATGGAAAGGCGCAGACACCGGCAGCGGCAGCGCGCGCTTGGCACCCGCCTCTTTACAGGCTGCAATCGCACGCTCTACAGCCGGCGCATGACCGGCAATAACCACCTGGCCGGGAGAATTGAAATTCACGGCCGCAACCACCTGGTCACCACTGGCTTCGGCACAGGCCTTATTGATGATCTCATCATCCAGGCCAATGATTGCCGCCATGGCACCCTCACCGGCAGGGACTGCCTGCTGCATAAACTTGCCGCGCAACTGCACCAGCTTGACGGCATCCTCAAACGCCACCACGCCTGAACACACCAGCGCTGACCACTCACCAAGGCTGTGACCCGCCATCAATACAGGCTGGGCACCGCCCTTCTCCTGCCATACACGCCAGAGAGCGACGCTGGCAGTCAACAGCATGGGCTGAGTACGCTCGGTCAGATTGAGCTCTTCCTGGGGGCCCTCCTGGATCAGCTTCCAGAGGTCATAACCCAGGACGGCGGATGCCTGGGAAAAGGTGTCCTGAATAACGGGGTACTGCTCTGCCAGCTCTGCCAGCATGCCCACCTTCTGTGATCCCTGACCGGGGAAAACAAACGCTAATTGCTCATTGGCCATAAAGTAATGTTATCCAATTGGTCTGCTGTCAGCCCGGGCTGTCACGCAAACTGTTATTTATATAGATGAGGGAGTTTCTGTTACCGCAGACTGTCAGTTACCCGCTGATTAATCTGCTGTGGGATTCCGGCGCTGGCCTGCGCCCTGGCGACCTCCATAGCACTGGCAAAACCGGTGCTGTCGGCAGAACCATGGCTTTTCACGACCACCCCCTGCAATCCCACTAAACTCGCGCCATTATAGCGAGCAGGGTCGAATTGTGTATGCCATTTTCGCAACAAAGGCATGGCAAAATAGCCAGCAAGCCTCGTCCAGACACTCTCGGCCGCCGCTTTTTTCATGATTTCGTTTAGCAGGCGAGCCACACCCTCGCTCACCTTGAGAGCCACATTGCCAACAAAACCATCGCAAACCACCACATCCACCACTCCGGCGAAGATGCCATCGCCCTCCACATAACCATGGTAGTTAATGAAAGGGCTGGCCTCCATGAGGGCTGCAGCCTCACGAATTTCGTCGTTACCCTTGGTCTCCTCGGAACCTATATTCAGCAGGCCAACTGTGGGGGAGTCTGCACCAGCCGTAGCGGCCAACACACTGCCCATGAGGCCAAACTGCAGCAGCTGCCGGGCTGAACATTCAACATTGGCACCCAGGTCCAGTACATAGCTGACACCACGACTGGTCGGCACCGGCTTACAGATAGCCGGCCGGTCCACCCCGTCAAAGGTGTCCAGCAGATACTTACCTATGGCCATCAGGGCACCGGTATTGCCGGCACTGACACAGGCGTCAGCACGCCCTTCAGCCACGGCGGCCAATGCTTTCCACATGGAGGATTCACGACGATGTCGCAGCGCAAACGCCGGACGATCGCCCATGGCAACCACATCAGAGGCTTCGAGAAAGGTGATATTCGGGGGGTATTGAGCGGGCAGTACGCCGGGAGCGCCCACCAGGAGGAGTTCCGTTTCCGGATGCTGCTGAGCGAAGCCCAGCGCAGCCGGTAACGTAGAGCGGGGACCCAAGTCCCCGCCCATAAGATCAACTGCGATAGTCAGCCGAGTCGACAAACGAAAAACGCTTGTGGCAATCGGTTACTCGTCGTTGGCCTTCTCGATCACTTTACGGCCCTTGTAGAAGCCGTCTGCAGTCACGTGGTGACGCAGGTGCTTCTCGCCGCTGGTTGGATCTACTGACAAAGTAGGACCAGTCAGCGCGTCGTGAGAGCGACGCATACCACGCTTAGAGCGAGTCTTTCTATTTTGTTGAACAGCCATCGTGTGCTCCTATCTACTCAAAGTTCGTCGGAACCGGGGCGCCTCAGGATTTCGGCGAGCCCTTAAGTTGCTCCAACACTTGAAACGGGTTACTGCTCTTGGCGCCGGTGTCTTCCACCTCTTCGCCAAAGCTGGTCTGCGCAATACAGTCGTGATCGTGGTACGACGCGATTGGCAGCTCCAACAGTAATTCATCTTCGATTATGGCGTAGAGGTCCGCAGGCCCCTCCCCCACAATCAACGGATCCAGTGACTTCACCAGTTGCTTCGCCTTTTCCTCATCCCAGACAATGGCCAGGTTGATATCGGCGTGCAGGGCCACTTCTACCGGCTCCAGACAACGCTGACAGGTTACTTGCACTGAGCAGTCCGCAGTTCCGCGGATGAGTCGATGCCTTTCTTCATCGACTCCGAATTCGAGTACCGCCGCCACTGTCGCCTGGTCACTGTTGAGTGATTCGGCAGCCAGCCGTTCCATACCGGAAACCGGCACATCGCCGGCAAGGTGGATACCCTGCTGAGCGAATTTGCGCACATCGATCATGCGCGGTAAACGGGGATTGGCAGGGGTACTTGACATAAGCGCGCAATTCTAGGGAGTCAGGTGGTCGCTGTCAAAGGAAAAACAGCCATTAAGGTCATGAAATAACAGAAAAAAAACCGCTGGCGCGATAAACTCCGGCGCAGTTATGAGAGAAACGGAATCCGCCGTGCAAATTATCCTCGCATCCAGCTCGAAGTATAAACGACAACTTATTGAAAAGCTTGGAATTAGTATTGTCTGTACCAGCCCGGATATCGATGAGAGCCCTCGCGACGGTGAAACGCCAGTGGCATTGGCCGAGCGTCTCTCCATTGCCAAGGCGCGGGCCCTTGCCGCCACCCACCCCGATCACCTGATCATCGGCTCCGACCAGGTGGCCCATGTCGAGGGCCAGCTGCTGGGAAAACCCGGTAATCACCGGCAGGCCACAGCGCAATTGCTGGCCTGCCGCGGCAAGACCGTGGAGTTTCTCACCGGCCTATGCCTGCTGAACTCCCTCACCGGCGACTACCAGTATCACTGCAGTCCCATTCAGGTTCGCTTCCGACCATTGACAGAGGGCCAGATCGAAAACTACCTGCAGAGGGAGCAACCCTATGACTGCGCTGGCAGCTTTCGCTCTGAAGGACTTGGTATCGCCCTGTTTGAGTCCATTCATGGCGACGACCCCAACGCGCTGATCGGCCTGCCACTGATCGAACTTACCAGAATGTTGTTCAGCCAGGGCATTGATGTCCTGGCTGTCTGAGCACCCGGGGCTGAGCAGAAAAAAGCCAATCTGCGCACCCCGCTGACAGTTTTGCCCACTCCGCAAAAACTGCCCTCTCCTCTCCTTGGAGAAGGCCGCCAAGATTGATTAGAATCCCCGCCCCAGCGAAACACACCACGTCCGGAAGACCATGAGCAAGAACCTCAGCCAAAGTGAATTGAACGTCTTGCAGGAAAACCTCGACCTGTTCAGCGCGGCCGCTCCCGCACCCGCTGCACCCGAGCAGAAAGCCCCGGATACAGCGGCAGCAGCGGAGAGGGCGGCGGCTCCGGAACCTAAGCCTCGCAGGCCAATCATCCAGCGGGACAAGAGCCGCAGCGGCAATCCCCGGCAAGCCACTGCGGCAATCAGGTCGCGCAAACAGGCACCCGCGCAAAAGCAGCAAGAGGCCACATCAGAGACCGCCCCCTGCGACCAGCAGGCCACAGCGATCGGGCCCGCCGCCCCGGCACCCGCAAGCACGACGGCAGCAACTGCCGCCATTGATGGCAGCAGCAACTATTCCGCCAGCGGGCGCCAGATCCTGGGCGTCAGAAGCAGCTCTGCGGTGCAGGCACGGGAGTGGCTGTCCGGGCAAGGGATCAGCATCGAAAACTACGCCATAGAGAAGCGCGACCCGGCTCTGCGCAATCTGGCAGAGGCACTGCTGGACCGTGGAGTGGAATATCGTATAGAGGGGCGCGCCCTGGAGTGGTTTCTGGTCTCCAGCGAGCAGCCAAGCAGCGAGCTACTGTTGCTGCCGGGCGTGGAAGTGGCCTTCAGCGTGGACTGGTTTGAGAGCCGTAAAGCCCATATTCGCCGCCTCAAGGGCGGTGACTATATTGACGCCTGCGGCGCCATCGCCGACCACCTGCCCCTGCGGCAACGACAGCCCGAGACTCCGGCACCGGCCTGACGACACCCCGTCAGGCCACAAGACTACCCGCGCCCGGTGCGGGCCTTCCGGATGTCAGTAGAGCAGCGTATAGATCTTGCGCTGGAACTCCACCGCCAGCGGATCCTTGCCCAACGAGGCCAGGATATCCATATAGGCCTTCTTCGCTGCCCCCTCGTCAAAGTTGAGATCCTTGCGCAGCACCTTCAGCAGCAACTCCAGCGCATCACGGGGCTTACCGTTCTGACTGTATTGAACTGCCAGTGCGTGGGCTACGGCAAGATCATCGGGGTTGGTGGCGTACTGCTGCTCCAGCGCCTTCATCTCGGGTGAAGTAGCAGCCTCCCGCTTAAGCTCCAGCTGGGCCAGGGTCTGCTGGTAAAAGGCATCCTGGTCCACCATCGGCACCTTCTGCAGCATCGCCTCCGCATCATCACAGCGATTCAGGTGCAGATAGACCTGGGCCACACCGATCCCCACCGCGGAGTCCTCGCCGGATTCACGATAGGCCTGCAGCAACAGCTCAAGCGCCGCTGCAAAATTATCCTGCCCCATCAGCACATTGGCTTGCTCGATCAACCCCTGCCACGCCGCAGGCAGGTGTTTATCCAGCACCGCCCGCACTTCAATTTCCGGCAGCGCGCCGCTGAAACCATCCACCGGCTGACCATCAATCATAATCATTACTGTCGGCAAACTGCGCACACCCAGCTGCTGGGCGATGGGCTGCAGCTCGTCCGCATTGACCCGGGCGAGCAAAAATTTACCGGCGTATTCGTTGGCCAGCTTTTCCAGTACCGGCATCAGGCTCTTGCAGGGCTCACACCACTCAGCCCAGAAGTCGATTACCACCGGCCGCTTGCGGGATTCATCAATCAGAATTTGCTGGGCGTTCTGCGCGGTTACATCGACGATATTGCTGTTCATTCCTGACTCCGGGTTGGTAGATACTGCGCAGGCATTGTAGAGCTCGCCACCAGCATTGCAAAGCGAACCTCACAGCGTGTCGTAGACAATGCCAATCCACTTCTCACTGCTGAGGAAGCCGTCTCCCCACTCCTTCTCGTAGGGTGCCAGGGGTTTGGCCGCAATCACCTGCTCCAGGGTCATACCCTTGTCTTTCAGCTGCGCGATTTTTCCCACCGCGGCGGTAAGAAATTGATGAAAACTGCGTAAATCCCCGGGCCTGCCCAAGGGGCCATGGCCGGGGATAATCAACGTATCCGGCTGCAACTGCTCCAGCACAGCAGCAACCCCGCTGATCATACCCGTCGCGCTACCACCGCTGCTGCCATCAATAAACGGATAGAAGCCGTTAAAAAAGAGATCACCGGTGTGCACCGCCACCAATTTGTCGCCCTTATAGAAGAACACCACCGTATCGCCGTCAGTGTGGGCCGGCTGTGGGTGCCAGAGCCTCAGGCGAAAGCCATTCCAGTGCAGCGACAGGGTCTCGGAATAGGTAATCACCGGCAGCGCTGCCGGTGCCGCGGGCGGAATCTCATAACCCAGCGCCCTGATCCTGCCCCCCTGCTCTATTCTTGGCCGCACGTTGTCATGGGCGATAATCAGGCTCCCAGACTCCCCCAGCGCTGCATTATTGCCGGTGTGATCCAGGTGCCAGTGGGTATTGAGAACAAACCGCGGCGCGCCCTCATCTATGGCAGCCAGCGCCTTATCAAGAGCCGCCTCCATACGGGCATAGTCGTTATCGATGACCAGCAGGCCATCCTCACCCTGGAGCACACCAATATTGCCGCCCTCGCCCTGCAGCATGGTGAGCCCTTCCAATACCGGGGTGACCCTGAAGGACTTATCGCCGTCACCGTTTGAATGTGACTGGACTGTCGCCGCCATCAGTGCCAATAGCAAGCCTGCGAGTACCCTGATGGCTACCTGTGTCTGTGGTGTTTTCATTAACGGCCTCCCTGTTTCATATCTTCCCCCTACCGCCAGTTACAGCGATACTCTTTATTTTGCTGTTTTGTTGTCAGACAAGAGTAGCAAATGGGGTTTGCAGTTTCCCCCGCAATCGGGCCTAATCCCCCCGCCAGCAGGAGGTAGCTCACCATGTACGTATTTTCAGCCAGTGCCACAGCCACCAAAGACATCGCTCATCTGCAAAGCGGTCAACAGGGGCTGTTTATCGTCTATATCGACTTCAAGGACCTGTTCGGCGCCGAGAATCTCTGCAAGCTGCGTATCATGCGGGAGGGCTTCCGGGATGTGGTCATTGAGAAGCGACAGTGGCTGACACCGGATAAGTGCCAGGATCCTCGCATCCAGTCTGCGGACAAGGCCCTGACCGAAGCCCTGCAATGCGGCTGGGCGATTCAGCTGTTCGAAGCCTGACGGACAACACAACGCCCGACGCCACCAGCCTTATTTGGCTATAATTCGTGCCGTACGCCACCCACCATACCACTCCGGGGAATTGCCTTGTTCGCACAGTTCAATTTGCACGAGCGCCTGCTGAAAGCTCTCGAACCACTCGAAATCACCGAGCCTACTGACGTACAGAAGGCAGCCATCCCCGCCGCCATGACCGGTAAAGACCTGCTGGTCAGCGCCGAGACAGGCAGCGGCAAGACCGCAGCTTTCCTGCTGCCGGGGCTGCATCGGCTGTTGCAAAAGGACGCACCCAAAGCCGGTACCCGCATGCTGGTTCTCACCCCGACGCGGGAACTGTGCCGGCAGGTTGTGAAACACTGCAAGCAGCTGGGCGCCTTTACCCACCTGCAGGTCAACGCCATTGCCGGCGGCCACGACTTTAAATACCAGAAGGCCATTTTCCGCAAAAACCCGGAGGTCATTGTCGCCACCCCCGGTCGCCTGATTGAGCACCTGGAAAAGGGCTCAGCGGATTTCAGTGACCTGGAAATACTGGTACTGGACGAAGCGGACCGCATGCTGGATATGGGTTTCATGGACGAGGTGAAAACCATCGCCTCTCACTGCAATCCGCAGCGTCAGACCCTGCTGTTTTCCGCCACCCTGGATCACAGCCAGTATTTCGACCAGCAACTACTGCGCGACCCTGAAACCATTGCGCTGGCGAAGCCCCAACAAGCCAGCAGCAACGTCACCCAGCAGATCGTGCTGACCGATGACGAGAAGCACAAAAACAAGGTGCTGTTGAAGCTGCTGGAGACCCAGCCGCACGAGAAGGCAGTCATCTTCACCAACACCAAGGCCCAGGCCAACAAGCTGGCCGGCTGGCTGCGCTACATGAATCTCCCCATTGGTGTATTGCACGGCGACATGGATCAGGACGCCCGCAACGAGGAGATGAATCGTTTGCGTCGCGGCCGCGTCAAGCTATTGGTAGCCACCGATGTCGCCGCCCGCGGGCTTGATGTAAAAGGGATCGAACTGGTAGTTAACTACGATTTCCCCCGCAATGCCGAGGATCTGATTCACCGCTCCGGCCGCAGCGGCCGCGCCGGCGAGAGCGGGCTGGCCATCTCCTTTGTCACCCACCGCGACTGGGACCTGATGTGCCGCCTGCAAAAGGAGCTCGACCAACGCTTTGAGACCCGCAAGGTTGCCGGACTGGAGGCCAAATTCAAGGGGCCGAAAAAAGTCAAAAGTTCCGGCAAGCGCGCCGGTGAGAAGAAACGGGACAAGGCCGATGCCGACAAGGCCAAAGACAAAGAGAAGGTCAAGAAGCGCCACCGCGATACCAAAAACATTGGCAAGCGGCGCCAGCCCAGCGGCACACGGGAAACCAGCCCTGCCACCAATTTCGGTGACGGCTTTGCCCCTGCACCCATCAAAAAGAAGTAACACACCAGAACCACACCGGTAGCACTGCTACCCGTGTGGTTCAGCCTCCCTCCTCCGGTGTCTGGCGCCCTGCCAACCGGCACAGAATTAACATCTTTCCCAATTCAATCTGCGGTATAGCTGACCAGCGACTGCTGCTCGGTGGCAACCGCCTCTTCTGCCTCTTCACGGGTGTGGGTGCGGGCAATCAGCAGGTAGAGGCAAGGCAATACAAACAGCGTAAACAGAGTGCCGATAAACATACCGGCTACCAGGATAATACCAATACTGTTACGCGCCTCGGCGCCAGCGCCACTTACCAGCACCAGCGGGAAGTGACCCAGCACTGTCGCCGCCGTAGTCATCAGCACGGGACGCAGGCGGGTTTCCGCGGCCCCGCGGATCGCTTCCAGTTTACTGAGCCCGGCACTCTGCAGATGGTTGGCAAACTCCACAATCAGGATGCCATTTTTCGCCACCAGTCCCACCAGAGTAATAAACCCGATCTGGGAATAGATGTTGATGGTGGTCCAGCCCAGATACGGGAACAGCAATGCGCCGGTCAAGGCCAGTGGCACCGAGCCCACCAGCACCACCAGCGGGTCACGGAAGCTGTTGAACTGCACCGCCAGTACAAAGTAGACAAACAACAACGCGATACCCAGTGCGCCCACCAGCGTGTTGCCCTCCTGCCGGATCTGGCGTGACTCACCGCCGTAATCGATGGTATAGCCGGGCGGCAGGACATCCCGCGCAATCTCCTCGACGATACTGAGTCCCTGCTCCTTGGTGGTACCCGGCAACACACCGCCATAGATTCGGAATGAGTTTTTCTGCTGGAACTTGCCGTATTGGCGCGGCGTCACGCTTTGCCTGATGGTGGCAATGGCCGACAGCGGCACCAGCTCACCGGCGGGCGTTCGCAACTGCAGGTCCAGCAGCGCCTCCGGCGTGGCCCGGTCCTGCCCCTCCACCATGGGGATTACCCGGTAGGCGCGGCCATCCATATCAAAACGATTAACGTAATTACCCGACATCAATACCGACAACTGGCGACTGACACTGGCCAGGTCCATACCCAGGTCGGCAATCCGCTCACGATCCAGCAGGAACTCCACCTGCGGTGAATCCAGCTTCAGTTCCGTGGAGGAAAACATAAACTTGCCGGTCTGCAAGGTGCGCGACGCGATCTCGTCAGCGTAACCCACCATCTCTCCCGGCGAGTCAGTGGAGAGCACCACCATTTCCACATCAAAGCGCCCGGCGGTGGGCAGCGCGGAAAACAGAATCGGATAGACACGAATGCCGGTCAGTGTCTGTGTTGCCATAAACACCTCCGGCCGCATTGCCACCACATTTTTTTCCCGCTGCGACAAATCCTCCAGAATCAAACCACCGAAACCGGCATTGGGTCTGAGGATCTGCCAGACGTATTTGGCCCCGGGCACCTGCATCAACTTTTCAACCCCGTCATGCATATAGTCGACGGTGTAATCGATAGACGCGTTGGGCGGCGACTCGATAAACAGGTTGATAGAGCCCTGATCCTCGATCGGTGCCAGCTCCTTCATGGAGAAAAGGTAGAACGGGACCGCCAGTAAGGTGACGAACAAGCCTGCCACCAATACCTGCGTTCGCCAGCTGAGGATGTGCAACAGCAGGCGACCATAGAAACGGTGCAGGAAGTCGAACCTGTCATTGACCCATCGGGTCATGGGCACCTCACGCCCCGCCTCCTGATTGGCGTAGGCACTCATCACCGGTGACAGGGTCAACGCCACCACACCTGAGATCAGCACCGCCACTGACAGGGTAAAAGCAAATTCCTTGAACAGCATGCCGGTCAGCCCCGACAGCAACCCGATGGGGGCATAAACCGCAGCAAGGGTTATGGTCATACCGATAATGGGAGACATCAATTGGCGTGAGCTGGCCAGCGCTGCCTGGGTGCGACTCATTCCTTCGCGCATATAGCGGGCAACGTTTTCCACCACCACAATGGCATCATCCACCACCAGCCCCACCGACAGCACGATGGCGAGAATGGTAAGCAGGTTAAGGGAAAAGCCCATCACGGTGATAACCGCCACGGCACCCAGCAGCGAAATGGGAATAGTCACCAGCGGCACCAATGCCGTGCGCACCGATCCCATCAGGGCCAACACCACGATGCCTACCAACACAATGGTCTCCGCCAGGGTGGTGAAAATCTCGCGGATGGCATCTCGCATATAGAGGGTGCCGTCGTAACCGATGTGTACCCGCATCCCCTCCGGCAGGGCTTTGTTAATCTCCTCCAATTGCCGGTAAACGGCATCACCGATTTCCAGCTCGTTGGCGCCTGGCAACGGCCAGATGGACAGGTAGACGGCGATATTCTGGCTGTGACGGGCGGTGACCTCGCCCTCATCCTCCCCCAGCTCCACCCGGGCAACATCGCGCAGGTAAACCAGGCCATCCGGTGTCTCCCGCACCACCAGGGATTCAAAGTCTGCCACGGTCTGCATGGTGGTATTGGCCAGCAGACTGTAGCGCTGTTTGCCGTTCTCGCTCACGCCCATGGTGGCAATAATGTTGTTACCTGCCAGGGCCGCCTGGATATCCTGCGAGCTGACATTGAACTCCGCCATCTTCAGTGGATCGATCCATACCCGCATGGCAGGATCGCGCCCACCTTCAATGCCCACCCGCTGTACGCCAGGAATGGAAGAAAGAATCGGGGTAACGTGACGGGACATATAGTCTGTCACTTCTGCCCTGCTGAAATTGGTGGTCAACACATCCAGGTAGAAGACTGCGCCCTGGCGATCTGCCCTCTGCACCCGGATATTGGGATCTTCCGCACCCGCCGGTAACTGGTAGCGGATCTGCCCCAGACGCGAGGTCAGTTCCGCCAGCGCCGAGGTGGAATTCTCATTTAACTTCAGCCATACGGTTACCGTGCTGTGACCGGGAATGGTGGTGGAATCCACATAGTCAACGCCGGGCACCGTGACCGCCACCCGTTCGATGGGTTCGGTGACAAAACCCTTCACAGTGTCTGCCGAAGCCCCCAGATACGGGGTGCTGATCACCAGCGAAGAACTCTCCATCTGCGGGTATTGCAGGGTAGGAATCGATTGGGCTGCCTTGAGACCTGCCAGCACCAGGGCGACACACAGCACCACCGCCAGGATCGGCCGGGTGACAAAGATATCCATCAGGTTGGGACGACCTTCCCGCCCGCTCATGGCGCTGCGCCCTCAACCTTTGCCGCCTGTCCCGGCTGCGGACGCTCACGCACGTAGGTCAGGATATCCGGTAACAGTTTAAAGGAGCCCCTGGCAGCCACCAGTTCGCCGGCACGCAACCCGGAGACCACAGTGACACTCTCCTCTCCCCTTTCTCCCACCAGGACAGTGCGCTGCCGCGCACGCCAGGCGTCAGTGTGCTCGCTGTCGGGCTCAAGTACATAGACATAGGTGCGCTGGGGTTCAAATGAGAGTGCCGTGCGTGGCACCGTCACCGCTTCGATGGAACCGAGCTCCACCTTCACCCGCACTACCGAGTTAACCGGCACCGGCAAGTCACCATCAAGGCGGGCACGCAAGGTTACGTTGCGGGACGAGGCCGAAGCCACACTGTCTCTGGCAATCACTTCTGCACTGCGACTCTCCGCCACTCCGGGCAGTTCAACCTCCACCCGGCTGCCGATCTGCACCTGCGCCTGGGAGACAGGCAGATGAAAATCCACCCAGTGGTAATCCGTAATCCCCAGCAGGGTGACAATTTCGGTATCGCTCTTCAGGTACTCGCCCACTTCAAACTCGTGCAGACCAACAATGGCATCAAACGGCGCCCGCAGACTCTTCTTGGCAATGATCGCCTGCAGTGCCATAACATCCGCCTGGGCAATGGCAAAATTGGCTTCCGCCTGGTCCACAGTCTCTTCGCTGACTGTTTTTTGCTTGCTCAACCGCTTTACCCGATCGAGGTCCACGCGAGCCAGGTTGACACGGGCCTGGGCGGCCTGCAGACGCGCCTGCTCTTCGCTGACATCCAGTTGCACCAGCAGATCGCCCTGTTTAACCCGCGCACCCGGTACGGCTTTGACGGCAGCGATACGACCGGCTACTTCACTGCGAAGCTGCAGGGATAGTGGCGCGACAATCTCACCAATACTGGTGACGGTTTGTGGCAGCCGCTGCACCCTGGCCTCCACCGCCTCTACACTCTCCGAAGGCTCCGGAAAAGATTTTCCGTAAGCGATCATGGCCTGTATCTGCAGGTATTTATATAGGCCAAGACCGCTGACCAGCAGCAGACAAGCAGCACCAGTGATCAACCAGCGAGTTGGGGTTTTCATCAGAAGCATCCGTATTCTGTGTACAAAAAAGGAATTTGCACAAAATGAACAGGATGATATCGGTCAGCAGCCGGCGGCGGCAAGTAAACTTATGTCAGGAGTCTGACACCAATCCGGAAGGCAAGAAATCCGCAGGACACACTAGGGCATTTGTCGTTGCAACCGCTCCTGCTCGGGACAACAACCTCCCAGGTTGGCCGCATTGAGGAGGATTACCTCAATCTCTTCGGTGATCTCCTCCTGACGCAAAACATTGCCCTGTCGTAACAGCTCGGCAGCACGCTCGTCCAGGTGCTTTACCGCGCCTTCCATGTGAATCAGGCGCTGGTGATTTTCGGCGTGCAGCGACGCGTAAAGCATTTGAAACATCAGCGCAAACAGGTAGTGCTCCGCCAATCCACCCAGCACCACCGGCGGAGAGAGATTCAGCAGCGGTGGGATATTATTAAGGACTCCGGTCTGCGCCAGGCCAACAAAAGGCGGTAGCACAGGCTTCACCACCACATCCCCTTTGCCGCTGTGGTACAGCGCGCGCAATTCCAGGCCCGGGTGAGCCCCTTGCAGCTCGCGCAGGTGTGGCACCAACTGCTGCAAGAGCGACGCCAGATCTTCCGCCATGCTGGCACCTTCAACTGCAACCACAAGACGCGGGTCATCCTGCAACAGAGACTGCAGCTTTTGCCCCACCACCAGTATCAGGTCGCCCGCTGCGTCGCCATCAGCAATACCCGCGACCGGCCCTGCAAGTTGCTCTTGCAGCTGTGCCAACAGTTGCTGGTTAAAGTCGCCACAAAACCCGCGCTCGCTGCCGATCACTAACCACGCGCGCACAGGTTTGCCAGACGCCGGCGGCAGCATTCCCGGGTAGCTGTGAAGCAGATCTGCTGCCGCGGTTTCAATGCCGGTAACCACCGCCTGCTGGGCCTCGATATAACGCTCCAGTTTGCGCGATTCCATATAGGCCAGGGTTTTCATGGAGTTCATGATTTCACGAATCTCCCCGAGGCTCTCCCGGTGCTGTTGCAACTCACGCCTCTGGCTCACGACTCAGCGACCTCTCCGGCGCCAAGCCAGCGGGCCACGGCCTGTTCCCACAGTTGTCGTGGGCTGTCGAGCCCCAACTCCTCCTGCCCGGCCACCGCCAACAGCAGCGACTGCAGCGCCGCGCTCACCCCGCTCAGTGGCAACTGATCAAAGTGCCCGTCGTTAAACGCCACCATCCACGCCAATTGCTGCGCAGCACTGAGTGGCGCCAGTCGATCCTGTTTCAGGATCTCACGCAATATCCGGCCACGGCGGATAGATGCCTCCATACCTGGATCAAGTCGGGCGCCAAAGCGGGTAAACACCTCCAGCTCAAGAAACTGCAGGTAATCCAGTTTCATGCGGCCAGCTTCCTTTTTGATGATCGGGTGCTGGGCGCTGCCGCCGATACGCGACACGGATCGGGCAATATCGATGGCGGGACGAAAGCCGGAAGCAAACAGTCGCTGGTCCAGATAGACCTGACCATCAGTGATGGAGATAAGGTTGGTGGGAATATAAGCGGCAATTTCCCCCAGCCGGGTCTCGATAATGGGCAAGGCGGTAATACTGCCACCGCCATGGCTGGCGTTCAGACAGGTAGCCCGTTCCAGCAGCCGCGCATGGAGGGAAAAAATATCCCCGGGATAAGCCTCCCGCCCCGGCGGACGGCGCAACAACAACGACAGTTCCCGGTAGGTCAGCGCGTGAGTGGAGAGATCGTCATACACCACCAGCACATCCCGCCCCTGCTGCATCCAGTACTCGGCCAGTGCGCAACCGGCGAACGGTGCCAGGTGTTGCAGGCCAGGCAGAGTGCTGGCTTCAGCCACCACCACAGTGGTGTATTCCATGGCCCCCTGCGCGCGCAGCAGTTCAATGGTATTCACCACCGTGGAGCGCTTTTGGCCAATCAGGACATAGACACACAACACATCCTGACCACGCTGGCGAATCACCGTATCCAGTGCAAGTGAAGAGCGACCCGTGCCCTCGTCGCCGATCAGCAGCTGCCTCTGGCCGCGGCCAATGGGCACCATGGTGTCCAGCATCTTGCTGCCGGTGTAGAGCGGTTGCTGAACAAATTCACGAGCAATAATTGGCGGCGACGGGCTTTCCAGAGGTTGCTGTTTTACCGCGGCCGGCGGAGGTCGGTTATCCAGTGGCGTGCCCAGCGGATCCACCACCCTCCCCAGCATTTCGTCACCGGCACCAATACTCAGCACCGAGCCGCTGCGCTGCACACCGGTGCCCGCCGTCAAGGCTTCGGTATCACTCAACAGCACCGCACCAATCATGGTCTCGGTAATATCAAACACCATGCCCCGGCTGCCATCGGCAAACAACAGCAGGTCGTCCATGGCCGCAGAGGGCAAGCCGCTGATCCAGGCAATGCCATCACCCACCGACACCACACGCCCACGCTCACGCAGCCGCAGTTGCGGCGTGTACTCCTGCAGCCACGCCTGTTGCTGTTGCAGCAAGCCGCGCTCGTTTACCGTGTCAGCCATGCTCACCCAATTCGGCAAAGCCGCTCAATTCATCGGCCAGGTTAAATCCCAGCTCCCAGGCACCAACCGTGATGCGCACGCCCGCCAGCAATTCAGGGTCCCGCTGCCAATCCCACTCGGTGATTTCCGGCAGGCACTGCTGCAAGGCTGCCCCCAGGCGCTCACGCTGGTCGTCGCCGAGGCTCCAGGCACTGGCAATTGTGGCCGCGTTACTGCGCTCTCCATTGTGACGCTGCAGTCTTGAGCGCTGCTCCGGATCCAGCTCCAGCAGCTGATGGATCAGCAGCTCCGTGAGGCGCTTTTCTGTCTCCGGCCCGGCCCCCAGCCGCAGCAGTTGAGCCGCGAACTGTGCCCCTTGCTGCATGGCGACCTGCTCCTGCTGACGCAGGCGATCCTGCCGCTGGCGCTGCTCCGCCACCTCGGCGCCATGGCGCATAACGTCCAGCTCCTGCTGCAACCGGTCGCGCTGTTGCTGCCGTTCGGCGGCCAGGGATTGCTGCAGCTCGTTACGCGCCTGTTGCTGCTCCTGTTGCCACTGCGACAGGCGCTGCTGATACTCTTCCTGCATAGCAGTGGCCTCGGTGCGCAATGCCTCGGCCTGCTGTTGCTGTTGTGCCACTGACTCCTGCCGCCGGGCGATGATCGCCAGCACCGGGCGGTACAGGAAGTGCTTCAGTATCCAGATCAGCACCAGGAAATTAATAATTTCGAGCACGAAAGTGCTCCAGTTCAGTTCCACTCCGATCGACTCCCCGCGTCAGCCATTACGGTTTCCATGCCATTTATTGGTGTGTCGCTACTGCGGCAGCAGATACTCGAGCAGCGGATTGCGGAACAGGATGATCAAGACAATCACCAACACATAAATGGCCAGTGACTCGATCATGGCGAGCCCGATAAACAGTGTGCGCATAATGGATTTCTCCGCTTCCGGCTGCCGTGCCAGCGCATCCAGCGCGCGGCTGATGGCCAGCCCCATGGCAATGGCCGGCCCCAACACCCCGATCGCGATGCCAATAATGGCGACCACTGTAGAGGCCTGGGAAAATGTAGAGAGATCAGCCATGGTTTACTCCTTGCCGGACGATGAGGAAATGGACTGCATGCCGCCGGCGACATAGATCAGCGCCAGCATGCCGAAGATGTAGGCCTGCACCAGCGCCTCAATCACATGCAACATAAGAATGGGTACCGGCGCCAGGAAGCCGGCCACCATCAGTATCAGTAAAGCCGCCATCTCCAGGCTCATCATGTTGCCGAACAGGCGCACCGCCAGGGCGATGGTGCGGCTCAACTCACTGATAATATGAAACGGCAACATAACCGGACTGGGTGCAAGATAGTGTTTCAGGTAGGCACCGACACCCTGCGCGCGGATACCGCTCCAGTGAGCGTAGAAAAAGACCAGCAGTGCCAGGCCGCTGGTAGTGGAGAGATCGCGCGTAGGTGAGTGCACCCCGGGAATCAGGCTGCAAAGATTGGCAACCACCAGGAAGATCCACAGGCTGCCGACAAACGGCAGCAACAGCCGCGAGTGATCCGGAGCAACTTCCCGAATGGCCTGGTCGATAGCAACAATCACCCCCTCCACCGCTGTCTGCAGCGGTCCGGGCTGCAGCTGCAGGCGCCGCGACAACAGCCAGCACGCCAGGGCCAGCAGCGCCATAATCGCCCAGGTGGTGACTACGGTATTGGTGATCGCCACAGGTCCCAGCTGCCAGATTACCGCGATGCTCATCTCGCCTGCATCCATGAGCTATTCCTTGTTGATAAACAGATAGACATTAACCGCACCCAGCACCACCCCGGTCAATATCAGACTGATAGTCCAGCGGCTGGAGTAACCCTGCTGCAAGCTGTCGAGCCAATGGCCAAGATAAGCGCCTCCCACAATGGGCAACACCAGTAACAGCCCCAGGGTTCCGGCATAAACCGTCTGGCTCATCAGGGTCGGATGTTCGCGCTGCGCCTTTTGCATCCGCTGCGACTGCTGTTCCACCCGCTGGCGCAGCTCCTCTTCATCCTTCATGACAGCGATCCACCCTGGCGGCCCACTTCCCACATACGGCGTAGAAACTCATTTTCCAGCTGCCGCAGACTGTGCTTCATCTCCTGCAGCTCGCCCTCTTCCTGCAACAACTTTTGCTGCAGGGCGTCACTGATGCGTCGATAGTCACGATCCAGCAGATAGCGCCGGCTGCTGATGGTCAGGCAGTTGCCGGAAAAATGCAGTACCGCGCCGGGCACCGCCAGGTAGTACCAGTCCGCCATACCGGTCCCGGCCGACGCCAACCGGAACCGCGCCAGCCCGGTTTCCAGCACCGTGGTAAAACGGGCGTGGCCCGCCAGCAGGGAGAAGCTGCCGGAGGCATCCTCGCCGACAAAGGCCTGTACCTCGGCAAACGTTTCCGTGTGGGTGGCGTCCTGTAACTGCAGGGTAAATGTATTCACGACACGACTCCCGCGCCTGGCGCTTCGGCAGAGACACCGGGCTTGCCGGGATCGCCCATGGCACCACGCATATAGCAACGGGCTTCGGGCACATCATCAAAGCGTCCGAGCAGAAAGGCTTCACAATCGTCCAGGGTCTGCGCCACCGGCACACTGACACCAGCGATACCGGTATGGGATGCGGCGGCAGCAAACGGCTGCGTCAGGTAGTGTTGCAGCTTGCGTGCGCGAGCCACCATCTGCCGGTCGGCAGCGGACAACTCGCCCATACCCAGCATGGTGATGATGTCTTCCAGTTCCCGGTAGCGGGCGAGATGCTCCCTCACCCCTTCAGCGATATCGTAGTGGCGGGCACCCAGGGTATTACGATCCATCAGCCGACTGCCGGAACGCAGCGGATCCACCGCCGGATAAATCCCCTTACCCGCCTGGTCACGGGAGAGAATTACGGTGGTGTCCAGATGACTGAGAATGGCGGTCACCGCCGGGTCGGTCATATCATCGGCCGGCACATAGACCGCCTGCACCGAGGTGATGGCACCCTGGCGGGTAGAGAGAATGCGGTCCTGCATCTCCGCCACCTCGCTGATCAGGGTTGGCTGGTAACCGACGGTAGCCGGCATGCGCCCCAGCAAACTGGAGACCTCACTGCCCGCCTGTACAAAGCGGAAGACATTATCCATCACCAGCAGCACCTCCCGGGACAGGGTGTCCCGCAGGTACTCCGCGTAACTCAGTGCCGACAGCCCCACCCGAAAGCGGATGCCGGAAGGTTCATCCATCTGCCCGAACACCAGCAGTGATTGGGGCAAAACACCCGCCGCGCGCATTTCGTGCCAGAGTTCATGCCCTTCCCGCAAGCGCTCTCCGACCCCGGCGAAAACCGACACCCCCTCGTGCAAGGTGGCGACTGCGTGCATGAACTCCATAATCAATACGGTTTTGCCCACCCCGGCGCCGCCAAAGAGACCTGTCTTGCCGCCTTTTACAAACGGGCACAACAGGTCCACCACCTTGATACCGGTTGGCAATACCTCACCCACACCAACGGCGTCGCTGAGTGGCGGCAGGCGGCTGTGAATATTGCGATAGCCTGTGGCATCTAACGGCTCGCCGCCATCCAGAGGCTCGCCGAAGGCGTTGAGCAGACGGCCGAGACAATCGGGAGTTACCGGCACGTGCAGAGGGGCGCCAGCATCATAGATCGGCATACCCCGGTAGAGACCACTGCTGCGATGCAGGGCAACCGCGCGAATGCGGGTTTCATCGAGATGTTGGTGAACTTCGAACAGGCAGGTCTCGCCCTGCAGCTGCGCGATGAGGGCCTGGCGCAACGGCGGCAGGCGCTCACAGGCGATGACCACCACCGGGCCGTGAACTTCCGTGATATGACCCACCGGATCAGCCGGTGTTTCTGCCTCGGGTTCTCTTTTCTGCCACTCCATCGCGCAGCTCCCTTTGGTCTATCCTGCCTCAGCCCCTTTAGCCATTATGTCTGTTGCTGTCAGGAAACTTCAGGCAACCTTGGCCACAATATCATGCAATACATCCCCGGCCCGCTCTACCCTGTCAGCAGCGTTGGACATATGACGGTAGACTTCACGTCGCTTGAGGATCTCCACCACAAATCCCACCACTGAACCAACGGCAGCCAACTCACGCTGGGTCAGGGTCTGCATCAACACCTCCAGCGAGTCAGCGGCCTGTTGCTGCTCTTCAGTCAGGTTAGCCTGGTAATGACCGGCATTGAACAACTCCGACAGGGCCTTGCGATAGACCCGTTCCGTGGCTCGCTCGGTACGACAGGCAACCTCAGCATCAGCTTCAGCACGCAGTGGCGCCAGTTGCAGATGGGCAAACCCGCGCTGCAGTGCCTGCGCTCCTTCATGCAGCAGCTCTGCCATGGCCAGCGTATGTTCGTCAGGCCCCAACCCCAGCCCCCGCATTTCGCGCACCGTGGTTTTGGTGTAGTTGAGGATATCGTTGAGCGCAGCGATCGAACGATAGATATCCTCCCGGTCAAAAGGAGTGGCAAATGCCCGGTGCAGCACGGTCATATTTTCAGCCCGCAACTGCTGGCCCAGGTGCTCCAACTCTACCACCCGGTCGGCACTGGTATCGTCACCACTGTGCATATAGGCCAGTAACTGCCCGCTGGCCTCAACCACCAGCTCACACTGCCGATTCAGCAAACCATAGAAATCCGGCATGGAAGGAAACAGCTTGTGCCACCAGACAGACAGCCGGCCCTGGCGCTTGCCCGGCAGGCTCCCGCCACTACTCCCCTCAGACGCCATCAATCAACCACCCTGTAACAGATAAAAAACCGGCCACGCCAACAGCGCCCCCAGCAACGCTGAGCCCGGCAAGGTAAACAACCAGGTCAGAGCGATCTCCCGCGCCTTGACCCAGTGCACCGCCCGCGGCCTTTCCGCCGCCCCCAACCCCATAATAGACGAGCTCACCACATGTGTGGTGGAGACCGGCCCACCCGCAAGGGAAGCAGCAAGGATCACCAGCGATGAAGAGAGCTGCGCGTTAAGCCCGTGCAGGGGACGCAACCGGTAAATACCGTAGCCAACCGTTTTGACAATTCGCCAGCCCCCCAACATCGTCCCCAGGGTAATGCTGCCGGCACTGGCGAAGATGACCCACACCGGCACTTCAAATGTCTGCAGGAAACCGCCCAGCAGCAACACCAGTGTGATAATACCCATGCCCTTCTGCGCGTCGTTAGTACCATGGGCAAACGCCAGCACTGCAGCGGTCAACCACTGCAATTGCCGCAGGCGCTGGTTAATTGAGGGGTGTGCAGCACGCAACAGAAAGCAGCTTAACCGGTGCAACAGGTAACCTGCGGCAAAACCCAGCAACGGCGACAGTAACAGCGACAGCAGTACCTTGGTGACACCCACCAACTGACCCTGCTCCAGGTCACTCAAGCCCCAGAGCACCTTTGCCGGACCCACGGTGACAGACACCGCCCCCACAAGACCTCCCACGAGAGCATGGGATGAGGAGGATGGCATAGCCAGCAACCAGGTGAGCAAGTTCCAGCCCACCGCTGCCAGCACCGCACACAGCACCAGACTGATTCCAAGGGTGGCAGGCACTCCCTCGAGGGAGACAAAACCACCGATGGTATCGGCTACCAATGTGCCGGCCAGCAGAGGACCGATAAAGGTGAAAACGCCTACCAGCAATAATGCAGGACCGGGCGTCAATGCCTGTGATGCTATCAGGGTAGCGATCATGTTGGCGGCGTCATGAAACCCGTTGGTGAGATCAAACAACAGCACCAACAGGATGGTCACCACCAGCAAGGCTACGGCAACCGTCATGTACGGACCCACCTGCCACCGGCGCAGACTACCGGCAGACACCGGGAAACCGAACCACAAGACTTTTTGCGATATGCCACCTGACACCCCCCGTACACCCGGACTCCATGCTCTCCGGAAATTATCCGCGCTGCCTTGATCGCGCGCAAACCAATACCCCGGGAAAACTATCGGGCATAAAAAAAGCGCTGTCGAAACAGCGCTTTTCGATCCAGCCTCAAGGGCTGGCAGCGGCATACCCTCGTCGATCAGAGGATATCCAGCAGCTCCACTTCGAACACCAGGGTGGCGTAAGGAGCGATAGAACCACCGGCACCGCGCTCGCCATAAGCCAGGTTGTACGGAATGGTCAGCTTCCACTTGGAGCCTACAGGCATCATCTGCAGGGCTTCAGTCCAGCCGGCAATAACACCGTTTACCGGAAACTCCGCTGGCTGGCCACGCTGTACAGAACTGTCAAAGACAGTGCCGTCGATCAGGGTGCCGTGGTAGTGCGTGCGCACGGTTGAAGAAGCCGTTGGCTTGTCGCCGCTACCTTCTACCAGGATTTCGTACTGCAGGCCGGAGGCAGTAACTGTTACACCGTCCTTCTTGGCGTTGTCGGCCAGGAATGCCTGACCTTCAGCGGACATCTCCTCAGCGCGCTTCTCTTCCTGCTCTTTCAGGCGGGCCTGAATTTCACGGAAAGCTTCGTTGATCTCCTCGGCAGGTACCTGCAGGCCCGCGGCCTTGAGACCGTCGGCGAAACCGGCCATAGCGGCGTCGTGATCAAAGCCCTGGAACGGGGCGGTAGCCAGCTGATCACCCATTTGGCGACCAATACCGTAACTGGCTTTCTTTTCCTGATTATCAAAAGCAGACATAAGCGTACACCTGTAAACATGCAAAAGGCCGGGAGTTTACCACACCCGGCCCTCCTACCCCACCCTCGGCAGCAACTCCGGCTGCCGGGCTGTAGTCAGTGAATAAGGTCAGTGAATGATGGTAGCCAGCAACAGGGTCAGGGCATAACCCACGCCGTAGGCCACGATCAGGGCCGGCACATAGCGCAGGTAACTGACAAAGGTGAGCTCCTCGATCTTGCTCATGGCCAGGATCCCGGCAGCCGAACCAATCGCCAGCAGGGAGCCACCCACACCCACCGCATAGGTCAGTGCCAGCCACTGGGTAGTGCTCAGTACCGGGTCTGCCTTCAGCAAGGCTGCGGTCAGAGGCACGTTATCCAGCAAAGCAGATGCCACGCCGGCAAAGAAGTTGGAAACCTCCGGCGAATAGTTACCGTAGACCTGCGCCAGCACCTCCAGAGTGCCGATCTCCTTGAGCATACCCACCAGCAACAGAATACCCAGGAAGAACAACAGCGTGTCGTACTCAACCTGACGGATGTATTCGAGGATGCGGGTCTGCTCCATGTCGCTGCTGACAGTACGACCCACCAGGAACATCAACGACAGGCCGGTGAGGAAGGTGAGTACCGGCGGTATACCAAACAATACATTCATCAACATGGTGGCGATAATGGTGGTGAAAAAGATGACGGCAATCCAGATATCGACCCGCTCATAGCGCATCTCCACCGGCTGCAACACCAGCTCACCCTCCAGCTTGATGGCAAAAATTGCCGCCAGTACCAGCACACCGGTCGCCGACGGAAGCATCAGCGTCAGCAACTGGGACATGGAGACGTGGCCGCCCAGGAATATCATCAGCGTGGTCACGTCACCAGTGATCAGCGCCACCCCGCCGGAGTTAACCGCGAACACCACCAGCGTGGCCATTTTCAGCTTGGTCTTACGATCCAGCTCAAACACCTGAATCAATCCCAGGCTCACCAGTGTCGCGGTAACGTTGTCACAGATGGAAGACAGCAGCAGGGAGAATATTGCCACCCGCAACAGCAGGCTGCGCACAGACAGGCGCTTGGGAAAAATACTGCGCACAAAATTTTGTACCACGCCCTTGGCATTGAGGTAGGCCACGAAGGTCATGGTGGACATCAGGAACAACCAGAGCGATGCGATCTCCAGCAGGTTTTCATCCAGCTGCTCGGACACCAGATGCTGGTTATCGTGGTTGCCGGCGTGAATAAACAGACTGATCCAGGCCAGGCAGCCCAGAAACAGTGTGGTTTTGGCTTTGTTTACGTGTATGACTTCTTCGAGAACGATACAGACGAGAGCGATCACCGCCAGGGCAATCAGATACATCTCAAACATTGAACAACCTCATCACCCGGACGGTGAACCTGAACTAGAAAATCGGCGCGCGCATGAAACCACAACCGCTGGTCATCAACCATCGGACTTTGGTCTATTATGCGAATGCGACACCGGCGCTGACCCGAAGGTAGCGCCGGTGTTTAATGATGCAGTATCAGTCTACAAAAACCCGGGCGTTGCGGAACAGGCGCATCCAGCCGCTGTCTTCCTGCCACTCATCCGGACGCCAGGAGTTACTCACTGCCCGGAAGACCCGCTCGGGGTGCGGCATCATGATGGTGGCGCGACCATCTTCGGAAGTTACACAGGTGATCCCTTTGGGGGAGCCATTGGGGTTGGAAGGATAATCCATGCTGTAGTGCTTCTGGTTATCCAGGTAACGCATGGCCACCAGGCCACCACGATGCACCTGATCCAGGTGATCGTCGGAGCTGAACTCCGCACGCCCTTCACCGTGAGCCACAGCCACTGGCATAACTGATCCCACCATGCCATCGAACAATACCGACGGGGACTTCTCGATACCCACCAGGCTGAAGCGCGCCTCAAACTGTTCGGACAGGTTACGCACGAAACGGGGCCAGTGATCGGCACCCGGCACCAGCTCCTTGAGGTTGGACATCATCTGGCAACCGTTACACACCCCAAGGCTGAACGTCTCGGGACGATGGAAGAAGGACTGGAACTGATCGCGGGCACGGGCGTTGAAGAGAATGGTTTTTGCCCAGCCTTCTCCGGCACCCAGCACATCGCCGTAACTGAAGCCGCCGCAGGCCACCAGACCGCGGAAATCTTTCAGGTTGGCGCGACCCGCCAGAATGTCACTCATGTGCACATCGACAGCCTCGAAGCCGGCGCGATCGAAGGCCGCTGCCATCTCCACGTGGCCGTTGACGCCCTGCTCCCGCAGTACCGCCAGGCGTGGGCGCACACCCTTATTAATGTAGGGGGCAGCCACGTCCTCGTTAACATCAAAGGTCAGTTCAACAGAAAGACCCGGATCAACCTTTGTAATAGCCTCGAACTCGGATTTCGCGCAATCGGCGTTATCCCGCAAGGCAGCGATGCGGTAACTGGTTTCGCTCCAGAGGCGCTGCAGCTCGGAACGTGACTCTTCATAGATAATATCAGCGTTCATCTCGACACGGATGGTGTCATGGTTGTTGAGCCAACCCAGGCGCTCGATTTTTACACCGGCACCGGTAAAGCGCTCCATAACCGTTTTCACCCGCGCAGAAGGCACCTGCAGAACAGCTCCAAGCTCTTCGTTAAACAGCACTGCCAACGCATCATCGCCCAGGGTATCGATGTTGATATCAACACCGCAGTGGCCGGCGAACGCCATCTCTGCCACAGTTGCGAACAGGCCGCCGTCACCACGATCGTGGTAGGCCAGCAGGTCACCTTCGGACAGGCTCTGCTGCATGGCCGCGAAGAAACCTTTCAATGCTTGCGGGTTGTTGAGATCAGCAGGCTCCTGTCCCATCTGGTTGCAGGTCTGCGCCAGGATGGACGCGCCGAGGCGATTGCGCCCCTCGCCAAGATCCACATACAGCAGTTCGCTATCACCTTTGTCGGTGCGCAGTTGGGGAGTAACCACCTTGCGCACATCGGTTACCGGTGCAAAGGCGGAGATCACCAGCGACAACGGTGCGGTGACAGATTTGTCTGCCCCCTCTTCCTGCCACGCTGTACGCATGGACATGGAGTCCTTGCCCACAGGAATGGTAATCCCCAGCTCCGGGCACAGCTCCATGCCAATCGCTTCAACCGTGCGATAGAGCTTCTCGTCCTCACCGGGATGACCAGCGGCACACATCCAGTTGGCTGAGAGTTTGATGTCGGACAGCTGGCGAATCGGTGCCGCCGCGATATTGGTAATGGCCTCACCGACTGCCATACGGCCGGAGGCCGGACCGTCCAGCAATGCCGTCGGCGTACGCTCACCCATGCTCATGGCTTCACCGGCGTAGGTATCGTAGGCCTGGGTGGTTACCGCGCAGTCAGCCACCGGCACCTGCCAGGGACCCACAAACTGGTCACGTGATACCTGACCGGTCACAGAGCGATCGCCAATGGTAATCAGGAAACTCTTGCTGGCCACTGCCGGGTGCTGAATTACACGCTCAGCGGCATCATAAATGGTAATACCGTCAAAGTTCAGCGCATGGGTTGTGTACTGGCGGGTTTCAGCCGTACGGTGCATTTTCGGCGGCTTACCGAACAGCACGGACATGGGCAGGTCTACGGCCCTGGTGTCGAAGTGCTTGTCATTGAGCACTATATGGTCGGTGGCATTGGCCTCGCCAACCACGGCATAGGGGCAACGCTCACGCTCGCAAATCGCTTCAAAGGCCGCGAGATCTTCCGGCTGGATGGCGAGCACATAACGCTCCTGCGCCTCGTTACACCAGATCTCCAGCGGCGTCATGCCCGGCTCATCATTGTGAATATTGCGCAACTCAAACGTGGCGCCGCAGCCGCCATCTTTCGCCAGTTCCGGGAAAGCATTGGAGAAACCACCGGCACCGACGTCGTGAATAAAGGCAATAGGATTGCGCTCACCCAGCTGCCAGCACTGATCGATCACTTCCTGACAGCGACGCTCGATCTCCGGGTTCTGGCGCTGCACCGAGGCGAAATCGAGATCTTCCGACGAAGCCCCTGAGGTCATGGACGAGGCAGCACCACCACCAAGACCAATCAACATGGCAGGACCGCCAAGAGCAATCAGTTTTGCACCGGGCGCAAACTCGTGCTGGTCCACATGCTCGGCCTTGATGTTGCCGTAACCGCCGGCCAGCATGACGGGCTTGTGATAGCCACGACGCTCACCGTCGAAGTTCTCTTCAAAGGTGCGGAAATAGCCACAGATATTCGGGCGACCAAATTCGTTATTAAAGGCAGCACCACCCAGTGGGCCTTCAATCATAATGTCCAGCGGCGTAACGATGCGGTTGGGCTTGCCATAAGGCTTGCCGCTGAGAGAGTCCTGTTCCCACGGCTGGGTATAGCCCGGGATCTGCAAATTGGAGACGGTAAAGCCGGTGAGGCCGACCTTGGGTTTGGAGCCGCGACCAACTGCGCCCTCATCCCGAATCTCGCCACCGGCACCGGTACCCGCACCGGGAAACGGGGCAATGGCGGTTGGGTGGTTGTGGGTCTCCACCTTCATCAGGATGTGGATGTCTTCGTTGTTGTAACCGTAGCTTTTGGTTACCGGGTCAGGATAGAAACGACCGGCCTTGCTGCCGGCAATCACCGAGGCGTTATCCGCGTAGGCCGACAGCACATTTTCGCCGCCCTGCTCGTAGGTGTTCTTGATCATGCCAAACAGGGACTTTGGCATCTCTTCGCCATCCAGTGTCCAGGAAGCGTTAAAGATTTTGTGGCGGCAGTGCTCGGAGTTCGCCTGGGCAAACATCATCAGCTCCACGTCCACCGGATTGCGATCCAGGCCCTTGAATGCATCCACCAGATAGTCGATCTCGTCGTCTGCCAGTGCCAGGCCCAGCGCGGTATTGGCTTCCACCAGCGCCTCGCGTCCACCACCCAGCACATCAACACAGGACTGTGGTCGTGGCTGCTCGTGGCGGAACAGCTGCGCAGCCTGCTCCACATCGGTAAACACCGCCTCGGTCATGCGGTCGTACAATGCCGCGCGCACTGCTTCAGCGTTGGTGGCGCCCTTTACGTAATAGGCAATTCCACGCTCAAGGCGATCAATATTGGTCAGGCCCGCGTTATGGGCGATATCGGTCGCCTTGGAGGACCAGGGTGAGATGGTGCCGGGACGAGGCACCACCAGGTACAGGTCACCGTCGCACTCACCCGCAGCTTCTGAAGGCCCGTAAACCAGCAACTGTTTCAAAACCCGCAGCCCGGACTCATCAAGCTCCGCCTTCAGGTCAGCAAAATGCATAAACTCGGCGTATACCGCATGCACCCCGGCGTCAGCCTGCTGCAGGGTGGCAAGAAGTTTCTGGGTGCGAAATGAAGAAAGTGCCGGAGCGCCGCGCAGGGTCAGCATAGTCGGTAATGACCTCTTGGTTCTTTGTGGATCCTGGTTCAGAGAGTGGGGGAACGACCCGATCAGGCGCACTGCAACGGCGTATCGGCTGCAAGCTTTCAGGCGACAACCAGTATGGCCCGAACGCCCCCCGCGAAAAGGCCGCCATTGTACTGAATATCGTTCCTCTTAGCAGCTTTTGCCTCTATTTAATCAGCGCCACCTGCCAACCTGCAGAACCGGCCCCCTATTGGGCTGGCAGCACGGGAAAAATGGCTGAGGAAGCCCCCCAACCGCCTCCCAACCAACATCAGACCGGTTATAGAAAATTTACCAGGCGCACAAATCCCGCCAACCAACTCCCCAGGAAGAGGGAAAGCGGCGCCACAAGGCGCCCGGCCGGTTAGGAATCGCTCACGAGGCCAAATTTTAAACTGCCTGCTACACTAATAACGAACAAAAAACAAGCTATTGCGTCACGCACTTTGCGGCTAGAATTGCGCGAAATTTGAACTTGATAGCCAAAAATGTCGACCAGCTCACGGATTTGAGCACACTCTCGACACCTGGCTATACCCTGCTGGCCCTCACTGAGGGAGTGCCGTGACGCAGGAAATGTCGCCCCTGACTGAATCCGGGTGACGTCGTTCAGGAACTGTCAATGACGAGGCAAGCAATATGGAAGCTAACCCCGACGCCAAACATAAGGAGACTCGAATGCCGAAACGCACGCTGAGCCTGCTTCGGTGTATGGTCGCATTGATGGTAATCCCTGCCGCGGCCCTGATCCTGACCGGTAGCCATACCCCCAACGAACTGGAGCGGGTTCTGGCAGCCGGGCAACTGCAGATTGTTTCCCGCAACGGGCCCTCTACCTACTTTGAAGGACGTCAGGGACTGGACGGCTACGAATACTCTCTCGCCAAGGGTTTTGCTGACAGCCTGGGTGTAGAGCTTGTGGTCACCGAACGGGATGACCCAGCTACCCTGCTGGGCGCCGTCAACAGTGAGCAGATTCAGCTGGCCGCCGCCGGGCTCGCCGTAACCCCCGATCGTGCCAGGCACGTGCGCTTCACCACTCCTTATATGCAGGTCTATCAACTGGTGCTCTACCGCAGTGGCGGTAACAAGCCCAAGGGCATCGAAGACCTGTATGACAAAACTCTGGTAGTAGCCGCCAACAGCGCCCACGCCGAGCAGCTGCGCCAACTGGCTTCCGAGCACCCGCAACTGCAGTGGCGGGAAATGTCCGACATCGATACCAGTGACCTGATGGAGCTGGTGCACCGCGGTGAAATTGATGCCGCCATCGTCGACTCCAACACCTACACCCTCAACCGCAACCTCTATCCGCGCGCGCGCAAGGCGTTCCGCCTGAAAGAGGAAGCCGATGACCTGGCCTGGGCATTTGGCAAAAGCGATGACGACAGCCTGTTCCGGCTGGCGCAAGCCTACCTCGCAGAAAAGCGGGTCTCCGGCGAGCTCAAATCACTGAAGAATCATTACTACGGCCAAATTCAGGAGCTGGACACCGGCAGCGCGGTCACCTTCTCCAACCGCCTCGACAGCCGCCTCCCCCTCTGGCAGGAAACCCTGCAGGAGGCAGCACGCGAAACCGAACTGGATTGGCACCTGCTGGCTGCAATCAGCTATCAGGAGTCCCATTGGGACGCCGATGCCCGCTCCTATACCGGGGTGCGCGGACTGATGATGCTTACCCGCACTACCGCCGAGGAGATGGGGGTAGAAGATCGCCTTGATCCCGTGCAGAGCATTCAGGGCGGAGCCCGCTATTTCCGCAAACTGCTGGATCGCGTTCCGGCGGGCATTCAGGGAGATGATCGCATCTGGATGGCACTGGCGGCCTACAATGTTGGCACCAGCCACCTTGAAGACGCCCGCATTCTGACCCAGCGTATGGGCGGCAATCCCGACCAGTGGGATGATGTCAGCCGTCACCTGCCTCTGTTAGCCCAGCGCAAGTACTACCGCACCGTCAAGCATGGCTATGCCCGTGGCTGGGAACCGGTCGCCTATGTACAGAACATTCGCGGCTTCTACAACACCATCGCCCTGCACCAGCTGCAACAGCAGCGGCGCCTGGTCTCCATGGTTGACCACCAGCCCAATGCCGCGCAGTTTGTGCCGGTATCCGCTGGCTCGCTTGACCTGCTGTAAGTAACAGCGCGCCGGGGACTCATCAGCGCCCGCCGCTCTCCTTGCCATCTCTGTCATCAACCGGCGCAGCGACCTGCTGCGCCTCTCGCCGTAACCGCTTTACCGCATCCCGCCGATGGCGGAAAAACGCCTGCATCAGCTCACGGGCCTGCTCCTCCAGCACCCCGCCGCAGCATTGCACCTGATGATTCAGGTTGGACTGCTCAAATACCCGGCTCTGGCTGACCACTGCTCCGGCCTTGGGCTCTGTCGCCGCGTAGATCACACTGCCCACCCGGGCATGCACCAGTGCGCCGGCGCACATGGTACAAGGTTCAATCGTCACATAGAGCCTGCTGTCCGGCAGGCGATAATTACACTCCGCCACGGCGGCGGCACGCAAGGCTACAATCTCGGCGTGGGCGGTAGGGTCGCAGGCGGAAATGGGCTGATTCCAGCCCTCCCCCAGCAGCTTGCCGTCCCGCACAAGCACCGCCCCCACCGGCACTTCACCCAATTCGGCGGCCTTTTCCGCCAGCCTCAGGGCCCGCTCCATCCAGTACTCATCACTGTCCGGCGGGTATGGGCTACCGGCAAGTTGCTCGCCGGAAGTCACACCAGCCCCTCAGCTGCCAGCGGCGGCGCGTCCGGGTAACTATCAGGATAGAAGGTCCGCTGCCAGGCAAAACGGGGGCACTCTTCGCCCGCTACCACTACGGTCTCCCGGAACATGGCTTGCGGGCGCACCCACCAGCTGAAATCACCATACAGGCAGCGGTAAAGCACCAACTCCTCTTCGGTCTCGCTGTGACGCACGGTGCGAAACACCTGATACTCCTGACCTTTGTAATGCCTGTAGACGCCAGGTCGCAATTGGCTCATGACCACCTCTGGATTTTGTACGGAAAAGCGCCCATTCTAACTGAAATGGCGAGGCAGTGCTGTCAGCCACCGCTGGCCATCCCGCCACAATAGCCAATCTTCGGGGAGCGTACCCCATGACTCAAAGCCATACTGACAGCATCAACAAGCTGCTCCTGAACACCGCCGGCCGCAGCGCCAGCCCGGCACAGGAAGGCAAGACTCACGCCGAAGTCCGCGAACATCGCAAACGCATGCTCACGGCAGCGTTCCGCCTGTTTGGCCATTTCGGCTTTGAGGAGGGCGTGGCCGGCCACATCACCGCCCGCGACCCGGAACATCCGGAGCTGTTCTGGGTAAACCCCATGGGCGTCTCCTTCCAGCAGATCAAGGCCTCTGACCTGCTGCTGGTCAATCACGCCGGCCAGGTGGTGGAAGGCTCCGGCCTGCTTAACGGCGCCGCCTTTACCATACACTCCTGTCTGCACCGGGCCAGGCCCAATATCATCGCCGCCGCTCACGCCCACTCGCTGTACGGGAAAAGCTGGTCCAGTCTCGGGCGCCTGCTGGATCCCATTACCCAGGATGCCTGCGCGTTTTATGAGGATCACGTCGTGTTTGATCATTACGGCGGCGTGGTGGTGGATGGCCATGAAGGCGAGCAGATCGCGTCGGCACTGGGCTCCTGCAAGGCAGCCATCCTGCAGAATCATGGCCTGCTGACAGTGGGCACCAGCGTGGAAGCTGCGGTCTGGTGGTTTATCGCCATGGACCGCTGCTGCCAGGCCCAGTTACTGGCAGAAGCAGCAGGTACACCCAAAACCATCGCCCCGGAGGCGGCGCGGGCAGCGCGGGAACTGGTAGGTTGTGAGTGGGCAGGCTGGTTCAGTTTTCAGCCACTGCTCAGTGTAATTGGCGCCAAAAACCCGGATATTTTCCACTGATGGCGCCCGGAGACAGCCCCCGGAATGGCGCAAAACCCTCCATCCAGCTGTAAACGCCCCCCATGCGTCTCCAAAATGCCCGTTTCACCCTATAAATTGCCCCGCTGAACCTTTTTACTCGTGGCAGAAACCGCTAATATTGCCGCTCCGGAAATTACGAGGTTTGCTATGCCAACTATTAAATACATCGAAGCCAATGGCACCGAGCACGAAGTAGAAGTTGCCGTCGGTGAGAACCTGATGCAGGCTGCGCTGGATAACATGATCAACGGTATTCTGGGTGATTGCGGCGGCGCTTGTGCCTGCGCAACCTGTCACTGCTATGTTGACGACGCCTGGACAGGCAAGATCCCTGCTGCTGACGACGTTGAGAAAGACCTGCTGGACATGGCTGTCGATCCACAGGAAAACAGCCGCCTGGCCTGTCAGATCATCGTTTCTGAAGATATGGACGGCCTGACCCTGCGTCTGCCAGAGTCCCAGTTCTGAGTTCAGAACAATCCTGAGGCCACCCTTGGGTCGGCTTCCGGCACGCCCGTGCCACACTGATATCACCGGTTTGCGGAAGCTCCTTGCTCCGCAACTGGGGATTCAGCCTACTCCGCTGCGTCTGCTGCCATCCTGCCCGTAACACGTTCAGCAATCTATCTTCCCCGCAACTTTCCCTGTAATCCAGTCCCGGCAACTGCCCATACGGACAGTCACCGCTCACTGTCGCCCGTCAGAAGCGCCGCGCCCGATTAAGGCCGTTCAGGGCTGCACTACGATAGGCTTCGGCCATGGTGGGGTAATTGAAGGTGTTCTTGACGAAGAACTTGATACTGTTGCCCTCTCCCGGCTGGCTCATGATCGCCTCGCCGATGTGGATAATTTCAGAGGCTTCCGCACCGAAGCAGTGAACACCCAGGATCTCCAGGGTATCGACCCGAAACAGGATCTTCAGCATGCCCACATCCTCGCCACTGATCTGGGCCCGGGCAGTGTTTTTGAAGAAGGCGCGCCCCACTTCATAGGGCACCTTGGCCTCCGTCAGTTCACGCTCGGTTTTACCGATGGAACTGATCTCCGGCAGCGTGTAGATACCAGTAGGCGCGTTGTCCACCGCGCGAACACTGAGACCCGCAATGCCCCTGGCACAGGCACGCCCCTGATCATAGGAGGCACTGGCCAGGCTCGGCCAACCGATCACATCGCCAACGGCATAAATGCCGGGCACCTCGGTCTCATAGCGCTCGGAAACACTCAGCTGCCCCCTGTGATCAGCCTGCAGGCCAATCTCCTCCAGGTTGAGCGTGTCAGTATTACCGGTACGGCCATTGCTCCATAGCAAAGCGTCGGCGGTAATGCGCTTGCCGGACTTGAGATGCATGGTGACGCTCTTGCCATCGGCCTCCACCGACGCGTACTCCTCGCAATGACGAACCGTTACCCCGCCGTCCCGCAGGTGGTAACTGAGAGCATCGGAGATTTCATCATCCAGGAAGGAGAGCAGCTGTTCCCGGCTGTTGATCAGGTCAACTTTTACACCCAGGCCGGAGAAGATTGAGGCGTATTCACAGCCAATCACCCCAGCGCCGTAAATAATCATACTGCGCGGCGTATGCTGCATGGTGAGGATGGTATCGCTGTCGTAGACACGGGGATGGTTAAAATTCACATCCACCGGGCGGTAGGGTCGTGAGCCGGTAGCGATAATAATGTTGGTGGCGGTGATAAATTCGTTAACACCACCTTTCTCCTGGGTCACCTGAACCCGGTTGGCAGTGACAAATGTGGCATCACCAGTGTGCACGCGAATGCGATTGCGGGCATAGCGGGAGGCGGAATTTTCTACCTGTTTGGGAATTACTTTGTTGGCCGAATTCAGTACCGCGGGAAACGGCACCCACTTGGGCTCACCGATATTACGGAACAGGGGGTGGGTGTTGTAACGGATAATCTGCTTCACCGCGTGACGCAGCGACTTGGATGGGATAGTACCTTTGTGAGCACAATTGCCGCCAAGCATCTGCGGGCGCTCAACAATGGCCACCTTCAGCCCGCTTTTCACCGCCGACATGGCTGCGCCATCTCCGCCGGGCCCTGAACCAATGATCAATAAGTCGTAGGAATATTCCGCCATTACTGCAATGTGCCCCCGTTAGTTACTGCTTGTGTTACTTGTCCGTTTGGGTGGCATCGTAGGCCAGTGACTGGCCGGACGCCGTCTTTCCGTTGCCTGCAGACTGCTCTTCGCATTTATCCGGGTCGCCACCACAGATATCACAGACATAGTCCTCTTCGCCAAGCGCCTTGCCCACACCACCGCAGGAGCCTTTCAGAGGCTTGCGCCCCATCAGTACCCCCACAGACATGAAGACCACAAACAGCAGCAACATGACCAGAGTTAAGATAAAAGTTTGCATAGTGACTCCTCCCGCGATTCACGGGGTTCTCTACTCCCGGAACGGGCTATTCACGCTGTTCCAAATAAGGCTGAAAGGCCTCTGAGGCCATTTCAACAAATTCGTCACCGTCCCTGATGATAAACAATGCCGCTATCCCCTCACTATTCGCCAATAGTAGGGCCTGCTCCTCTCCCATGACGTTAAACGCTGTCGCCAGGGCGTCGGCATAGGCCGCAGAGGGATGCAAAACCGTTACCGACGCCAGCCCGTGACGGATGGGCTGCCCGCTACGGGGGTCTATCGTATGACTGTAGCGCACGCCATCCTGTTCAAAGTAATTGCGATAGTCGCCGGAGGTCGCCATACCCGTGTCGGTCAGGCTGACGGCACGGTAGACGCTCTGCATCAGACCGGCCTGGGGTTTTTCCACCGCGATACGCCAGGGCTCACCACGTGGGCTCAGGCCCGCCAGCCGCAACTCACCACCAATTTCCACCATGTGGTTAGCATAGCCCTTTGCCAGCAACAGCTCCGTCACCACGTCAACCCCATAGCCCTTGGCCACCGCACTCAGGTCCATATCCACGTCACGATCACGCAGTAACTGCCAGGGCTCCTGCCGCAGGTGCAGGTACTGATAACCCACATTTGCCAGTGCCGTATCGATTTCCGCCTGCGGCGGCACCTGATCCAATGCAGGTTTGGGGCCAAACCCCCACATATCGATCAGGGGCCGGACGGTAATATCAAACGCCCCGCCGCTCAGCTTCGACACCGACTCACTGATTGCCAGCACCCGGCCCAACTCAGAGGATATGGGGTGCCACTCATTGAGAGCAGTGCTGTGCAGCTGGTTGATCTCGGAGTCAGCGATGTAGGTGGACATGCTCTGGTTGACCGCAGCCAACCGCTCATCAATCGCTTTTTGAACCTCTGCGATGTCTGAGCCAGCAAGGGCTTCATCGGTCACCAGCGTAATGTGATAGCTGGTACCCATGGTGGCACCAGAGAATTTGTTGGCAAAGGTCTCCGGTTGCGGAGCGCAACCGACCACCAGAAACAGGCAGAAACAAAATGAGGCCAGCACTGCTGACCTCATTCCGGAGAGTTCTCTACTCAACAACATGACTGCCCTTAGCCGCCAAAGTCGTCCAGCAGAATGTTCTCATCCTCAACACCCAGATCCTTCAGCATCTTGATTACCGCTGCGGTCATCATGGGTGGTCCACACATGTAGAACTCACAATCTTCCGGCGCCGGGTGATCCTTCAGGTACTCTTCGAAGAGCACGTTGTGGATGAAACCGGTGAGACCGTTCCAGTTGTCCTCTGGCTGGGGATCAGACAGGGCAACATGCCACTGGAAGTTCTCGTTTTCGGAAGCCAGCTGATCGTACTCATCCTGGTAGAACATCTCACGCAGGGAACGGGCTCCGTACCAGAAAGACATCTTGCGCGTAGAGTTCAGACGCTTGAGCTGGTCAAAGATGTGGGAGCGCATTGGCGCCATACCGGCACCACCACCCACAAACACCATCTCGGCGTCGGTATCCTTGGCAAAGAACTCACCGAAGGGTCCGTATACCGTGATCTTGTCACCTGGCTTCAAACTGAAGACGTAGGACGACATCTGTCCGGCCGGAATACCCTGGGAACCGGGAGGCGGCGTGGCGATACGGATATTGAACTTAACCAGGCCCTTCTCTTCCGGATAATTGGCCATGGAGTAGGCTCGGATCACCGGCTCGTCCACCTTGGACTCAATATTGAAGAAACCAAAACGCTCCCAGTCACCGCGGTACTCTTCCTCGATATCGAAGTCAGCGTACTTGATGTGATGAGCAGGTGCTTCCAGCTGCACGTAACCGCCAGCACGGAAGTCAACGTTCTCACCTTCTGGCAGACGCAGGGTCAGCTCTTTAATGAAGGTGGCAACGTTGGGGTTGGACTCAACGGTGCATTCCCACTGCTTAACACCGAACACCTCTTCAGGCACTTCGATCTTCATGTCCTGCTTAACAGGTACCTGGCAGGAGAGACGCCAGCCTTCAGCCGCGTCACGCTTGGTGAAATGACCCTCTTCGGTAGGCAGCATGGAACCGCCCCCCTCTTCCACCACACACTTGCACTGGGCACAGCTGCCACCGCCGCCACAAGCGGAAGGCAGGAACAAGCCGCCTTCAGCCAGGGTCTGCAGCAGCTTGCCACCGGCAGGCACAGTCAGGGTCTTTTCATTGTTAATAAGGATGTTTACATCACCGCTGCTTACCAGCTTGGCGCGCGCACTGAGAATCACTGCCACCAGCGCGAGCACGATGCCGGTAAACATCGCGACACCTAATACGATCGTAATATTCATCTGTCGTAATACCCCGCTGCGTTACAGATCAATACCACCGAAGGACATGAAGCCAAGCGACATCAGACCAACGGTGATAAAGGTGATACCCAGGCCTTGCAGACCTGCAGGAATATCACTGTATTTCATCTTCTCGCGAATACCGGCCAGAGCGGTAATCGCCAGTGCCCAGCCGATACCGGCACCCAGACCATAGACTGTGGACTCGCCCAGGTTGTAGTCGCGCTCCACCATGAACAGTGAGCCACCCATGATGGCACAGTTCACGGTAATCAGCGGCAGGAACACACCCAGGGCGTTGTACAGAGCCGGTACGTACTTATCCAGCACCATCTCCAGGATCTGCACGATTGCAGCGATAACACCAATGTAGGTGATCAGGCCCAGGAAGCTCAGGTCTACATCCGGCAAACCGGCCCACGCCAATGCACCATCTGCAAGCAGGTAGGTATAGAGCAGGTTGTTCACCGGCACAGTAATACCCAGTACCACGGTAACCGCAATACCCAGACCCAGAGCCGCGTCCACCTTCTTGGAAATCGCCAGGAAGGTACACATCCCCAGGAAGAAGGCCAGCGCCATGTTTTCAATAAAGATGGCCCGGACAAACAGGCTTAAATAATGTTCCATGGATTAAGCCTCCTTCGCTGTGTTGGGACAGATCTTGAATTCAGCGGCTTCCTGCTGAGCCGGTTTCCAGCTGCGCAAGGCCCAGATGAACAGACCAATAAGGAAGAACGCACTCGGTGGCAGCAGCAACAGACCGTTGGAGACGTACCAGCCGCCATCGGTGGCCAGAGGCAGGATCTCAAAGCCCAGCAGCTTGCCGGAGCCAAACAGCTCACGGGTGACACCCAGAGCAATCAGCATGGCACTGTAGCCCAGTCCGTTACCGATACCGTCCATGAAACTCGCCACCGGCGGATTCTTCATGGCGAAGGCTTCGGCGCGCCCCATCACGATACAGTTGGTAATGATCAGACCGACGAAGACCGACAACTGCTTGCTGATGTCATAGGCCACCGCTTTCAGGATCTGGTCCACCACAATTACCAGGGAGGCAATAATGGTCATCTGGATAATGATGCGGATACTGCCCGGCGCGTGGTTACGCACCAGGGAGACGAACAGGTTGGAAAACGCTGTTACGGCCGTAAGTGCCACACACATAACCAGTGTGACCTTCAGCGAGCTGGTAACCGCCAGTGCAGAACAGATCCCGAGAATCTGCAGCGCAATGGGGTTGTTTTCAAATACCGGTTTAAACAGTAGCTCTTTCACTTTCATGATTAAGCCTCCCCATTCTTGAGATTGCTCAGGAACTTGGCGTAGCCCTGCTCACTCAGCCAGAAGTGAATCAGGTTATCGACGCCCTTGCTGGTCAGAGTGGCACCGGACAAGCCGTCAACCTGGTGATCGGAGCCCGCAGGGGCCTGCCCCTTGACGACAGTCAGGCCCACTTTGCCTTCGTCGGTATAGGCCTTTTTGCCCACCCAAAGGGCTTTCCAGTTGGGATTGTCCACTTCACCACCGAGACCGGGGGTTTCGGCATGCTCGTAGAAACCGAGACCAACCACCGTATTCAGGTCCGGGCCCAGGGCCAGGAAGCCATAGAGAGTGGACCAAAGACCATAGCCTTTGATCGGCAGGATGACAGTTTCAATCTTGCCTTCCTTCTCTACCACATAGATCTCGGCCACATTGGCGCGACGCTTGATCTTGGCCACATCCAGGTTAGCCGGCAGCTTGGTGGACAGCGCCGGATCCTTGGAGGCCTTGCGCTGGTCATAGGCTTCAGGACCACCGGGCAGATCGGTAAAGGTACCGCTCTCCATATCCACCAGTTTGGTGGTGATGGCAGAAAACTGATCTTCTACCTTCTTGCCTGGATCCAACATACCGGCAGCCGCCAGAATGTTGCGCTTGAAGTCCACTTCTTTGTTGGCCACCTGCGCGGGTTTGAGCATGACCGCCGCAGTGGATACCACCACGGAGCAGACAATACAGAGTGCCAGCGCGACACCAACGGTTTTTCCTACAGTATCGTTAGACACGTGCCAACCTCCGCTTAACGTTCGCCTGAACAACGAAGTGGTCAATCAGTGGCGCAAACAGGTTGGCAAACAGGATCGCCAACATCATGCCTTCCGGGAAGGCCGGGTTTACTACACGAATTACCACCACCATAAATCCGATAAGAGCGCCGAACCACCACTTGCCGGCATTGGTCATGGAAGCGGATACCGGATCCGTCGCCATAAACACCATACCGAAAGCGAAGCCGCCGATTACCAGATGCCAGGTCCAGGGCAGTGCCATCATCGGATTGCTGGTCGCATCACCGAGGACGTTGAACAGCAGTGAGGTTACGATCATGCCACCCATGACACCGAGAATGATGCGCAGGGACGCGATCTTCATCGCTACCAGCACCACACCACCCAACAGGATAGCCAGGGTGGAGACTTCACCAATGGAGCCCTGCATATGACCGAGGAACGCATCCATCCAGGTCAGCTGGTTGCTCAGACCCACAACACCTTCAGTGGCCGCTACAGAGAGCGCAGTCGCACCACTGAAGCCGTCAACCGCAGTCCACACCGTGTCACCGGACATGGAGGCCGGATAGGCGAAGAACAGGAACGCACGCCCCGCCAGTGCCGGGTTGAGGAAGTTCTTACCGGTACCACCGAACACTTCCTTGGCGATTACCACACCGAAGCTGATACCCAGCGCCACCTGCCACAGGGGCACGTCCGGCGGACAGATCAGGGCGAACAGCACGGAGGTAACAAAGAAGCCTTCGTTCACTTCGTGGCCGCGCTTGGCCGCAAACAGCACTTCCCAGAAACCGCCCACGATAAATGTGGTCAGGTAGATAGGCAGGAAGTACAGCGCACCGTGCCAGAAACAGGCCAGGATGCTGTTGGGGTCAAAGCTGCTGATAAACAGGTCACGCCAGTTGCCAATCTCGGTCAGGCCCAGGGAGGCCATGCCGGTGTTGGCCTGCCAGCCGACGTTGTACATACCGTAGAACATGGCCGGGAAGGTACAGACCCAGACCGTGATCATGATGCGCTTCAGATCAATACCGTCGCGCACGTGAGAGCTGCCACGGGTCACGTCACCGGGACGGTACAGGGCAGTGTCAACGGCCTCGAACAAGGCATAGAAGTTTTCGTATTTGCCACCCTTGTGGAAGTGCGGCTCAATACTGTCCAGAAAAGCACGTAAACCCATGCCTTAACCCTCCTTCTCGATACGAGTCAGGTTATTACGCAAGATCGGGCCGTACTCGTACTTGCCGGGGCAAACGAAGGTACAAAGCGCCAGATCTTCCTCGTCAAGCTCCAGACAACCCAGTTTCTGAGCACTGTCGGTGTCACCCACAATCAGGGCCCGCAGCAGATGGGTTGGCAGGATATCCAGCGGCATGATGCGCTCGTAGGCACCTACCGGCACCATGGCACGCTCACTGCCGTTGGTAGAGGTGTCAAAGTCATATTTCTTGCCCTTGAAGAGGCTTGAAATGTAGATGCTGAGACTGGAGAAATTGTTAAAGCCGGCACGCAGGTAGTGCAGGAACGGACGCTCACGCCCCTCGCCCAGCACAGAGATCTGCTGATGGTAACGGCCCAGGTAGGCGAACGGCCCCACGGCGGTGCGACCACCGAAAACCGAGCCGGAGATCACGCGGTTTTCACCGGTTTTCAGCTGGCCTGCGGTCAGTTCATCAAGGCTGGCGCCAACACGGGTGCGAACCAGGCGCGGCTCGGCAACCTGAGGGCCCGCCAGGGCAACAACACGCTCGGTGGACAGCTTGCCAGTGGTAAACAGCTGGCCAATGGCGATCACATCCTGATAGCCAACCGTCCAAACGGTTTTGTTGACGCTCACCGGATCCAGGAAGTGGATATGGGTACCTGCGTTGCCCGCAGGGTGAACACCACCGAACTCCTCGACTGCCACACTGCTGTTGCTGCCTGTGGCCACATCGGCACCAGGCGCCTTACAAACGTAGACCTTGCCGCTGGTCAGACGGGAAAGTACCGTCAGGCCGTTGGCGAAATCTGCGCTTTTTTCAGCAACGATCACAGCTGGGTTGGCTGCCAGTGGATTGGTGTCCATGGCGGTTACGAAAATGGAGCTGGGGCTGGAGCCCGGCGCCGGAACCTTGCTGTAGGGACGGGTACGGAACGCAGTCCACAGACCGGAGTTGACCAGGTTTTCACCGGCCTGCTCTGCGGTCAGCGAGCCCAGCTGCTCTGCGCTGTACTGCGCAAAAGCTTCGGCGTCGTCACCATCCACTTCGATAACCACCGACTGCAGGACCCGCTTGGCACCGCGATTGATCGCGGCAACGGTACCTGCGGCGGGCGCGGTATAGCGCACACCTTCGGTCTTTTTATCGGAAAACAACAGCTGCCCGAGCTTCACCCTGTCGCCGACCTGAACGGCCATGGTGGGCTTCATACCGTGGTAATCAGCACCAATTACGGCGACAGAACGGATCCGCGGACCATCATAGATGGTCTGCTCGGGAGCTCCGGATATGGGTAAATCCAATCCCCGACGGATATTTATCATACGTCTCTGCCTAGTCACTTGTTTGAAACAGTGTTTGGTCGGCGCGAATGCGCGACCTTATTTTTCTGTGGCCAGCCTGATCGCATGACGCATGAGGACAGAGGGTGTTCGAGACCTGATCACGACCGTTCGCAACCGTTCGGCACCGCTGGTGAGTCAAAGACGTTTAAATTTGCATCAGGCTGACGGGTGACACCGGCCGGATTCTATCGACGATCTGAGCTGGATATCTCTCTGCCAGACACCCTCAGACCCCGCGCACCTATTTCCAGGCAAACGGCGACACCCCAAAATTAACCGCGGCAATTATAAAGATGGCAGCCAAATCTGACCAGAGATTGTTGGGGATTTCGGCCAAATTCCTGCCAAAAACCCCCTTTTAACTCAAGCTGTTAGACTTTTGTCTAAAGCGCAATGACAGTCCTGCAAGGGACTCATGAACAAATATCGGCCGATGCGTACAGGGCTCAGCCAGAGACAAAAAAGCTGCCCGGAGGCAGCTTTTCAGAGCGCGGAAGCGGCTGGACTCAGCGCTTCGGGTACATGTCGTAGTGTACGCCACACATATCTTCCAGGCAGCGCACCACCTGGCAGCTGTAACCGAACTCATTGTCGTACCAGCAGTAGAGCACTGCCGAGGTGCCGTCAACGATGGTGGCCTTGGAGTCAAACACACAGGCGTGACGGGAGCCGACGAAATCGGTGGACACCACTTCCGGGGAGTTGGTGAAGTCGATCTGCTGCTGCAGCGGCGAGTACAGTGCGGTTTCACGCATGTAGTCGTTAAGCGCCTCAACTGTGGTCTCTTTCTCCAGCTGCAGGTTGAGAATGGCCATGGAGACATTCGGCGTCGGTACACGGATGGCGTTACCGGTCAGCTTGCCCTTCAGCTCAGGCAGAGCCTTGGAAACCGCCTTGGCAGCACCGGTCTCGGTGATCACCATGTTCAGGGCTGCACTGCGACCACGACGCTCACCCTTGTGGTAATTGTCGATCAGGTTCTGGTCGTTGGTGTAGGCGTGTACGGTCTCAACGTGGCCGTGCTTGATGCCGTACTCATCCATAACCGCTTTCAGCACCGGGGTGATGGCGTTGGTGGTACAGGAAGCGGCAGACAAAATGCGGTCATCGGCGGTGATATCGCCGTTGTTGATGCCATAAACGATGTTCTTGATATCACCCTTGCCAGGCGCAGTCAGGATAACCTTGGCAGCGCCAGGGCACTTGAGGTGCTGGCCCAGGCCATCTTCATCGCGCCAGACGCCGGTATTGTCGACGATAATGGCGTTGTTGATACCGTAATCGGTGTAGTCGACCTCGGCCGGGGAGTTGGCGTAGATCACCTTCACTTCGTTACCGTTGATCACCAGGGTGTTGGACTCTTCATCGACACGGATGGTGCCCTTGAAGGAGCCGTGTACGGAGTCGCGACGCAGCAGGCTGGCGCGCTTCACCAGATCGTCGACGGCCTTGCCGTGACGCACAACGATGGCGCGCAGACGCAGCACATCACCACTACCGGCTTTTTCCACCAGCAAGCGGGCAACCAGGCGTCCGATACGACCAAAACCGTACAGAACCACGTCCTGCGGCTGCGGCAATGGCTTGGCGGAGCTGCCGATACAGCCAGCCAGCTCGGAAGCTACAAAGTCGGCGACGGAAACGGCACCGTCCAGCTTCATGTATTTCACAGCCATCTTGCCGAGATCAATATGGGCCGGACCCACATTCAGCTTGGTGATTTCCTGCAGCAACGGATAGGTTTCAAACTCGGACAGCTCGTTGGCCTCAACCTGACGAACTCGGCGATGGGCCTTCATCAGATCGATCACGGAACGGTTCACCAGAGACCGGCCGTACATATACAGGCCAACGTTACGCTCACGGTTCAGCTTGCCAATTACAGGGATCATCGCCTCTGCGAGGGCTTCACGCTCTTTCCAGTCCTTGAAAAAATCGTCTGGCTTTGGTCGATTCACGAGTTCTCACCTTAAAGTGTAATGAATATTCCCGGACCGGTCCGTCCGGCCATCAGCGGCGCCGAAGCCCCGTATCATGGCCTTTCTGGCCGATCTGGCGGTCAAAAAAGGAGCGCTATTATCGTGGTTAGGGTGTGCAGGTGCAAGCACAGTCCGGGAAACTAAAAAAATTACAAAAATCACCGGATTTCGGTGATTTTTGACCCGAATGAGGCCCATAAGCTAAAAATACTACAAAATGCGCCCCCCCCCCGGGACCCACCCCCGCCAGTATCGCCACTGAACCGCCGCACACGACTGACACAACCGCGAACGCCACCAGCCTCCGCGTGACGCCCTGCAAACTGCAACAAACACCGCTACAATAGCGCGCCGCCGACTGATCACAGAGCCTGTTGTTATGAGTGAGTTATCCCCTCTGTCCCCGCCCCTGTCCAACAAGCCGGGCAATAAACAGCAATGGGGAAACCTGCCCGGGGCCGCCACCGCGCTGACCCTGGTGGAAGCGGCGCGCCAGCACGACAGCCTGACACTGGTGGTGACCGCTGACACGGAGAGCGCCCGCAGGCTGGAGAGCGAAATGCTCTTTTTTGCCTCCGGTGAGCTGCCCATCCTGCATCTGCCGGACTGGGAAACCCTGCCCTACGACAACTTCTCGCCGCACCAGGACATTGTCTCCGAGCGCCTGCGCACCCTTTATCAGCTGCCCCAGACCCGGCGCGGAATCCTGGTAGTTCCGGTCAGCACCCTGATGCACCGCCTCGCGCCGCTGTCCTTCCTGCAGGGCCACAGCCTGATGCTGAAACCCGGGGATCATTTCCCGGTGGAAACCATGCGCCGGCGCTTCGAAAATGCCGGCTACCTCTGTGTGGAGACGGTTTACGAGCACGGCGAATTCGCCATCCGCGGCTCGCTGGTGGACATATTCCCCATGGGCACAGACACCCCCTACCGCATCGACCTGTTCGATGAAGAGGTAGAAACCCTGCGCACCTTTGATCCGGAAACCCAGCGTTCCATCGATAAGGTAGAGGCTATTGAGCTGCTGCCGGCGCGGGAATACCCCATCGACAAAGCCGGTATCGCGCACTTCCGCGACAGCTGGCACCAGCGCTTTGATGTGGACCACAAGGCCTGCTCCATTTATCAGGACATCAGCGCCGGCATCAGTCCGGCAGGCATCGAATACTATCTGCCACTCTTTTTTGACGTCTGCAGCACCCTCTTCGACTACCTGCCGGCCTCCACCCAGGCCTACCTGTTTGAGCAGTGCGGCGATGCCATGGAACAGTTCTGGCGGGAATTGAGCAGCCGCTATGACAGCCGCTGCGGCGACCTGCAGCGCCCCATCCTCAGACCGGCCGAGATGTTTCTCGGCGCCGGCGAAGTGTTTGGCTACCTCAACACCTACCCCCGCACCCAGCTGCACGCCGGCAAGATCGGGACCGGCGCCGGCAGCCACAATTTCGCCTGTCTGTCGCAGCCGGAGGTCACCACCAACTCCCGTGCCGAGCGCCCCCTGGCCGCGCTGGAGAACTACCTGCTGCTGACCCAACAACGGGTCCTCTTCTGTGCCGAGTCTGCCGGCCGCCGGGAAGCCCTGCTGGAGCTGCTGCAGCGCATTAATATCAGCCCGGAGCCCGTCAGCGGCTGGCAGGAGTTCCTGCAGGGCAGCCAGTCACTGGCCATTGCCGTATCGCCACTGGACACCGGCTGCGCCATGGCCGACCCGGCCATCACCCTGATTACCGAATCACAGCTGCTGGGGGAGCGCATCCAGCAGCGGCGCCGGCGCCGGCAACAGCAGGACCAGAGTGACCAGGTCATCCGCAACCTGACCGAGCTGCGCATCGGCGCCCCGGTGGTGCATATCGAGCATGGCGTGGGCCGCTACCGCGGCATGGAGACGCTGGAGATCGACGGCCAGAAGAACGAGTTCCTGACCCTGGAATACGCCAATGGCGCCAAGCTCTATGTACCGGTGGCCAGCCTCGACCTCATCAGTCGCTACTCCGGCGCCGACGACGACCTCGCGCCCCTGCACCGGCTGGGCAGCGATCAGTGGCAGAAGGCCCGCCGCAAGGCCGCTGAGCAGGTACGTGATGCCGCCGCCGAACTACTGGACATCTACGCCCGCCGCGCGGCCCGCCAGGGCTTTGCCTTTGACGATCCCGCCGAAGCCTATGAGCGCTTCGCCGCCGACTTCCCGTTTGAAGAAACGGCAGACCAGCAGTCCGCCATCGAGGCCGTGTGCCGCGACATGATGTCCAAACAACCCATGGACCGACTGGTGTGTGGCGATGTGGGCTTTGGCAAGACCGAGGTGGCGATGCGCGCGGCCTTTATCGCCGCGTTTGGCGGCAAGCAGGTAGCCATGCTGGTACCTACCACCCTGCTGGCACAGCAACACTACGAAAACTTCCGCGATCGCTTTGCCGACTGGCCCATTAAAGTGGACGTCATCTCCCGCTTCCGCTCCGGCAAGGAGACCCAAAGCGTGCAGTCACGACTGGCGGACGGCAAGCTGGACATTATTATCGGCACGCACAAACTGCTGCAGTCTGACCTCAACTACAAGAACCTGGGACTGCTGATTATCGATGAAGAGCACCGCTTCGGCGTGGCGCAGAAGGAGAAGCTGAAATCCCTGCGCTCCGAAGTGGATATCCTGACACTTACCGCCACCCCGATTCCGCGCACGCTGAACATGGCCATGTCCGGTATCCGCGACCTCTCCATCATCGCCACCCCACCCGCCAAGCGCCTGTCGGTCAAAACCTTCGTACGCCAGAGTGACGACGCCATGCTGAAGGAGGCCATCCTGCGGGAGATCCTGCGCGGCGGCCAGGTTTACTACCTGCACAACGAGGTCAAGAGCATCGAGAAAACGGCACGGGAGATCCAGGAGCTGGTGCCGGAGGCGCGGGTGATCACCGGCCACGGCCAGATGCGCGAGCGGCAACTGGAACAGGTAATGAGCGACTTCTACCACAAGCGTTTCAATGTGCTGGTGTGTACCACCATTATCGAAACCGGTATCGATGTTCCCAACGCCAACACCATTATTATCGATCGCGCCGACAAGTTTGGCCTGGCACAGCTGCACCAGCTGCGAGGGCGCGTGGGACGCTCCCACCACCAGGCCTACGCCTACCTGCTGACGCCGCACCCCAAGTCCATGACCACCGATGCGGTGAAGCGACTGGAAGCCATTGCCAGTACCACCGACCTGGGTGCCGGCTTTACCCTGGCAACCCACGACCTGGAGATCCGCGGCGCCGGTGAACTGCTGGGTGATGAGCAGAGCGGCCAGATGCAGGCGGTGGGCTTCACCCTCTATATGGATATGCTGGATCGCGCGGTCAAAGCCATCCAGCGGGGCGAGACACCCAATATTGATGAAGCACTGGACACCGGCATCGACGTCAACCTGCGCATTCCCGCCCTCATCCCTGAAGACTACCTGCCCGACGTCCACACCCGCCTGATGATGTACAAGCGCATCTCCGGCGCCGACAGTGACGAGGGCCTGCGGGAACTGCAGGTAGAGATGATCGACCGCTTCGGGCTGCTACCGGAGCCGCTGAAAAACCTGTTCCGCATCGCCAGTCTGAAACTGACAGCAAAACAGATTGGCATCCGCAAGCTGGAGGCATCCGCTACCGGCGGACGCATCGAATTTGCCGCCGTCACCCAGGTAGATCCACTCAAGATTGTGAAAATGGTGCAGACTCAACCACAAAAATTCCGTCTCGAAAGTGGCCAACATTTCAAATTCACCCTTGATATGGATAATAGCGACAGCCGCCTGCAGCGGGTCACCGACCTGCTGCAGCAATTGAGCGCCGCCTGAGGAGCGCGGATCACCTGAACAGGTGAGCAAGCCCGACAGCGCATCAGCAAAACGCTCACTGACTCCCGGAGATGACACTTGAAGAAGCCTGACTGGCGCAACAGCAACCGCCACAGCAATGCCCTCGCGCGGCTGGCCATCAATATTTTCCTGCTGGCCCCGCTCTGCCTGTTACTGCCACAGGCCCCGGCCATGGCACAGGAGACCGCCCCCTGGTACAAGGTGGAAGTGGTGCTGTTCAAATACCTCTACCCGGACGAGAACGAAGCCTGGCGCAAGGACATCAACCTCTCCTACCCGATAAACTGGGTCACTCTCGCCGACCCTGGCCAACCCGGGGCAACCAACACACCAGCCCGGACCTTTATCACCCTGCCACAGGAGCAACTGCAGCTGACCAAAGAAGCCGGCCATCTGGCCCGCTCGAGAGGCATGCGGGTGCTGCTGCATACCGGCTGGAGCCAACCCGTTGGCAATCGTGAGGAGGCTCCCGCCGTGGTTATCGCTGCCGGTGAAAAGTTTGGTGACCATTCGGAACTGGAAGGCAACATCAGCGTTGGCGTTTCCCGCTACCTGCATGTTTCCACCAATCTGTGGCTGACGCGCTTCGCACACAATGTCGGCCAGAACCAGGAGGGTGAGGCCTGGCCACAACTGCCGTTGCGACCGGATGCCGCAGCCGAAAAGTACGCCCAGCTCTACTCCCGGGATACAGGCTCCCTGTGGGAGGATGACGCGTCCGCCAATCAACTGCTGACCCTTACAGAAGCTGAGGAGCAGCCCTATGTGCCGGCACAGGTTGCGTTGATGCAGCAGAGTCGGCGCATGCGCAGCAAGGAGCTGCATTACATTGACCACCCGCTGATGGGCGTATTGATTCTGATCGAGCCGCTGGAAAGCAACCCGCAATAAAAGAGAGAGCGGAACGCACCGGGCTAAACCGAGGTCCACCGAGCCGGGACGCACTGAAACAGACGCACTGAAACACGTGAGCAATTATTACCTCGCCCACTACCACGCCTGACCGGCGCAGGAAGATCAGACAGAACAGAGTTACCGGCCGGGACTCACAGACACCGTGACAACGCCAGAGCCGACACCGCTACAGCGTCAGCACCTGGACCGGGAACCTGAATCGTAAGGCGACCCTGAGCCTCAGGGTCGGGCAGCGAGATTTCCCCGCAATCAGGAAGCGGTCGCCATGGATGAGACATTCTCGGCCTGCAGCCCTTTATCCCCTTCCAGCAGATCAAATTCCACGGGCTGCCCTTCGCTCAGGGAGCGGTAGCCGTCGCCCTGAATATTGCGATAGTGAACGAAAATATCGTCGGTGTTTTCACCGCGGGTGATAAAGCCGTAGCCACGTGCGTTATTAAACCACTTGACCGTGCCAACCTGACGAGTCGCCATAAGATTACCTCTTTATTTTTATAGGTGATATTTCTGTATTCCGGTCAGCCGGTTACGGCCAACCGCTTCCACCCCTTTCCGGCCACAGCTTTGCGTAACCGGTCGCCCAAGTACAGTGCCTTCCCCCGTCCGGACCCCGTCAGGTAAGGCGCTGCTTTCATCTGTGGAAGCGTCTCTGTTTTATGCCAAATCGGTAGTGATGTCCATAGCCAATTGCCCCTCAGGCGACCAGCGGACGCTGTAATTGACCACCGTCACGTAACTGGCGCCGACGTCTGTGCTAAAGAACCAATGGTGTGGCCCAACAGATGGCAAACCCGACTCATGCCGCTGCTCAGGACGCGCCCGATCTCATCCATGGTGATGGGCTCACGGGTCATTCCGGCCCCCCAGTTCACCACCAGGCAAAGACTGGCGTAATCGATCCCCAACTCCCTGGCCAGTACCGCCTCGGGCATGGCGGTCATACCCACCAGATGGCAGCCGTCTGCCTGCAGACGGCGTATCTCGGCGGCGGTCTCCAGCCGCGGCCCCTGGGTACAGGCATACACGCCGCCATCGAAACACCAGTAACCCAGTGCAGCGGCTGAAGCCAGCAGCTGCTGACGCAACGGAGCCGAATAAGGCTCGGAAAAATCCACATGATCCAGAGGGCCGGCCTCACCATCCGCGAAGCTGCACTCCCTGCCCCAACTGTAATCCACAATCTGCGCCGGCACCGCCATGGCACCCGGGCCGAGGGCTTCGGTCAAACCACCCACGGCGTTTACCGCCAGTATGTGTGTCACACCCACCTGCTGCAGCGCCGCGATATTGGCCCGGTAATTAATGCGGTGCGGGGCAATGGAATGGGCACCGCCATGGCGCGGCAAAAACACAAACTCCACCCCGTTGAGCATTCCGGTGTGCAGCTCTGCCGATGGCTCGCCAAAACGGGTCTGCACCCCCTGCTTCCCTAACCACTGCATATCCGGCCAATCGCAAAGGCCCGTACCGCCGACAACCGCGATCTTCACTGGGCGCCCCCGCCGCTGGCAACTGTACCTTCATTGAGCACGCGCAATTGATCCGGCAAATGCACGGTAGAGGTCGGGAACGCACACTCGGCACCACACTCTTCAATGATGCCCAGAATGGATAGCAACACCTCCTGCTTGATCTGGTGGTACTCGACCCAGTTGGTGGTTTTGGTGAAGGTGTAGATGAAAAAGTCCAGCGAGCAGGCGGCAAACTTGTTGAAATTGACGATCAGCGTCTGTTCGGTATCGAGGGCCTCATGCTGACGCAGGTAAGCTTCGGTGCGGCGAATGATTTCCGGCAAGTGAGAGGCATCGCTGTAGCGCACCCCGATGGTTTCATAGATGCGCCGGTTACTCATGCGCGAGGGGTTCTCCAGAGAGATATGGGTAAACGTGGAGTTGGGAATGTACAGTGGACGCTTGTCGAATGTACGGATGCGGGTCAGGCGCCAGCCGATATCCTCCACCACCCCTTCGATCTCCTGGTCCGGCGAGCGCACCCAGTCGCCGACACTGAAGGGGCGATCCAGATAGATCATCAGGCCACCAAAAAAGTTGGCCAACAGATCCTTGGCCGCGAAGCCAACGGCGATGCCACCGATACCCCCGAATGCCAGCACGCCGGATATGCTGTAACCCAGGGATTGCAGCAGCACCAGCGCCGCCGTGATCAGTACCGACATGCGCAACAGCTTGCCGAGTGCCCGCACCGTGGTTTCATCCATGGGCTTCTCGGAGTACTGCGGATCCATAAGGTTCTGCTCGGCACGCTTGATCAGCAATACCAGGAACCAGGCCAGCAACCAGACAATACCGATTTTGCGCAGCGGTTCCACCAGGTTGAGCAGTGAATCCTCCACCACCGGGTCAATCATCTCCACCGCAATGGACAGCCCCACCAGCCACACCGCCCAGTGCAGGGGCCGCTTGATGGCCCCCACCACCGCATCGTCCCAGAGGTTATGGGTCACCTCCGCCTTACGCTCCAGGCGAGCCAGCATGACCTTCACCACCAGCGCGGCCAGCAAGGTAGCTGACACCACCGCAAACACTTCCAGCACCCAGTAGTTGCCCTGACCTACCCAATCAACCAATTGGCGGGAATACTCCATTACCTGCTCCAGACTCTATGACTTGGCCGCCTGCAGCTGTTGCAGGCGGCTCGATGTATTTTGCCAACGCTCGCTGCACCGCAGCTCGTCCGCCTGCGGACGCTGGCGGGCGCGCATGCTGTCCCGATCTCCCGTTTGACACTGGTACAGGTCAGGCTCCAGGTTCTGCAACACGTCCTCTGCACCGGGCCGGTTGTTGCACACCAGCACCAGATCACAACCGGCCTGCAGGGCCTGCCGCGCCCGATTGACGTAACTGCCGGCTACCGATGCCCCCTCCATATTCAGGTCATCGCTGAACACCACTCCGGTAAACCCCAGCTGCTGGCGGAGGATCTCCCGCAACCAACGGGCAGAGAAACCCACTGGCTCCGTATCCACCGCAGAGAAAACAATATGTGCCGGCATCACTGCGTCCAGGCGCGGCTGCAACTGCACAAAAGGTATCAGATCGCGGGCTTCCACCTCATCAAAGCGGCGACTGTCCGTAGGCAATTCCAGATGACTGTCACCACGGACACTGCCATGACCGGGGAAGTGCTTGCCGGTCACCGCCATCCCCGCCTCGTGCGCGCCATCAATAAAGGCTCCAGCCAGCTCACTCACCCGCTGCGGATCAGAGGAGAAGGCACGATCACCGATCACACTGCAGAAGCTGTCGTCCACATCCAGCACCGGCGCGAAGCTGAAATCAATACCGACGGCGAGAATCTCCGAGGCCAGCAGCCAGCCACAATCCCGCGCCAGTTGCAGCGCAGCAGTGGGATCCTCCTCCCACAGGCCATGAAACACCTGCATGGGAGGCAAGCGCGTGAAGCCTTCCTTGCAGCGCTGCACCCTGCCCCCCTCCTGATCGACGCACACCAGTAACTCCCCGCGTACAGAGCGTATATCGGCAACCAGTACTTGCAGCTGCTGGTAATCGGTAATGTTGCGTGAAAACAGTATCACGCCACCCACGGCAGGGTGCAGCAGCAGCTGCCGCTCCTCTGCCGATAGGCTGGTGGATTCCAGGTCGAGAATGACGGGGCCCAGGGTCATAAAGAGGTTACATCCTGCGGATCGCTGCGCGGCAGGATTGCCGCGGCGACGGTATCAGTTATCGGGGTTGTTAAGCATGGCCGCAGCGGCGGGAATCAGCAGTTCAACCACCTTTTCCACACTGCTGTCGGTAGCAAAATCGGTTTTCAGAATACTGCTGATGGAATCATAGCTGGAGAGGGTAAACACCGATGCGCCCAGCATAAAGTAGAGGCGCCAGTAAAACGCTTCCAGGGCTACGTCAGGTACTGCTTGTCGCAACAGGGCGTTGAAGCGCACATAGAGATCCCCATAACGACCCATGACAAATTGTCGCAGGTGCTCCTGGGATTGCGTATAGGCCTGCCCGATGAGACGCATAATTTGGCTCAGGGGCTGCTGGCGTTCCCGACTGGTGGATGCCAGTGCACCAAACAGCGCCCGCAGCAGTGTTTGTGAATCGGGCACCTGCCCGCTGGCAGCTTCCGCTTCGAGCTTGTCCAGCTCTGCGACCAGGCGCTCGCTGAAGGGGTCGAGGAAGCGGGCAAACACCGCCTGGATCAAGCCTTTCTTGGAGCCAAAGTGGTAATTGACTGCCGCCAGGTTGACGTTAGCCGCACCGGTCACGGTGCGCAGGGAGGTTTCGGCGTAACCGCGCTCGGCAAACAGGGCTCCGGCGGCATCCAAGATTCTTTCGCTGGTCTCTGGCTGTGACATTCTCGGGAACCACTGGCTGTCGGCAAATTGGCTTTGAAACATACGTTTATGCTATTTACCTGTCAACCTGGGTAGAGAAGCCCGCCAACTGGTACGCATTTAGACCCATTTTCAATTCGACCTCTGCTGTTAATAGCTGCCGGTTTTAAATTCGCCCACAGGCCTGTACCCACCCCTATCTGTTTAACCAAAGAAAATAACGGCTTAGCACCATCCCGCTGGGAATCCCCGCCCCCTGGCAGCTTAACCAGTGTGGGCACCCCTGGTATCGCGGGGGTTCTCCGCCAAATCGGGGAGCGTTAAGGTAGCCAAAGGGCACCCCTACCGTGCCGCGCGGGGTCACCCGCAACCACAGCAAACCGAAAGCGGAGGCTGACACCATGGCTTCAAGACATCCACCCGCCCCTCCTGTCGTGGGAGAGTGGTATCAGGAGATAGAGAGCAACCTCTGCTTTGAAGTGGTTGCCGTAGACAGCGCCGGCGGCACCATCGACATCCAGTACCTGGACGGTGCAATCGATGAACTGGACAGCGACAGCTGGGACATGATGCCACTCCTGCCCGCCGAGCCGCCGGAGGACCCGGGGCCGGCCTATGGCATGTCCTCCCTGGACGAATGGCAGGATGACCTCAGTGGCAACCCCGCCGACTGGATAGACCCCCTCAATACCATTGAGGCGGACTTTTACCAGGGCTTCGACGATCTCTGACCTACGCTAATCGCCGGTAACCTCTTAACGCCATCCGGCAGCACCGGATGGCGCCCTGCCAACGGCTGCGCCTTTGTACCCATCTGCACCCGTGTCCCCGATCCGACCGGGCTCCGCGGTCAGTCTGCGCCCGGTCTCTTCGCCCCTGGCCCTGCCGCCCACACTACGCCAGCCACTCAGCTCTCAGCAAAAAGTGCTTGCCGGCACACGGATACTGTATATAATCACAGCTACTGTATAAAAAATCAGGACACGGCATTAAGCCGAGCAAGAGGAACTGGCTCATGATCAAGCTCACCTCCCGACAGGAAGAAGTGCTGAATCTCATCAAGCGCATTATTGAAGAGACCGGCTACCCCCCTACCCGGGCTGAAATCGCCAAAGAGCTGGGCTTCAAATCCCCCAATGCCGCCGAAGAGCATCTCAAGGCCCTCGCCCGCAAAGGCGCCATCGAAATGGTAGCCGGCGCCTCCCGCGGAATCCGCTTGCCGGAAGAGATGACCGGCATTCCCATTGTCGGCCGCGTAGCCGCCGGTAACCCGATCCTGGCGACGGAAAACATTGAGGACTATTGCAGCCTGCCCTCTAGCTTCTTCTCCCCGGCTGCGGACTACTTCCTGCGGGTTCACGGCGAGAGCATGAAAAACATCGGCATCATGGACGGTGACCTGCTCGCGGTTCACAAAACCGCCCAGGCCCGCAATGGCGACATTGTCGTCGCGCGCATCGAGGACGAAGTAACCGTCAAGCGCTTCGAGAAAGGTGGCGACGGGCATCAGGTTTTACTGTGGCCGGAGAACGAAGAGTTTGAGGTAATCAAGGTAGACCTGCGTGAAGAGCAGTTCGCCATCGAAGGCTTGAGTGTCGGCGTTCTGCGCCGCAGCTGAAACCATGACGACAGGAGTGCAACCCATGGCCATCTCCACTTCCTGCAACCGCCCGGAGCCGGTCCAACACAGCGGCCTCTCCGGCAGAACCCAGACTGCCAGATCGACCAAAGCGGATGCCCTGCCCTACGGCGGTATCAGCGAACTGTTCCTGACCGAACGTAGCCCGGAGCTGTCACTGCTGCTGATGCCACTGCTGGCACACCTCAGTCGCGATGACTGTCGCTGGATTACCTGGATAGGCCCCAGCAGGGCCAATCGCCAGCTACTGGAAGCCTATGGTGTGGACATCCGCCGCGTGCGCTTTGTTACCACCAAAGGCGACGATCAGCGCTGGATGCTCTGGGAGGCCCTGCGGGCCGGCACCAGTCACACCGTTATCGCTGACGGCAGTGCACTGAGTGAAGAAGACCTTGCTTACCTCGATCAGGCGGCTCAAAAAGGCAACAGTCGCGCACTCCTGATTCGCCGCCAATAATCGCGGCGCAAGGGCCGGGGCTCCCTCAGGATCGCTCGCCCTTGTGCCCACCCCCTGTTCCAAACCTCTGACGCCGTTACCTGTTATCGACTACCACCCACTGCGCCACCAGCATTCGCCCGACACTACTGACACGCGCCTGTGGCCACAGGTGTAAGAAATCTGACGTCGGGAGAAGACCGTGCTGTGCACTCGTGTTGAAAGACATGTCAGGGACGCAACGTGCCTGCAGATGACGACGCCAAATCCGGCGAGCGGCCAACAGCAAGTACAGCAAAAGCGATTCCCGGGCAGTGACTGAAAGTTCTGGAGGGGAGTTTCGAGGCTTCTTATCTACCGGTTATGTACCGGTACCACGAGGGAGGCAGTGCGCCGGTACAACTTGAGGTAAGGCGGCACCCGCCTCAGTGCAGGGTACGTTCCTGGGAATCCAGTTGAAAGGAGACTTCGTCTTCCTCTTCGATCAGGTCACCAACCGCTTCCAGGCCGGCTTCAATCATCACCTTGGCAACGTCGAAGCGGATATCCTGCAGATGTTCCTGGGCTTCCTGTGAAAAGTGCACCGCAATCAGTGGCTCGCCGTCTTCACCGGCGCGGCGCAATCCAATGCGACCATCGGCCAGTTCAACAATTTCATACAGTGACGGTGTCATGACAGCTCCATAGGTATCCGGTACAACAGCACGTCGGGCACTCGACGTGAAGCGGGCGGCAATTCTACCACTTCAGGCAGTCAGTATTCCAGTTGACTGGCCCGTTGGCGCTCAGAGTGCTCACGCAAACCCGCCAGCCACTGCCCCACCAATGATGCCGTTAAATCATCATAAGCACCTGTTATTGATGAAGTTTCGCTGCCTGCAATCAGCCCCGCCGGGACCCCTGTAGCAACCTGCGGACTGAGGATTTTCGACTCCATACGCAACAGGGCCGACAGCCATGAGGATTGGGCCAACTCCTGCAACAGCCCGTTGTGCTGATTTGAAGAGGTAAAATCCGCCAGATTATAGATCCGCTCCGGCTCCCGCTCCGCCAGCAGATGCCCCAGCTCACGCAGATAGAGCCGGGCAGCAATGGCCAGTGCCAATGCGCTGCTCTCCAGCAGTGCGCGCTGAGCCTGGGGCTGATCATCGCGGACCTGTCGAGCCTGATCGAGCAGGTAGCTGCTATGAGCCAGTTTCTGCTGTACGCGAGTGATATAGGGATTGGTCATGAGATAAACCTCCGCAAGAAAGATGACGCCCGGGATTCAACTCACCCCGGGCGTCGGTGCGGCGCCTGCCAGCGTTACTTGGTTGCGGCGGCCTTGCGGACCGCTTTCTTTTTCGCTGGCGCTTTTTTGGGTTTGGCTGCTTCAGACTGACTGACCACCCACTTGCCATTGTCGTAAAACGCCTTCCAACCGGTAGCCTTGCCGTCCACTTCGGATTGCACGTACTGCTCCTTGGTCTTGCGGCTGTAACGGACAACCGTGGGCAGGCCATTGTTGTCAGCTACCGGCGCGTCAAACAGGAATTCGTATTTGGGATCAATCTCACTGCGGTGTGGCAGCAGCTCGACCACCAGCGGTGCCCGGGTCTCACGATTTTTGGGAAACTGGCTGGCCGCCAGGAACAGGCCAGAGGCACCATCGCGCAGCACGTAGTGATCATCCACCTTCTCACACGCCAGCTCCGGCATACTCACCGGATCCATCTTGGGTGGTGCCGCTTCGCCGTTTTTCAGTAACTTGCGGGTGTTCTTGCAACTCTCGGACGTACAGCCAAAATATTTGCCAAAGCGACCGGTTTTCAGCTGCATGTCCGCGCCGCACTTGTCACACTCGATCAGCGGACCGTCGTAGCCTTTCAGCTTGAAGCTGCCCTCTTCCACCTCGTAGCCGGCACAATCAGGGTTGTTACCACAGATATGCAGCTTGCGCTTTTCATCCAGCAGGTAGCTGTCCATGGCGGTATTACAAAGTTTGCAGCGGTGCTTGCTGCGCAGCTGACGGGACTCTGCTTCGTCGTCGTCATCGGCATTCACGGCTTCATCACCGGGAACCAGGTTGAGCGTGGACTTGCAGCGCTCCTTGGGCGGCAGGCTGTAGCCCGAGCACCCGAGGAAGACACCGGTAGCACCGGTACGAATCTGCATGGGGCGACCACAGGTGGGGCAGCTGATGCTGGTTTCCGTCGGCTGGTTGGGGCGCATACCGCCTTCATCGTTCTGGGCTTCCAGCAGCGACATGGAGAAATCGCGGTAGAAATCATCCAGCAGGTGATGCCACTCCACCTTGCCGGTAGCCACCTGGTCCAACGCTTCTTCCATGTTCGCTGTAAAACTGTAGCTCATCAGGTCGGAGAAGTTTTCCGTCAACCTGTCGGTAACGATATCGCCCATCTTGTCGGCGTAGAAACGGCGCTTGTCCACATGCACATAACCGCGGTCCTGGATGGTGGAGATGATGGACGCATAGGTGGACGGCCGGCCGATACCTCGTTTTTCCAGCTCCTTGACCAGGCTGGCTTCCGTGTAACGTGCCGGTGGCTTGGTAAAGTGCTGGTTGGGATCCAGCTTTTGCAAGGCGAGCGACTCACCCACCGCCACTTCCGGCAGGACGATGTCTTCGTCCTTCTTGCCGGCGGGTTGCTGCACTTTCATAAAGCCGTCAAAACGGATCACACGGCCGCGGGTACGCAGCTCGTAATCGCCGGCGGTAACCACCAGTGACGTGCTGGTGAATTCAGCCGGCGCCATCTGGCAGGCGACAAACTGCTGCCAGATCAGGGTATACAGTCGTTCGGCGTCGCGCTCCATGCCCTTCAACTGGGTGGGACGGGTGGTCACCGAGGATGGGCGGATGGCTTCGTGCGCCTCCTGCGCCCCCTCTTTACTGCTGTAGGAGACAGGCTGCTTGGGCAGGTAACGCTCGCCGTAGCTTTCCTGGATAAAATCGCGACAGGCCTCCACCGCCTCCTTGCTGAGATTGGTGGAGTCGGTTCGCATGTAGGTAATGTAACCGGCTTCGTAGAGGCGCTGGGCCAGCATCATGGTCTTCTTCACACCAAAACCCAGACGGGTACTGGCGGCCTGCTGCAAGGTCGACGTAATAAACGGCGCGCCGGGTTTGGAGCTGGTGGGCTTGTCTTCCCGCTGGCTGACGGTGTACGCCGCACTTTGCAGGGCGTTCACAGCCGTCATTGCCTGGGCTTCGTTGACCGGGCGGAACGCCTCGTCGCCGCAACGCTTCACTTCAAAGCGGATGCCGGCACCGGCAGCGGTGGTCAGGTCAGCAAACACATCCCAATACTCTTCGGGAATAAAAGCCCTGATCTCGCGCTCACGCTCCACCACCAACCGCACGGCAACCGACTGTACACGTCCGGCGGACAGGCCGCGCGCTACCTTTTCCCACAACAGCGGCGACACCATGTAGCCCACCACCCGGTCCAGGAAACGACGCGCCTGCTGTGCGTTAACACGATTCTGGTCAATCGGCCCTGGCTGCTTGAAGGCCTCCTGAATGGCGCTCTTGGTGATCTCGTTAAAGACCACGCGACGATAACGGGATTCGTCGCCACCAATCGCCTGCTGCAAGTGCCAGGCGATGGCCTCCCCTTCGCGATCCAAGTCCGTCGCGAGGTAGATGGTATCGGCTTTGTCTGCCAGCTTGCGTAATTCATCGACGACATTTTCCTTGCCCGGCAGGATTTCGTAGGTGGCCTGCCAGCCATTGTCCGGATCGATTCCCATACGCGACACCAGCTGCTCACGGGATTTGCGGCGTTTATGCTCGACCTTTTCTTCCGGGGAGAGTTTGCGGGTGATAGCGGCCTGGCGCGCCCGCTCCTTCGCGTCTACCGGTGCCTTGTTACCTCCACCGGTGGGAAGATCGCGGATATGGCCAATACTGGATTTAACGATGAATTCGTCACCCAGGTACTTGTTGATCGTTTTGGCTTTGGCAGGCGACTCAACAATAACTAATGATTTACCCATATCTTCCTTCTGTACAGTGGCGGCCAAGGAGCGGATCAATGGCACGCTGTGCTGTGTTATTTGCCGCCCCGGCGGCAAGGGATGCGCATATATAAGGGCTTGCCGGTTCAGGGTCAACCCGGGCCCGCCATTTAGGCATATTTTGGTACGGCTGGACGACAACCGGGTTCCGGCCTATTTTTTACTGATAGCACAGATTGCGACAGGGTGAAAACCCCGTCCATGGCAGCCAGTCGGGAATAAAGGGATGGAGTAACCCCCAAAATTGACGGCGGAGCACAGGCATTAGAGGCTGGCAGGGCGAAAACACAATCTTCGTTCCGGGCAGCCAGGGTGTATTACTGCGCGGTAGTGCTGGCGGCAGTTTTCCGCAGCCAGTCGGCGATGATGTTTACCTGCTGATCGCCACCGTACTCCTCCCAGAAGACACAGAGGCCGGCGGCCCCCAGGGTGATCGCCAGCACCACCTCCGGTGCGGTTTGCAGGCACTCTTTGAAGGCTTCCGGTGGTAACCGGGAGGGTTTGTCGCCCCAATCCCACTCTCCGCTATAGTGCAGCTCATGGGAGAAGTTTTTGCGCACCAACGACCAGCTGCCCCGGTCCTTGCGGCTGCGCTCCCAGGGCAGGCAGTAGAGTGGCAGCAGTTTGCGCTGCGGCGGGCAACGGGATCCTTTGGGTGGTTCCTGCAGGTGCACCCGCAGCCCCAGGTCCAGCGCCAGTTTGCGCATGCGAGCTTCGCGCCGCTGCGTGGCGCTGGGTTGCATCAGGAATATCGGTCCTAACACCAGTGCCACAGCACCGATGGTAAAAAGAATGGGTAACCACATAGAGAAAAATCGTCGTTTGATCTGGGTCTAGGCAAGAAATTTATTAGCCGATAGTATGACCCGACAACCGCTTGGCGAAAAGGAGATAACAATGAGTCAATACACCCACGTCCTGGCTGCGGTAGACCTGACTGAGGAAGCGCAGCAAGTTGCCCGGCGTGCCGCGGCACTGGCCCAAGCCAGCAATGCCAAACTGTCACTGGTACATGTAGTCGAGCCCCTGACCTTCGCCTACGGCGGTGATATTCCGGTAGACCTGAGCGAGATCCAGCAGCAGCTGCAACAACAGGCGACCCAGCAGCTGCAGGCGCTGGGCGACTCCATTCAGGTGGACGAAGCCAATCGCCACGTCTTAACCGGCTCTGCGGTGACCGAAATTCACGACATCGCCGAAGAATTGGGGGCCGACCTGGTTGTGGTTGGCAGCCACGGCCGCAAAGGGCTGGCCCTGTTACTCGGCTCTACCGCCAACGGTGTCCTGCACGGCGCTCGCTGCGATGTGCTGGCGGTGCGGGTCGCGGACTGAATCAGCCCATCTGCTCCCGACTGATCAGCTCCGGGCTGGCAACCTGCCAGCCCGTTCACAACCTTGAGACAACCACGCCCCTGTCATGGTGCCGACCGGTGGCGGGTCAACTGTTTTCCAGCTCATCCCAGCGCTCGAACTTCTCCTCCAGCTGCGCCTGCAGTGCGGACATCTTTGCCAGGGTGTCCTGCACTTCCTGTTGCTCCTGCTGATAGAAGTCCGGGTTGGAAATGTCACTTTCCAGATCCGCGATGGCCAGTTCTAGCGCTTCGATTTCCCCGGGTAAGGCTTCCAGTTCCCGTTGCAACTTGTAACTCAGCTTTTTTGGGCTGCCAGCGGTTTTGGCTGCAGGCGCCGGGGCTGAGGCTACAGGCGGCACATCAGCTGCCTCTCCCGCACCACCGGCTGCAGAGCCTTCTTCCTGCCAGTGGCCACCCTGACGCAGCCAATCCTCGTAACCGCCAACATACTCCATGACACGGCCATTGCCTTCAAAGGCGATGGTGCTGGTAACCACGTTATCGAGAAACGCCCGGTCGTGGCTCACTAGCAACAGTGTCCCCTCGAAACCGGCGAGAATCTCCTCCAGCAACTCCAGGGTTTCCACATCCAGGTCATTGGTGGGCTCATCCAGTACCAGCAGGTTGGCGGGTTTGCTGAACAGCTTGGCCAGCAGGACACGGTTGCGCTCGCCACCGGACAGGGCACGCAGCGGTGTGCGGGCGCGCTCACCGGTAAACAGGAATTTACTCAGGTAGCTGATGATATGCTGGCTCTTGCCGCCCACATCAATACTGTCACGGCCGCCGGAGACGTTATCGACCGCATTTTTATCCAGGTCCAGCTGGTTACGCAGCTGATCGAAGTAGGCCACTTCCAGATTGGTGCCCAGCCGCACACTGCCCTGCTGCGGCTGCAGCTCCCCGAGTATGATTTTCAGCAAGGTACTCTTACCGGCACCGTTGGGCCCGATGAGGCCCACACGGTCACCACGCATAATGGCAGAGGTGAAATCACGCACAATAACCTTGTCATCGTAGCCATGGGTGACGTGTTGCAGCTCCGCCACCAGTTTCCCGGAGAGGCCACCGCCCTGCAGCACCATTTGTGCACGCCCCTGCTGCTCGCGGCGGCCGGCACGCTCCACTCGCATGGCCTTGAGCGCACGTACCCTGCCCTCGTTACGGGTGCGCCGGGCTTTGATGCCCTGCCGGATCCACTTCTCCTCTTCCGCCAGGCGCTTGTCAAACAGCGCATTGTGACGCTCCTCTTCCGCCAGCTGCTGCTCGCGAAATTCCAGGAAGCCCTGGTAGTCGCCGTCCCAGTTGCGCAGGTGACCGCGATCCAGCTCCACAATACGGTTCGCCAGGTTCTGCAGCAGTTGCCGGTCGTGGGTAATAAAGACAACGGCGCCGCGAAAATCCAGCAGCTGCTTCTCCAGCCACTCAATGGCCGTCACATCCAGGTGGTTAGTGGGCTCATCGAGGAGCAGCAAGTCCGGATCCTTCACCATGGCCCGGGCCAGAGCGACGCGGCGACGCCAGCCACCGGAAAGCTCGGCCATGGTTTTATCGGCCGGCAGGTCCAGGCGGGAAATTACGGTTTCGACTCGCTGCTGCAGGCTCCAGCCGTCGCAGGCATCAATGGCCTGCTGCACTTTCGCCAATTCCTCCAGGGCACCCGGCTCTTCCGTGTGCTGCAGCAATTGATGGTAGCGGGCCAGATGCTCGCCGGCCTCTTCCAGCCCCATGGCCACGGCGTCGTACACCAGCAGCTCATCGGCATCCGGCAGGTCCTGCTCCAGGCGCGCAATCTTCAGCGTCGGTTGCCGCCAGACACTGCCATCGTCCAGGTTGATATCCCCTGCCAGCACCTTCAGCAGGGTGGACTTACCGGCGCCGTTGCGGCCAATGAGACAGAGCCGCTGACCCCGTTCCACCGCCAGGTCCACGTGATCCAGCAGGACCTGGTGACCATAGTTCAGACACGCTTTTTTGATTTCAATTAACGCCATAGAAGTACCGCAGAGAAATGCCCGGAAGAATAGGAAGCCTTGAAACGGCGCTCATGGTACCGAAAACCGGGGGCTGAGCGCACGCCTAACCTCATTCGCATGCCCAACAACGTCAGGAGCGCCCGGCGGGGCGCCCAATCAGCAGGCAAACCTGTTAAAATTTGATCCAGTTATCTTTCCCGCACTGCGAAATCGGTTGGGATTACCCTAGAATAATAAATACACCCATCGCGGCCAGCCGTGGCCGAATATGACGTATATATGCCTCTGAGACCTGAGTTACTGTCGCCCCTTCAACGCCTCCGCCCAAACCTGCAACCGGTTATATCCTCGCTACGCCTGCTGATCTGCACCACCCTGCTGGCCACCCCCCTGGCCCAGGCTGGCAATCTGTTGCCGGCAGCGGATGACAGCCACGACCTGCTGAATAGCCAGCGCCAGATCTACCTGGAAGCCCGCGAGGCCCAACGCCATGGCCAGCGGCAGAAATACCGGCAGTTGCGCGAGCGCCTGCACGGCTACCCGCTGACGGCCTATCTGGACTATTACGACCTGCGCCGCCAGTTATCCAGACTGCCCAGCGAAGAAGTGGGCGAATTCCTGGCACAACAGGACAACAGCTACCTGGCGGACCGTCTGCGCCGCGCCTGGCTGGACCAGCTTGCCGAGCGTGAACTCTGGCAGGACTACATCGCCTTCTACCGTCCGGAGGTTGCCAATACCGCCCTGCAGTGCCGCTGGATCCAGGCCCGCCACCTCACCGGCGACAGCACCGCCCTGGCAGAGACCGCGCCCCTGTGGAACGTGGACTACTCGCAACCCAAGGACTGCGACCCACTGTTCAGCCTCTGGACCAATGCCGGCTACCGCACGCAGGAGATCGTCTGGGAGCGTTTCAACAAAGCCCTGCAGGGACGCAGCAGCCAGCTGGCCCGCTACCTGGCCCGGCAGCTGGAAGGTGAAAACCAGCAACTGGCAGAGCTGCACCTGGAAGTGGATCGCCACCCGCAGCGCATCCTGCAGCAACAGCAGTTCCAGCCACAGAACCAGGCGATGCAATCCATCATCCTCCACGGCGTGCAGCGACTGGCTCATCGAGACCCGGTAAAAGCACTGAATCAGTGGGGACTGTACGACGCGCAGCAGCTGTTTGATGACCAGCCCCGGCGGGAGACCCAGGAGCTGCTGGCCATTGAGCTGGTCAAGGACGGCTACACCCGCGAGGCGGACTCGCTGTTGCAGCAAATCCCCGGATTCAGCAACCTGCAGGTCACCGAGTTCCTGATCCGGGACTCCCTCAAGCAACAGGACTGGCAGAAGGTCTATCAGTATATCCGGCAACTGCCGGACGACGAGCAGTCCAGCGAGCGCTGGCTCTACTGGCGCGCTCGCGCCCTGGAGACACTGGGCGAGCAGGACGGCGACCTGATGCGGCCACAGGACATCTATACACAACTGGCCCTGGAGCGCAGTTTCTACGGTTTTATGGCCGCTGATCACATCGGCAACCAGTACCGCCTTGGTGACGTACCCGCCACCGCCGCCCCGGAGCTGCTGCTGCGTATTGCCTCCGAGCCTGCCAGCCAGCGCGCCCGCGAACTGCGTGCGGTTGGCGATATCACCAATGCCAGCCGGGAATGGCTCGACCTGAGCAGTCGCTTTACCTCGGAAGAGGAACACATTGCCGCCGCCCAACTGGCCAATCAGTGGGGCTGGCACCACAAGTCGATCACCTCACTGGCCACCGCCCGCTACTGGGATGACCTGCGCCTGCGCTTCCCCCTCGCCCACCAGCAGCCCATCTTCAAGGCGGCAGACGACAACCAGGTCTCTCCCCTGCTGCTGTACGCCATCACCCGACAGGAGAGCGCTTTCGCGGAACACGCCCGCTCACCCGCAGGCGCCATGGGCCTGATGCAGCTGATGCCGGCCACCGCCCAGGAAACCGCGCGCAAGGCGGGGCTGCCCTACAGCAAAAGCGACCTGATGGTGCCGGACAAGAACATCTCCCTGGGCAGTTTTTACATTACCGAAATGCTGCAGCGCTACCAGGGTAACCGCTTCCTGGCTGCCGCCGCCTATAATGCCGGCCCTCACCGCGTGGATCGCTGGCTGCGCAACAGCGCCAGCGCACTGCCGGCTGACGTCTGGATCGAGACCATCCCCTTCCGTGAAACCCGTCGCTATGTGCAAAACGTACTGGCCTACTCGGTAATCTACGGTTACCGCACCGGCACCACGCCCACCATGCTGAACCCAGTGGAACACGACCAGAACTTCTGAAACAGGCACCAACAAGCACAGCCCCCGGAACAGTGACCCGGGGCTGTGCCAATAACCTGTTTAATCTGCCTGAAGCGGCATGGGTGTGACCGGGGCTACCCGGAGCAGTACTGCTGTCGACCTAGCAGTGGGCGGCAAGATAGGCTTCAAGCGCGGCCGCATCAAACGGCCAGCCCAACCCCTCTTCGTCCCCGACAACCGCCAGCACGGGAATCCGCACCCCATAGCGCTCCAGCAGCTGCGGGTCATCAGCGATTTCCACACTCTGCAAACGCAGGCCATAAGTGCCCAGCAACGGCCAGGCCAACGCCTGCGCCTGCTCACAGAGGTGGCAACCGAGAGTGGTGTACAGATAGAGAGTTTTCATTTGGATCCGGACTCACTGCCACGAAGGTGGCGGCAGCCCCTGCGTGACAGTTACAGCAAGCGGGCAAGCCCACCGCAGGACTCAGAAAAGACCATTCTGGAAGGCAACGTAGACACCACCGGCAATCAATACCAGCAGACCCAGCCCCACAGCCCGCCCCATACCCGCCGCGGGTGCTGCAGAGGCCTCCACAGCGTTACCGGCCGGTTGTAAAGCAACATCCAGGTCACGGTCCTCCTGGACGCGGGCCGCGACCGGGCGAACTCCCGCCCGGGCCTTGCCCGGTGCGACTTTGCCGGTGTGCTTCTCGGGACCACGCACCGACGTTTTATCAAGATCATCCGCAGGTCCGATCACACCGAAGCTGAGGGTATCAAAGCGCAGGTCATCACCGCGACGAACCCTCGCCTCCTTGATACGGCGGCCATTGAGAAAAGTACCGTTGGCGGATTCGATATCGCGCACGTAGAGCAGCCCGTCGCGCACCGTCAGTTGCGCGTGGCGGCGTGAGAGGTGGGCGGCAGCCAAGGTGATGTCGCAATCGCCGGAGCGACCCACCAGGGTTTCATTTTTGAGGGGGAAAACGCGGTTGCCCAATGCACTGTGGTTGGCTTTCAGGGCCCAACCGGTACCCGGGTCGGGCTTGGCCATATTCACCGCCGGACGCGGTTCGCGCTTGGGGTCTACCACCTGCATGGCCACACGACCGATGCGCAGGTTATCAGCCGGCTCCAGAGGCAGCGGCGTGGCCATGGGAACCAGCTTTCCGTTGAGGAAGGTGTTGTCGGCATCTACCAGCAGGCGCAAGGTGAGCTGCTCATGCTCAACACGGATCTCGGCGTGCTGGTCGGCAACTCCTTCCCCTTCAAGCACCAGGTCACAGTCAGGACTGCGGCCAATGGTCACCAGAGGTTCAACAAGCCACACCGCATTCTGTTTGTTGTTGGTAAAGCGGAGCTTGAGCATAAAAAGGTGACCCTCTGCAAGTAAACCCAGATATTTTCAAGCGCCCGATAATGCATAAAAGCTCTTTGGCCTTCAATAGGTTAGGTGAAATAAATCACTTTTTTTGTGGGTATTTAGCAGTACTATACATTTTTAGCGGAACTCCTGTGGACAAATTGCGCCCACCTTATATTCGCACGTATTATCTGGCTCACCACTGCCCCTGAATTGCCGGTGATCCCGACAGTTCACGCCAATACGGATTTTCTATGCCACCACTGCAATCCTACTCGCTGACCAACAAAGGTCTGGTCAGAGACAATAACGAGGACTGTTTTCTCAGCAGGCCCGACCAGGGTTTCTGGATGGTGGCAGATGGCATGGGCGGCCACGATGCCGGCGAAGTTGCCAGTGACATTGTCAAACGTACCATTGATGAAAAACTGCCGGGCAGCCGCGACCTGGAAAGTGCCATTCACAGCGCCCATAAGGCGGTACTCAAGGCCGCCTCCCGTGGCGAAGGTGCCAACGGCATGGGCTCCACCGTAGTGGCCCTGCTGTCCGACGATACCGACTACCAGGTCTCCTGGGTTGGCGACAGCCGTGCCTACCTCTGGTCCGAAGAGGGTGACGGCGGCCGTCTGGAGCAGCTCACCACCGACCACTCCTATGTGCAGATGCTGCTCGCCTCCGGCGCCATCCAGGCCGAAGAGGTGGATGATCATCCCGACAAGAATGTCATTACCCAATGTATTGGCTCTTCCGGCCCCGATCCCATCAAGGTGGATACGGTGCGCGGTAACTGGGAGCAACAACAGTGGATTGTGCTCTGCAGCGATGGCCTGACCGACGAACTGGACAACAGCGCCATCGCCCAGATTCTCTGCCATGCCAGTACTCCCAGGGAGGCCACGCAGAAGCTGATGCAACAGGCGCTGACCTCCGGTGGCAGGGACAACATCACCGTGCAGGTGATCGAATCCCCTCTTTTCCGCCGCAACCTGCTGCACCGCCTCAACGAGTGGCTGCCCAGGGTTACAGGTCGCCTGTGGCTGGACCTGACTCTCTACGGGCTGGCCCTGGTCAGCACCCTTATGATTGGTTACTGGACGATCACCTGATACCGCAATGCAGATCCCCGGCTATCGAATCATTCGCAAAATCAACCAGGGTGGTATGTCGACCGTCTATCTGGCTATTCAGCTCAGTGTCGGTCGGGAAGTTGCCCTGAAGGTCATGTCGCCGGCGCTCAATGCCGACCCGGTATTCAGCGAGCGCTTTCAGCGTGAAGCCAATATTGTTGGCCAGCTGTCACACCCGAATATCGTCTCGGTTTACGACATTGGCCGCTTCAAGAATCTCAACTACATCGCCATGGACTACCTGGCCGGCGGATCCATTCACGACCGCATGAAGGCGGGGCTCAGTGCTGTGGAAGCGCTGCGCATCACCTCCCAGATTGCCAACTCCCTGGATCACGCCCACGAAAAAGGCTATATCCACCGGGACATCAAACCGGAGAACATCCTCTTCAGGGAAGACGGCACCGCCGTACTCTCCGACTTCGGCGTGGCCAAGACCGTCAGTACCGCCTCCAACATGACCAACGCCGGAACGGTGGTCGGCACCCCCCACTACATGAGCCCCGAACAGGCCCGCGGCAAACCCATTGACGGGCGTGCCGATCTCTACAGCCTGGGCGTGGTGTTCTACGAAATGATTACCGGCAGTGTCCCCTACACCGCCGAGGAAGCTGTGGCCATCGCCATCAAGCACCTCACGGCACCGATACCCAAGCTGCCGCCGCAGTACACCATGTTCCAGCCATTCCTGAACAAGCTGCTGGCCAAGGATCCCAACGACCGCTTCCAGCGTGGTCGCGAAGTGGTGGAGGCCATTGCCCAGCTGCAGGGGACCTCCAGGGGCACAACACCGACCTACCTGACGGAGACCGACCCCACCGCCATCCAGATCCTGTCGCTGTTCAAGGCACTGGTGCTCACCAGCTATGCAGCCATTGCCGCGCAGGCGAAACTGGCAGGCCTGTGGCTGGCCAGCTGGCGCTGGACCCCCAAGCGCGGCGTCTACCGCCATCCCAGGGTCACCGTCACCGAGATCCGTACCAGCGCCGAAACCGTCGAAGAAGACCGGGCCACGATTATCTCCACCCGTGTGCAGAAAGCGGCTCACTACCAGTCACTGGAAAACCGGCGCATTGCCCGCATCTACCGCGGTCTCATGCTGGGGGGGCTGCTGGGTATCATCTGGATTGCGTTCAGCATGGGCATGGGCAGACTGATCGATAACCGGGACACGGTCCTGCCTAACTCGCTGCAGGCGGCGATCATCTCCACCAACCGCTGGGTCGAGCGCCTGCTGCTGGCTGAGGGAGAACAGCAGCCCGCCCGCGACCATGACATCGAAGCCGTTTCCGCAGAAACTACTGAGGCTCCTCCTGCTGCTTCGCTACCCGCCTCTGCCGCACTGGCCGAGCCTCCGGCAACCGCGTCGGTGCAACCCGCCAGTCCCCCGCCACCGCCGCCACGCTTTGGGCTGAAAGTGAACGCCAGCCCGATTGACGCCAAAGTTCGGGTGCTCAATATTCGCGAACGCTACTACACCGGAATTCCGCTGCTGCCGGGACGCTATCAGGTGGAGGTAACCGCAGAGGGCCATGATCGCGACGTGCAGTGGGTGGAGATCACCAACCAACCGCTGACGCTGGACGTATCCCTGCGCAAGATCCCCGTGCCCGGCGCCACCTTCCATAACGAACTGGCAGATGGCTCCAAAGGGCCAGCTATGGTTATCGTGCGCCAGGGCAGCTTTGAAATGGGCAACTCGGGAGACGCCATCACCTCTCCCACCCGCCGCGTGCGATTGGCGCAACCGTTCGCCATCAGCCAGTACGAAATCACCTTTGCCGACTACGACAAATTTGCACAGGCCACCAAACGCCCCCTGCCGCCCGACGGCCAATGGGGTCGGGGCAGTCGCCCGGTCATCAATGTCAGCTGGGAAGACGCCCGTGCCTACGCCAAATGGCTGCGGGACTCCACCGGACGCAAATACCGCTTACCAACAGAAGCGGAATGGGAATATGCGGCCCGTGCCGGCACCGGCGGCGACTACTGGTGGCAAGGAAGTGCCGACGGCAAAGCCAACTGTCGACGCGGCTGTAACAGCAAATTCAGCAACCTGTTCCGCACCAAGACTGCGCCGGTGGGCAGCTATCCAGCCAATGGCTTCAGCATCTTTGATACGGCAGGAAATGTGGCCGAATGGGTAGAGGACTGCTACCAGCCCCACTACCTCGCAGCACCGCGGGACGGCAGTGCCGTGGTGCAGAACGGCTGCGCGGAAAAAGTCGTACGCGGCGGCAGTATTCGTAACAGCGCCGAGGAACTGAAGAGCTACTACCGGGATCACCGTGACGGCAGAAGCGTCTACAATGATGTCGGCATTCGGGTGGTGGTTGACCTCTACTGACAGACGCCCGTCCTGCCCCGGGCCATGACCCGGCATCAGACCTGGAAAAACGCCTGTATCTGCTCCTTCTCCCACATGGCGTCCTGGTAACCCAGCTCGATCAGGTCATCAATGTAGGGCTTTTCAAACAGCAGGTAGCTGCTGGTGGTCGCACCGCCACCCTTGGTGGTAGCACCTGTGGCGCGAAAGAAAAAGCGCACCGAACGAGGCATATGGCGGATTCGCCGACCCGCCATTTTATCCAGTTCCTTGCTGGGTGAGATAATCAGCGTGTCCACCGGCTTCAGTTTTACGCCCTGCTCCTGCAGTATCTTTTCCGGTACCAGCCTGAGCAGGTGATTGACCCGCTCCAGGTGCTCGATATCCCCTTCAAAACTGTCAATAAACGCGCTGCTGAACAAATGGCCAAAGACCTGGCCAATGGAAGGCGAATGACGTGCACGCAATTTCGGCTTGGCCCAGTGCACCGGGTTACGGTTACCGGAAACACCAACAATAAAGATCCTGTCCGCGCCCATGTGCAGCGCCGGGCTGATCGGCGCGACCTGACGCAAGGCTCCGTCACCAAAGTAATCACGTCCCAAACGTATGGCGGGGAAAATGCCCGGAATGGCAGACGACGCCATCAGGTGATCCAGTGACAACTGTGCTTTGACACCGGTGCGCCGGTACCGACGCCACTCCTTCACCGAAGGGTCACCCTGGAAAAAGCTCATGGACTCACCGCTGCTGTAGTTCATGGCGGTAACACAAACAGCTTTCAGGTCGCCCTTCTGAATACCGGCGTCCAGTTGAGGGAAGTTGATATGGCGATCGGCGAATTCCCGCAACGGGGCATTGTCCAGCAAGGCAATGGACTTGCCTTTACCGACGCCTTCATTGAACAGGGAAGTCAGCAGGCGCCCGCCACCACCCAGCAGGTCCCGCCAGCGGGTCCGAAACACCTTTTGCGTCTGCAGTTCACCCCAGATCTTCTCCAGGTCTTTCGACGCCTCGTAGAAACTGCCGGTGTGGGTGGCCAGCGCCAACGCGTTGAGGGCACCGGCGGATGTACCACAGATGACCGGGAACGGGTTGTGTACGCCCGCAGGCAACAGTTCATTAACCGCATTCAGCACACCTACCTGATAGGCAGCCCGGGCACCTCCACCCGACAGAATCAGCGCATTGGTGGGCATTCAGTGCTCCTGTTGCAGCGATTCACCATCACTTGCCACGACGGCGCATTTCCTGATCCTTCAGTTCACGACGTAACACCTTGCCCACATTGGACTTGGGCAGCTCATCCCGGAATTCGATCAGGTGCGGCACCTTGTAGGCGGTCATACGCTCACGGCAGAAGCCGATAACATCTTCGATAGTGAGTGACGGGTCCCGCCGCACCACAAACAGCTTCACAGCCTCTCCGGTTTTGTCGCTGGGCACACCAATCACTGCAGCTTCCAGCACGCCGGGATGTTGCGTGATCTCGTCCTCAACCTCATTGGGGTAAACGTTAAACCCGGAGACAATGATCATATCCTTCTTGCGATCCACAATTCGGATATACCCCTCCTCATCCAGGACCGCCATATCACCGGTTTTCAACCAGCCCTCAGCGTCCATCACCTGGGCAGTCTCGTCCGGCCGCTGCCAGTAACCTTTCATGACTTGCGGGCCTTTGACTTCCAGTTCCCCCACCTGGCCCACCGGCAAAACGGTACCCGCTTCATCAAGCACCCGCACTTCGGTATCCCGCACTGCCGGACCGACGGTTCCCGGGTGAATATTGCTGGGGAAATTGGCAGAAATCACCGGTGAGGTCTCGGTCATGCCGTAGCCTTCTGTAACCTTGCAGCCGGTCACCTTCTCCCACAGTTTGGCCACATCAGCCGTCAACGCCATACCACCTGACGCGGTAATTTTCAGTTTGGAGAAGTCCAGCGCCTGAAAACCGTTGTTGTGACAGAGCCCGTTAAACAAGGTGTTAAGCCCCACAAAGCCGGTCAACCGGAAAGGCTTTATAGCACTGACCAGCGATGCCAGGTCGCGGGGGTTGGGAATCAGGATGCTGTGGTTGCCGGTATTCACCAGCATCATGCAGTGAATGGTGAAGGCGTAGATGTGATAGAGCGGCAATGGCGCCGCATAGGTCTCTACCCCGACACCGTTCAGCTCGCCAATGCGCTCCTGGGTCTGGTGCATATTGGCCACAATATTGGCGTGTGTGAGCATGGCGCCCTTGGCGACACCGGTGGTACCGCCGGTGTATTGCAATACAGCCACATCCTCCGGCTGCACCTCCGCTGCTGTCGCCGCTTGCTGGCGACCCAATGCCAGAGCCCGGCGCATGGTGATCTGGGATGGGAAATGGTACGCCGGCACCATTCGTTTCAGGTAGCGAACCACACCGTTAATCAAGGGTCGTTTAGGGAAGCCGTGCAGGTCGGCAATATCGGTTACCACCACCGTTTCCACAGAGGTTTTGTGAATCACATTGGCGGCGGTATTGGCGAGGTTGGCAAACACCACCAGCGCCTTGGCACCGGCGTCGTTCAACTGGTGTTCCAGCTCGCGCTCGGTGTACAGCGGGTTGGTATTTACCAGAATCATACCGGCGCGCAGAATTCCGAACATGACCACCGGGTACTGCAGCAAATTGGGCAGCTGCACCGCCACCCGGTCACCGGGCTGTAAACTGGTATGGTGCTGCAAAAAACTGGCGAACTGTTCGCTGTATTCCTGCATCTCTCTGTACGTGAGGGTTTTCCCCATACAGGTGAAAGCAGGCTTGTCCCTGAACTGCCCAAAGGCGTCCCAGACTGTCTCGGGAATTGACCGCATATCGTTCTTATTCATATCGCCCCCATTTGATTCTCTGCATTCCCTGGCGTCGCCCCACGATTAAAACCGGATGGCGACAACTGTGGCTGTAACCTGCTGTCCGGGATAACTCAATAACCGATACTACCTTTATTTACGACCTGCTGCAGCGCCGTGATCACAACCCACTGAGGTGTCATGGGCAGGCATTGACAGCCGGCTAATGCAGCACCGATCGGTAACGTAACCGACCGCCAACTCCGGCGAAGCAGCAACCGGAGCGACACAGGCCGCGCACAGCAGAGCACGCGACCTGTGTCATAACCATCAAAATGCGAAGGCGTCGTCGTCCATTTCCATCAAGGATGCAGCACCAGCCTTGATGGTTTCCGCCAAGCCAGCGGTGCGCGGCAGTATGCGCGCAAAATAGAAGTTGGCGGTGCGGATCTTGGCAGTATAGAAAGCGCTGTCTCCCCGCCCCTCATCCAGAGCCTGCTGCGCCTTCAGTGCCGCCATCGCCCACAGGTAGCCCATGACAAAGTATCCGGAGTACATCAGGTAATCCACCGAGGCGGCGCCTACCTCATCGGGATTTTCCAGCGCCAGCATACCCACATGCATGGTCAGCTCGCCCAGCTGCTGGTTAACCTTCGCCAGCGCTTCCACATGAGGAGAGCCTTCATTGGCCTTGCAGAACTTGTGCACCTCTTTGGTAAAGGGCTTCATGATTTCGCCCTGGCTCATAAGTACCTTGCGACCCAACAGGTCCAGAGCCTGCACACCGGTAGTACCCTCGTAGATCATGGCGATACGCGCATCGCGTACGTTCTGCTCCACGCCCCACTCAGCGATATAGCCGTGGCCACCGAAACACTGCATGCCAAGGTTGGCAGACTCGAAACCCGCCTCGGTCAGGAAAGCCTTGGCAATCGGTGTCAGGTAAGAGAGTTTACCATCGGCCTCCTTACTGGCGGCCTCGTCCCCATCGGCAACAATGTCCACCAGTTTGCCGCAGTAGGCGAGCAGCATACGACCACCTTCGGCGATGGCCTTCTGGGTCAGCAGCATACGGCGTACATCCGGATGCACAATGATGGGATCTGCAGGGCCATCCGGATTTTTGGCACCACTGAGAGAGCGCATCTGCAGCCGCTCCCTGGTGTAGGCCAGCGACTTCTGGAAACCCAGCTCGGCATGGGCCACGCCCTGCATGGCGGTTCCAAGACGCGCGGTATTCATAAAGGTAAACATGCAGTTGAGGCCGCGATTGGGAGGGCCAATCAGGTAACCTTTGGCACCATCAAAATTCATCACGCAGGTGGCGGAAGCCTTGATACCCATCTTGTGTTCGATGGATCCACAGCTGACCGCATTGCGCTCACCCGGAGTGCCGTCCGGGTTCACATTGAATTTGGGCACAATAAAGAGCGAGATACCCTTGGTGCCGGGAGGCGCATCCGGCAGACGGGCCAGCACAATGTGGATGATGTTGTCCGCCATGTCGTGCTCGCCGGCGGAGATAAAGATCTTGGTACCGCTGATAGCGTAAGAGCCGTCAGCATTGGGTGTTGCTTTGGTGCGCAGGATACCCAGGTCTGTGCCACAGTGAGGCTCGGTAAGGCACATGGTGCCGGTCCAGTGGCCACTGATCAATTTGGTGAGGTAGGTTTGCTTCTGCTCTTCGGTGCCATGGGCATCAATGGTATTCATCGCGCCATGGGAGAGGCCGGGATACATGGCCCAGGACCAGTTGGCAGTGCCGGACATTTCATTTACCGCCATTCCCAGCGAAGGTGGCAACCCCTGGCCACCGTACTCAACATCATGACTGATGGATGGCCAGCCCGCCTCCACGTACTGATGGTAGGCCTCCTTGAAGCCCTTGGGCGTTGTAACCTCACCATCTTGCCAGCTGCAGCCTTCGGCATCGCCGCTCTGATTGATGGGGCCCAGTACGTTTTCACAAAACTTGGCGCTCTCTTCCAGGATGGCATTGGCGATGTCGGCACCGGTATCACCGTAGCTGGGCAGGCTTTGCCAGTGCTGCTCGTAGTCCAGCAATTCAAACAGGGTGAATTGGGTATCCCGCAGTGGAGCTTTGTAATCTGTCATCCCGATAACCTCTCACAACTCAATTGGCGTGTTGTTGGTAAATGTATACGCGATTTGACGTCTGAGGCGCAAAAAATTTCCATTAAACGACGCTATCGCCCTGATGACCGGAGCAACTTTCCCCTCGCTGCGCCCTGGCAGGCGGTGCACAGAGAAGGCTCACCGATCAAACGCGCCTCAGTATAACCATTTCAAACGACCGTTTGAAATGGTTGATTCAGACTTTTTCTCACACCGCCAGGATCGCGGTCAGCGCTCTGGAGGCTTGCGCAGCAGGCGCCGCAATAATTTGAGTCCCACGATCAGTGCCGCGGAGACCAGTACCAGCCCGACAATCAACAGCAGGCATGCCAGTAAAATCGAAAGAATCTGATCGACCGGCACATTCCAGCCCCAGATGGCCAGGGCAATAAACGCCAGACTGGCAACCATGGCCACCCCGAATGCGGGACGGGACTTGCGGCGAAAACCAAATAACATACACACACCTGTAGAAACTGATACTACCCGCCGCACAAGACGACGGGGTAAAGCAAACACGATCCGGGTTAACGCAGCTGCAGGTGACGCTCAATCACCTCTGCGACCCCGTCTTCCCACACCGGGCTGGTGACCATGCTGGCAACCGCCTGCACCTCCGGGGCTGCGTTTCCCAACGCCACACCCAAACCGGCTCGCTGCAGGAAAATCATATCGGACTGGGCGTCACCGAAACTCATCACCTCATCGGCCGACACACCGTGATAGGCCAGCAACAGGTCAAACGCCTGCTGCTTGCAGGCTGCGCCACTGATAACACTGGCGAATAGCCAATCGGGTTTGGCAGCCATCTTGGCGTAGGCAAAAACCAGCTGCGGAAATTTCTGCTCCAGGGCCTGCAGGCGCAATTGCTCTTCGGCGTTGTGTGCTGCAAACAGGATTTTTATGACCGGAAACCGGCCCCGTAACGCCAGCAGGTCGGTCTCCACCGGCGTCACCCGCAGGTGCTCCGCATGCAGCATGCCAAGCTCTGTAAGCTGGTCCACGAAAAATTCATTGAGCCCGCAGACTTCAGTATAGAGACCCTGCTCGCGCCCATTCATTACCAATGCCTGCACGATGTCATCGTCGAGACTGTGCAGGGCCAGCACGTCGCCGGCGGGCTCCTGCACCAGAGCGCCGGTATAGAACAGGCCGGCGTCACGCAACTGCAGTTGGTCTATCAGGAAGTCCGCAGCAAAACGGGGGCGCCCCGAAGCCACGGCGGTGCGGATACCCGCCTGCCTCAGCGCAAGAACCGCATCCTTCACCCGCTGGCTGTAGTTACCGTCCAGTCCCAGTAAGGTGCCATCAATATCGAAAAACGCGAGCTTGTAGTGGCGTGAGAGCAGCTCATCGCTGCCTGCGGTATCGAACAACATCGGTGACAACCTGTAGGGCTTTGTTCAGGAATTCGGGTTCAGGCCTGAAATTCGGTTTGGGGATCAGGAGCCCGGGCGGAACAAAAAGACTAGAGCCGCAAGCGACCCTCGTGGCTCCATTCACAGCGGATCTGCATATCCCCGGACCCCGGCTCATGCCAGTTGCCGGAGGATTCCCAGGTGAAAGTGTGGGTTCCGGAAAGCTCTGTTTCCAAATGCACAGTGGCAGAAACCCAGTACATGCGACTTAACAGACGCTCAAACTGTTCAATCCACTGTTCCCACTCATACTCAACCGCCTGGTAGGAGGCACCGAAGTGCATAACTTCGGTCTGGTAGTTGGACTGATCCACTTCAATACGGGGGATGGCGAACATCTCCTGACTGAGAAACGGCCATTCGTCGGCATGAGGCAGGCTCAGCATCGCTTCACGGTTGGCGCGACGGCGCACCGCATCGCCCTCCCTGAAAGCAACATCCTTGATACAGCCGTACACGATTGATTCCTGATCCATAGAGCTACTCAATCAGCGGAGGCCCTGCCTCCTTACTCAAAAAAACCACCAGCCGCCCTGCAGGCGCTCTTCGCATTTGACCAGCTGTCGCTGATAGATTGCCGCCCGGGAAGAGACCTTTTTGGCCACCGATTGCAGCCAGGGCTTTTTACGATACGTCCCGCGGTTATACCCCCCGTGTCCTTCGTGGTACGCCAGGTAGAGCCGGTAGGGATCGTTCTTGGATATCTTACTGCGTTTGTTACTGACATGGCTGTACCAGCCCACAAAATCCACAGCATCGGCAAAATCGTCGCGGTCGGCGCCCCAGCTCCCGGCCTGATCCTTATACCAGTCCCAGGTCTCGTCCTTGGCCTGGGCAAAACCGTAAGCACTGCTCTTGCGTGGCCCCGGGAAGATCCACAGGATTTTGGTGCGGGGTGGCTTGGCCTTGGGTTGAAAACGGGATTCCTGGTAGATGATCGCCATCATAACCGGAATGGAAACTCCCCACCTGTCACTGGCCTCTTTCGCATCGTCGTACCAGCCGCTCTTTTCATCAAAGATATCGCAGATGTTATCGATCTGGCGGGGCGGGCTGGTGACACAACCACTCACCAACACCCCGAACACAACGACCAACAGCCACTGAACCCTCACTGCAGACGATCCCCCATGCACTTAATCCTCACATTCCTAGCCCTCAAAGACGCCCTGCTCTTTCAGCAGCGTCACGAGCTGCTCTTCGTCCATGGTTTCAATCCCCAACTCCCGGGCCTTGACGTACTTGGCGTTATTCTCGGCACCGCCCCCCACCACCACACAGTGGGTTTTGGCCGACACAGAACCCGCCACCTTGGCACCCAGATCCTGTAGCAGCTTCTTCGCCAGGTCGCGCTTGATCAGCTCGAAGGAGCCGGTCACCACATAGGTTTTACCCGCCAACGGCTCATGGCGTGCGGCCACTTCCAGGTCCGACCAGTGCACCCCGCACTCCTGCAATGCCACAATCGCCTCGCGAGTGTGTTCCTGCTGAAAAAACTCAGCGACAAAGTGAGCCACTACCGGACCTACATCAGGCACCTGCTGCAGCTGCTCTTCATCGGCTGCCATCAATGCCGGCAGGTTGCCGAAGTGACGCGCCAGCGCCCGGGCCGTAGCTTCGCCCACCTCACGAATACCCAGCGCGAAAAGAAAGCGTTCCAGCGTTGTGGACTTGCTTTTGTCAAGCGCCGCCACCAGGTTCTGTGCCGACTTTTCGCCCATACGCTCCAGTCCGGCGACCTGTGCCGCCTGCAGGCGATAGAGATCAGCCACCGAATGCACCAGCCCCTGATCCACCATTTGCTCCACCAGCTTGTCACCGAGGCCGTCGATATCCATCGCCTTGCGGGAGGCGAAGTGTTTGATCGCCTCCTTGCGCTGCGCCTCGCAGATCAGGCCACCAGTACAACGTGCAACCGCCTCGCCCGGCACTGACTCCACCGGCGAACCACAAACCGGGCAGGCATCGGGAAAGGTAATCGACGATGCGTCCGCCGGGCGTTTTGATTTCACTACCGATACCACCTGTGGAATCACATCCCCCGCACGGCGCACGACAACCGTGTCACCAACCATTACACCGAGGCGCTGTATCTCATCGCGGTTGTGCAAGGTGGCGTTGGAGACCGTTACCCCACCCACAAACACAGGCTCCAGCCGGGCCACAGGCGTTACAGCGCCGGTGCGGCCCACCTGGAACTCGACACTGAGCAGCCGGGTCATCTCTTCCTGCGCCGGGAATTTGTAGGCCACTGCCCAGCGCGGCGCACGCGATACAAAACCGAGCTTCTGCTGCAGGGAGAGATCATTAACCTTGAAGACGATGCCATCGATATCGTAGGGGAGCCGATCGCGTTTCTCGCCCAACTTGCGGTAGTAATCCATACAGGCGGAGATGTTCTCCGCCACCGCCATTTCCGGATTAATCTTCAGGCCCCAGCGATTGAGCGCGTAAAGCACATCGGTATGACGGGACGGCATTTCACCGCCTTCTACCAGTCCGACACTGTACGCACACATCTCCAGCGGGCGAGTGGCAGTAATGCGGGAGTCCAGCTGCCGCAGACTGCCGGCAGCTGCATTGCGGGGATTTACAAAAGGCTTGTCACCGCGCTCCCGCGCCGCCTGGTTCAGGCGCTCAAAGCCGGCCTTCGGCATATAGATTTCGCCGCGCACCTCCAGCACTGGCGGATAGTCGTCGCCAATCAAGCGCAGGGGAATCGACGGAATGGTGCGCACATTCTGGGTGATGTCTTCGCCGGTGGCGCCATCGCCGCGAGTCGCGCCCCGCTCCAGCACTCCATTGCGATAAAGAATACTGACTGCAATACCGTCCAGCTTGGGCTCTGCCGCATAGCTAATCTCCGCGTCGGTTTTCAGGCGGTCACGGATACGGCGATCAAAATCAAGCAGATCCTGATCGGCGAAGGCGTTATCGAGGGAGAGCATGGGAATTTCATGCACCACCTGATCAAACACACTCAGGGGGGCCTCCCCCACTCGCTGGGTCGGGGAATCTGCTGTAATCAATTGCGGGTAGCTGCGCTCGAGCTCCTGCAACTGCTGCAGCAGGCGGTCGTATTCCGCATCGGGAATGGTGGGATCGTCGAGGACGTAATAACGGTAGTTGTGGTAATTGAGCTGCTGCTTCAGCGACTCGATTTTTTCCTGCGCTTCCAGGGTGTTTGGCATCTGCTGTGAATCCGGTTTACTGCTGCTGGCGCGCACTGCGGGATGGCAAAGTCACAGTGCGCCACTCTGCCACGTGGCTGACAGGGTCAGCCCCGGGACAATTGCTTTCTTTCAAAATCGCGAATGCGCTGGCGGCAGTGTTCAATGGTCTGCATGGTCATCACACTGCGCTGCTCGTCTTTCAGTTCGCCACCCAGGTTGCTGGCGATGGCTTTGGCGGTATCCACCATCAGGTTAAAGGCATCCATACTGCTGGATTGCATGGGCAGGGTCATAAACAGGCTGACCCCGGGTGTTTCAAACTCATCCATGGCCGCGAGATCAAACGTGCCGGGCACCACCATGTTGACCATACTGAACAGCAGCGAGCCCTCACCGTCTTCATGCTCGTGACGATGGAATATCTGCATATCACCAAAGCGCATACCACTGCGCAAAACCACTTCCAGAAGGTCCTGGCCCTGAAAACGCTCATCGCCCACTGACATCACATTGATGATAATCACCTCTTCGGCATCACTCTCGGCGGTGGGCTCCTCCGGCTCCGGATATTCCTCCGGCCGCGCAGCTTCACGCACCACCCGGGGTGAACCCAGCTCATCGTCCAGGCTGTCGACGTTGCCCAGCGCAGGCTCGAACTCCTCCTGCTCCCGCAGCTCGGCTTCAGCGATGGCCTGATCTACCGGATCCATCAGCATCGGCACTTCCTCGTCCAGGTTAAGGGACACCTGTTCCGGAATGCGTGATTTACCCAGGGTTACCCGGGATTTAACGAAGTTTTCTTTCAAGTCCTCGGAGAACTGACGGGCATCACTGGCATCGCGCTGACGCACCACCCGCGCGCCGCCATTGGGCAGCTCGCTGCCAAAGCCATCCGGCTCCGGGCGATCATCCATACGCTTGACGTTACGTGACATTTTCAGGGAATGGCGACGCGTGTGACGCATCCGCCGCCAACCATCCAACAACACCGCAACGATCAACAGTACGATAATTACGGTTAACCACTCTCGCATTGCGAACTCCATTTTCAGTGCCGCTCCTGCCTCTCGCTATAGCGGGCCCGGAGACTACACGGGATATTATTTCACAGCTGTGCCGTCCGCTGACGACACCTTGATAATGTATGTGCGCTTAACTGGCCGCCAACTCTGCCGCCTCGTCCACATCCACAGTTACCAGGCGGGATACGCCCGGCTCATGCATGGTCACACCCAGGAGTTGATGCGCCATCTCCATGGCGATCTTGTTGTGGGTGATGTAAATAAACTGCACGTGCGCGCTCATTTCCTGCACCATACGCGCGTAGCGACCCACGTTGGCATCATCTAGCGGTGCATCCACCTCGTCCAGCATACAGAAAGGTGCCGGGTTGAGACGGAAGATGGAAAACACCAGGGCGATGGCGGTCAGCGCCTTTTCACCACCGGAAAGCAGGTGAATGGTGCTGTTACGCTTGCCTGGCGGCCGTGCCATGATCGCCACACCGGTGTCCAGCAGATCCTCACCGGTCAACTCCAGGTAGGCATGGCCACCACCGAAGACTTTCGGGAACAGCTCCTGCAGGCCGCTGTTGACCTGATCAAAGGTCTCCTTGAAGCGGGTACGGGTCTCACGATCAATCCTGCGGATGGCGTTTTCCAGGGTTTCCAGCGCGTCTTCCAGTTCTGAGTTCTGCGCGTCCAGATAGTTCTTGCGCTCAGACTCCAGTTTGTATTCGTCGATGGCTGCCAGGTTGATGGGCCCCAGCCGCGCAATACGCCCAGCCAGCTGTTCCAGCTCACTTTCCATGGCACGCTGGTCGGCATCCACGGCCAGCTCTTCGAGCAACTGCTCAAGGCGGAAATTTTCCTCCTCCAGCTGTTCCTGCAGGGTGGAACGCTGCACTTCCAGGGTCTGGGCTTCCAGGCGCGCCTGTTCCAGCTTCGCTCGCACCGCCTGCAGCTCCTGCTCGGAACGGTTGCGGGACTGCTCCGCCTGACGCAGGTCGTGCTCAACCTGTTCCACCGCCTTACGTGCCGCCGTCAACTCCTGCTCCACCGACAGGCGCTTCTCCAGCAGGGCTTCCAGCTCCAGTTGATTCTCTTCACCCGGGTTGCGCACCTCTTCCAGCTGGTCGCGCAGCATGTCGCGGCGTTCCTGCAGACGCTGGGTCTGGTCGCGCAGGCGGCCGAGGCCGGCCTTGACCGCATCCACCTGGGTTTTCAAGGCCTGGTGGCGCATGGCCAGCTGGTGGCCGCGATCCTTGTCGTGACGCGCCTTCTGGCGCGCATCGTCGAGACGCGCGCGAATGTCATCGCGACGGCTGAGCAGCGCCTCACGCTGGTCCGTATCCCGCTCCATGGCTTCAATGGCTTCCTGCAGGATCATACGCGCTTCCGCCAGGCTTTCGCCCTCCTGCTCCATCTGTTCGCGGGCTTCGCGAATCTCGGTGGTGACCCGGTCGCGACGCACGGCAATCTGCTCTACCCGAACCTGGCGGGCACTGAGTTGTGAACGCACCTCACTGTACTTGCGCGCCTGGGCATCGGCATCGCGACGCAACTGCTCGCGCTGCTGTTCCAGATCCTTGATGCGCTGACGCCCCTCCTCCAGCTTCTGGCTCAGGGACTCGGATTGCTGCTCCGCCTCTTCCAGCTTTGCAGTCAGCTCTTCCAGCTCCTGCTTGCGGGCAAGCACACCGGAAGTGGCATCGGTATCGCGGGCCACCCGCAGCCAGTTAGCACCGAGCCAGAGACCGTCTTTGGTAACCACGGACTCATGGGGTTGCAACTGGCCGCGCAGCGCCAGTGCCGCAGCCAGATCTTCCAGTGCGTACACGGAACCCAACTGGGAGGCCAGGTTCAGATCCGCGCTGACCATATCCAGCAGGCGCGGCGCCAGGCTGCCATCGATATTCTGCGTGGGGGCGCTGCTGTCCAGCAGTACCAATTCACCCTGGGTGAGCTGGCCAACCACACCGGCAATCGTATCGAAGCCGTCGACACAGACTGCCTGCAGGGAATTGCCAAGCACGGTTTCCACCGCTTTGTCCCAGCCATCGCGAACCTCAATGCCTTCAGCCAGACGAGGGTTATTGCCCAGGTTCTGATTCTGCAGCCACTCGCTGACGGCACTGTCCTTTTCACCCAGTGCGGCCTGCTGCAGCGCTTCCAGTGACGCGTGACGGCCACGCATGGACTGCAACCCGGTACGTACCGTATCCAGCTCGTCACTGTACTGATTATTGGCATCGCGCAAGGAATTGATTTCGTCGGTTACCGACTCCACCTGATTGCGTTTGGTATCCGCATCGAGATCCAGCTCCGCCAGCTGCTCGGTGAGCTGGCCGATCTCCTCTTCCGATTCGTCCGGAACCAGGTTTTTCTTCTCTTCGTCCAGTTTACGGACGCGCTCCAGCAGGCGCGACTGCACCAGCTCCAGGTGCTGGATGCGGGACTGCTGCACCTCGGCACGCTGGCGCGGCTCGGAGGCGGTCTGATTGAAACTGTCCCACTGCTGCTGCCACGCCTGCATGGCCTCCTCGGCGTCCTGCAGCTCATCGCCGGAGTCATCCTCCGCCGCCTTGATCATCTCCAGCTCAGGCTCGAGCTCCATCAGCTCCTCTTCCCAGGCCTCGGCTTTTTGCTTGTCCGTGACCAGGTGCTCCTGGGCCTCCTTGCAGTCGCGATCGGTCTGCTCCAGGTCCACCTGCAACTGGCGGGCACGCTCCTGGGAGTGCTGGATAGTCTGCTCAATACGGGCGATATCCGCACCGATGGAGTAGAAACGCCCCTGTACTTCGCTCATCTTGTCGCCAAGATCGGTGTACTGGGTGCGGTATTTTTCGATGGATGTGTCGTTGGCCACCTGGTCAGTGACGAACTGTTCGACTTTCAGCTCCAGCTCGGAAATAACCTGCTTCTTGAGTCCGGCCTCTTCCGCCAGGATGCGGTAGCGCAGGGTCTGCAACTGGGCCTTGAGCAGGCGCTCCTCTTTCTTGTATTCGGTGTATTTCTCGGCGGACTGGGCCTGCCGCTGCAGACGCTGCAGCTGGCGATCAAGCTCTTCGCGCAGGTCGGTCAGGCGCTCCAGGTTTTCCTTGGTACGACGCATGCGGTTTTCGGTATCACGACGGCGCTCCTTGTACTTGGAGATCCCCGCTGCTTCCTCGATAAACACCCGCAGCTCATCGGGCTTGGCCTCGATCAGCTTGGAGATCATGCCCTGTTCGATAATGGCGTAACTGCGGGGACCGAGACCGGTACCCAGGAAGATGTCGGTAATATCCCGGCGACGGCACTTGGTACCGTTGAGGTAGTAGTTGTTCTGCCCGTCGCGGGTCACCTTGCGCTTGATGGAGATTTCAGAGAAGCGGGCGTACTCACCCACCAGAGTGGTATCGGTGTTATCAAACACCAGCTCAATAGAGGCCTGCCCCACTGGCTTACGGCCGCCGGAGCCGTTGAAGATAACGTCCGTCATCGACTCACCGCGCAGGTTTTTGGCGGAGGACTCCCCCATTACCCAACGCACCGCATCAATGGTGTTGGACTTGCCACAGCCGTTGGGCCCGACAATGGCGCACAAGTTACTGGGGAAGTTGACCGTGGTCGGATCAACGAACGACTTGAATCCCGCCAGTTTGATGCACTTTAGCCGCATATCGATGCTTCACTCAGAAAGTTTTGAATTCTTATAGTCTGCCTTGCAGACCGGGACTCCCCCATCGGGAGACGGCCGCAGCAGCCGCGCCCGCCACGGCACCAAGGCCCTGAAACAGGCGAAAAAGGGAATTCTACACAAGTGGCGGAACTATGACAGCCCATAGTCCCGACCCGGGAAGGATGGCCCGCCAGGGGCCCGGCGAGCGAGGCAAACCTCGCTCAATCAGGGTATTTTCTGATCAATTTTCAAGGTCAGGGGACTGCTCACGTCACCCAGGACTACCGGGCCCATGCTCCCCTCCCAATCCCCGCTCGCGGGAACCGGCTGGCCACTGAAAGAGACCCGCGCCAGCAACTCCAGCTGGGGCACCGAGGTGATATCCATACCCGGGGCCATGGCCATGCTCTTGTCCAGCGTTACCGTGGCCGGCAGATCCGAGACCTGCAGCCGCTGGATCGCCAGCGGCATGCGCGGCCCCTGCCAGGCACGGGCGTAGACAAAGACGGTGGTTTCCGGTGCAACGGTGACCCCCTCTGCCAGGGACACCTGCAGGGTGATCGCTGTTACCGCGTCCACAGCCACCGGCATCTGCTCCCCCATCAGCTCCTGTGCACGGGCAATACCCTTGCGCAGATCCGCTGCAGAGGGACTGCGGGGATCCATCTGGGCCACAGCCTGCTGCCAATACTGGCTGGCCCGAGCGTAGTCCTGCTTGGCGAAGGCCGCGATACCCATCAATCCCAGGCTGGTCGACTCCTGCGGATCCTGCTGCAGCGCTCGCTGTGCCAGCAGCTCTACCTCCGGCGTCATGCGGCTGCCGGAGGCCAGGAACACCGCCTGTGCCAGTTCACCAATAATACTGGCCGGCACATCACCGGCCTGCACCAGCGCCAGGAACTCTCCCACCGCCTTCACATACTCGCCTTGCTGCATATAAGTGCGAGCCAGCAGGTAGCGATTGCCCTCGTTATCCGGCTGCACCTGCAGGCGGGCGCCCAGCTGCTGCACCAGCTGATCCAGCAGTTGGTCGGCCTGCTCATTATTGCCAGCCGTTCGCTGGGCAAAGTAGTCTTCACGCAAGTCCAGGATCTGCACATCAGCAATGGAGCCGCGATAGAGATACAACAGCACCGCCAGCAGGGGCAGCAGTACCGCTGCCAGCACCAGCGACCAGCGCGCCTTGCCACCACGGGCCGACACCGCAGGCCCGGCATCCTCCAGCAGGGACAGCTCCAGTTCCCGCCGCAGCTGCTCAAACTGCGCCTGCTCCAGATCCCCATTGGCCAGCTGGGTCTCCAGCTCCTGCAGGTGCTCGTTAAACAGGTCCAGCACCAGCTCCTCGCGCTCGCCCTCGTCCGCAGCCACCACACTGGCGGCCTCACGCCGACGCAGCGGCCAAAGCACAAACAACGCCGCCAGCAGCGCCAGGAGCAGGGTCCAGATCCAGAATGAAGCCATGAGTGTCTCGCTTGGGATTTTTAATACAGTAGGAGGAGATGAAATAACGGAGAGCCGTTCAGAGATCGTCCCCGGCGCCACCGGACGGGGATTCACGACGGCGCTGCTCAGCCTTTTCCAACAAGCCCCGCAGTCGGGTTTGCTCATCTGAGCTCAGCACATCGGCGGCCATCTTCTGTCGCGCCCGGCTGCGTAACGTCAGCCCCACCACCCCGACACCCAACAGCAGCAGCGTGGCAGGTAAGGCCCACAACAACACCGTACTGGATTTCACTGGCGGGCGATAAAGAACATAGTCACCGTAACGGGCCACCATAAAATCAATAATCTCCTTATCGCTCTTGCCATCTTCCAGCAACAGGTAGAGTTCCCGGCGCAGGTCCGCGGCGATCGGGGAATCGGACCCAGCCAGATTCTGGTTCTGGCACTTGGGGCAGCGCATCTCTTCAATAAAGGAGAGATAGCGCTGGCGGGTGACTTCATCGTCAAATTCGTAGTTGTCGATGACGGCTGCCGCGGGCAGCGACCACAGCGTCAACAGTAGTAACAGGCCGCTACCGACCAGATTCACGGAACGGCCGACCTTGCGGCAGGAGCTTGCAGTACTACTAACAACGGTCACAGTCTTTCCCCTGATTGGAAGCGCGGCCGATTATAGCAACCTGCACCCACCCCCTCCAGGCAACTTTACCTTCCGTTAACGCCAGGCTTTTGAAATCTTTAAACAAAATCGTTGACGGCAAAAAAAATATCATTACTATACGCACCCACTGACAGCGCGGGTGAATAGCTCAGCTGGGAGAGCATCGCCCTTACAAGGCGAGGGTCGGGGGTTCGATCCCCTCTTCACCCACCAATTCCCTTTTGCGTGACTTCGGGATTTGGCACCACGCTTCAGTAATCGCGGACCGGTAGTTCAGTTGGTTAGAATACCGGCCTGTCACGCCGGGGGTCGCGGGTTCGAGTCCCGTCCGGTCCGCCAACATTCAAAAAGGTTGCCCTAACAGGCAACCTTTTTTTGTGCCCGAAAGAAGCTGCTGAGACCGGACGGGCGAGATCCCGCGTTCGGGTTCGACTAACTTTTCCCCGGGAAAAGTTTGGACGCGAGCCCTGCGAGCGCCCCGCAGGGGTGAAAACAGCCCCAAGGCTGTTTGAACCTTTCCCGTCCGGTCCGCCAACATTGAAAAAGGTTGCCCTAACAGACAACCTTTTTTTGTGCCCGAAAGAAGCTGCTGAGACCGGACGGGCGAGATCCCGCGCTTCGGGCTCAACTAACTTTTCCCCGACAAGATCGTGTCCACGGAAGAAGCCCGACCACACGCCCCTCCAGCATTACCGGCCTGGCGAATCCCATCCCACTCCTATTGGCCTAATCCCGCAATACGGTCCATAGTTACAGCGAGCAATCCCGACACCCCTGCAGACCACCATCGGATATAAAGAGGCACGCCATGAGCACACCGGTCAGAGCGTCTGATACCCCTTTTCCCATAGATGTTGAAGCTGGTAAATCCTACTTCTGGTGCGCCTGCGGCCGCAGCCAGAAACAACCCTTCTGCGACGGCTCCCACAAAGGCACCGACTTCACCCCGGTAAAGTACGACGCCAGCGACAGCAAGAAGCTGTTTTTCTGTGGCTGCAAACAAACCGGCAATCCGCCACTTTGCGACGGCTCCCACAACCGCAAATAGGGCCTTATGGAAGCAGATACTCCCCCCACCCCACTCACCGGCCAGTGCAACTGCGGTCACCTTCAGTACACACTGGCGCGCGCGCCTATGTTTGTGCACTGCTGCCACTGCAGCTGGTGCCGGCGCGAAACCGGCTCGGCATTTGCGCTTAATGCACTCATCGAAACCCAACACCTGCGGGTAGCCGGTGGCATTACCGAATCCATGCACATCCCCAGCAACAGCGGCTTTGGGCAGACGGTTCATCGCTGCCCCGCCTGCCGGGTGGTGCTGTGGAGTCACTACAACGCCGCAAAGGAGAAGGTAGCCTTTGTGCGCGTCGGCACCCTGCACCAACCAGAGCTCTGCCCGCCAGACATCCACATCTATACCAACAGCAAATTGCCCTGGGTTATCCTGGATCCGGCAATCCCGGCCATGGAAGAGTTCTACCAGCGCAGCAAGCTATGGCCTGCGGAGAGTACAGAGCGCTACCGGCAATGCCTGGGACGTTAAGCCGGCCAGCTCTCCCAATTCCCCGTGGGCCGGGAAGAATCGGGACAGCCGGCAATTGATGTCGATTTTACGACACCCCTGTTGAAAACGTTCAAATGGCCCAGTAGCGTTATCCCTGTTCGCTCAAAACATGACAACAATAACCGGGGTACCACAGACCATGATCGACGCTCAGCAACTGCTTGCCACTGCCCGGCAGCAAACCGGACTCACCGACATCGGCGATGAGTCTGTCCTGGAAGGCCTGCAACACCTGGTAGACGCACTGAATAATGAAGCACCGTTGACCGAGCGCGGCTGGCAAAGCATCACCGGTGTACTGATCCGCAACCTGAGCAATCGCCTGCAGGTTGAGAACTACCTGCAGGCCCACCCTCAGCTGCTGCAACAGCCGGTCAGCAAACCCACCTTTGTCTTCGGCCTGCCCCGCACCGGCACCACCCTCACCATTAACCTGCTGAACGCTGATCCCGGCCGTCGCTGCCTGTTGCGCTGGGAAGCGTTTAACTCCGTACCACCACCCAAGGCCGGTGAACTGAGCAGCGATCCCCGCTGCCTGCAGGAACAGGCCATGGTGGATATGTCCCTGAAATTCGCACCCCACATTTCTGCCATTCACCACGAGGACGCCGACAGCCCCACCGAGTGCCAGTTCGCCATGTCGCAATCCTTCTGCGCCCAATACTACGAAGCGATTGCCGAGATTCCCTCCTATCGCCACTGGCTGATTCATGAAGCGGACTACCTGCCCGCCTTCCGTTACCACAAAAAGCTGCTGCAGGTACTGCAGAGTGAAGCGCCCGGCCACTGGACCCTGAAAAACCCGTGGCATCCTCTCTTCCTGGACGCCCTCACCGAGGTCTACCCGGACGCGCAACTGGTGATGACGCACCGCGACCCGGTTGATGTGGTGGCATCCGCCTGCAGCCTGATCAAGGTGGTGAGACAGATGTTCAGTGACAAAGTGGACCTGCATTACATCGGCGCGTCCATGATGGATATGTTTGCCGAAATGATTCGCCGTGCAGATGCTTACAAGGAGAAGCATGGACAGGATTCCATTTACGATCTGCACTACAGCGCCTTAATGGCGGATCCATTGGCAGAGATGAAGAAACTCTATGCCCATTTTGACGAGCCCCTGACAGCAGAGGCTGCCGACGCCATGACCACCATGCTGCAGCAAAATCCCAAGGGCAAACATGGCAAACACGAATACTCGCTGGAAGAGTACGGGCTATCCGCCGCGATGGTACGGGAGCGCTTCGGCGATTATTGCCAACGCTATGGGATCGCCACACGCGACTGATTACGGCATACACTAATGTCAAACGGCTGCGCCATGGTGGCCATCCGAAATTGGAGAACAGCATGCAAAAAGCATTGGGCCTGCACCAGATGTCCGCCCTCGACCTGAGCCCGTTCGAGCTGGCAGAGTCTGCCTTTCTGGCCGGCTGCCAGGAAGTCTCCGTGTTTGTGCGCAGTGGTGGTTTGAGCGGCGAGTTTCCGCTGGTCACGCGCACCAATCGCGACGCTTTTATCCAGGACCTGCTGGAACACAATCTCCGTGTCGCCAATATTGAATCGTTTATGCTGTTGCCCAACACCAACGCCGCTGATTTCCGTGACGACATCAGCCTCGGTGCGGAGCTTGGCGCCCGAGGCATGACCGCCATTCTCTGCGATCCGGATGAAGCCCACTGCCTCGCCAACCTGCAGCTTATGTGCGATATGGCTGAAGAGTCAGGACTCAGTGTGTGGATTGAATTTATGCCACTGATGCCGATCTGGAAAACCCTGGATGAGGTGATGTCACTGATTGCCAAAACCGGGCGTGACAACATCGGTGTGGGGCTGGACCTGCTGCACCTGGCGCGGGCAGGCGTGACGCCGGCACAGGTGGCTGCCCTACCCGCCAGCCGCATTGGTTACGCGCAGCTCTGTGACAGCAACAACACCGCCATCACCGGCGACTACGCCGATGAAGCGACCTATGATCGCCTGCCACCGGGGCAAGGCCAGCTGCCAGTGATTGACTACCTGCGCGCCCTGCCAAAATCGGTACCCCTGGAGCTCGAAGTACCGCAACGCAGTTCGCTCACCAGTGATGCCCGACTGGCGCAGGCGGCCACCGCCGCCCGCGAGCAGATGCAGCAGGCCAACGTTATCTGAATGAGTTAACGCCTCCACCAGGCACAGGCGTTAGCGGCATAACCACACCAACAACATGGACAAACTCTGCCACCTGCCGGTAACCTGAGCGGCAATCTTTCTGCGGAGCACGGAACGTTGAAGCGGACACTGTGGATTCTTGTTGCCCTGGCCCTGCTGCTGGCCGCCTTCTTCTGGTGGCGCCACGCCTATCCCGCAGCCACTGCTGCAGCGGTTATTGAAGCCAAAACCGACTCCATCGCCGCCACCGTGACCAATACCCGCGCCGGCACCATCAAGGCCTGTCGCCGCTCAAAACTGGCACTGCCTATTGGCGGCGTGGTCAACCGCCTGCTGGTGGATGAAGGTGATGAAGTACAACCAGACCAGCTACTTCTGGAGCTATGGAACCTGGATCGTGCCGCCGACGTGCAGCAGGCAGAACAGACCCTCAAGGCAGCGAAACACGACCAGACCCGCGCCTGTGAAACGGCAGAACTGAAGCAGCGGGAGCTGAAACGGATTAACCAGTTGGCGAAGCGCAACCTGGCCTCGGAAGAGGCCCGGGACTCCGCGGAGATTGCCGCCACCAATCAGAAACTGCAGTGTGAAGCCGCTGCCGACCAGGTCGGTGTGGCACGCGCCCGCCTCGACTACCAGCAAGCGATCTTCGAGCGCACCCAACTGCGCGCGCCCTTTGCCGGCACAGTGGCCGAGATCAATGGCGAACTGGGCGAGTACATCACCCCCTCGCCACCCGGCATCCCCACGCCTGCAGCGGTTGACCTGATCGACACCAGCTGTCTCTACGTCACCGCCCCCATAGACGAGGTGGATGCCGCCAGCCTGCATACCGGCCTGCCGGTGACCATTACCCTGGACGCCTACCCGGAACAGCCTCTGCCGGGTACCCTCTCCCGTATCGCCCCCTATGTGCAGGATTATGAAAAGCAGGCACGCACCGTCGATGTGGATGTGCAGCTCAATGCCGGTCAGGCACTGCCACACCTGCTGGTGGGGTATAGCGCCGATGTCACTGTCATTCTGGAGCAGCGGGAACAGCGGCTGGTGATCCCGCTGGAGTCCATCACTACTGACGGTTCCGTCTGGCGCCTCGACAGTGACAACCGCCTGCAGCGGGTGGCCATCACCACTGGTCTGCGCAACTGGTCCCACGCGGAAGTCCTCTCCGGAATCAAGGCCGGCGACCGCCTGCTGGCCCACGCGAGGGGCGACTGGCAGGAGGGCCAGCTGATCCACAGCAGCGACAAAACGCCATGATAGAACTGCGGCAGCTGTGCAAAACCTTCGTCCTCGGAGACCAGCCGGTTAAGGCCCTGGACACCATCGACCTCTCCATTGGCGTCGGCGAATACATCTCGGTCATGGGCCCTTCCGGTTCCGGTAAATCGACGCTGCTCAATATGATCGGCCTGCTGGATCGCCCCGACTCCGGCAGCTATACCTTTGAAAACGCAGAAACCACCACCATGAGCGAGCCTCAGCGGGCAGAACTGCGCAGCCAGCGTATGGGATTCGTGTTCCAGGCCTACCACCTGATCCCGCGACTCACCGCCCGGGAAAATATCGAGTTACCCATGGTGCTGGGGCGGGTGTCCTCTGCCGAACGGCAGCGTCGCTCGCAGGAGGTGATGGAGCGTCTGGGCATTGCTGATCGCAGCCATCACCTTCCCAAGCAACTTTCTGGTGGCCAGCGACAGCGGGTGGCGCTGGCCAGGGCTATCATTTGCAAGCCCGCCCTGTTGCTGGCCGACGAGCCCACCGGAAATCTCGACAGCCACTCCGGCGCCGAAGTGGTGGCGCTGCTGGAGGAACTTAACCGCGATGGCATCACCCTGCTGGTAGTCACTCACGATGCGGACCTGGGCGCCCGCGCCCGGCGGCAACTGAAAATGCTCGACGGCCGTATCGACCGCGACCTCACTCCGGGATAAGCCCCGGTCTACCGGAGAGCCCTGCAATGAACCTGCTGGACAAGTTGCTCTTCTGCTGGCGCTCTGTCAGCCGCACCCGCCTGCGCAGCATGATGCTGCTTCTGGCCATGGCAATCGGCGTCTGTTCGGTGGTGATGCTCACCTCCCTCGGCGAAGGTGCACGTAACTATGTGATGCAAGAGTTTGCCTTTCTCGGCAAGGATGTTCTGGTCATGTTTCCGGGCCGCAACGAAACCACCGGTGGCCTGCCACCGGTAACCGGTGCCGCGGCCCGCAACATCACCCTGACGGAAACCCTGCGCCTGCAGCGGGCGGTCCCGGCGATCCTCAAGGTGGCGCCAGTGATCATTGGCAGCACACTGGTCTCCCACGGCGAGCGCGGGCGCGAAGTGATTGTGCTGGGCACCACCGGCGCTTTCCCCGACATTCGCCAGATGAGCCTGGATCAGGGCCGTAACCTGCACCTGGACCCGGGACACAAGGACAACGAATGTCTGGTCGGCAGCACCCTGCTGCAGGAGCTGTTACCCAACCAGCCCGCCATCGGACAGCTGCTGCGGGTAGCGGATTATCGCTGCCGGGTGGTGGGCGTGCTCTCCGGCCGCGGCGATGCCTTTGGCATGGACCTGAGCGACAGCGTGCTGGTTTCCATCAGCCTGGCGCAGCAGTTGTTCAACACCGACTCCCTCTTCCGGGTACTGCTGCAGGTGAATACCCAACAACCCCTGGCCGCCACCAAAAAACGTATTGAGGAAGAGATGGCGCGGCTGCACCAGAATGAGCTGGATGTGACCATTGTCAGCCCCGACGCCATGCTCGCCACCTTTGACCAGATACTCACCATCATGACACTGGCGGTCGGCGGCATCGGCGCCATCAGTCTGCTGGTGGCCGGTGTGCTGGTGATGAACCTCACCATCATCAACACCTCACAGCGCACCCCGGAGATCGGCCTGCTGAAAGCCCTGGGAGCGGCAGAGCAGACCGTGCTGCAACTGATTCTGTGGGAGGCGGCACTGCTGGCCCTGGCCGGCGCCCTGACGGGGCTGCTGGCCAGCGCCCTGTTGCTAACGCTGGCCAGCGTCCTGTGGCCTTCATTCCCGATGCAACCACCACTGTGGGCAGTTGTGGCCGCCACCGCCACCGCCGTGCTGGCTGCACTGCTTTTTGCCTGGGTGCCGGCGCGCCGGGCCAGCCGGCTGTCTCCCATCCACGCACTCTACAGGCGCTGACCCATGACACTGACCGACAGTTTGCGCTGGGTTTTTCGCTCACTCACCAGTAACCGCCAGCGCAGCGCCCTGACCACCCTCGGTATCGCCATTGGCATAATGGCGGTCACCATGCTCACCGCCATCGGCGAGGGCTTGCGGGTCTACCTGATGGATACCTTCTCGCAGTTCGGCACCCGCATCGTGGCGGTATCACCGGGGCGGGTCACCACCCAGAGCATGGCCGGCATGCTCAACTCCGTGCGTCCGCTGAGTGTGGAGGATGCCGAATCGCTGCGCACACTGCCGCAGGTGGAAGCGGTGATTCCGGTGGTTACCGGCACGGCCCGGGTAGAGAGCAGTAACCTTGCCCGCCACACCAACCTGCTGGGGGTCAATCACGAAATGCCGCTGGCGTGGAAAATGGAAGTGGCTACGGGACAGTTCCTCCCCGACAGTGGCTTGCAACATCCCCGCGCCCTCGCCGTACTGGGTTCCAAACTGGCAACAGAGTTGTTTCCGCAATCGGCCCTGGGCGAGTGGGTGCGGGTGGGCGAACGTCGTTTCCGGGTAGTCGGTGTTATGGCGCCGAAAGGACAACTGCTGGGGTTTGACCTGGACGATGTGATCTATATTCCCACGCCCCTGGCACTGCAGATGTTTAATCGCGAAGGACTGATGGAGATCGACATTATCTTCAGCCCCTTTACCACCAGCGACGCCATTGCCGAAGGGGTGCGGGAGCGACTGACCCGGCGCCACAAACAGGAGGATTTTACCCTGTTTACGCAGGAGGACATGCTGGCCAGCCTCGACCGCATCCTCAACATCATCACCCTGGCGGTGGCAGCCATGGGTGCCATTTCACTGTTTGTAGGAGGGGTCGGCATACTCACCATCATGACCACGGCACTTCAGGAGAGGCGCCCGGAGATTGGCTTGCTCTGCGCCGTGGGCGCAGTGCCGCGGCAGATTCTGCTGCTGTTTCTGGGGGAGGCGATCATACTGGCTGCCAGCGGTGGCATAGCGGGCATCGCCGCCATTGCCGCTGTGGTAGGTGTACTGCAGCTCACGGTCCCCGGATTACCGCTGTCCCTCAACCTGTTCTATCTGCTGCTGGCGCTGCTGCTGTCGGTGGCTATTGGCTTGCTGGCGGGTATTGGGCCTGCCCTGCACGCGGCACGGGTGGATCCCATTGAATCCCTGCGGGAAGAGTAGGTAAACCTGACCGATCCGCCAGCGGCGCTTAATGGCCGCTGTTTTTCTCCATATCCTGCTTGATATGACGGTAAGCGTGATAACCCATGTACCCGAGAATGACACAGGTTGCTGCCACAATAATCAGTCCTGAAATTACATAAGAGTCCAGATACATTCCCCACCTCCTGACGGCATTTATGGTTGTGGTGACCGCACACATCTGTCGCAACCACCACCAACTTTCTACAGGTTCATAGTAGCCAGCCGCGGCCCTGTGAGGTTTGACTCTGATCAAACGCTGTTCACTTTCAGGGCTGGCGCCAACGCCAATGCGGCGCTGGCCGACACAGTTGCGGCAGTCGCCTTGGGACAGCGCTCGGGTTAGCATGTGCAGCAATAACACCAAGAGGAGATCGCCATGGCAGGAAAAGCATTGAAGGTAGAAATCAAGGATCGCATCGCCCTGCTAACCCTCTGCCGCCCGCAGGCTTTTAACAGCATGAATGCCGACTTCTGGTTTGAGCTGCCGCGGGTGATACAGGACATCAGCGACACCGCCAGCGCGCGGGTTATTGTGCTCGCCTCCAGCGGCAAGCATTTCTGCGCCGGCATGGACCTGGCCGTGTTTGCCGGCTTTGCCCAGGGTGGTGAATCCTCCGAACCGGGACGGCGCAATGAGACCATGGTGCGTGCACTGCAACAGCTACAGGATGTATTTACACGATTGGAACAGGCACGCGTACCGGTGCTGGCGGCCATCCAGGGAGGCTGTATCGGCGGCGCGCTGGATATGATCTCGGCCTGCGATATGCGCTACTGCACCAGCGACGCATTTTTCTGCATCGAGGAGACAAAAATCGGCATGACTGCCGACCTCGGCACCCTGCAGCGCCTGCCTTCACTCCTGCCCCAGGGGCTGGTGCGGGAGATGGCCTATACCGGTCGCCGCCTCGGTGCCGAAGAAGCCCTGCGTGCCGGTCTGGTAAACCGTGTCTACGACACTCAGGAAGCCATGCTGGAAGAGGTGATGGAAATCGCCGCGGAGATTGCCGCCAACTCACCACTGGCGGTCAGTGGCTGCAAGGAGATGCTTAACTACGCCCGCGACCACAGCGTCAGCGACAGTCTCCACACCATGACCCTGTGGCAGGGCGGTATGTTTCAACCACAGTTTGACCTGCAGCAGGCAGTCGCGGCCCGGCAGCAGAAGCGCGCCGCAGAGTTCCAGGAATTGAATGCGGTGGAGTTTCCCATTCAGCCGCTGCCCGGCCCGGACGGGGAGTAACGCGGCAAACCCGGTTACTGGTTTTTCAGTAACAGCTGGGCTTCGATGTAGATCAGCTGAATCCTCAGGGCGTCGGTGCTGGCGCGGTGACGCTTGCTTTGCAGGCGTCGATCCACCAGCGCCTCGGCCCGCCGCCAGTGATCCATCAGCTCCCGCGACAGGATCATCTCCAGTGGTGAAAACCAGAAATCCATCTTCACTCCGGCATACTCAAACAGACGGATCAACCAGGGTTTATCCAGCACCCAGCCGTCGCTGTAGACACTTTTGCCCACCAACCAGCTGTTCAACTCTTTGGCCACCTGGTCCCCCGGCCTGCCGAAACGCTGCAACTTTTCACGGCTGATACCGTGTACCAGCTCCGCCTCGGCACTCCAGTGATCCCACTCCGGGTAGGGCAGGATCAGGCGGGAAAAACGCTCCCCCGTCTCCAGCGCCACGCCCACCTCAATGGGGTAGCTTTGGGGATGAAAACCGGATGCCTCCACGTCGATAACGACCGGCACCCGGATATCCGGCGGCAGCTGACTGCCCACCTGGTTGATTGCCTGCATTCCCATGCCGCGCTCCTGACCCTGCGCCATTTTCTCCTGTCAGACCAGTATAGTGCGCTTTGGCAGCGATCAAGCAGGTAAAAGACGCCATCTGGCGGTTACTGGCGCGTTAGTCTGCTATCATCGGCAACACAACAACCTATTCACCACGAGGAACTGTCCATGGAGTGGCTCGCCGATCTCGTCTCCGGCTTTCTGCGCCTTAGCGCCCTGCTGCTGATTTTTGCCCTGGGTACTGCCATTCTCTACACCGCTTACCTCTACTGGGTCGATGTGCACCAGACCAAACACGCCATCCGCCGCAACTACCCGGTGATTGGTCGCTTCCGCTACATCTTTGAGCATTTGGGTGAGTTTTTCCGCCAGTACTTCTTTGCCATGGACCGGGAGGAGCTGCCGTTTAACCGCGCCCAGCGCTCCTGGGTCTACCGGGCAGCCAAGAACCTTGACTCCACCGTGGCGTTTGGCTCCACCCGCTCCCTGAACCAGGCCGGGGAAGTGATTTTCCTCAACGGGCTTTTCCCGGTCATGGAAGAGGACGCCCTGCCTCCCGCCACCATCACCTTCGGTGAGGGCTACGCCCGCCAGCCTTTCTCCACCAACACCATCTTCAACATTTCCGGTATGAGTTTTGGTGCCCTGTCGGTACCCGCGATAAAAGCCCTGAGCAAAGGGGCACGCAAGGCTGGGATCTGGCTCAACACCGGTGAAGGAGCCCTCTCCCCGTTCCATCTGGAAGGTGGATGCGACCTGATTTTCCAGCTGGGTACCGCCAAGTACGGGGTGCGCAAGGATGACGCCACTCTCGACGAAGAGAAGCTGAAAACGGTGGCAGCCCACGACCAGGTACGCATGTTCGAGATCAAGCTGAGCCAGGGGGCCAAACCGGGCAAAGGCGGCATCCTGCCCGCCGCCAAGGTCACCAACCTGATTGCCAGTACCCGTGGCATTCCTGAAGGACAGGCGTCCAACAGCCCCAACGGCCACGTGGATATCCGCAACATCGACGAGCTGCTGGATATGGTGCAACGGGTGCGCAACATCACCGGCAAACCCACCGGTTTCAAGGTGGTGGTGGGTAACAGCCAGTGGCTGGATGAGATCTGCCAGATCATTCAACGCCGCGGTCTGGAGTATGCGCCGGACTTTATCACCGTCGACAGTGCCGACGGCGGTACCGGCGCGGCGCCCCAGGCGTTGATGGACTTCGTCGGCCTGCCACTGAAACGCAGCCTGCCGCTGGTGGTGGACAAACTCACCGAGTACGGCTTGCGGGAACGCATCCGCGTTATCGCTTCCGGCAAGCTGATTAACCCGTCAGATGTGGCCTCGGCCCTGTGCGTCGGCGCCGATATGGCAGTGAGTGCCCGTGGCTTTATGTTCGCACTGGGATGCATCCAGGCGCTGCAGTGCAACAAGAACACCTGCCCTACCGGCATCACCACCCACAATCCGGAATTGCAGAAAGGGCTGGACCCCACCAATAAATCCAATCGCGTCGCCCACTATGTGAAAAACATGGTGCATGAGGTAGAGGTGATCGCCCATTCCTGCGGTGTCAGCGAGCCACGCCAGCTGCGTCGTCGCCACGCCCACGTCATTGACGGCAATGGTATCCCCAAGCCCATGCTGGAGCTCTATCCGGAAGTGACCAACCGCGCCCGTGCTGCACAGGCGCTGGCGGAAACCGAAGAAGCCACCACCGATAACTGATTGATTGAATTGGGTGAGAGCCGCCCCGAAGGGTCACGGGGCAGTTTTAGCTGAGCCTCTCCTCGTGGGAGAGGCCGGAGAAGAGAGTACTCAGGAGCTTGGTGTGCCGCTGGCATCAAACCCCAGTGCCGCCGCCTCTGCAGCAGCGGCACTGGCACAGGTCTGGCAGATACAGGCTTTTCCCCGCAGCTCTGGCGGGATTTGGTCCAGCAGGTGGCGGGGAATGGCAGCCTGGAAGCACCAGCAATCGGCATTGCCGTTACAGCCCTGCTCAGCTGCAGTTGAGGTCACCGCAGGCAGCAGCTGACCACAATCGTTGGACTTCCCGCAGAGCGGGCAGCGGGAAGCGTCCACCTCAGTCACGAGCGATTCAGCTCCTGCACCAGTGGCAACAGCGTTTCGTTCCAGACCCGCTCATCAATCACACCCACATGGCGGTAGCGAATCATGCCGCGCTTATCCACCAGATAGGTCTCCGGCGCACCGAACACACCGAGGTCGATACCGAGGCGGCCATCCTGGTCCACAATCACAAACTGGTAGGGATTACCCAGCTCCTGCAACCACTTCAGGGCCGAGGCGGAGTCGTCCTTGTAATTGAGGCCGATGATATTGACGCCCTGCTGTGCCAGTGACACCAGGTAAGGGTGCTCCACCTTACAGGCGACGCACCAGGTAGCCCAGACATTCACCAGCGACACCTGACCCTGCAGCGCCGCCTGGGTCCGTCGTGCCTCAGGCTCCTGCAACAGCGGCAGATCAAAAGCCGGCATCGGCTTGTCGATCAGCGCCGAAGGCATGGCGGTGGGATCCAGGCTCAAACCGCGCCAGAAGAGCCCGGCCAACAGACCAAAGACGGCCAGCGGTAAAAACAGTTTCAGTCGTGACATCTTCTCTCCTCAGGCGTGTGCCACAGTGGCCGCGGCCGCCGCTTTTTGTTTTGCGGCGCGGTAACGGCGATCCAGAATCGCCATCATGCCGCCAACGGCCATAAAGATGGCCCCCAGCCAGATCCAGCGCACAAACGGCTTGTAGTGCACCCGAACCGCCCAGGCGCCATTGTCCAGCGGCTCGCCCATGGCAACGTAGAGATCGCGCCAGAAACCGGGATTGATGCCCACTTCGGTCATCAGGTTGCCACCGGAAAGATAACGACGCTTCTCCGGCGTCAGTACATCCACCAGCTTGCCGTTTTTGTAGAGTTCCACCTTGCCCACATCGGCAATGTAGTTGGGGCCACGCATCTTGTTGGCGCCGAGGAAGACGTATTCATAACCGCCCTGCTCCACCGTTTGGCCCGGCGCCATACGCAGGTCACGGTGATCGGAGTAGATGGTGGTCAGCGTGGCACCCAATACCGTCATCGCAACACCGATGTGCGCCAGCACCATGCCCTTGTAACTCAGCGGCAGCTGTTTCAGGGCCAGAACTTTTTTCGGTTTGTGACGCACCCGGTTCACCACATCGGTAAACATACCCAGCATCACCCAAAGCCCACAGGCAATGGCCAGTGCCGCCGACAACGAGTAGTCACCCGGCATCAACAGCGGCAACAGCAGCCCCAGCACCACACTCAGCAGCAGTGCCGGCGTCAGCCAGCGCCGTAGTTTCGACCACTGGGAGCGTTTCCAGTTAAACAGCACCCCGGCCCCCAGCAACACACACAACAGTGCCATCAAGGGGATAAAGAAGAAATCAAAGTAAGGCGGCCCCACCGAGATCTTGCCCCAGTTGAGCGCGTCGGCAATCAACGGGTAAAGAGTACCCAGCAGGATGGTGGCAGTGGCCACCACCAGGATCAGGTTGTTGCCCAGCAGTGCCGCCTCGCGCGATAACCACTGGAAACTGGCCGCGGCTTTCACCGTCGGCGCCCGCAGTGCGTAGAGAGTCAGTGACCCCCCTACCACCACAGCCAGGAAGCCGAGGATAAAGACACCTCTCTCCGGATCCGCGGCAAACGCGTGTACCGAGGTCAGCACACCGGAACGCACCAGGAAGGTCCCCAGCAGACTGAGCGAGAAGGCAAAGATGGCCAGCAGCAGGGTCCAGCTTTTAAAGACACCGCGCTTTTCCGTAACCGCCAGTGAATGAATCAGGGCAGTACCCACCAGCCAGGGCATAAACGAGGCGTTCTCAACCGGATCCCAGAACCACCAGCCACCCCAGCCCAGCTCGTAGTAAGCCCACCAGCTGCCCAGGGCAATGCCCAGCGTCAGGAAGGCCCAGGCTACGGTGGTCCAGGGGCGAGACCAGCGCGCCCAGGCACTGTCGAGTCGCCCGGAAAGGAGCGCGGCAATGGCAAAGGCAAACACCACCGAGAAGCCGACGTAACCCATGTAAAGCATGGGCGGATGCACAATCAGGCCCGGGTCCTGCAGCAACGGGTTGAGGTCGCTGCCATCCGCCGGGATATTGGGCAGGTGGCGGTCAAACGGGTTGGAGGTAAAGAGCACGAAGGAGAGGAAACCAACGGCAATCATCCCCATCACCGACAGCACCCGCGCCACCATATCCAGTGGCATCTCCTTGCTGAACAGGGCCACCGCCAGGGTCCATCCCGCCAGGATCAGTACCCACAGCAGCAGTGACCCTTCATGACCACCCCACACCGCGCTGATCTTGTACTGCATGGGCAGCAGCGAGTTGGACTGGTTGGCGACGTACACCACCGAAAAGTCGTCCTGCATAAAGGACCAGGTGAGGCAGGCAAACGCCAACGCCACAAACACAAACACCCCGCTGGAGAGGCTGCGTGCCGAGTGCATCAGCCGTTCGTTACCCCGCCAGGCACCCCACAGCGGCAGTACCGACAGCGACAGTGTCAGGAACAGGGCAAAGATCAGCGCCAGATGTCCGAGTTCAGGAACCATACTTCATACCTTCACAGGTTTTCTGGTGCTCACCAGTATTCTGCATCGCTTCCGCCACTTCCGGCGGGGTGTAGGTTTCATCATGTTTTGCCAGCACCTCGGTGGCCTGGAAAACACCGTCCCCATCCACGGAGCCGTTGACCACCACCGCTTCACCTTCCGCGAACAGGTCCGGCAGGATGCCACTGTAGTTGACCGTCACATTGGCGGCACCGTCGGTAATCACAAAGCTGACATCGAGACTGTCGCCTGCGCGTTTAACCTGCCCCGGCAGCACACAGCCACCGGCGCGGATACGCTTGTCCACCGGCGCCTCCCCGGCCACAATTTTGGCAGGCGGGTAAAACAGGTTGATGTTTTCACGCAGGGCGTAGGCCACCAGACCAACCGCCACACTGCTGAAAACCACCACAAACAAGACAATGATCAGTCGCTGTTTCCGAACCGGGTGCATGGATGAAAACCTCTTCTCAAAAACTAAAAATCCGGGCGCCGGGCGTCGCTCTGACCGGCAGCTTCTATACGGGCCTGGCGGCGCAACTGTTCAAACAGCTGGCGGCGGCGGCGCAGTGGCGATACCAACAGGTAGACGATGGCAATGGCCGTAATCAGGTAACAGGCCCAAACATAGGGGCCGTGGCCGGCCATGTTCCAAAGCTCTGACAAGGATTCAAACTGCAACATCAGTGACTCCCCTTGCCGGCTTCTGCCAGCTCCTGAACCCAGCGGGTTTTGCGCTCGCGGTAGAGAATCTCGCTGCGTGTACGCAGCAACAGAGCCAACGCGTAAAACAGGTAGAACGCAATCACCATCACCAGCAACGGATAGAGCATGGAGGGGTGGATGGTGGATTCCGAGGTAAATTTGATGGTGGCAGGCTGGTGCAGTGTGTACCACCAGTCCACCGACTTGTAGATGATGGGGATATTGACCATTCCCACCAGAGCCAGGATGGCGCTGGCCTTATTGGCCGTATCCTGCTGCTGGTAAGCCTCCTGCAGGGCGATCACACCGAGGTAGAGAAAGAACAACACCAGCATGGAAGTAATGCGGGCATCCCATACCCACCAGGTACCCCAGGTAGGCTTGCCCCACACGGCACCGGTCACCAGCGACACAAAGGTCAACACCGCACCGATAACAGCGGCGCTTTTCATGACCATATCTGCCAGCTTCATTTTCCAGATCAGGCCGATGGCACCGCTGATGGCCATCACGTAGTAACCCGCCAGCGACAGGAACGCGGCCGGCACGTGGATATAGATAATGCGGTAGCTGTTGCCCTGCTTGAAATCCGTCGGCGCAAACGCCAGTCCCCAAACACTGCCCCACAACAACAGGGCGATGCTCAATACCGCCAGCCAGGGAATCCACGCACTGCTCTTTTCGTAGAACCAGCGCGGCGAACCCAGTCGATGAAACCACTGCCAACCCACCGATTACACCTCTTCTCTTCTATCGGCCACCCGCATTAGCCAATGCCGGCGGCCAGTTACTTTCTGCCCGTTTACACTATCCGTTCACACTGATGCGCAGTGCGCCGGCCGCCGCCAATGGCGCCAGCACGATGGACGTCGCCAGGAAGGCACCCAATATCGCCAGCTGACCGGATGCGGGAAAACCTTCCACCACCGACGTTACCGCGCTGGCACCAAAGATCAGTACCGGCACATAGAGCGGCAAAATAATCAGCGACAACAACAAGCCGCCCTTGCGCAGCGCTACCGTCAGCGCTGCACCAATAGAGCCGATCAGACTGAGGCTGGCAGTACCCAGCAACAGTGACAGCACCAGCACCCCGTAACCCCCTTCCGGCAACGACAGCATCACCCCCAACAGGGGCGCCATCAGCGTCAGCGGCAGGCCACTGGTGAGCCAGTGCACCAGCACCTTGGCCAACACCTGGAAATAGAGTGGCTGCGGAGCGATCAGCAATTGCTCCAGGGTGCCATCCTCGAAATCACTGCGGAACAGACCGTCCAGTGACAGCAGCGTCGCCAGCAGCGCCACCACCCAGAGCATGCCCGGAGCCAGCATAGCCAGCACCGCCTTTTCCGGCGAAATCCCCAGTGGCACCATGGTGATGACCATGAGGAAAAACAGGATCGGGTTGGCCATCTCGCCACGATGACGGAACGCCAGCAACAGATCCCGCCGCAGGGTCGCCCAGAAGCCGGGCCACAGGCCCGGGACGGGAGTGGCCTGCGCCTGCAGGCTGTCGTCGATCCCCGCTGCACGCCCGCTCATGATCTCACCTGTCGATAACCGAGCAAATTGACCTTTCGTACACCTGCCAGATCCAGCTCCTGGTGCGTCGTCAGCAGCACACAGCCGCCACCGGCGGCGTGCTCTGCCATGAGTTTCTCCAGATTGGCCACACCCTGTTTGTCGATAGCGGTAAAAGGCTCATCAAGAATCCATACCCGCGCCGGGGTCAGGTAGAGACGCGCCAGCGCCACCCGGCGATTTTGCCCCGCCGACAGCTGATAACAGGGTACGTCCTCGTAGCCCGCCAGACCCACCGCCGCCAGCGCCTCCTCCATGGACATACGCTGGTGTCCCTGATTGAGACCGCAGAACCAGCGCAGGTTCTCCCCCGGGGTCAGGCCTTTCTTGATCCCTGGCAGGTGGCCGATATAGAGCAGGTTATTGAGGTAGTCGAGCCGGGCCTTTGACAGCGGCTGGCCGAGCCAGCGGATCTCGCCACTGAAATCGGCGGAAGTGGTGGTCAACACGCGCAGCAATGTGGTTTTACCACTGCCGTTGGGACCTTCAATCTGGATAACATCCCCCGCAAACACCGACAGGTCGAGACCACTGAAAAGCACACGCTCATCGCGCTCGCAGCTGAGGGCTTCCAGTTGTATCAGGGGATTTGCCATAGTTGTCTGCAGTGTGATTGGCTGGGACTGCGAAGAATCGGCCCGGGTTCAGGCGTACCCCCGGGTACGAGCAGGTGAAGACCGGGTCGCGCTGCGGTCAGGCACTGCATCTTCTCGTAAAGTCGAACCAAATCAAGGTGTTAAAATTGCTGGCAAGTGTACTGATAATGACCGTAAATTTCATGGCATTTTTGGTAATGGGCGGGTAAAGACCGTAAGCCGCACCACGCTGCTACAATGCCCCTCCCCTAACAGCCTCAGGAACCGTGTCCCCGATGCCAGACAGTTCTCCCCTGCCCCGTCCCGCACTCGGCTTTATCGGCCTGGGCCTGATGGGCACTCCCATGACCCGCAACCTGCTTCGCGGCGGCTACGCTGTGCACGGCTGGGCGCGCAGCCCGCAAAAGCTCCGGCACCTGATGTCGGAGGGCCTGGAACTGCACGAGGACATTGGTGAGCTGGTGGCACACTGCGACATCATCATGCTCTGTGTCAGCGACACCGATGCCGTGCGGGAGGTGGTGTTTGCCCCCGGCGGCATTGCCGACCACGCCCGCCCCGGTCAGCTGCTGGTGGATTTTTCCAGCATTGCGCCAGAGGCAACCCGGGAAATGGCGGCGCAACTGCAGCAAGACTGTGGCTGTGACTGGGTGGATGCCCCGGTATCCGGTGGTGTAGCCGGGGCCGAAAACGCCTCGCTGGTGATCATGGCCGGAGGCCGCACCGAGGCTTTGACGCAGTTGCAGCCGGTCTTCTCCCACCTCAGCCAGCGGGTCACCCACATGGGCGATACCGGTACCGGACAGGCCACCAAGGTGTGTAACCAGATGCTGGTGAGCTGCAACCTGCTGGTGATGGCGGAGGTGATCGCCCTGGCAGAGCAGGCTGGGGTCGATGCCACGCGCCTGCCCCAGGCGCTGCAGGGCGGCTTTGCCGACTCCCTGCCTCTGCAGATTACCGGCCCGCGCATGGCCGCGCGGGATCTGGACGAGGTGCGCTGGCATGTGCGCACCCTGCTCAAGGACCTGACCCTGGCGCAGCAGCTGGCAGCCTCCAGCCAGTCTGACACCCCCATGAGCGACCTGGCCCGCACGCTCATGCAGGCCCACGCCGATGCCGGCTACCGGGACCGGGATCCCGCCACACTGATCGAAGCCTACAGTCATAATCCGGGGAGCCAATCCTGACCATGAAATTCAGTGCCAACCTCTCCCTGCTGTTTACCGAACATCCCATGGAGGATCGCTTTGCCGCCAGTCGCAGCTGTGGTTTTGAGGCGGTGGAGATACAGTTTCCCTATGCACTGGAGCCGCGGCAGATTGCCGACCAGTTGCAACAGTTCAACCAGCAACTGATTCTGATCAATGTCCCCGCCGGCGACCTGATGAGTGGTGGTGCCGGCCTTGCCAGTCACCCCAAACGGCGGGACGAATTCAAACGCGCTGTCGAGCTGTGCGCGCACTACGCCGAACAGCTGCAGGTGCCGCAGGTGAACGTACTGGCCGGTCGCGAGACCGACGATTATCCCCCGGAAGCCCACTACGACCAGCTGCTGCACAACCTGGACTACTGCGCCGGGCAATTGGGCTCTTTGGGTATCACCACCCTGTTTGAAGGCATTAACACCTTTGACATGCCCGGTTTCCTGATTCACAACGCAGAGCAGATGCAACAGGTCATCCACGATCTCAATCACCCCCGCGTCGCCATGCAGTTTGACCTCTACCATATGGCGCGCATGCAGCAGCCAATGGAATCGCTGATTCCCGAGCTCTGCAGGCACTTTGGGCACGTGCAATTTGCCGATACTCCCGACCGCCACCAGCCCGGCAGCGGCGAGCTGCCCTGGCAAAGGCTGTTTGCACTGCTGGAGGAGTGTGGCTATGAGGGCTGGCTGGGGGCGGAATACACACCGTCCGGCCATACGGAAGACAGCCTCGGCTGGCTGGCGGAGTTCCGCCAATGACCCCGAATTTTTAAAGCAGGAGTATTACCCCATGAGCCTTGATACGAGCGAGAATGCCATCGATCCCATGCTCAGCGCTGCCGGACTGCATGACAGCTTGCAGGATGTTGTGGTGCTGGACTGCCGCTTCTCCCTCGCCGACACCACAGAGGGCCAGCGACTGTATAACCAGGGGCACATTCCCGGCGCCCACTACTGCGACCTGGAGCAGCACCTCTCCGCCCCCAAACAGGCCCACGGCGGTCGTCATCCGCTGCCGGAGCCACTGGCGTTCCAACGGCAGCTGGCGCAGTGGGGCATCCGGCCGGATTCCCGGGTGGTGGTCTACGACAACAACCGCCTGGCCTTTGCCAGCCGCGCCTGGTGGCTACTGCGGCAGGCCGGTATTGAACAGGTGCAACTGCTGAATGGCGGCTTCAACGCCTGGTGTAACGCCGGTTACCCGCAAGCCACCGATATGCCGGCTCTATCCTCTTCGGCACCCGGTTCAAATACTCTCACGACCGACTCTCTCACCTACGATCAGGTAAGACAGCTGGCCGGCGAGCAAGCCTGCCCGCTGATCGACAGCCGCGAAGCTCCCCGTTACCGCGGAGAGGTGGAACCCATCGATCCGGTTGCCGGCCACATCCCCGGCGCCACCAACCTGCCCTGGACCGATATCTGTGATGAAGAGGGCTTTATCAAGCCGGAGGCGTTTCATAACCAGCGCTGGGCGCCCTTCCGGGGAGAGGAGCCGGTGGTCTATTGCGGCTCCGGTGTGACCGCCTGCGTCAACCTGCTTTCCGCCCACCTTGCCAACCAGCCTGCCCGTCTCTACGCCGGCAGCTGGAGTGACTGGTGCAGTTACAGCGACGCCCCCATTGCCACCGCCATTACTAACGGAAACTGAAACAACCTATGCCGCACCTCAACCCCGCCCAACAACTGGCCGCCCAGCTCACGCCGGAAGCCATTGGTCCTATGCGTTTCAGGGGCTACACACCCGTCGAATCGCAACTGTCACAGGTATTTGGCGGCCAGGTGATGGCGCAGTGTATCGGCGCTGCGGAGCAGACCCTGGACCCTGGGCGCCAACTGCACTCATTGCACGGCTACTTCCTGCGCCCGGGCAGCAAGGAAATTCCGCTGGATTATGTGGTGACCGCCATACGCGATGGAGGCTCCTTCTCTACCCGTCAGGTCAGTGCCGAGCAGGAAGGCAAGGCGATCTTTACCGGCATGCTCTCATTCAAACTGCCGGAACAGGGGGTGGAGCATCAGGCCGCGACTATGCCTGAAGTCCAGTCACCGGAATCACGGCCCCGGGACAATGAGACTCTGGCCCAATTCCGTGCCGACAATCCAGCAGCGCATGTGCCGCCCCCGGTGGATTGGCTCAACGCCCTGGACATGCGCAGCTGTGGCGAAATGCCACTGTTACGGCCTGCCCGTCGGCAGCCCACTCACGGCTTCTGGTTCCGTACCCGCGACCCGATGGGTGAGGCACCGTTTCACGATCACCTTAAGATTCTGACCTGGGTCTCTGATATCCGCCTGATCACTACCGCCATGCTGCCCCACGAACTGCCCTACGATAAGAGCCGTATTCGCGCGGCCAGCCTCGATCATGCGGTGTGGGTGCACCACCCTTTCCGGGTGGATGAGTGGATCTACCACCAGATGGACGCCCCGGTATCCGGTGGTGGACGCGGCCTCAACCTGGGCCGCTTTTACAATCGGGAGGGGCTACTAGTAGCCTCCTCCTCGCAGGAAGGGTTATTGAGGGTCTTTTAAAAAGGTGATTTGAAAAGGTGACTTGAAAAGGGGATTTGATTCAGGCTTCAGGTGAGTAAAACGCCATGGCGCCGAACCCCACTCACCTCAGCCCGGGCAGGTCACCCCGGTTCCCCCCAGACCACAATAGCCGGCAGGGTTTTTGTGAAGGTACTGCTGGTGATACTCCTCGGCGTAGAAGAAAGGACCTGCCTTGACGATCTCGGTGGTCACTTCGCCATAGCCGGCGCCCTGCAAAGCCGATGCGTAGAGCTGTCGGGAAGCCTCCGCCTCCTCCAGCTGCTTGTCGGTGGCGCAGTAGATGCCAGAGCGGTACTGGGTACCGATGTCGTTACCCTGACGCATCCCCTGGGTGGGGTTATGGCTCTCCCAGAAGACACGCAACAGGTCACCAAAGCGGACCTCGCCGGGGTGATAGACCACCAGCACCACCTCATTGTGCCCCGTCATCCCGCTGCACACCTCATCATAGGTAGGGTTGGGGGTATAGCCACCGCTGTAACCCACCGCCGTGGTGTAGACCCCGGGCAGCTGCCAGAATTTCCGCTCTGCCCCCCAGAAACAGCCGAGGCCAAACAACACGGCCTCGCAGTCCGGCGGGAAAGGCGCCTGCATACTGGTACCCAGCACCTGGTGACGGGGGTTCAGCCGCATTGGCTGGTCACGCCCAGGCAAGGCCGTCTCCTTTTCCGGCAATTGCAGACGACGCGGATCCCGTGCGAAAAATCCCATGACAAAACTCCAGCTGGCAAATGGTATTGGATGAAATCATACCACTGTCAGCGTGGCCTGAAATCCACTCCGCTGTCCACCGGTTGACCCATCAGCCCGCTGTTTTCCTCTCACCACTAGGTCACAATAGAGCCCTTATTCGCCTGTACTTCTGCCATCCGTTACTCACATGCCACAAACCCCTCGTGATCCCGACCGGGATGACAGCCCACTGGCAGCCATTGACCTGGGCTCCAACAGCTTTCACCTGCTGATCGCACGGCCAGGCCCTGGCGGCCGGGAAGCCGTACATCGCAACAAACAGATGGTGCAGCTGGCCCGCGGGCAAGCGCCTGATGGCCCCCTGACAGAAGCCGCCATCGACCGTGCCGCACAGTGCCTGCGCCAGTTCCGGGACCTGCTGGATCAGTACCAGGTGCAACACTGGCGGGCGGTTGGCACTGAAGCACTGCGTCGCTGTGGCCGGCAGCCTGAGTTTCTTCCCCGCTGGGAACAGATACTGGGTGGACCGATAGAGATCATCAGTCCCGCTGATGAGGCGCGGCTGACCTTTACCGGCCTTAGCAGCGACCCCCTGCTACGCACTCACCGCGGCCAGTTCGCCACCATCGATATCGGTGGGGCCAGCACCGAGATCTGCTGCGGGAGCGCTTTTGCGCTGCAGGAGTGGAAGAGCCTGCCACTGGGGTGTCTCGCCATCGGGGAGCAATTCTTCAGCCATGGCCATCCGCTCTCCGCTGAGGCTTTCAGCGCCGCGGGGGACTACTGCCGCAAACTACTTGATGGCCAGCTGGAGACCTTTCAGCGACCCGCCGCAGAGCTGTGCCTGGGTGCTGCCGGAACCATGAGGGTGATCGCAGAACTGCTTGGTAACACAGGTTATGATGCGATCACTGCCGATGCGTTACAGCAACTGATCACAGAGTGCTGCCGCGATGGTGAATTACCCGCAGCCCTGGGCGACCACCTGCGCTGGGATGTCATTCCCGCTGGCATTGCACTGCTGCACGCACTGCTGGCCCACCTGCCGGGTACGGGGCTACAGCTCTCGGATCGGGGCATCAAGGAAGGAATATTACATAACTTGACCGGACAAACCCTTCCCTCAGCCTCCGATATAAATAATACTAATATTCTATAAAGCGTTTTATCGCAAAAAGAAATTATAAGCAGAACGAAAAATATGAGTCTTAGATATAAAGCCATGCCCCTGTGGGAGGGGTTTCTCTGTCTGTTGCTCGTTGTCAGCGGCCAGGCCTTCGCAGCAGAGACCGGACAGCAATTGGGAGCTGCCCGTTACCAGCAATTCAATAAGCCCGTACTGATCGCCTCGCTCTATGGTCCCTCGTCACCCAAGGCCGACGCAGCGCAAATGATCGAGGGCAAGCAGCCATTCCGCCTGCTGGTGGCACTGGAAACAGACTCCATGTCCCCACGACAGTTCCGCCGCCTGTGGATCGAAGGCGCCGCGGTGAACCTGTCCGCCAGCCAGCTGGCCAACGCCACCAACGATCTGTCGGTATTTACCAGCAGTTTCAAGGGCCGCCTGCAGCGCGGTGACCGCATTGTCATTGATTATGATCCGGCAGCGGGCACCGAAGTCAGCTTTAACGGCACCACCATCGCCGGGAAGGCCGGCGCCAACCTGGGCCCGGTACTGCTGCGCGGCTGGATTGGACAGGTTCCCCTCTCCACCGAATTCAAGACTTCATTGCTGGAGAGCGGTATTTCCGATACTGACCTGCTGCTGACCATGGAGAGCCTGCCACGACGTACATCGGTCGCAGCTGTTGCCTCAGAGCCTGAGCCGGCCGAAGTCAGCGAGCCGGCTGCACCAGTGGCGGAAATCGCTGCCGCCACTGCGCCTGCCGTGGCCAAACCGGCGGCCAAACCCGCCGCGGCTCCGGTCAAGGCAATTCCAGCTCCTGTAGCCAAGGCCAAACCCGCAGTCGTGGCAGCCAAACCCACCCCGGCCCCGGTAGTCACCAAGCCGGAACCTGCACCCAAGGCAGCCCCGGCACAGGTGGCCGTCGCCAAGCCCAAGCCTGCACCCAAGCCGGCCCCTGCCCCTGTTGCAGAAGAGGTCGAAGAGGAAGACATGATCCAGACCGCCGAACAACTGGCGGCGGAGCAACAGTTCTACCAGAAGCTGGTGCGTGAAGTGCGCCACTATCAGACGGTTCCCTTCCAGGCCTTCCAGCGCCAGTGGCAGGATGATGTGCGTTTGCAGGTGACCATTGATCGTCAGGGCAACCTGCAAGGCATTGAGATCCTGAAGCCGTCCCGCTACGACCTGTTCAACAAACAGGCCCGCTCGGCCGTGGAAAAGGCCAGCCCCTTCAGCAAGATCCCGGCAGAACTGGGCATGAAAACCTATACCTTCTCGGTACTGCTGGATTACCGCCTGATGCGTTGATCCCCGACTGCCGCCGGCCTGCAACACTGTTCAGGCCGGCCCTGCCTCCCTGGGCGAACCCGCCCTGGCTCACGCCCCTAGCTCATCACCCCATAAGATCGTTTTGCTCAACCTGTAATGCCCTGGCGATGTTTCTCAGGATTGGCTCCGAAGGCTCCCGCTCACCGCTTTCCATCTGCTGCAGGTAATGGGCACTGATACCCACCGCCTGTGCCAACGCCGACAACTCCATGCCCTTCTGCTGCCGCAATCGGGCCAGCCTGGCGGGTGAAAACTCTGCATCCACACCGGCCTCGCTCCCGACCAGACTTTCCGCTGCTGCCGGAGAATCCGCTGCTGACACTGCCGCTACGCCGCCTTGCAGTTGTTGCAGCCGGTCCAGCAACGCCTCGTACTCCCCATAGGGCAGCACCGCCCACTCCGGACGACCGTCTTTCATAATTACCTGTACATTGTTAACCGCACTGTCGTTAACCACTCTGTCTCTCCGGTTCAGCAAAAGGGGGCAAATTGTAGCACCACTGCCGCCCAAACCCGCTGACATGGTCTGCGGCAGGCGGGTGGTTTAGAATGCGGCGACACTTACGAAAGAGGCGTCACCGTGTTTGTCCGAGTCATACTCCTGGCGGTCATTGTTTTTCTGCTGCTGAGCGCCATCGGTTACCTGAAAAAGCTGCCACCGGAAAAACGCCGCTCCCTGCTGCTGCAGTACGGTCTCTACCTGGTGGCACTGCTGGCCATTCTCCTCGTACTCACCGGCCGCCTGCACTGGATAGGCGCCGTGGTTGCCGCCCTGTTTGCGGTAATCAAAACCCTCGGCCCCCGCTTGCTGGTGCTGCTGCCCGTACTCAGCAAATTGCGGGGCAGCACCTTTGCCAATCCGGTGATCACCACCCGCTACCTGCGGGTCTCTTTCAACCTGAAGAATCGCAGTCTCAGTGGCGAAGTCATTGCCGGTGAACAGCAGGGGCGCAAACTCGAAGACCTGACCGACACCGAGCTGCAACAACTGGTATCCCAATACCAGCGGCTGGATCCTGAATCCGCGCGCCTGCTAAGCGCTTACATTTACCAGTTCCGGCGCCAGCACGGCTCCAGTGACGGACAACAACAGTACAGCAGCAGTAACGGTGGTAATCTGGATCGTCACGAAGCCCTGCAAATCCTGGGATTAGCGGACGACGCCAGTCGCGAGGATATTATCCAGGCTCACCGCCGGCTGATGCAGAAATTGCACCCGGACCGGGGCGGCTCCGACTACCTGGCGGCCAAGATCAATCAGGCCAAGGATTTCCTGCTCAAAACGTGAATGTAACGCGCCAGCTGACGCCAGGGCTCTTCGCGGGACAAGCGTCGCTCCAGCAACAGCTGCTGCTCCGGCTCGTTCTGGCGTGAAGCCGGATCCAGCAGGTAATCGTGAAAACAGCGAATCCCCGAGCAGCACAGACGCTCCAGCGGCAACGCTGCCAACCATCGATCCACCTCGTCCGGCTCCCGCGGCCAGGTTGGTGTGAGGCTGCCGCGATAACCGCGGTAGTCATCATCGATCACCTTGCGGAAGTTGGTGCGTAGCAGGTTCTTCATCTTGATGCTGTTGACGTTGTAATAGCTCAATGACAGGAATCCTCCCGCCCGCAAACCCGCGGTCAGAATCTGCAGCAGTTGTTGCGGTTCCACCACCCACTCCAGCACCGCGTGACAGAGGATCAGGTCAAAGGTTTGGGTCTTCCGGCTCATCTCCGACACATACTCCTGCACCGGGCCATGATGAAAGGTCACCCGCTCCCCCAGCCCCAGCTGGGCGGCCTTTTCCCGGGCCAGTTTCAACATCTCTGCTGACAGGTCACAGATCACCAGTTCGTGGCCCAGTGCTGCCAGCGACAAACCCAACTGGCCCTGGCCACCACCGGCGTCCAGAATCCGCAGGCGCCGGGCATCCGCAGTAAACAACCCGGGCAGAAACTCACGCAGGTCCCGCTCCAGTATTTCCAGGCGGATACGCCCCTTGAGCGTGTCATACACATTGCGTTTAAAGCGATGGGCCAGGTCGTCAAAGTTGCGGTCACTGTCGGCAACACCCGGGGGGATTGCTGGCGGTTTGGACTGGGTCATGGGTGAAGCTCGCCTGATGTTGCTTGATGTTGCCGGTGGGGCCATTAGAATTGGGCGAATTATAGGCCAGCCGGATTTCGTTGGCTGTCTTTCTGTTTACGTCGTCGCGCTGTTTACGTCGTCGCGCTGTTTACGTCGTCAAGCTTGTTTACGTCGTGCCTGGTCGACATGCCTTGGCATTCGCCGCTGCCGGAATACCGTCAATATCATGAAACCCGCCCCAACCGACACCGTATTGCCCCCCTCTGTCAGCGCCGCGGACGGGAGCTGGTGCGTCTATATCATTCTCAGCAGCGACGAACGACTCTATACCGGTATCACCAACAATCTCCCCAAACGCTGGCAGGCCCACAGTAACGGCAGCGGCGCGCGCTTTTTCCGCGGCCGCCGACCGCAAACACTGCTTTACCGGGAACTGCAGGAGAGTCGCTCGAGCGCCAGCAAACGGGAATACGAGATCAAACAACTGAAGCGCGACGCCAAACTGGCGCTGATAGCGACGCAACAGCACCTCGACTGGCACTCGCTGCTGGGGCTGGACAAGGAGTAACCGGCCTGTGTCCCGTCCGCTCTGCCCACACTGCCAGCTGCCCTTCGCCCGCTGCCACTGCCACTGGATCACGCCAGTCGCCAACCGGATGCCGGTGATTGTCTGGCAACACCCCGGCGAGCAGGGCCACGCCAAAGGCACGGTGCAGTTATTGCGCGACAGCTTGCAGCAGTGCACGATGATCGTGGCGGAAACCCTGCCTGCCGGGCAGCTCCCTTGCAGCCGCCCCCTGCTGCTCTTCCCGGAGCCCGCCGCCGGCAACGGGACATCGGCTGCCGCCAATACCACAGCCGCCGACGCCCTGCTGGTTATCGATGGCACCTGGCGCAAGGCGCGCAAGATCCTGCATCTCAACCCCTGGCTGCTGTCGCTGCCACGCCTCTCCCTGCCCTCGCAACTGCCCTCTCTCTACCGTATTCGCCGTGCAGAAAAAGAGGGCCAACTTTCTACCCTGGAGGCCGTATGTCACGCCCTCCAAACCCTTGAGCAGGCACCGGAGCAATACGCAAAGTTGCTGCAGGCCTTTGCCGGCTACCAGCAACAACTGCAAAAGTTGCGCGAATCTCCCGATCCCGCCCCGTGACCCGGGCGAGCCCCCTAAGTTACACTGGGGTTTCAATTACGTAGCATCCGCCGTCCGCAGCATTGAGGTTTTGGGAATGACAGCAGCACACCCCGCATTTGAGAAGCTCCGCAGCCAGACCATTGAGTCCCTGCAGGTAACCGTCGAGGAGTACCGGCACCGGGCTACCGGCGCGCAGCATATTCACATTGCGGCCGACAACAACGAGAACGTGTTTCTGGTGGCCCTGCGCACGGTGCCCCACGACTCCACCGGGGTGGCCCACATTCTCGAGCACACCGCCCTCTGCGGCAGCGAAAAGTATCCGGTGCGCGATCCCTTCTTCATGATGATCCGCCGCTCCCTCAATACCTTTATGAACGCCTTCACCAGTTCTGACTGGACCGCTTACCCTTTTGCCAGTCAGAACCGCAAGGACTTCAACAACCTGCTGGACGTCTACCTGGACGCGGTGTTTTTCTCCCGCCTTGATCCACTGGACTTTGCCCAGGAGGGACACCGCTTTGATTTTGCCGAGAGCGGCAACCCGGAGTCGGAGCTGGTTTACAAGGGTGTGGTGTACAACGAGATGAAAGGCGCCATGAGCTCCGTACCGTCGCAGCTGTGGCAGACCCTGTGTAAATACCTGTTCCCCACCACCACTTACCACTACAACAGCGGTGGTGACCCGGACGAAATCCCGCAGCTCAGCTACGAGCAGCTGCAGAACTTCTACAAGACCCACTACCACCCCAGCAACGCCGTCTTCATGACCTATGGCGACATTCCCGTGCAGGAGCTGCAGGAGCGTTTTGAGGAGCAGGCCCTGAGCCGCTTTGACCGTCTCGACAGCCAGATTTCCGTACCCGACGAACGCCGTTACCTGGCACCGGTCAGGGTGGAAGAGGCCTACCCGCTGAGCGAGGAAGGTGAACTGGAGCGTCGTGGTCACACGGTGATTGCCTGGCTGCTGGGCAAGGCCACCAACCTGCAGGAGAGCCTGCAGGCACAACTGCTGTCGAGCATCCTGCTGGACAACAGCGCCTCACCGCTGCAGCACGCACTGGAAACCACAGAGCTGGGTAACGCCCCCTCCCCCCTCTGCGGCCTTGATGATTCACAGAAAGAGCTGACCTTTATCTGTGGTCTGGAAGGCTGTGAGCCGGCCGACGCCGACAAGGTGGAGGAGCTGGTACTGTCAGTAATCCAGCAGGTGGCAGCCGAAGGGGTTCCCTACGAGCAACTGCTGGCGGCCTTGCAGCAACTGGAACTGCACCAGCGGGAAGTGGGTGGCGACAGCTACCCCTACGGCCTGCAGATCATTATGACTGCCCTCACATCAGCAACACACCGCGGCGACCCGATTGCCCTGCTCAATCTCGATCCCACCCTGGAAGCGCTGCACGAGGACATTAAGGACCCGGAATTTATCAAGCGCCTGGCGCAGCAGCTGCTGCTGGATAACCAGCACCGTGTACGCCTCACCCTGCGTCCCGACGCGCAATTGGGCGAACGCAAGGAGCAGGCCGAAAAAGCCCGCCTGGCCAGCATCCGCAGCCAGCTGAGTGAAGAGGCCAAAGCCGCCATCGTGGCCCAGGCCCACGCTCTGGAAGAGCGCCAGCAGCGGGTGGACGACCCCGGTATCCTGCCCAAGGTGGGGCTTGAGGATATTCCTGCGGCCATGCACTACACACCCAGTGACAGCGTCGAACAACTGCCCAACACCCTTACCAGTTACGCCGCCGGCACCAATGGCATTGTCTATCAACAGATTATCCTTGACCTGCCCGAGCTCTCCGACGAGCAGCTGGAACTGCTCTCCTGCTACGGCATGTTCCTCACCGAGCTGGGCATCGGCGACAAGAGCTATCTGGACGTACAACGCTGGCAGGCCCAGGTAGCCGGCTCCATCAGTGCCTTTACCTCCATACGCGGTGCCAGCGACGACGTGCAGAATGTGCAGGCCAGGCTGACCCTGTCTGCCAAATCCCTGCGCGAGCAGCAGCCGGCCCTGTGCGAACTGATGTGGGCCACGCTGAACGATGTGCGCTTTGACGAACACTCCCGACTGCGGGAGCTGGTGGCCCAGGTCAGGGCCCGCCGCGAACAGAGCGTCACCGGCAACGGCCATGGCCTTGCCATGGCCGCCGCCTCCGCCGGCATGAGCCCGTCAGCACTGGTCTCACACAGACTCAACGGTCTCGAAGGGATACGCCGCTTCAAGAGCCTGGACAAGGCGTTGCAGGACGACGCCCAGCTGCGGGATTTCGCCAGCCAGCTGCAGGCCCTGCACGAACAGCTGCAAAGTGCCCCCCGGCAGTATCTGGTGGTGGCCGAGAAAGAGTCGCTGGACGGCTATCAGCAGGTGATCCGTGAACAGTGGCCTTCCGCCGAGCCGCTGCCCCAAACCCCATTCAGTCTGGCGCCGGTGAGCGCGCAGGTGAAAGAAGCCTGGCTGGCCAACACCCAGGTCAACTTCTGCGCCAAGGCCTACCCTACTGTGCCCATGGATCATCCCGATGCCGCCGCCCTGACTGTGCTGGGAGGCTTCCTGCGCAACGGCTACCTGCACCGCGCCATCCGTGAACAGGGCGGAGCCTACGGTGGAGGCGCCAGCCAGGACAGCAATATTGCCGCCTTCCGCTTTTTCTCCTATCGCGATCCGCGCCTGGAAGAGACCCTGCAGGACTTCGACCGTGCGGTGGAGTGGTTGCTCGCCAAAGAGCACGACTTTGCCGCCCTGGAAGCGGCGATCCTCGGTGTGGTCAGTTCGCTGGACAAGCCCAGCTCACCAGCCGGTGAAGCGAAGCAGACTTTCCAGGCAGAGCTGTTCGGGCGGGACAAGGCCAGGCGCGAGCTGTTCCGCCAGCGCATCCTGCAGGTCAGCATTGACGATCTCAAGCGGGTGGCTGCAACCTATCTGCAGGCGGACAAGGCCAGTGTGGCGGTGGTCACCAGCAGCGGCAATCGCGAGCGGGTCGCTCAACTGGGGCTGGAGGTGCTCAGCCTCTGACGAGGCTGCCAGATTGCGGGCCGGCCTCAGGCAGGCTCGCAATCGTCCGGCACAAAGGCCAGCAAGGCATTACACAGGCTGGCCGGTGTTACCGGTTTGCTGAGGTAATCATTCATACCCGCCGCCAGACACCTCTCCCGATCTCCCTGCATGGCATGGGCGGTCATGGCGATAATCGGCAGCTGCTGCAGCTCAGGTACTTCACGGATACACAGGGTTGCCTGATAGCCATCCATATTGGGCATTTCCATATCCATCAGGATGGCATCAAAGCGGTGACCGGCGCCGTTCAGCGCTTCCAGTGCCAGCAGCCCATCCGCCGCCACTTCCGCCTCCACCCCGAAACGGGCCAGCATACCCAGCGCCACCTTCTGATTGACCACATTGTCTTCCACCACCAGCACCCGCATGCCCTGCAGGCGCCGGGTGTCGCTGTGTGACAAGGTAACCCCCACCGACGGCGACACAGAGCGTACCAACAGGGACTGCAGCTTTTCCGGAGTCAGTGGCCGGGTACGGAAAATGACGCCAGGCAAGGCGGCACTGAGGCGCTCCACCCGGTGAATCTGTGTGACGCACACCACTTGTGGGGGCTGCTGTAATACCTGCAGCCGCTGCTGCAACTGCTCCAGTTGCGATGGTGTCGCACAGTTGTCGTCCACCATCAGGAAGTGGGGACTACCCTCCCCGGCCAATTGTTGCGGATCGGTCATCAGCTCCGGCAGCGAACGCCGACGGACACCGGCACTGCCCATACGCTGCAACAGGTGCAGGGTCGCCACTGCATGTTCGCCATCCTCATCGACCACAGTAAAGCGCGCGTCTGCGGCGACATCGTTTCTCACCGTCAACGCACAGCTCACCGGCAGCCGCACCCGGAACTCACTGCCTTCCTGCAGCGTGCTGCTCAACTCGATGACACCGCCCATCAACTCCACCAGGTGTTTACAGATCACCAACCCCAGGCCGGTGCCGCCGAAACGACGGGTCACAGAGCCGTCGCCCTGGGCAAAGGGTTTGAACAGTTGCCGCTGTATCTCCTGCGCAATACCGATACCCGTATCCCGCACACGGATCTCCAGCTCACCGGCCGCCCCCATCTGCAGGGTCATGTACACCCCGCCCCGGGAGGTAAATTTTACGGCGTTACTGAGCAGGTTCAGCATCACCTGCTGCAAGCGGGTGCGGTCACCCCGAATGTGCTCAGGCACATCCGGGTGAATATCAAACACCAGTGCCAGCCCCTTCTGTTGTGCCTTGAGGGCGAGCATATTGGAGAGGCCACTGACCAGCGCTGACAGGTCAACACGCTCTTCATCGAGGCGCATTTTGCCGGCCTCAATCTTCGAGAAATCGAGAATGTCATCAATGATACGCAGCAATGAGCCTGCGGCGTCGTCGATATGCTGTACGTTACTGTGCTGCTCCTGCGACAACTGCCCCTCCAGCAACAAGCTGGAGAGCCCCATAATGGCATTCATCGGGGTGCGTATTTCATGGCTCATGCGCGCCAGGAATTCACTCTTCGCCTGACTCGCGGCGCTGGCCTCAATCCGCGCCTGCTCCAGGCTCGCCAGCGCGTGCTTGAATTCGGTGATATTGGTATTCACACCCACCACCCGGGTGACATTGCCCTGCCCGTCGAATTCGGTTTTGGTGGCGCGCGCCATCACCCAGACAACAGAACCATTCTTGTGGCAGAGGCGAAACTCGCAGTTCAGGGTGGCCACATCCGATGCGAAAAACTGCAGGAACTGCCCCCGCAGGCGCTCCTTGTCATCCGGGTGAACAATCTCGAAGCACTGCTGCCAACCATCGGGAAATTCGGACTGATGGCGACCAATCATCTGGTAGTAGCCCTGGCTGGCATAGAGCGCGTCCCGGGCCAGGTCGATATCCCAGATGCCATCCTGGGTCGCCTCCATGGCAAACTGAAAGCGGTGGCGGCTCTCCTCCAGGTCGCGAACAAGCGTGGTGCGGAAAATCACCAGCGAGAGGATCCGCGCCAGCTCCTGGGCCAGCTCCAGCAGCTCCTCATCCCACTGCTGCTCCTGCGCCGACATCACCGACAGCACACCCTGCACCTGTTGATCGTGGTAGAGGGGAATAAGGATCGCCTGCTCAATCCCCAACAACTGGCGGATATGTTTCTGCCGCCCGGTATGGGCATCGGTATTGCGACGCAGCAGTACCCCCTGCCGGGGCAGAATCCCCCCCAGCTGTTTCTGCATCAAGGCCTCATAATCGGCCGGCAGCACCTCCAGGAAAGGCTGCAAATCGCCGGCATGCCACTCGGCAGCAATGCTGTACAGGCCGGTGACCTGGTCCCGCAACCGCAGGTAGCCCCGATTAGCACCAAATTGCTCACAGAGCTCCCGCAGTGAGTGCCGGATCACCGCCTCACTGCCATTTTCAAACAGCTGCCCACTGACCGACCGCAGCCAGTCAGCACGCTGGCGGCGACGTTCCGTCTCCTGCTGCAGCAGTTTCAGCTCATGAATATCGAAGACACTGCCCACCATCTGCCGGGCCATACCCGTGTCGTCCCAATCAAATGCCCGCCCCTGGATTTTTACCCAACGATAGTGACCGCCGGCGTGAAGCAAGCGGCATTCGAGCTGATAGGTTTTCGGGGAGGTGAGGACACTGGCCAGTTCGCGGGTAATGTAGCTGCGGTCGTCCGGGTGCACCAGATCACGGGCATTGGCGGACGCATTCTGGAAGCTGACGCTACCGGCCTCCCCTTGCGGGTCGTAGCCAAGCATACGCCAGAGGCTGTCTGTCAGATGGGTTTCAAAGTTATTGGCGCTCCAGAGAATGTATCCGATACCGGATGCCTCCAGCATTCGCACCAGTTGTGCATGATCCATTGCAGCCAGATCGCTGCCGTCCAATCCCCCGCCCGGGTAAGCCGATGGCCCGCCGTCGTTAATCACCTCTGTGCCCCTCGATACGTTCTTTGGGCAAGCACTCCGGCTTGCCAGAACTATTATTATTCTCAGGCCTGTTACGGCCCGTTTATTATTTTTGTGTGTCAGCCTGTCGCCATAGAGTATCCCTGCCGCTGGCAGAGTCAAACGCAAAATTACCAATCTGACTAATAATTAACCTCTGCAGCGGTATTAATTTACGCCACGGCCCGCACCCCTTACACTGCCGCCTTTTCCCGCTGGCCCGTACCCCGGAGCGCACCGCATGGTAGAAATTGGACAATTCAACAACCTGACCATCGATAAAATGGTGGACTTCGGCGCGTTTCTCGATGGTGGCCGCTACGGGCGCATCCTGCTGCCCAAACGCTACCTGCCGGAAGGCAAGCAGGTTGGCGACACACTGCGGGTCTTTATCTACCTCGATTCCGAGGATCAGTTGATCGCCACCACCGAGACCCCGAAACTGGTGCGTGGCGCCTGTGCCTGGCTCAAGGTGACGGACGTCAACCGCTATGGTGCCTTTCTGGACTGGGGCCTGCCCAAGGACCTGCTGGTACCGTTCAAGGAGCAGAACAAACCCATGGAGCTGGGACGCTCCTATGTGGTCACGCTCTACCTCGACAACCAGGAGCGGCTGGTGGCCAGCAGTCGCCTGAGCCGCCACATCCCGGAGACATCACGCTACCTGAAGCCACAGCAACCCGTCTCGCTGCTGGTCTGCGGGCGCACCGAACTGGGGTATAAGGTGGTCATTGAGGGCAACTGTCTCGGCCTGCTGTTTCGCGATGACGCCTTCAAGCCGCTCAAGTACGGCCAGCAGGTGAAGGGGTACATCAAGGATGTGCGCCCCGACGGCAAGGTGAATGTCAGCCTGCAGCTGCCACCCATCCAGCAGCGGGAGCAACTGACCGAGCAGATTATTGCCAACCTGCGCGCCAACGGCGGCCACTCACCCCTCACCGACAGCAGTGCGCCGGACGACATCTATCACGTCTACAGTGTCAGCAAGAAGACCTACAAGAAAGCCATCGGCCAGCTCTACAAGGAGCGCCGTATCGACATTGGCGAGGACGGTATCACCCTTCTGGATAACGCTCGCTGAAACAGTGGGGAAACAGCTGGCGTCGCTGCCCGGCACTGAGGTTGCGCAGGGTTTCCATATTGGTTTCGGGGATGGCGTCGGCGTCCGGGTAGCGATCCAGCATCGCCTCGAGCCGGTCTTCCCGGATCAGGTGCAGCAGCGGATAGGGTGAGCGATTGGTCCAGTTCTCCACATCATCCTCTGCTGCGCCGGCGAAACAGTAATCCGGGTGAAAACTTGCCACCTGGAAAATCCCCTCCCAGCCGGCGCTGGCAAGCAGCGCATCCACCCAGTCGAGAAACTGGTTGTAGTCTGCAAAATCACTGAGCTGGTCGGGCAAAATCAGCAGGCTGGTCTCCAGTTCGGGGTGCTCGTCCAGATAACCCAGCTCCTGCGCCAACACCTCCAGTATCCCCTCTTCCCCCCGCTCGCTGACCACCCGGTAGCGAATCTGCTGGCGACGCATGGGAGCCGCCGCAAAGGGACAGAGATTCAGTCCCACCACCACCTGCTGCAGCCAGCTCTGTACCTGCTGCACCACGACGTCGTGATTTTCCGCGGATATATGATCACTACTGCTCATGAGTAAACGCCCTGCTTCCCGACACATCAGACCCGGCACGGGCCTGAAGAGGCGCACAGTTTACCGCCAAAAGCGTGTTTTGCCTCGCTAAACCAGGCCTGGAATGGGGGGGGGAGAACCGGAGGAAGAGAAGCTCACCCCTGTAAAGACGACCCGGGCAAAGACTGCCCGGGTGCGGGAGGGACACCAGCGGCCGGATCAGCCGGTCAGTTCAAGACCCTGCAACAGCTCCTGCAACTCCGGCAGGCAGGCGGGATCGTCAATGGTGGACGGTACGGTGTACTCTTCGCCGTCAGCCATCTGCCGCAGCAGCTTGCGCAGGATTTTGCCGGAACGGGTTTTGGGCAGGCGGTTCACCACCAGGTTGGTCTTGAAACAGGCCAGCGCGCCGATGGTTTCACGCATCATGGCGATCACCTCTTTCTGCAGCGCCTCAGGGTCAATCTCCACACCATCCTTCAGCAGCACCAGGCCCACAGGCAACTGACCCTTAAGCTCGTTGCTGACACCGATAACGGCACACTCAGCCACGGCCGGATGGCCTGCCAGAACCTCTTCCATTTCACCGGTGGAGAGACGGTGGCCGGCCACGTTGATAACGTCATCGGTGCGACCCATGATGAAGACGTAGCCGTCTTCATCCTTGTAGCCGCCGTCACCGGAAACGTAGTAACCCTCGTACTGGGAAAGGTAGCCCGCACGGAAACGATCAAAGTTACCCCAGATGGTAGGCAGGCAGCTCGGTGGCAGTGGCAGCTTGACCGCTACCGCACCCTGCTGGTTGGGGCCCACTTCGTGACCGCTCTCATCCAGGATCTGTACGTTGTAGCCCGGCATGGGCAGGGTTGCACTGCCGGCCTTGGCCGCCATGGTCTCAATGCCGGTGGGGTTGCCGGCAATGGCCCAGCCGGTTTCTGTCTGCCACCAGTGATCCACCACTGGCACACCCAGCAGGTCTTTTACCCAGTGATAGGTGGGCGGATCCAGACGCTCGCCCGCCATAAATACGGTTTCCAGGCAGGAGAGATCGTAACCCTGCAGGCATTTGGATTCCGGATCTTCTTTCTTGATCGCGCGGAACGCAGTAGGTGCAGAGAACAACGCCTTGACCCGGTATTCGTCCACCACCCGCCAGAAAGCGCCGGCGTCGGGGGTTTTCACAGGTTTGCCTTCGTAGAAGACAGAGGTCACACCCGCCAGCAGCGGCGCGTAGACAATGTAGGAGTGGCCCACCACCCAGCCCACGTCGGACGCGGCCCAGAACACCTCTCCGGGGTTCATGTTGTAGAGCATCTTCATGCTGTAGTGCATGGCAACGGCATGACCGCCGTTATCCCGAACCACCCCCTTGGGCTTACCGGTGGTACCGGAGGTATAGAGAATATAGAGGGGATCGGTGGCACTGACCGGCACACAGTCGGCCGGTGCTGACGCAGCCACCAGGGTATTCCAGTCGTGATCACGCCCTTCAGTCAGAGGGGCAGTAGCCTGTGGGCGCTGCAATACCACGCAGGACTGTGGCTTGTGTTCCGCCAGGTCGATTGCCTTGTCCAGCAGGGGCTTGTACTCGATCACCCGCCCTACCTCAATACCGCAGGAGGCAGACAACACCACCTTGGGCTGCGCATCATCAATACGCACCGCCAGCTCATGGGCCGCGAACCCACCAAATACTACCGAGTGCACCGCACCCAAACGTGCGCAGGCCAGCATCGCCATGGCCGCCTGCGGCACCATGGGCATATAGATCAGGACCCGGTCACCTTTGGTGACGCCGAGAGCAACCAGAGCCCCGGCCAGCTGTGCAACGTCACGCTGCAGCTCGGCAAAGGTAATCGCCTGCTTGCTGTTGGTTACCGGGGAGTCGTAGTAGAAGGCTACCTGGTCACCGCGACCTTCAGCGACATGATGGTCCACGGCCATGTGACAGGTGTTCATCACCCCGTCGACAAACCAGCGATCCATACCATTTTCATCTTTACCCAAAATCCGGGTAGGCGCCTGATACCAGTCCAGTGCTGCCGCCTTCTCGGCCCAAAATGATTCAGGCTGATCAATGGAGCGGCGATATTCACTCAGGTAAGTCATAGTCTTCTGTGCTCATTCTGATAATTATGGGTGTAATCTCACAGCCCATCAGCTTACCCAGACCGACTTTCAGCGCCAATAAGACGATGGTCGAAGATTGTTGCAAAGCCCTTGATTTACAACACCTTCCTCACGCCATTCGGACCATGCCATTTAGCCCATGCCATTGCCGGCTACAGGTAAAATCTCAGCTCGCGCAGATACGCCTGCAGCGCCTTGCGGTTGTCCTCCCCCGCACGCCATAGTGCCTTGGTCAACGCATCCTGCTTTTCCAGCGCCGGATCACTGTACTGATAGAAAACGTGGGGGCGCTCCAGCTCGGCGACCGCAGGGGCTTCCGGCACAGCCAATATGCGGGTAACCGCTTCATCCACCCGCTCTGCAAAGGTGCCGGTTTTACCCAGCTCCGCGTAGGCCTGCTCCAGTGTCGGCAACCAGGCGCGGTAGTAGCGACCCATGGTGCGGGGCGGTATGACCCGGATGGCATCCAGCATGGCGGTCAGGCGCTCATCGTTGCTGTCTGCTGCCAGGAAGTGCTCCACCTCGGCGGCGCCGGGTTCACCCGCGGGTACCACCGCAAACGGCGGCAACGGATAGTTCCAGGGGGTGTGGCGCCGGGGCACCTCACCACCGGCCATCATGTCCACGGCCAACACCCACTTGCGCACCTGCTCTTCGGGCAGCAACCACTGCCCCAGGGTTGGCGACAATTGGGCAACCACCTCGGCCACGGTGCCGTCACTGTCATTGAGCTTTTCCGGTACCGGCACTTCAGGCTCCGGCTCAGGAACCTCTTCGGCCACCACCTCCTCTTCCGCTACCGGCTCCATCTCGCCGACCTCCAATGGAGCTGCCGGTGGTTCCACACTGCCCACCACCTCCGGCACCTCCTCCGGGCTGTCCTTCATACTCAACAGCCAGCCCGCCAGGCCGCCCACCACTACCGCCACGGCCAACGCAATAATCCAGTTCTTCATACCCTCTCCCCTGTTGTTGGTCTCTGCTGCTCGCTATCCGCTAGATGGGACGCTGTAAGTAACAATAAGTTTCTGCTCAATTATGATCGTTTTAAGGCGATTTATAGCCCGGATGCGGGGCTATGACGCAGATCAAGCCCGAATGCGCTCTCTTTGCCTAGACTTAAACCGCCAAATAATAACCACGGCAGGAAGCTCACTATGAACGATAAGATGAAAGAAGCCCTCAAACGAACCTCCGAGTTGCTGGAGCAGATTGAAGAGACCGTTGAGGAAAGGATAGATGAACTGCCCAAAGACGCTCGCAAACTGTGGACCCACGCCCGCTTCCATGTCACCAGCCTGGGAGACCACCTGCGCGACGCCAGTGCACAACTGGAAGGCTCCATGGATCACGCCGCCCTGCAGGCCCACCTGGCCACCATGGATGCCTATGACCACTGGCAGCAACTGCAGGAGACCGTCGGCCATGTCCTGGGGCAGGCCAAACGGGAAGCCGGGGCGGAAGTCGACTACGCCCGGCTGCAGGCTCACCTCGCCGCCATGAACAGCCGGGATTATCTCGGCGAGAAAGAGCAGGAAATCAGTGACGAGTACAACAAGGCCCGCACCCAGCTGGAGGCCAAAACCCTGCAGATGGCCACCGACCTGCAACAGAAGTTTGAAGGGTTGATTAACGGCCTGCCGCGCTGAACAGCGCGGCCCCGGTTTCCTTTATATAGACAGCAAGTACGTCAGGGGGTAATTTCCCGGCCACCCAGGGTGGCGGCCAGATCATCCAGTTGACTGCATGTGGCATCAAAACCATCTTTCGCGGTCAGGGAATAGACCGCAGCGACGCTATCAGAGCCACGATGCAAATGGGCCTTTACGCCGGGCACCTCCCCGCTCTTGAGCCGATTCAGGAAGCGGTTTGCCAGCTGGCCGCTGTCAAACCCGTAGACTACAGTTACCCTCATCGCTCTCCCCCTGTTCCAGTTCGATTACTGCCATGCGGCCACCCCGGGCTATGCCGCGCGGCCGGGACTCTACCAGAATCAGGCGGCGATACCACTAGCGAAGGCCAATCCCCGACGCCCCTCCGGGCCCGGGCGGGGATGCCCTGAAAAATTCACGTTGCGCCCCCTTCTAGCAACCCCGCTATGCCTGTATACTTCGCGCTTTATTTTTCGCCCTGCCATATCGAGAATCGCAATGACAGACTTATCCAAGTACAGAAATATCGGTATCTTCGCCCACGTTGACGCCGGTAAGACCACTACTACCGAGCGTATCCTCAAGCTCACCGGTAAAATCCACAAGATCGGCGACGTGCACGATGGTGCTGCGACCACCGACTTCATGGAGCAGGAAGCCGAGCGCGGTATTACCATTCAGTCCGCCGCGACCACCTGTTTCTGGAAAGATCACCGGATGAACATCATCGATACTCCCGGGCACGTGGATTTTACCGTTGAGGTATACCGCTCCCTGAAAGTTCTCGATGGCGGCATCGGCGTATTCTGTGGTTCCGGCGGCGTTGAGCCCCAGTCCGAAACCAACTGGCGCTACGCGAACGACTCTGAAGTATCCCGCCTGATCTTCATCAACAAGCTGGATCGCATGGGTGCCGACTTCTACAAGGTTGTGGCGCAGGTGAAAAAAGTGCTGGCGGCCAACCCGCTGGTTATGACCCTGCCTATCGGCGTAGAAGACGAGTTCTGCGGCGTTGTTGACGTTCTGACCCAGAAAGCCTACATCTGGGACGAGTCCGGCCAGCCAGAAAACTACGAAGTTACCGACATCCCTGCCGACATGGTCGAAAAGGCTGCCGAGTACCGTGAAATGCTGATCGAGACTGCCGTAGAGCAGGACGATGACCTGATGGAAGCCTACATGGAAGGCGAAGAGCCATCCATTGAGCAGATCAAAGCCTGTATCCGCAAGGGTACCCGCGACCTGGCCTTCTTCCCAACCTTCTGTGGCTCCGCCTACAAGAACAAGGGTATCCAGCTGGTTCTGGACGGCGTTGTTGACTACCTGCCCTCCCCAACCGAAGTTGACCCACAGGATCTGACTGATCCCGAGACCGGTGAGCCCACTGGCGACAAAGCCATTGTTTCTGCCGACGAGCCCCTGCGCGCGCTGGCATTCAAGATCATGGACGACCGTTTCGGCGCCCTGACCTTCGTACGCATCTACTCCGGCAAGCTGAACAAGGGTGACACCATCCTCAACTCCGCCACCGGCAAGACCGAGCGTATCGGCCGTATGGTAGAGATGCACGCCAACGACCGTACCGAGATTTCCAGTGCCCAGGCCGGTGACATTATTGCCATCGTGGGTATGAAGAACGTCCAGACCGGTCACACCCTGTGCTCTACTGACCACGAGTGCACCCTGGAACCCATGATCTTCCCTGAGCCAGTGATCTCCATCGCGGTTAAGCCTAAAGACAAGGCTGCTACCGAGAAGATGGGTATTGCCATCGGTAAACTGGTTGCCGAAGACCCCTCCTTCCAGGTTGAGACCGACGAAGATTCCGGTGAAACCATTCTGAAAGGTATGGGCGAGCTGCACCTGGACATTAAAGTTGACATCCTCAAGCGTACTTACGGCGTTGAGCTGGAAGTGGGTGCTCCTCAGGTGGCTTACCGTGAAACCATCACCAAGGCCATCGAAGACAGCTACACCCACAAGAAGCAGTCCGGTGGTTCCGGTCAGTTCGGTAAGATTGACTACCGCATCCGTCCGAACGAGCCAGGCACTGGCTACACCTTCGAATCCACTGTTGTGGGCGGTAACGTTCCGAAGGAATTCTTCCCGGCCGTCGAGAAAGGCTTCCGCCTGATGATGAACGAAGGCCCTCTGGCTGGCTTCCCGATGCTGGACGTACACGTCGAGCTGTTCGACGGTGGCTACCACGCGGTTGACTCCTCTGCGATTGCATTTGAAATCGCTGCCAAGGGCGCCTATCGCCAGAGCATGCCGAAAGCCGGTCCTCAGCTGATCGAGCCGATCATGAAAGTTGACGTGTTCTCTCCGGAGGACAACGTGGGTGACGTGATTGGTGACCTGAACCGTCGTCGCGGCATGATCAAGGATCAGGAACCAGCCTCTACCGGCGTACGCATCAAGGCGGATGTACCTCTCGCCGAGATGTTTGGCTACATTGGTTCACTGCGTACCATGACCTCCGGTCGCGGCCAGTTCTCCATGGAGTTCAGCCACTACAACTCATGTCCTCAGCAGGTAGCCGACAAGGTTATCGCTGAAGCCAAGGCTCGCAAAGAAGCTGCCAAGAAGTAATCTTCTTCAAGCTTTGCTGCTTAAAAACACCCGCCCCGGCGGGTGTTTTTGTTTGTGGCTGGTGAGAATTCAGATGGGGAGACCGAGCCAGTGCGGGCGCGCAGACTCAGCGAAAGTGAAGAGTGGTCAGAGCGCGACACCCTGCTGCTGCAACCACTGCTGCAACTGGGGCAAGGGCAAGGCCCCGGACATACGTGCCACCTCCCTGCCCTGACGGAAAAGAATGAGGGTTGGAATCGAGCGAATCTTCCAGCGACCCGCGACCCCTTGCTCCACCTCGGTATTAAGCTTGGCCAGCCGCAACTTTGTCTGCCACTGGCTTGCGGCCTGATCAAAAATCGGCGCAAAGGTTTTGCAGGGGCCACACCAGGAGGCCCAGCAGTCCACCAACACAGGCAGATCGTTGTGATTCAGTACCGCGGCAACATTGGCGCTGCTTAGCTGCAGAGGGCGATTGCTGAGCACCGGTTTCTTGCACTTGCCACATACAGGTCTATCCCCGAGGCGCTCCTGCGGCAGGCGGTTTTTGGAGCCGCAGTGACTACAGGTTACGTGCACAATACTCATCGACAACCTCTCCGACAGGCTTCAGTGTGGGTGCAACTGACGAATCAGCTGCGGAATCTCTTCCGGGTGCATCACCGTATGATGGGGCTCAATACCCAGCTCGGCATCCAGCGGCTGCTGATGCCGGATCCACACCGAGGTGATCTCGCTGTTATGGGCACCGGCGATATCCGCCGCTAGGCTGTCACCCACATGGATGGCCTCGTGCGGCTCACAAGCGGCCAACTGCAGGGCCTTGGCGAAGATGGAGCGCGCAGGCTTCTGCTCCGGCTCCTGCCCACCGATAATCACGTGATCCACGTAATCGGCCATCCGCACCCGCTCCACCTTGGGCACCTGGGAAAACTCCGGCCCATTGGTAATGACCACCAGCGTAAAAAACTGTCGTGCATTGCGCAGGAACTCCGCGATACCGGGATAAAAATCAAAGGCATCAATACGGTCCTGATCAAACCGGCTCTGCAGGAAATCGGCCTGCTCGCCCGTGACATCGCCTACGCCCTGCAGCTGCAGCAAATCGCGAATCAGCTGCACACGAAACACCCCCTCTCCCTCGCCTTCCGCAATGGGCAGATAGCGCGCGCGCTCACCCTCAGTCCAATCCCGGTAAATGCCCTTGATATAGCTCGCCGCAAACTGCTGGCCGTTGACGCGATCCGGGAAGCAACCCTCCACCGCTGCGGCCAGTTTTTCAGTGGCTATACGATTGGCTTTGCGGGTATCGCACAGGGTGTCATCCATATCAAAAAAGAGGGCTTTTAACATCGGCGGTATCTTGGGTCTGTAGATGGGCGGGCTATTGTAACGCATCCTGCCGACAGGTTTCAGTGGCGCACCCCCTCAGCCAGCTATGGTCACTCCCTCTATACAGTAAAGCTGTCGCACCCTGACTGCCCTATTAACTGACAGGCCCAGCTTAAAACCCGGGGATAGTAATCCGCCTGTAACACAAACTCCTGGCCCCTGGCTGCACTGTGCAGATAGCAGTGCCCACCCTGCCGACGCCAGACCCCGGGGTTGTGATGATAGCTGAGAGGAGGCAAGTCATTGTCGGGGTAGAAGCCTGCAGGAAGCCGCCACTGTCGCGGACTGACGCAGTCCGGATCGGACAACTGCAGCGACCCTGCAAAATGGGTAAACACACCGGCACCGGCGGCATTCTGCCGCACGCCGTTCACCACCAGCTGCCGGCGACCGACGTAGAGCGTGTTGTTGGTGAGCTGCTGCTGCAGATGGGGATGCCCCGCCAGCCACAAACGTTCCGTAGCGGTCAGTTCCGCCACAGGGCACACCCTGTCCACCTGCAGCCAACCCCAAAGCACATGCCTTGCCGGTTCCGCACGCCGGAACTGCCAGCGCCCACGAAAGCGCTCTACGGGCCGGAAGAGGCCAAAGAAGAGAAACAGGTCCCCGGCACCTACCAGCTGGTTGCGCAGATGTCCCTGGGCGCTGCCCGCCTGCCCCAGGGAAGGCCGCCAACCCTCTGGCCTGGGCAGCGCAGACGCTCGCAAATCCGGGTCCAGGTGGGCTCCCAGCCTCGAGGCATGGCGACGCCCGGTCAGCTGGCTGACCAATCCCTTAGACGCAATACCCGCAGGCGCGAGATCACAGTAGCGCACGGCAGCCGCCGCATCCGGTATGGGTAATGAATAGAGTTGCCCATCAGGAAACAACGGGCTCGGGCAGCCGCCGGATGAGGAATCAAAACCCTTGCGACTGAGGATAATCTTCACGCCAGCGCACCACCTGCCTGATCGACGGTCTAATCTGGTAAATAGAGCTAGCCTGAATGTCATGCGTCAAAACAGCGGCGCACACCCTGATCTACGCTACTCCGGAAACGAGGGCATTATGGATACCAAGCAAATCAAAAACAAATTGCTGGCGCAGCGTGCAGAGCTGCTACGCAGAGTGGCTGCCATCAAGGCCGACTTTGCCCAGGGCAAACCGGCAGACTTTTCGGAACAGACTACGGAATCGGAGAACGACGACGTACTGCGCTCACTGCGACTGGAGGCTGAAACAGAGATTCGCCAGATCAATCGTGCCCTGGAGCAGATTGACGCGGGAGAATATGGCACCTGCGAACGGTGCGGCGACGCGATTCCGGCGGGCCGGCTGGAGGCCATACCGGAAGCTACCCTGTGCACCCGATGCGCCTGAGCTGACGTCATTTTACGGGTGCCGGAAAACAAAAAAGCCCGCTTCTTGCGAAGCGGGCTTTTTAATGTGGTGGAGCTATGCGGGATCGAACCGCAGACCTCAACACTGCCAGTGTTGCGCTCTCCCAGCTGAGCTATAGCCCCGGAAACCGGTGTGCTTTCCCTCGAAAGCGGGCGCATTTTAACACCCGGGTGCCCACTGTCAACCTATATTTTTCAGTAGCTTAGCGAAATTGCACCGCTGGATATTTCTTGATCGAAATACAACCTCAGCTGTGGGAAACGGCGTACTTCTCGAGGCCTTCCGCTGCAGCCATCTCCTCAACGATATAGCCTCCGGCGATGCAGGCCGGTGGTATGTAATCGCGGGTCTTCCGGCGAATCCCCTGCATCAGCTCGTCATCACTGGCGCGGGGACGATTGTGGTCACTGCCACCAACCAGTTCCAGCCTGGGCTTGCCCGTTTCCTCGGGAAGCTCCTGAGCCACAACACCGGTGGAAAAATGGATAGGCTCGGCAGTCACTTCAGCCTCGGCCAAAACCAGCGCCTGGTCTTCATGAGACAGCTGCACCCCTTCCGCCAGCGCCCTGGTCATCTGCTGGCGGTATTGCTCTGCCAGGGGACCGCTAACGCCTGTATCAAGCCGGGCTTGCCCGCGCCCTACCACCAGCACCAGGGCAAGCAGGAGCAAAACCGTGACAGTGGCCAATAACGCCATCTGGGAGCCGTTGAGGGCGCTGAATTGCCAGGGCTGCAGAAGCTGATCAACGGAAAGAAAGGTTTCGATATTCATGAGCGGGACACATCTCCATGTGCGGCATCCTTGGGCGGGATAGTCCTCCCCAATTCCGGGGCGGTGCGTTTAAACGGATCCCTGTACTGATGACGCGAAATAACTCTTATCGGACACGTGAAGTTTAAACTCGCGCCAGCAAACCCTCAAGGTGTGACACGCATCACATTTAAATTTTTTACTTATCGATTAGCGGAAATTCTGATGGATTGGGCATAAAAACCTGCGGACGCCCCTCCAAAGGGCAAATCCGGAGCGATTTTAGCGTGCAGGCACCACATTGGACTGCCAGCAACCCAGGGGCGAACCCGGGGCTGCCGGACAGCACCAGCGGATCAGGCAGAGAGCTCTGCGTAGGCTTTTTCCAGTTTCTTCAACTGCTTTTTACCCAGCTCACCGGCCACCACCTGCAGTGCATGGCGCAGACGGGCCCGGCTCATATCGGGGCCCAACAGGGTCATGGAGTCCATCACCGAGAAAGATGACGTGGTGCCGGCAATGGCAATAAACAGCGGCGCCAGGAAATCCTTCAGCTTGATTCCCATCTCCCCTGCCAGGGTCTTCAGTGTCTGGAAAATCTCGTCACGCTGCCAGTGGCGCAGCGCTTCCAGGCGCCAGAGGGCAAATTGCAGTACCTGCTTCAGCTGCTCCTCTTCCAGGCCAGCCTCGGCAAAAGAGTCGGTACTGAGGGGCAACTGGCCGGAAGCCAGGAACGCCGTCAGCGGCGCAAAGTCACTGAGGGTGTGCATACGGGTCTGGGCGTGGGGCAGCACAGCCATCAGGCTGTCACGGTTGAACAGCCACTGCTGCAGGCGATCCGCCAGCTGCTCCAGTGACAGGTCTTCACGAATCCACAGACTGTTGAGCCAGGAGAGCTTTTCCACATCGAAGATGGGACCGCCCAGGGAGACCCGCTGGATATCAAAATTGTCGATCATCTGTTGCAGCGTGAACTTCTCGCTCTCGTCCGGCATGGACCAGCCCATACGGCCCAGATAGTTCAGCAGCGCCTCCGGCAGGAAGCCCATGCGCTGGTAGTAGAGAATCGAGGTAGGATTCTTGCGTTTGCTGAGCTTGGACTTGTCAGGGTTGCGCAGCAGCGGCAGGTGGCACAGCGCCGGCATCTCCCAGCCGAAATACTGATACAGCAGTTTGTGCTTGGGTGCCGAGTTGATCCACTCCTCGCCCCGCAGCACATGGGTAATCCCCATCAGGTGATCGTCCACCACATTGGCCAGGTGATAGGTTGGCATACCATCGGACTTGAGCAGCACCTGGGCATCCACCTGCCCCCAGTCCAGCTCAATGGTGCCACGCAGCATATCCTCAATCGGGCACGGGCCCTCACCTTCCGGCACCATCATGCGAATCACATAGGGCATCCCCTCCGCCTGGCGACGCTCCACCTCGGCGGCGGGTAGCTGCAGTTCACTGGGCTTGAGAGCCGCGAAGCCACCAGCGGCACGGCGCGCCTCGCGCAGCTCGTCCAGCTCCTCAGGGGTGCGGTAGCAGCGGAAAGCATGACCGGCTTCCACCAGCTGTTCGGCGTAACGGGCGTAGATATCGCCACGCTCGCTCTGGCGGTAAGGACCGTGGGGGCCGCCCTTGTCCGGCCCCTCTTCCCACTCCAGTCCCAGCCAGCGCAGGCTGTCGAGAATGGCCTGCTCCGACTCCGGGGTGGAACGCGCCTGATCCGTATCTTCGATGCGCAGGATAAACTCACCGCCATGCTGGCGGGCAAAGCAGAGATTGAAGAGTGCAATGTAGGCTGTGCCTACGTGTGGATCGCCGGTGGGCGACGGCGCGATACGGGTACGGACGGTCATTGAATTCTGTTCCAAAGGGTTAAAAACGGCTATTGCTGCCGGCACCAGACATAGACTGGAATGAAAAGCCGCTCATTATAGGCAATGCGCCGCATATGGTGAATGCCTGCGGTGGTTCATGGCCCCGAAGGAGGGCAAGGCCCGGGGGCATCTTCCTTAATGTGGCAACACGCGCTAACATCGGTGGAGTATGGAACCCCGCAAGGAATGGGGGACCCTGTCAAGGGTAGTTACAAGGGAATCAATCTGATGGAAATAGCCGTTCTTCTCCCCTGTTACAACGAGGGGTTGTCAATCCGCAAGGTCGTCTCCGACTTCCGCTCGGTGTTGCCCCAGGCCACCATTTACGTCTACGACAACTGCTCGACCGACAATACCATTGCCGAAGCCAGGGCCGCCGGCGCGGTGGTGCGGCAGGAGCGTTGGCAGGGTAAGGGCAATGTGGTGCGGCGCATGTTCACCGACGTGGAAGCGGACATCTACCTGATGGCCGACGGTGACGGCACCTACGATTTCAGCGTAGCGCCGGAGATGATCGCCAAGCTGACCCAGTCCGGCGCTGACATGGTGGTAGGTACCCGCAAGAATGTCTACGCCAACGCCCATCGTCGCGGACACGGCTTTGGCAACCAGCTCTTTAACCGCGTCTACCGCAGCCTCTTCGGTCCCTTGTTCACCGATATTTTTTCCGGTTACCGGGTGTTCAGCCGACGCTATGTCAAAAGTTTCCCTGCCATCTCCTCCGGCTTTGAGATCGAGACCGAGATGTCGGTTCATGCCAGTCAGCTGCGCATCCCCGTCGAAGAGATGCCAACCGAGTATGGCGCCAGACAGGAGGGGTCGAGCAGCAAGCTGAGAACCGTCAGGGATGCGCTGCGGATCTTCTTCACCTTCCTCATCCTGTTCAAGGAGATCCGGCCGGCCCGCTTTTTCGGTGTTATCGCCATCATCCTCACCGCACTGGCAGTCCTGATCGCCCTGCCACTGGTGTTCACCTATCTGGATACCGGACTGGTTCCGCGCTTCCCCACCGCTATCCTCGCCACCGGCATGGTCCTGCTGGCCGGTATCTTTATGGTCAGCGGCCTGATCCTGGACAGTGTCGCCAGGGGGCGGCTGGAACAGAAGCGCATCTGGTACATGAGCATTCCCGCAACCGCCATCAAGGAAGATGCCCCTCGATGTTTATCCGTTTCCTCCTAGTCGGCGGCTCCGGCTTTGTTATCGACAGCGCCACCACCTATCTACTGATTGCCCTGGGCCTGCCCGCCTGGTCCGCACGGATACCGGCCATCAGCCTGGCCATGCTGTTTACCTGGCTGGCCAACCGCACATTTACCTACCAGACACAGCAACAGCGCTCCGCCGCCGAACTGGCCAGCTATGTGACTGTGGCCGTTACCATGGCGGGATTGAATTATGTCCTCTATCTGGGGCTGCTGGGACTTCACGCCGAGCCATTGCTGGCCATTGCCATTGCCACCGCTACACAAAGTTGTGTGAGTTTTTTTGCTTACAAACACCTGGTTTTCGGAAAGGGACGCCATGAATCACCCTGACAGCAAACTCCCGCCCAACTGGTTTCCCATACTCGCCCTGCTGTTGGGTGTACTCGCCGCCGCCTGGTCCTGCCTGCACCGGGAAGCCCTGTTTGGCGATGAAACCATTGCCATTACCCACAGCCTGCAACCCCTGCCCCACTTTTTTGTTCAGGTCATTCGCAATGACATCCATCCGTTTTTCTATTTCCTGTTGCTGAAAGGCTGGAGCAGCCTGGCGCCGGAGTCCGACCGCTGGATCCTGTTAAGCTCCCTGTTCTTCAGTCTCTGTAGCCTGCTCTGCATTTATGCCTGTACCCGCACGGCTTACGGCAAACAGACAGCCCTGTGGGCGGCAGCCATTTTCGCGGCACTGCCGGTATTTGCCAGCGGCGCCACCAACCTGCGGATGTACGGGCTGCTGCCGGGCCTGGCAGTGCTCTGCTGGTTTGCCAACCGGTACTTCCTGGCGACACCGTCCTTGCGCAACGCACTGTGTATCCTGATCGCACAGTGGTGTTTTGCCTACTCCCACGCCATCGGTTTCTATTTCACCCTGTTCTTCGCGCTGGCAGCACTGGTGGAACAGCGGCCGCTGATCACCCGCAAGCTGTTCACCGGCTGGGTACTGGTGCAACTGCTGTTTGTGGCCGGAGCCGCCTTCCTGGTCGCCAGTGCGCTGATCCGCGGCACCGAACCCATGGGGCCACCGGGCTTCGCCTCGCTGCTGGTTTACCCGGCTGAGCTGACCATGCCCTGGGGCACACGCGGATCAGGGCTCTACTGGGGCGGTGCGATATTCGCCTCCCTGCTGGTGCTCGCGGCGACCCACCCTCAGGGTCGCAGGCTGGCGCTGGCGGTGCCGGTAGCCGGGGTATTAACCGCTGTGTTCATGGGCTGGCTGTTACACAAGTCCATGTTCAAACCACCGGTGTTTGGTGCCAGCCTGCTGCCTTTTCTGGCCATAGGCGCCGCTATCGCCGTGTCGCAGTCCCCGTCCCGGCTGCTGCAGGGATTGGGGGTGCTGATTATCGCCGCGGCCATGTACAAGAATATTGGCTACGCCACCTACACCAAACAGACCAACGTGCTGAGTAATGTCGGCAACTATGTGGCTGAGCACGCCCGCCCCGGGGATACCGTCATTATCCCCAACGTCAGCGTCTTCTGGGGCGTTATGCGCTACGCCGACAAACCCCAATGGGGCGAACCACTGACCACCATGCCGCTGCAGAACAACGAACAGTGGCAGGCGCTGACCAACCGCCTCGGCCCGGCACTGACTTCAGCCCTCAAGTTGCAACCGGAGAGTGACGCAGTTATGGCCAATGGCATTCGCTATATCGTCGGCACCGATGCCACCCATTATGAACTGTCCGGTGGCAAGGTGTGGATGGTGTTCCGCCACAGCTACAAGGAGACAGTGGTCACCAGCACGCCACTGCTGGTGGACAATAGCCGCTGGTTTGATTCCCTCTACTCCGTGACAGAACTGAATCAATCCGCTGGCGGCAGCAAGGCCATCTCCAACCCCGAGCGCCCGCCCGAGTATGCCCCGGCGTATTAAGCCGTTCACTGTCAGGGCGCAGCTACCGGACCAGCAGCACCCCTGAACGAAAAGGCGCTGACCCCGGCAGATTCCCGCCCCTGTAAAAATATTCGACAGGCGCCAGCAGGATCTATATAACGTAGAATTAAGCGTCGCCCACGCAACCGGCTCTGGAACTTCCGGGGGCGCGAGGCTTATGATTTGCTGTGTCAACACAGTAGTAATTGCGTGACCACAGGATGTGAGAATGCCGCAACAGCTGTACCAACTCATCGAAACCAGCGCCCGGAAATTTCCCCACAACCCGGCCCTGCTGTTCAAGGATCAACACTACACCTATCAACAGTTGTGGCAGCAGGTCACTGCTACCGCCGGCGCCTTGCAGTCCATCGACCTGGGCGCCAATGATCGACTGGCTATCTATCTGCCCAAGATACCGGAAGCCGTCTTCAGTTATTTTGGCGGCAACCTGGCGGGCGGCGTGTTCGTGCCTGTCAATGCCCTGCTCAAGGCACCACAGGTGCAGCACATCCTCACCGACTGCAACGTCAAGGTACTGGTTACCTCCAGCGATCGCCTCTCGGCACTGGCAGAATCACTGCTGCAGTGCCCTGACCTGCAGACCATTATCTACACCGGTCGACCGCTGGATGAAGGGCTGGCACAGCAACTGGATCGCTTCCGGCTACTGGCCTGGGGGGATCTGCCCGCTACCGAACCACAGCCGCGACGGCGCATCGATACCGACATGGCCGCCATCCTTTACACCTCCGGCAGTACCGGCAAACCCAAAGGTGTGGTGCTGAGCAACCGCAATATGCTGTGCGGCGCAGAGAGCGTCTCCCAGTACCTGCACAACACACCTGCAGATCGCCTGCTGGCCGTGCTCCCTTTCAGTTTTGACTACGGCCTCAGTCAGCTCACCACCGCTTTCCGTACAGGTGCCCAGGTGGTACTGATGGATTACCTGCTGCCGCGGGATGTGCTTAAAGCCGTGGTCCGCTACGGCATTACCGGACTGGCCGCCGTACCACCGCTCTGGAATCAGCTCGCCAACCTGGAGTGGCCACAGGAAGCGCGGGACACACTGCGCTACCTCACCAACAGTGGCGGCGCCATGCCCAAGGCCACTACCAGCAAGTTGCGCCAACAGCTGCCCGCCACCACCCTGTACCTGATGTACGGGCTGACCGAGGCCTTTCGCTCCACTTACCTGCCACCGGAGCAACTGGATAACCGCCCGGACTCTATTGGCAAGGCCATCCCCAACGCGGAAATCCTGGTGGTACGTGAAGACGGCACGCCCTGTGCGCCCCACGAGCCCGGTGAGCTGGTGCACAAAGGTTCCCTGGTGGCGATGGGCTACTGGAATGATCCGGTAAAGACCGCCGAGCGCTTCAAGCCCGCACCCGGGCAGTTACCCGAGCTGCCGGTCACCGAGATCGCTGTCTGGTCAGGCGATCAGGCCTATTGTGATGAAGAGGGCTTTATCTACTTTGTCAGTCGCAAGGACGAGATGATCAAAACCTCCGGCTACCGGGTCAGCCCCACCGAGCTGGAGGAGGTTCTGCACCAGTCGGGACTGGTGGACGAAGTTGCAGCACTGGGTGCGCCCCACCCCGAACTGGGAGAGGCTATAGTGGTAGTAGCCGCCTCCGGCCGGGCGTCGGAAGAGGATATCCGGCAGCTGTGCATGCGTGAATTGCCCAGCTACATGCAACCCAGGGCGATTGAGATGGTGTCTGAGTTCCCCAAAAACCCCAACGGCAAGCTTGACCGCAACGCCCTGAAACAGGCCTACAGCAGCCTGTTCACCGCAGCCGCGGAGCAACAGGTGTGCGAATGAGAAGCGAACCCCGGCCGCACGCCGGCATGGAGCATTTCCCGGTACGTGACAATGTCCTGCAGGTGGCAGGGCAACCGCTGACCGCGATCGCACAGCAGGTGGGCCAAACCCCCTTTTACGTTTACGATCGCCAGCTGATCAGCGACCGTATCGGCCAATTGCGCGCCGCACTGCCACCCAGGATACAGTTGCACTACGCCATCAAAGCCAACCCCATGGCCGGGCTTGTGCAGTTTATCAGCCCGCTGGTAGATGGTCTTGATATCGCCTCCCTCGGTGAGATGCGGCTGGCGCTGCAAACCCCCACCCGGGCAGGCAATATCAGTTTCGCCGGGCCGGGCAAATCCAATGAGGAGCTGGAAGCTGCTGTCGCCGCCGGTGTCGTGATCAACATTGAATCCGACGGTGAAATGCAGCGGCTGGCCGCCATCAGCGATCGTCTGGACAGACGCGCACAGATCACAATCCGGGTAAATCCTGACTTCGAAGTCAAAGGCTCCGGCATGAAAATGGGAGGTGGCCCCCGCCCCTTCGGGGTGGATTCGGAAAAAGTCCCCGCCCTCATCGCCGCTATCAGCAACACCAACCTGGACCTGCTGGGCTTTCACATCTACTGGGGCTCCCAGAATCTCTGCGCAGAGCACATTGTGGAAGCCCAGGAGATGACCTTTGCCCTGGCCTCCCAGCTGAGTCGGCACTGCTCACACCCCATCCGCCTGCTCAATATCGGTGGCGGACTGGGCATTCCCTACTTTCCCGGCGAACAGCGCCTGAACCTGCAGCAGGTCGGCGACGGTATGGCACAGATTCTGGATCGCTATCCCGAGTTCGCCGCAACCAATATTGTGATGGAACTGGGACGCTATATGGTTGGTGAGGCCGGTCTCTATGTCTGCGAAGTGCTGGAGCGCAAGGAATCGCGAGGCGAAACCTTTCTGGTCACCAATGGTGGCCTGCATCACCACCTCGCCGTCTCCGGCAACTTCGGTCAGATTATCCGCAAGAACTACCCCGTCTGTATCGGCAACCGGGTTAAGGATTCAACCACCGAGCGCGCCATCATTGTCGGTCCGCTGTGTACCCCGCTGGATATTCTGGCGGACAAGATTGAGCTTCCCCGGGCGCGTCCCGGGGATCTGGTGGTGGTCTATCAGTCCGGCGCCTACGGCCTCAGCGCCAGTCCCCAGGAGTTCCTCAGCCACCCCAGGGCCAAAGAAATTCTTCTGTAATTCACACTGAGTACCGAGAGAGCAGCAATCGTGCAGATCACAACGCCAAGGATTCACGGCATCTTCGGCTGGTTTTCCCTCAGCCGGACGACAGGCAGTCACAGCGAAGATATCTATCGCATGCAACAGGCCGTCCCCACTTCACTGCCTGTTGTGGTGGAGCACGGCAGCGGCTATGCCATAGCCACCACCGGCGCCCTGACCATTGAGGAGGGCGAGCTGATCGCTGCCGTCATTGGCAACCCCCACTGGAGCGACAAGTCACTGCAGGAACTGCAACGGGAACAGGGACCACTGGCCGCCCTGCTGCAGGCTTACAGAGCGTACGCAGAGCGCCTGTTTGAATACTTGTGGGGAGATTTCAGTTTTGTGCTGATTGATCGCAGTCAACACCGGATCCTGCTCGCCACCGACCGCTTCTGCCAACACACCCTCTACCACAGCCAACAGGACGACGTGCTGGTTTTTGGCACCACCGCACGCAGTGTTGCTGCGCACCCCGCCAACAAGTCCGCCCTCAACCCACAGGCACTCTACGACTACGTCTATTTTCATATGGTGCCCTCCCCCCACTGTATCTATCAGGGCGTGGAGAAACTGGCTGCGGCTCATCTGCTGGTTTCCGATGGCAGCCACAGCAACAGCCGGCGTTACTGGCTGCCGGAGTTCCACGAAACCCTCCACCGGGGAGAGGAACTGCTGCAAAAGGATTTGAAACGCTATTTACGCGAGGCAGTACGCCAGCAGCTGGTGGGCCAGAAGGGGCGCAGTGTGGGCTCCTTCCTCAGTGGCGGCCTGGACAGTTCCACCGTCACCGGCTTCCTGGCGGAACTGACGGACTCCCGCGCGCCCGCCTTCTCCATCGGCTTTTCCGCGGAGGGCTACGATGAGATGGAGTACGCCCGTATTGCCGCGCAACATTTTGGGGTCTCGCTGAACGAATACTACGTTACGCCACAGGATGTGACAGACGCCCTGCCCATGATCGCCACCAGTTACGATGAGCCCTTCGGCAACTCGTCGGCCCTGCCGGCCTGGTTCTGCGCACAACTGGCAGCCCGGGAAGGCATTGATGTGCTGTTGGCGGGCGATGGCGGCGATGAACTGTTTGCCGGTAATGAGCGCTACGCCAGGCAACTGGTGTTCGAACGCTACGCCCGCCTGCCGGGTGCCTGCCGGGACTTGCTGGCGCCCGCGGTCAAGTCCCTGCCAGGTGGTGTGCCCCTGTTTCGCAAAGCCGGCAGTTACATTGAGCAGGCCTCCGTGCCACTGCCGGACCGCTTGCAGACATACAACTATCTGCATCGTCACGACCCTGCCGAGGTGTTTTGCGAAGAGTTTCTGAGCGGGATTGATACTGCACTGCCAATTCAGTTGCAGCGCGACATCTACGGTCAGGTCTCAACATTTGCCGAACCGGTGAACGCCATGATGTACCTGGACTGGCAACTGACCCTCGCCGATAACGACCTGCGTAAAGTCAGCCATATGTGCGCTTACTCAGGTCTGGACGTGCGCTACCCCATGCTGGAGGACCGGCTGGTGGCTTTCTCCTGCCAGGTACCGAGCAAGGTCAAACTGCACAAGGGCAATCTGCGGGACTTCTACAAACGTTCCCTGCGCGGTTGGCTACCGGACGCCACCATCGACAAGAAAAAGCAGGGCTTTGGCCTGCCTTTTGGTGTCTGGCTGAAAGAGTACGCCCCGCTGCAGGAGCTCGCCCGACATCACCTGCACAACCTGCAACAACGCGGTATTATCCGGCCCGAGTTTATCGCCCGCCTGCAAATGCTGCACGAAAGCACTCACGCCCACTATTACGGCGAGATGGTGTGGATTCTGATTGTGCTGGATATCTGGCTTGATTCGGTTGACTGACCACACGACCGGCGCGGCCGGGTGTCGTGGTCAATGATCAGCCGCGCAAAAGTCTGAGCTGCTTGCGGCACCAGAAATAGAGGTAGCGGGAGAGGTACAAAGGCGCAAACGATGCCAGCACTGTTGCCTGCCACATGACCGCATCGGCCCGCTGCAGGTCACCGGCTTTTTCGTACCAGTAGCCGTAATCCCAGAACAACTTCTGGGCGCCGTAGTTATGCAATGCCTTGCGCTCACCCTGCGTCAGGTCGCTGCGCGCAAATACCTTCTCCAGCAACTGCCGGAACTGCTGTACCGTGCGATCTTTCTTGGCGATATCCCCACCGACATCCGATGAACAGAGGTTGGCATCATGGATATAGTATTCATGGTGTACCGCGAACAGATAAGCCAGTTTGAATCCCGCTTTCAGCGCTTCAAAGCGGAAGTACCAGTCTTCAAACATGACCAGTGACTCATCAAACAGACAGCGTTCGATCACCGCACGACGTACCACCGATGTGTGCAAGCCGGCTATGCGTTCGTACAGCAGATGCCACTCCGCCTGGCGGTCGCCTTCACGCACGTGGAGCTCGCCCCGGGTCACCGTATCCTTTCCCGCCCGCACCAGCTCATTGTTGCGGAACACAGAATCCACCTTGACGGTATCCCCCTGACGCCGCTCAAAGTCGGCATAGACCCAGTCGATGTCTTCATTGGACTCCAGCAGTGCCACCATCTTCTCAATATGAAATGGCTTGTAACGGTCGTCACTGTCCAGAAACGCAATATACTTGCCCGCCGCCTGCAGAAGCCCTGTGTTCCTTGCTCCTGCCACGCCCTTGGTGCGCTCGTTGATAAGCAACTTCACCCGCTCATCAGCTGCCGCATACGCCTCTACAACCGCCACCGAGCCATCGCTGCTGCCGTCGTCGATACAGAGAATCTCCAGGTGGGGATAGGTCTGCTGCAGGCAGGACTCGATGGAGTAGTGAACCAGGGCTTCCCGGTTGAAAACCGGAATGATTATGGTGACCAAAGGTTCAGACATGGGCCAGGGCTCTGTAATTTGCCAACAGGGACGGGATTCCGCGGCTAGTGCGCGCGGGCTGTAAACCATTTCAGTGCATTATCAATCATGCGGCTGCGCTGCTCGGTGGTGGAAAACGCCTGATCGGCGTCCGGCAAGAACAGCTGCTCGACCCGACGCCCTTTCATCATCTGCTTCCAGCCACGATTGTGTTTGACCAGAGCCTGAAACTCTTTCGACTGAATACTGCGACCGCTGAGGAAAATCAGGCTTTCACCGCTGAATTGCTGCATACCGTGGAGCATCAATTCCAATACCGGTATCTGTGCCTTGCGCGGGGCCCCACCTTTAGCAGCTTCCTGTTCTGCGGGCTTTCCGGTTTCCGGCCGCAACTTCCTTTTGGCAACCGCCAGCAACGCACGCCAGTATTCCCGCAGGTCGTACTGACCGGAAAAGAGCTTCTGCCAGAATTCCCGCTGCTGTACGCGCTCGATAAAGTGCATGCGCCGGGCATGGGCGCTGGGCGCCCCGCTGCCCAGGTAGGGATTGCTCACCATAATGGCATTTACACATGGCAAGCCGTGGGCGTACATCATAATGGCAGAGGCCGCGTTACAGCCTCCATACAGGGTAATCTCCTGCAGTGATGGCAGGTGTTCCCGGAAGGCCACAATCGCTGCCCGCAGGTCAGGCTCCACGGTGTGAAAATCTTCAAAAACGCCATCGCTGTCACCTACGCCGCGGTAATCAAAGCGCAGTACAGCAGTACCATTTTCCGCAAAGCGGTTGGCCATTTGCAGCAACTGCCGCCCCATCCCCACCCGATATTGCGGCCCACCCGCAGGCAAGGTGATAACACCACTTTTGACACTGCTCGCGGCCCCGGCCGGTATGGTCAGGATACCCACCAGCTCGTCATCACCGCAGTGGAAGGTAATGGCTCTGTGTTCAGGCGCATTCAAACCGATAACTCCAGATTGGCAAAGGCGGTTACCGCGCCCTGCACACATTCCCTTTCGTGCAGCTGCCACACCGGTGGCGTACACACCCGTACCGGTGCCACGGCGTTGCCCTGTTCCTGCAACTGCGCCACGATCTTGCGGGAGACGATAGCGATCTCTTTGGCAGCATCGGAGACATGCTCGATCCAGACGATGGAGGCATCCCGCAGCGAGCCCCAGCGCTCCGGGCTCACACCATCCAGGTGGGTGAGAAGATCGGCGGCGAATTCGTAACCGCCAATCTCCAGGGTTTCGCCCCGGGCAATGCGCTCGCGCAATTGGTCGGTGTTTTCCACCTCGGCACCGGTACTCATCTGCAACGCCATACGTTGACGCAACAGCTGGGTAACGTACTGTTTGCCCTGCAACACCGGCTGTACCAGTACCACCTGATGAATTTTCAGCGAGCTGTCTGCCAACAGGTCCATGGCCAGCATGGCTCCAAGGCGGCAGCCCACCACAACAACCGGCCTGGATGCCCTGCTCTGCAACTCCGTTATTTGCGCTGCCGCGTCGGCAAGCCACAGCGGCCAGTTTCCCTGCCTGAAATCCCCTTCGCTGTCGCCGGTCCCGTAGTAATCCAGCAGGCGGCAGGCGATACCACGCTTGGCCAGCTCCCGGGCCTGGCCGGCAATCATGGTTCGGCAGCGATTAAGCTCCTCGCCATGAGGAGGCAGGTAGACAGCTTGCGCCAGGACCTCCCCCACGGGCTCAACGTCGAGCGCGTAGAGGCGTCCTGCGGAGCCTGGTACAAATCCCGGTTTGAGCTGATAGTCCTTCATATCTCAGGCTTCAGAGCTTGGTTTCGACAAACTTTGCCAGCGAACCAACCGTCTCAAATATTTCCGCTTCCAGCTCATCATCGTACACCTCACAGCCCAGCTGCTCTTCCAGGGTGGTGACAATGGTGACAATGGTCAGCGAGTTGAATTCCGGGATAGCACCCATCAACGGGGTATCGGCGGTATAACTGTCAGCCCGCTCCCCCTGCTGCAGACAGATTTTTAAAACTTCTTTAGTGATTTCCAGTGCATCCATACCTGTTTCCATAAACCGGGTGATCAGAGTGGCAGCGAACCTGCCTCCATAGTGACGGTGAATCTGGCATAGGCGTCCTGCGCCTGTTCCAGAAGTGTTTCCGGGATCTCGATATCCGAGTAATCCGACGTGGACTTTTCAACCTTGCCCGATGCCAGCCTGCCTGACAGGTCACCGGAATCCAGCTTGCCGCTGAAGTGGAAATTATCAAACTCCGGCCGCAGTGGAACGTCCAGCTCCAGCCAGGTCGTCAGCCGCTGCAGCAGTTCAGCGGTATTCCGGCGCAGCTCATCCGCATCGAAATAGACATATTCGTGGGCTGCCGCCGCCATCTGTTCCAGTGTCTGCAGGCGCTGGCAATAATATTGGCACACCTCTTCCGTATCGCAGAATTCGTGGCCGGGGCGTTCGCGGCGGAACTGGCTGAGGGTACTCTTGATGGTCTTTTCGGGTTCCCGTGCTGAAAACATGATGCGCGCGTTGGCCTGGTTCAGCAGATTCATATCCACATAATGAAAATCGTGCAGGACCTTGTCAAACATGTACTTTGCCTGGGGCTTCAGGTCATGATCCCGGTAATAGAGCAGCTTCTGCCGGAGCAGGCTTTTCCAGCTGTAGTAGCCGTTGTGCATCTCGTAATACCCGCAAATGGCGGGATTTGACCCCAAAATATGCCCCAATAAGCTGGTATTCGCGCGCATATGGCTGAGCAGGAACAGCGGCTGGTGAGTCCGGAACAGGCCGGGCTTTCTGGTGGCCGTTACCAGATGCTCCAATAACTCCATTTATCGTCTCCTGCCCGCTGACAGCTGTATCTGCAGCGCCTTTAAAAACCACTTTACGGTCGGCGCTACCGACCATCCTTCCCACGCATAGCTGGCAGCATCACTATAGCGGCCCTGCTGAGAGAGACTTTCTGCGATGTGTTTCAGTTGATAACCCTTAGCCCGTTTGCAATGGGCCCGTACCAGTTCGGTACGTGCAAACAGCTGACCCTTTTCATACACCATCAGCTGAAAAATACGCTTCTGCAGATCACTGACCACGGTAGAGGCGTTGCTCACCCGGGTGCTGTCAGGCACTCGATGCCGGGCAATGATGGCAGGATTCAACAGGATGCGCTCTGCCCGGTCTATAGCCCGCAGATACAGATCGCGGTCGTTTTCGTAGCGGATATTTTCATCCAGCCCACCGATACCCCGGAAGAATGCGGTGCGATAAATTGAGCAATTGAAGTGGGCAAAGCCGTTACTGCGCAACAGAAATTCGGCGTCGACCCGGTGACTGCCGCACTCGTACACCGACGGCGGTAGCCACTGGTTCAGGTCCAGAATCCATGGGTTGGGGGTCACCAGCTCGCCGTTGGCCCGATAAGCCTCCTGGTTGCTGAAATAGAGATCCGCCGCCTGCGTCTGCTCCAGTGACGCCCGCGCCCGGGCAAGATGCCCGGGGTCGGTCCAGAGATCATCGTCGTCGAGAAAACAGACATAATCACCCTGTGCCTGGCTAACGCCATAATTCATGGCGTAACTTGGTCCGTGGCCATTTTCCCGATGAACCAGATAATAAAATCTGACGTCCGGCTGCGACTGTTCCAGCTTCCGGTACTGCTCCAGTGCTTCGGCACTGCCGCCATCCACCACCACGATAATCTCACGCTTGCTGAAACTCTGGTTCAGCACCGAGTCCAGTGCCTCCCCCAGCAGAGTGGCGCGGTTGCGGGAGGGAATCACAACGGAAAAAAACGGCGCAGCAGCCGATTGGGGCTTCTCGCCTGTCTCCGCTGCAGCCATGCCTGGTACAACCGTCATGCGGCCTCCATTCTGGCTTGTAAGGCGGCAATATTGGCGGCGACCTGCCGATAACAGCCCTCGTAGTCATCCCGGGATTTCCCATAGGGATCCGCGATCTCCAAAGGTCCACTGCCAGCCGCCAGTCCGCCCAGTAAAAATGCTTTGGAACTTACCCAGGGGAATTGTTCTGACAATGTTACGAGATGCTCCAGTTCCATGACAAAAATCACGTCTGCGGCGGCCACCTCTGTGGCTGACAAGGCACTGGAGGCAAAATTGTCCGTTGCCAGGCCGTTGCTGTGAGCGACTTGCTGCATGACGCCATCCATTGGACGACCACTGGCCGGGTGAAATCCGGCTGAGCGCACATGCTCAGCCAGATTCGGCATCAACTGTTTTGCCAGCAGGCCGGCAACTGCACTGCGATTGATATTACCGTAACAGAGAAACAGCAGGTTCTCTGCGCCTGACAGTGCCCCCTCCAGCGAACCGCCGGCGGCGCAGCGTTGCTTCTCCCGGCGCAGCGCCTGACGGCGACGGAGAACGCCATACAAACGTTCGCAATAGTCCCGGCCCAACCACAGCAGCTCCAGCAGTCCCGGCAAGGGATCGGCCAGCTTCTGTACGTCGAAGCGATGCCGGGGTGAAAACATGCCCAGGAAATCGCGCCACATCGTCTTCCGCGACGGCACAACACCCAACTGCGGCGGCGCCGCTTTGCGCAGGGCCAACTCGTACCAGTGGACATCTGCGGTTAAGCGCCGGCAATGCACCTCTGTTTGATAGGACTGGGGGAATTCTGTTTGCTGGCCAACCAACAGCTCGTACAGCATACCGGGAAAATCGGCTCCGGCCGCTTCGGCCAGGGGCAGTGACCCCCAGAAACGCCCATTCACTTCCATCAGGGAAAACTGCCCACTGGCGAGATCCTGCTTGAACTCCACCATGGCCACCCCGGTCCAGTTCAGGGCTTCAATCAGTTTGCCGGTGGCCTCCAGTAGTTGCGGGGTCACGGCTACGCTCTTCCTCAAGCTGCTGCCACCGCCGGTGAGCGGCACCTCATGCAGGCGCTGGTGCTGAAAATGAAACAGCACCCTGCCCTCACTGGCCAGCACCTCAATACCCGCCCCGACGCCCGCCACATACTCCTGCAATATCACCTCGCCATAATTGAGGGCGTTGCGCACCAGTTTCTGCAGTTGTCCGGCGTCGAAGGCATACTCCACTTTCAGCTGTGCCCTGCCCAGCTCGCTGGATTCACCCATGGAGCTGCCGGGCTTGACCACCACCGGAAAGCTGCACCAGTCAGATAGTCGCGGAAGATCATCCGGCGTCGCCACCAGCTGGCTGCGAGGTACAGGAACACCAATACGCTCTGCCAGTGCAAACGTCAGTTTTTTGTCCAACACCTGATCGAGAGAAGATTTAGCAGCCATGGCCACAGGCAGGTGAGCAAATTGCTCCCTGTTGTTATGGATAGGGACAAGTGTTCTCTCGGTTACCGGAATAACCAGCGAGTACCGTTCCTTGCGGATGAGCGCGAGCAGCCAGACAAGAAACAGAGCCGCGTTCCCCATGGGGTCCGGGCAAACGAAATAACGATCCACAGAGCGCGAATAACGGCTAAGTGTTGCAGTGATATTACTGGCTACGTGGACTTCCAGCCCACGGCGATGCAATGAACGGGCGACGGAGAGTGCCGACACCATATCACCATCCAGAACCAGCACTTTTCCTTGTGATTTCTGCCCCATCCTGCGCAAATTTCCCGAGCATTGGCAAACACGGATCGGCATCACCCTGATGTCAGAATCCGGTTTGGAAGCGTGGCCTCCTGTGGTAGCTCTACCGCCACTGCCAGCGATCCGGCACAATGGCTAAAGCCACCACATTCAGCGAATTTGTATCGCCGCACAGCTTGCATTCATATACCGCAATGCTAATGTGGCAACTGATAATACATAACGTTGTGTAATATAATTGGGAACCACGGACAGAACAAGCTCCCACCCCACGCATGGAATCTGGATCAAAGGCAATGGATTATCTGGTACGGCTCCACAAGTTCCGCAAACTGCGGCTACCGCAGTGCAACGCCAGGCGGCTACTCGCCGTCTTGATGCTGTTCTCCCTTTCCCAAACCGGCCTTGCCTACAACTTCACGCCAACTGATATGGAATTCATGGCGTCCAGCGAAATCTGCAAGGAAGCCCTTGCGGACAAAACCCCCAACCTGGACCTGGCCAGAATCTACAAAGCCAAGGGACAACGCAGCGGCTGGGGCCGATTAATCTGGCAAGTCGGCGGCTGGCATTACTGCGGCGGTGCCATCAAGCTCAACCGGGCCAAACGACTCCCTTCCGGTAAAGCCAGGGACACTTTATTGGAGCAGGTGGTCAACAACACCAACTACAGCTATTCCAGAATTGCCAAAACCAACACCTGGGCCGCCGACATGGCCTTTACCCTGGCCATGGCCTATGAAGAGATGGGTGAAGTCGACAAGGCGATGGAGGTGTTGCAGGAGATCGAAAAGTACCACCCGGACAACCCTGCCATCAAAACCGCTTACGGGCTTATTTACTATGCCCAGAACGAGTACGACCAGGCCTTGAAGGAGTTCGCTGCCGCCAACGAATTCAGCAAGGGCGAAAACGCGGAGATTGTCTATTTCCTCGGTCTTACAGCCTACAAATCAGGGAATCTGGAGCTGGCAGAACAGTGCGCCACCAAAGCGGAAGCCCTCGGCTACCCCCTGCCTGGCCTGAAACGCCTGTTATCCGAAGCACCAATATCCGAAGCACCAACCCAGCATTAACTCCAGGGTAGCCAGATGATTCGCCAGTACACCGACGCCCTTGTGCAACGATGGAACAAACTCCTGTTTGATCGTAACAGCCGGCGCATACGCAACACCCGCCCACTCCCCTATCAGGCCGACGACAATATCGTCGTCGCCTCCATGGTGGGTTCAGCCTCGCTGGACATGTACCTCATCGCCATCAAGTCCTTTATGAAAAACTTTGGTGATGCAAGGGTAGAAGCCATTAACGACGGCAGCCTCAGTGCTGCAGACCTGGAAACCCTGAGCCATCACATACCCGGCATTGCGATTGCCAACGCCGTCGAGGTGGATACCCACAGCTGCCCCTCCTACTCCTCCTGGAAGCGCCTGTTCAGGATTGTCGAACTGTCACAAAGCGCTTACGTCGTGCAACTGGATTCCGACATTATTGCCACAGCGCCGCTGGCAGAAATCTATAACTGCGCCCGGGCTAATCGCGCCTTTATGATTGCCGATGGCCGCTGGCGGGAAACCGTCCATATAGACTTCATGGCGGCCTACGCCAGGGAGTGGCCGCAACGCCATCCGCAGGCCATGACCGAGCGCCTGATGCAGCAGCTTTCCTGGTTCGCTGCCGGAGACACCTATCTGCGGGGTTGCGCAGGGTTTGCCGGTTACCCGAAAGGCAGTTTGACGGTGGACAAGGTCATACAGCTATCATCGGAGATTGAAGCCCTGATTGGATCAGAGGTATGGCGGGACTGGGGCAGCGAACAGACCGCCACCAACTGTCTTTTGTCCAAGACCCCGGATCCCTGCATCCTGCCCTGGCCTCGATACCAGAATTACCTCTTCCCACCGGATAACGGCAATGTGGAAGCGACAGCATTGATCCATTTTATTGGCAGCACAAGATTTGAAGATTCCACCTACAGGATATTGACCAAGCGCGTCATCCAACAATTAAGATCAGATTAATGAGACAGACCGGATCTTATCGCAGTTTTCACACTACGCTTGAAGGCTGCATAATGAGCGCGCCTGTTCGCATCCTTCAGGATTGGAGACAAAACGCGAACCAAGTCAGAACAGGAATTTTCAAGAGCGACATCCAATATCTCCTGCCAGAACCGCAGCGTATACCCATTGCCTAAAGCACTGGAATTCAGGCGAAAGCCTTTCAGGTTACCCAACAGGTCAAACCCTTCAAAGGATGATACGTCATCCAGGATGCCGAGAGCATACAGCTGGGCCTGAGTGCGCAAACACTTTTCACATACCCCACAATTGTACTGACCGTCAGTATTTTCCCAGCACACCCGAACTTTACTCAATAGGCCGGGCGCGTTCATATGAATAGCCTGGATCTTATCCATTCTCGACACGCGTGAAGTGTAATGGCGAACCACCTGGCGAGAACAACTCCAAAAAGGATCCAGCTGCGGTGAACTTGCATGAGGAACACAGTACTTATAGAGATCATAGGAACCGATCAGTGCCGTGGGCACGATCTCAGAAAACAGTTTTGAGACCGCGGACAAAATGGATCCAAACCCCATATCTGTCCACCCTATAATACCTCTCTGAACCTCTCTTACATTGGTTCGTACCGGAGTGACATCCAGGCCTTCCATACTGGCCATATCACTAAGCTCACTCAAAGTGGTCTCCCACAGGCCCGAGTCGCTCAACCTAATATCCATGCCATGAACCAGCCATAGATCACTGACCAGCGAGGCGACCCCCATTTTATGCAATCGCTTCATATCTGCCACATTAAACAGAGAATCAACGCCACCGGAGAAAAAGGTCCCTACTCGATCATTCGCACCACCAACTTTAGCGCTCCAATCAACCTTGACTTTAATCTCAACCTCCCTCGTCTTACCCGGGAAATACCAGTGGTATATCGATATCACCTCCAGGAGATTGAGATACAAAACAGGGTCTATCGAGCCCTCTACCGACAGATCTTCCCCTGCCACCATCGCGAAAGGGAGGGCAATCATCACAAAAGGATCCCAGATTTCCCGCTCAGGAAGAAAATAACTTGCCGGCCAGCTAAACCAAACCTCGGCACTGGAAGCCCCATCCGAAAACCGGAAACTTTCCTCAAATGTCAATACTGCCGAAACCTTTACATCGCCGGCAACAATCTCTGACTTGTAGATCGAAACTCTCATATATACCTCGCCAATCCCTGCAAGGATTTCTATTATTAAAAATAGCGAAAAACTAAACAAATTGTCGATCAAGCAATACTCGCGAACAACCAGCAGTAAATTACTTTACGCCCTTTTCGACCCAATAAAGTCAAAAGCCTTATCGACCAGATAATTTCCAAACCAGCGCCACTCCAAAACAGCAGCCAAAGCCACCAGCGGCAGAACAACCAAACTGAAAACAAGTTCATCTGGCCGAATCAGGACAGCAAACAGGAAAACGACCAGGACCTTAGCCATCTGCCAAATATCAATCCGTCGACAAAATTTCCAGAATGCAAGATTGGTAATACCCGAAATCCGATAACAAAGGTAAAAATAGCATAAAATATGGGCTGTCATGCCGCTGACCAAAAGGAAGTAATATGACTCCTGGATATAAGCAAGAAAACCAAACAGGCATATAACACTACCGGCAACCATAGCACTAACCACCAATATTTCCGGCTTCCTAAGCGCCACAAATACAGATGTCAAACTTTTTGAGTAGCTCAGAGACACAATAGATACCGCAATAAAGGGGCAAAACTCTGCCAACTGCTGCCAGCCATCCCCTAAAAGGATGGAGACAATAATCTTCGGGCAGCAAATCAGTACAATATAAGCTGGAATGATCAGAATTTGACGAACGTCCTGCAAGGCACAAATGTTATACCGCACAATCTCGGCAAATCCCTCAGATGCGCCGTCCTTTATCTTCAGGCTCCGAACAAGGTTCGATAGATTCGCCTTCTCCACCGCTGCCGAGACCTCTGTTTCAAAAATACTGAACAGGTTCCCTCCCATACTGATCAGGCCCAGCATGTGAGCCCCAAAAACCCTGCCCCATACCAACTTTATCAGGTTGGCATTCACCCAACCGACCCAGCTATGAACCAAAATCCAGCCGGAAAATCCGGCCATCTGTTTAAGTGAAGACCGCGAAAAAGCAAGCCTCATCCCCGACTCAAGCACCAGATAACTTAACAGCAAATATGCAACGGCAGAGATAACCATACCGTACGCCAGCGCCCAGAAGTTCTCTAGATACCAAGCCAAAGCAATTGTTGAGAGGGTGCTTATCAACTTGCCAATAAGAGAGCATTTTATCTCTGGCAGAAATTTTTCGTTTCTCGCAGCCAGAATAAGTGCTGGATTTGACAGTGATACAATAAAGAACATCCAGCAGATAACCGATAGCACACTGCTGACCTGAGAATTCTCGAAGAATTCTCCCGCCATATCCGCCGATAAAAACACCAGAACGGAAAACACAATGGCAATGACTATTCGTAGAGAGATTGCCGTACCCAGGAAATTCCTGTCCAGACTTTGATTGGTAATAATATTCTGGCCAATCCCAACTTTCTGCATGCGCTCCGCCAGATCCTGAACAATCATGCAAGTGGCAATCAAACCATAATCTTCAGGGACCAATAATCTGGCGACAATAAGGGTACTCAACAATCCCAGTATGCGTACAAAAAATCTGGCAATAAAAAGATATGAGATATTCTTCAGCATACATCGGAAACCAGCTTACCAAACAAGGCCGTCATTCTTTCTTTATCTTTGATAAAGTGAGCACCACAGAAATGTGACCGTGTAAGCCCGGTTACCCTGCTCAATTTTAAATAGTCATGCTTAAAAAGCATCAGTCTGGTGAAGCAGGGTTCAACTCCTCCCTCACGTAATAGCTCTGTGATCACCAAATCTTCGCCCGTTTTATTAAACCTCTTTTCTATACCCTTTATCTGATCAAGCGTTGCAGGGAGAATATGCTGCCTCAAGGCTCCAAAAGAGATGAAGTATAAGCCGCCCTGCATATAATTACGGGCAAAACGCTCATCACCAACCGCCGCAAGACCGGACTCCTGAATCTTAGCCAGCTTTCGAGACCCTCCCAGGAAAAGAATGTCTGAGTCCACCTTTACCATATAATCATTTGCATTGAAGCCGTCTCTCGAAACTTCGGAAAACGCCTGTATTTCGGCATGGGTCGACTCAGCAGAAGCCCACGAAAAGTTCTCAATCGAACGAACCCGCAACAGTGGAGATAGATCCCTGAGCCTGGCAATCTGAGCCTCACCAAAAGGAGCCTTGCTATCAACAAACAGGTAAACAGCTTTCAAGTTAATCAACTTATTGGCAGCGAGAGACTTCAGTGACAGCACCAGGTACTCAAAGTCAGGTTCGTAAGAGAAATAAACCAACACCAGACCTGCATCACTACGTTTAGCATGGCCACGCCCAAACACCCGAAAGTCCCGCCACATTGTGCGAAGCGTCTTGAGAGGCTCTTTCGCAACAAAGGGCAAACCACATACGATCACAATAGCCTTCCTTACATTCCCTTCAATGGATCAAGTCTTAAGATTTTCTTTTATCGGAGGCAATCTATCTTCGCCAATGCCTTGCCCCTGAAACTGCTCCAGATAGACAACACCGTCGAAATAGCCTTTTATACTGGACTCATACAAGGCTCGATTTTTAAAATAGCAACCAGGGTAAACATAAACCTGTTTCCCCAGTAAGCCACCCGCAATGGTGACATGCAATCTATCTGTATGGATAACATCCTTATTGGCCACCCACTCCAAAAACCCGGAAATGGGTGTCGACTCATTCCCATGAGCACTGAGGTCAAAGTTTCCATCCGGAACCTCATGCTTTCCTGATGCTTCCGGGTCTCCCCTGAAACAGTAACCGATACTCTTGTCTCGCCGACAATCCGAAGACTTCCTCAGCTCATATCTGGGAAGAAAAAATGCCATATCATGACAAAAATCAGAATCCGGCATTACTTCTTTGCTCTCCATATTGTCACGGCGGAAAAATATGGTATTTGGACAACTTACGCCATCTTCAAAAGTACTCGGCAAGACTATTATCTTTTTAAACTTGTATTTCCTAGCCACTACAGTTACAAAATCCTGAAGCTCTCTGTAGTGCCCGCACCATGCACCTCCCCCACTAACAACGAGAACCCGGCTTTTTCTGGCCAATCGCCACTTGATCTTTTCAGCCAGCGTCTGCTCCATTGTCAGAGTTCTATACCGAACATTAAAATGGCGAAAGAACTCAAATGTCCCTTGCAGAATCAAGGCATCCCCCCAATTCCCCTGATTCTTCAGAAAATAGACGACTTCGTCGCCAGCGTATTCTTTAATAACTTCAGCCAGCTTCCAAAATTCTGGACGCACTTCACTCTCTCCCTATTAACTGAAATCGATCAGAGAAATCAGCCATTGCCACTTTGTCATTAACATGGTGCAAAGCACAGAACTCCCACCGAAGTAGTTTGTTTAGTCTGTTTATTCGTTTATATTCCTCGGGATACAGCATGAGCCTAGTAAAGTGAAAAGGACAGCCGGCCTCAGCCAGCATAGCGCTGATTACCTTATCTTCTCCTATGGAGCCACATCGGGCCTCGAAGAGCTTCACAGTTTCCTTGGACACGTCCTTAAAAGCCCGACGAGCTACAGCTGCCCTGATCAAGTAGAAACCACCCTGACCATACTGGTAATCCAAGTGATGAGCATCTGCAACCGTATCACAGGCACTTCTCCTCAGACGCTTCAGCTTTTGGTCACTGGTAATCAAGATGTCTGAATCTACCTTGACTAAATAATGACAGCCATCAATTTCAGCAGCCACCTCACTGAAGGCATTTAACTCAGCCAGAGTCGTCTCCGTGGACGCCCAGCTGAAACCGTAGATTTTCCTGATCCTGAGCTGCGGAAACAGAGCCTGCAACTGCAGCAATTGCGACTCATCAAAAGGCGCTTTCTGATCCACAAACAGGTAGACAGAATCTATGAGCTCCGGGCTGACATTATTCTTCAGGCTCTGCATGGAAAGGTACAGATAATCAAAATCCGGCTTGTAACTGAAATAGACAAAGCTGTAGCCAACTTCCGGTCGCTCCCGCCTCATCATGAGGGCGGCATTGCGCCACCAGTCACAGATGGTTTGCGGCAGATACTTAACTCTGAAGGGTACACCCAATATGTGCATAGTCAGTCTTATGGAGTTACCGGTTGGCCAGCAACCGCAATGAGAATTTCAGTGGGTTTTTGTCCCACGGGGTAAAGCGTGGCAGTTGCATATCATCAGAGTTACTGACAACCACGCCCTTGTCTGTGCTGAGTGCCGCACTAAAACCAAGGTCACGGATCAAGCGGGTATGACTCTCCTCATAATCATGCCCCCGTCGCCCATTGGGATAGGCAAAAAACGGTATCTCCTTACCAATCAGCCGCGCCAGGTACTCCCGGCTTTCGCGTATCTCATGAGTCGCCGTGTCCAGGTCTACCGCCTTGAGTATCGGGTGATTCACGGTGTGAGCGCCGATAGTCACACCACGGCGGGCCATTTCCTGAACCTGGCTGTCAGTCATCATCAGGTCGGTTGGCAGCTCTTCAGACAACGACTCAATATATGAGACCGCTTCAGCCCTTTTGGCAGGCTCCCAATGTTTGATTGCCTGCAGTATCGCGAGCACCAGTTGGTAGCGGTCCGCCCGGCCTGCCAGGCTGCAATGGCCCAGACCAATCCTGCTCAGGTCCCAGCGCTCCAGACGGCTATTACGCACAGATTCAATGACGCTGTCGTTCCACATGCGTCCACCATTCAGAAAGCCGGTAGAAACGAAGACCGATGCAGGAATATCCCAACGCTCCAGAATCGGCAACGCATTCTTGTAATTGTCCGCATAGCCATCATCGAAGGTGACACAGACCGCATTGCGCGGCAGGCGGCCCTCCTCGCGCAACTGCAGGGCTTCCGCCAGACCAAGGGGGGTAAAGTAGTCATGCAACAGCTTCATCTGCCAGTTGAACCTTGCCCTGTCCGGCTCATCCGGGCGCAGGTAATCCACACTGTCCAGCACGCGGTGATAGATCAGGATGCGCAGTGAATCGGGCCTTGCCACCAGCCCCCCGAGCTTTCTCAGGAAACGATGCATCATGTGGACGCTCTCCGCTCCAGACGGCGGCGGGCCGGTTTGTTGGACACCGGCGCCACCAGCTCCGCACTCCCGTACGTGATGGAGCTGGTAGCCAAGTTGCGCAAGATCACCCCGAAGGCCACCAGGTGCCATGGCAGGTCATAGTAGGAAAGACTCAGGAACGCCCCGCCGCCGGCATAGGCAACCAGGCTCACTTTCAGCATGCGCGCCAATGTCGACAGGTCAGCGTTAGCCGGCGATCCCCGGCAGAGCCGGTCGCTGATGGTCAGGTTGCGCCAGGTCATGAAGAAGATACTCAGAAACAGGATCAATCCCACCCAGCCATGATCCGCCAACACGTTGAAGTAGATACTGTGCGCCACAAACACCCCAATCGCCTGTGGCTGATAGATGGCATAGGTGGGTTTTGACCAGGAGTTGTAGCCGCCTCCCAACACCTTGTCATTGGCCAGGTTTATGCTGTATTTCCAGGCATAGATGCGGGACATGGCCGAGCTGTCTTCCTGAAACTCGGTAATGGTGGACATGCGTTCATGCCAGCTTGCGGGCATTACCGTCAAGCCTATGCCGGCAAGTATCACAATGACGATACCGGACACCAGCTTGTTTTTGGATTGCCACCAGAAATAGATCCCCAGTACGCACATGGAGATCAGCGCCCCACGGGACTGGGATCCCAATGCCGAGATGATACTCAGCACCAACCCGCCCAGAAGAGCCCGCTTTAACCAGACATTCTCCGCAATCGATCGCAGGTAGAAGAAGAACGGGATAATCATCAGCGCCGCCAGGCCCATGGCATTATTTTCGCCAATCATGCTGTCCGACGGCCCCCGGACCCGATACTGCCCCCCCGTCATCAGGGTAAAAATCCCCCCCTTGATACTGAAGAAGCCGATCGAAAGTGCGATCACCCAGATAAGACAGTTGAGCCGGTATTTGTCGCGCACGATCATGACCGTCAGGAAAGCGATGACCTGGATTTTCAATACCCGCATGTAATAGCTAAGGGCCGCTTCAGGGTAAATCGCCGTCAGCGACGTCAGCCCCATCCACAACACGAACACCACCCACAACACGGTAGTGCCATTCATCGGCAGGGATTTCTTCTCCTGGCTGAAGAGCAACCCCATAAACGTTGCCAGTGCCACCATCTGGGCAAAGGGCATGGAATAGGCAAAACCCCAGGTTAACCGGTGCGGGTTCATATAACTGAGCCAGGACCAGGCCAGTATCCCGATCCAGGGACGTTTCAGGATCACTGGAATCAAACCGAATACTATGGCTGTAACAAGCAAGTCCCGCACGGCTATTTCCCTCTCAGGGCGACAGGCGCAGGAAAACGCTGCAACAGCCGCTGAAACAGGTAGACGATGAGCCTGGCGTTCTCATCCCAGTAATAGCCCTTCTGCTCCAGCAGCTCCCGGGCGTTGCGGCCCAACCGATCACGTAAGGCGCTGTCACTGCAGAGCCTCGCCAGCTTGCAGCGAAAGTCTTCATCACTGCCGTTATCGAACAAGCTGGCATTGGTGTCGTTGCTCAGTATCTCGCGGATATTCGCCATATCCGGGGCCAAAACCGCTTTGCCCAGCGCCAGGTATTCAAACAACTTCAGGGGTGAGGCGTAGTCCACCACGTCCGGCTGCAAGGCGACATCGAAACAACTGACGTAGTCCCTGATGGTGTCGCGGTTTACCAGGCCGGTGAAGGTGACCCGTTGCTCCAGGCCCGCCCGGCGCGCCTGCTCCTGCAGCGCTGCCTTGACCGGACCGTCGCCCACAACCAGAAAGTGCCAATCCTCCAGGTCGCTGTCACTCATCAGCGAGATCACCCGGTCCAGCCCATGCCATTCCCGCACAAAACCCGTAAAACCCAATACATTGGGTTGCTGTATGCCCAATTGTTTTTTCATCGCCACGCCGTCGGCCACCGAGCTGAATTCCTCGCGGTTGACGCCGTTGGGAATCACCTGCATCCTCTCGGCCGGTACTCCGGCAGCGGCGACACGCTGTGCCAGTACCGCCGTGACCGGCAGCACGTAATCTGCGCTCTTCCACACCAGTGTTTCGGTCCAGCGGGCCAACCACTTCAACCCCAGCCGACCATGGGTGGAGCGCTCCTCAAACAGGGGCGAATTCACTTCCACGATATAGGGCAGGTGGAAATGCCTGGCGGCCCAGACACCGGAGATAAAAAACAGGTTGTAGCGTTCGTAAATCACATCCGGCCGGTGGCGAATGATGGCCTTGCGCAGTTTCAGGTACTCAAGGCATGAGTAGCCGAACTCGGCCAGCTCATGGATAAATCCGGGAATATAAGCGCGTACGGTACTGACCAGCCTTGAGCCCTCTCCAAACTCGCGCTGATTCACCGATTCCGGTTCGACCACAACCACCTCATGGCCCAACTGGCGAAAGGCTTTGATGATCTCTTCGATGTGAACATACTGCCCGTCCTTGGACGCCACACGATGATGGTAAAGAATTTTCATTCAGGCAGCCCTCCCCGTGCCGATTTCATCAAACAGGGACTCCAGCCGGTCAACGGTCTCCTGCCAGGAGAAGCGCTCCGCGTACTGACGGGTAGACTCGCGCGAGGGGTAATGGGCGAACAGATCCCGTACACCCTGCGCGATGGCAGCCGGGCTTCTCTCAGCTACCAGTACACCGGCTGCCGGTTCCGCCACCACTTCAGGTGTACCCCAGATTGATGTCGCCACCACTGGACATCCACAAGCCATGGACTCCAGCAGCACATTGGCCCAACCCTCACGACTGGAGGCCAGCACCAGCGCATCAGCAGCGCTATAGAGCTCCGCCAGCTCAGGCTGGGACAAAGCGCCAAGAAAGCTAACCCGATCACTCACCCCCGCCTGCAGGGCCTGGGCGCGAAGCTCCGTTTCCATCTCCCCGTCACCGGCGATCAGCAGTTGGTAATCAGGCAACTCCTTCATCGCCTCAATAACCAGGTGGTGTCCCTTACGCTCGATCAGGTGTCCTATGGAAACCAGGGCCTTGCAGTCGATACCAAATTTGTTGCGGCAGAGAGGACGATCCAGAGGGCTGAATAGGTTCAGGTCTACGCCGTTACGCAACACTTCGATGCGCCCTTCCATCGCCCCCAGCTCCACCATCTGCTCCTTTAATGCCCGGCATACGGTGATGGAACGCGCTGCGCCTTTGGCAGCCCAGAGGATTAACCAGCGGGGAATTTTGTAATCCGGAATCAGGTTAATATCGGTACCACGTGCAGTAATGGTGTAGGGCAGGCGCAATAAACGAGCGGTGAGCGCTGCGGCGATACCATCCGGGTAATAGTAGTGACCGTCCACCACATCAAAACGCTGGCCCCGCAGTAACAACCGCAGGGTTTGCCAAAACACCGACAGCCACAAAAACCACGGATTCAGGTAGAGACCCAACCCCGGCACGGCCAGATAGCGCGGATGCCAGACCTGCACACCATGACGCTCTTCCAGATGGGCAATACGTGAAGACTGGACGTACTTGCCGGAGCGGGTGTCGCTGAAGGGATACCAGGGCACGGGAGCAATCACCACGGCCCGCGTCGTCCCCCGCTCGAGCAGATGCTGCAAGCGGGTTTCCACAAAAATGCCGTGCCGTTGCTGAACGGCATTGGGGAACAGGGTTGAGATCACCAGCAGGCTTACCATCCTTGCGGCCTCACAACTCCAGCTCCAGTTTGCGGGCACAGGCATCAAACATCAGTAACGCCCAGATCAGGGCACTGTATTCCCGCAGTCCGGCAATATGCTGTTCGACCACATGTTCAATGTAGTAACGGCTGAACAGACCGCTGCCGATCAGGACTTCGCTGTAGAGCAGAGCGCGAACCCGCTCCTGCAGCGGCCCCCTGAACCAGTTGGCCAAAGGCACACCAAAACCCATCTTGGCGCGATAGAGTACGTCGTCCGGCAGGTGGGATTCCAGGGCCTTCTTGAAGACGTACTTACCCTCCTGGCCCTGCAACTTCACATCAGATGGCAAGGTGGCGATCCACTCCACAAATTTATGATCCAGCAGTGGTACCCGCACTTCGAGCGCATGGGCCATGCTGGCCCGGTCGACCTTGGTGAGGATATCCCCCGGCAGGTAGGTTTTCAGGTCCAGGTACTGAATCATGGAGAGCGGGTCCTCTATCGGCTTGCGCTCCAGGTGTGCATGGAAATTCTCAATCGCGGCGTAGGATTGCAACTCACTTTTCATTTGCGCGGTAAACAGTCGCCGGCGCTGGTCGTCGGTGGTGATGGATACGGTATGCATATAGGCGCCTACCGCATCCCGTGCCAGTGACTGCAGGGTGCTCTTGGCCCGCAATACCCTGGGTGCCCAGTCCAGCTTGGGGTAGATCTCCCCCAGGGCCCCAAACAGCGGGCGCCGGATACCATAGGGGATACGCGTGCGCAGCTGCTCTTCGTTCATGTGCCAGCGATAGCGACGGTAGCCGGCAAAGTTCTCATCGCCACCATCGCCGGACAGGGCAACGGTTACGCGCTTTTTCGCCAGTTCACAGACCCGGTAAGTCGGAATCGCCGAACTGTCGGCAAACGGCTCGTCGTAGAGGTCGGCCAGTTGATCCAACAGGTCAAAGTCATCACTGCTCACCACCTCTTCGTGGTGATTGGTGTGGTAGCGTTCCGCCACCATGGTGGCAAACTCGGTTTCGTTAAACTGTTTAACGTCAAAGCCGATGGCACAGGTATTGACCGGGTCGCTGGAGAGCTGCGCCATCATGGCTACCACCGCGCTGGAATCCACCCCGCCGGAGAGGAACGCCCCCAGGGGGACTTCCGCCACCATGCGAATGCGCACAGCTTCCCGCATGCGCTCCACCAACTCCTCCTGCCACTGCGATATGTCACCCACGGCGGCGCCGGTAAACTCAACATCCCAGTACTCCCGGGATTTCGGTAGCGGCTGGTTCTTCCTCAAAAGCAGGGAGTGGCCAGGCTCGAGCTTGCGCACGGCCTGAAAGATGGTGCGAGGCTCGGGGATGTAGCCAAGGGCAAAATAGTCCTCCACCGCCTGATAATCCGCTTTGCGGGAGAGACCAGGATAGGGCTTGAGCACTTTCAACTCGGAACCGAAAATAAAGCTGCCGTCGGCCAATGCGGCATAGTACAGCGGTTTGATCCCGAGGCGATCACGAGCCAGAAACAGACACTCCTGCCTGTGGTCATAGATGGCAAAGGCAAACATACCGCGGAAATGGCTTACGCACTCCTCACCCCACTCCTGCCACGCATACAGAATCACTTCTGTATCGCAGTGGGTGCGGAACTGGTATCCCCGGGCTTTCAGCTGCTCGGTGAGATCCGGGAAATTGTAAATTTCACCGTTGAACACCACGGTAATATCACCGTTGGCAGAGTGCATCGGTTGCTGGCCGGATGACAGATCTATGATCGAGAGGCGCCGGTGCGCCAGCGCCACACCCGGCAGCAAAAATTGTCCACCCTCGTCAGGGCCCCGGTGGAACTGGGTCTGGTTCATGGTCGCCAACAGATCCGGGTCGAAATCCCTGAAGCCTGTCCTGTCGAAAATTCCCGCAATACCGCACACTGTTTACTGCCCCCGGATTACACAGCTTGTTGTAACAGGCGGTCATAGACCGCCATATAATGATTGACAGTGACCGGCCACTGGAATTGGCTGCCCACCATCTGATACCCGTTTTCACCCATTTCCTCACGCAGCTCAGGGCTCTCCGCCAGCTTCATCATGGCATCCGCCAGCACCGCATCCGACGCCACCGGTACCAACAGGCCGTTCACACCATCCTCCACCAGCTCCACATTACCACCCACCGCGGTGGCAATAACCGGCAGTTTCATCGCCATCGCTTCCAGTATGGTGTTAGAGATCCCCTCCCCCAGGGATGGCAGCATGAAAAAATCCATCTTGCCCAGCAAGTCCGCCACGTCGTCGCGGTTTCCGGCCAGCCACAGATTCTGTTCAAGCCCGAGCTTTGCACACAACGCTTCCAGTTCGGCCCGTAACGGCCCATCACCCACCAATACCAGCTTCAGGCGGGCAAACAGTATGGGGTCGCGATCCCTTATCAACGCCAGCGCCTGCAGCATGGAGGCCTGGTTCTTTACCTCCACCAGCCGCCCTACACTGCCGGCAATAACAGCATCCGGCATATTCCAGGCGGCCGGAAAGTCAGCTACGCCTGCCACTACCGAAGCCTCACCAAAGCGATCCCCATCAACGCCGTTATAGATCTGGGAGACTTTGGCCGCTGGCACACCGATGGTGGTATGCAGCCACTGCTCCAGATCCCGGCTCACGCAGATATAGTGCTGCACCACCCGGGACATGAATTGCCGCAGCAGGTTGTACTTTCTGTTCTTGCCTTCCAGATCGTAGATATCCCGCCCGTGTTCCCCGTGCAAGCGGCGGACCCCGGGAACCATGGCTGCCACCAGCTGCATCTCCAGGGCGGACAGGTTACGGGTGTGCACGATGGCCGGCTTCAGCCGGTAGAGCAATTTCCACAACCGCCAGTAGGCGGCGAGGTCGTGACCGGGCCGCTGATGGATTTCATGGATCTGCACGTCGGGGCGTTCAATCCGGCTGGCAAACTCCCCGGACCGGGTCAGGCAGATAATGCCGTGGCGATACCGGTCCGCCGGCATACGGTTGATGATATTCACCAGACCGTTTTCCATGCCTCCGGCGCCAAGGGAATGAATAATGTGTATAACCAGCGGCGCCTGGCTCATGATTCACCCTCAACTTGCCAGGCGTCCAGCACTTGCTCAAGTGGTACCGATAACGCCTGCAGGAAACGCTGCAGACGTTGTGTATCTTCGCCAGCAACTTCAGACCGTGGCGTCAACACAAACACAATGGCGCCGTCGCGGCGATGCAGTAGCAGGCTGTTCAGCGCCTGAGCCAATTTCCCCACATAATCGTTGGCTGTGTAAAAGTTACCCAGGCGGTAAACCTTCCACACCCGCCAGGAATCGACGCCCAACTGCATTACCACTTCCTCAACCTTTACGTCACGACCGGAGAGTGCAACCGTTGGCCGGCGAGCCTCTACCACCCGCCAGGGGTTGCGCGGGATCGTGAAACGGTTATTGGCGCTGATCAATTCCGCATCCTGACGCTGACTGAGATATTGGTAGACATACAGCAACACCGGTTCGCCAAGGTCCTCGCCGTTAACGGCCAACTCCAGCTTGCGGTCTTCACCGACGATGATGGGTCGCCACATGGAGCCTGCAACATCTGACTGTTGCCAGTTTGCCGGGAGCCGGGGGCTTTCCAACGCGATTGCCGCCACCCCGGTAACCTTGGCATCCTGTGCGGGTATTAACAGAGGGGCATACAGCGCCGATGCCAGTACGGCAACCAGCGTCATGGCCTGGCCCGGGCTGACACCAAACGGCAGGCTGGCATGCGCAACGGAACCTTGATCCCCCGCTGCTTGCACAGGTTCGCTGGCAGCAAGCGGGTCGACAAAATAGCTGCCGCACCAGAAGAGCAGGAAAATCACCAGACCAAAAAAGATCCAGCCATAGAGAAGGTGGTCGACCCCAACGGCCACCGTCATATCACTCCAGTGACCCAACATCACAATCATGTAAGCCCTCAGGATGTTGGCGATGATGGGCACGACAGCTGAGATAACAACGAACACCAGCCTCTTCTGCCAGGCCTGGTAATTCAGGTAGGCGTACAGGCAGCCCAGAGTCATAGACGCGATCAGGTAGCGGACACCGCTGCACGCCTCTACCACTGACCAATCGCCACTGGGAAGCGAGAAAAACATGCCTTCACGGTAGACCGGTATACCGGACAGCTTCACCATCCAGACAGTGCTGCTGGCCGTCAGCTCCATCATTGGGGGAACGACACCCTCCCCCGCCGGCACCATAAACAGGAGAAACAGCAGGGGGAACCACAGACTGGCAGCAATCCTGTTACCAAGGACACCCCAAACCGTACAGATCAGTATCATCACCACCGCGAACTGCTGTACTACCAACACGTCCACCAACGTGCCCAGCAACCAGATAAGTCCGCAGCCCAGCAAGGGCGGGACAGCTAACAGTGTGGGGCCTGGATGTCGTACCTTCAGCTCTTCACGTTTACGCCATACCAGCCACAGGCTTAACGGCAGTATGATAAAGCCATGGGTGTAGGTTTCTGAGCGAATCCAGATATCCACCATGGAAGCGATGGAGGTATAGAAGCCGTAGGCCAGCAACAGTACCGCGACACCGAGAACAATCAGCGACAGGGTCCAATGCCTTGCCAACATGGAGCGATTCATTTCGACCTTGAGGTTTCCAGCATCCATAGCTCTACCATCGCCCTTCAGGCTGCTGACTCAAGGCGTCGGGCAACCGGTTGCAACGCCGCATCCCAACCAAAGTCGCTGAGTATGCGCTGCCGCGCCGAACGTCCCATTTCACTTGCAGCTTCTTTACCCAGCCCCAGCACCTGTCTTACGTACTCATCGGGCTGATCGGCGATCATCAATTCATCCGCGGCCACCTTGATACCTTCAAGCCCCAGCGGCGAAACCAGAACAGGCCTGGCCATGGCCATGGCTTCGAGCACCTTGTTCTGAACACCTCTGGCGATGCGCATGGGCGCAACAGCGATGCAGGCATGCTTGATGTAGGGACGAACATCATCAACGGAGCCCGTCACCACAACACCTTTCAGCTCAGCCAACTCCTGTACCCGTCGGTCCGGGTTACGCCCGACGATATAGAATTTCCAGTCAGGATCCCGGGCAAGGATTTTGGGGAGTACCTCACGGGCAAACCAGACCACCGCATCGGCATTGGGCCAGTAATCCATGGCTCCCGTAAAAACCAGAACCTTGTGCGACCGATTGTAGGGCGAGCGACACTCAAACTCAGGGGTGAAGTAGCCTGAATCAACACCGTTATTGTAGAAGCCCACACTTTCACCACCACCGGGGTGTGCCTTCAAAAAAGTATCCGCTTCTGCCTCTGACACGAAAAAGCTGTAGTCAAATCGTCCAACCAGGCTCTGCTCGTAGCTCAGCAAATAGCGAGCCTCGCGCCGATAGACGTACTTCATCGGCCCCTTGACGGAGTCGGCGTATTGCCGCCACTTGTCAGAATCCATATCCACAAAATCGATCAGGCGACGTTTCCAGACGTGCTCATTGTGCATGACGTACTGCTCCATGGTGGAGGAAAACACCACAACAGCACCCGGCTTTTCCCGCCCGATAACGTCGTCAACCCAGGCAGACATCACTGGCGACCGGTAGTACGGCAGGGACAATGCCTCCCCCGTTAGTAATCCCACCAGACTCCTGATCCGCGCCATACCGGGATGTAGCGCCACCAGTTTTACCGACTTGCAGATACCCATGAGCGTATCCCGGTACTGCCAATCCGCCTCGTCGTCCACAAAAGCGCCCAGGTGTATGTCATAGCTGCGGGACAAAAACCGGAGAAGGTTGTAGGAACGGATTTTGTCGCCCTTATCCGGTGGATAGGGAATCCTGTGTGCCAGAAATAGCAGCCCGGGCTTGGTCATAACCGTATCCGAATCACTCACTCAACCAAGGCTCTTTGCCAGCATGGGACCGATCCTGTTGGCCACTGCCAGGGGCAACGACTTCCATGCTTTTATGAAGAGCTGATACTTGGGGTTCATCGGGTTTACCTCTGGCACGCGGTCCGACTTGACCAGAAAGTATTCGTAGTGAAGTGGCTCCGGCTCAAAACCCCAGTTCTTTTTGAAGCTGTAGGAGCCGGTTCCCGCCTTACTGCGACCAAAATCAAACCAGTGAAGCCCCTGCTCCACGCTGTTCTTCATCAGCTCGGCGTACATAAACGCATGGGCGTACATGGCCCGGGTCTCGGATCCGGAGCCGGCGTAATACGGCAGCACCTGATCCCTGAAGTAAAAACTCAAAACCCCGGCGATATCGCGCCCGTCGCTCTTGATCAGCAGACTGCGGCAGTCGTCACCAAACACGTCACGCAACATGTCGAAATACCTGGCACCAAAAACCGGAGTCCCCAGGTTTCTTAAACTTTCGGCATAGAGGTCGTACATCCGCCGTCCGTGCCACCCCTCTTCCGAGGTCAGGCCGGCTTTGATGCCCTTGCGAACCACTGCCCGTTGCTTGTTGGGAATGAATGGCAGAACCTCATCCACCGACTCCGGCATACGCTTGCGGAAGGTGACATAGAGGTTCTTCTCCGCCCAGCCCGAGTCTGCGGAAGCGATGTTACGCAACTCCAGGCTGTCCACCTGCAGCTCCCTGGCCAGGTCGCAGGCCGCTTCCCGCAATGCCTTTTCTGCGGCCTTGTTACTGGCCAGAATACCGCCGTAAACACAGAATGGTGTCGAAACCAGGTTGTTACCGAACAACAGGCTGCGGACATGAGCCAGTGGCAGTATCCCCTCCAGCCGCCCTTCACTTCTGGCTTGCAGGTAATAGCAGTTGTGGCCGAACGCCTGGGTGATGATGTACTGCCAGCCGGATTTATGAAAAAAGGTACCGGCGGGATGAGTGTTGACGTAGTCATCCCATTCCGGGGACACCTCCGCAGCCAATACTGAAATTTCTGAAGCCATGATTGAATTATCCCGCCACGACGCTACAAGGCATCGTGTTTCAAATGTTCACTGAAGGCGTCTTTCATGGGCACCCAGTCAAAATCCCTCACCAGCCTCTGCAGTCGGGGCATGGTCCGGGACAGGTTGAGATAGTGCCGGAATACGGATTTCATACCCGCACCTTCGACCCGGGGTTGCTCCGGGTCAATCTCCCAGGGATGGAAGTAAAAGATACTCGGTGCCCGGTCCGCCCGGTTTACCTGCCGGATTGCCCAGCGGCTGACACCGTAGGGAAACAGCCGAAACCAGCCACCGCCACCGCAATTAAAATTACGGCCGGCGACAGGAACGGTTGAAATGGGAATCTCCAGCAAGCGACCTTCGCTCACCCGGTAGGGAAACCTGGAGGCGTCCGGTATGCCATAGAGGTCGTGATTAACCGGAACCACACTGGAACTGTAACGGTAACCACAGTCTGCCAGTATATCGTGCGCCCAGAGGTTCTTCTTGCTGATGGAATAGCTGGGCGCACGATAGCCCACTACCTCTACCCCACCAATGTCCTCAAGACACTGTTTGCTCCGGCCCACATCCTGGTAAAACTCATCCCGGGTCTGCAGCAGGGCCCGCTTATGGGCATAACCGTGGCTGGCAAGCTCATGGCCCTGGTCGACAATATTTCTCACCAAAGCCGGATAGCGTTCCGCAACCCAGCCGAGGACGAAAAAGGTCGCTTTCAAGCCGGCTTCATCGAACAGCTGCAGGATGCTGTCAGTATTGGCTTCCACCCGACAGGGTATGCTATCCCACTGATCCCTGTGGATCGTGTTCTCAAACGCCGAGACCTGGAAATAATCTTCCACGTCAACCGTCATGGCGTTTGCCATTTTGCCCATCCCAGAATCCATCCCTGCACAATCCGTTACATTAGTTCAGTGGCTGCGTCGCCAGACTGGTTACCACCGGGCTGTCACACCGACAGAGAATCGATGCTGTACATATTCATCATTGCTGTCATCAGACATCCGCTCGCTGCGGCTGACGTTCAGGTTGAGGTCGGTTCGACGCCCCAAACTGTGGCGCAAGCCCAGGTTCAGACTGCGCTGCTCTGACTCAAATCCTTCCCGGGGCGTATTCTGTCCCTCCTTGTTTCTGGAGTAGCTACAACGCGCGGTGATATTGGTCTTTGGCGACACTCGCCGATCGGCGGCAACGGAGAAGGTGTCGTACTCACGAATCGAAGAATCAGCCAACTCCTCTCTCACGGAATGCGCGCCAATAAATGAGAGCGTGGTTCTTCCCCGCGACCAGGTGTAACCAGCCCGGTAACGTTCATCAATGATCGGGCTTCTGGTATCCACTACCTGCGCCTGGGTCAGGTAGATGGGCTGGCCATTCTGATCCAGAAACGGGTTACCATTTTCGTCCACCACCAAAAAGTCGAACTCCTCCAGCCTGAGATCCCGGGAGAGGGTCAGTGATTCGGAATAATTAAACGAGAATCGGCTGTGCTTGTGACGGTATTCGATATCCACCGAGGAGCTGTCGCCAAAAAACTGCTCACCTTTCTCCACATGTATCTGGGTACGACTGTTAGGCTGATAAATAAAGCCCGCACTCCAGCGGCTGCCATCTACCTCCTGGTCCGAGCCCACCACTTCGAAATCGTTAAGGTCTTCACCCGCACTGCCCACTAACTGCAGCTGGTTGCTAACCCTATACCCCGCCGTTGCCACAACCGTCGCCAACCGGTCATTGAGGTTGCTACCATTATTGTCGTCGTCGTAGGTAATTTCCCGGTAGGTACCGGAGACACCCCAGGTAAAAGGCGTACCATCGGCAATGCTGCCAAGACTGAGAACCACAGCCTCCTCGTCACTGTCGTCAACGGAGTTCGCCGAGTTTGTCTGGGTGTTGTAGGTATAACGAAGGTTTACCAGTGCCAACCCGGCCACTTCGCGCTGTAGATAAGGGCTTATGGTGTGGCTGTAAGTGGTATTGGTATTGCCGTTGAGATTGAGGTTGGTATCTCCCGAGGCGCGGTCGGGATTCGCCCTGTTTTGCTGAATTCGCGATGAAGCATCAACAAACAAAGCACTCCGATAAACCTCCAGATTGCCATCTGCAGTTAACCTGGGATTGACATGATCCGGCTTGTCACCTGAACCACCACCACAATCACGGGCACTGAGGTCGTTAAACTCTACCAGACCTGACAGCTTCAGCTGCGAGCGCCCACCACTGCCATTAATGTTGATACTGGGGGTTACTGTGGTGACCCATTCATCGGTTTTGCCATCGTCATTCAAACAGATGTTGTCGGTGTACACCTCTTGCGCACTGACAGCGTACCCGGTATTCCAGTCTCCTGCCCGGGCCAATGGCGCCGCAACCAGAAATATTCCGGAAATACCCGCCAGCAGAAAGCCCGTATGGCCTATCTCAAGCTTATACTTCCGTATTGCCACGCTGCTTCCCACTGTAACGATGTCTGCTGGTTGGCTTGCCATCTTCGCCATAGCCATAACCGTAGCCGTATCCATAACCGTAGCCATAACCATAGCCATGGCTCAAAAGCGGATTCTTGCGCGCCCTGTTGAGGACGACCCCGATCAACTTGTCATCACCGAGAAGCTTGACTGCATCCTCAACAGCTGTCTGGGAGGATTTCTCTGCCGCCACTACAAAAACGATTTGCCCCATAAATCCGGCCAGAACCGCCGCCTCGGTAGTCAGCAGCAGTGGCGGCGAATCAAAAATGATCACCCTGTCGCGATAACGGCTGGCAAGCTCGGTCATCAATTCTGTCATCTTCTCTGATGCCAGCAGCTCGGTGGCGTGCTCGTGAAGGCCACCCGCAGGAAGGACCCTCAACTTGGGAATGTCAGTATGGAGAAGGACATCAGAGAATCGCTTGTCCGGGTTTTCAAGCAGATCGATCAAACCTTCGGAATCGTCCGGAATCCCCAACATCTTGGCCGCGGACGCCTTACTGACGTCGGCATCGACCAGCAAAACGGTTTTATCCTGCTCTGTGGCCATGCTCATAGCCAGGTTGAGCGCTGTAAACGTCTTTCCCTCTCCGGAAGTTGCGCTGGTCACCATGATCAGGTTCGCCGACTCGATCTTGGCAGGGCCCCGCTCTTCCATGTTTTGCAGCAGGGGCCGCTTAATCGTGCGGTATTCATCGGCAATTCTGGATTTCGGCTTCAGCGGAGTGATCAGGCCGTACTGATCCAGCATCTTTAAAGGCAGCTTATGTATCTTGCGATTGCCAGTATCCTCCGGGTCAGCAGTCTCTTCATCGACATCAACGACGGGCGTTGCCATCTGTGCCTGGGCCGATATAGAAGGTTCAGACACGCCGACAGCCTTCTCTACTGCCACCTTCTCCGCTACCACACCCTCAGGACTGGTAGTTTCGGGAGCAGCTGAGGCGTCTGGAATTACCGGAATACCCGCATCCATACTGACGTCTTCGGCGAGTCTCTCACGATTAAACTTATCCGAGTCGCGAACCAGGGCGTCTTTGCCCTTTTCCTTTTCCAGTTTGCTGATAGCTTTTTCAATAATATTCATATTCGTTGCTCGCTGGCCCTCAACTCAGAAGATCAAACCCTGGCCAGCACTGACCCCGGCAAAGACAACCACCAATGACACCAGACCCGAACCGAACATAATCGTATTACGCAGTTGCAGCTGCTCCTGTTCAGGTGTCGTAATCACGGTTACGCACCCCAAAACCGGCAGACCCAGCTTCTCGGTAACCGTATGACGATCCACAAATACCGGCTTTATCAACGATATCAGCAGCGCCACACCACCACTGATACCCAATGACAACACCAGTACCATGGCATTCAGCAACAACTTGTTAGGTTCTGTCGGTTTGAGCGGCACGTAGGGAGGATCGACCACACGGAACTTAATATCTTCCGCTGTCTTTTCGACTTTCTCGGACAGCATGGCAGACTCCCTGCGCTTGAGCAGAGCATCATGCTGTTGCGAAACCACTCGATAGTCCCGATCCAGTTGCTGCAGCTCCACCTCGATATCGGGAATGCTGTTGACCGCGTCTTCGAGGGATTTGACCCTTTGACCAAACTCTTCGACCCGCACTGAAACTTCGGCGATACGAGCCTCGGTTTCCGCCAACATGGTCCTCATGCTCTGGTACACCGGGCTCTCATCCAATCCGGCAAAACTGGCCGGGCGCTCTTCCATGGCCTTTTTCAGGTCCCTCTCCCGCTGACGCTGCAGGGCCCTGATACGATCCTTCAGCTGAATGACGGATGGGTGTAACTCGGTATAGTTGACGGTGAGCGAGTCCAGCTTCTCCTGCAGGGCATTAATCCGCTGATCAAGGGGGGACGCCAGGCTGGCGCCGGACAGGCTATTGGAGAACATAGCCGGCTCCTCGCCCTGCAGCTGACGGTTGAGCTCTGCCTTCCTGTTTTCCAGCTCCTTGAGCTCCAGCGTGGCAGACTTCAGCTTCGAGCGCTCGGACTCGAGCCTGACATAGTAGCTCCCTGCCTCACCCGGCATCTGACCGGCATTCTGCTGTTTAAAATCCGCCAGCCGCTTTTCCGCCTGGGAAAGGCGCAACTCATACTCTTCAATCTGCTGATCGAGGAATGCCTGGGCGCCACTGCTGTCCTTGCGCTTATCCCCCAGGGCACTTTCGATAAAAATGGTTATGAGCGACTGGACAACCCGCTTTGCGGTATCGCGATCCTCATGCCGAAAGGAAACATAGTAGAGGGAGCTGTTGCGACGATCACCGTTGAGGGTGATATTGGAACGCAGCTCATTCAGCATACGTTCTTCCTGCAAGTCCGACTTGGCCTTGAGGTCAAGATCGGCCATACGCATCAGCTTTTCCAGATTGGGCCTGCTGAGCAGGGTTTTACTCATCAGGGCAACCCGCTGCTCCAGATCCGGCTGAATTGCCAATCCTCGCAGCAAGGGCCTGAGAATGCTGCGGCTGTCTACATCCAGTCTGGCCGTGGCAAGATAGGACTCAGGCAGAGACCAGACCCACAACCAACCTACCAGGGCAAACGCCCACGCAATGCCGAGCGCTGGCCAACGAAATCGCCAAACCCCCAATAAATATCCATATGCCTGGGCTAATAACTGCTGCATTCCCTTATCCTAACTATCCATAGTTTGCTGTTCGATGTTCAGACCCTGCAGTGCCCCTCAGAACCAGGCTTCAGGTATGATCACAATATCGCCCGGCATCATGGGAGTGTTGACAGAGATATCCCCGTCCTTGAGAAGGTCGTCCAGACGCAGCGTGTACATCTCCTGCTGGCCATTGAAGTTTCTCACCAGGACAGACTTGTTACCCGCAGCGAATTCGCTGAGACCTCCCACGGCGATCATCAGGTCAAGCAGAGACATGTGCTTGTTGTAGGGCACGCTGAGTGGCTGCAGCGCTTCCCCCACCACCCGGACCTGCTGGGTTGGGACACCGACAAAGCGATTCACGATGACACTGACCACAGGGCTTTTCACGTAGCGGGAGTAGGCAGTTTCAATCTCCCTGGCCAATTGCGTGGAGCTGCGGCCACTGGCGGGGATATCCTCAACCAGGCGGGTGGTAATTTTACCATCGGGACGGACAACGACCGTGGTACTGAGTTCGGGATTCCCCCAGACGAAGATCTCGACAGAATCTCCGGCGCCGACGATATACTCGTAATCCGGGGCCTGACTGACCTCCGGGTAGGTTGTGTTACCGGCGCAACCCGCCAGAAACGTACCGACGACAAAAACTGGCAGTATGCAAAGTCGTGAGAGGACCGCAAAGATACCCTTAAACACAGGTCAACCTCCTATCTCTGTGATTTGGCTTGGACGCACCGGCATGACCTTCGGTCATCACCCCAAGTGCAATTCCTGATTCTGCACTGATAAAGAGGTGTGGGCGGAAAAATTGTTCTATCAGGCGCCAATACTAAACCTCCTCGATGAACAGAAACAACCACTAAACAAAAAGAAACACGGAATTCTCAAAATTCATCGGCATCGCTGAGGCGTTTTGAGTACCCCTCTGCTGGTTAACGGCATTTTTTTCCGTCAAAATATTTTTAAAATATAAAAAAGCAGTCTGCTTATCTTTGTTAGCTATATAAGAAATCCACCGACAACTGTCAGCTATTTTTACAGTCGTAGCAGAAATCCCAGGAGCATCAAGCTCCGCAGGACTTCCTTCAGGCTTCAGGCGATTTTTTTTACAGAACGTTGTATGCTTCATCGGTGCGCACTATAAGAGCGGTTACACAATTACCGGCGCACTCACGCAATCAGAGGATCAAAAGGACGGATACCTGAGATGTATGAATCCTTCTATGGACTGAAAGAAGAGCCTTTCCGGCTAACACCTGACTCACGCCTGTGCTACAACCACGCCAGCTATAAAAACGCCAAAGCCTACATGCATTATGCGCTGTATCGTGGTGAAGGGTTCGTGGTGGTGACCGGCAATCCCGGGACGGGAAAATCCACGCTGATCAGCAACCTGATGTCAGAGTTTGACGGCAGCCAGGTGCGCTGCACCAACCTCAACTGTACGCAGTTGGACGGCGATGACCTGATTCGCCTGATCGCCCTCAACTTCGGCATCGACAGTAACACCGAATACAAGTCCCTGATCCTGCACAAGGTGAAAGAGCTGTTGCTGCAGCTGCACTCTGAAGGCCGAAGAAGCCTGCTGATTATCGATGAGGCGCAAGACCTATCCGCCAGTGCCCTGGAAGAACTTCGGCTCCTGACCAATCTGCAACAAAATAACCAACCGCTGCTGCAGATTTTCCTGGTGGGCCAAAGCGAGCTGCGCCAGACCATCAGCGCCCCCAACCTGGAACAGTTGCGCCAACGGGTTATTGCCACCTGCCATCTCAAGCCCCTGAGCGTTGAAGATACCCAAAAATACATCCTCTACCGCCTGTCACAAGTGGGCTGGAAAATGGATCCAACCTTTGAGCCAGCGGTCTTCCCCGTAATACATCAGGCCAGCCGGGGCACCCCGCGCATCATCAACCTGATCTGCAGTCGCCTGTTCCTGCACGGCATGGTGGAAGACAAACACCATATTGATCTGAAGGACATCAAGGAAGTGGTCAAGAGCCTGGTAGAAGAAGAACTCCTGCAAGGGGAGGAGCTCACCGCACCGCCGGCAACGACGCTGAAAAGTATTTGAAGCAGCGCAACCAAAATTCTACCTAAAGCGCCGTAACGGGGGGCTGGCTTACGGTCCCAACGCCACTCTCCTGCCGTATTCTCAAGTCAAATCAACAGGCTTGCGCCAACCCGGGCCGCGTCCCTGTCCGGGAACCTGAAACTGCGCTTTTGTTGTCGGGCTTTCCCCTGAGAATCCGGCCCCCGGAATGCGGGACCCGCAGCATTAAGGTTCAGCAGAATTCAGACGCGTTTTTCGCGCCCCAATTGGTTCAGAAACTCATCCACCGTGCGTGGCGTGGAATCGTCTGATTTGAAAAGATGCTCAAATCTTGGCGCCAGCGCCTTGTGCAGGAGGTGCGGAACCAGCAACCGCAACGGCATCTTCAGGTAATGGGATCGGACATAGAGCATCCAGCGAGCCAACCCACTGCCGTACAGAGAACAGCTTTCATGATCAGGCAGCAACCCCCTGTTCATAGTCCAAAGCCCGAACTGCAAACGTAGATTCCCAAACGGTAATTGGGAGCGGGCTTCCGCCATGACACTGTCCGGCACAGGCAGTGCAAACCACTCACGGCAATAATAGAGCGCCAGGTAGAGCGGATACTGCAACCCCAACTCCCCGGCCCGACCCAGCAAGCCTGACCAGCGATCAGCGAGCAGGCACAGTTCCTTCAACAGGCTGTTGATATCGTCCAGATCGCGCAATGCCGAGGTGAACTCGCCATCAAAAAAGAGGTGTGAAGCACTGTGCAACACCAGATCCTCGTCTCCGAGGCGCCATAGACCGTCCACCTCCGGCAGCGGCACCTTGCGCCCGAACAAAAGCCCCGCATCCGGCGTCACCACAGCGGTTTCCGGCAGGATATTGTGATGAACATCCAGCTCGGTGCCACGCTTGCCATGCCGCATGGGCGGCAATTCATGCATCCAGCGACGGTAATAGCGTTGGTCGTAAGCATCCAGATGAGTGGTGTACCAGCCATCCATCTGCAACAGCTCCTCGGCACCATCCAGCACCGCCTTCGGCACCAGAATATCGATATCCGAAAACAATCTTCCGGCGCCCGCACCTAACCCGGAGCCACTGTACGCGGCACCCTTGAGGACGATAACCGGCTCATCAAGATCCACCAATGAATCCCGCAAGCTGACCAGCTCACGCACCACGGAAGCCTTGTGGCGATCTGCCATAATTTTGCCCCAGCGCAGATGCCTGAAAGGCTCCCGGGGAATGGCGTCCAACAGCTGATTCTGCTCAAACAGGACGTACAGGCGCCCCATCATTGTGGCGATCCGGGCCTGGCGGATCAGCAAGTCCCATTCCGGCAACGACAATTTTCTGCAGATCTCGGGAGTTCGCAGTACCTCTATCAGTAGACAGGCGCTAAAGGACATATTGACTATCCCCCTGCCCCGTCAACGGCTCGACCTCGTCCACCAGCTCGTCAAACAACTGCAACGCCTGCTCCAGGTCAGAATAGTGAAAGTCATAACACTGGCTTTGGTCCACCACACCACGGAGTACCTGATAGGCCTGCTCGCCCAGCACATGAAAATTGAACGACTGCTTCGCCAGTTCCAGCAATGTATAGGCACGGGAACGTAACCAAAGCTGGGTCTCAGCGCCCTTTATATAGCGCGGAAAAATGACTCCCTGGACCTTTGCCGCCTCCTCTACCCTGAAGACACTGTCGGCAGGTGCCAGCATGTGAGCGACATCGCCCTTGATAGTGTCATTACACACCGGCCCGAATTGCGCCTGCGGGAAACGGCCGGAAATCAGGCTTACAGATTCATTTTTCAGGCAGACAGGTCTTGCCAGAGGCACCACTTCACCCGAGCCGTCCAGTTTCAACAGCGCCAGCTCATCAGACAGAAGACGCCAGCCGTTACACACCAGCGCAGCACACAGGGTACTTTTCCCCGATCCCGGGGGAGCCGGCATCACCAGCGCCTGACCGTTCTTTTCGACCACGGCGGCATGAATGATCAGGTAATCAAGACAATGGCTGGTAATACACCAGTTCAACCCCCACTCAAACATGGGCAGCGCCTGGGACAGCGGCAAAGGTTTGAATGGCGCATGCCCATCAAGCCTGAAGTTAACCTGTGGACGCCACCAGCCGCGCAAACCTGAAGGCCGCGCCATGGAGATATGGAAATCGACAAAGTCGGGAGGAGCGATCTCGCGATCACTGTAGAGGAGTCGAGCACCGTCCAGTACTACTGCGATATTACTGGACACCTGTACCGTAAACGGCCCTACTTTCAGGTTGAGGTGCGGATTCACCAGGATTGCTTCCGTGTGTTACGAATTCGTTGTATTGCCAATTCTAATCGCGGGCGCAGTGAGATTGCGCCACAACCCCCAAAACAGCCAACTGCGCCAGACGGGACTCCAGTCCAGCGACCGAAACGATGGAACGGACAGCCTCGCCATCACTGACATCAAGTCTCGCAAACAACTCTTCAGTGGTCAGCGGGCCCTGCTGTATGTGCTTCAGGAACAGACACTGAGGCGGCGGGATTACATGCAAATCACCGGAGAGTCGGTTGTAGGCAACCGCTTCCGGTTCATCTGGCCAGCCATCCAGCACAACCCCCTCCACCAGACGCCAACGGGCAGCAGCAGCCCCAATGTCAGGCATGGTTACTCACTGCCTTCCTTCACACACATCATCTTGTCCCGGTCATAGTAATAGCCGGCTTCGCAGTAGGCGACCACCTCACCATCCACGATGGTATAGCCTTTTTCGACTTCACCGTGAGCGTTAAAAAAGCAATCGCCCCTTTCGTTCAAGGTGGCAAACAGCTCCGCGACTTCGGCACGCGTAATGGTTTTACCCATGTACTCGCCCTCACCGGAATTCACTGCCAACGCCAATGCCTTCACCTGATCAGGTGTTGCACCATACAAGGTCGGTGCGTGCTCCGCATTAAACAAGGCTGCCACCAAATGAAAGTGGAAAGTTCCCAGGCTGCCATAATCCTGCTGCCCGTTGCCTGCACTGTGCTCATTAAGCACCTGCCATAAGGTGACCGGGTAAGGGGACGAACTGAAAGGCTCTACACCCGCAATAGCCGGCTCAAACATGAAGGTACCGATAAAGGTAGTTCCGCCTTCAGCGCTGTAAAAATCGATTTTCCCACTGGACTTCAGAACCGGCGTCCCCGGATTGTAGCCCGGAGGCCAACCGTCAATATTGTTTTTGTAATAGCCGGGAGTACATCCCTGGCCACTGCACTCGTGCTCGTGTCCGGAAACGTTACCTGACGTCAGCCCCGACACCGAACAGATGCTGGAGCCGAACACCGGACGGCTGAAAAGGGACATCATCACTGACGCCGAGGCACCAGCCGCGGCGAGATTGCGACGCGACACCATGCCTGCCTGTTGCCGACCGGCACCGGTCTGCGGCGGCGGGGACTCCCCCTGAGGAGCTGTGGTATTTGAATGGGTATTTTCTTCGTTACGCTTCATAGCCTGCGCTCGTTCGTCCTGAGTCTGAACTCGTTTCAGATCTTCCATTTTCCACCCTGGCCCTGCAACAAACCGCACTCAATGCGCTTTATTCAAGCCAACCCAAAAGCTGACCTATAGAACTGCAAGAAATGCGCCACGAGTACAACCCCCTGATTTTTCTGGGATTTAAACCTGGCCATCGAAAACAAAACCAATTTCAACGCCAAAACGTAAAATAATCTGACAGTGTCGTCACAGTCTCCAGACTGACAACCCGGCCTCTTCAGCGGCGCCCTTATCCACTATCGACTTAACGTCAATGACCACACCATTTTTGGACAACAGTGCCTGTATGCCATCCATCGTCAGCTCCCTGTATTTGCGATGCGGCACCGCCAGCACCACAGCATCCAGGTCTCGCAAATCGTCCCAACTGCAGAGATCCAGCCCATACTCATGTCGGGCCTCCCGAGCAGATGCCAGCGGGTCGTGTACCAGAATATTGCACTGGTAATCCGCCAATTCCGCAATAATGTCCACCACCTTCGAATTGCGCAGGTCCGGGCAATCTTCCTTGAAGGTCAGTCCCAGCACCGCAACCCTGGCGCCATTCAACTCTTTACCGGCCTTGAGCAATTTTTTGACAGTCTGCTCGGCCACAAACTTGCCCATACCATCATTAATGTGGCGGCCTGCCAGAATAACCTGGGGATGGTGGCCGGCAGCTTCAGCCTTATAGGTAAGGTAGTATGGATCAACACCGATACAATGGCCACCAACCAGACCCGGCCGGAACGGCAGAAAGTTCCATTTGGTACCGGCGGCTTCCAGCACCTCCAGGGTGTCTATATCCAGGCGATTAAAAATAATCGCCAATTCGTTCATCAGGGCGATGTTGAGATCCCTTTGCGTGTTCTCGATCACCTTGGCCGCTTCCGCCACCTTGATGGTCGCCGCCGGGTAAACACCCGCGGTGACCACGGTTCCATAGAGTTTGGACAAGCGCTCCAGCGTTGCCGGGCTGTCACCCGCTACCACTTTTACAATCGTCTCCAGGCGGTGCTGCTTGTCGCCCGGGTTAATCCGCTCGGGGGAATACCCCACGTAAAAGCAGTCGCTGCCTCCCTCTCCCCTGCCCGCCCAGCGCAAACCCGACCGGGCCTCGAGAATCGGGACACAATACTCTTCTGTGCAGCCCGGATAGACGGTTGACTCAAATACCACCGTGGTGCCGGCGCGCATGACGCTGCCGACGGCCTCGCAAGCCCCTGCCAACGGTGACAGGTCCGGCTGGTGCGCATGATCAATAGGGGTAGGCACCACAACGATGATCACATCGGCAGCAGCCAGGGCCACCGCGCGGCTGGTGAAGCTCAACTTTGTGGCGGACCGCAGCTGCGCCCCATCCACCTCCCCGCTGGGATCACGCCCCTGGCGGTAGTGATCCAGTTTCTCCTCGTTCAGGTCAAAACCGATGGTTGTAAAGTGCTGACCGAAGGCTACGGCGAGGGGCAAACCAACGTAGCCCAGACCAACGATACCAACCGTTTGCATACTCTTTTTCTCCGGGAGACTTCTTGCACAGTTAAACTGCACGATTGTGAATAACGATTAGATAGCACCGACATCAAGGCGTCAGGTGATTGAGATACCAATCTGCGGTTTCCCGTAAACCCGAGGCCGCGGAATATTGAGGCTTGTAACCCAGTAAACGTTCCGCCCTGGAGATGTCCGCCAGCGAGTGACGCACATCACCCTGACGAAACTCCCGGTACACCGGCTCCCGCCCCGCCACCTCCGGGTTACGGGAAGCCACAAGATCGCGTATTACGGCAAACAGCTCATTCAGGGTAGTGCTCTGGCCATAAGCCACGTTGTAAACCTGATTGACAGCCTCCGGCACCTGCGTGGTTGCTGCCAGCAGATTGGCCTGCACCGTGTTTTCGATAAAACAGAAGTCCCGGGAAGTCTCGCCATCACCATTGATGTAACAGGGGTCGGACGCAATCAGATTGCCAAACCAGCGGGGAATAACCGCCGCGTAAGCGCCGTTGGGATCCTGGCGGGGACCAAAGACATTGAAGTAACGCAAGCCTATAGCCTCAATGCCATAGGTTCTGGCAAACACGTCCGCATAGAGTTCGTTGACATACTTGGTCACCGCGTAGGGCGAGAGCGGCCTGCCGATCTGATCTTCTACTTTTGGCAGGCCGGGATGATCACCATAGGTGGAGGAGGACGCTGCGTAGACAAAGCGGCTAACACCCTTGTGACGCACCGCTTCCAGCATATTCACGAAGCCGTCAATATTGACCGAATTGGTATTCAGCGGATTCTCAATAGAACGTGGCACGCTCCCCAGGGCGGCCTGATGCAGAACAATGTCCACGCCCTCACAGGCGGACAGGCAAGTGTCGAGATCGCGGATATCGCCTTCAATAAAGGTAAATTTGTTCCACTGCTCAGCCGTCAGTTTGCCCTGCACATCATCAAGGTTGCGCTTGGAGCCGGTGGCAAAATTATCAAGACCGACAACTGCCTGCCCGCACCCCAGCAAGCATTCCAACAGATTGGAGCCGATAAAGCCGGCCACTCCGGTAATCAGCCAGGTTCTTGGGTGTGAGGTCAGGTGGCTGGACAACTCGGGCAAGAGCATCGCGTCAATGTTCCTTTTGTATACCGCTATTGCTATGAATAACCGTCGCTTTGCAGTCGACGACAGGGCTTCCGGTGCCTTAGGCAAACCCTATCACATCAGCATAAAACTGGGTAATCTATATTACTGCAAAAGCAGAATAAATATGCCTCTGGAACGTAAGGATTGCGACCCGTGTCTATCAGCGAGATGACTGCCGCCAGCTATGGCACCGTGATATTGGGCTACTCGGTATTGGGAATACTGACGCTGCTTTCCTACCTGAAGAACCGGAGTGGTAAAGCCCTGCTGGCGCTCTGCCTGACAAGCACCCTTTGGGCGATCGCCATTCTCTCTGATCGCTATTACCCGCTTCCGAATGCAGCCCTGCTGCTGTTGGAGTGGGCCCGGTTCCAATGCTGGATTCTGCTGCTGTGCCAGATTTTGACACCTGAGCGGGACAACCAGGCTGACCCCGGAGACGCGAATGTATCCAGGTTACAGAGGGTGTGCCTGCTCTGGGCTGTGATCAGCCTCCTCGCCCTCATGGGCCCTCAGGTAGCAATCCATGCCTGGCCGTCACTGGAACTCCCACCGCTACTGCACTACCCGGCCGGGTACAGCAAGTTCGAATTTGTCATTTTCCTGCTCTCGTCCATCTCGGTCCTGCTTTTGACAGAACAGATTATCAGGCATAGCAACACTACCCAGTTGTGGGCTCTGAAGCTCCTCTGTATCGCCGCCGGGGCGGCCATGTGTTTTGACTTCGTACTCTTCAGCGACGGCCTGATGTTCGGGCAGATGGCCAGTGAATTCTGGATCGCCCGCGGCTTTATCAACTGCATGGTCATACCGCTACTGGGGGTAGCCGCCGCCCGCTATCGCAACATGCAACTGGAAATACACGTTTCGCGGCAGGTGATTTTTCACTCGGCCACCTTTCTCGCCGCCGGTGCCTATTTGCTCGCCATGTCAGGAGCCGGCTATTACGTCCTGTACCTGAGTGGCTCCTGGGGCAACCTGCTCCAAATCACCTTTTTGTTTGCCGCGTTTTTGCTCATGGCCATGCTGCTCATGTCCCATAAACTGCGGGCATTATCACGGGTCTGGCTGAGCAAACATTTTTTCAGCTACAAATACGATTACCGGGAAAAGTGGCAGGAATTTACCGCCGAGCTGGCCATCAGTGAAGGCGAAATTCCGGCCCGCAGCTGTGCCGCCATGTGCAAACTGGTACACGCCTCCGGTGCCATCGTCTGGGTCGATGCCGGTAACGGCCACTATCAACTGCTGGAAAACTGGCACGCCCCAATGCCTCTCATCGACAGGGAGAGCATGAACACGGACATTGGCCGCATTGCGGACTTCATGACGGAAACCGAGTGGGTTATCGATCTTGACGAGTATCTTTCGCAGCCCGACCAGTACGACAATCTCACCCTGCCGGGATGGCTACTGGACATACCCAAAGCCTGGCTGCTGGTACCCCTGCTTTATCAACAAGGTGCCCTTGGGGTCATGTTCCTCAAACGCTCTGACATCAGCAGCGGCATTAACTGGGAAGACCGGGATCTCCTCAAGGCAGGAGGCCGCCAGGCCGCTATCATGCTGGCCCAGTACCAATCCGAGCAGCTCCTGTCGGAAGCAAGGCAGTTTGAGGCCTACCATCGGCTCTCAACCTATGTGATGCATGACCTGAAGAATATCCTGGCACAGCTCACACTGGTGGTAACCAACTCAGCCAAGCACAAACACAACCCTGAATTTATCGACGACGCCCTGTATACCATTCAAAACTCTGTTGACCGCATGACCCGCCTGCTACAGCAGATGAAGTCCGGTCAAAGGGAGATGCAGCGCAAGCAGGTCAGCATCCGCGACGCCATAGTGGCAGCAGTAGAATCCAGACAGCACATAGCCCCAAAACCGGCATGCCAGCAGCTCCCTCCGGAGGACAGCACCATAGAGACGGACTTCGACCAACTGGTCAATATCTTCTGCCATCTGCTGCAGAATGCTCAGGAAGCCACCCCTGCAGAGGGCTCGATCTCTGTGGCATCAGACTACACAGACGGCTCAATTGTGATTACCATTACAGATACGGGTTGCGGCATGACGGAAGAGTTCATCAAGCATCGCCTGTTTAAACCATTTGACTCCACCAAAGGCCTCACTGGCATGGGGATTGGGGTCTACGAATCCCGCCAATACGTTCAATCGTTAGGTGGGCACCTGGACGTCACCAGCTCTCCAGGACAGGGAAGTTGCTTCACGATTTCCATACCTGCTGGCAACAAGGACACCGAGCAGGGGCAGGCAAGCCGATCCATTGCTTAATGCCGCCCCACCCGCCCGGATAGCACGATTTTAAGGATGACAAGAAATGGGATCTGAGAACCGCCAACTGCTCATAGTCGAGGATGACCCCGGTCTGCAAAGCCAGTTGCGCTGGTGTTTTGACAACTACGAAGTCAGTGTCTGCAGTAACCGCACCGATGCCATAGCGGCAGTACGACGTTGCTCCCCGGGGGTGGTCTTACTGGACCTGGGACTGCCGCCGGATCCCGGCGGCGTCACCGAGGGCATGGAATCCCTGAAACAGATACTCAGCCTTGCCCCGGCCACCAAAATTATCATTGTCACAGGAACCCACGACCGGGAGAACGCCGTTAAGGCGATTGGCCTGGGTGCCTACGACTTTTACCAAAAGCCTGTTGAAGCTGACATCCTGCAGCTAATGGTAGACCGGGCCTATCGCGTCTACGAACTGGAGCAGGAGAACCGTAGCCTGCAAACCGAACGGCGACAGGGACCTCTGGCAGAGATCGTGGGAGCCAGCCCCCAGATTGAAAAGATTTGCCGCACAATTGAAAAGGTCGCGCCCAGTAACATTACAACCCTGCTGCTGGGGGCCAGCGGAACGGGCAAAGAGGTATTTGCCCGGGCCCTGCACAACCTGAGCCCTCGAGCAAAGAACCGTATGGTCGCTATCAACTGCGCCGCCATACCGGAAAACTTGCTGGAAAGTGAGCTGTTTGGCTACGAGAAAGGGGCTTTTACCGGTGCCGCCAAGCAGACCCAGGGAAAAATTGAATACGCTGACGGCGGCACCCTGTTCCTGGATGAAGTGGGTGACCTTCCCCTGGAATTACAGGCCAAGTTATTGCGCTTTTTACAAGAGCGGGTCGTGGAGCGGGTTGGTGGCAGAAAAGAGATTCCCGTTGACGTAAGGATCATTTGTGCGACGCACCAGGATCTGACCTCGCACATAAGAGACGGGCGGTTTCGCGAGGACCTGTTCTATCGCATCAGCGAAATTACCGTCAACATTCCCCCTTTGTGTGATCGGGAAGGCGACGCGCTGTTGCTGGCACGCAACTTCCTGAATCGCTACAGCACTCAACTGGGCCGAAATATAAAAGGCTTTACCGATGAAGCCCTGCACACCATTGAACGCTACTCCTGGCCAGGCAACGTGCGCGAACTGGAAAGCAGGATCAAACGTGCTGTGGTAATGGCAGACGGCAGTCAGATAACGCCGGAAGATCTGGAGCTGGAAGTTACTGTTGAAGAGCCGACCCCGTTCAATCTGAAGCAGATCCGTGAAAATGCGGAAAAGAACGCTATCCTTCGCGCTCTCAACCATGCCAACAACAACATTTCGGAGACGGCTAAAAATCTGGGCGTGACACGCCCCACCCTCTATAACATGCTGGAAAAATACAACCTGAAGCCGTAGATCCGATGAGTTCTTCAGAAGCAAAAAGGCCCGCAATCGCGGGCCTTTCTGTTACTGCTCAACGAGCTTCAGGGTACGAATGACAATTTAACGAGCGCCCTTCTGGAACAGCATAACTTCCACAGTCTGGATCAGGATATAGAGATCCAGGAAGACGGAATGGTTTTTAACGTAGTAGAGATCGTACTTGAGTTTCTCAATGGAATCCTCATCGGAAGATCCATAGGGATAGCAGAGCTGTGCCCAACCTGTGAGGCCGGGAGCCAGGCGATGTCTTTCAGCGTACAGACTGTTCAGGTTAGAAAGATTGTCCACGAACTCAGGCCGCTCTGGCCGGGGCCCCACCAAACTCATATCGCCTTTGAGGATATTCCACAGTTGCGGTGTTTCATCGAGGCGGCATTTCCGAATAATTCTTCCCACCCGGGTAACCCGGGAATCGCCCTGACTGGCCCACTGTGCACCGGCGGATGTCTCGGCATCGGTACGCATACTGCGGAACTTGTAAATCGTAAATGGCTTGCCTCCTCTGCCCACCCTGACCTGGGTATACAGAACCGGTGAGGAGAGCCCCGACTCCAGTCGTATCGCCAGCGCAGTCAGCAGAATAAACGGTGAAAGCGCAATACCAACAATCGTTGCCCCGAAGATATCCACCAGCCGCTTTTCCATGTAACGGTAGTAGTTGTTGGTAAAACCCTGCGCATGGATCAGCCAACTGGACTTGATCAGCTCCAGCTGCACCAGAGCCGCCTCTCTCTCAAAGAAATCCAGGTCATCTGTGACTTCAATGCCACTCATCCGGCAATCAAGGAGCTGATCGATAGGCAGCCCCACCCGGCGATCATCGAGAGCAATCACAATTTCATCAACGTGGTTTTTCAGGGCGTATGCACAGATATCATCAATTTTCAGGAGCTTTTCCGGATTGACATAACAGTGCTGACAACCATTGGAAGGGAGAAAGCCCAGCAAACTAAATCCGCGTATATCCGACTTGCGTCGCAGCATATCAATTTTGCGGGCTCTTTTACCCGTACCCAAAACCAGGATCTTACGCTGCAGAACCCTGCCATCCACGAACGAGTCGAACAGCAGCCGAAGTGCGGGAAATACCACCAGGGAAGCGGCGCCGGACAACAGGATTTCCATCCCGGTGACCGGCAATGGCAGTACCGCTGAAACACCGTAACACAGGGCCATCGCAAAGGTGACACCCGCGACAATTCGCAGGACCACACCGCTCAGCCGGTTCCGCTGGCGGGTATCGTAGAGTCCCATGGAGGCATAGGAAACCACGAGGACCCCGGCAAAAAGGAGTGATGGAAGAGCAACCACCTGCCCCACCAAATAGTATTGCGCAGCTGCCATAAGGGCAGCAGCAGTGACTAATTCAAGCGCCAATAACCAAAGATAAATGACATGTATGATATGACCGGCAATCCTGACATTGCCGCGCAGGAAATGTATTCGCGAAAAACGGGATACGCTATCAGGGGAGTTTCCGGTGGAACGCCCAACCTTGGCCGGTGTAGCGCCGGGCAACGGCTGCCCTTCCCTCCTTGGCTTCCTGCCCTGCGACTGCATCTGGGCTTCAACTTGTGTCATCCCTTCATCTCCATGTCCTGAGTAACTCCTTCAACACGTAATCCATTTACACGTTGCACACCACAAACCAACCCCTGAGGACCAATTTACAGGCCCCTGAAAAAAGACAAATGAGGAGTTAGGCGTCTTACCACTATAGTCGAGTCAGTAAATATTACAACTCACCACGATAGCCCGAAAGATGCTAAAAACAGCAACACTACAGATAAATAAATTATAACAGGTAGATTTATGCACCTAATTACCCGCGAACTGCCGCCAATATCAAACGAGAGACTCGTCAAGGGAGCTGTCACCCCCCAATCCATCATCAGGATCGCACATAAACTTTATTATATTGTTACCGTACTCCAGCACCCCTTCACTGCGCCGGGACTCCAGAACCTTTCTGACCTCATCCTCCCTGACCCTGGCATTACGGGCAATTTGTGCCGGCCCGATCCTGATCTCCCTGACTCCCTCCTGCTTTCTGCTGGGGGACGCGGATCGCCACAGCTCCCTGAGGGCAAAGTTGACTCTCGCCGTCTGCGGTGAGAAAGCCTGCACCATGGTCAGCTCATTGGCGTTGCGTATCATTCTGGCAAAATGCTGAAACAGCTGCGTCATATGCTCAGGATCGTGTTTCAGGGAATCGAACATGCGGGAACGTTCAATGGTAATCAATTCCGTATTCATTAAGGCAGTTGCTTTCGCCGAGCGGCGTTCGCCGTCAAAGACGGCTATCTCACCAAACAGTGCCCCCCTGGCAAGATTGGCAAACACCATTTCATTGCCTTCAGGGTCTGTTCGCGAGATAGCAATACACCCTTCATCAACCACATAGGTGTGACTGGCCACGTCACCCTGATCAAAGAGTACCTCACCAGGCGACAACAGAATCCTTTCAAAATCACCGCAAAAATTGTCCAGCCAGAAGTTGTCGACCTTTTTCCTGAGATCCCCAAATGCCCAATCGGTCAGCTCGTCATAGGCTGCCGCAATCGGGATCATTTGATCCTGTACACTATCGCGCCACTCGGCATTTCCCACCACTTTGAAGCCGATGCGCTTGTACAGCGACAAGGTATCTTCTGCAATCGAGCCCAGCACATGGGTGGCTCCCATACTGGTGATGGCCCAGCCAAAGGCTTTAAAAATAGCGAAGAGAACGTTACGACGATTGCGCCAGTCTTCGTGGGCCACCAGCATACTGCCACTGACAAACTTCAGTGGCTTTCTTTTTTTGGCGTCTATTTCTTTATTTTTCTTCTCCGCTTCGGCCCGAAATTCCGAAAAATCGAAGTATTGCTCGGCCGGAAGACCAATGCCTGTATCTTCGTTGACCCGCATGGCGGCGATTGCGATGCCGTCTGAATAGGCAATCAGGTTCACTACTCCGGGAACGGCATCAAAATGATCAATTATTCGTGGATTGATAGCGGATACCGCTGAAAACTTACCGCGCTCTTCCACATAAACCTGATGACGGAGTCGATATACGTCATCCAGCTCTTTAGAAGTTTTAGCAATCTTGATTACTATCGCCATTCAACGCTCCAAACGCCTTTAATACCGTTGCAAAACCATTTGCATCCAAACATCCTCAGTGGTTCAGAATCACGCCGGCCTGGGACCTGCCCCAAACACCTGTCAGTCGGAACCTGAACACACTTGAATTATACGCTCAGATTCCTTGTTCTGATGAAATACAGAATTCAAGAGGTTTGTAAAATTGAGAAAGCCTGCACTAAAAAAGATCAACAACTGATATCACGCCACTGCAACTAAAGAATCAAGCGCCATAAACACTGTCACCTTTTAATACATTAGCATCCACATGACACAGAACAGGGGGGGAACCCGGTTACCAGCTGGTTCCCACATTGCAGATGCAATAGGCTCCGGGCTCGTCCAATTCAGGCTTTGAAATAGAAAAAAATAGCCCCTTGCAAGAAGGGGCTATTCGTCGGTGTAGCTCGGGAGGGAGAAACGCTTACTTTTTCAGGCGACGTCTACGGCCACCAGCCAAGCCCATAACCAGCAGACCAAGACCCATGATGGAAAGCATCTCTGGCTCAGGAACCTTGGCACTGATGCCTCTCAGGCGCAGATCCAGGTCGTCCAGCAGCCCGCTACCGTTATTGACATTGAGGAGAATGGTGATCACATCAACATCAGTCAAGTCGACAGGGATAGTGTCGCCAGCGGAACATTCGACATTAGCCAGGGCACAGTCTGTAAACATTGAGTAAAAGAGTGGGAAGCTCCCGCCGGGTGCTATAACCTCGAGCGCTTGAAGAGTCACGACCGAGAAACCGCCGCTTTGGTCTTCCACGTAGATCTGGAAATACCACTCGTTGGAAATACCACCATCAGAGCTGAACACATCAAGCACCAGCGCATTGATAGCGCCACCCGCGGTGAGATCTACGCCACCAAGGCCTGCTCCGCCAAGACCGTCGTAATTAATCCGCGCCTCACCAACCACGCCGGAATCGTTGTTAAAGCTGAACAACCCTCCGGCAATAGTCACGGAACTCTCAGAGCCATTTGGCAGACCGACCGCAGGACCGCTGTCAAAGGTACACCCATCCAGACACACTACCTCGACGTCCCTGTATCCACCCAGGATGGTGGCAACCGGGCCATCATCAGTGACGAAATCGCCAACGAGATCCGTGTCATCATCGTCCACAAGCTGCAGGAACGGAAATCCCGCTGCCGAGGAGTCAAAGAAATCTATGACGACCTCCGCGGCGTTACTCATTGCGCTGGTTGCCATCAACAGCGGTAAAGCCATCGATGCGATTAGTTTATTCATAACTTTTCTCCTAGCCCCTGTTCGTTCTGTGTGAGCTGAATCCGTTGTGGTGATAGCCGAGCCGAAAGCGTCCATATCTTCGATTTCCCTTTAAATCTGGCAACACTCCCTGGATGGTAGCGTGCTCTGTATTTGCCGATTTACCTTTGAAAGCCCCCTGCCTCCATCTTCAAGGCAGCCGGAAATTCTTCACTTGGACTTATGCCATAGTCATGCCAATATTATTTTTCGCTTATTTATCATATGGATACGCAAAAAAAGCAATTTTCAGGCACTCGCCCCGCCCCCCTATGTAAAGAAATTTGACGGCTCAAATTGACCGGCCTGACTTCGGCAATCAGTCACTTGTCTCCCCGTAACACATGGAAAAGCGCCTGTTTTATAGTAGCCTTGTGCGATACAGGGTAACGAAGAGAATAGCCTGCCTATATAATCACTCCGCATAATATAGACTGCGCGTAATACGGATAGCGCACTTACAATAATCGTCAGGATCAGGATCAAGGAGTATTCAATGAAAGGACGCCCCGGCTTCAAGTCGACGTGCACCACCGAGCCAACATATTCACCCGGCTTTTATCCCCTTTACTGGAGCAACCGCCGATCCCCCGCCCAAATAAAGGCTGTATTTTTCCTGCTAGTACTGTTACTGGCTTGCATAATCAGTGGCTGCCAGGGAAATCGGGATCCTGACATCATGTTTTCCGAGGCCCAACAGTCCATCGATGCAGGTGATGTAGACTCCGCTATTATCCAGCTGAAAGTAATCCTGCAGGAGTATCCCGGGCATTTACCTTCCCGAATTCAGATCGGGAAACTGTACCGAACATCCGGTGACCCACAGTCAGCGCAAAAGGAACTGGAGTATGCGCTGGAGCATGACGGCGACAAAAGCGTCATCGTTCCCCCTTTAATGGCTGCGTATATTAATTTGGGAAAGTTTGAGAAAGCGGTAAATTTGCCAGTAGAAGGCCTCTCAGGCGAAGACCTGGCTATAACATACGCGTTTCAGGCTCAGGCTTACGAGCTGCTTGGCCAACGAGATGACGCGCAAAGGATCCTGGCGAAGGCAAACGAGCTGTCGCCGAATAGCCCCGAAGTCAAGACCACAACCGCGACCTTTTCCCTCGAGCAAGACCGGACACGGGCAACGCAGCTGCTGAAAGAGGTGGTAGAGCAAAATCCTGCCTACGCAAATGCATGGCGTAATCTTGGTGCTATCTACCACGCCGATGACAACCTCGACAAAGCTGACGAGGCCTACAGCGAAGTCATTAAACTAAACCCCAACGCCGTAACCTACTTGCGACGCGCCTACCTCAGAATCAAGAACAACGACTTTGAATCGGCGCAGAAAGATGTGGACATGGCTCGCAAGACAGTCCCTAACTACTATGAGGTAGACTTTCTGCAGGGTTTGATTTTTGCCGGCCAGAACAAGCAAGCCGAGGCACAAAACTACTTTTTACAAACCTACTCCAAAAAAAGTGACTTTCTCCCCGGCCTCTACTACCTCGCACTGAACAGCTTTCTACTCGGTCAATTCGACACAGCGCTGGATCTGGCAGAGACTTACTTTCAGGAAAGTAAACAGGCACTTCCGGGCCGAATCCTACTCAGCCAGCTCTATCTACGAAACAGAGATTTTAACCGTGTCATCGAACTGCTTGAAGATACTCTCAAGGCGGAACCGGACAATGTTCAGATCATCGCCACGCTCGCCGATGGCTACCACGGTATCGGCAGGTACAATGACGAACTGAGGCTGTTAAACAAGCTGACAGACTTGAATGGGGACGTCGACTTTCTGCAGTACCGCCGGGTACTGGCGCAACTCAGGGGCGGACAAGGCAAAGAAGGGCTGGCGCAAGCCAAGAGTATCCTGGCAGACAACCCCGGGAACTGGAACGTCTCCAAAGCTGTCATCCAGTACCATTCTGTCAATGGCGCCTATGGACAAGCACTGCAACAGGCCCAGGACTTTGCCGACCACAATCCGGACAGTGTTCAGGCGTTCAATATGCTGGGGGTCGCTGAACTGCAGATAAAGCACTACGCCAGCGCAAAAACAAGCTTCTCCAAAGCCCTGGAACTTGCCCCCGGAAACATCGGCGTACTTCACAACCTGGCCTTGGTGGCACTTTATGAAAACGATAAAGAAAGTGCCAAGTCCTACTATCGGCAAGCATTAGCTATAGACAAGACTCATCTCAAAACACTTTTGCTGCTGGCGGCCCAGGAACAGATGGACAGCCCGGAAAACTATGTGAAGCATCTGGAGTTGGCCATAGCCAGTCATCCCGATGCCAGTCAACCTCGCTACCTGCTGGCGCGTTTCTATATGAACCGGCAACAGACAGACAAAGTCCTGACCACCCTGGGTCAGGTTGATGTATTCAACAACTTTAACCGTGAAACCGCGCTGCTGTTAGCCGATTATTACTTGTCTACCGGAGATACTATTCAGGCCGATCGTTATGTAGATCTCGTTCTTAACAAAAATCGTAAAGATATCGATGCCTTATTTCTAAAAGCGCAAGTTGAACAGGCCAAAGGCAACCCGAAGAAAGCGCATGCGCTAATTTCTGAGGTTCTGATTCTTAACCCCAACTATCTTTTGGCTCAGCTGGCTCACATAGACGAAATTACCAGGCAAGGGGAGCTTTCTGAAGCGGAGAGCTATACAACTAATGCACTTAAAACCTACCCCAACAACCCTCACCTTCTGTTGCGCCTGGGCAAGATCCAACAAGCACAGGGTCAATTGCCGGAAGCAAGATCCAGCCTGCTGCAAGCCTACAAAAATGCCCCCAGCACCACGACACTGGGGGCCTATGCAAGCGTTCTTTATGACACCGAGCCAGAGTCTTCCCTGCAGCTTCTGGAATCCTGGTTGAACAAGAACCCCAGGGATCTGCGGCTTCGGTTGTTGCTAGCCAATCTGTATCTCAAGACCGATCAAACCAGAAAGGCGGCTAAGCACTATATCCAAGCACTGGAAGTTGATGCGAACAACCTTCTGGCCCTGAATAATCTCGCGTGGCTCTACCGCCAGAAAGAGCCTGAGCAGGCACTGGAATATGCTCGCAGAGCGACACGACTGCAAGCCGAATCTCCAGCCCTTCTCGACACGCTGGCAGTCGTACTGATGTATAACAAGCGAAATGAAAAGGCCCTCCAAACCATAGATGAAGCCATCCGAATCTCGGGTTCCGGCAGCGGCGATTCCAGCCTCCTCTTTCACAAGGCCCAGATTCTGGATGCCATGGGCAACAAGCAGGAAAGCCGAACAATCCTGAGCGCACTTCTGGCAAGCAATCAGGATTTTCCGGAGAAAGGCGACGCCGAGGCTTTACTGAAGCGCCTGTAACTTAATCTGCGGGTGATGCCTTTCGCCGATATTGAAAAGCATCACCCGCACAACAATATTGTCTTTACGTTACTGGCTGCGCATTATCAGATCGTTGAGAGGCTTTCTGACTGAGCGTGCAGCAGGTACTTTCCATACCCCGCCCGCCCCATAAATACGCCCTGGGAGAGATCTCGTCCTGTAAGGAAGTTGGACAGGAAGTTTCTGACCTCGAACGCCTTGAGCACTCCGCTTTCACTTGCAGAAAATCGGATACCGACCTGATCATATGGGGAAAATCAGAGGCATCATTTCTGGCTGAAACTGCATACCCTGCTTGTGGGTTTCAAGCCAAAGCCCAGGCACGGCGCTACCACTCCCAACCACGGCCCGGTGGTATCACCACTTGGGGGCCAACAGGCTGTGTCAAATATGCATGTCAGTACCGGGTCGCCAACGAGGTCGGCCACATCCTCTGGATTCTTGAAACCAGGCTGATCTATAGTAGATCTACGCGCCAAAAAGGCAGCTAATCTGTAAAAAGGCTGCCTATATAAAAACTGCAAATATCCAAACTTAGTTTTTATGCAGGATAAGTATTTAGAATAAGCATCAGGAAACAGGGATCCAGGAGAAATCAATGAAAGGAAGTATTGGCGGCAATTCAATGCCTGTGGCTGCATCAGGTTCGACTTCGCAGCCCTCGTGCACGGAAGCAGCGCCACTCCTGCGCCGTAGAATACCGACAAACTCAAAGCTGCTGGCTGCCCTGCTACTGGTAGGGCTTATTACCGGCTGCCAGCCAGAACAGGATCCCGACGCTCTGTATCAGGAAGCAAGGCATTCAATAGACAGCGGAGACCTCAATGCCGCGATCATTCAATTGAAGGTCATTTTGCAGGAATCCCCCGGGCACCTGCCTTCCCGTATTCAGATAGGACGCCTCTATCAAACCATTGGCAACCCGCTGGCCGCTGAAAAAGAGCTCGAGTATGCCCTGAACCATGGCGGTGACAAAGATGCCATCCTACCTGCCCTGCTGAGTGTCTATGTCAATCTGGGGAGAGCCGAAAAAGCATCAGAACTCCCGGTTGACGGACTTACACCCGAAAACCTCGGCATTGCCTACGCCTTCCAGTCACAGGCCCAATTGATGCTGGGCAATGAAGACAAAGCACAAACCCTGCTGGATAAAGCCAATGAGCTCTCCGGCGAAAGCCCGGAAGTCAAAACCACCTCCGCAGCCTTTTCCCTGGTTAATGACCGGGAGCAAGCGAAACAATTGTTACGCGAGGTGGTGGAACAGGACCCTGCCTACGCGCCGGCCTGGAGTCGACTGGCGGTTATCCACGACGTGAACGAGGATCCTGACTCAGCCGAGGAAGCCTATAGTGAAGCCATTAAGCTGAATGGCGGAGTAGTCGATTACCTGCGCCGTGCTTCGCTGAGACTCAGGAATGGCAAGCTGGATGAAGCCCAGGCAGACATTAACCTTGCCCGCAAGATGGCACCCAACTACTACGAAGTTGACTTCCTGCAGGGGCAGATCTTCATGGCCCAAAACAGGTTGGAGGATTCACAGAACTCGTTCCTGCAGACCTACTCCAAGAAGGCGGATTTCACACCCGGCCTCTACTTTCTGGCACTGAATAGCTATCTGCTGAAACAGTATGATACCGCGCTCGACCTGGCGGAAACCTACTATCAGGAGGGCGAGCAGAATCTTCCGGGTCGTTTGTTGCTCGCTCAGGTGTTATTGAGGCAGGGCAACTTCCTTAAACCAGTCAAACTATTGCAAAGCTCCATAGAGGAAGAGCCCGAGAATCTGCAGGTTATTGCCACTCTTGCCGACGCTTACCACGGTTCAGGCCAGTTTGATAAAGAATTGCCCCTGTTAAACAAATTGACAACCCTGCAAGGCGACTCCGAATTCCTGCAATATCGCCGTATTGTCGCCCAGCTCCGCAGCGGGCAGGCACAGGAAGGTCTTGCGCAAGCACAGAGTGCCCTGGCCAGCAAACCGGACAACTGGCCGGTTGTCCAGGCCCTGGTTCAGTATCATTCTGTCGCACGCTCCTTTGATAAAGCCCTGGAGGCCGCCCGCAGTTTTGCCCAAAACAACCCGGATAGCGCCCAGGCCTTCAATCTGCTCGGCGTCAGCCAGCTTCAGGCCGGGCAAACAGCTGAGGCAAAAGCGAGCTTTGCCAAAGCCCATTCACTGGAGCCGTCCAATATCAAGATCCTGCACAATATGGCGCTGGTAGCACTGACTGAAAAAGATATTTCAAGTGCCAAGTCCTACTACCAAAAAGCACTTAAGACCGATGCAACCGACCTGGCAACACTGCTCAAATTAGCCGCACTGGAACGAGAGGATGACAAGAAAGCCTTTGTCTCCCACCTGCAGACAGCGATCACCCATCATCCGGAAGCACTGCATCCCCGCTATTTACTGGCACGCTACTACCTGGAAAACCGCGAGACGGAGAAAGTCCTGCGCACCCTGGGTGACTACAACGTCTACGAAACCTACAACCGGGAGATAGCCCTGTTACAGGCGGAATATTATTTCTATACCGGTGACAGTAAGGAAGCCGAGCGTCTGTGCGACCTGACGATCCGGAACAACGCCGACGACATCGATGCCCTGTTCCTCAAATCGCAGCTGCTCAGACTCAGGAAGGAGGACGCTGCGGCGGGCAAACTGATTTCGCGCATCCTCAAACTTCAACCAGATTACCTACTGGCTAATATTGACTACATTGACGATCTTACCCGGCGCAAGGATTTCAGCGGTGCAGAGCAACACGCCGAGCGCATGCTGGGCAAGTACCCGGGTAATCCCCAGTTGTTGATGAAGCTCGGCATTGCACAGCGAGCGCTGGGAAAATCCAGCGAAGCCCGGGACAACCTTGAGCAGGCCTATAAGAATGCACCCGGCGCTGTCACCCTCGCCCCCTACGCCAGCCTGCTGTTCGAGACTGAGCCCAAAGAGGCCCTGTCGCTGCTTGAGGGACGTATCTCGAAGCACCCGGATGAAGTACCCAGCCGAAGTTTGCTTGCCGGTCTTTACCTGAAGGAAGGTCGGGAGACAGCCGCGGCAAAACAGTATGAAAGCATCCTACAAACCGCCCCCAACAACCTGCTTGCCCTGAACAACCTGGCCTGGCTCTACCGGCAGGACAAGCCGGAAACGGCACTGGATTACTCGCGCAAGGCTACCCGCCTGCAGGCGGGCTCACCGCCACTGCTGGATACTTTCGCTGTGGTCCTGATGCACAATGAGTACTATGACCGGGCACTGGAAGCTATTAACGAAGCCACCCGGAACTCCACGCCCGGCCAGGGTGATCCCACCTATTTTTTCCATAAAGCCCAGATTCTGGATGCCATGGGCAAAAAGGATGAGAGCAAGCTGATCCTCAACGCACTGCTGGATAGCGAAACCGACTTTCCGGAAAAGGCGGAAGCGCAGGACATGCTCAAGCGTCTGTAAGTGAAGGTACGACGGATTCCGGGAGGCAGCAGTCTCCCGGGATTTTACGCACCGGCGGGCCTGACCAAGGTCTGTCTCCAGCAAAAATCCCCGGCAGGAATCCCTACCAAAGAATCCCCGCCCGGGAGCCAAACCCGCCTGAGGACTGGATGCCGGATAGCAGGTTCTTACCCTGCCTGCTTCCCGTTGCTGACAATCAAGTCCTGCAAGGGCTTACGCAGCGATCGTGAAACGGGTGCCTTGCCATAGCCCATCCGCCCCATGAACACGGCTCCGGATACATCGCCGTCGCCCAGGTAAGCCGCCAATTGGCTGGATAGCCCTTCCCGGACCAGCGCAGCCTTTTCAGCCTCAGCACCGTCTTCTGTAAAGCTGACTCCATCCTGGTCATACTGTGCAAAGATAAGTGGCGTCATTTCCGGCTGGAACTGCAAACCCAGCTTGTGTGACTCGAGCCAGACACGTTGCACTGCCCTGCCACCCTGCAGATAAAATTCAGGTGTGTTGCCTGGATTTTTTGCTACCAGAATAAAGTGCGCGCCACAAAAATAGCCCGGCAGGAAATCGAGTTCGAACCGGGGCAGCCAAGTACCCGCCAGGTAACGGTTCATAAAGCTTACCCGCTGCCAGCTCTGCAGTGCCCAACGCATCAGTCTGATGGTCAGTGGATCCGCCCCGACCGCACGATCAGGGATACGATCTTCGCTGTAGCGTGCGTTCCACTGGATCACCTGGCGATGGACTTCGAACCCTTCCCGAATGCTCAGGCGCAAGCCTGCGCTGAGAAACAGCAATTTCGCCATTTGCCAGCAGGAGCGGCGGTCAGCCATCCAGACCAGCTTATAGTCCTCACCGGCAGCCTGCTCCAACCGCTCCCGGATTGGGGCTGGCAGAGCGGTGGTTTTCAATGGCCGGCGCTGTACCGTACGGGACTTGACGTAGGGTAACCATGGGCTGCTGCTCAGCGCCGGATCATCGACAAGATCCACGTCAACGATCAAGCCCTGATCGTCCTCCCCCGGCTGGCAACGCCATTCAAGTTTCAACTGTTCCGCGCTCGCGGCGATATCCAGCGTCTCCAGCAGTGCACCGAGTGCTATCTGTGTCGCCCGCCCCTGCAGATCGTACACACACCAATCCCGGGTATCGCGGCTGTGGATCCGAAGACGTCTGGGCCCCAGGATTTCAAAACGCCACGGCTGTGTATTGTCCCCACTGGGGGCCCAGCGCGCCGACTCCAGGATTCTGCCCAGTACGGGGTCGGCTATGGTCAGTGCAGCGTCATTTCGCGGCTGATTCTGTTGCGGCGACGGTTTGTCCGGCTTGTGCAGTCTTTTACGGGCGTACAGCAACAACAACACCTGTATGGGATTGCGGTTACCCCACGGGCGCCAGGTCCTTTTCAGTCGGTTACGATAGGCATCGAAATGTAACCCCCAGGGGGCCGCAACCACCTTGCCCCGGTTCAGCAGTATCTTCAGTGAATTGGTCGCGGCCACCGCGGCACACAATTCACAAGCCATAACCGTTGAAGGGCCTTTGCGATTATCCATATCCACCAGGCTGTCGTCGGTCAGGTAGGCAGCCTGCAACACCGAAGGCGCCAGGCCAATCAGGAAGCGCAGCCGACGCTCTTCTTCAGAACGCCCTTCCATGCAGAAGTAATCCTCGAAACTCATACCCCCTGGTCTGAAGCAGAGAAACGCTGTACCCATGCCCAGCGGAGCCGCAGTCAACGCCACCACGCCCTTCTCATAACAGGCCCCGAATACCTTGCGCCGGATATCGAGCACGAAAAAATCGAGCCCGTCGATATAGAGATCCACCCCCTCGAGGAATTCGTCCAGGTTCTCTTCTTTGACCCCTTCGGGAAACTGCCGGATCTGCACCTGTGGGTTGATGGCCCGGGCCATCTCCGCCACCACTTCGATTTTCGGGCGACCAATAGTGTTGAGGTTCGCCCCGGCCTGGCGATTGAAATTGCCAAGCTCGAACACATCCATATCCGAGATATGAAACCTGCCAACACCCAGCCGAGCCAACGTCAGCAGATGACTGCCGCCTACACCACCCAGCCCGGCAATGGCAACTGTCTTGGCCTGCAGGATTCCCTGCTCGGCTTCCGTTACCCAACCGATGTTGCGGGAGAAAGCTTCGTGGTAATCAAACCCTGTCACTGGCACTCCCGAATTCTGTGGTGCCGCGGCTTTTGCAGAGTTTGCAGCGCACTGTGATTGGCAAAAACCCGGTGAATTTCCTGGTACAGTTCACGCAGCTCGCCACGCAGACCGGCTTCCGCTTCAGTCGCGGTGATGTAATAAGGGGCACGATAGCCGTGGTAGTAGATGGGGTTGCCTACCGGCTTCACCCGTATGCCCGCCCTGGCCAGCAACCGTGGCAGGAAGGGTTCAGTCACCATAAAGGCGTTATGTCGACCGCTTAGCATGGACAGGGCCGTACTGGCCAAAAACGCCGATACCGCTATCAGCGGGAATGTGCGCCTTTCACTGCGATCAGGGTGCTCAACGGTATCCGGCGCCCCCCACATATTCTGGCTTTCACCTCGCCGCTTGCGGAACTCCCGGGCCACCGCCAGCCGGGAGACCTCACAAAGTGACTCACGGGGCAAATCCAATGCCGTGAAAAAGCGTTCATCCAGGCTGGCCGAACAGTATTTTTCGAAGGGTAAAGGGTCCGTATCCCGGGACGCAAATGTGGGCACCATCCTCACGCAGCCTGCCGGACTGCCGGTGGGACGATGGCGGATCAGGCAGTGCAGGGATTGCTGGTCGAACTCGTCCTGCTCTAGATGATCTGGAAAGTGGGAACTCTCCTCAAAGCCGAACTCTTCACAGTAGACCCGGTATCTCAGCGCGTACACTTCCCGGAGCGATTGCGGATCGTCAGCCAGCTGCACGTCAAAATACTCTTGAAACGTTTGGCTCAAAGTGGGGTTGGCCATAGAACACGTCCTTCCATGCAGACCTTTGTCATTCTGTTGTTGATTGTAAACTCCCGACGCCGTCAGTCACCCATGACTGACGCTGATTGTCGCTGGATACTACAGCTGGTTTTCTGAAACTTGATCTACTTCTGAATCTGCAGGTGTGCCACAAAGCCATCCAGGGCCTCTGACAACAGATCAAATACACTGGCAAACCCCTGCTCCGTGCTGTAGTAGGGATCAGGCACTTCCTGATCCCGGACGGGTTCACTGGCGAACAGGGTAATCAGACTGGCACCCGCCGGCATGTCACCGTCGCACATCTCGGCCAATACTGTCAGGTGACGCTGGTTCATCACCAACACGTAGTCCGCCTGCCGCAGCTCCCTGGGTTTCAGTTGCCGGGTGCGCATTTTACCCAGGTCCACCCCGTTTCGCTGACTCACACGTACCGCCCGGGGATCCGCCTTCAGACCGGCTACCGGCACGCTGATACCCCGGGACTCCACTTTCACCTTGATGTCTTTTGCCTGGGCCGACAGTTTGCTTTTCAGAATCCCTTCCGCCATCGGCGAACGGCAAAGGTTGGCGGTACACACCACCAGGACTCGAATCGCAGCCACTAGCGCACCTGTTTCAGCAGATCGTTTACATAGCGAACCGGGATGGCGTAGGTGATACCTGAGGGGGCCTGTAGCACCGTCTCCTTGGTCTGTTTAACAAAGACACTGTTGACCACACCTATCACCTCCCCACTCCTGCCATCAAAGACAGGGCTACCACTGTTGCCCGGATAAGCGATGGCATCCAGCTGGTAGACCTCAAACGGTTGACGCAGTGCTTTGATCTGGGCGGCACTGAGAGTGCCCGAGGAGATAGCAGGGATGACCAGAGGTGTCCTGGCCGACACAATGGTTTGATTGGTGACCGGGAACAGCCCCAGCACCATACCCAGGGGAAAGCCGGTAAAGAACACGCTCTCCCCCTCGCGGATCATGTCATTTTTAGCCAGCTTCAGTGGCTTGAAGTTCAGCGTGGTCTGTATCCGCAGTACCGCCAGATCGTGCTCAACATCCTTGGCCACAACTTCGGCAGAATGAGCAGTGACCTTTTGCCCGCGGCCGACAAACACCGTCAGCTTTTCGTTGTTCTCATCATCCAGTTCCCCGGGCACCACATGCAGGTTAGTCACCACGGTACGCCCATCCGCCACCAGGAAACCGGTGCCTTTAAACACCACAGGAGGGTTCTTGGGGTTAGCCGTCTTCACCGGTCTCATGGTGCCAACGGCCACCACACCGGGCCTCACCACCTCCAGCAGATCCGCAAGTTCTGCGGCCCTGAGCGGCGTATTGACCAACAGCAGTAGCACTGCCAATACGATCACGGATCCCTGACGAAGCACATAGTCCATAGTTACCATCCCTGTTATCAGCACGATCTCTTCTGTTGAGATCAGTGTAGCCCGCCTGGGCGCATTGCCGGGCGACCCATGACTCAGCCTGCCCCGCCTCTGTCGCCTAAGACTACCCGACATAATCCTCCGGGGAAACCTTCCGCCGACCGCGTACGGAGGACGCAGGCAGATCCACCCATCGCCCCTGTGGTAAGATGCCTGCCTACCGTAACCCAGTGATCACAATTACCCCTGCCTGCCCCATGAATTCATCCTTACACGCCCCGCACCACGCCTTCTGTCTGGCCCCCATGATGGATTGGAGTGACCGGCACTGCCGCTATCTCTGGAGGCTGATCAGCAGGCACGCTGTCCTCTATACAGAGATGGTCACCACCGGTGCCCTCATACACGGGGACAGGGCCCGCTTCCTGGACTTCAATGCCGAAGAGCACCCGCTGGCATTACAGCTGGGCGGCAGCGATCCCGCAGACCTGGCCACCTGTAGCCGCATGGCTGAAGAGTGGGGCTATGATGAGGTCAACCTCAACTGCGGCTGTCCCAGCGGCCGGGTACAAAACGGCATGATCGGGGCGATTCTGATGGCCCACCCACAGCGGGTGGCCGATTGCATCAAAGCCATGCAGGACAGCACCAGTATTGAAGTCACCGTTAAGCACCGCATCGGTATCGACGACATGGACGACTACGCCGGCATGTGCAATTTCGTCGAAACCATCGCCGCCACCGGTTGTCGTACCTTCATCGTCCATGCCCGTAAAGCCTGGCTGAAGGGACTGAGCCCCAAGGAGAACCGGGAAGTCCCCCCTCTGCAATACGGCATGGTCCGGCAGCTCAAGCGTGACTATCCGGAGTTGAACATCATTATTAACGGCGGCCTGCAAACCCTGGAGCAGTGTGAAACCCTGATTCATCCACACGACGACGAGACCGCCCTGGATGGCGTGATGGTGGGGCGGGAAGCCTACACCAACCCGTACCTGTTGGCGGAAGTGGACAGTCGCTTTTACGATGACTACCACCCTGTCGCCGACCGTCAGGCCGTGGCACTGGCGTTCCGCAATTACTGCGCTGCACAACTGGAGCAAGGACTGGAACTGAAGTACATGACCCGTCATATGCTGGGGCTGTTCCAGGGGCTGCCCGGCGCGCGCAAGTTCCGTCGCCACCTGAGCGAAAATGTCCACCGCCGGGGTGTTGGCATCAACTTGCTGGACGACGCGCTTGCACTGGTGTGCAGGTAATCCATTCATCCAAACAGTAATCGGGAATGACAGGTGCTGACTAACTTGAAAAGCGCTCTGCGCGAACTTTTGGGAACCACGACCGAGGTTGAAGACGACTCCAGGGCACGGGAGCTGGCGGCGGCGGGACTGATGCTGGAAGTGGCCACTGTCGACCACCACCTGGATGCCAGCGAGATGCAAACCCTGCTGCAGGAGCTCGGCCAGCAGTTCCACCTGGATGGGGAGACCCTGCACAACCTGGTGGAGCGGGCCCGCAACAATGCCAGCCAGAACACCTCGGTCTACCCGTTTACACGCTACGTCAACGATCACTTCACGCAGGAAGAGAAGTTTGACCTGCTCACCGGCATGTGGCGAATCGCCTACGCTGATCTCAACCTGGATAAGTACGAAGAGTACACCATCCGCAAGATCGCCGATCTTCTGCACATGAGCCAGAGCGACTTTATCCGCGCCAAGGTTATCGCCCGAGACGGCTGACAGCCGGGGATCCTGGGGAACGTGAGAAGTTGGCTAATGCACGGCGGGAGACGGAAGATCCGGCGGACAGCTACTGACTGTTCTCCAGAGTCCGTACCAGGTCCTGAAAGGTGTTTTGGTTCTTCTCGTTCAACTGCATGAGTATCCGATGCGCCTCCAGCACCTTGGCGCGGGCCTGCTGCTCGGACATCTCCTCACACACCAGCGCCTGGATGGAGGCATCCGCCACCGAGGAGGGCTTCTCCTGCAGGATATCGAAGATCTCGCCAAACCCCATGGAATCCAGCAGGCGATTCATGCCGGGCGTGGTGGCAATCACCGAAGGACGTAAATGCTTGCGCTGGTCAGCGAGAATGGAAATCTTGGCCATCAGCCCCAGGGTGGTACTGTCGATGGCGTCGGCTTCGGAAAGGTCAAAGATGATGGCTGCGAAATCATCCGCGGCAAACATATTGTCAATAAAGTGATCGAATGACATGCACAGGGTCAGGCGCACATCGCCGACCATCCTGATCAGATACACACCATCGTGATCGGCTACCCAGATCTTACCTTGCGGCATAAATTCCTCGCGACGGGTCCTTATGCATGTCTGACGATACTGACTATGGCAATGTCATCCGGTGCTGCCGACAGCTCTTCCAGGCCCAATGCTGAACAGACTTCGGTCAGGCTTTTGCCACTGCAGGACAACAGTTTAAGCAAATATTCCTCTTTTTCCAGCAAATCCTTGGCGGGCATCACTTCCAGAATGCCATCGGACAGGGCCAGCAGATGCCCATCAGCGGGGAATGGGTGGCGGAAGATTTCCCAGTCATGGTCGGGGAACAGGCCCAGCGGTGCCCCTTTACCCTGCAGGTAGTGAGCTCCATCGCCGGAGACCAGTACCGGCAGCGGCAAATGACCGGCCACACCGTAGTGCAGCAGGTTCTCCTGCAGGTCGATAACACCCACCAGGCACGTCATATGAGTGCCCAGCCGGGACTCCAGCAGACGCCGGTTAATCTCCTGCAGCCACTCCTTGAGATCACTGTCGATTTTTGCGTAGTGCCGGAAAGACTGACGCTCATTAAAGATCTCCGTCGCCACATGCTTCATCCAGATGGTCACAAATGCCGATGAAGCACCGTGTCCGGCAACGTCGATCAGGTAGAAGGAGATATAGCGATCGGAGGTGTAGGCCAGGTCGACAAAGTCGCCACTGAGGAACAGGGAGGGAATAACCCGGTGCTCCACGGAGTAGGAGCCCTTGGTAACCGGCGTGGGCGGCAACAGGTGTTGCTGGACCCGGCGGCCGGCACGCTGGTCTCTCTCCAGGGTACGCAGGTGATCACGCAGCTCGCGATTGGCCCGCTCCAGGTCGTGTCGATACTGGCGATTCTCCGCCAGCAGGTCACGGCGCTCCAGGCTTTTGCTGACGGCATGTACAAGCACTTCCATATCGGCAAAGGGCTTGACCAGAAAATCCGTGGCCCCCAGCCTCAAGGCGGCCACCACATCCCCCATCACACCCACGCCGGACATCACCAGCACCGGCGTGGCCGGGGACAACTGGCGGATTTGCTCCAGCAACTGCATGCCGTCCATACCCGGCATTTTAAGGTCGGTCAGCACCACATCCGGCTGCTCTTCGCGGAACAGCTCCAGTGCCACCTCTCCACCAGCCGCCTCAAACACCGTAAAACCACTGTCTTCCAGGTAGGCGACCACCCCCTGACGCACAATGCTGTCGTCATCTACGATGAGCAACTTACAGTTGTCTGTGGTCATTGGGAATTCCAGCTTCCGGGCCCTGGGGCGGTGCAGCGCTGCGTGATTTTCGCCAGCGGGAGCCGAGCCCCGGCGGCAGAAGAGTTGAACGCCATAAAAAGGGCTAACACTACTCCCATCAGTCTGGTGCTGCAAGTGCTTCCAGGGGGAGGAAAGCGGGCCTGAAGGCCGGGGAAACGCTGCCCTTAGCGGCCGCAGGTGACCGTGTCAGAACTCGTCAAAATCATCGCCGAAGTCAGCGCCAAAGTCGTCTTCCACCACGCCGTCATTAATCAGGAACTCGCGCCGTTGCAGGTAGGCATCGCGCAGGAAGACATACTTGTCGCCACTGATGAGTTCTTCAGCACTCAACAGCTGGGCACGGGTATCCACCAGGCTGGTGCCATAGAGGGTATTGCGCGTGGGCACATGGTCGACGTAGGAAATGGGACTAACCAGGGTATTCACCGGCATGCCAGCGGCATCCCGGAAGGTGCTGGCGCCGAAGAACGGCAGCACCACGAAGTTGCCCTGCCCTACGCCCCAGACCGCCAGGGTCTGGCCAAAGTCCTCGCCGGCACTGCGGGGCATGCCGATATACTGGGCAACATCAATCAGGCCCGCGATACCCACAGTCGAATTGACCAGAAAACGACCAGTATCGTTACCCGCCTGGCCCCATTTCCACTGCAGCACATCATTGAGTACGTTGCGGATCTCCAGCAAGTTACTGAAGAAGTTGGAGACGCCTGTCTCCAGGGGATCGGGGGTGACAAAGCGGTAGCCCTTGGCAACCGGTTTCAGGAACCAGGTGTCCAGGGTGTCATTAAAGACAAAGATCTTGCGGTTAAAGCCTTCCCAGGGATCCCTGTCGACAACTGCGGGGGAGTCCGACAGTGGCCCGGCTTCGGCTGGGTTCTCTTGGGCGTGGACAGCATGGGCACAGCAGATCAGCAGCAAACCTGCGGATACCTGCCTGATAAAAACCTTGAACCCCATCGCTGCCTCTCCTGCCAAAGCGGAAAGGCATTCTAGCTTATGCCCAAACAGAGTCAAAGGCTCCCGCGGACATAACCAACCTGCTATAAACCGCCCTATTCCGCACAGCGGAACTGGTAGTACAGGAAGTAACCACCTTCTGACGGTTCGGCCCACTCTTTCTTCTTCTCCCACCCCTTTGGGCAGTAGTGAATCATCTGGGCAAACAGACCGTTCAGGGCGGATTGAGGGCCACCGGTGGCGGTGAAGGGTTCGCGAATGTTGAAAGTGATACCGGCACTATCATCCTGCGATGCGTCTACCGCACTCACGGGAACATTGGCAGCAGCAGTTGACGAATCATTCGTGTCACCATCGTAGGTATCAACCCCTTTCTCTTTGCCCAACAGCTTGTCAATCAAGCCGGGTTCGTAGGTATCCACCGCCTCATCACTGCAGTCAACGTGCATTTTGTGGAAATTCAGACTATCGGCCATATCCACGGTTTCACCGCACTCAGGATCCTTAGCCCATACGCCTTGTGCTACACATGATAATGATACTACGACCAACCACTGTTGCAGTTTCAAAAAGCTCTCTCCGCTAATCAATTTGGCGTTGCCAATTATGAAAGAAAAAGGGTGCCGAAGCACCCTTTCCCTGGTTCCGGAACTCCTTAGAGTTCTTAGAACTTGTGCTCCAAACCAATACCGAAGTAATCGTCTTCGGACGAGGTGGCACCGGTGGTGTCAGTATCTTCATTCGTGGTGTAGAAAGCGAACAGTTTGGTGCTCTTGGCCAGCTTGTAGTCGGCACCGACGGAGAAGGTCTCCTCTTCTGCGTCTTCCTCACCCTCAACCAGACCGTACTGAGCCTTCAGGGCTACATCACCGATCTTGTACTGAACACTGGCGAAGTAACCATCTTCTTCGTCACCATCCTGCTCTTCCACATCCTGGAACATCAGGCCCAGCTGGAAGGCACCCAGGTTCATCTGGCCTACAGCGCGCATCAGGTTGTCTTTATCATCGATATCTATATCGTTGGTCAGCGCCACATAGAACATGTCAGAGGTGTAGCTGATGGCGATGGAGTTACCGTCGAAACCGTCATCGTTTTCACCGTCACCGTCCACATCGGAGCCTTCAGACGCTACGAAAGCCGCAGACGCCTCAAAACCGGCAAAAGAAGGCGTGGTATAGATCACGATGTTGGATTCACGATTTTCACCTTCGAAGGTATTTTTGATATCACCTTCGAGATCGTTGAACAGGTCAATCTTGTTCTGCGCCAGTTTGGTAGGGGTATCGTGACGACCGGCAATAATTGTACCGAATCCGCCAGTCAGACCACCGTAGATATTACGCTGGGAGAAAGTTGAAGTACCATTGCTGCCATCGTCAACGAAAGTTTCGTACTCCAGCTTATAGATTACTGCCAGGGAATCCGACAGATCGGTTTTGCCCGCAAAGCCGATGCGAGAAGCGTTGCTGTTTACATCCCAAACATCGCTGTCGCCATCATCAGCATTTACGATTGAGACGTTTACCTTACCGTAAACTTTTCCGTCGATTGGACCTTCCGCCAGAGCGGCAGCTGGCATTGCAGCGGCGATAGCCAGAGGCAACAGTGCTTTTTTCATGGAGTTCACTCCCGATTGTGGTTTTAGATAGACCCAAGTGCTAATCAACAACAGCTGTGACGCGAGATGCCTCATCAGCGTATGCCGGGCATTCTGCGACCGGAATATGTCAACAATATGACAGACTAGTAAAAACGAGGATTTTTATTACCAAATGAAAAAATACGGCGCCAGCATACCGATTGAGGCGTCAATCGATGGGTAGACTGCGAGGATTCGTAACCCGGGTATCGGTTACAGAAGGCGGGCGTGTCCGGATAGGTATCAGACCAGGATATCGCTGCCCACCAGTTGAGCCAGAAGCTTGGCGCCCATGGCCAGCAGCTGCTCCGGGTGGGGATGCTGCAAATCGGCCGCCAGTGTTTGCAGCGCCGCCCTGCCACTGAGGCCCTCTTCCAGCAGATTCAGCAGATGCACGGTTAGGGCATTGCTCTCCATAAAACGGACCTGTTGCTGCCGGTTGCGGTAGACCAGCAGAAAGATGGGCTCCGCCGGAGGTTCTGCCGGGCGGTAGTCAGGCCCGATGCGGTGTACCGGAAATTGGTAGGAGAGCCGCCAGACCAGTGGGGACAGGCTCAGGCGGGTGTCCAGGAGTTGCTCCGGACTCAGGCCTGCCGTGTGCGAGCTCTCAGGGATCTCCTCTGTAGAGACATCCAGAGCCAATTCCACCCACTCATAGTGGGCCAGCTCCAGCAGGAAGGCCGGATCCGCTGCTCCCGGCTGGTACTCTTCCTGCAGAAACGCCAGGAACTCTTCGCTGATCTGCAGGAAATAGGGGCTCTCCGAGCGGTGCGTGCGGATAAATTCCCGCACCAGCCCCAGCCAGGCCTCATCGTCGTAGAGGCTGCGCAATACGGGAAAGCCACTGCTGAGGAAACCTTCAATGTTGTTAAACACCAGCTCCCGGTAGATCGCCAACCGACGCTCTTCCATTGCACCGGGGGGGGCAACCTGCTGCGGATCCCGGAGATGATCGGCCAACTGCTTCTGAACCCCCGCAAACGACATATCAGGCACCGCTTCAGGCTCCTTTGCGACCACTGAGCAGCTCAGCGGGTCTCTGCGACACGCAAGCCTGCTGCAACTGGCGAATGGTACCCACCTCCTCCAGTAACTGGGGCAACGGCGGAATATTAAAGTCCCTCTCCAGCAGTGTGGGCAGCGGGCCGCAGAGGCCATAGGCCGCCTGCAACAAGCCCCAGACCGGGTCTATGACATCGGCCCCGTGGGTATCCACCCGCAGGTCTTCCGCTTCGTTATAGTGGCCGGCTACATGCACATACACCGCCTGCTCCAGGGGCAGGCGCGCGAGAAAATCATAGGGGTCATAGCGGTGATTGATGCTGTTAACGTAGATATTGTTAACGTCCAGCAGCAGGTCACAATCGGCTTCCGCCACCACGGCATTGATAAAGTCGATCTCGGACATCTCCTGCTGCGGGGCGCAGTAGTAGGAGGCGTTTTCCAGGGCGATTCGCTGGCCAAGAAAATCCTGCACCTGCCCTACCCGCTGTGCCACATGGCGCACAGCCTCTTCTGTAAAAGGAATGGGCAGCAGGTCGTAGAGATGGCCACTGTCACTGCAGTAGCTCAGGTGTTCGCTGTAAACAGAAATGTTATGGCTGCGCATAAATGCGCGAATATCGGTCAGCAGTGCCATATCCAGAGGGTCTGTAGACCCGATAGAGAGGGACAGGCCATGACAGACAAACGGGAAGCGCTCCGTGTAAGCCCGCAACGCCGAACCCAGGCGCCCGCCCACACCGATCCAGTTTTCAGGAGCCACCTCCAGAAACTGAACCTCATCCAGGCCAACCTCTCCCAGCTCATCCAGCAGGCTGCGACGCAACCCCAGCCCGGCTCCACTGATTGCAGCGATCTGATCCGTCATCAGCTCGTCCCCTTGTCGTTCAGGCATCCCGGACGGAGGCCTGCACCGCAGGCCAACCATCCGGAGTGACAAGCTTACTTGCCAGCCGGCTCAGCCGCTTTTTCAGCCGCCTTCTGCTGGCCACTGTTGTCGGTACCCTTGCCTTTCATCATCTCTGCACCGCACTTGCCTTCACCACACTTTCCTTCTTTGGCTTTGGCGGGCATTTTGTCTTTCTTCTTCATGTCGTCGCCACATTTACCCTCACCACACTTGCCCTCGCCGTGCTTGTCGGCCAGGTTGTAACCAACGCCCAGGTCGGTGGCGGCAAAAGGGTTGGCATCGGCTGCGAGGGTTGCACCGGAGAAGCTGGCAGAGGCGATAAATGCGGCACCAACGGCAGCCGCCAGGGGGGTATTCAGTTTCTTAGCCATAATCTGATCCTTACTGTGTTTTATGGTTAGTCGTTCCGGTCCGCCCAATCTTACACTCCGGATGATCTCCGCAGCTGTTACGGGCTTTCCTGGGACCGTGTTCGGCCGACCTTAGTTTCCTGAACCTGTCACCGAATGACAAGTTACCTGCACCGGTTAACAGTAACGAGTGCTGATTGCCGGGCTATTGAACGGGGAAACCTCTCCGGGAAATCCGGTGATTATGTCGGCCTGTAACGGACATGCAGCAGCTTCAGCCGCCGCTCACTGTCACTGTCAGGGAAATCCGGATGTTCAGGAAGGCGCCCCACCACTTCACACTGCAGCGCTGCCTCGGCGATACAGTCATGCAGGAAAGACTCCGGCAATTCCGGCGCATTAAGCGACAGCAGCAGATCCCCGCCAGCAGGCATCAACTCCGGTACCCGGCGCAGTAACTTGGGGTAATCCCGCTGTGCGACAAAACTGCCCTTCTGGAACGACGGCGGGTCCATCACCACCAGATCGTAAGGCCCCTGACGGCGAATACGCCCCCAGGACTTGAGAATATTCTCCGACAGGAAGCGCACCGCCCCCAGGTCCTGGTCATTGAGGCGATGATTGTCACGGCCCTGACCGAGCGCGGCACTGCTCATATCCACATTCACCACGCTGTTGGCTCCCGCCGCCATGGCAACCACCGAGAGGCTGCAGGTGTAGGAGAACAGGTTCAACACCCGCCGACCCTTCGACAGCCCATCCAACCAACAGCGTCCCGGTTCCATATCGAGGAAATAGCCGGTGTTCTGGCGCTCCCCCAGTTGCAGGTGGAAACGCAAGGCTCCACGCCGCGCATACAGCAGCTCCGGCACTTCACCCCAGATACACTCGCAACTGGAGTGACCGGCGAAGCGGCGCTGCACCAGCACCGCAGCCACCCGGGAACCGCTGGTCTGCAACAGTTCGACAATCTCTCGCAGCCACTGCTGTTCCAGCCCCGCAGTCTCCTCCGGTTTAAACAGGGTCACCCACAGCACCGGATCAAACCAGTCCACCGCTACCTGTTCAAAACCGGGGAAAGTACGGCCACGCCCGTGAAACCAACGACGGGAATCACTGTTGTCATCGCTGAGCAGATCCAACTGCTGCTTAATGGCATCGCTCAGTGCACTCATACTGTTTCTCCCCCGGCAGGCAAGCCCAGAGGATAGAGTGTGCGTTCGTGATAGCCGGTCACCACTTCGATATAGCCGCTCCACTCCCTGTCCAGTTGCGGGTCATTGGTATCCAGCAACAACGGTCGGCCAGCCAGCTCCCGCAGTTTGCCTTTGGTAGCCAGAGCACAAATCCCCTCCCTGCCAAGGCGACGCAGCACCATGGGCGATAACTGCTGATTACCACGACCAATCAGGGCACCCTGGTTAGCCGTAATAGAGAGCATGGCCTGTACCGGGCCACTATGCTGCAACAACAGCTGCTCCAGCTGACTGGCGCTCACATCGGCTGCCACCAGCTCACCAGCCAGTACCACATCCACACCCAGCAAGGTGTTGGGCAGTCCCAGGGCATCCATCAAGGCCTGATTGGTGGTGCCGGCACCGATAAGGTAAAGAGTGTCCTCCTCCATCTGCTCACACAGATCGGCGACTATGTCATCAATAACCAGCTCTTCCACTTCCCTGCCACCCTGTTTGGTGGACTGCACGAACTGGCCTGGAGACGGCACTCTCAGGGAGCCAAAGTAACGGCTGTTGACCCGCCCCTGCTGCAGCAGGGCTTCGTCAATATCGCGCACCTCCTGTGACTGGATATCCACCAGTTCACCGCGAATCATTGCCAACACCACTTCCGCCGCGGCCTCCGGCGACAAGGCAAAGACGCCGGAGTGCATTTTCACACCGGCGGGAATACCCAGCACCGGCAGTTGCTCACCCACCACCGAGCAGATATCCCGGGCCGTGCCATCGCCGCCGGCGAACAGCAGCAGGTCCACCCCCGCCTGCAGGATTGCCTGTGCCAACTGGCGTGTATCCACAGCACTGGTGCGCGCGCCGGTGACCATCAGGGTCTCCAGCGTTAATCCCGACGCTTGCGCCAGATCACCCCCCATGGGGCCCGCTGCCGAAAATACAGTGCAGCCGCTCTCCGCCAGCAGGGAAAGACAACGTGCAGCCCTCAGCAGCGCCCGACTTGGCTCGCTTGTGGAAAGCAGTGTCGCAACCTGCGCGCGGTTATCACTGCCCTTTAAGCCGGCAGGGCCACCCAGCCCGGCCAGAGGATTGATGATCAAACCCAGACGCATGGAAGCCGGGGGGTTCACCTCAGTAGTCAATGTGGTGCTCTCTGGTAAATTTCTTCATGTGCCGTTCCGCGCAACAGGAAGCTCTGTCCAAAACCGGACGCGGTGACACTGGACGGCAGCTATAAAAGGAGACAGTAAAGTATATGGCGCCAGTAAAGCACTGGCCGGAGCAGGCGAGCTGGCCTAAATGACCATTATGAAGCGTTTGGCGCCACATTATGAAAAATTGGTCTGAATGTTTTGACGGGCCGCACATTTGGCCAATCGAGGCATCACTATACTGAACTCAGGAACGTGGACAAGCGCACACCTTACCACCGTCCCGGATCACAAGCAGTCACATTACTGTCACAGACGCCTCCTATAGTGCGCACTGTGTCAGGGACAGTCGATCCGTGGTCGCGACCAGGTTGGAGCGAGCCGCCCACGACATGTCTGCAACCCATTCCACAGGTATCGCCATGAACGAGCGCAAGACCCGAGTTTACACACTGGCAGGCAAACAGTTCGGCAGTGACCGCCCCCGGAATGAATCACGGGACTTTCACGGTGCTGCCCTGCTGGATGAACGCGGACGCGAGATCCCCATGACCGCGAAGATGATCGACGATGCCTTGCAGCAGGTGCAGGATTTCCTGTCGCCGGAGCTGTTGCCCCGATCTCTCCGGGCCTGCTGAATCCGTTTTCTCTCCTAGTACGTTCTCTCCTAGTAGAAGCTACTCTTGCCGGGACATTCCCAAAGTCGCCAACCACTGGTTGAGCGACTTTTTTTCTGTTGCCGATAAGCCGTCCGGCAGAGCACCAAGCCGAAAGCTGTCAAACTCACGGCGTTTGGGATAGTGCTTACGTAACTCATCAAAGGCACGGGCTCGCGCCAGCTCGCCATCTGCCTGCAGCAACGCCTGCCGACAACGGCTGTCATCACCCACCAGATCATAAGTGGCAAGAATGGCGTCATTGAGCCACGCATCCACACCTGCCCCGCCTTCATGCCCGGACCACGCCAGGGACTGATGACTGCTGGCATCGGCTGACAACAAGGTTTTGAGATCCGCTACCGGTTCGAGCCCCAGGTGCTCACACAAGGCTGCGGCAATCTGTACCGTGCCACCCACCTTGCCATCGTAGCTGTAGCCGGCAATGTGCGGTGTAGCCAGCGCCACCTGTTGCAGCAACTCCAGATCCAGCAGCGGTTCCGGCTCCCACACATCCAGCGCAACCGTCAGGTCCCGCCGACTTGCCAGCACCGTTTTCAGCGCCTGATTATCGATCACCGCGCCGCGTCCGGCGTTCATCAGCAGTGTGCCCTGACCCAGCTGCTGCAACCTCGGCAAATCCAGAAGATGCCAGCTGGGATGGGGTTGCGTATGCACCAGCGGCGCATGCAGGCAGACGATGTCGCAGCCCAGTACCACCTCCAGGCTCGTCAGTTGTGGCACTTGCTGCGGTGTCAGCCATGGATCGTAACAATGCACCTGAACCCCGAGGGCCAGCAGTTTCTGTCGCAGGCGATCGCCGACATTACCGCAGCCCACAATCCCCACCGTCATCTGCCGCCAGCCCGGACGCAACAGCGCCATCACCGCCAGTGCGTATTGCACCACGGAGTTGGCGTTACAACCCGGTGCGCTGGCAGCAGTAATCCCCTGCTGCTGTAGCCAGGCAATATCGAGGTGATCAGTGCCGATGGTGCAGGTACCGACAAATTTGACGCGCGAGCCCTGCAGCAGCGCCTTGTTAACCGCCGTAACCGAGCGCACCAGCAGTACATCGGCTTCGGCAACCTGGGCGGCAGTCATGGTACGGCCCGGCAAGGTGGTTACCTGCCCCAGGGAACCGAACACCTGCTCCACAAACGGGATATTCTCGTCGGCGACAATACGCAGTGAATTCAAGCGTACTCCTCCAGTTGCTGACAGCGTCGCTGCCAGGAGGCAGGCAGCCCCATGCGTTCACAGAAATCAATAAAAGCCGGCACATCCGGCGAAGCGACCCGCAACTGCTGTTCAGTAATTGGCAGTTCCGCATCGGTGACGATTTGCGCCAGCACCCGGGAGACAGCCAGCTGTTCAAGATGCTCACCCAGCAGCTCTGGCAAGCGTCGCGCACCGCGTAGCAGTAGCCCGCCAATCTCTTCCCTGCGCTGCACGATGGCGGTCAGGTCGCCGCCCCATTGCAGCAATGCCTGTGCGGTTTTGGCGCCAATGCCGGGCACCCCGGGAATGTCATCCACCGCGTCTCCCACCAACGCCAGGTAGTCCGGCAGCTGCTCCGGCCAGACACCGAATTTGGTAAAAATCGCCTCCCGGTACAGTCGCTGTTGCTGGGCCGGTTTGACGTAATCCCACAGGTAATCCTGTGGCCGTCCCAGCAGCTGTCCCAGATCCTTATCGCGGGTCAGTAGTGCCACCGGCAATTGTGGCTGCAGTTGGTGCAGCATGGTCATGGTACTGCCCAGCAGGTCGTCCGCTTCATAGGTTTGGCTGGCCAGGCAGGTAAACCCCAACAGGCCGGTGACTTCCTGGCAGGCGTGCAGCTGAAACTCCAGCAGCTCATCAGGCAGGACACGACTGCTTTTATAGTCAGGATAGATCTGGTTGCGAAAGCAGCTACCCAGGCTTTCATCAAAACAGGCTACGCCCCAGGCCGGTCGCTCATGCTGCAGCAATCCCAACAGGAATTGGGTGTAGCCATACACCGCCGCGGTGGGATTGCCCTCCTGACTGAACCAGTTATCCGGCAGGGAAAAGTAGTAGCGGAAAATATAGATGGAGGCATCAATCAGGCAGGCCGGGGGCGACTCCGCCGCTGGAGAAGAACTCACAGCGCCTGCCTCAGGTAGAGCTCTTCGGCAAAGGGGTTTTCCACACCTGAGCGCAACGCCAGTGCCAGGGCAAATCGCGCAGCCCTCGGCGGCAAGCCCTCACGACAGAACCGCCGCGTCTGCTCGAACACCGCTTGCTTGAAAGAGTCACTGGGGCCCAGCCCCATGGTGAGGTTGTCAGCACTGACCCGGAATTGACGTCCGGCGGCCGTATTAAAGATCCACTCCATCGCCTGCGGGCGCACTTCGACGGTCTCGAACAACTGCTGTTGTTCCTCACTGCGTCCGTCCGGGGCATACCAGTAGCCGTAATCTTCCAGCCGGCGTCGTTCCTCCCCTGCCACACACCAGTGGGCTACCTCATGCAAGGCGCTGGCGGCGTAATCCAGGGTGTAATAGATGCAATGGGGCTCATTATCGCGGGCAGGACGGTAGAGCGGTTCCGCCGCTCCGCCCTGCAAACGGGTATTTTCAGACTCCCGGAAACAGCCGTGAAAAGCCTCCTCAATCGCTGTGCGATCGAGTGTCCGCAGGTCACATGCCATGTCCGACATCATGAGTTGCGTCCCATACAGGCTGGCATGGGAACGGGATCCCGCTGGTCACGACACTCTACCGCGGCCAGGAAGCGTCGATACTCCTCGGTCAGGAATTCGCTGCCGGCCAGCAGGTGCTGCAGGTACCAGGTCTCCGGCATCAGGCCTGTGCGCAACATGGCTGGATTGGCTACGTAGACCCAGGCCGGGATTTCGCCCTCATCGGTGTGAATGTGATAGATCTCGCGACTGTAGCGGCGGGGAGCCCCCTCGAAAGGATCCATTTTGCGGATCTCTTGCAGCGAAGCCAGCTCATAAAGCACGCCCTCCACCACACGGCCCGGGGCATAAACCACATTGGCATAGGCGCGATGGGGTGCATCCGAGGCCTGCTTGTTAAAGGCGAGGGCCAGCCCCGGCAAGCGGCCGGCCAGGGCCCGACGGTACTCAAGGCCACGCGCAACCATGCGCGCCTGATTCATATTTGAGCCGTAGGCGAAGTAATACAGCGACAATCTAAAACCTCGGGTCTAACTAAATAGTGTGGTTATAAACTTTTTTACAACCAAGTATTGTGCTTTTTGCAATCTGCATATACCGTAGAGTTGAACGGTGTATTTCTATATGCATCCGCCCCCGAATGACGCGGTTCTCACACTGTGGCCGGCGTCGAAGGGGCCTCTCTCGGAGGTGGTATTATGAAGACCTCAACCCCCGGCCACAACATGGATAACGTGGTCGATTTCTTCACCGGGCGACCGCTCTCGGAGGCCCACAACTCCCGCATAATCCGGCTATCCCCCGAACTGGACGGACTGGAAATGCTCTACTCCAATGAAGCCAGCCCGGACTCCCTGTTCAGTCTCAAGATCCTCTGCTGGGCACTGCGTGCCAACGGCGAAGTGGTCGGCATGGTTCCCTGGCTGAACAGTATTATGCCCGCCACGGAGATTCAGGATCCGCTGAACGGCAAGTGGGAGGGATACTTTGATCCGGGTATTGACGAGATCTTCTACGAGGCCCCGATTCACAAGATTGTCGAGCTGGAAACAGCCGCAGAGTATTACGACTACACCTGCGACAACGACAACGACGTGATCCAGGAGATTCCCGACACCATCGGTACTCATGCGGTGCTTTCGGATAACGGCTTCCACAGCATTACCCTGACGGAGGTGGTGAGCTGGAGGCTGCATCATGACGGCAACCTCTGTGGCATGCTCGCAGACCCGGCCAAGATCAAGTGCACCCCCATCCTGCCCGGCGATGATTGTCTCTATCCTGCACAGAGTCGCAGCGAATTCCGCTACTTCTTCCAGCACCAGATCGCCAACAAGATCAAATCGGAAGACCCGGAAGCGCTGGCCGCCATATCAGCCCTGGTGGAAGATGTCTGACCCGGCAAGAAGGCTGTTCACCTAACCCTTGACACAAAAGGCCCGCATCACAGCGGGCCTTTTGTTTTCCGGCATTGCCATTCCTAACCCGGCCCGCGCCTGTCGATCAGGCCCTGCGAATCCAGTAGTACCACTCCTCCCCCCGCTGCTCGTGATGCAGTAATTCATGCCCCAGGAACTGACAGAACTTGGGGATATCCCGCTCGGTGGACGGGTCCGTCGCCACCACCTCGATCACATCACCCGACTGCGCATCACGCACGGCATTGTGCAACATCATCACCGGCTCGGGGCACAGCAAGCCGCGGGTATCCAGGGTGTGATCAGCGTTTGGGGTCATTGTGATGCATTCCTCTCAATTGAACCTGCAACGTCCGCAGGCACTGCTACACTTACTTTGGCTGGATGAAAAATCCCTTGTTTTACGCATTAAGGGCAGGTCTTACATGCTTCCACTGCACAACAGCTACTCCCAACGTGCCGATATTTTCAGCCGCGCGGCACTGGAAACCAGCTTTACCTTACTGCGCCGGCAACACCCCCGCCTGGCACTGGCGGTACAGAACCAACTGCAGAACCCCCATTGGCCCGGAACGGTCAGCGCCTCTTTTGCACCTCCCGGACAACGCCATCACAGCGACCGTTTTTTTGTTCGTCTCGACGCCCAGGTGGTGGGCCAGATTGTGGCCGCACTCACCGAGGTGGGAACCCGTTACCTCAGCAACAAACGTCGCAGCGGCAGCGAGAGTGCCATGTTGCGCGACCTGATGCGTAACTGGATCCGGCTCGGGGAGTGGATGATACATCAGGCAGAGGACGACTACCTCCCCGGCAGCAGATCACTCAGCGAGTAAAGCCTGCGGCGGAAGTCCGGCCCCGGGGCTAGGCGTCACGGGAACCAACCAGTAAACTGCGCCTGCAACAACCACAGAACATAAGGCCAGCGCATGATTACCGTTTTGATCGAACGCACCCTCGCTCCGGACATGGAGAGCACCTACGAAGCCAGCGCCAAACGCACCCTGCACCTGGCCTACCAGGCCGAAGGCTTTGTCAATGGCGAGACCTATTCCGACCTGCACAACGCCAACAAGCGTTATGTCTTTTCCAGATGGCGCTCCGCCCGGGACTGGTACAACTGGTACAACTCTGAAGCGCGCCGCAGCATGATGAACGAGCTCATGCCCATGCTGAATGAGCCGGAAAAGATTTCACTGCTGGAAAATTGATCGACAGCCGGTCAGCACAGGCCGCCGAAAAAATCCACAATATTACCCGCAGCCGTGGCCAGGTGCTGGTCATGGCTGAAGCCGGACTTTACCCTCGGTTTCAAATCGTGGTTTCCATCCTCCAGCCAGCTCATCACCACCGTATCGCTCAGGTCGTAACCTTGCACCTCTTCCCTGCTGCCCATTGGATCGCGGCTGCCCTGCAGCATCAGCACCGGCGTCCGCAGTGACTGCAGATGCTCCGTGCGGAGCTTCTCCGGTTTGCCCGGCGGGTGAAAGGGATAGCCAAGACAAATGACCCCCGCCACCGGACACCCCTCAGCCTCCAGCTCTGCGGCCAACAGGGTAGCCATACGACCCCCCATGGATTTACCACCGATAACCAGCGGCCCCTCACCGGCATGATCCGCCAGCACCTGCCGCCAGGTGTCCAGCAGCACCGGCTGACGATCCGGCGGTCGCTTCTTGCCGGTCTGGCGTCGTTCGGCCATATAGGGGAACTCAAAACGCACCACCCCCACGCCCAGTGCCGCGATCCGTTCCGCCATCTGCTGCATAAAGTCACTATCCATACCTACGCCGGCACCGTGCGCCAGTAACAGTCGAGGCGTTGACGGGCCATTGCGGAGGTACTCAATAGTCATCGTAGTCACCCCGCTCCGCCGCCGACTGCATCTGCCGTTCAAACTCCCGGGCCGCCTGGCGGGTCAGCAGCGAGCAGGTCTCCAGCACCGCATCAAAGACGATGACCACTTCGCCCGCCCTGATCTGGCGCTCCACCTGCAGCACCTTCTCTTCCAGCTCTACTTCGCTCTCGCCATAGTCGGTGCCCTCGCGAGTGATGAACTCTTCCATCAATCCCCGCAGGGCCTCCGGGGATAGTCTTTGCCAGGGTATTTCCACTACTGTTACCTCTGTTGGATGGTTGCCGCCGGCAACTGGTATTGGCGGCGGGCTGCATTATACTCGTGCACAGCAAACACGCCCCCAAGGGACGTCAGAGAGTACATAACCTAAACTTGATAAAACAACACAGACAACAGGCCGCCCCATGAATCGCACACTCGTTCTCTGCATACTCAGTGATGACCGCCCCGGCATTGTGGAAGCCCTGGCAAAAACCATCAGCCAGCACGACGGTAACTGGCTGGACAGCCGCCTGAGCCACATGGCAGGGAAATTTGCCGGTATCCTGCAGGTCAACCTGCCGGAAAGCCAGGCGGAGCCCCTGCAGCAGGCACTGCAGGCGCTGAAGATATCCGGTGGTATCCAGGTGATCAGTTCGGAAGCGTCGGAGCGCAGCGCTGGTGGCGACCAGAAAGTGCTGCACTTCAGCCTGGTGGGCAATGATCGTCCGGGTATCGTGCGCGAGCTGTCCCAGGCACTGGCCAGCCACCAGATCAACCTGGATGACCTGCAGACCAGCTGTTCCAGCATGCCCTTTACCGGCGACGCCATGTTCAGCGCCCGCGGTGTGCTGCAGATTCCGGCGGCAGTGGATATCGATCGACTGCAGGAACAGCTGGACGCCATTGCCGATCAGCTGGATGTGGAGATTGACCTTCTGGAGGCCAGCAGCGACCTGGTGCAGTAATCCGTGTCAGCAGCTCAGGCTACCCCCAGCCGCTGCAACCCGAAGCCAACGAGGAACGCCAGGCCGGCGGCAATAACACCCACTGCCAGGGTCTCTGCCGCCGAACGCCACGCCCCCTGATTGACATAACGGCCCTTGATATAACCCACCGCCACAAAGCTGCAGAGGGTCACCGACACACTCACCAGCATGGGCTGCGCAATCAGTCCCGGCCGCACCCAGTTGGCCAGAAAGCTCACCAGTGGCAGCATGCCCACCACCAGAAAGGCAATAAAGGTCACCAGCCCAGCCAACCAGGCATTGGCATCCTCCGTGGCCAGGTTGTGCTCCTCCTGCAACATGGTATCGACCCACAGGGTCCGGTCGGAGGTAATCACCTCCACCATGTGCTCAAGCGCCTCACCGTTGATCCCCTTGCGTTCGTAGATCTGGCGGATCTCCTCCCGCTCCCCTTCCGGGTAGGCATCAATTTCCGCCGCCTCGCGGCGACGCATACTGGCGCGGTACTGGTTTTCCGAGCGGGTTCCCAGGTAGTTACCGGCCGCCATGCTGAATCCGTCAGCGAGGAGGTTTGCCAGACCGAGGATAATGACCACCCCGCTGCTGAGCCCGGCGCCAGCGACGCCGGAGACCACGGCAAAGGTGGTCACGGCGCCATCAATGGCGCCGTAGATGGAGTCTTTCAGATAGATCTGGCTGGGGCCCTGTGCAAAGCGCTCGGAGATCGCTTCCGGTGTATGGGTCTTCTTCAGAATCTTATGGGTTACCGAACTGATCACTGCTGCCCCCTTCCGTTAGTGCCTGGCCTGCGCAACTGTTGCTGCTCGTTCAATTGTCCACCGCCGCCCCACTGACCGCGTTGATGGCAGTCAACCACCCGACATTGGCGCCGGGCTGCTTTATACTCGCCGCTTGCTGCCACCCGTTACCGATACTAAACAGCCTGCAGGTGCGCAGCCGGCTCGCTCTATTCAGGATATAACCCCCAATGACCGATAACGCCAGACTGCACCTCGTGCTGTTCCAACCGGAAATCCCCCCCAATACCGGCAATATCATACGCCTGGCGGCCAATACCGGCGCCCGCCTGCACCTGATTCGCCCCATCGCCTTCGAGCTGGACGACAAGCGCCTGCGCCGGGCCGGCCTCGATTACGGTGAGTGGAAGGATATGCAGGTACATGACAGCTGGGAGGCCTTCCTGCAGCAGTGCCAGCCAAAGCGGCTCTTTGCCATCAGCACCAAGGGCACACGTTCCTATACCGACGCCGGCTTTCAGGCCGGCGATTATGTGGTGTTCGGGCCCGAGACCCGCGGCCTGCCCGCGGAGATACTGTCCGCCCAGCCCGCGGGACACGTCCTGCGTATCCCCATGCAGCCCGACAGCCGCAGCATGAATCTTTCCAACGCAGCGGCCGTTATTGTCTACGAAGCCTGGCGCCAGATGGGCTTTGACGGCGCCGTATAGCGCCCCCGCCCGGTCCTGCCGGGCAGCCGTGCAATTAGCGCCTGTACCCCCTAAAATAGCGCCCCGCCAGCCCGCTGGCCCCGTTTTACCCGCTGCAGCCACAAGGTATTTTTCCCATGAGTCACGCCCCCATCGGTCTGTTCTACGGCAGCTCCACCTGCTACACCGAAATGGTCGCCGACAAGATCCGCGAGCGGCTGGGCAGTGAGCTGGTGGATGTGCACAACATCGCCAACGACCCCATCAGTAACATCCAGTTCTACCAGCACCTGATCCTGGGCATACCCACCTGGGACTATGGCGAGCTGCAGGAAGACTGGGAGGAGATCTGGGACGAGATCGATGAACTGGATTGGCAGGGTCGCACCATTGCCATCTACGGTCTCGGCGATCAGGAGGGTTATCCGGAGTGGTTCCTGGATGCCATGGGCTACCTGCACCACAAGCTGGTGAACCTCGGCGCCCGTGCGGTGGGCTACTGGCCCAACGAGGGCTTTGAATTCGAACAGAGCAAGGCACTGACCGGCGACGAAACGCAGTTTGTCGGTCTGGCACTGGATGAGGAGACCCAGTTCGACCTCACCGATGAGCGTCTCGACCAATGGTGCCTGCAGATCCTGCGGGAGTTTGGCCTGACCGACGGCTGAACCCCTATGAGCGACTCCCCTAGCACCGACACGGATCCCGGCAGCCGCAACGCCGAGCTCACCTGGGACAGCGACGGCCAGCCCCACTCCAGCGTCTTCGATGACTGCTATTTCTCCCGCGCCAATGGCCTGGAGGAGACCCGCTATGTGTTCCTGCAGAACAACCAGCTGGCCGAGCGCTTTGCCGCCCTCCCTGCCCATGGCGAGTTTGTGGTGGCAGAGACCGGTTTCGGCACCGGGCTCAACTTCCTCGCCTGCTGGCAACTGTGGCAGCAAACCGCGCCTTCTGATGCCCGCCTGCACTTTGTCACGGTGGAGAAATACCCGTTGCGCAGGGAGGACCTGCGTCGGGCGCTGGCACTGTGGCCGGAGCTGCAGTCACTCAGTAATGCCCTGCTGGATCAGTACCCGGCCATTACCAATCCGGCTTTCCACCGCCTGACCTTCGATCAGGGCCGCATCACCCTGACACTGATTATTGACGACGCCTGCAGCGGTTTTGAGCAGTTGCTGGAGAGCGACCACCCGGCCCACCAGCGACCACGCCGCGCCGTGGACACCTGGTTCCTGGACGGTTTCGCCCCGGCGAAAAATCCCGACATGTGGCGCGATGAGCTGTTTCAGTTGATCCACAAGCTGAGCCACACCGGTACCACCGCCGCCACCTTCACCGCCGCCGGTATCGTCAAGCGCGGCCTGCGCGACAACGGCTTCCTGGTGCGCAAAACTCCCGGCTTTGGCCACAAGCGCGACATGATCGTGGCGCAACTGCAGCAGCCGTTCATCACACCCGCGAGCACGGAGTTTCCCGTCAGCCATCGCAACGCCCCCTGGGTTGCGCCCTGGTATTGCGGTGCCGCAGCGCCGACACAGCAACAGGCACTGATCATCGGTGCCGGGCTGGCAGGCTGCCACACGGCTCGGGCGCTGGCAGAGCGTGGCTGGCAGGTCACGGTGGTGGAGCGTCACCCGCAGCCGGCCAGCGAGGGCTCCGGTAATCCCCAGGGCATCCTCTACGCCAAACTCTCCCACCGCCCGGAGACCCTCTCCGACTTCAACCTGCTGGCCCTGCAATTCGCCCAGCGCCACTACGCGCCGTTCTGGGCCACGGGCGCGGACAGCGGCGCGGCCTGCGGCGTGCTGCAGCTGGCGCACTCGGACAAAAGCGCAGTGCTGCAGCAGCACCTGCAGGACTATTTCGGCGAGCAGGAGCTGTTCCGGCCATTGACTGCCGCCGAGGCCAGCAAGCGGGCCGGCGTGACACTGGATTGTGGCGGGCTGCTGTTTCCCGACAGCGGCTGGTTATCGCCGGCGGCGATCTGTCGCCAGCTGCTGCAGCACGACAATATCCGCTGTCGTTATGACACCGCCGTGGAATCCCTGCAGTGGCAAGCTGACCTCCAGCAATGGCAGGTCAACACCGGCCGTGATCCGCTTTACGCCGCCAACGTGATTCTGACTACCGCCCAGGATAGCCGCCGCTTTGCCCCTACTCACGGCCTGCCGCTGAAACCCATTCGCGGACAGATCACTCTACTGCGCGCCGATGCCAGCACGGCACAACTGCAGGTGGCCCTGTGTGGCGATGGCTATATCGCTCCCGCCCGCGACGCACAACACTGCCTGGGGGCCACCTACGACCCCCGTGACCTGGAACTGACGGTTCGGCAGGAGGATCACTACAAGAACCTGCAACTGCTGAGCTCGCAAGTGCCGGCACTGTCAGGTGCACTACTGGAAGAAAACGTCATCAGCGGACGCAGCGGCCTGCGCTGTACCAGTCCCGACTACCTGCCACTGGTGGGACCGGTGGCGGATGAGAGTCTGTTAAGGAAGGAGTTTGAACTGCTGGCGAAAAATGCCCGCGCCAGTATCGCCACCGCCGGCAGTTACCTGCCGGGGCTCTATATCAACGTTGGCCATGGCAGCCGCGGGCTGGCTTATACCCCCATCTGCGCCGAACTGCTGGCCGCCGAAATGCACGGCGAGCCGTCGCCACTGCCACGCAGCTTGCGCCTTGCCCTGCACCCGGCGCGCTTCGCGATCCGCGACCTGATCCGGGGCAAGTAAAGGTTCAGAAATCAGCTGCGCGGTATCAGCAGCGCCTGGGAGCCGGAGCCACAGGCAATCACCGTCTTCATCGCCTGCTCCACGGTCACATCCGGCAACAGGGTCACGGCGTCACGGGTGACGTGATAGACCATGCCCGAGGTGGGCACCGGTGCGGTGGGCACAAACACGGTATAGCCGGCGCTGTGCTCGGAGGTCACAATCGCGGTAACCTTGAGTTCACTGTCGGGGAACAGCTTTACCAGTGCCACCTGCCCGCTCAGCAGGGACGTTTCACCACTGCCCCCCAACAACTGCACCACCAGGTCACGGATGGTGCTGTAGCCGGGAGCGAAGCGCGCCAGTAAACGATCTACCACCCGGTGAAACCAGGCGCCCACGCGGGTTTTCACCAGCAGGCCGATACTGAAGCAGAGAGACAGTATAATCAGCAGCACAAGCAGGTCCGCCGCCAGGTCCCGTACATCGGCACGGTGTGACAGCAACTCGCTGAAGGGTTGGATAAAATCGGTAATCAACTCGAACAACCACTGGAACAGCATTACCAGAATGGCAATAGGCAGCACCACAGTCAGTCCACCCAACACTGTCAGGGCAATGAAGGAACGCAACTTTTGCATACAACTCCTCAATCGATGGCTGGCAGCATCCTGCCTTACGGTTGTTCTGTGCCTGTCGCACCCGGCGTCACTGCTGGCGGCCGCCACCTATCGCCCGCAATCTCCCGCCTACGGTTATGAGATTCTGCGCACCCTGCCCAAACCCCAGGCCAGTTTTACCCAGGGGTTGCAGCGTGATGGCGACGTGCTGCTGGAGAGCAGCGGACACTACGGTCGCTCCTTTGTACAAAGGGTGCGAATCACAGACGGGCACATACTGCACCAGCACCGGTTACCCCGCAATCGCTTTGCCGAAGGTGCCGCCGTAATCGGTGATGTGGCGCACGTACTCACCTGGCGCAGTGGAGAGCTGTTGCGTTTTGACCGTCGCCAACTACAACCCCTGTCATCACTCCACTACGATGGCGAAGGCTGGGGGCTCACCCCCATGGGTGACCAGCTGCTGATGAGTGACGGCTCGGCTCGCCTGTGCCGCCATCGCAGGATCGACTTCCGCCGCCTGGATTGCATCACGGTGCGCGAGAATGGCCGTCCGGTACAGCAACTCAACGATCTCACCTTCGATGGCGAACGCATCTGGGCCAACATCTGGAAAGAATCCCGCGTACTGGCCATCAACCCTGCCAGTGGTGAGGTGATGGCCCAACTGTCACTGCAGGCGCTGGCGGATATGGAAGATCGCAACGACACCGACGAGGTGCTCAACGGGCTCGCCTGGGATGCCGGGCAACAGGCCCTGTGGGTGACCGGCAAGTACTGGCGCAATTACTACCTGCTGCGCCTGCTGCCACCCGCCGGCAGTACCTCGGCAATCCCTGACCTTGATCAAGCCGGCAGCCAATAAAGTCCGCCACTGGCCTGACCTGACCACTGATTTCTCTGCCGGACTCCGGTAAAATTGCCCCCTTTCCCTGACGCCCTTCTCCGCGGACGCTGCCGGCCTCCCAGGCCACCCTGTTCCGCGGAGAAAATCTATCCCGAGAGAGATCATGAGTACCGAACTGCTTTCACCCGCCGGCACCCTCAAAAGCATGCGTTTTGCCTTCGCCTATGGCGCCGATGCCGTTTACGCCGGCCAGCCGCGCTACAGCCTGCGGGTGCGCAACAACGAGTTCAACAAGCTGGAGAACCTCGCCGCCGCCATCGACGAGGCCCACGGCATGGGCAAGCAGTTCTACCTCGCCAGCAACCTCTCGCCCCACAACGACAAGGTGCGCACCTACCTGCGCGACCTGGAGCCGGTAATCGCCATGAAACCGGACGCCCTGATTATGTCCGACCCGGGCCTGATCATGATGGTGCGGGAGACCTGGCCGGATATGCCGGTGCACCTGTCGGTACAGGCCAATGCGGTCAACTGGGCGACCGTGAAGTTCTGGGAGAAACAGGGTATCGAGCGGGTGATCCTCTCCCGTGAACTGTCGCTGGATGAGATCGAGGAGATCCGCCAGCGCTGCCCGGACATTGAGCTGGAGGTGTTTGTCCACGGCGCACTCTGCATCGCCTACTCGGGTCGCTGCCTGCTGTCCGGCTACATGACCCACCGCGACTCCAACCAAGGCGCCTGCACCAACTCCTGCCGCTGGCAGTACAACGTGCACGAAGCCAAGGAGGATGTGACCGGTGAGCTGATCGCCGTGGACTCCGGAACCATCAGCGGTGCCGCACAGTTTGACCCTGCCCAGGCCGTCGCCGAGCAGCCCCGCGACGAGATCGCCGTACTGCTGCAGGAGCGCTCCCGTCCCGGCGAATACATGCCCGCCTACGAGGACGAGCACGGCACCTACATCATGAACTCCCGTGACCTGCGTGCCGTACAGCACGTGGACCGGCTGGTGAAGATGGGTATCCACTCCCTCAAGATCGAAGGCCGCACCAAGTCCCACTACTACGTCGGCCGCACCGCCCAGGTCTACCGCCGCGCCATCGACAACGCCCAGGCCGGTATCCCCTTCGATATGGCGCTGATGGACGAGCTGGAGCACCTGGCCAACCGCGGCTACACCGAAGGTTTCTACCGCCGCCACCTGCCGGCGGAGTACCAGAACTACGAGAGCGGCAATCCGGAAATCAACCAACAGTTTGTCGGTGAGGTCACCCGCTTTGACGCTGGCACCGGCATGCTCGATATCGAGGTGAAAAACCGCTTCGACAAGGGCGACCGCCTGCAACTGATTACCCCGCAGGGTAACTTTGCCTTCACCCTGGGTGAGATGGAGAACCAGAAGGGCCAGGCGGTGGAGGCGGCGCTGGGCTCAGGCCACCACGTGCGCCTGCCCATCCCCGCCGATATCCAGCTGGCGGAAGATGGTGGCTACGCCTTGCTGATGCGGGACCTGCTCTCCTGAGCGACAGTCATCCGTAAAACGTTGCAATCAACCGTTACGCCAGAGCAGAGGGCCGCAGGGAATGGCTAAGGAATTCCGCAATATCGTGGTACTGACGGGCGCCGGCATTTCGGCGGAGTCCGGCATCAAAACCTTCCGTGATGCCGACGGCCTGTGGGAAAACCACCACGTTGAGGATGTGGCCACCCCGGAAGCCTTCCAGCGCGACCCGCAACTGGTGCACCGTTTCTACAACGAGCGTCGCGCCTACCTGCTGGATGGCATTGAGCCCAACGCCGCTCATCGCGCGCTGGCGAAATTCGAAGCCGGCCACACCGGTCAGTTCACGCTGGTCACCCAGAACATCGACGACCTGCATCAGCGCGCCGGCTCCCGCAACCTGCTGCCCATGCACGGCGAGCTGCTGAAGATACGCTGCAAACGCAGCGGCCAGCTGTTCGATTGCCATGAGCCAACCTCTCCGGAACAGCCCTGCCCCTGCTGCAACCAGTCCGGCAACCTGCGCCCCCACGTGGTGTGGTTTGGCGAGATGCCACTCCATATGGACGAAATTGAAGACGCACTGAGCCAGTGCGACCTGTTTATCTCCATCGGCACCTCCGGCAACGTCTATCCAGCGGCGGGCTTTTATCAGATGGCCAAAGCCGTTGGTGCCCATACGGTAGAGCTGAACCTGGAACCGTCGAACCACGGCTCGCGTTTTGATGATGCCCGTTACGGACCGGCTACGGTTGAAGTGCCGGCGTTCCTGCAGAGCCTCTGATTGTCACAAACGGGGAATACGGTGCTCGGTGCGGAAACGCTCCGGCGGCATGCCATAAAAACTGCGGAATGCGCGAAAGAAATTGTTGGGTTGTGAATAACCCAGCTGGTACGCCACTTCCTGTGCTGTCAGTTGCGAATTGAGCAAATAATCCTGTGCCAGCTCCATCCGCACTTCCAGGCTCACCTCCCGGAAACTGGTACCCGCTACCGCCAATTGCCGCCGCAGGGTGCGACTGGAGAGCGACAGCAGCGGTGCAGTGGTTTCCAGCTGGAAACGGCACTGGGCCGGACGCTCCACCAGCATGCGCTTGACCCGGGTGACGATATCCGGACGCCCCAGCTGGTTCTTCAGCAGACGCTTTACCTGCGACTCATAGAGACTCTGCGCCTGGGCATCGCGGCGATTGATACCGGTGTAGAGCCACTGTTTGGGAATCGCCAGTACAGTGAGCGGCTGGTCAAAGCTGACCCGGCAGCCGAGGATGCGCTGGTACTCCCAGTGGTAGGTGGGTGCCTTGTAATTTAGCGTGGCGTAACTGGCGCAGGCCGCCAGCCCCTCGGGCAGGATGCTGCGCACAAACTGCCAGATGGTCACCATCCACTCTTCCAGCAGCAACTGGTAGTAGTCCGAGCCCGCCGGCAATACCTCACAGCTCAGCAGCGCGTGCTCCCGATCCACGGTCAGCCCCACCTTGACGAAGCCGTAGGACTGCTCCGCCACCGACATACTCAGTCGCAATGCCTGCTCCAGTGTGCGGCTGGCCATCATGGCGTAACCGATAACATCCAGGTCACTGATGCGGGACTTGGCGGCCACCCGCAGGGCGATATTGGGCACCTCGTTATCGTGCAGCTGACGCAGCAGGCGGAAGTAATCCTGGTCCGCCAAACCGGCATCCGGCAACCACCAGGGGCCCGGCAAACCACACCAGTACCCCAGCGCCTCCCGATCCACGTAGGGACACTGCTCCTGTAACACATCGTTGAGCTGCTGGATGCGACGTCCCAGAAAGCCCTGGGATGCTTCGACGTAGGGGTTGGCCATGAAAATTCCAGGTTCTAGGTTCTAGGTTCTAGGTTCTAGGTTCTAGGTTCTAGGTTCTAGGTTCTAGGTTCTAGGTTCTAGGTTCTCAGGATTGTTGTGGTCCTAGTTCCTCAACAATAATGGCCGATAATGATACTGAACTTTGGCCGATAATGATAATTTTATGGCCTTAAATGATATAGGCTTTGGCGGCCCACCCCCCTATTCTTGGGGTCACAAAGAGTTAATAACCATACGCCCGGCATGGGCTTTATGATCAATCCAACGGAAGAGCGATTCACATGTCTCAGACCTGCATTATTATCGGTGCCAGCCACGCGGCGGCACAGCTGGCCCCCTCCCTGCGTCAGGAAGGCTGGGAAGGCCGTATCCTGGTAATTGGCGACGAGCCCTACCTGCCCTACCACCGTCCGCCACTCTCCAAGGCGGTACTGTCCGGTGAAAAGCAGGCCGATGACCTGCTGATCCGCGCCGCGGCACTCTATGAAAAGCAGAACATCGAATTCCGTCTCAACACCCGCGTCGAGAGCATCGATCGCGCCCATAAAACCATCACTCTCACCGATGGCGAAGTGCTGAGCTACGACAAGCTGGCGCTGTGCACCGGCTCCCGCGTGCGCAAGGTCTCCCTGCCTGGCGTAGAGCTGGGCGGTATCCACTACATGCGCGACCTGAAAGACACCCTTGCCATCCAGGGCGATGTAGGCCCCGGCAAGAGCGCCGTGATTGTTGGTGGTGGTTACATCGGTCTGGAAACCGCTGCATCCCTGAAAAAGATGGGCATGAACGTCACCGTACTGGAAATGGCGCCCCGTGTGCTGGCCCGTGTGACCGCTCCCGAACTGTCCGAGTTCTACACCCGCGTCCACAGCGAAGAAGGCGTGGATATCCGCACCGGCGTGGCCGTCTCCGCCTTTGAAGGTGACGGTCACGTACAGCGCGTTGTGTGTGCCGACGGCACCAGCTTCGACGCCGATCTGGTGGTGGTAGGCGTGGGTATTATCCCCAACACCGAGCTGGCCGAAGCCGCTGGCATCACCGTGGAAAACGGTATCGTGCTGGACGATTACGCCCGCACCAATGATCCCGATATCGTGGCTTCCGGTGACTGCGCCAACCACTTCAACCACCTCTACAACATCCGCATGCGCCTGGAGTCTGTACCCAACGCCACCGAGCAGTCCAAGTCCGCCGCTGCCAGCATCTGTGGCAAGGAGAAGGTCTACAACGCCCTGCCATGGTTCTGGTCCGATCAGTTCGACCTGAAACTGCAGATCGCCGGTATGAGCCAGGGTTACGATCAGGTGGTCATTCGTGGCGACAAGGACACCAGCCGCAGCTTCGTGGCCTACTACCTGAAAGAAGGCAAACTGATTGCTGCTGACTGCGTAAACCGTCCGCAGGAGTTTATGCTGGCCAAGCGCATTATTGCCGACAGCCTGCCGGTAGATCCTGCGCGCCTGGCGGATGAGAGCATTGCGGTGAAGGAGCTGCTGGTCCAGTAATTCCGGTTACCAGCCTGTACCTGAACCTGAAAAGCCAGCCCCTTGGAGCTGGCTTTTTTATGCCTTGTCGTCAGGCCAACGCCAGATAATGACTTCAAAGACCTCACTCCCGCAGCAGGAAACCGATCCTCACTGCAGCGTCGACTCCGACAACAGGTAAGCGGCCAGATCTTCCCGCTCCGTATCCGACAACGGGAATTGCGGCATGGGCGGAGTGGGCGCCGACAGGAACGCCACCAGCGCCAGCTGGTCGTAGCGCTCCGCTAGTTCCAGCAGCGGCTTTACCACCACGCCCTGATCCGCTTCCTGCTGCAGATGACAGCTGCCACACCCATAACTGGCAAACAGTGCTTTGCCCCGGGCTACCTGCTCAGGTGCAAACACCACAGCGGCCGTCTTTGCTGCACTGGCGGCAAGTGGCTGGTTCAGCAGTGTGCCAGAGTCGCCCGGCGCCCCCGAGACCCGCCAGATAACCCCGGCAAAATCGTCCGAAATATAGATACTGCCATCCTGCCCCTCGGCGATATCCACCGGCCGGCCGATCACATCTTCATCCACTTCAAAGCCGGTAAGGAAGTCACGCATCTGAATGCGGCCATCCTGCGGCCAGTGCAGCGACACAACTTTATATCCGGATTTTTTGCTGCGATTCCAGGAGCCGTGCAAGGCCACCAATGCGGCATTGCGATACCCCGGCGGCGCCTGCAGGCTGGTTAGAAAAGTGATACCCAAGGGGGCAGTGTGGGCAGGAAAATCAAACACCGGTGCCCTGGCGCTGGCGATTATATCGGCGTTAGCCGCCCCAAAATCAGGATCCGGGACATTGGCGCCATTGGCGTAAGGCCAGCCGTAAAAACCCCCGTCCACAACCCGGTTGAGTTCGCAGGGCGGGAAATCATCCCCCAGCAGGTCCCGACCGTTGTCCGTGGCATAGAGCACTTCTGTTAACGGGTGCCAGTCGAACCCCACACTGTTGCGCAGGCCGCTGGCATAAACCCGGAAATCCGAACCATCCGCATTGGCCACCATCATGGCGGCGCGCATGGGTTCGCTCTCCTCACAGACATTACAGCTGGAACCGGCGGTGATGTAGAGGCGATCATCGGGGCCAAAGCCAATACTGCGGGTCCAGTGGTTGCCACCATCCGGCAAACCGCTGACTACGGTTTCCGGCATGCCACTCAACGCAATGCCATCAGCGCGCTCCTCCATGACCGCGCGCACCACCCGGGTGCCCTCCGCCACATACAGGTAACCACCATGCAGCGCCAATCCATGAGGACGATCCAGGTCAGTAAGCAGATCCCGCACCGACAACGCCTGCCCCTGCGGCCCTGTTGTTATGGCAACCACCCGCCCCTGTCGTGGCAGGCTCGCCAGCAGGTGTCCCTGGGGGGTCATCTCCAGCATACGCACCCCGGGCAACCCGGTAGCCCAGACCTGCAGCTGTAGCCCGTCCGGAACACGCATACGCCCGACCACAGCCGCATCCTCAGGCACCTTGCCAGTGTATTGATAAAGAAACTGGCTGAAGGGAGCATTCACCGTGACGTCGCTGGTGAGCAGTTTCACCGCCACCAGCAACAGCACCACGATCGCCAGTGCCACCAGGATTTTTTTCATTCGACCACTCCCTGCGCTTTGCTATTTTTTGTCTGCCAAGGCAATAACAGCAGCTGTCCGAATGGCTCAGCTTTCCCCACCTCAGCGCTGCTGAAATGGTACACTGCGCGGCACTGAACTGCCGCCGGAAACACCATGACCACACCCCCTGCCCCCCAAACTTTGCCTGTTGCCGTGATCGGCGCTGGTCCGGCCGGTCTGATGGCGGCAGAACAACTGGCAGGCGCTGGCTATAAGGTGGCGGTGTTCGAATCCATGCCCAGTGCCGCACGTAAATTCCTGCGCGCCGGGGTTGGTGGTATGAACATTACCCACGCCGAGGGCTATGAGCAATTCCTGCCCCGCTACCGGGAAGCGGAGCCCTGTTTACGCCCCGCCATCGATGCGTTTACGCCCGATGAATTGCGCGGTTGGATTCACGCCCTCGGGGTGGAAACCTTTGTCGGCACCTCCGGCCGGGTTTTCCCCAGGGAGATGAAAGCCGCCCCGCTGCTGCGAGCTTGGCTGCACCGGCTGCGGGAACAGGGAATCACCCTCCATACCCGTCATCGCTGGGTTGGCCTGCAGCAGGATGAACAGGGGCTGTGCTGGCAACTGGACACACCTCATGGCGTACAAGAGTTGCGCTTTGGCGGCGTGGTACTGGCACTGGGCGGTGGCAGCTGGCCGCAACTGGGTTCCACCGGTAACTGGTGCGACCTGCTGGGTGACGTGGGCGTTGAGATCAACCCCCTGCAGGCCAGTAACTGTGGTTTTGAATTGCCCTGGAGCGACTACATCCGCGAACGCTTTGCCGGTACCCCGTTGAAAAATGTCGGCCTGGGCCTGACCACCGCAGATGGCCAACAGGAGCGGCAGACCGGCGAATGCATTGTCTCGGCCTATGGTGTGGAAGGCAGCCTGGTTTACGCCCTCAGCGCTCCCCTGCGTGAACTGACGCAGCAGACTCCCGACAAGGCCCGGCTGTTGCTGGATTGGCTGCCCCATAACAGCGAGGCAGAGATTGTTGATAAGTTGCAGCAAGCCCGCAAAGGTATGAGCAGCAGCAACCTGTTACAGAAAAAATTGAAACTGCCGTCGATCGCCAACGCGCTGCTGCGGGAATGCTGCCCGGATCTGGTGATGAGTGATCACAGGGCACTGGCCCGCGCCCTCAAAGCGATGCCGCTGCCAACCGTAACCGGCACCCGCCCCCTGAGCGAAGCCATCAGCAGCGCCGGCGGCGTCCGCTTTACCGCCGTGGATGAACAGCTGATGCTGCGTGCCTTGCCCGGTGTGTTTGTGGCCGGCGAGATGCTGGACTGGGAAGCACCCACCGGCGGTTACCTGCTGACTGCCTGCTTTGCCACCGGCCGTCTGGCAGGCCGTGGACTGGCCAACTGGTTGGCCCTTCGGGGCGAGTAACACTCCCTCACCCCTTATTGCGGCAGGTCAGGCGGGTGTGAGATCCACCTGCAGGTTCGATAAGCCGCGAATAATAAAGCTGGGCTCAAACTCCAGCTTACGATTACCCGCCGTGCCGTGCTTCTCCGGGTTCAGGTCAATATGACTGGTGTTCTCAAAGAAACGCTCCAGGATCACCTTCACTTCAGCGCGGGCCAATGGCGCACCGGCACAGGTGTGAACCCCGCGCCCAAACGCCAGGTGTTCCATGATGCGCGGGCGATGCAGCTGAAACTGGTTGGGGTTTTCCCAACGCCGTGGATCGCGATTGGCTGCCGCCAGGGAGATCAGAACCTGGGTACCGGCCGGCACCTCGATGTCACCAATTTTGGTGTCGCGGCAGGCCAGGCGGGAGGTGATCTTGGTGGAGCCCTCCAGACGCAGTACTTCTTCCAGGAACGGCGTAATCAGGCTGTAGTCAGCGCGCAACTGCTCCTGCAGACCGGGGACGTCGACGATGTAACGCATGGCGTTACCCAGCAATTTGGCGCTGGTGTCCTGTCCGGCGGCAAACATAAAGGTGGCCATTTTCACCATATCCAGCAGGTCGGCGTCGCTGCCATCGGGGTACTTGGCGTGAGCCAGTTGTGACAGTACATCCTCCCGGGGATTCTCCTTGCGATCTATCAGGTACTCGTAAAAGAACGTCCCCAGAAATACCAGCACCGACATTTCCGTCGGCATTGCCTCGTTGTTCATATTGCCGGGTGGCGGTGCGTTGTCGATCACCTCGCGGAATTTCTCCCGGTCCTCTGCCGGCACACCCAGCAGGTCGGCAATCACCAGGGTCACAAAGGGGGTGGCAATCTCATTCACCAGTTCACACCCACCTTTCGCAACAGCCTCCTTTACCAGCTGCTCTGCGTACTCCACCATAAATTCCTGGTTGGCTTTCAGCCGCGTCGGCGTCAACAGGCGATTCATCACCGAGCGCAGGGCCGAGTGCTTCTCCCCGTCCAATGCCACCAGCAGGTCACCACCCATGTACTTGTCGCGGTTGGCTTCCATCAACGCCGTAATGTCATTCCCTTCCGGCTTGAATGGCAGTGGAAAACCGGCACCGACGGTGGAATTGAGGGAGGAAAAATCCTTGTGGTTACGCAGCACTTCAATCGCCTCGGCAAAGCCGGTAATCATCAGTGCGCCCTCGTGATTGGGCAGCGGGCATACCGGTCCCTGCTCGCGCATGGCCTCGAAATAGGCGTAGGGATCCAGCAGCACAGAGAGGTCGGTAAAGTAATCTTTTTCGTTCAGAGCCTGGGCAGACATGGTGTTCTCCTCGACAGATTATTGATTGTTATTGATGCAGTCGTGCAAGTGTTCAACCTTCCGGTGCAATAGTGACGCGCAACCCCTGCAACGCCTCCGTCAGGCGGATCTGGCAGGACAGGCGTGAATTCGGCTGGCGGGCAGGCGACTCCTGCAGGATCAGGTCTTCATCTTCCTCCACCGGTGGTAACAGGGGCAGGAATTCTGCGTCGACATAGACATGGCAGGTACCACAGGAACAGACACCGCCACAGAGAGCCAGCAGTTCGTCGACGCCGGCATCGCAGATCAACTGCATCAGCGTCGCCTCCGGTTCCAGTTCCAGGGTGCGGGATTCACTCTCGCGGGTGGTAACAATAATGCCGGTCATGACAGCAGGCTCCGGTGCTTTCACCTGCCGGCAGTGGATTGCCTCGAAGCAGGTCAGTGGATTTATTATTTATGATACACACAGTATCATAGACATCCCGAATAACCACTGTCAATGATGGCCCCGGCGCCGGACAACCAGCGGATCACTGGCGTTGAATCCGTCCGACCCTGTAACATCTCAGGCAATGCACGGCCACGAATGCCCGAACCATGATCAAGCGACTCGACCAGTTAAAAGCCCCCGCCACGACCGATGGCCGCCAGATACGCTCGCGCAGCGCCATGCACCAGACCCTGCTGCAGCTGCTGGAGCAGAAAACCCTGGAGCAGATCTCCATTCGCGAATTGGCAGCGGCAGCCGGCATTGGTCACGCCACCTTCTACCGCCACTACAGCAGCAAGGAAGCCCTGCTGAATGATTTGGCAGCCGATGAAATACGCCACATGGTGCAGCTGACGCTGCCACTGCTGAGTGAGTCTGACTCCAGCGCCGCGTGGCTGGAGATGTGCAGCTATGTGGATCAGCATCGTCAGCTCTGGACCACGTTGCTCACCGGTGGCGCCGCCAGTGCGGTGAAGGAGGAGCTGCTGCAGATCTCCCGGGAAATTGCCGAACAGCTCTACGGCGACCAACCCAGGGCCAACAGCGACGAGATGGAACTGACCCTGATCCTGTCGGTCACTACCATCCTGGAAACCCTCTCCTGGTGGCTGCGACAGGCCCGGCCCTTCAAGCCGCAGAAGGTTGCCGGCATTCTGCAATCCCGGGTGGAATTCCGCTCCGCCCCCTGAAACAACAGGTTCTGTATGACAACCACCCTGCATCGGGTACTGGTGCTGGATTCCGGCCTCGGCGGGCTCAGCGTGCTGCGCGATATCATCCGCCTGCAACCCCTGCACTGCAGTTACCTGGCCGACAACCACTTCCTTCCGTACGGCAATAAAACAGCACAACAGCTGCAGCAGCGGTTGCAGGATCTCCTGCACCCGCTGCTGCAGAACGGCGCCTTTGATGCGGTGGTTATCGCCTGCAACACCGCCAGCACAGTAGCCCTCGCACACCTGCGCACCGCCTTCGGCATACCGTTTGTCGGTGTGGTCCCCGCCATCAAAACCGCCGCCGAGCGAACCACCAATGGCAGGATTGGTCTGCTGGCTACCGCCGCCACCGTTAACGGCACCTATGCCCAACAACTGGCGGACAGCTTCGCCAGCCACTGCCAACTGTTTAAATTGGCCGCACCGCAGCTGGTGCAAATGGCGGAAGGGAAATTACAGGGAGAAGCCGTCGATATCAGCGAGCTGCATCAACTGGTAGCCCCACTGCTGGAGAGCGGGATTGATACCGGTATTCTGGGGTGCACCCACTTTCCCTGGCTGCGGGAAGAGCTGCAACGCATTGCACCACAGGTACAGTGGCTGGATTCCGGCGCGGCGGTGGCACGGCGACTGCAGAGCCTGCTGGCTGAAACCAGCCCGGCGACGCGAACCACGGCAACGCCCTGCTTTTACCACACAGGTCCGGCCTACCAGTCCACACTGACGCCCCTGTTGCAGGCGCTGAACCTGCGACAGAGTGTCAGTCTGGAGAGTCCCGTCAACGGTGTTACCAGAGCGGATACGGCAGTAAAAGGATGTGCAGCAGGTTGACCATGAAGTGGCAGAGTATGGATAACTCCACCCGCCCGGAGAACTGGTAGACCGCCGCATAGAGCAGGCTGGCGCCGGCAAAGAGCATGGTGACCGTGCCCGTGGGATACCAGATGCCATGGGCCACCAGAAACAGCCAGGAGGTCAACAGAATCGCCACCAGTGCACTGAGGGCCTGGGGCCGGATCAGGCGCGCTATGGAGTCCTGAATCAGGCGCCGGAAGAAAAGCTCTTCCGCCAACACGGTAATCAGCAGGTTGATGGGCACAAACCAGAGCAGGTAGCTGCCCGCCTTGGGATCAAAACGGATACCGAGAAACACCGCCAGCCCCACCAGCAACGCCGGCGCCACCAGCGCCACACCCAACCAGTCCCGCGGCAACCGGGCCGCTGTTGCCGGCAACAGGTAGAGTAACAGTGCCGCCCCCACCAGTGCCTTATCGAGACTGAGATGGAGGCTGAAAAAGCCGTAACCCGGGGTCAGGATTTGTGGTGCTTCCACCTGCCAGCGGGACAAGCCGGGAACGTAATGCAGCGCCAGCGCCAGGCACAGCACCACCAGCGCACCGGTCATCACCCCCTGCGGGTAACCGGAGAGTCGCGCCTGGAACCGTGCCAGCAACATCAGGATGGCCCCGGCCAGTGCCGCCCGCCAATCCACCACGCCCAACAGAAACCAGCCACCGAGCAGCAACAGGGCACACAAATCCGCCATGCCGACAATCAGGATTTCCCTTGGCAAGCGCCGGTAGTGCACCAGCAGGCCTAACATCAACACCAGTACGTAGAGTAAAAATGCCTGCAGCGGCAACCCAATGGTCAAAGTACAAATCCCCGTTTAAATCACTTATCTTCTTGCTGCTGCTCATCCGCCAGGGCCACAACCGCGTCGCCCAGACTAATCGTGCCTTCACTGAGCACTTTCGCACACAGTCCGCCCATGCCGCGCATGGCGTTGAAACCACCCGCCCCCAAGGCGGACTCCATACGCGAACAGGGGTGGCACTGGCCGGCACCTTCAAACAGCACTTCGCCGATGCGGAAGCGACGTCCGCTGAGAGCGTGCAGGTTGATGCCTTGCACCAGCAAATTGCGGCGCAGCAGCGCCGGATCGATGGTCTCCCGATGCAGCAGTGAGGCCAGCACCGCCAGGTTTTCCGCCTGGTACAGTGTCACTTGCCGCTTGCTGTCGACGCGCCCTTTGAAGCGATCTCCCTCAAGCCCCAGCCCGGGTACGACACCAACCCGATCGACACTGACCATGGGTAGCTCCCGTGACGGCCGCAAGAGAATTTTCTCCAATGTGCCCTGCTGTGGAAGTGTGGCCAGCAGCTTTTCAATATTGCCACGCATAACGACCTCCGTTGCCCCGGCTCCATTGCCAGATCCGTTGTCCGAAATCCATGGCTGAGTTGAACCAGTCAGCCTGTCGCCGCAGTGTGTCGCAAAGACCCCGTCAACTCCATAGCCGCTCGCCTGCTCGTTTCCGCGATGAGGTGTTATGAGCAAAATCAAAAGCCGGGCCTTGCCCTTCGGTATGATTCTCGGTTAAACATCCGGCGACCTGCCGGACTGCGGCTCAACATGAGTTGTGCCGGCGATGACGCCACCAGGGGCGAAGGGTTGATGCGACCGATAACGGCGCGATCATGTTACTGCGGGGAGAGGAACAGGTGGCCAGCCTGCAGCGGATAAAATATCCGGTAACCAGCACCAGATAGCGTCTTACACAACTGCAGGCGTGACCGTTAAAAGCGTACCTTGCAACGCTGGCCCGCGGGAATCACTCCGCCGGGGTTGTCCAACTGCAAGCGCACCCCGATGGTGTCACTGGAGGTGTCAAAAACCCGATCAATAACGATCACCCTGGCCGTCACCGATTGCTCCTGCGGTTGGCTGAGCATAACCTCCCCCTCCATGCCCGGGGCGATATCCCGGTAACTGCTCACCGGTACAAAGGTTTCAATATAAAGCGGGTCCAGCTGCACCACGGTCATAATTGAGGCCTCCTGGAAAACGTACTCGCCCGGCCCCCGGTCCACCTTCTGTACCACACCGCTAATCGGACTTTTGATATGCCGTTGCGCCAACACCGCTTCCGCTCTTTTACGCTCCAGCAGCAGCCTCTGCTGCTCAAACCTGGCCAGCTGTAGCTCCTGCAGGGCAATGGTGTAATCGGCTCCCAGTTCATCAAAGCTCTGGCTGGAGATCGCTCCCCTGCCCTGCAGCTCAACCGCTCTATCCCGTTGCTTGCGGGCGTAATCCAGTTTTGCCTCACGGGCCTTGATGGCGGCATCACTGTCGGCCATCACACGGGTAATATTGAGCGAAGCCTCTTCAATGGTGGATTCCAGCTGCGCCAGTTGCTGACCGGCGGTGACCGTGTCGCCACGGGACACCAGCACCTTCTCCAGAATCCCCATAACCGGACTGCCAATTTCCAGGACCTGGGCCGGGTCAATCAGGCAATCGTATTCGTTCTGCACCTCCACGGAGGCGTGTGTTATGTTGGCCAGGCCAAGCAGAACCAGCGCCGGCAGGATCCGCCGCACCTGCCACAGCCATTGCCACAACGATTGCCACATCCCCTGCCACAATAGCGCCAATCGGTTGTTTGTTTTGCTCGTGCTGGTTCTGCTGTCCATCATCCCTGTGTATTCCCTGCTGCTATTCCGGCTGCCCACTGAAGGCCAGCAATTCACTTTCCGACTGGTCACTCTGCAGCAATCTCTGTCGCGCTCTGGAGTGAGCCTGTTCCTGTTGTTTCTGCCCCCTGCACAATACGTTCGCTGCCGCCTGCGGATGCGCCTGTCGTAATCGGTAACGCGCCCATCGCAGGGTCCACTCCGGAGCCGCCAGCAGCGCCAGGTCATCCTCCAGGCTGAGAAAGGCCTGAAAACAACCGGGATTGCCCTGGCGGGCACAGCGCCCCATCAGCTGTCGGTCGATACGACCGGAATCGTGCCGCTCGGTCATAATGACATGCAGGCCACCGAGGCCGCCAACACCCGGACCAAGGGCAATATCCGTACCCCGCCCCGCCATGTTGGTGGCCACGGTTATGCTGCCCTTCTGGCCCGCGCGGGCAATTGTCTCCGCCTCCTGCCGATCGTCCGCCGCGTGCAAGGCCGCGAATTCCAATCCCGCCTGCCGTAGCAGTGGCAGCAGGGTTTCCACCTCCGCCACCGTGCGCACGCCTATCAGTACCGGTGCGCCGCTGTTATGGATCTCAATCACGCGGGTGACCAGTGCCTGCCACTTCTCTTCACGGGTCAGGAAAATGCGCTCTGGCAGGCTGACCCTGGCACAGGGCGCGTGGGTGGGAATAGCCACCACCTCCAGTCCATAGACCTGCCAGAGCTCGCCGCGCACCTCGGCGGCGGTGCCGGTCATGGCCGCCAATGTCCGGTAGCGCCGGAAAAAGCGCTGAAAAGTCATGCGCGCTACCGTCTTCAGGGGATCCGATAACGGACACTGCTCCTTGAATTCGATCATCTGGTGCAGGCCTTCACTCCAGACCCGGTCTGGCATGACGCGGCCGGTGTACTCATCAATCATGCAGATGCGGTCATCCGCCACCAGGTAGTGTTGATTGGCATGATAGAGATACAGCGCACACAGGGCCTTCACCAACAGTTCTTCACGCAGCGCCTCCAGCAACAGCGGCCCGCAGGTGATATCCGCGAACTCCCGGCTTAACAGCTGTCGCGCCGGCTCCAGCAGAACCACCGTATCCTGCTGCGCGAGGAGGCGGAAGTGGATATCCTCGTCCAGAGTCACAGCCACATTCATCACCTGCCGGATAACCTCCGGGGCGATACTGGCATCTGCCCCCTCCGAGAGAATCAACGGCGTCCGGGCCTCATCCACCAGGATACTGTCCGCCTCGTCGACAATGGCAAAATCCAGTGAGGTGATACGAGTCTGTGCCACGGCAGCGGCAGTCAGGCCCGAAAAGGCCAGCCGCGACAAGCGGCCCTGACGGGCGTTCAGGCGGGCATCCTTCAGGTAGTCGAAGGCCAACTCTTTATTGGTGCAGTAACAGACCGGCTTGTCATAGGCACTGCGACGCACACTGTCGCCGGTCTTCTGTACCACAACGCCCACCGACAGACGCAGAAACTTCATCAATGGCAGTACCCAGGCCGAATCCCGCTCGGCCAGATAATCATTAACGGTAACCACGTGCACCTTGCGGCCACACAGTGCCGCCGCGGCTGCGGCCAGCCCTGCCACCAGGGTTTTGCCCTCGCCGGTCGCCATCTCCGCCAGCTGCCCCTCCAGCAACACCCATACCCCGGCCAGTTGCACACTATGGGGTTGCAGGCCGAGGCTTCGTTTCGACACTTCGCTCAACGATGCCAGCAACTCCAGCAAGGCTGTGGTATTTGTCAGGCCCGAGTGCCGCAGGGTGGCGCCGAGGAACCTGGCGCGGGAGCACAACTGTGCATCGTCCAGTCGTACCAGTTCCTCTGCATAGCCGGACAAATCCGTCAGCAGGGCTAATTTTTTCTCCAGCCTGCGGCCACTCCGGCGGTGCCCCAGCCAGCCGTCGATGCGTTTCACCCAGCGTTCGAAAACACCCTCCCGAGGCCGATTTTTTTCAAAGGCGGTGATCAACGATGGCGCAGTGATTGGCACCGGTTCCAGGCGGGAAGTTTCAGACATTTAACAGTCTCAGGAAGGTTTGACGAATAACCAGCAACCACTGCCGGCCGAGAGGCAGCGCCTGATGCACAAAACGGACGTAAACCCGCCCCTCCACCAACCGCTGCTCCACCGGCTCGTCCAGTGCCAGGGTAAACAGATAGTAGCTGCCGAGAGGCGCCAGCGTACTGGCGGCCTCCGGGTCTACAGCAATCGTTCCGCCGCCCCGGGCAGTGAGCACGTGACTGGGTAAGCGCTCCAGCGACGATGGTGTCTGACGGATGATGCGGGCGGGAATGACCCTGTCAACGGCGCCTTCCACCCGCACCTCCACTTGCAGTGTCCCGTCGCTGACCAGCGATACCCGGTCGCTGCCCACCACCACATCCACCTCGCGGACAGCGGCCGGCAACACGTAGGCCGCAACGGTTCCCTCTTCCAGAAACCGCCCCGGCAGCTCATCAACAGCGGGTATCACCAACTGGCCGGTGCTGGCAGCGGTGAGCGAGAGTTGCTGCTGGCGCTGGCGAAAGTAATCGAGACGGGCCCGGGTGCGGGCGATCTGCTGATTGAGAATATCCGCCTGTACCTTATCGAACAGGTTCACCCCGCGATAACTGGCGGTAAACTCCTGCAACTGTGCTTCCAGCAACTCCAGGGTTGACGCCAGTTCCAGGTCCTCCAGCACAATCAGGTCGTCGCCCGCCTGAACCTCGGAGCCACTTTCCTGCACCACGCGGGCAACGAAGCCGGAGGCCCCGGCCACCACCTGCGCCTGCTGCCCCATGGACAGCACCCCCTCTGTCCGTGTGCTATAGGGGGCAGGCAAATAAAACAGCGCCGCCAACAGCGTCACCAGCAGGGTTGCCGAAATCATCTGTACCCTTGCCCGTTGCTGCCCCAGTGAGGGCGCAAACAGCAGGTAGCGAAGGGCATTAAAGGTGGGCTTGAGCAGTGCCATGTAGAGGCTGAAGCAGGCCAGCAGAACACCGATAAAAAAGAACCGGGTCGCGATAAACAAGGCAATGGTAATGGTGATAAACAGGCGGTAGACAAACGACGCGATACCGTAAAAGATGAACCAGCGTTGCTCGCCCCGGCTATGTGCAGGATTTTCCTGGTTGGGCAGGGAAAACAGGCGGGTTTTGATCAGATACATCAGATAACGGTTGGAACGACTGGCAAGATTCGGTATCGCCAGCAGGTCCGACAGCACGTAATAACCGTCAAAGCGCAACAACGGGTTGCCGTTAAACAGCAGGGTTGAAACGCCACCGATTATTATCACATTGAAGGCCGCCGCCCGTACCAGGCCCGGCTCGGCCTGTAACCAGACCAACAGTGCCAGCACTGCCAGCAAAAACTCCACCGCGATACCCGCCGCCCCCACCGCCGCCCGCTGCCAGCGACTGCGGAAGGCGGAAGCTGCGCTGGCATCCACGTAAGGCACTGGCATGAATACCAGCAGCATAATGCCGATCTCGTGCACCTCGCCGCCGAAAGCCTTGGCAGCAATAGCATGCCCCATCTCGTGCAGCCCCTTGATCACCGGGTAGAGCAGCAGCATCAATATCAGGTTATCCCGCGATAACACGCGGTCCGACAGGTTGGAGGTCAGCGCCGTAAAATTCAATACGGCCAGCACTACACCAGTTATACCCAACACCACCAGCAACAGCGCGCCCCAGTAAGTGAAGAGTGGGCGGAACACAGGCATGATCCGGTTAAGGAACCTGTCCGGGTCCAGCAGCGGAAACCGCAGTGCCAAAGGGTTTTTGTAACGACTCAGGAAACGCTGTCGCGCCTGGGTACCGGCACGGTGAACCAGTTCATCCATATCCGGTGGAACGTCCCCGCGGATCAGGTCGGCACGATAGAGCTGGGCAATCAGTTCAATGACCTCCGACTGGGTTGGCTGCTCCTTTCCCAGCCGCGCTGCCGCCGCCTGCCAGATGTCATCGATACTCGCCCTGCCATCAAGGCGCTGGATAATATCCCGTACCGCCGGAGACACCCGGAAATATTTGCCGGACTGGGCATCCTGGAGGACGTACCAGGTACGTCCCCGCATTTGCTGGCGATGAATCTCAACATGGTTGCGCAAACACAGTTTCAGGTTTGCTACCCGGTACCAGTTGGGGGAAAAGTGCGACTCTTTCACCGACGCCCCTTAATCAAACAGTGACCAGAGGTGTAGCCGTAACCAGTGACCGAAACTGCGGGTCCAGATCCACAGCAGGTTGCGTTCACCGGCGTTGATTTTTCCCAGCCCCTGCATGCCCGGGAGCAGCTGCGCCGTCGAGTGCAATACCATCGCCTCGACTTCGAACACGGTTTTCCCCTCCTCGGCCCGCGCCACCGGGGTAATCTTGCTCACTTCAAAACTGAAAGGAGCATCGGGCAGGGAGGCCGCCAGGAACTTGCCCTGCTGGCCCACCCGAACATCAGTGATTTGCGATTCGTCCACCAGCAGCGTCAGCCGATAGGCATCCAGCGGGGCGACTTCAAACAACACCTCACCGCGTTTACGGCTGCCGCCGATGGACTGGCTCAGGTCACCGCTCACCACCACTCCATCGAAGGGAGCCGTCAAACGGGTCCTCGCCAACTGCTGATCCAACAGCTCCAGCTGGATTTCAGCCTGGGTGACGCGAGCCTCGTAGACTTTGGCTTCAGCCCGCTTGCGACTGCCCAGAGCGCGATTGTATTCGAACAGGTACTCCTGCTTTTGCGACACCCAGTTAAGCCGCTCCAGTGCCAGATCCCGGTCATCAAAGGCCGCCATCAGATCACCCGCCTGCACGACATCCCCGGCGCGGACATCACTGTTGAGAATAAAGCCGTCAAAGGGCGCCACGATAGCGCGCTGTATCTGCCCTTTGAGTACGGCATTGGCCTTGACCTGATAAGTACCCGACAAAAAAGTAAACAACACACCCAGCACCACCAACAGCGCCACACACAACTTGCGACCGGTGTAACCCCGCCCCGTCATACGTGTCCACTGCACCCTGGCTGATTGCCGGACCTTGGAGAGAATGTGGGCGTCGTTGCAGCGTTTTTCAAACAGCAAGCCGCCCATATAGGCCGCCACTGCAGCGATCAAATCCACCTGCTGCCGGTTGAGTTCCTGCCCCCTTCCCGCCTCGCACAACAGAGCGCCAACGGGCTCGCCACATTTCAGCAGCGGGATGGTCAGAATCATTCCATCCCGGTTGGCGTGGTGCAGCGACTCGTGGGCCCGCACCATCACCGGAGTCTCGCTGTCAGTTGAGGGATAGACAATGCTGGTGCCCTGCTCGATCGCCTCGTCCATGGCCTCGCCAATCTGGCGAATCAGGTTCATCTCTTCGCCGAAGCTGGCGCTGTGGGAGATGGTAGTCACCCGCAACTGTTGGTGATCGAGAAAGCCAAGACTCGCGCGCTCCAGGGCAAACTCGGCAACCAGACGGTGCACCAGGTCGTGCTCCGCCACTTTCGCACTGCTCGCCTCCAGAGTATCGCCGATAATATCCAGTGCCAGGTGAGTCAGCCGTTGCCGGCCATCCTCAAGCTGCCTGGAGTCCCGCTGCCACAGATCCCGCAACCAACTGCTGCCCCACTGCAATTGCCGCATGGTCTTGCGTATACGGGCCATGTTGTCGGTGGTGACAGAGAGGCAGGCCACGGCAAATACCTGTTCACCGGACTTTACCGGGTAGGCAATCAGGGTGGCGTTATCGGCCTTGCGAACGGTGCCTTTGGCGGATTCGAGAGCAACACCAGCCAGCGAGCGCAGAGGCTCCGGCAGCAATTGATCTTCGGGCCAATGGGCTACCGGCTGGTAGCCTCCAGCGGCCTGCTGCAATACCAGTAAGCCGGCATTGGTCTCATCAACCTGTTCGCACATCACCGCCAGCCAGGACTGGGCCGCGGCCTGCAGCGAAGCGGCCTGAATCAGCATCGACCAGTGACGATCAGTGGCCTCCGCCGACGCACGGGATACGGCGGTGAGAGGCTCTTCGGCAGGATGGTTCACGGACACAACTCCGACCGGTCGGCGCCGGGCTGACACCACGTCAAACCGGCGGCATTACCCGGACCCGACATCAATCAGTCAGCACACCATGGCGGGCTTCATGCTCCGCCAGCAACTTCGTGAGCGATTGGCAGAGGCGCTTGGCCACATGGGGCGTGAGGATAATACGACTGGAGAGATCAACGGTTACTCCGTTGCTTTGGGACAGGTTCCAGGTCTGATTGGTGCCAAAAAACAGGTCAATCTGATCCTTGGTACTCTGGATATTCACCACGTTAGCGAAGTTGGAGACCATGTTTTTATCGCTCCACACCACCTGTGGTTGCTGTACCGGCTCCGCTGCGACTTCAACCGTTTCTGCATTTCCTTTCGACATGCCTTGTTCCCTTTTCAGTTAATTAACACTTCCAAAATACCAATCGCAATGTGGTCAGCTGACCAGCTGCCACTCTTCACCGGTATTGATTGTCTCCGCACCGGCTACAAGCTCCGCAGATGCCAGCTCCTCATCCGACAGTTCGGCCAGCTCCAGACTCTCCTCCTCCAGCAACCAGGTTTCCCCGCTCATCACACTATCCCCGAGCTCTTCGCTGGTGGAAGGCGTGGCCGAAGAAGCGGTCGCCGTGATAATGGTAGTGGATTCAGAATCTTCAAACTCCAGGGTCGAAACGCTGAGTTCGCTGTCATAATCCGCCCCGCCTTCGTTACCCGGGTCACCCGGTACCGCGTCGCCGGTGTCGTTTTCCGGTGGCAAGCCCGGCGGTTGCGGATCGAGGCCGTTACCGACGCCATTGTTGGCGCGACCAAGAATACGGGTCACGGTAAAGGTGGTGTCGTCGGCAACCTGATCACCATCGGCATCGACGGCTACCAGCTCAAAACTGATATCCAGAACCACAGCAGTTTCGTCGTAGGTTTTCTTCTGCGCCACGAAGGTCCAGGTGCCGTCGTCGTGGACCGTCAGGTCACCCACATAGTCGGTATCAAATACCACTTCGATGGTTTCACCAATGGCGTACTGCTGGCCATTGACCACCACCATAATGGCGCCATCGGCATCAGCCCCCATATCCACATTCCAGGTGCCGCTGTGAACTTCACCGCCCTTGTAATTGCCGATGTAATCGTTGGTGGAGAGCCCCACTACCGGCTCATCGTCCAGCACGCTGATACCAACCGTCTGGGCAACGCTGTAACCCCAGCTGTCCATCAGAACCAACGACACACCGCTGATGGACAGGCTGTCCACATTGACCATATCTTCGTGGGACATGGCCCCCAGCAGCGTCGCGGTCAGTCGCACCACCCCTTCGGATTGCGCCTGGATCATGTTCTCGTAGGTGAGAGTCAGCTGGATAACATCCCCGGTTCCGTCGTTACCGATCAATGCCCCGCTCTCATCAATACGCCAGCTGATCGCCGCCGCGTTATCCAGGCCGTCAATCTGTATGCCGGAGGTGTCGCTGTTAAACGCCACGGTTGCCAGGGCGAAGGTGCCGGTCTTCACGGCGAGGTCAATGGATTTCTCGTCCACGATCAGGTCTTCGTCGAGCACCACGGTACCGGTTTCGATCTGGGCAAAGACCACTGCCGGGACCTCCACAGCCAGGCCGAATTGCACTGCGGCTGTGTCCTGGTCGCTGTCGGCCACCATGATCTCCACACCCAGCTGATAGAGCGCTGCAGCACCATCCACCGTCCAGAGATCCGGCAAGGCCTGCAACTGCCAGGTGCCATCGGAAGATACAGTCAACTGACCGATCTGGCGCCCATCCCCGAACACCGCAATAGCGGTATCCAGAGCATAGTCCATATTGTCGACCCTGACGCCAAGCAGGCCGAGTCCGTCAGCTCCGGCATCGTAGCTCCAGGTACCGCTGATGGTTTCACCCTGCAGAACCTGTGACACCGGCTGGTTAGCGCTGATGGTGGGCAGAGAGTCATACACGGTCACAGTGGCTGACTGGTGCAACTCGAAGCCGGCACTGTCGATGGCCACCAAACCGATGCCACTGATGGTCAGCTGGTCAACATTGAGGGAATCCTCATGAGCCAGGGCGCCCATCAAAGTCACGCTGACGGTCACCTTGCCGCTGGTGAGCGCCGCGATCCGGTCGGCGGATACTTCCAGCATAATCACATTACTTATGCCGTTGTTGCCTACCAGCGCCCCGTCCACCAGCGACCAGTTCATCACGGCTGCGTCGTCCAGGCCGTCCAATTGGATGGTAGAGAAGTCGTTGTCAAACCCTACCGATACCAGATCCAGGCCACCGGCGGTATAGGTCAGCTCCACGCTGTGAACGTCGGTTGTGGTGGTATCGGTCACACTCAGGAACGCGTCCTCGCCGATGGCGGGGATCTCCGGTACCTTGGCACCGATCAGGGTGACATTGCCAGAACCGCTGACACTATCCAGATCGCTGTCCTGCAAGAAGACCATAAAGTTAATGACATAGCTCTGGTTGATGTAGAGATCCTGCAAACTGTCGGCTCCAACAACCTCCCAGACTCCGCTGGACTTCACGGTCAAGGTGCCCACCTGCACGCCGTCCCTGACGATGGCAATGGCCTCATCCAGTCCGTAGCCGATACCATCCAGCAGCACGGTGTAGTCACCCGGCAGATCTGCGCCAACCATTCCACTCCAGCTGCCGCTTAGCAGTTCACCGGCACTGCCGGACAGGCCACCGCCTTCAACGCTGAGCTGCGGCACCGCATCCGCCACCATAATCCGCAAACCGCTGCTGGCAGATTGCCCGGTGGCGTCCGTGGCCAGCAGAGTAATCCCGGTGATGGCCAGCGTATCCACATTGATAATGCTCTCGTGACTGAAAGCGCCCAGCATGGTGGCCGTTACCCTTACGTTGCCACTGCTGTTGGCCGCAATGGGGGCAGCCACGATTTCCAGTCGCAGCACATCCTGGTTACCGTCGTTAGCGACCAGCGCCCCGTTTACCACAGACCAGTTAACGGTGGCGGTGCTGGCCAGCCCGATCATCCGGATAGCACTGGTATCTGTGTCAAAGGCAAAGCCGGTCAGGTCGCTGTCAGCGGCGGTGAACACCAGATCAATGCTGCTCTGATAGCTGCTCAGGGTATCCTGCAACAGCAGAACCCCGTCTTCGTCCCGGAGGATTTCGCCAGCGTCGGGCAAGGTGTCAAAGGCGATCTCATTCAGCTCACCGGGCATCAACACCGCCGCCACCAGTTTCACCTCGGCCCTGTTCACGCCCACAGGCATATTCCCGGCACTGCTGAGGATTACCTGATCTTCCGGTTCACCGGAGGTGCCGTTGTAGCCATCGAGGATCAGCACTGGTTTGTCACTGCCAGGGCTCTCCTCAACATCGGTGCCGTCGATGGTACGGGTAGCCGTCGTGAAATGATCCAGCGCTGCCACCTGGGCACCAGCATCACGCTTGCTGCCGAAGTACTGCCCCAGGGCGTAGGTATCCACCCCTTCCCCACCGGCAAATACCAGCTCGGTGTGCACAAAGCTGTCAACCGCAAAGTAGTCATTGCCACTGCCACCTGCGATCCACAGGCGATCCAGATTGGTACTGATGTTGATCCGCTGCACACTCTCCGGACCACCGCTGGTGGTGGCATCCGGCAAGGTGCCGTTGATCACCGATACCATATTGAAACTGCCGGGATAACTGGCCACACCGACGGTTTCCCGCAGCAGGAAAATATCGTCACTGTCGTCGGCACCGTGGATAGCAACGGCATCCACAGCGTCGCTGTCGATGTTGATCACGTATTGATTGGAGGTGTCGCCGGAGCCGTGGGTGTAGATGGTAACGTGATCCACACCGTCACCGCCCACCAGGTTGAGCACATCGCGTCCGGTGATGCTGCCGTCGACCTGGCTTTCGATGGGGGCCGACATGGGGGCAAGACGGGTGACCATCAGGGTGTCATTGTTATCCCCTCCAAAGGCAGTAACGATTCCAGACAGGGTCGCCCCCCTGAAATGAATCAGGTCCTGATCGTCAGCGCCGTAAATCGAAGCCCCATCCTGCGTGGCGATAAGACCCTCAAACAGTAGATGAGCGCCGTCATCATCGGGCGTCACATTGGAGGCCCGGTCGCCACTCACGGTCATCCAGTAACCGCCAGTGACATTTGTCCTTTCCACCTCAATATTGATATGCGACTGCGAAAACAGCGCGATCTGCCCATCCAGTTCCATGTCACCCACAAAATAGGTGATGGTATCGCGTGGGATCTTGATCGCATCACCATAGAGCGCCAGTGTTGAACCGGCAATCATCTGACTGTCTGCGGCCGCATGGAAATCATCCGCCACGTAAATTTCCACCGCCCCTTGCGCGGATATAACCCCACCCTCAATCAAATGCAGCAGTGTGGCCTCATCCACCTCCGGATTCTGGTCGCCCATATGCAGGTTAATATCGGCCCCGGAAACCAAAGACTGAACATGCAACGTGCCGGATTGCTCAACAAGATAAATGGTTTCGTCGGAAAACGCGTTCAACACCCCGTAACCTGTAACTATATCGAGATAATAGTCCGGGGAGCCTATAGTGCCGCCACTCGCTGCCAGCGAAACATTAACGCCCTTAACATCAAACTCTTCGTGCAGACCGGGTTCACCCGCCAGGATACTGCCGTTTACAGTTTCAATACCGGCGTCACCTCCCGCGGCAATCTCGCCAATGGACAAATCTCCCCGGGTTTGCGTGAGATAGATATCGCCCGTCGCCCTGGCGGTGACCTTGATAGTGCTGGAGTCCTGATCGTATGGCGCAATCTCGAGAGGGTTATCGACGCTGCCGATAAAGTCAGACCGGCCTATATAAACGCTATGGGCCAACACATCGGCCTCAGGGTCCCCATAGGCGTCTACCACTCCACCATCCAAAGCCGTCAACACCACGGGGGTGCTGAGGGACAACTCGTAGCTGGTGGCGATACGGCCGACGCGAAGATCACCGGTGGACTCTGTCACCGCCACGCTGCCAGTGTTGGTCACATTAATGGCACCGTCACCCAAGATATCCGAGGTCAACCTGAGGTCTATCGGCTTTTCTCCAAGGCCGCTGAAGCTGATATTGCTTGCAGAAATATCTGCTATCAACATTGAGTCGATCTGCTCACCCACATCACCGAAACTCACTTCAATGGGAGCGTCTGCCACGCTACCCACCTTGCCAGTAGAGTAGTGGCCGCTGTAAAAGCCCGATTCCGCGCTGATGGTGGAGTCATTGTTCTGCGCCGTTACGCCAATGGCACCACCAGTCACTACATCGTCGGAACGTGTAAATGGCGACAGGTAAACAATGTTCACATCACCCAGGGTATCTATTTCGAGCGGGTTCTCTGCGTTCACAAAGAAACTGGCGTTATCCCTGATTACATAATTAGCGATTAACAGCGACACATCGAAGAGTGCATCGACTTCCAGTTTCGCCTCGGTGGCATCCGACACCAGCGCCACCAGCGCATCGACCGAACCGATGGTTGCGCTCAGCGCTACCTCCTGGCTTTCGATAAATGACGAAAATAATCCGCTGCCTGCCAGCTTGATCGAGCCGAGGGCAGAGGTCACCGTGGTACGTCCTTTGGAGTTATCAATATGTCCTGCCAGGCCAACATCCGTCAGACCATATATATTGATTTCGGAGCCATCCACCTCAAACGCTATATCGAAGCTCAAAGTGCGGGTATTGGCGTCTATGGTGATTTCCGCCCCATCAGAGCCACCGCCCTGACCATACATATCAATGTTATTGATGGTCATGTCGTAGGCGCTGTAATTGGCAATCTCCAGCAAACCACCTTGGGTGTTGTAGAAAAAGGTTCCATCACTGCCGGTGACGGTGCGGTTGTTCCCCTGGCTGTTGGCTTCGATCACGGTTTTACCGTACTCCAGTGGCTGACCGCTGATATCGTCAACGTAGAAATCATCCGTGATCTGATAACCGGTACCATAACCACCGTTAACGGTTACCCCCTGGGTCGCCAGTACCAAACCACTCCCGGAGACCACAAGACCAAATGGTTTGCGGATGGCGGAGATATGAACATCGGCATCCCAGTTCACCTCGGAGACTGGATTACGGCTGTTGTTGGTATGGATGGCCCCGATCATCACATCGTGCTGGCGGCTGTTGATGGTGTTATTGCCGTCCTCGGCAATCACCACCAGCGCCCGGTCGTCCTGGGCGTCGGCACCGGCATAGACAGTAGTACCCGCCGCCGCATTGATGGTGGACCAGGTGTTGACACCGGACTGCGCCCAGCCCTCGCCTCCACCCAGGGCGATAATGTACATGGTGGTGCTGGTATCAAAAGTGTTGTCGACGTTCAGGGCCTTGATCTTGACGCCATCGCTGCCGGTCAGGGTGGCGGCACCGGACAGGCTCACATCAGCGTAAAGGTTGGCCGTAATTTTGGCGGCCGCCGTGCCGCCGGCAAAGAGACCGCCCATGCTCAGATGAGCTGTGGAATCCAGGTCAATGCCGGTGTTTTTGGCCTCGATCAACAACTCATAGGCTTCCAGGCTCGCCTGTTCACCGATGGAGACGCCAGTGTGTGCGGTGAAGGATGTCTCGTAATCACCGCGGGCGTTGATCTGCAGGCCGGCCACCACGCCTCCGTTGGAGGCGGTGGAGGAGTTGCTGGCCAGCCCGCCGGTAATCGCCTGTACACTCAAACCCGGCAGTGGGTTGCCATCAAAATCCGTTACCCCGCGGCCAGCCGCTACCAGGGTGGAGGAGCCATCGATAATAACCTTGTTCTGCTGGATATTGACGGTGGTATCGGCGTTGGCAAAGTTGAGATCCACCAAACCGCCACCACGGCCGTTGGCGACCGTGGTCATGTTGGGTGCTGTCTCTGCCTTGATGGCTATGGCGTAACCGGCATCCAGTACCGCATCGGTAATATGGACCGTCTGGTTTTCGGTGTAATCGAGGAATGATCCCGTATTTTTGCCACCGCCGAGCACACCGATACCCACCAGCCTATTGTCTATGGAACCAAAGGTTTTGTTTTCCGAGTCTACCAGTATGCCGCTTTGCGCCAGCAGCTCACCTTCGATGGTGGTATCCAGGGTCACGTCAATTGTCAGGTGCCCTTCACTGGTGCCGACATTGACCGCACCACCACTGGTATTGCGCAGGGTTAATGATGACTTGCTGTCACCTACATCGTTAAGGACTTCACTCAGGCGAACGCCATCCTCTCCCAATACCTCAATGTCCTTGCCCGCCAGTTGGCTGAAGTCCAGCAGCGCCTGGAACTCACCCCAGGAGCGCGACAGGTTGAGGCCCTCTCGGCTGAAGGTCACGGTGCCCTCGCGGGCCACAAACTCCAGCGCGTCACCGTTTTCCGTCAACGACAGGTTGAGGTAGCCGTCACCAGCTACGGTGTCGATCACGTAATAGCCGTGGCCGTGAACCAACCCATCTACACCCACCAACTGGCCATTGACCACTTTGTGTATGGAACCCAGATCCAGAGTCGGGTCTATCTCACCGTCAATACCGTAAGAGCCCGGATTGGCCTCGTACCATTCGATATTTGCCCAGACATTGACCTCATCGCCGACATTGTGGGTGGCATCCGCCACCAGGTAATGCAGGGTGAACAGGTTGTCATCCACCACAACGACGGAATAACGTCCGGGATTAATGGCAGTCAGGCCTCCGGCATTACCGTTGGCCGACTGATATTCCACAATATCGCCGGTGGCGTAGCCATGTCCCGGCACGTAAATGTTGTTGGATCCCTCTTCAAACTCGTACTGGTCAATGGTGGTGTTACCGTTGCCCCGCTCGAAATCCCTCTCCACGGGCACCTTGCCCAGCATGGAGGCGGACACGGTCTCTACCAGACCCTCTTCGTAGTAGGTGATGTAGTCACCCACCTGGAACTCTGTCGAGCGAATACCCCCATCCCAGTAAATATCACCGGGGTTCTTGTTAACACCTAGCTGGTCAAAATCGGCTTTGGTCAGTTGATCACTGCCATTGGCAACCGCAAGATCCTGCAGTTTGAAGGTGAACGCATCAATCACCGTGACGCGATACTGGCCCGCCAACCCGTCGTCCAGCAGAGGCGTAATGCGCTGTTCACCCAGCTCCACCTCCAACACACCCGAGACGTTGATAAACGGCGTTCCCAAGGGAGCCAGATCGATCGCCACACCGGCTTCGGCATCCACCAGACTGTTCGCCAGACGAATATGGCTTTCGTCAATAACAATGGCGTAATAGTCCCCCACCGGCAGACCAAGCACCGGTACATCCTCGGAGTTCACCTCAACCCGCATGCCGGTGGTGTAGTTATGACCAGCGACAAAAATGGAGTTGACCGGGCCTTCCCCTGTGTCGAAGGTTATGTCCGCATAGGAGAAGGTTTGCTGCTGCTGGAAGGTAGCGGCGCTGGCGGTGTTAGCAGACAGGTCTACCCAGACTCCCGCGTCAGCATTCTCCAGGGAGGTGGCAAACTGCAGATAGTCGCCGGTCACAATGACAAAGTAGAACTGGTTATCCAGTAGCCCACTGATACCGGACTGTACTGGCACACTTACCCGCACCTGATCACCGGTTTTTAAATTGTGTCGTGGGTCAAACAGGCTGTCCGGGGGCACTTCCAGTCCGTCATCCTGCAGATTGAAATCATCACCGCTGATCCACTGCGGGTGAAAATCCACCACGCCGGCAAGGGCAATGCTGCCGTTACCCGGCGTTGCAATATCCACAGGGCTGCTGTCCAGCGTCTCCAGCGTTACCCATTGGTTGATCACCGATGCGACACGATAGGTTTCAGCAGCCGACAAACCACCGACTTGCTGATCACCGGCCAGATAGCGGACCTCATCCCCCACCTGAAAATCGTAACCCTCCAGCAACAGCGCATTGGCGGCTACATCTACCTGACCTGTGTCGAAGCGGGACTGGGTGTAGTAGTACAACGCCGGCTCAAAGGTCACCTGCAGGTCAAACGCCTTGCCGGAAAAGGCATCGGCCTTGCTTTGTGCCAGCTGGATAAAGTCATCGCCCTGGGCAATGACGGCAAAGGTTTTTCCGGTCCAGTTACTGCCCACCCCTACCGAGCCGGCAAAAGTGATCATGTCACCGGTAACCAGGTTGTGTCCGGGGATGTAAAAACTGTTAGCCGGTTGTCCGCTCTCCTCCGACACCCAGTCGGCGTAGCGGACATCGCCGGGCTCATAGGATAGGCTGCCCGCAACTGTAATGGTGCCGTCCTCGTCGCCCCAACGACTCAGGTCAATCAAGCGCTGGACACCCGGGTAGGTATCGGCCAGGGTTGCGGCAAAGCCAAGGTAGTCACTGCCCCGGGTAATAGCGTAATAAACCTGGCCATCCACCAGCCCTTTGATCGGTACGTCACCGGCGGAATAGACAAAGGCGTCGCCGTTCTGCAAACCATGGTTGGGAATGTATATCGAATTGGCCGGGGTCCAGATGGTGCCCTGATCGTTGTAGTTGATACTGCCACCGCCAAATACCAGTGACTCCGGATCGGTAATGGTAGCCACATCACCGGTGACAAAGTTGTGTGGCTGCTGCACCGTAATGGTGTCGCGATCGGTATCGATCTCCTGCCCGAGAATAACGGTACCGATGGAAACCGTTTCCCGATCAACGCGAATCACCGACAGGTTACGATCCAGATATTCACCACCCACCGGCTCCGCGGTCGGGTCCGCGACGACGGTGCCCACTTCGTGCAACTGAATCACATCCCCGGTTTTGAGATTGAGGATTTGATACAGGAGTTGCACCGAGTCAGCGGCCACACTTTCGCCGGCTGCCGTTACCCAGTTGCCCTCAGCATCACCGTAGACCAGTACCCTGTTACTGGTAGGCTCGCCATTGTCATCCAGTTCATATACCGGCGCACCGGTCACGGGATCAACCTGGTATCCCATTAACTTATTGGAAATAACATCACGCCGATAGACCTTGATCAGGTTGTCATCGGTCAGGTAATCGTTATTGACTACTGTGGACACAACCACTTCCGCCTGCCCGGACTTGGTGTAGACCGCAATATCACCGCCGGACGACAGGCGGGCGTTGTCACTGACCGAGGATGTTGTGGTGGGCGTGACTGTGACAAAGCCTGTGGATCCACCGGCGGAGACAATACCCACACTGACGGACTCGACGAAAGCGTCACCCTCAATATCACTTTCAGCCTTAACCGTGATGCTCAAGCCGGCAATCATCTCCACACCGGTATCCACGGCCGCATCCACATTGGCGGTCACGGTGGTAGTGGCGTTGGTGCCCCCGACCGCCACACCACCCACCGCAACCGCCAGGGTCTGGGCATTGGCCAGCTTGTCGCCCTTGGCAGCCACGGTGATATCGGTAGCGCGAATGCGGCTGTTACTTTTCACGGTCGCAGATGTGTAAGAGTCGGTAATGGCCGCGTTGGCAAACATCAGGCCCGCGGCTACCGCACCACCGGCGCCGCCCTTGGTAACGATATCCAGGTTACTGGAGCTGTCAGCCTGTATATCGACCTTGCTGTTGGCGGTTATATCGGAACCCTCTCCAACGTAGGCAACAGTATCGCGCTTGTCGGTGCCGCCGGAGTAACCCACAGACACCGCGATGCCACCGGCGCTACCGCCGGTGGCCATTGCATTGTTATCGCCGCTGCCGCGATCAATATCACCGATTTCCAGCAGGCCAATGGCCTGCACGGTGACATTCTCCACCGCGCCCGGGGTGGCGGCACTGCTGATCACCGTGCCGCTCAGCAGGCCGGCCGTGGTATGGCCGTCGCTGGAGACAATAGTGGCGGCACCACCGCCGGCGCCAAAGGCGGCTGCTGAAATCTGGATAGTCTCAGCGAAGAGACCAATATCGGAACTGGCCAGAACGGTTACGTCTCCGGCCTCGACAATACTGCCTCCAAGCTCTGCCGTTACCGAGCTGTAATCCGACAGCACCACCACGGTAGCCGACAGTGCTACGCCAATGGCGCCGGCGCCGGCAAAACCGGTAAACTCGGCTCGCTCTATCAGCAACGCGCTGACGGTGACATCACCGGCGCTGTAGATACGGCCACCGCTGCCGACGCTGGCCAGCACATCGTTGTCGAGGGTAGCCACACCGACACCACCGGACGCGGCCACACCGCCGATGGCGGCGCCGCCCACCACCGCTTCAAAGTTGGCATTCTGGTAGGCCATCACGCCCACGTTACCGCTGGCGGTGATGCTGGCGTTGGCGCCTACCAGGGCGCTGGTACCGGTGGGGATGGTGTTGCTGGTACTGATGCTGCCCGCAGTCGGGGTTTGCGCCGTTGCAGTAATGCTGGAGGTGTTGTTGTTGAGCTGGGCCAGGTTCTCGTCACCGCCGCTGTCACCACCGGTCTTGAGACCCGCCAGCAACTCACCCACACCGCTGTTGATGGCATCGCTGGATTCCTGCTTGGCGTCCAGATTGGAGGTGGACGCATCGTTCTCGTCCTGTCCCGAAGGCACGGTGGTGGCGTTGCTGTTAACCTCCTCCCCTTCACCATCGGTGTAGCTGTAGCCACTGCCGCTCTTGTCGCCACCAATATCAAAAATGCCCACCGCGACCGCCAGCGCACCACCGCCACCGGCGCCGCCAAAAATCACGCCGTGAACATCCTGATCGGAAAGGGCTTCTACCGAGACATCACCGGCGGCACTGACGCTGCCATTGAGGTAGGCGGCGGTGTCGTTGTTCACCGTCAGTACACCCACACCCACGCCGGCGCCCACCAGCCCTATGCCCATACCACCGGAGACCACATCCACTTCAAGCACGTTATGGGCGGCTACCTGTACATTCTGCTGTCCGGCCGGTTCTTCACCGGCGGCATAGCCTTTCTGGTTGATGCGGGCACCGGCGTTGATACCGGCGATGGTGTCGGAGTCCACCTCCATCACCGACGCCGAGCCGCCCACCGCCACAACACCGGCCGCGGCACCAAAGGCCACCTGATCCAGGTTTTCGCTGGAAGTAGCCTGTACCAGCAGCCCCTCTACCCCATCGGTGCTGCCGTGCAGCGCCCGGGCATCAATGGAAACATTGTCGCCCACGGTGGCCGTGGTGGTTTTCTCCAGCACGATGACACTGATACCGGGACTGACCGCGCCCACGCCACCGGCCACACCGCCATCGAGGGTGTCAATATTGGTGTCATGGCCGGCCAGTATCTGCACATTACCGCCGGCGTCCAGCATGGCGCCGCCCGCCACTGTGGCGCTGGTGGTGGCCTCCAGTGAGATCACTGTCACCGCCGGTGCGACGGCGATGTAGCCACCGGCGATCGACAGCACCAGGGACTGCACATCCTCTTCTGTATCGGCAGCAATGGTAATATCACCGCTGGCCACAATATCGGCATCGCCAACACTGGCCCGTGTGTCGGTGGTCAGGGCTTTTACATCACCCACCAGGCCGACACTGCCACCACCGGAAAGGGCAACTGCCGCCAATACGCCCATGTGGTCCAGCGCATTGCCGGCAGCAATATTCACTGCTTGCGAGTCACTGGCGGAGCCGGCACTGTCGAGGTTAATGGTGACACCATCAGCAACAGTGGCATGGGTGGTGATATTGGCCACATCCACCCCGACCACGGCGGCTACGCCGGCGCTACCGGCAATGGCAATACCACCGGTAATGGATTGCAGGTCGTCAAGGCTGACCGCGGTTATCGACACACCGGTAAAGCCGCTCGCCGTATCAGCGGAGTAATCCCGGGCCACATACATCCCGGCTTCCGACTGGTCCACCTGCGGCATAGCCAGATTGAGGCTGCCATCAATAACATCGGTGGGGGTACTTACCGAGCCACTGTCGGTGTTGATAAAGCTGGAGCCGGCACCACTTTTACTGGAACTGACGCTGCCGGTGTGAACCGTAATGCCCGGCAGGTTCGCGTGCGCGACCACCGAGGCACCCTCCAGCACCGTAGCGGTCACCGCCTTGGTGACAATGGGAATATCAAAGGTGCCGACGATGGCCGCCGTGCCGGCACCGGCCAGGGAGGCGCCGATCATATCGATCTCGGTATCCTGCAACGCATCCAGCACCACCGAACCTTCGGCAGCCACCCTGGCGTTCTCACCGATGGTGGCGTGGGTATCGAGACCCAGCACATAGACCGCACCGTTAACCCCCACCGCCGCAGTCCCGGCGCCGGCAATACCAATCGCCACCGATACAATCTGTTCGCTGGCCAGGGCCTCCACCAAGACGTTACCACCCGCCGTAGCGGTGACACCGGGATCGCTTGCCACATAGGCGCTGCCATCGTCCGGGTCGCCAAGATTGGCGTGGGTCGACTTGATGACACTGGCCACATCAAAACTGGCGCCCACCGCCGCAGTACCACCACCGGCCACATTGCCGGCGATGTTATAGAGTTCGGTGTGGTCTTCGGCCTTGACCCGGATATCGGCACCGGAGTCGATGGTCACACCATCGTGTACATGGGCAATGGTGGTTTCGTTAATCACCGACACCGCCACCGTGCCGGCCACACCGGCGGTGCCACCGCCGCTGCCCTGCACTGCCACGCCGACGATTTTCTCCTTTGATTCCGCGGTGACGCTGACACCGCGATGCACGGTAGTGCCGTTGGGTCCGCTGCGACTGAAACCACTGCCCAGCGCCAGTCCGGTCAGCGCCGCGCCGGTGGCCACCTCGGCGCGCACATCGTCATCCCGCACCAGCAGGAAGGCACTGGCACCGGCGCCCACCTTGCCGCCGGCGGCAATACCGCCCGCGGCACTGGCAATCAGGGCATCACTTACCGCACTGACTACCAGAGTGTCATCCGCAGTCAGAAGCGCGTCATTACCCACCAGCGCACGAACTGTGGCGCTCTGTACCGCCACTCCAAGAGAGATTCCTGCCCCCACATCACCGCCGGCGCCGACAGCGGCATCCACCATAATCAGATCAAAATCGTGCCCCGCCGTAATGGCAATGTCATCGCCGGCGGTGATACGGGAATGTGACATCGCCTGGGCATAGACGTAGTCATTGAACACCGGCACCGAGACGGCTCCGGCAGCACCCACACCCTTGGAGAGCCCGCCATTGAAAATAATTTCGATCAGCTCGGCATCCAGGCTGGCATCCACCAGCACCGAACCACCGGTGGACAGCTGCGCATAACTGCCAATCCCGGCCTTGACCGTGCGCTCGTGGGTGGAGACATTGAGGGATGCACCGATAGCCAGCTTGCCCATACTGGCGCTGACACCACCCACCACATTGACACCCAGCACCCGGTAATCCGCTGCCACCACGATGCTGCCGGCGCCGCCGGCACTGGCACTGGCAAAATGGGAATCGGTAGCGGCATCGGTACCGATGTAAGCCAGGATTTCGCTGGAGTTGGTGTCGATAATCAGGGAGCCCTGCAGGGCAGTGCCCCTGGACGCAGACACACCCACCGCAATATTGATAATTTCGTCATCGCCAACCGCTTTGACCAGCAGGCCATCCACCGTAACCGCGCCCAGCGCCAGGTCACCGATATGAGTGGCATCGCCCTGGGCGTTGGCGGTCACCGCCACACCGTCGTCGATATGAGCCTGCACCTTGCGGTCGTAGATATCGCTGCTGGCGGCGGCAATACCCACGGCGGTTTTACCACCCAATGCAATACCACCAGTTACCATCACCATGCCGACGCGATCGTCAGCAATAATGGCGACGTTGTTATCTGCGCTTACCACCGAATCATTGCCAATGCGGGCATCCACATCGGAGGTGGTCATGTGCAGCGCCAGCTGGCCGGCAATACCCAGCTCTTTCAGGCTGATGCCGGCGCTGGCCACCACGGAGATTACATCCAACTCATTGTGCGCCAATACCAGTACATCACCACCGGCCATCACGCTGGAATTATCGATGTAGGCGTGCACCTCATCGTCACTGTGGGAGACACCCACCGCCGCACCGACGCCCGCCTTGCCGCCCAGGTTGACGCCCACCGCACCGGCTACGGAGACCAGCAGGGTATCGGAGCGCGCCTTGAGGGAAGCGTCACCACTGACATCCACCACACTGTTGGTCAGCCTGGCCCCGACCTTGTTGTCGAAAATATTGACGTTAAAGGAGCCTGCCACCGCCGCATCGGAATTGGTGGAACCGGAACCACCGGCGCTCACTACCACCATCAGGTCGTTGCGGTCGGCATCCATATCCAGCCCCGCCCCGTGAATCACAGCGCCGTTTACCAGCGCCTCCACCTCGCGACTGAACACCGTGACATCAAAGGCACCGGCCAGCGCCGCCTTGCTGCCATCGGTGGACTGCTCCAGCATGCCGCCGCCGGCCACCAGTATGGAGACCCTGTCCTGCTCTGCCTGCACTTCCACTTCGCCGCCTGCCGACACCGAGGCTCCGGCACCGATAGCCGCAGTCACTGTAACGCTGGAAACATCCACATTGGCGGCACCCGCAATACCAACACGAGTGGCGTCCAGGCGGTCCTGCTGATCCTTGGCCACCCGGGTCAGCCACACCAGATCGTGCTCACCGCTGTCCTGGGTGGGTGCAGGCTTTTCAGTCTGGTGGCTGCCGGCAAGGTTGACTGCCACCACCACCTCTTCGCCACGGGCCGTCACCGACACATCGTTGCCGGCCTGAATATTGGCCTGGGCGGCATCTGTTATTGCCGCTGAATTATCACCGACACTGCTGCCTTCCAGGTTGGTGACCAGCGCACGGGTTGTGGTGTTCAGAACATTGACACCCACCGCGGCGCCGACGGCGATACCGCCTTCCACTTCGGTACCGGCAAGGCCGGCGTTGACCTGCAGGAAATCACTGTGGGCGTGCAAGCCGATATCAGTGGCGGCGAGAATACGGGCGGACTCATCCACCAGGGTTTCGGTAGTGGTGTTGATCACATCGACGGCCACACTGCCGGCGATGCCGGTGGAGCCGCCGTCAGCGCCCATCTCTGTGATATTGATGTGTAACTGGCGGGTGTCGGCATTGAGGTTGACGCTGTCTTCAGAGGTGATCAACGTGGCACCTTCTGCCACCCGGTTGCGGGCCACGCTGTCGAACACCCGGATACCTACACTGGCACCGACACCGCCGTCACTGCCGCTGGTGCTGGCACCGTCGTCTGCACCGCTGATGTGGGAAGCCGCCGACCAGAAAATATCCCACAGGCTGGTGAGGCCGGTCATGTTGATGGTGTCCATCTCGGCACGGCTTTCCACGTCCAGCGTATTTACGGCCGTAATGGAAGCATCCTCACCGATGCTGACGGTGCCGGTATTGTGGATTTCAAAAATACTGATATTGCCGGCAATGCCGTATTTCGCCGACTGGGTTTCGTTGGAGACCTGTTTGGTTTTATCGGTACCGTCGGCATTGAACTTTGGCGTGGTGCCATCCTTCTCAAACACCACTTCGTCGTGTTTGGCGGTGGAGTTGTACTGTCCTCCAGCGCCGGAGTTTACGTAAGTGGTGAGCAGGCCCGCTTCCGCGCCGGCCAGTCCCCATTTGCGATTCTTGGCCGCATCGAGGAAAAACAGCAAAGTATCCTTGGAGGCTTCCGCAAGATTGCCCGCGAAGGTGGTCTGCGCCTCGGCCAGTTTCTCCGCATCGCCATCGGCCGCCGCTTTATCCGCTTCAAACTGGGCGACGGCGTTGTTGTAATTGGTGTAGAAGGTTTCGTCGAGGGTGATATTGTTGGGAATAAGTGCATTGGCACCCAGATAAATACTTCCACCCGCCTCCAGATCTGCATCCGCCAGGATTCGGGTATTGGCGGTATTGTCGTAACGGGCAAAGGCAATGCCCGCCGCCGCCGCGATCTCCGCGCCGGACTCCGCACAGGCCGCAGCACCCACAAACGGTTTATCAACCGCAGTGGCAAATACGTTCAGGTCACCATCGGCGCTGATGCCGCCGCTGCCGGCCTGATCCCGGGTGCTGGCGACAATAACATCGGCGGTGTTGTTGCTGACCAGCACCGAAATCCCCGCCGCCATTTCAAACTTGCCAGGGTTTTCGTTGGCGAGATCTGACAGAGCGGTGGCATCCCGCAAGGCGGTCTGCCGGGCCTTGATGGAGTCCACGAAGCCACCGAGGGCACCTGCCAGGCCGCCGGAACCCTGGGTGGTATTGCGAATCCAGGCGGCGGAAGAGACGGCATTACCACCGGTGTAATCGCGCACAATTGAGCCATCCGGTTGCTCAACCTCATCATAGACAACCGTGGATTCCGCACTGATGTTGATATCGCCAGCCGATCCGGAATAGGTCGACAGATCACCATTGACCGTGGTGATGCTGTGACTGTCAGTGACGCTGACCGCTACCGCGGCACCGATGCCCATATTGGCGCCCGGCTCAAAGATAGTGGAGGAGGCGCTGACGCCGTAGTCGTACACATTGGTAGCGGCCACATCAATACTGCCAGCAACAATACCCGCGCCACTGGCTATGGTCACTGCCGAATCGGTATCTGCCATTCCCAGCGCAATAGCCACCGCCGGACCGGGCACGCGCACAAAGCCTATCGGCCCAAGAAACGATCCCGCGACTTGTGGCACCGCAAACTTGGAGAAGCCGGAGGGATCCAGCGCCGTACCCTCGCCCAGCAAGCCGCTGGCCACCGGCTGTGCCGGGTTCTGGATACTGCCGGAGGTGACACTCATGGACGCCTGCATGGTGTTATCGGCGCTGGCGGCCACCTCAGCCGCGCCGCCCGCGGTAATGCGGGCACCCTCAGCCATGGTCACCGACGAGGAGACGGTCGAACGCACCACGCTCACGCCCAACACCACACTGGGGGTTGAAGCTTCAACAGTGCCGGTCACGTCAGAAGTGACCGCCACATCACCACCGGCGGTTATGGTGCTGTTGCTACCCAGGTTCACACTGCCGTGGAGATCGCTGACCCACACTTTCAGACCGAAGTTGGTCAGCGCATCCAGCACCCCATTGTCGGTGAGTTTACCGAGAATACTTTCCCACAGGTTGCTGTTCTGGTTGTAAGCCTCGTCCAGTTCCGCCTGGGTCATGGTCAGCTCGCCCTGGTCGGTTTGGATGATCTCGCCGTTGCGATCCATCAAAACCAGTGGTGTATCTTCCAGGGCCAGATCGGTTTTCACCTTCTGGATCACCAGCTCCGGTGCCGCAGCACTGCTGAGATCAACCACCTCGCCGACGATATCGTCGGAGGCGATCAGCACCAGGCTGTGGTCATAAACTTCGGCAACGGTGTAGGTTTTGTTATTGCGCTCCGATCCCTGCACCACTATCTCGTCGCCGGCGGCAAAGCCTTCGTAGATAAAGCTGCCCAGCGTATGGCCCCGCACAGTGACACCGCCGGCGGCGATCCCGCCCGCCACGCTGTCCGCCGCGCTTAACGTCAGGGTAGAGGCAGTGACACCGGCAACCGTGTAGTTGCCGTTAAAACCGCCGGCATCGCGGACGGCGATGGTCTGTCCTGCCACAAAGCCGTCTGCAACCCAGCTGCCTTCAGCGCGGGAGATGGTGTCGCCGGCGCCATCAAAATGGGTAAAGGTCAGCGCGGGTGCGCCGTTCATGCGCGCATCGGGGTTTTCCGTGGGGACGGTGCGGGCAATCAGCGAGGTGCCGTCCTCGGCCACGCCGAAGACAACTTCGTCGTCGCCATTAAAACGCACAAACTGATAACCCTCTATCACCATGTCACCGGCATCGGTTTCGGTGGCTGCGGGCATGGTGGCGCCATCGCTGAGGTCTACCGTAACCACATCATCGGTTACCGCCAGCAAGCGATAGGTCTGGTTGCTGGCGGAGTTTGCTCCACTGACCTGCAGGTCCTGGCCCACCGCGAACTGGTCGGTCAGCCAACTGCCACCGGTGCGGGTGATGGTGCCGGTGCCATCACCCTGATCAGCAAACGTCATGGCGGTCCAGTCCGTGGCAACTGCCGCTTTGGCGTCCTCAATGGCGAGGTCAATCAGGGCTGCGGTATCGATACCCAGGAACATCTCCCGCTCGCCGTTGGTAATAACCGCCAGAGTGACGTTATTGGCACTGATAGTGGCGCTGTCACCCACATTCAGCACACCACGCACAATGGGAGCGCTGATGAATTCCTGAATGTTGGAGGCGTTCATGACGGTGTTGGCGTTGACGGTTACCGACAGGTCTCCGGCGATATCAATGTTGGCGCCGTCCAGAATGGTCACAGAGGAGCCGTCGTAATCCAGATCCTGTGATCCCTCCCAGCCCAGATAGGTACCGTCTGCTTCGTGAAGGCCGGAGATGGTGGATACCGTCAGGTTGCCACCGAGACCGGTGATGTCACCCAACGTCAGGTCGACGGTTTCGGCAATGGTGATATTACCCAGGTAAACCGTGGCATCGGTAAGCGTCGAGGTGAAACTGTCGGCCCCGCTGCCCAGTCCCAGGGTAATGGAAGCCACGTTGTTACCAAACACGTGGGTTTCAAACGCGCCATTGGCACTGCGAAGGGCAAAGGTACCGGCACCGGTGCCCGCCTCCAGCACGATCTCGTCGTCGCCGTCTCCGGTGTTCAGCACCAGGGCTGAAACCGATCCGTCCACATTAATGGGCTCCAGACCGGTGTAACTTAACAGCTTGCCATCCAGTTCAATCACACCCGACGACGCGTCAAATACTGTGGATGTCAGCTGGGAGAAACTGCCTTTGATCTCCAGAATATCGAAACCGGCCGCCCCGCCGTCAACGCCTCCCGAGAGACTGCCCGCCTCCTGCAACACAAAGGTATCTTCATTGCCGGCGCTGCCGGTCAGTTTCTCCATCCCATAAAAGGCGAGATTCACGCCACCAGAGACACTACCTGCACCCGTGCCGGCGATGTCCCAGACGGTGTCTGACTGGCTTTCAACCACCAGTTCGTCCAGGCCATCGCCCCCTTGCAGGGTGATGGCTGGCATAGTCTGGTCGCCAAAAGAAGTGGTATCCACGGTGATGCGATCGTCAGCACTGCCAAGATCGATGACAACCGAGCTCAGGGTATTGATATCGGCGCTGGCCAGGATTTCATTGTTGTTGGAGAGGTCGATGATCTGGAGTTTGGTCAACGCTGCCGTTGCATCGCCCGATAGCTGCTGCTCCTCCACCAGACGCATTACCACGTCGTGGTCACGGTCACTGCCGAGGCTTACCACCAGGTCGACACCCGGCAGATCCGCATTCAACAGCAGGCGCGGTTCCAGCGCTTCAAAGTACAACGCTTTGGCCGGGGCCGAACGATTGGCGGCGGCAATGGATTGGGGCAACTTCTTCTTCAAAAAGTGTTGCAGCTGTTTCCCGAGTGAGGATCCCATAGCGCTCTCATCCATGTAGTTTCGACGATCAGGCACAGGCTCACCAGAACATCCAAACAGACCTAATCAGCACACGTCGGCCAATTTTTATTAGTCCGGCCCCATCACCCGGACGGTGCGGATCGGAAAAATGCAAGACACAACACAGCGTTACAACAACCGGACGCGGACCAAACACGAAGCACCCCCCGGTTGAATAAATCGAGGGGAGAACCAGAAAAGTCGATTGGATTACGGATCTTACCGGGACGAACTCAATCGCCCCGACAGGACACCCCAAGGTCACGCAGAGCGATTACAGGAGAAACCAAACGCCAATCGAGCAAGAATTGCACCTGAAAATGCAACCCGCTGTTTTAATGTCATTTTTTGTCACCCATTACAGGGACAGCAACATCACGACAGTTTGATGACAATGGGAGTGTAAAAAATCCGGACAGCCAGAAAGGCGGCGCTGGTGAGCAATGCCCCGGTGATCAGGCCACCGAATCGCGCCGGTACTCGCTGGGGGAGGAGCCGTACCAGCGCTTGAAAGCGCGGGCAAAGTTGGCCTGTTCGGAAAAGCCAAGCAGGTAAGCCACTTCGCTGATGGCAAGGGTGTCATCGGCGATGTAACTCTTTGCCAGCTGCATGCGCTTCTCTTCCAGGATCTTGCTGAAAGAGGTGCCCTCTTCCGCCAGCCGTCGCTGCATGGTGCGGCGACTCAGATGCAGAGCGTCGGCAACATTCTCTTCCTTGATATTGCCTGAAGGCAATTGATTGACAATGGTGACCTCCACCTGGGTAGTGAGCCGCTCCTTTTGCAGCTCCGCCAGATGGCGGGTGATGATCTGCTCGTTGACCAGGCTCAACTCCGCGTTGCCGGTGTTGAGCTTCTTCTCCACATCGTAACGCTCCAGCAACAGGGAGATGCCTTCACCACCGTAGTAGACCGGGCAACCGGCTTTTTGCTCCAGCAACCAGGCGGCCGAGTTGGGGGCATGGGGACAATGCAGCTCTACCGGGGCAAAGCTTTCGCCCAGCAACATGCGCAGCATTTTCAACATGGCAATAATGCTGGCGTCCGTAGAGAGCGGGCAGAGTTGCGGCTGCACCTTCCATTCGTGCGCCACGGAGAAACGGTAGTAGAGCCCATCGGCGGAGAGATCGTAACTGAGACCGTCACTGACAAACTGCCCGTAACGGGAAAAACGGTAGAATGCCTCGCCGAGGGTGGCGCTGGCCAGCCAGGCAAAACCGAGGGCGTGAAAGGTGGTGGGACTCCAGCGGGAGCCGGCATCAACACCAAAACCATCGCCCTCCAGCTCGCGCACGTGCCACCACAACTGCTGCATTTTCTCTATGGGGTAGCGCGCCACGGACGACCCCAGTTTGGAGGGGTCAAGACCCGTGTCGGAAAACACCTGCGCGGCGTCCCGATCCCGGGCTTTCAGCTCCTCCCAGACCAGCAGGGCCCAGGAGGTTAATGTGGATGCGGCCATATACAGATCTCCCTATCTCCCCCATAGGATAAATCCTTGGCGCAGAAAGACAAATAGCTGATTAACGATTGGTATTGACTGATCAGCGCCAGGGGGGGTGATTCCGTAATCTTGTCCTCAGAAACTGAAAGAGGACGCTACTATGAACCACGACTACATGCAGCACACACTGAAGAGTCAGCTCCACTTTGTGGGTCGCGGACTGCACAGTGGCAAAGCAGTACGAATGACTCTGGCGCCCGCAGAGGCCTTTACCGGCTATGTATTTGAACGGGCAGATTTGGCACCACCACACAATACCGTATTGGCGCGCTGGTCGACCGTAAGCGACACCCGCCTCTCGACCACTGTCAGCAACCGTGTCGGCACCAGTGTCTCTACCATCGAGCACCTGATAGCGGCCCTGCACGCCAGCGGCGTAGACAACTGCCGCATCCTGCTGGACGGACCGGAAGTTCCGGTCATGGACGGAAGCGCCAAGGTATTTGTTGATCAGATCAACTCCGTGGGCCTGCAGCCCCTTAAGGCCGAGCGTATGGCCATCGTAGTGACGGAGTCGATCTGGGTAGAGGAAGACCAGGCCAAAGTCGGCTTGCTGCCCTTCCCTGCGCCCTGGGTGGACATGTCCATCGACTTCGAATCCGAGGCCATTGGTGAGCAGTCCGTGTGTATGCCGGTCACCGCCGAGCATTTCCACGAGTCTGTCTGCGGGGCACGTACCTTCGGCTTTATGGAGCAGGCCACTGCCTTGCGCTCGCTGGGCCTCGCCCAGGGCGGCTCCCTGCAGAATACGGTAGTGGTAGAAGACAACCGAGTCCTGAACCGTGAAGGATTGCGTTACGAAGATGAATTTGTGCGCCATAAGGCGGTGGACGCCATCGGCGACCTGGCACTGCTCGGCGTACACATTGTCGGCTGTTTTGTCGGTCGCCGCAGCGGTCACCGCCTCAACAACCAGCTACTGCGCCGGCTGATGGTGGAAAGCGACAGCTGGTACTACACCACGCTGCAGGATGCGACTGAATACTGGGACGAGATTATGCGAGATCCCCAGCGTCCGGCCAAAACCACCAATACCCGCACCAGCCTGGCGGAGTAAAGGGCATTATCCACCTATCGCGGTGGATCTCCCCACGCTCTAAAGTCCACTAACCCAACCCTTCTGAAGGGCGTCTGCAGCGGCGCCCTTTTTTATTCGCCCCACTTCTTCGCCACCCCGATACCTGCCGAACACCGCCTGCACCATAGCGCCATGTCACCCCGTTCCTCTTTCGTCCACCATGGCACTTGACCCCGGTTTCCGTAGTGCGCTACCGTTATATTGAAACTCACAGGTACCATTAAAATAACAGGCGCCGAAAGTCTACCCACGACGCCACCTGACGGGAACTCCTATGCAAGCTCATCACACTCCTGACTCCGAATGGCGCAGCGCCTGGACAGTTGTTCTGGCCGCAACACTGGGTTCAGCGCTGTTTGCGGTGCCCACCTACTCCATTGGCATAATGCTGCTGCCCATAGAACAGGCTACCGGCTGGAGCCGGGCGCAGATCTCGTCCGGCCTGACCATTGTCGCCGTGCTCTCCATCACCCTCAGTACCCTGATGGGAATGGTGGTGGACCGACTGGGCTTCCGCCCTGTGGGCATTCTCGCGGCCTGCCTGCTCACCTCGGCTATCGGCCTGCTGTCCCTGACGGGAGGTAACCTGTGGCACTGGTGGGGAGTCTGGGCGCTGATCGGTGTGGCTTGCTCCATGACACCCTCGATATGGCCCGGTGCCGTATCCAGCCTGTTCCAGAAGCATCGGGGCATGGCCCTGGGTATTACCCTGAGCGGCTCCGGCATTGGCTCGGCACTGGTACCTCTGCTGGGCAACGCACTTCTGGAACGCTATGGCTGGCGCGGGGCCTATCTCGGCCTGGCCGCGTTTTGGGGGCTGGCGGCAATCCCCCTGATCCTGTTGTTTTTCCGCAGTGCCGGACAAGGTGGCGGTAAAACACAGACAGCACGAGACGACAAACCGCTTTATGGTCCGAGCACCCGCGAAGGTCTGTGCTCCATCGCCTTCATCAAACTGGCCTGTGCATCACTGGCTATTTCCGTGCCCGGCGTGGCCCTGATCGTCAACCTGGTACCAATCATGATGTCCACCAATATCAGTCAGGGCACCGCCGCCGCCATTGCAGGCAGCCTGGGGCTGGCCACCATCACCGGCCGGGTTGCGGGTGGCTTACTGCTGGACAAGATGAGCGCAAAGCTGATCGCTGTGGGTACGACGCTGGCCACCTGCCTGCTACCGGCTGCCCTGCTCCTGTTTCCCGGCATTACGTCGCTCACCGCTGTCGCGGTGGTGATCATGGGGCTGGCAGTCGGAGGCAAGCTGGGCGCCATGGCCTATCTTGCCAGCCGTCACTTTGGCACCCGCAGTTTTGGCGTACTCTACGGCAGCATGTCTGCGATGATCGGTCTGGGAGCCGGGCTCGGCCCCATGCTCGCCAATCTGGTGTTTGACCAGACCCAATCCTACGACGCCGTACTTTGGGGAACCCTGGTTCCACTGCTGATCGGTGCCGCCATTCTTATCTCGCTGGGGCGTTATCCCGATTTCTCCCAGGCACCATCGACCGCTGCTACCGCACCACAACAAGCGTGACGCTTTACGGACGGCGTGCCCCCCGCCATAGCCCGGTGAGCGCTGCCGTCCGTTTATCGGCTCATTAAGCCGCTCCCCCCTAGCGCGGGCGAATGCCGTTCAGAAACAGATCCACGGAGAAATTGATACGCGCCTCGATGTCTGCCTGCTCCATGCGTCCACCCATGATGATCATCCGCGAGGGGCCACTGACCACCAGGCTCAGGAACGCCGTGGCCATGGCCTCGGCATCCGTCACCCGTACCTTGCCCTGCGCTTCCAGACGCCTGAACAGGCCTGAAAGAAAGGCCAGAGTCGGTTCGATGGTGGACAGGGAACGATTGATCAAATCGGGAAAACGGTGGGACTGGGCGTTCAGGATTCGCTGCAACTTGATACCGGCTGGAGTCGCCACATTGGCAATACGAATGCGGGCAACTGCACGCAAGGTCTCCTCCAGATCGTCAGTCTCCGCTGCCTGCAATGTTTCGATCGGCACGATGTAGCGCTCCACCAAACGATCCACTGCGGCGATAAACAACGCTTCCTTATCTTTGTAGTAAGCGTAAACCGTACGTTTCGACATACCGAGGGAATCTGCAATGTCGATAACGCGGGTGTTGTCGTAACCGGACTCCAGAAACCAGTCAATGGCGCTGTCCAGCAACTCCTCGTGACGCCTGGCGGCCTCCTCCCGGGTGGGGCGCCCGGCACGCGGGCGGGCGGGAGCTGCTCTCTTTTTTGCAGTCTCTTTTTTGACTACCACTTTTTTCACGGCTTCTTTTTTCGCTGCTTCTTTTTTCACGGTAAGGCCTTGCACTCCCCAGAATGACAGATCTATAATGAAACCCATAGGTACCATTAATACAATAACGTGTCCCAGATTATCACAAAGGAGAGAGTCCATGGGCAGCATCGCTGACAAGCTCACCAGCCTCGTTCACGAGGACTACCGCTACGACATCCCTCATGGGGAGATCGTCCAAGACCAGATTGCCGCCGTAAATGAACGCTTCCAGGAGCGCAAGGATCTGATCAAATTACTTGCCCACCGCGCCAACCAGGCGGGCATCGACGAAATCAAAAGCCTCGACGATATTGTTCCCCTGCTCTTCCCCCACACCGCCTACAAAAGCTATCCGGAATCTCTGCTTGCGAATGAAAAGTGGGATCGCCTCGCACGCTGGCTGGATACTGTCTCCACCTACCGTGTGCCACCGATGGATAACGATGCCATTGCCGACATTGATGGCTGGGTGGAGAAGCTGAAAGAGAGTGGTCATTACGTGTCGTGCTCCAGCGGTACCACCGGGAAAAGTGCCATGCTGGTAGCCTCGGAGAAAGATATGGACTGGTGTCGCACTGAGGCGATCACCGCCTACAGCTGGGGCTCCGGTGTAGTACCGGCACAGGATCGCCGCATTATGGGCCTGGCACCGGTCGCCCACGTTCCCCGCAATACCGCTACCGGCGAGTCCTACCTGAATGCCCTGCAGGATCCGGAAAAAGAGCCATTCGCCTATCCGGTGCCGCCGCTGACAGTAGGCAGCCTGACGCAGATGGTGGTGCTGCGAAAATCCATTGCCGACGGCACCGCCAAGCCCGGCGACCTGGCTCAGTACGAAGAGATCTCGGCGTTTCGTCAAAAAGCCATGGATGATGCCATCGGTATTGCGGCGAAGGCCATGGTGGAACACCGCGCGGAAAAACTGCATATCAGTGGTCTCTGGTCCGGCCTTTATAACGTGGCCAAGGCGGTGCGAGATATGGGTTACAGCGCCAAAGATTTCAATCCGGAAAACTCTTTCTACGTCGGCGGCGGTCTCAAGCGGGCCCAACTGCCCGACGACTATCGCGAGTTTGTCTACGAGACCTTCAACATCAAACCCGAGCGCAGCTACCAGAACTACAGCATGCAGGAGATTCAGTCCGGCATGCCCCGCTGTCAGGTCGGCGGTCGCTATCACCTGCCACCCTGGGTCGTGCCACTGATCCTTGATGAGAGTGGTGACAAACTGCTGCCCATTGCCGATGAAGAGTACGAAGGTCGCGCCGCCTTTTTTGACCTCTCCCTGGATGGCCGCTGGGGTGGAGTCATCTCCGGCGACAAGGTCTCCATTGATTTCCGACCCTGTGCCTGCGGCGCCCGCAGCCCCTCCATCCGCGACAACATCGTGCGCTACGCGGACATCAAGGGTGACGACAAGATCGGTTGCGCCGGCACCGTAGACGCCTACGTTCGAGGTGAAGCATGAACACTCAACCAACACAAAGCCATGACGAAGCCACCGTCTCTGCGCCCAATTTTATCCGCGGCGAACTGATCGAAGGCAGCGACATTATCCAGCACTCCCGCGACCTGGGCGTGAGCTTTGCCACGCCCAAAATCGACTTGAATAAAGTGGTACATCCACGTACCGAAGTACCGCCGCTGTTGAATGTGCCTCTGTCAGAAATCATCGATTTCCTGGTGGAGACGGGGCAGCGCATGCGCGATCCCAACAACCCTTACATGCAGGAGTGTTTCGACCGCATGGCGGCCACCCATATCCTGCCCCGCGGCGTGGTGGAAACCGTCTCCCGCCATGCGACGGCCTATCTGGATAAACGCATCCTGATGGCTGAGGTGGAGCAGAACTTCCCCGATCCCAAGGCACTGGACGGCTGGGTACCGAAGCAGGACTTCACCGGTCGCAAAAGTTTTGTACGCGCCTTTGCACCGCGACTGATCCATGTCCTGCCAGGCAACTCCCCCGGGGTGGCAGTGAAGTCTGTGGCCCAGGGTGCCATGGTCAAGGGCATTAACCTGTTCAAGATGTCTTCTGCCGACCCCTTCACCATGGTGGCTATCCTCCGTACCATGGCCGACATCGATCCCAATCATGCCATTGTGCGCTCCATGTCTGCGGTCTACTGGCGCGGCGGTGATGACAGCGTCGAGAGCGTGCTCTACCGGCCGCAATATTTCGACAAGATTGTCGCCTGGGGCGGCGGTGATGCCATCAACAACGTTATCAAGTATCTCGGTCCCGGCTTTCAGCTGGTCTCTTTCGACCCGAAAACTTCCATCTCCATGGTGGGTAAAGAAGCTTTTGAGTCCGAAGAAGCGCTCGAAGAGGCTGCCGAGCTGGCGTCGGTGGATGTAATGACCCTTAACCAGGAAGCCTGCGTAGCCAGCCGCTTTCAGTATGTGGAAGGTTCACAGGAACAGGTGGATCGCTTCTGCGAAAAGCTGCACCGCAACATCGCCCGGCGTGCCGCCGAGTCCGGCGATATCCGGCCGCTGGATATGGAGCTCTCGGAGCAGATCCAGATGATGCAGTTGATGGATGACGACTACCGCGTATTCGGTGAAACCGACGGCAGAGGTGTGGTGATCCGCTCCGAAGAGCCCGTGGACTTCCACCCCATCAACAAAACCGCCAATGTGGTTCGGGTTGACTCTCTGGATGACGCCGTCAAACACATTAATGTCGCCACCCAAACCGTTGGCTTCTATCCCTTCAGCCGTATGCCCGACTACCGCGACCGGCTAGCCAGTGGTGGCGCCCAGCGCATTGTGCATCTGGGTGAAGCCGGTCCGGCGACCATTGGTAACCCTCACGATGCCATGTATCCCTTGCATCGCTTTGTGCACTGGATGGCTCACGAGGATGGTGTCGCACCGCGTTGAGCTTTGCCAGTGCCCGCCCGCTACCCCTGCCACCCGGCTGGTCTCCTGTACTCCTGCAGGAGATTATCCGCAAAGCCGGGTAGCGGGCGCTTTTTCTCTTTCTACCCAACAATAAATACCTTAATGAGGAGAGCGCGATGAGCAAACCCATTGCTGTTATTACCGGCGCCAGCTCCGGCATTGGCAAAGAAGCCGCTCGCGAACTGCTGTTGCAGGGCTGGCAGGTTATCGCCCTGGGCCGCGACCCGGCCCGCTGTGAGCAGGCAGCCATGGAACTGCAGTCCGCCTGTGACCGACCACAGCAACTGCACTTTATTGGCGCCGACCTGGCGCAGATGTCATCGGTTGTGCAAGCCGCCAACACCATTCGTTCTCTCACCGATCGAGTGGATGTACTGCTGAACAACGCCGGTGGACTTACCCGGGAACTGACACTGACCGACGAGGGCAATGAAAACACCTTTGCCAGCAATCACCTCGGCCATTTCCTGTTGACCAACGAGCTCCTGCCGCTGCTGCAAAAGGCCGCCTCGAACGCACCCGCCGGCCATACCCGTATCGTCCTGGTCTCCTCCTCCGCCCACGAACACTGTGACGGACTGGATTGGGATGACCTGCAATCACAGCAGGACTTCGATTCCAACCGCGCCTACTGCCGGGTAAAGCTGGCCAACCTGCTGCACATGCGGGAGCTGGCCAGACGCCTGCAGGCCGATGGCATACGAGTGCACGCCATGCACCCGGGCTTGGTGAACAGTAATTTCGCCAGCCACGCCGACAGCGCCATGCAGTCCTACTTTGAGGCTAACGCGGCACGCGGCATTACCCCGGCGGCTGCGGCAGACACCCTGATCTGGCTGGCCAGTGCGGAAGAAGCCGGCTTAACCACCGGTGAGTATTTCCACCAACGCCAGGCCATTCCCTGCAGCGCCCTGGCGCAGGATGACGACGCTGCCGCACAACTGTGGCAAGAAAGTGAGCGACTGGTTGAGCGCGCGCGCAGCCACCGCTAAACAATTCAGCCGGTCATTGAAAACCATGGGCTGCCGCAGCAGCAGTCCATGGTCTTCCGTCCTCACTGTCCGGCGACGTCACACGCGCTCCAACACCACCGGTACCGGCCGACAGACGGTATTGCATACCGGAGAGTGATCTTTGGTAAACGCCAGCAGAGCATCCAGCTCCTCATCACTGCAGTCCGCTTCAATGTGCATACGCATGCGGATCTGCTCGTAACCGATGATCGCATCCGGGTTCAGGTCCAACAGTCCCTCCACATTGATGGTACCGCACAGCTCCGTGCTTATAGCGCGGATCTGAATGCCACGCGCCGCCGCGTGCAATACGGTGGTAGTGGTGACACAGCCTGCCAGCGCGTGCAGCAAATACTCCACCGGATTGGCGCCTTCGTTATTGCCCAGCAGCACCGGTGGCTCGCCATTGGTATAGACGAAGTCCTCCGTACGGGATTGATCCTCCGCACCTGCACCATAAAAATCCCGGATCATCGAGCGGTTTTCACCACCATTGACCCATTGGTTACGGGCGCGGAATTCAAACTGCGCCAGGCTCGGATCCTGCTGCAGGGCCGCCACTGTCTGTGTCATCCGGACCAGGTCCAGGCCATTAAGATGTGTCTGTTGTTGAGTGTTCATAGTGACCTCCAGGCCAATCGTTGCTTTTCTGAAACGCCTTCTTTGCGAAAGCATGAGCTCACGATACGCCCCGGCCCACCAACCCGGCAGATGGACTTTTGCCAGAAACGTGCTATTTATGCCACAAACCAATCCCCCCAGGCATTACCTTGCAGGAGCACGCCATGAGCAGACCATCCGTCAAGTCGGTGGCTCCCGTCACGGTACAGATAGTCGCCATACCCGAAACTGCGGGTTCAGCGCTGTACGGTATGGTGGATGTACTCTCCGCCGCCGGAGCCATCTGGCAGACACTGGTCACCGGCGAGCCACCCCATGCCCACTTTCAGGTACAGGTCATCAGCCCCTCAACACAACCATTTCAATGCGGTTATGGCATTCCGGTAACGCCCGCCTTCGATATTGACAGTGCTCCCCCCGCCGACGTGGTGATAGTTCCGGAGATCTGGCTGGGGCCGGAAGAGAGTATCAGCGGCCGCTACCCGGAGCTGATGCGATGGCTGCAGCAGCTTTACCGGCGTGGCACCGCGATCTTCTCCGCCTGCTCCGGGTCCGTACTGCTGGCTGAGAGTGGACTGCTCAATCACTGTGAAGCCACCTCACACTGGGGCTACAGCGATCTGTTTCGTCACCGCTATCCGCAAGTTCGCTTCCGCCCTGAGGCCACGCTGGTTTTTGCCGATGGTGAAGGCCGGCTGGTAACCGCCGGTGGCACCACCTCATGGCATGACCTGGCGCTGCATATTATTTCCCGCTATGCCGGCCCCGGCGTTGCATTGGAAGTGGCCAAGGTCTACCTGCTAAAAACCCACGAAGAGGGGCAGCTCCCCTACACCCCGCTGATACGTCATATACCGCACAACGATGCTCTGGTGCGACGCTGCCAGCAGTGGCTGGCGGAACACCACACCGACAGCGACGCCCTTGGCAAATTAGTGACGCAACAGGATGTTCCCGAGCGCACCCTGAAACGTCGCTTCAAGGCGGCCACCGGTATGTCGCTGTTGGAGTACATTCAGCACTCCCGTATCGAGGAGGCCAAACGCCTGCTGGAAACCACCACCCTGGCGGCAGAAGAGATTGGAGCCAGAATCAGTTATGAGGACGGGTCGTTTTTCCGGCGGCTGTTCAAACGTCTCACCGGCCTGACCCCGGGGCAATACCGGCGGATGTTTGCTGGCACACGAGAAGACAAGGGCTTGTCGCTGTCAGCCCACAAATAAAAAAGGCCGTGTCGGTGCTATCGACACGGCCTTTGGTCGCATTTGCTCTTTAAATCAGAGCCCGCGCCACTTAGCGACTTTGTGACTGCGAGTTGATCATGCCTGCAACGTCATCCACCTGCACAGACATACTCTCCTGACTGGGCGGGAACTTCTTGAAGGAGGCCACGAACTCGGCGATTTTGCCGCCGGCAGCACCGAGAATCCAGCTGTGGTTTTCGGCCCACTCATCGTAACCCCGGGCCTCAATGAAGCGCTCAAACGGGTCCAGCTTCAGGTTGATAATGATTGGCGAAGAGAGAGACAGCTGCGGGGAACGGAACCAGTGGTCCTGGCGCTTGAACAGCAGTTTCCAATCGCCGTAGCGCATGCCGTGGAAGGTGGTCTCGGTAAAGTAGTAGAACTCCTTACGCTTTGACTTACCCTGGCTGAGCAAAAGATCGGACTGGTCATAGCCATCGAGGTGCACCTTGTAACTGCGCTTGCCAATTTTCTTTTTCTTCAGCAGTTCCTCCTTGAGGTTGGGTTCACCCACCCAGGACATGATGGTTGGCATCCAGTCTTCCATGGTCATGAACTCGCCGGTGCTGACGCCCGCCGGGATATGCCCCTTCCACTTCACCAGCATTGGCACACGGAAGCCGCCTTCCCAGCCACCTACCCCTTTCTCGCCATGGAAAGGCTGGTTGCCGCCATCCGGCCAGGAGTTGGACGCCGCACCGTTATCGGTGGAGAACATGACGATGGTGTTATCAGCCACGCCCAACTCGTCCAGCAGACCGAGCAGCTCGCCCACATCGTCGTCCATCTCCATCATGCCATCGGCATAAATGCCGTAACCGCTCTTGCCCTCATACTGATCGTTGAGATTGGTGCGGTAGTGCATGCGAGTGGTGTTGTGCCAGACAAAAAATGGCTTGCCAGCTCTGACGGTGTCACGAATGAACCGCTTGGATTGCTCCAGTACATCCTGGTCCAGGGTGCGCTGGCGCTCCTTGCCAAAGGGCCCCAGATCCTCAATCTGCTGAGAGCCATCGGCCATGGCTTTGGAGTGAATGATGCCACGCATGGTCAGCTTATACTTTTCCTGTACAGCGGGATCTTTTGGATAGTCGTACTGCTCCGGGTACTCACCGGCATTGAGGTGATAAAGAATGCCATAGAACTCATCGAAGCCGTGATTGGTAGGCAGATGCTCATCACGATCGCCCAAGTGGTTTTTCCCGAACTGGCCGGTGGCATACCCCTTGGCTTTGAGCATGGTCGCCAGGGTCGGATCCTTCTCCTGCAGCCCCTGCTTGGCCCCTGGCAGCCCCACGGTAGCCAGACCGGTACGCAAGGGGTACTGGCCGGTTATAAACGCCGCACGGCCTGCGGTGCAGGAGGCCTGGGCGTAATGATCCATAAAGATCATGCCCTCATTGGCAATGCGGTCGATGTTCGGGGTTGAACCACCCATCATGCCACGGTGGTAGGCACTGATGTTCCACATGCCCACGTCATCACCCCAGATAATCAGGATATTGGGTTTTGTCTCGGTCTGAGCTTGATCCTGAGCCTGGGCGACGGATGTCGCGAACACGAACAGGGACAGGGTTAAGAGGTAACGCAGCATAGGAACTCCTTGTGTTGCCGCTCGGGGACAGCGCATTTTTATTGACGCTTTAAATGCAGGTACTCATAGCCGGTACATACATGAGTTTTGTGACAATATCAGTACCCTTACGACGCATGGCGCGTCATGGATCATGGCCGTCACTATACAGAGCTATAACTCCGGAGTATGGCACCTGCTCTTGGTATTGCACCTGACCGGGGAAATTGTAGCCACTGGTCTTCACCAGTACCACTCCACCATGGTCGATGATGTCGCAGACATCAGGAAGTCACAGCAATATCAAACGCCTCCTGCGCCCCGACAATAAACAACTGCACCCCGATTACTGTCAGGATCAGGCCCATGAGACGCGTGACAATGCTGCGGCTATTTTCGCCGGCAATACGCAGTTTTCTGCCGTGGCCGGGATTCAGTCGCCGAATGTACGCAGGCAACCCAGTGGTTGTCCCTCACTATAGTTGAGATGACCCGCGCTGGAGCCCACCCAGCCCAGCAAGCCAAAGGAGGTCTTCACCAGATACTGGGGCTGGTCGCAGGCGCTGTTGGGATCCTGCAGTAACACCCGCACCTCGCTCCCCGCCGGCACAGCAGCCACTTTTTTACCACCGCCACAGGGAGACTGGTACAACTGTGTGAAGCCGGTGGTGGGACAGGTCATGTCCACCAGGTAAAAGCTCTGCGGAACCTCTTTCAGGCCGGAGTCGGTAAGGGAATACTTTTGCCGCACGTTATAGGCGTTGCCATTGCGCGTGGTGAGGTAAAAGTTCCCCCCTGCAGACACAAACAATTTCTCGCCATAGAGATAGACCTCCTGCCCCCAGGAGGGTGATTCCACGATAAAGGTGGGGTCATCGCTCGCCCCCTCATCGTAATGCAGCAAGTACACCTTGCCGCCAATTTCCAGGCGGATGGCGTAGAGACCGGACCAGCCGGTTGCCACAGCACTGGCTTTGTCCGCCAGCGCAGGCGCCAGATAGACGAACATGCTCTGCTCGGTATCCACAACGAAGGCACGATAATCACTGAAAGATTCCGGCGGCGGCTGCAGCTGTGGATTGCCGCCGACTGTCACCTCCTGCAACTCCAGCGCAACCGCTGGCAGCGCGACACACATAAGAAACCAAAGTACTGCGTTTTTCATAGATTATCCTGGCCGTTCAGTATGGCCTTATCACTGCCACCCCTGATTACCTCAATGGCGGAATGTGTCGGGGCTGGCAAGCATGTGCCAAACGTAGCTGCGACTTACAAACACTCGCGGCGGGCCCGGCGTTGTTGCCGCACAAGCCGGCCCATCCTCTTAATGCCACGGACGCTGGCAAAGCTGTTGCGCAGTACCTTATAAAACGCTGACATCTGTTTCAACATAATTCAGCTTATTGAATCAGACGGACTGCTGCCGCAAGTGCCGCAATGACAAGGGTGATTAGCCGGAATAACGACATCCGGACCAGAGGGTGGAAATAACAGGAACGAGAGGAAGCCGGCCCGGACGGGCCGGCTCGAAAGGCGTCGCTTAACGAATTTCGTTCAGCAACTCGCGGGCAATGATCACGCGCTGGATTTCACTGGTACCTTCATAGATGGAGGTAATGCGCACGTCGCGGGCGAAACGCTCCAGCGGGTACTCCTGGGTATAACCCACGCCACCCATGAGCTGCAGCGCGGTGTAGCAGGCGGCATTCGCTTTTTCGGAGGCGTACAGTTTGGCCATGGAGGCCTGCTTGCCGAAGGGCTGGCCATTCTCTTTCAGGTAGGCGGCATTCATCAGCAGCAGACGCGCCGCTTCCAGCTCGGTGTAGGTCTCGGCCATCATCCATTGCAGACCCTGCAGGTTGGAGATCGGCGCACCAAACTGCTCACGCTCGGTGGTGTACTGACGGGCGTAATCCATTGCTGCCATACCCACACCCAGTGCCAGGGAACCGATACCGATACGACCACCGGCCAGCTCGCCCACGGCGATGCGGAAGCCGTCGTTCAGCTTACCCATCAGTGCATTGCCGGGGATGCGGCAGTCTTCGAAGATCACCAGGTTGGTGGCAGACGCATTCTGCCCCATCTTGTGCTCGGCTTTGCCGATGGTCATACCCGGGGTGCCGGCTTCCACCAGGAAGCAGGAGATGCCCTTGCCTTTTTTGGCTTCGGCGTCGGTCACTGCCCAAACCACGAACACACCGGCGTACTCGGCGCTGGTGATCCACATCTTGGTGCCGTTGAGGATCCAGTCGTCACCGTCGCGCACAGCGCGGGTTCTCATACCGGCGGGGTCAGAACCGGCGCTGGCTTCGGAGAGACAGAAACCACCGGCGGGATACTCACCGGAACAGAGCTTGGGCAGGTACTTCTGCTTTTGCTCTTCACTGGCGATGGCCTGGATCACTTCCGCCACCATGTTGGTAACCGACATGGTAACCGCGGTGGAGGCACAGGCACGGGCGATTTCGGTAATGGCCACGCTGAAGGCGATCACACCCGCTTCGGTACCGCCGTACTCAGCCGAGACGTTCAGGCCCATAAAGCCCAGCTCCGCCAGCTGCTTGATGTTGCTCAGGAACAGCTGGCGATTGGCCTCGCTCTTCTCCTGGTCATGCTGGGCGGCCACAGGCGCCAGTTCGGTTTCAGCGAAACGCTTGGCGGTTTCCTGAATCAGGCTTTGTTCTTCGGTTAACTTGAGATCCACGACGATTTCCTCGTAAGACGTTGCACCGGGCTCCTGGCCCACTGATGATCAGGCCGCTATGTTAGCGATCAAAGGAAGAACAATACAGGACGGCCGGGGGATTAAAAAGTCACAAAAATTGTCGGGATTGTGTATTATATTGTCAATTCACTCATCAAATATCACCGGTTCTATGGCCACAATTTCCTGTCATCACGCCCGGGCGGCACTTGCCGGATTGCAGCGCAAAGGCATGGATTGCGACGCCGTATTGATGCGCGCCGGTATCCACCCCGATAGCCTGCAAGCGGCATTCGGGCGTATCAGTGATCACCAGATGACCCGTCTGGTACAGGAGATATGGCAGGCGCTGGACGATGAATTCATGGGCTTCTCCAACCAGCCCTGCCCCGCCGGCGCCCTCGGTTTTTGCGTCCGCGCCATGGGGCGCTGCCAGACGCTGCGGGAAGCACTGGAAACCGGTATCGAGTTCTACAATCTCGTGCAGGACGGCGTCCACACCAGCTTCGAAGAGGGTCCTGAGCAGACCACCATCCGCGTGGAGTTCGCTTACCCCGAGCTGGATCCGCAGGGTTTTTACCTGGAGTTCTGGATGATCCGCTGGCACCGTCTGGCCAGCTGGCTCTGCGACCTGCGTATCCCGCTGCTGCAGGTGCACTTCCGCAAGCACCCGGTGTGGGATGAGTTGCACGCACACCGGGCCGAGCTGGCCATCATGTTCCCCAGCGATATTGACCCCAACGCCGACAGCAACTGTCTCATTATCCCGTCTGCATCCCTGAATGAGCCGGTACGCCGCACAGCGCAGGAGATCGAGGAGTTTATCCGCACCGCGCCGGCACCGCTCCTGACCATTCCCGGCGGAGACAAAAGCCTGCGCCAGACCATCATGCTGCGCCTGAGCGAACAGATCCCGCTGCGCTTCCCCTCCCAGGCGCAACTGGCTGAACAGCTGGGACTCTCCAGTCAGGCCTTTCACCGCCGCCTGCGCAGGGAAGGCACCAGCTACCAGCGCATCAAGGACGACATTCGCCGCGAACTGGCACTGAACAAACTCACCCGCGAGCGCTTGCCGGTGCATGAGGTTGCTGAGATAGTGGGTTTTTCCGAGCCCCGCTCCTTTACCCGCGCCTTCAAGAGCTGGACCGGGCTGTCACCCCGCGAATACTGCAAATTTGTCTGACCCGGAGCTGCATTAATGGACACCACCGCCAGTCTTTCCCCCGCCTCGGAACTGAGCAGCGCTGAACTCGCCGAGCGCCGCGAGCGGGTATTCCTGATTTTGGCGGCAGTGTTTATCTGCTCCATGACCCTGCTCAACGTGATCGGCATTACCCGCTTTGTACAGCTGGGCCCCATGGCGCTGACAGTGGGCGTACTCCCCTACCCGCTCACCTTCTTGTGCACCGACCTGATCTGCGAGCTCTACGGCAAACGCCGGGCAAACTTCCTGGTGACTATTGGGCTCTGCCTCAACCTGTTAATCCTGGGCATTCTCTGGCTGGGGCAGGCATTGCCATCGGTGCCCCCAGGCTCCCTGCCGCCATGGCAAGTGTTAAGTCTGGCGGAGCCCGTGGGCCTGCCCAACGGTTCGCAGCTGACAGGCAACGTGGAACTGTTCGACTTTTTCTATCTGCTGGCTACCGGCGGCGTCTTCGCCTCCATGATGGCCTATGTCACGGCACAGTACTGTGACGTCAAGCTGTTCCACTTCTGGCGCCGCGTTACCAAAGGCAAGCACCTGTGGCTGCGTAACAACCTCAGCACGCTGGTGAGTCAGGGGGTGGATTCCGTGATGGTGGTGACGGTGACCTTTGGAGCAGTACTGCTGGCCGGAGGCATCAGCCTTGAAATCTTTCTCGGCTTCATCGCCAGCAACTACCTGTTCAAGATGTGCTGTGCGCTGGCCGATACCGGGCCCTTCTATTACTTCACTTACAAGCTGCGCCGCTATTTGCAGCTGAGTGATGACTATGAGGCCAGTGCTGCCCCTGGAGGCCGCTAGAGGGCTGGCGAAAAGTGCTTCGCTGAAACGACTTTGTTGCCACGAACAAAAGCTCGCCCACAGAGTGGGTTCCTACGGTGGCACGAACAGCAACGCGGGAACGAAGAATTCCTGCACGATCCCGCAAGCCTTACCGTAGGAGCGCAGTCCCCTGCGCGATCCCTTTAATCGAGCAACATGCTAAATACGCTCGAGTCGTGTGCAACTTGCGCGTACCGCAACTGGCTACTCAAAATTCGCATCTAGATATCAACCTTTACCGCTGCAGCAGCCGCCATGGCCTTGGCTTCCGCCTCTTCCACGCTGGCACCACGGGCCAGGGCTACGCCCATACGGCGCTTGCCACTGACTGCCGGCTTGCCGAACAGACGCAGGGCCGTATCCGGCTGAGCCAACGCCTCATGCAGGTTGCCAAAACTCACCTGCGTTGACTCCCCTTCCACCAGGATCACCGAGGATGCCGAGGGACCGTGCAGGGCGATGTTGGGAATGGGCAGGCCGAGAATGGCACGGGCGTGCAGGGCGAACTCGGAGAGGTCCTGGGAAATCAGGGTTACCAGACCGGTATCGTGGGGACGGGGAGAGACTTCGCTGAAGATCACCTCATCACCCTTCACAAACAGCTCCACACCAAACAGCCCCCAGCCACCCAGCGCTTCGGTCACCTTTGCGGCAACTTCCTGCGCCTTCTGCAGCGCCGACGGGGTCATGGCCTGAGGCTGCCAGGACTGTTGGTAGTCGCCGTCCACCTGACGGTGGCCAATAGGCTCACAGAAGCTGGTGCCATCGCGGTGACGAATGGTGAGCAGGGTGATTTCAAAATCAAAATCCACAAAGCCTTCCACAATCACCTTGCCGGCGCCGGCACGGCCACCTTCCTGGGCGTACTGCCAGGCCTTTTCGATATCGGCCGAGTCGCGCACCAGGCTCTGGCCCTTGCCGGAGGAGCTCATAATCGGCTTCACCACACAGGGGCGGCCGATGACGGCCACGGCAGCGGCAAACTCTTCGTAAGTGGAGGCAAAGATATAGCGCGATGTGGGCAGCCCCAGCTCTTCCGCGGCCAGGCGGCGAATGCCTTCGCGGTTCATGGTCAGCTGCGCGGCACGGGCGGTGGGCACCACCTTGAAACCTTCGCTCTCCAGCGCCACCAGGGTGTCGGTGGCGATGGCTTCAATTTCAGGGACGATATAGTCGGGGCGCTCTTTCTCGATCACCGCCCGCAACGCATCACCGTCCAGCATGGAGAGGGTGTAGCTGCGATCGGCCACTTGCATGGCAGGGGCATTTTCATAGCGGTCGCAGGCGATCACCTCCACTCCCAGACGCTGCAACTCAATAACGACTTCCTTGCCCAGTTCGCCGGAGCCGCACAGCAGCACCTTGGTGGCAGTGGAGGAAAAAGGGGTACCGATACGGGTCATGACTGGCGTCCTTACAGAGTAGTGATCAAAGATTTGAAGATAGCCGGGGCGTCAGGCGACGCCAGGCTCACAGAAAGGGATTGGACTTCTTCGAGCGCTCGACAGCCAGCGCCAGCACGCGGCGACGCTCTTCGTTGCTGCTACCACCCCAGCGGCTAATCTCCATGCCTGTGCGGAAACAGCCCACACAGATATCCTCTTCGTTGAGGGCGCAGATGGAGACACAGGGGGATTTAACAGGTTTTTCCTGGGTTGGGAGGTCCTGTTCAGTCATGGGTTCACCGAGGTCAGTTTTGCGGGCGCGCATTATAGCGGATTACACCGTCGGGGTCAGGGACCTGACGGTGCCCCAGTCCTTCACCGGCGCCGCGCTGTCCCGCTCAATGCCCAGCCCCAGCGCATCGTTGAGGAAACTCACCAGCACACGGGCGGTAAAACCCCAGATTTCAAACTCGTTAAACTGGTAGGCCGGCGACCAGGTGTGACCGATGGTACGCTCAAAAATGTCCGTGCGAATACGGGGATCGTCCAGGAAAAACGCCAGCGGCACCTCGAAAATGGCGTCCAGTTCCCCCTCGTTGGGGGTCAGCTCGGCATTGGTCGGGACCACACCCACAAAAGGCACCACGTTGACGCCGCGCCAGGTCTGGTAGATAGGCAGCGCCCCCAATACCTGCACCTGTGATGGACACAGGCCGATCTCCTCGCGGGTCTCCCGCAACGCCGTCTGCAACAGGTTATCGTCCTGGGGCTCCCACTTGCCGCCAGGGAGGGACACCTCGCCGCTGTGAGTGCTGAGGTGGTCGGCACGTCGGGTGAGGATCACGGAAGGTTGGGCGGGATTATTGGTGATGGGAATCAGCACAGCCGCAGGCATATCCAGTTCGCTGGCCGGCGGAGGCTGGTGGCCAGTGACATCAAGATAGTGTTTCAGCTGCTGTAACATGTTCACGGGATTCTGCTGTCTGTTCTCTGTGTATGCTTAAACAGTAACCAGTCACTGGCCTATATTCCAGCGACTTTACCTCACTTTAAACAAGCCCCGGCCGAACACACGGCCGCCGGGGTGTTGACCTTCTGGCCTTGTGGCCGGGCAGGTTCGGTGGTTTGACCACAACCACAGCCAATGATTCCCTGCATTACCATGCAGATCAATGAGTTAGATCATCGAAATAGCCATTGGGGATACCCCGGGGAGGAGTGCCAACAGGCAAATTTTGGCAGGCAAACGAGATTCAGTCGCGCATTCTCCCGTATAATCACGCCTTCACCCCAGTACCGGAAAGATCCATGAAGTTTTGCAGTCAGTGTGGAGCCGCCGTAGCACTTGCCATTCCCGCCGGTGATGACCGCCACCGCCATGTGTGCCCGTCCTGCGACACCATCCACTACCAGAACCCCAACATCATTGCCGGCTGCCTGCCCCTGCATGAAGACAGGGTGCTGCTGTGCAAGCGGGCCATTGAGCCCCGTTACGGCTACTGGACCCTGCCTGCCGGCTTTATGGAGAACGGTGAAAGTACCGAGGAAGGTGCGCTGCGTGAATCCTGGGAAGAGGCGCGGGCGCGGATGAAACTGGATGGGCTCTACACACTCTTCAGCCTGCCGGAGATCAACCAGGTCTATATGATTTTCAAGGGTGAGCTGACGGACCTGGACTTTGGCCCGGGCCCGGAATCACTGGAAGTCGCGCTGTTTACCGAGGACGAGATCCCCTGGGACGAACTGGCTTTCCCGGTGATGCGCAAAACCCTGGAGTACTACTTTGCCGATCGTAAAAGCGGCAACTTTCCTGTACGCAGTGAAGCTATCTACCGTAAACGCCCGGCGGGCCAAGGCCAGTAACACCCGCCGCCTGCCCGCTACTCAGAACCCGCTTTCCAGCAGCCAGACATCATAGGCTGGCTCTTCATAGGGGTGCGCCAGTTTAAGGGCCGCCACCGCGCCGCGAATGTGGTTCCCTGCACACACCATCTCCACCTTGTACTCCGCCACCCTCTCGACACTGCCCATAGCCCCGATATAGGGGTTGCTGCCGGGCAGAGGTCGGAACTGCCCCTCCCCCAGCACCTGCCAGCAACAGCTGTCGTAGTCACCGATACGGCCGGCGCCGGAGGCAAACACCGCAGCCTTCACCACTTCCAGGTGGCTCTCCGGCACAAAGAAGGCGAGCTTGTAGAGTTTCGCTGTCATGCCCCTGCCCCGTTGCCCTTAATCCAGGAAACGCGCGGCGATCACATGCTCCACCTGCAGGATGGCCTGCAGCAGCTCCGGATGGGGCGCCTGCTCCACATCAATGATGTTGTAGGCCACATCGCCGCGGCTCTTGTTCATCATATCCAGCACGTTGATGTGATTGTCGGTGAAAATCGACAGCACATGGCCCAGCACACCGGAGACGTTGTCGTTAACGAAGGTGATGCGATGGCCTTCTGCCCGTGGCAGGTTGATGGCAGGAAAGTTGACTGAATTGCGGATATTGCCGTTCTCCAGATAATCCTTTACCTGATCCGCCGCCATAATGGCGCAGTTCTCTTCCGCCTCTTCGGTACTGGCGCCAATGTGCGGCATGGCCAGTACATCGGCACGGCCCAGCAGGCAGGGCTCAGGGAAGTCGCAGACGTATTTGCCCAGCTGCTTCTCATCCAGGGAAGCCACCACAGCGTGGGCATCCACAATAGCGTCGCGGGCAAAGTTGAGCAGCACAGCCCCGGTTTTAACGGACTTCAGGCTGTCGGCATTAATCATATGACGGGTGACATCCAGCGCCGGCACATGCAGGGTGATGTAGTCAGAGCGGGACAGCAGCGATGGCAGGTTTTCCGCCCGCTCCACCTGACTGGGCAGGCGCCAGGCCGCTTCCACCGACAGCGCCGGGTCAAAGCCCACCACGTTCATGCCCATGGCCAGCGCCATCTCCGCCACCATGGACCCAATGGCTCCCAAGCCCACCACCCCGAGGGTGCGGCCGTAGAGTTCGTTACCGGCAAAGCGCTTCTTCTCTTTTTCCAGCAGCGCGCCCATTTCCGCGGCATCGGTCATGTCAGTCAGGCTCTGGGAGTAGTTCATGCCACCGACGATGTCCCGCGAGCTGAGCAACAGTCCCGCCAATACCAGCTCCTTAACCGCATTGGCATTGGCGCCAGGCGTATTGAAGACGCAAATACCCGCCTTGGTGTAGTCCGCTACCGGGATATTGTTCACACCGGCACCGGCGCGAGCTACCGCCTTCAGGCCTCCCGGGATTGTCTCTCCATGCAGCTTATGGCTGCGCAACAGGTAGGCGTCGGGAGTGGAGCACTCGCTGGAAACTTCGTAGGTGTCACGGCTGAAACGGTTCAGGCCCTTGGGGGAAATGGCGTTGTAGGTCTTGATACGGTACATGTCGTACTCCTTATTATTGGCTCAGTCCCTGCTGGACTGTTGGTATATTGGGTGAGCAAAAGCAGTAGCTCAAATAGCAAAAAGCCAGACTCAACGAATCTGGCTTTGCGGCTGTTATCAGGCAGCAGTCACTTGCTGGTAGGCCCAATCGATCCAGGGCATCAGTGCCTCCAGATCGGCCTTCTCCACGGTTGCCCCACCCCACAGGCGCAGGCCATCGGGGGCATCGCGATAGGCGCCGATGTCGTAAGCGACACCCTCATCGGCCAGCAGCTTGATCATGGCTTTCACCTGTTCCGCGGTAGCGTCCAGGGTCAGGCAGATACTGGTGTTGGAGCGGATGGTCTTGTCGTCGGCCAGGAAGTGAATCCAGTCGCGGCTGTCGACGAAGGCCTCAACCACCGCCAGGTTCTCTTCGGATTTGGCAATCGCCCTGGCCACGCCACCCATGCCTTCCACCCAGTCGAGAGCGTCCAGGTAATCCGCCACACACAGCATGGAGGGGGTATTGATGGTTTCGCCCTTGAAGATACCTTCAATCAGTTTGCCACCCTTGGTCATGCGGAAGATCTTGGGCATAGGCCAGCTCGGGGTGTAGCTCTCCAGACGCTCAACAGCGCGTGGGCTCAGGATCAGCATACCGTGGGCACCTTCACCGCCCAGCACCTTCTGCCAGGAGAAGGTCACTACATCCAGCTTTTCCCAGGGCATCTCCATGGCGAACACTGCAGAGGTGGCGTCACAGATGGTAAGGCCGGCACGGTCATCCGCAATCCAGTCGCCGTTGGGGACTTTGACACCGGAGGTAGTACCGTTCCAGGTAAAGACCACATCGTGATCAAAATTCACCTTCTCCAGCTCTGGCAGCAGGCCATAGTCGGCAGTCAGGGAAGTGACATTATCCAGCTTCAGCTGCTTGATGATGTCGGTGTGCCAGCCAGTGCCGAAGGACTCCCAATGCACCACATCCACCGGGCGGGAGCCCAGCAGCGACCACAGGGCCATCTCTACCGCGCCGGTATCAGAGGCCGGCACCACGCCTACGCGGTATCCCTCAGGCAGCCCCAGCAGTTCTGCGGTCTGCGAGCAGGCTTTACCCAGTGCGGCCTTGCCGAGGCTGGAACGGTGGGAGCGACCCAGCGTATCCAGCTGCAGTTTGGAAACGTCGTAGCCGGGACGCTTGCTGCAGGGACCGGAGGAGAAATTGGGATTAGCGGGTTTGACCTGAGGCTGCATAAGGGGTTCTCTTGTCAAGGTTGCATGGGTTTCAGGGGGTGCGATTATGCCAGCTTTATGGCATTTGTGCAGTGCCTGCACCATGCTATGCCAACGGCGCTGCCGCATTGCCCGCAGGAGCGGTCAACCTGGCACCCGTTATGCCACTGAACAGGAGAATAACAATGAAGATCTATGAGGCCAGGGTCGCTCCCAATCCCCGCCGGGTGCGTATATTCCTGGCCGAAAAAGGCATCGACATGCAGTACGTCGAGCTGGATGTAATGGGTGGCGAGAACCTCTCCCCTGCCCTGCGCGCCAAGAACCCCTCCACCAAGGTCCCCTTCCTGGAACTGGACGACGGTACCTGTATTGGCGAGAGCGTTGCCATTTGCCGCTACTTTGAGGAGTTGCAGCCTGAGCCCCCGCTGTTCGGGCGCACACCACTGGAGAAGGCCCAGGTAGAGATGTGGAACCGGCAGGTGGAATTCTTCTTTATCCAGCCGTTAATGTTTGCCGTGCAGCATGGTGCAGGCATTTTCAAGGATCGTATGACGCCGATACCGGTGTGGGGCGAAGAAAGCGCCAAAAACGCCCGTGCTTATCTCGACCAGCTGGACCGGCACCTCACCAATAACTCTTATCTGGTGGGGGATTATTTCAGTGTTGCCGACATCAGCCTGCTGTGCGCGGTGGATTTCGCCAAGGTGGCCAAAATACGGCTCTCTGACGAGTGGCCCCACCTGCAGTTGTGGCACCAGCTGGTATCGGGCCGCCCATCAGCCCAGGCCTGAATCAGGCGACGACGCCTGCAGCACGAAACAGCTGCAGGTGTACTTCCACCAGCGCATCAATATCCCGCTGGTAACCACCGCCAATCACCGCCGACACTGGTAACCCAGCCTGTTCGCAGGCCTCAAACACCAACTGGTCGCGCCGTAGCACGCCTCCAAGTGTGACCTCAAAATGGCCCAGTTCGTCGCCGCTGAAGATATCGGCACCGGCATCGTAGATCACCGCATCTGGACGGAAGCGGTCAATGGCTTCTCGCAGGGTGCTGTCCACGCAAGTCAGGTATTCATCATCTCCAACGCCCTTGTCCAGCGAGACGTCCCAATCGGAGCGCTGCTTAACAAAGGGGAAATTCTTCTCTCCATGAATCGACACCGTAAAGATCTGCTCATGCCCCTGTGCCAGACTGGCCGTACCATCTCCCTGATGTACATCACAATCAAATATCAACACCCGATTTATCGTCGGCTGCTGGATCAGGTTGAGTGCACTTAACCACAAGTCATTAAAAATGCAGAAACCTGAACCATGATCGTAAAAGGCATGATGATAGCCGCCACTGAGGTTGATGGCGCTGCCCTGCTGCAGCGATTCCATACCTGCCAGTATGGTGCCCGCTACTGCGGTCAGAGTGCGGGCAACCAGAATCGGAGACCAGGGGAAACCCATCTTGCGCACGGCTTTGTCGTCCAACCCTCCTGCTACAAAGTCTGCAACATAAGCGGGCGACAAAGGACCCTGCACCTGTTCGGGCCGCAACGCGGTTGGCCTCAAAAAGCCCGCCGCTGGCACCCCCTCCGAGAGCAGCTTCTCGTATAGTTTTCGATACTTCTCAATTGGAAAACGGTGCCCGGCCGGCAGGTTCAACTGACTGTAGATGGGGTCGTAGATCAGGCTGGTCATGGTTGGTACTCGAATTCCAGAGCGGACGATTATGCCGGATTCCGATACCGCTTTGGAGCACTGCCAGCCGCCGAACCACTCATCGGCTGCCAACGATGCTTTTTATCAGGAAAAGAAGCGGAGAATAAAAAAGGGCCACAGAATGTGTGGCCCAAGACAGCTTTGGTCACAAGGACCAAATACACTGAGGAGAAGGAGCGCTCTTCAGTAGACTGAGAGGTTGGCAGCAGCCGGAACCCGCGATTGCACCGGGGCCCGGCCCTGCCGTATGACCAGGATCAGAAACTGTAACGCAGTGACGCACCAATGGTGCGGGGGGCGCCATACATGGCACCGGCGTAACCGCCACTGTCGACCACGTTCAGACCGCCGAGGATGTACTCTTCATCGGTCGCGTTATTAACATACGCCGCCAGGTCGAAGTCCGAGCCCATAACATTGCGCCAGTCGTAGCGCAGGTTCCAGACACTGTAATCATCCGCCTCGGAGTAGTCGGTCATCCTCGCAACGTCGTCCTCAGACCAGGTGGGTGTAAAGGTGCCAGGCATGATATCGAACTGATCGATAAGGGGATGGGTGGCCATTTCATCCTGCCAGTAGTAACTGACCAGAACGCTCATCTCACCCAGGCTGGCGTCGATTGGCAAGGTATAGGCCACAGAGGCCGTCAGGGACTGCTCCGGAATGTAGGGGAACTCGTTATCCGACGTATCGATCTCCACACCGCCAATCAGATCCTTTTTCTCCTTGTATTGCGCGTCCACGTAGGAGTAGGACAATGTCAGGCGCAGGTCATCGGTGGGCATTACCGTCAGATCAGCTTCGAAACCCTTGATCTCTGCTTCCGCGGCATTTTCAGTCCGGGTAACCAGGATACCGCTTTCATAGAAAGAGCGGGTGTGATGGATGTCTTCGTAATCCTGCCAGTAAACAGCCACATTCGATCGAACCGGCACACCGGCAATGTCCCAGTCGGCCTTGTTACCGATCTCATAGGTGGTCACCACCTCCTGATCGAAAGGCTGCAGGGTCGCATCGTTGGTTCCGCGAGTGTTGAAGCCACCGGCGCGATAGCCCGTTGACACACTGGCGTAGATCATCATGTCATCCAGCGGGGTGTAGTTAACCGAGAGGCGACCCGTTGGCTCGTCAAATTTTTCATCAACGGTACGGGCACAGTCTGGCAGCGCCACCCCACCCTCTCCGGTGACCCGGCAATTGGTACGATCCAGGTCATTCCACTTGCTGACCGTGATCTCCCGCTCATCCCAACTCTGGCGCAAGCCGGCGGTCACAGACCACTCATCACTAAACGCATAGGTCGCTTCGCCGAAGACACCGGTAGAGGTGTTTACAGAGGTACTGATACCAGTGTCATAGCTGCCCGGTGCCTGTTGCACCAGGTAATCCTGGGTGGCATCGGTTTTCGACCAGTAGGCACCGATAATCCAGTCCAGGCGCTCATTAAACGCGCTGCCCAGCAATTGCAGCTCTTCGCTGAAAAACTCTGACTGCAATTCAGTCGGGCGGGGAACGGTTGTCACGCCTGGCGCACCCGGCGTATAAGTTCCCCAACCCGGGAAGGCAGTACCGTCAACATCAGATGCGGTCTCGAAGTTAACCTTGCGGTAACCCATTACATTCTTGATGCTCAGGTCATCAGTGATTTCAAACTCGGTAGTGTTGGAGCCGAATACGTTTTTCACGTACTCCTTGGCGTCCACATCACTTTCAATCTTCCACGGGTCATCACGCTTCAGTTGGCGCTCGACGCCGGCAGCCCAATCAGGCAGGAATCCGGCGGCCGCGTAGGCTCCGAGGCCGGTACTGCCGTTATAAGGCCCCGGTACAGGAACCGCAGCGCGAATATCATTTTCATCAAACGCCAGCACTGTCAGGTTGGTCAGTGCATCGTTTTCAAAATTAACGCTCAGGCGTACACCTTCGGAATGCTCATCACCGTAGGTCTTGCCGTTCAGTTCATTGTTGGCAACGTTTTTCTGGTAACCATCACGATCCAGCTTGCGCCCCGCAATACGCATCTGCAGGTTGTCATTGACCGGAACATCAACAGCCCCTTCAAAGCCCACCAGGTCGTAATCACCGACCTTGATCTCCGCGTAACCACCTAACTCCCTGCCCGGGCGCTTGGGCGACATCAGTACGGCACCACCGGTACTGTTACGACCGAAGAGTGTGCCCTGTGGCCCTTTCAGAACCTGTACACTTTGCAGGTCGTACATACCAAGGTTGCTGCCCTGGGTAGGCGCCATCACGATTTCATTGAAGTAGATAGGAACAGCCTGGTCCTGGTTAAAGGCTGCCTCTGCCGGACGCTGGCCACGCAGGGAAATAATCGGCTCATTGAGTGAGCCGCCGGCGCCGGAAATACGCAAGGAGGGAACCTTGGTACCCAGATCCTCGATCTGACCGACGTTCTGGGTGCGAAGAAAATCCTCGCTCATCGCGGTCACTGCAATCGGGACATCCTGCAGGTTCTCTTCACGGCGGCGGGCCGTCACAACTACTTCTTCGAGATTCATCGCCTGTTGCTGTGCGAGCGCCGCCGGCGCTGAACCTGCTGCGGCCACGGCAAGGGCAAGGTGGGCAAGCTGCCAGGAATGGCGCAAGCTGGCCACGGGTTTTGATGTGGTCTTCATGATCGGATTCTCCAGTATTCCAAACCGGCAGCAGTGACGAGGCAATATCTGCCCACCGCCGTTTGGGGGCTTTCTTAGTTATAAATTTATTGTCACCGGCAAAGCGGGGATGATCGATGCTCAAGCTTTTATCGTTATTGCTGAATGAGTCCGGACAAAAATAAAATCCGGTCAATTTCAGGTGGCAGCATGCTAAGCAGGCGAGTTTGTAATTGGTTAATCATTTAACGAATGAAATGTGACCAATCGCGAATCACTGTTTAGCCAGCATCACCTTGTCCGGACATCAAATGAGCCTGACGGGAAAATGGCTGCTGGCAGCGTGGCAGCAGCCATACCTTTCCGTTAACCTAAGCGCGAATTTTATGGAGTGGATCTACATGAATACTGTGCGCCTGCACCAACCGGCGAGCGTCGATAACCTGCGACTGTGCAGCAGCCAGGCACCGGCACCCGGCCGTGGCGAAATCAGCGTGCGCGTACGTGCGGCATCGCTTAACTTTCGCGACAGTCTGGTGGTCAATGGCTTTTTCCCGGTGCGGGATGGGTTGATTCCCCTTTCGGATGCCGCCGGTGAAGTAATTGCTGTCGGCGACGCAGTGACTGAATTCAAAACGGGGGACCGGGTCATCAGCACTTTCCACCCCACCTGGCCGGACGGTCACATCGAGCGCTCACAGTTGACTGCATCACCGGGCGGTCCCGCCGACGGTTTTGCCTGCGAAACCGTCACCCGTCCGGCAACTCACTTTACTGCCGCGCCAACGAACCTGGACTATGCACAGGCCGCCACCCTCACCTGTGCCGGCGTCACGGCCTGGCGCGCCGTGGTCACCGATGCGGGTACCAAACCCGGTGACGTGGTGGTCATTCAGGGCACCGGCGGCGTGTCGCTGTTTGCCCTGCAATTTGCCAAAGCCTGCGGGGCAACTGTGATTGCCACCTCTTCCAGTGCCGACAAACTGCAGCGCCTGCATGAGCTGGGGGCCGATCACGTCATCAATTATAAAGAGCAGGAAAACTGGGCTGAAGCTGTGGTTGGACTGAGTGGCGGCAGAGGCGCAGACCTGGTGGTTGAAGTAGGCGGCCCCAACACCATGGCGCAATCACTGCAGGCGGCTCGCACAGGCGCCCACATTGCCATTATTGGCGCCGTGGGTGGTTTTGAAATCGACACCATCCCCTTCGCCATCGTGCAAGCCAAACGCCTGCGACTGCAGGGCGTTACCGTAGGCAGCCGCGCCGACCAATCGGCCATGGTGCGGGCAATCGAGACCAACAACATTGTGCCGGTCATCGACAGCCACTATCCCCTCTCACGCCTGGGCGAAGCATTCGCCGCGTTGCAGGCGGGTGGTCACGTCGGCAAGATCGTGATCGACATCTGAACCCGAAAACAAGGAACCACCATGGCAACCCATAAAACCAATAAAGAATTGGCACGAGCCTATTTCGATGCCGTCATTGCCGGCGGCCTGCCCGATGAACTTTTGACGGAAGACATGACTGCGTGGACCACCCTCGGTGGCGATACGGACGGCAAACGCTACCAGGCCATGGCCGCCATGTTGCGGCGCATGTGTCCCGAGCATCTGGAGTTTGATATCCGCGCGTTGACGGAAGAAGAGGACCGGGTAGTCGCGGAAGTGGTATCAAACGCGACCTTGCTCACCGGCGAGCCCTACAGCAACACCTACGTGTTTGTGTTTCACATGCGTGACGGTCGCATTGCCCATGTGGCAGAGCACTTCAACGCCCTGATCGTGATGGAAAAACTGACTCCACTGATGAAACAACTGACGGCCCGCTGAAGGCAGCCCGTCAGCTGGCTGATCAAACCGGCTCCCAGATCGGCGAGCCGCGCTCCTGTCGCAGGGAAGGCACTTCATGGCCATCGATATCGGTAACACCAAACTCTGCAGCCAGCTCGGCATTGATAAAGGTGCCTCCGCTGCGGGCCATAATGCCCTCCTCTGCCGCCAGGGCTGCAATCACCCGCCCCGGGAATTCCGGGCTACTGCCCGCCGCACTCTTTAACTGCTCGGCCATACCAGGCACATCTCTCAGGTTGTTGATGGCACGCTCGGTAAAGGTAAAACCCTGCCACAAAGAGAGCGAAGCCACATTGTGCGGTTTCAGCTCAATCGCCATATCGCGGGCCATGCGATCGACACCGCTCTTGGTCGTACCGAACAGAACATCGTAGGTGTAGGTCACACCCACATAGCCAGAGAGGTTGACGATCAGGCCGGAGCCCTGTGGCACCATGATGCGGGCAGCATGCCAGGCAGCAATATAGGCAGCCCGAAGGCCCGTATCGAGAATACCCAACTCATCATCCAGGGGTTTTTCCCAAAAGCCGGTCTTCCAGGTCATGGAATCCGGGATTGCCATGGCATTGTTGACCAGCAGATCCAACCGGCCCTGCTCTTCAGCAACGCGCGCAAACAAGGCGGCGATGGAGCTCTGATCCATTAAGTCGAGTGCCACTCCCACCGCGCTGCCGCCGCTGCCCGCTCCGCGCTCATTGCACAGCGCTACGGTATCAGCCACGGTGCCCGGCAAGGACGCCGCAGGATCACTGGTGACTGTGCGCCCGGTGACATAGACTGTGGCGCCCTGCTCGGCCAGCACCTGCGCAATACCTTTGCCAATACCGCGGGTGGCACCAGTGACCACAGCCACCTTACCCTTAAGATTTGTTGCACTCATTCGGGATTCCTCTCTCACGTGGACAGCAGGTGCCGCAGCAACGGCACCCGCAAGCTTCGTCAAATTATTCGGTTAAGGTCTTTTGCTGCAGAGGATCATCACCCATAAAGATGGGCGCCCCGGTGAACTCGTGGATCAGCCATTGGCCATCAGCGCCCCGGCGACATTTGCAGCAGGCGTCGGAGATGATGGTCGGGGCAATGGTTCCGAATATCGGAGCACTACCACCGGAGGAGTAGTTCATGGCGATGAAATCGAGCTGGGCAGCGTCAGCCCCCTGAAAACTGATGCGCAGGTTGGCCACCACGTGGCGGGTGGTGCGCTGCCCACTGGGTTCTGTCTCCTTCACCTGATCCACAAAATTTTTGTAGAACGTTTTCATTTGTTCATGGCCGTCGATCGACATTTTTCCCACTTCCAGCCGGCCGTCTTCGGTAAAAAACCGGTGGGCATCCAGCCCTCCGGTGAGATCCAGCTCAAAACAGTAGTCGTGGATCAGTTGCTGCAGTTTCAAAGACTCAGCGGCCAACTGAAGGTCAGCATCTGTCATGTGGCATCCTCCTGTACTTATTATTGGTATTGCCTCCGTTCACCATGAATGGCATTGGCCACCCGTCAAGCGTCGGACAATCGGCCGATCACCAGCGCTTTCAACTCCGATCGCCGGATCTTGTTCGAACCGGTCATCGGCAACTCTTCCTCGGTGAAGAAAAGGACTCTTCTGGGCACCTTATACGCCGCCAGCGTTTCACGGCCGAAACGGCGGACACTCTCCTCGTCCGCACTGCGCCCCTGTCTCAGGATGACGCAGGAAACAACGATCTCACCCAGCAACTCATCGGGAATACCAACGGTAAACGAGCTTTGCAAATCCGGGTGCTGCATCAGCACCGCATCGATTTCAGTGGGCGACACGTTGGCGCCACCGGTTTTGATAATGTCCCCCAGCCGGCCTTTCCAGAACAGGGTGCCTTCGGCGGAGAGATAACCGGCATCCGCGGTGTGAATAAAGCCGTTGCCGTCAAACGTTTGTTCCGGTGGGGTTTTCAGGTAACCGCGGGTGAGTGTGGGTCCCTTGATAATAATTTCACCGGTCTCCCCCAAGGGCAGAATCTCGCCGCTGTCCGGGTCCACAATTCTCACCGTGTTACCCGCCAACACCGGGCCGTGACTGCCATCGGTGATTTCCGAACTATTGCCACCGGCAATAAAGGTAAAGGTCTCGGTCATGCCGTAACCATTAGGTTCCAGCCACTCCGTATTAACGCTCGGGTGACTGCCCAGAATCCCGTTTTTGTCGACGTAAATCAGCGCCGACAGATCGGCATTGGCCCAGCCCGGGCACTCCTTCAGGCGCGCATACTGATGTGGCCAGGCAAACGCCATGGACACTTTTTCCCGCTGTATCAGGTCGAGGCTTTCATCCGGCTGGAAAAAACGCTGCAGCACCAGACAGCCACCCACGGACAGGGTACTGCCCAGCGCCATGGCGAAATTGCCAGACCAGAAGAAACCGTTCGCACTCCAGGTGCGTACATTTTCCTCAAGCAAATACCAGCGACCGGCGCGCCAGCACTGCAAGGTAGCCGCGCGATGACTTTGCTGGATGGCCTTCGGCTGGGCGGTGGAGCCGGAAGAGAAAAAGATCAGCCCGTCGTCGGTCGCGCTGCAGCTGGCGGCGGTGGCCGTAACCAGCTCGGCAGGGATGTCAGCGCCCTCCGCCAGGAAATCACCCCAGCTCTGGATACCCGGCTGCACCCCGGCCTCGTCCACACACACCACGCGGCGTAAAAAGGGCAGCTGCGGGTGGCGATAGAGCCCCATGGGCGCAGCGGCCAAACCGGGACACAACTCCAGCATATCCTCGACAAAACTGTGAGAGGCCACGCTCTGCTCCAGAACCAGAACCTCGACGTCCGCCAACATCAGCTGATGCTGCAGCTCGCTGCGGGTGGAAAAGGTGTTCAGCGCCACGGTGACGGCACCCGCCAGTGCCGCGCCGAAGGTGGCAAAAATCCATTCCGGACGGTTGGTAATCAGCACGCCCACACGGCTGCCCTTGCCAATACCCATGGAGAGCAGTGACCTTGCCACCTTCTCGCATTCGGCATAGAGCTCCGCGTAGCTCCAGCGCTGGTCTTCACCTTCCAGATTGCGCCAGTAGAGAGCCTCTCTGTCCGGGTACTTCTGACAGACTTCAGTGATAAAACCCGACAGAGTCAGGGCGCCAAGGCCGGGCTCATCTTCCAACGCAATACCGATACATTCTGATAGTGCTGACATAGGCTTTCTACATCCTTAAAACTGGTTTAAACATTCGGGCGTCCAGGTGCCCTGCCTGGCCCGTCATAACAAGCCTGGCAAGACCACCGATACGCGTTACTCAAATTTTACATTCAGCGAGACACCTACGGTCAGTGGGGCTCCCCACATGGACATGGCGCCCAACTGCTGCGGCAATACCTGCGAGCGGTACTCACTGTCCGTCAGGTTGTCACCAAACAGCGCGACGGAATAACGTTCTGAAGGTGCCGTCCACTGCACCCGGGCACTCAGCAGCTCATAGGCGTCCTGCCCAAACTGCTCCGACGAGTCAAAATAAAAGTCGGAGGTGTAGTAGAGCGTGGTGGACAGATCCAACGCGCCACCACCCAGCATGGTGGAATAGAGTACTCCCAGATTAGCGGTGAACTCCGGAGAGCGCTGCATCTGATAACCGTCGGCCTCAATGTATCCCGGCACGAATATGCCATAGGGCGCACCGTTGCAGCCGGTAAACGAGAGGCATTGCTCCCAGGCCTGGGAGCGGTCAAATTTATCGTATTCCGCTTTCACGTAAGCGCCGCCAACATTGATGCTCAGGGCATCCGTCAACGCCACCCGCAGCTGGGCATCCAGGCCGTACACGCTGGAATCCGCAGCATTCTCGATCAGGCTGCGGGGGCCATCGTAGGTGGCCACCTGCAGGTCCTGGTAGTCATAATAAAACGCGGCAATATCAAAGGTCAGGTCAGCAGACGCGTACTTGTATCCCAACTCGTAGGCATTAATTTCTTCAGGATCAACTTCGATACCCTGGGTACTGGTACCACCGACATTGAGAAGCCCGGACTTAAAGCCCTTGGTATAGGAAGCATAGACGCTGGAGCTATCCGTGGGGGTATAGCGCAACACGACACGCGGGGAGACGTTGGTATCACTGATATCGTCCACGTCCTGCTGCGTGATCCCACCCATGCCGTCCGCCGCTACGGTCAAATAGGCATCCTGGGTTGTATCGTAGCTGACCCGCAGGCCACCGGTCAGGAACAGATTGTCTGTCAGCTCATAGGTGGCGTCCCCGAAGGCGGCAATGGACCGCGAGTCAGTACCGGAGCCGCCATTGATAATAAAGCCGGTCCCCTGATCACCCTGATTGTTGACGAACTCGTTGTCGTCCATAAACAGGAACAGACCCGTCGTCCATTGCAGGGCGCTGTCAGAATCAGACGCCAGCAGAAACTCCTGGGTGAAAATATCGCTGTTTACATCGTACTTGTAATGGAAAAACGTGGCCGAGGAGAAATCGAAGTCCATCTCATTCTTGGTACGTTCGCGCCGGTATTGGGTGTAGGAGGTCAGGGTCGCGCCGTCCAGTTGATGTTTGAGTGTCAACTGATACACATCGCTTTCAGCGAAAAACTCCGGCTGGAAATCAACCGACACTTCATCCGGTTCAGTGGCGACCGACGCGCCCCACAACAGGGAAGAGCTGTATACCCGTCCCCCCTCTTCGAAACCATTTGGCGTCACCGCCGTGCGGTCATCGTTATCGGTGTGGGTGTAGCGCAGGATTGCGGAGGTGCGGTCCGTAATATCCCAGCGCATGCCCAGTCGCAACATCCAGTTATCGTAGGCGGCCGCGTCATCACGACCGGTAGTAATGTTGTCAACAAAGTTGTCGCTTTGGCGAATCTGCGCGGCCACGTCGAAAGCCAGCGACTCACTGGGTCCGCCAGTGGCGTAAGCTTTGGCACTTTTTGTGTCGTAGCTGCCATAGGAGAATTCGGTCTCTGCCCGAACCTCACTGCTGGGCTCGCTGGTGGTCACCAGAATGGCACCGCCGGTAGAGTTGCGCCCGAACAGTGTGCCCTGGGGCCCTTTCAGCACCTGCACGCTCTCCACATTAAGCAGTTCGGAATCGACAAAAAACGGATTGGGCGACAGGAAGCCGTCGGTGTAGATGCCCACGTTGGAGCCGCCACCGGAGACCGCCACCGCGGTACCCACGCCACGTATCGTTGGTTGCGCCAGGGACCCCTGATTGTCAAAGCGCAGCCCGGGTGTCAGCTTCATGATGTCACTGAGCTGCTGCACATCCCCCTTGCCCAGCAGGTCCGCCCCCAGGGTGGTGATGCTGATTGGCACATCGGCTGAACGCTCGGCGCGGCGCTGGGCGGTCACGGTGACCTCTTCCAGGAAACCGCTCTGCTGAGCAGAAGCCTGGGGGATGCCGCAAATACCAGTTATTAACAGACTGAGCGGCAATGCCGCCGGCAGCCTGGTCAGCGGACGCCAGGTCAGAGGCTTGCGGGCGATAAAAGGGATGGATTTCGTCATGGGTTCTCCTGTTATTTTTATTGTCGTGTGTTGCGTCTTCTCGCACCGGCCGCAACAGGCGGCCGGCGAGGTCGGTCATGGAATGTTAGTACTGACGCAGCTGCAGCCTTTCGATCACAATCAAAAGAATAATTGTCAGCAAGGGCCAAACCGCAGAGGTAATCATTTTACGAAAAAGGTGTGTCAATTCGCGAATCCAATGGTAAAGGGACGTGCACCCCACCGCCCGGAGTCACCCCAGGCCTCGGGCGGCCGGTTGCAGCTAACGCAGCCTGCAGAGTTATTGACGGTTAAATCAGTTGAGCGAGGTCTTCGCGGCGAAAAACAGCGGGCTCCTCACCCGCCCTCACCTTGTTGGCCCAGTCAGGATCGGAAATCAATGCCCGCCCCAGTGCCAGAGAGTCAAACTCCCCCCGGGCCATCCGCTCGGCCGCTTCAAAGTAGTTCTTTTCTACCGTAGCGCCGCCGATACTCAGTGAATTAAACAGGCTTTCAGACAGGCCTATGCCGCCCACCGCCATGGACGGCTTGCCGCTCAGCTGTTTGGTCCAGGCCGCCAGAGGCAAGGGCGAACCTTCAAACGCGGGCTTATTGAAATAGAGCGTGCTGGCATCAAACATATCAACACCCGCATCGGCCAGGGCGGTCAGCATGACTCCCAACTCATCCGGGGTTTCCGCGATCCGGGCATCGAAGTCCTGCTGTTTCCACTGACCAAAGCGGAACAGGATAGGCATGTCAGGCCCCACCGCGTTGCGAATCGCCTGCACAATTTCAGCGGCAAAGCGGCTGCGGCCTGTCATATCGCCGCCGTAGCGATCCGTGCGCCTGTTGGTCTCCGGCCACAGGAAGCTGTCAATCAGGTAACCACTGGCACCGTGAATGGCGATGCCGTCAAAACCAATCTCCTGGGCGATAACGGCGCTGCGCGCGAATGCGGACACCACATCACTGACGTCCTCCTCCGTCATGGCCTTGTGGGGCTTGGCATAGGCTTCCATGTACTCGGCATGGGCATTGGTACGCCGGTCGGTGGGGCCCCAGCTGCCGGACGGGCTGATGGTTTCGGCCGAGGGCACAGGGCCGGTGCCCGGCAAACGAAAACCGCCCTGATGCCAGAGCTGGGGAAAAATAAATCCGCCCCCCTGATGCACCTCATCGACCACTTTTTTCCAGCCCGCGATGGCCTCATCACCGTACATGACGGGGACGTGTTCCGCCGACCCGGCACCGATGCCGACGGCTGCAGGATGGTCGATACCCACCCCTTCACTGATCAGCAGCGCGGTGCCCCCTTCGGCGCGACGCCGGTAGTAGGCCGCCACCTGATCGGTCGGCACATTGCCGGGGCAAAAACCGCGGGTCATGGGAGCCATGGCCAAACGGTTGGGCAGGGTTAACCCGTTCAGCTGTAACGGCTGAAACAGGGGATCAAGGTCTTTCGGGCTGTACATCGGCTTCACTCCGTAGCAATTATTGTTTTGCACTCCAATTTAAGATCAATGCAGGCCGCGTTTAGACACGCGCGACTGCGGTACCATCCAGGGGTAATGGACAGAGACTACGCATTGCGCGCGCGGTTGGCCATTTCAAAACTGTAAAGAATATGCTCCTTGTGCCCGTCGGGCACCACCGGGAAGACAACCGGCTTTTCACTGTTCCTGATGGAGGCCATCTGCTCATCCACCTGATTGATATCCCAGTCACCGCGATACACGCCTTCACTTTCGGCCACATAGGCTTTGGCAACGCGGCCGGCAATAGAGACCAGCATCTCACCGTTGATGGAGCAACGCTCGTGGGCCAGCCACCCCACCACCGGCGCCACCAGTTCCGGGCCCATGGGCGGATAGGCCGAAATATCGATCCCTTCCGCCATGCGTGTGACGGCGCCGGGGACGATGATGTTGCACTTAACTCCCTCGGGCTCACCCTCGATGGCGGCCACATTGTTAAGACCAATCATCCCGGATTTGGCTACCGCGTAATTGAGGACATCGTGATTGCCATACAGACCACCGATGGAAGACGTCAGCACAATGCGCCCGTAACCGGCCTCACACATGAGGGGAAACGCCGGGCGCACTACATGAAAAGCGCCGCGCAGGTGAACATCCAGCACCGTTTCAAAATCGTCACAAGACATGCTTTTCAAGGGCCCGGGACGCACGTTGCCGGCGTTGTGGATCAGGATATCAATACCCCCATAATGCTGCAGGGCTGCGTCAATAATCGCCCGCCCTCCTGCCGGCGTTGCCACCGACTCCAGGCTCGCAATGGCCTCGCCGCCGGCGGCCCGGATCTCCTCCACCACCGCTTGCGCCGGACTGGCATCCACACCGTCGCCATCAAGGCTGCCGCCCGGATCATTGACCACCACCCGTGCGCCCTTCGACGCCAGCAACAGCGCGTAGGTGCGCCCAAGACCACGGCCGGCACCGGTGATGACCGCGACACGATTATCGAATCTGAGCTCTGACATAAATAAAGGTTTCCGTAACAACTGGAGAATAGAAATCGCCTGTGTGAGCACTGCGCCGCCGCGTGCGTGGCAGCAGAACCTGCCATCAGCTGGCGCCTGCGGGACGGAGCTAATGCACTGGGCTAAGACACTGAACTAAGACACAGAACCAAGGCACAGCACACTGCCTTCCGCATCGGCACCGATAAAGAGGGTGCCGTCCGAAGCGACGGCCAGGTCAGCAAAGGGCCCCATGGCCCCCGACAAGGGCGGAAATGGATTAATGGGCTTCGGTGTAATGCCCTCCGGCGCGCCGACAGGGAGACCGGCCGCCAGTGTCCGGCAAGCACCGCTGACCCGGTTAAACTCAATCAGGGAGCGACTGCCGGCATCCACCACGTAGAGCAGATCACCGGCCACCGCTATCCCCTGTGGCCTCTGCAGCCCGTCCAAAACGATATCGACACCGCCGCGCACCGCTTTTACCACGCGACCGGCGCCCTCCTCGGCCACCAGGTAATCACCCTCAACGGTGATCGCCACGCCTTTGGGTTGATTGAGCCCGGTCGCCAGTTCAGTGACGCTGCCGCCAGCAATACCCAGCAACCGGCCGCGGCCGGCTTCTGCCACCACCACCGCGTCGCGGCCATCAACGGCCACGCCATACAGGCGGTCCAGGCCCTGGGCCAGAAATTCACTGGTCTGGTCAACGGGATTCCAGCGGGCCACCTGACCAAGTCCGGTGGTGACGATGAACTCACCGGCACCGGCCGCCGCCACACCGCGGCTGTAGCCCGGGCTACCGGGCGTAAACAGCATCCCCAGCACCTGTGGCTCGCCGCCCGGTTGCAGGGAGTAACAATAGGGGCCGTCGGCAATCACCAGCCGACCCAGCTCATCGCAGGTCAGCCCCATTGGTCCGTTCATGCCGGCGGGCAGCAGTGAACGGGTTTGCCCGCCCGCCAAAACCTCGGTGATTTCACCTGAGAAGCTGGAGACAAAGAGGCGTCCATCCACAAACGAGAGGTTGTCGAGCCCCGGTGCCAACTGCGCCAGCACCTGCTGCTCGCCAGTCGCGGGATTGATCCGCAGCACCTGTCCGGTAGCCGCCTGGGTCGACACGATAAAGCCGCCGGCGTCGAATTTTACCGAATCCGGAACCCCCAGGTTGCGGGCCACCACCTCCGGCGCCCCGCCATCGAGACCGATGCGCCATATTTCATTGGCTTCCATCACCGGGAAGTAGAGCTTGCCGTCCGGGCCCACCTCCATGGCGTTGGGCATGGGTACATTCTCTACCAGCGTGCGCGGCGCACCGCCCCCCAGGCTGAGTTCCATGATCCGCCCTTCATGGCGGCACTCCCCAGCAAACAGTCGCCCCTGATGGATGGTAATCGGGTTGGCACAAGGCAGATCCCCGTAAACGACACGGGTATCCCCACGGGGGCTGCGCATGCTGACCCGCCCTTCGCTGATTTCCGTGGCAAACAGGTTGCCCTGCTCATCGAACGCCAGGTCATCCGGCGCAACAATAGCGCCCCCCATGGGACTGACCGTGGTCACGGCGCCACTGGTCACATCGATGGCACTGATCTGGCTGCCGGATACCTGTGCCACATACAACCGACCATCGGGCCCTGTGCGCAGTCCGTTGGCGCCGTAAAGGCGGCTGGCAGGTGTCACCCGCTGCAGCTCCAGGCCCTCGGCCAGGGTAACGGTGGAGAGTGAGTGGGAACGGCCCGCTGGCTGCGACATAAGCCCTCGTCTGATGTTATCGGTTGACGGTGTCATCCGGCTGGCCCTCGTCCGGGCCGCGCCTTCAGCGCAGCGGCTCTTCGCCCTGCAACTTGGTGCGGTGGAGCATGCGGCCGCAGTCCAGGGGATAGGGCATGGCACGGTGCAAGGTGCCGGTGTTATCCCAGATCACGGTGTCACCCACGCTCCACTTGTGGCTGTAGTGATAACGCTCCTGGGTAGCCCAGTCGCGCAGGTACACCAGCAGCTCGATACCATCCAGAGGGTCCATCCCGAGAACATTGACCGCGTAGTTGCCAATAACGAGGGACTTGCGACCGGATTCGTGCTTCCAGACCAGCGGCAGTTCGACACGCCCCAGGGCTCGCCAGCGCATAAACTCTTCATAGCTGGGTTCCGGGGTGTGGCACATCTGCGTGGCGGTGGCCGCATACACCGCACGCAAGTCGGCGATTTGTTGCTTGCGCTCTACCGGCAAGCCTTCGTAGGCGGCGTAGGTATTGGCAAACTCGGTATTGCCCCCTTCCAGGGAAATCACCTTGCTGCTGAGTATGGAAGCGCGAATGGGGGTCGGGTTCATGGCACCATCAAAATGCCAGTAAAACGAGCCTTTCAGGTAGTCCGCCGTGGAGGTCTGGCTTTTATCCAGTGTCACCTTGTAGACATCGGCGCCACGGTTTTCCTGGGCCAGCTGGCCCAGGGTTTTGGTGAACGCCACCTGCTCCTCATCGGTAAAGTGGATCTGCGGCAATACCAGCACGCCCTTCTGCTCCAGCAAATCCCGCAACTCGCTGGCATACACCCCGCTCAGCAACGTCGCCTTGTCTTCAAGAATTTCCGCCCCGATTTCAGGCTTGATGTCTCTGTACTTCACTCGCAACTCTTGCGCCGCACTCATACCCCGACCTCTCTGATCTCATCATGGTGGCTGGCGGCCTGCTGCCCATCGACACCAGAGCCTGCCCAAAAATGCTGAACACCATGTTAGCATTTTGCTGCACCCCGGACAATCCACCTCCTGTCACTTTTGCCGGCCCGGTGACATTCGGGCTATGATGCCGGGCCACCTGTTACTGCAAGCCAGCCTCATGACCAAAGCCAAACCTCAACGACGACTGGGTAAGGAAAGCGCCGAAAACCGGCTCGCCCTGATTGACGCCACCGAACGCCTGCTGCAGAAGGAGGGGTACTCCGCGGTAACGGCGCGCAATGTCGCCAAGGAGGCTGGTCTCAAAATGCCCTTGGTGTACTACTACTTTGAGACCATGGATGAGCTGATTCTGGAGGTGGTGCGCAAGAGCTCCGCCAAACGACTGAAGCTGTTTATCCAGGCCCTGAATGCGAAAGACCCTTTAAAAGCCCTGTGGGAGATGCACCGGGACCATACCGGAGGTATCTCAACCACCGAGCTGCTGGCTCTGGCAAACCACAGAGAAGCGATTCGCAGCGAGGCAGTAGCCGCTGCACGACACTTCCGCACCCTGCAAATTGAAGCCGTGGAACAGCATCTGAAAAACCGGGGCGTCGACACCAACATCTACCCCGCTGCCGGCATAGTGACCATCATCACCGCCCTCACCCGGGCCAAGGCTCAGGACGAAGCACTGGGCGTCGATGAAGGCTATCCGGAGGCCCTGCAGATGGTCGAGGCCGCCCTTGCCGGCCTGCCGCCGCAGTAACCACCCTGGCTGCCACGGAACATTGCATCGCCACAACACAACAACCGCGAAATGCTAATACAGTAATTAGCACTTACGAATCACGCCAGGCAAGTTGCCACGCTGGTCCCGCACCGGCGTGACGGGCGTAACCCGGCCTGGCATCACTCACCTGCACAGCCTCATCGCCGTCGCGCCCACCCTCGACGATTGCACTGAGCGCCTGCAGCACGCCCGGCGCGCCCCTAATGGCGGAGAGTACGCCGTAACGCGGCACCATTGTGCATTGACATCCGGGATGTTAGAACGAGTCAAACCCACCGGAAGTGGTTATCATCCATTCGGGCAGCAACCCGCAGGGTCAGCCCGGCATCTTATTCAAGACCCCTGAGGAACTAACTTGTCTTCCCGACGCCTTGGAGCGAAAAGCTCCGAAACCCGTTCACAACTCATTGATGCCGCCGACCAGATTTTAAAGCAGGAAGGCAGTGCGGCTCTGACAGCCCGCAAGGTCGCTGACAAGATTGGCTTGAGCCGACACATCGTCAACTACTATTTCGGCTCGATGGAAGAGCTGATTGTTGCCATTCTGCAAAGGGACCGCAGCAACTTCCGGGAGCTGTACAGGGCCGCTCTTGAAAGCGACGACCCCTTACGGATCATCACGCAGCGGGGCATCGACATCTCCGCCAAAAACTTCGATCTGATTGCCCTGGCCTTCCGCTACGACGCGGTTCGCTCGGAGCTCACGCAAGCTATCGAAGAGTTCCGTACGCTGCAGACAGAGATCCTTACCCGCCACCTGGACGCCAGGGGCATTCAGCCCAGCGTTGCTCCCATGGTTACCGCCTCTATTTTGCAAATCCTTTCCCAAACCATCTCCGCGGAAGCCGCTATTGGTGTCACCTGCGGGCACGATCAGATTCGCAGCTACATCGACAGCTGGCTGGAGATGTTTGCCACGAAAGGCCTGTCCCCGGTTATTGACAGCGATAGCACCCGCCCGGCCTGACGCCTCCGCGAGCACCGCTTGCCTCCCCGTTTCTGCCCCCACCGTTTCTGCCTCCACACTGGCCGGCTATGAGCTCTCCAGACCTGCTATTGACTCTGCCCGGGGTTAAATGCTCTCATGGTGATAGTTGGCTATCACCATGAGAGCATTTAACCGAAGCGCATCCGCTGAGAGACATCTCCGCCCGGCTCCCTGGCGGGACATACCTCAAGCCACACTGATGCCACCAGCCAGTGAGAAGAACAATAATGACCACAGCAACACGCCTTACGGCACTCAACGTCCCCCCCCACTCAATTGAAGCACCCACCTCTATCAGCCCCCAGGCACAGGCGTTTCTCGGCAGCGCGGCAGAGCGCATCAATAAGCTGGGAGGCGGGACAGAAGACCTGATCAGCGCCACCCATCGCATTCAGCAACATTGTGCAGACGCGTTGGTCATGCTGCGGGCGGCTGCCAGCGGCTTTAGCGGGCAAGTGGAGGAGATCGCATTGCCCAGTGGGGCCATGCTGTACCAGGTAACCCCGGACACAGCCACCCACGGCAATGCCTATTTTGATATCCATGGTGGCGGCTTTATCACCGGCGGGGGTGAGATGTGTTTACTGATAGCCAAGCTCAGAGCCATGGAATACGGCGCCACCGTGTTTGCGGTCGACTACCGTTTACTCCCTGACAACCCTTTCCCGGCCGGGTTTAACGACTGTGTTGATGCCTACCGCATCGTGCTGGCGCGCACTGAAGCCGCCAGATTAATCATTGGCGGCTCTTCTGCCGGCGGCAACCTGGCCGCCGCCCTGTTGCTGTACGCACAGGACCACAAGCTGCATATGCCGGCCGGTCTGCTCCTTCTTACACCCTGCCTCGATCTCACCTTGGCTGGTGACAGTTATCAGACCAACCACTATCTGGATGTCAATCTGGTCGGCGTGAGCGAGATCCTGAAATCCTACGCTCAGCAAGAGCAACTGACCGCCCCCTATGCTTCCCCTCTGTTTGGCGCTCCGGGAACACAGTGGCCGCGCACGCTGCTGGCCAGCGGCACCCGGGATCTGCTCCTGTCCGACACCGTCCGGATGCACCGAAAACTCCGGAGCGCCGGCATTCCGGCAGAGCTGCACGTTGTTGAGGCTGCCCCTCATGGCGGCTTTGTGGGATCAGGAGCGCCCGAAGATCTCGCGCTCATGGCCGAGTGCAGGAATTTTGTGGCATCGGTCTGGCAATCCGCCAAGTAGCAAATTGCAGGAGTTGCTGCTCAGATGAGCTACACCACTGTCACCACCACACTCAGTTTCCGCAGTAAACTAAGAATTATTCTGCTGCGAACGTTTTTCAAACGTTTGCAATCGCTGATTGGAAAAATGTCGCCCCATCGCTTTGCCGACCTGCAACTGAAGGGGGCCTCCGGAGTGCAAAGTGAATACTGCGGCTTGCCTCAACGCTGCCAGGTAATAGGAAACGTCCCCGGGTCGTGGATCGGCAACAACAGCGAAAACCAGCGTGTCATTCTCTACCTCCACGGTGGAGCTTTTCTTTTTCCGGCGTCAGCAAGACTCCAGCTCCCGTTGCTCGCCCGCCTTTGTATGGATCTCGGTGCCAGCGGCTTTATGCCTGATTACCGACTACTCCCCAACCACCCGTTTCCTGCCGCCCTGGATGACTGTGAGAGTGCTTACCAGGGACTGCTCAACGCGGGTTACCGGTCAGAAAACATTATCTGTATGGGCGAGTCTGCTGGTGGCACACTGGTATTGAGCCTGTTGCACCGACTGAAGCGACATAATCTGCCCATGCCACAATGTGCCGTTCCGATCTCTCCATGCACGGACTTCGGTGGGGCTCATCGCTTACCATCGCGCTGGCTCAACACCAAACGGGAAGTATTGATCCCTTCATCAACGTTTAACAATATGCTGCTCTGGTATGTAAACGCTCAGGACGCCTCACACCCCGAGATCTCACCACTGTTCGGTGATTACTCAGGTTTTCCGCCCCTTCTGTTTGTTGCCAGTAATGACGAAATCCTGAGAGATGACAGCTTGCTGTCATTCGAACGGGCCTGCGAGTCCGGTGTGCAGGCAGAGCTCAAGCTCTGGACTGAATTGCCCCACGCTTTTCCAATTTTTGAAGGCAACTTTCCGGAAGCGGGCATCGCCCGTGTTGAGATTGTCAGATTCATTGAGCAATTAAACATGGCGAAGGATAAAAACCCGGCAACAACGCAGGGAAATGATCCGTAATCCGACGCGGTTCTGCCCGCTGGTCGCGGTCGGTAGACGGATATGGCGGAACAACAGCGGGGGCCACCAGACCAACTGTATACAGTCTTAATCACCCCTCGTAAGGCACTGGTAACCAGTGATGCGTCAGCGGCAAGTTTACAGGTTTCAGCCGAATAACCACTGACAGTATAGAACGCCCGGCCTCAACCAACACGGTGACGCTGCGGCCCTCTTCCTGCAGCCACCGTGCGGACCCGCAATCTCGAACCGGGACTGCAACGTGCTCCCCGCTGCACCGCGCCAGCCACGGTTCAGCGCTACGCTACTGATAAAACTGACTTCACAGCTAACGGAGAATAGCGGCTTCGACGCTATACACCGGTGGCGCGACGGCTGATAAAACGTTATCCCTCGCGTGGCGATTTGAGTGGACGTTTATTGGCCAGCGGACGCCAGTAGGAAGGATCTTCCTTACTGCGTGACGCGAGTCCATTGAGGTGCAAATCCTCTACCTCGGCAAAGGGAATCGGCAGGGTCGGCAACATGCCCGACCACTCGATGGCATTGGTGCGATAGGCGATCTTCCACTCGCCGTTACGGCGCTCCAGGCGATCGATATAGCGGCCCCCCGCAACCCAGTTGGTATCGTCGCGGTTGCGGCCGACAAACTGGTAGTAGATTTCACTGTGGGCGGTGTCGCCATTTATGTCACAGCTGTGATTGAGCAGCAGGTGCTGGGTAGCTACCTGCCCCTGGTCATGCAGCTCGCTGGCCCAATCGTAAATATCGGCGGCACTGGCTACATATTCGCCGGCCGAGATAATGGCATCAGCGTGAAACGCAGACAGGAACAGCTCCCGATCGAAGCGATCCATGCCGCGACTGAAACGCACCAGGCAGTCGTAGATATCCTGGCGATCCAGTAACTCCTGCAGGCGACTGCTGCTGTCTGCGGGTGAGGCGTTGTTTATTGTCATAGTGATCTCCGCTGGTAAGTGCTGTGTTCAGGGCACGTCGATGCCCAGGGCCTGCAAATCCCGCTCGGCCCAGAAAATCTGTCCACTATATTCCAGTGGGTTTTCGCAACTGGCAAAGTACGTCAGCAGCCGTGCCGGCAACGTCATGGGCTTCAACGCCGAGCCGTCGAGGCCGGCGTTCTCCACATTGCGCTGCGTAATTTCCGATGCCACCATGCCCGGCATCAGGGTAATAACGGCGATGTTCTTCCGCTCCAGTTCCGGTGCTATGACATTGCCGAGACGATCCAGCGCTCGCTTGGTGGCGAAATAGGCCGGCGCCGCCATGCGAAAGTCACCGATGGCTTCGCGAAAGGGTGTTTCCTGTGGCAGTCGGTAGGCGTCGGAACTGCCCGCCGTGATATTGATGATGCGACCGCCGCCGCGACGCTCCATATGGGGAAGCACCAGCTGCGTCAGAAAAAACGGTGCGTGGATATTGACGGCGAACTGGTACAGCCAGTCCTCCCGTGGAATCTCGGTCACGGGATTGGACCAACTGCCAAGGTGGGTCACAGCCGCGTTGTTCACCAGTATATCGACGCCACCAAAGCGCTCAACGGCGGCAGTGACCACTCGCTGCAAATCTTCCTCGCGGGCGAGATCCGCCGGTACTTCCGCAACATCGACACCCAGCTCACGGAGTTCACGCGCCGTATCGCTGAGAAAGCCCGGCACCTGACCATCGCTCTGCGCACGGGCGGTGATCACCAGATTGGCTCCACCGTGGGCCAGGGAGAGCGCAAACTGACGCCCCAGCCCCCGGCTGGCACCGGTGACAATAGCCACTTGCCCGCGCAAGCTGTGTTCTGCCTGCCGCTGCATGGTCGTTTCCGGGGCTCTTAGCCGATGGGTGACCAGATAGGTGCGCCACGGGTCTCACGCAGGGAGGGAATCTCCCTGCCATCCACATCCTTAACACCGTACTCGGCCGCCATTTCTGCAGTGATAAAGGTGCCGCCACTGTGGCGCATCACTTCAGGGTCGCTGGCCATGGCCACAATCACCCGTCCGGGAAACTCCGGCGAACAACCGTCTTTCAGCTGCGTGGCCGCGCCCTCTTTCAGACCGGGAATGTTGGCCAGGTTACGTTCGGCACGCTCGGTCATTGTCAGCCCCTGCCACAGGGACACGGATGCGATCTGATGGGGCTTCAATTCAACCGCCATATCGCGAGACATACGATCCACTGCCGACTTGCTGGTACCAAACACCACACCGTAGGTATAGGCCACGCCGGTGTAACCGGAGATGGCAACAATCAGGCCGCTCTTTTGCGGCACCATGATTTGCGCGGCGTACCAGGCAGCGACGAAGTTGGAGCGCACACCGACGTCCACCATCTCCCAGTTGCTGAGCGGCTTCTCCCAGAAGCCCTTGGGCTCGGTCAGATCGTCCGGCAGGGCAAAGGCGTTATTGACCAGCACATCCAGCCGTCCCTGCTCACGCTTGACCTGATCGAACAGCGCTGCCACCTGCGCGTCGTTGTTGTGATCCACTTGCACGGCGATACCCTTGCCGCCACGGGCCGTCACTTCGGCGGCGGTTTCACCCACGGTACCCGGCAGCGGATGCTCGCCACCGCTGACCGTGCGACCAGTCACGTAGACCGTGGCACCCGCCTCGCCCAATGCCAGCGCAATACCCTTGCCAATGCCGCGACTGGCACCGGTGACAACTGCTACTTTTCCCGACAGCGAACCCATTGGGACCTCCTTATACTGAATTACTTACCAAAGAATTTGTCACTGAAGTCCGCGCCCGGCTGACTTCTTCCCGTATAGTGGTCGCCGTTAAATGGCAGCCCCATGACACCCTGAGACCAGTCCACGGCAACACCATAGTCCATAAACCAATCGTACAGCAGGGTCCGCTCTACAATGCGCCATTCCCCATCACGCTTTTCCAGACGATCCAGGTAACGCCCCCCGATCGCTGTATCCCGATGTTCTTCACCGGTGTCGACGCGGTGATAGGAGGTGACATAGGTCTCCGCACAAGCTGTGTCTCCATCAAGTTCAACGACGCTCTGCCCGAGGGTATGAGCAGTCACAGGTAACGCCGGGTCCCCGGGCACTACCCACTCCAGATACTGAGAGAAAGGCCCCTTGAAAACACCCATATCGATAATCGCGTCGGGGCTGAAGCTCCCGCTGATCAACGTGGCATCGCGGCGATCTTCACCCCGGGCCAAACGGGCAATGCAATCCGTAATATCAAGCCGGTCCAACCAGGCTTGTTGTCGGGAGTTGTTCTCACTCATCTGCTTTTCTCCACTCTCATCTGCTCATGATTATTATTTATTTGCTCGTTACCGGTTTTGTTTTGCAAGCACGGCTCTGGGCTATCACGGTTTAAAAGAACTGTTCACTGTAATCATCGAACGTTTGGCCCACAAAATGATCACCACTGAACGGCTGTCCCATCAAACCCTGCGACCAGTCTGCTGATGGGCCCCAGTCCTGGGCCCAGTCGTACAGCATGGTGCGTTCAATGATACGCCAGACCTTGCCGCGCTTCTCCAGCCGATCCAGGTAGCGGCCGCCGATGACCATATCGCGCTGTTCTTCCCCCATGTCCACGCGGTGATACGACGTGACGTGAGTTTCTGCATCTGCAAGGTTGCCCTCAACCCGGACAAGCGATTGCGCCAGCATGTGCTGCGTCAGCAGCACCGCAGGCGAGCCTGGCACAACCCAGTTGAGGTACTCATCAAAATTGCCGGCAAAAATACCGAAGTCGGTTTGGGCCTCCGGCCAGAAACAGGCGCGGATACGGGCATCACAGCGGCGATCCTCGCCGCGGGCAAGACGGGCGATGCAGTTGCGGATATTTTCCCGATCCAGCAGGACACCCAGCTCCTCCAGTGTGTAGTCTGAGCTCATGGCTGAGGCTCCTTCATAGTTATGGCTGAAGCTCCTTCATAGTCATGACTGAGGCACCTGTTCGTTATATCTTGCGGTGATGCCCAGCACCTGAATTACTGCTTTTCCTGTTCCCCTTCGCGGGCGATCTGAAAACTCTTCTGCAGGTGATCCATGTAACCGGAAGGCACCGGTGGCAGGAGCCAGAGGTTATCGGTGTTGCGAATCTGGTCAATGCTGTCCGCCACGTCGTCAACGGTCCAGTGGGGGCGATAAACGCCTTCAGTTTCGGCCACCATGGCGCGAGCCACGCGGCCGGCCATGGAAACGTACAGTTCACCGGTTACCGAACAGGATTCATGGGCCAGCCACCCCACTACCGGCGCGACCAGATCGGCGCCCATGGGTGGGTATTGCGAGGTATCCAGACCATCGGCCATGCGAGTCACCGCACCCGGAAGAATGACGTTACTCTTGATGCCCTTGTCGGCGCCCTCAATAGCAATCACGTTGTTCAGGCCAATGGTGCCAGCTTTAGAGACACCATAGTTGGTGACATTGTGAGTACCGTAAATACCGCCAATGGAGGAAGTCAGCACCACGCGACCGTAGCCCGCTTTGGCCATCACCGGGAAGGCGGGCCGAACCACATTGAAAGCGCCAATCAGATGCACATCCAGCACCGCGTGGAAATCTTCGTGCGACAACTCTTCCAGGGAGCCGTAGCGAACATTACCGGCGTTGTGAATCAGAATATCGATCCGCCCGTAGTTATCGAGTGCGGTCTGGACAATGGCTTTGCCACCCGCTTCCGTCGCAACGCTGTCGGTATTGGCGACTGCGTCACCACCCGCCGCACGAATCTCCTCAACAACGGAGGCGGCCGGGCCTGCGTCCATCTCACCGCCCTTGATGCTGCCACCCAGGTCGTTCACCACAACCTTGGCGCCTTTGGACGCCAACAGCAGCGCGTACTCCCGGCCCAGGCCCCGGCCCGCACCGGTAATAACCGCCACACGGCCATCGAATCTGCGTTCAGTCACCTGTCTCTCCTTCAATTGCTTGTTGTAGTTTTGAGGCCCGCCCTACTCCTGCGCCAGCGCGGCGCGGATAAAACTGCCACCACTCTGTTCAAGCATGCGGGTTGCCGGCAGCCAGTGCTGCAATTACCCGCCTGAAGAATGGCACAGGAGACGCGGCCAGGCTGTTTCATTGTGAGGCCATACCGGCAGCAGCGCCCGGTATAAGTAACCCTGCCAAAGTGAGTGGGGAGAGACGCTATGGGGTGTGGTTCAACGGCCATATCGTGCGCCTCATCACCACAACTACAGCACCGGCTTGCGCCACCAGCCAGGGCACGACTGCGCTGACCCGCTCCGGTGACAGGACTTTATCCAGCAGCCAGCCCATACCGTCTCCGGCACTTGTCAATCGACTCGGAGGCATCAACACGGCCCGCAGGACCCGGGCCGTGTGTTACCGGGTATTAGAGTTATTTTTTCGGCAGTTCAATTTCTGCCTTGGCAGTAGCCGAGGTGACACCCTGCTGGTTGACCATCTTGAAATCAACCTGCACCAGGTGGCGACCCTCTTCATCCACCATCTTGTCGATGACAGTGGCGTCCATCACGGTGGTGTCACCGGTGAACGACGGGCCACGGTAGGCGCAGTTGGAGTGGACAACCTGACCCCACTCGCCAGCCCAGCCACCGAAATAGTCCAGAATCCAGGCACCCATGGAGGCGCCGTAGCCGTAGCCGCGCGGCATGCCGATCTGGCGGGCGTAACGCGGGAAAAGGTGTCCACGGGACGGGCCGATGTAGGCGCCGTCAGTCATCTCGGGGTTTTCCAGTTCCAGCACCGGATCCTGCTCTTTACCGGCCATGTCGCCGACAAAGCCCAGGGCTTCGATGTCCAGGTCGGTACGGCGCTTCACACCACACCAGATGGTAAACAGGTAGGCACGCCATTCGGTGGTAAAGCTGGCGATGCTGTGCGGGCCGATGATGCGGGTTGGCAGTTTGTCACCCACGTTGACGTCGTCCCAGTAGCGCTTGCCGTGACCCAGGTCGTGGAGCATCTTGATCCACTCGAACTTCTTGTCTTCCAGCTCAGCCAGCTGCGCATCGGTCCACACCGGATCTTCGGAGCGATCATCCTCTTCCAGGTTACCGCCCATTTCACGGGCCAGGTCCGGACGATAGCGGATGGCGGTGGAGCGCTGGGTAGCGATCAGGTCACCGGCCTGGTTGTAGTAGTAGTTGTCGCCCCGCTGAAAGCAGGTAGGACCGGCAAACTTGGTATCCTTGACGGTGTAGTCAACCGGCACGCGGTGGTTGTGCAGCGTGTCGCCGGCAAACACCCGAGGACCGTGGAACCACCACTCATCACCACCAAAGACCAGGTGAGAGTTAGGGATAGCGCCGATACAGGAAGGTCCGGTACCGTGGGCGTCATCCATAGCCACACAGAAAGACTGTGGCGCTACCATGCGGCCAAAGCGGCTCTCCTCGGCGTAATCCAGGTCGTAATGGAGACGATTGGGGTAGTGCATCGCCTGCGCCCAGCGGCGGATATCCATATTGGCAAACGGCTCACGCATGCGCGCTGGTTGAATGGGCACGCCCATGTGGTTATCCAGATCCGAACAATCCAGGGTTTTATCAGTCATTACGTAGGCCCTCCCGCCGTGAAATCCCCTGATCAGCATAGTAAAAGGGGTCATTATTGGCAGATTATTCTAGGGAGGCGCAGAGGCCAGAGTTAGTCATTTCGCGAAAATATAGATACATTAGGCGCAAAATACACTGTCTGACATGGACGCCCGGGCAGGCTTCAGTGCCCTCTCAGTCCGCTTTGCGGCGGCGAAATTGCTGTGGCGTCAGGCCTGTCCAGCGCTTGAAGGCTCGGCCAAAACTGGTGCGCTCGGCGTACCCCAGGCGGTCGGCCAACTCCGCAATCGACATGGTATCGTTCTGCAGCAGGTACCTGGCCTGCTGCTGGCGGTGGTTTTCAAGGACGTCGGAGTAACTTTTACCAATAGCCTGCAGCCGCATCTGCAGGGAGCGGGCCGATAAGCCAAGGTGCTTGGCGCACGCATCAATGGACAGGTCTGCCGACCCCAGTGCCCAGGCCACGTAGACATTCACCCGCTCCAGGGTAGTCTGCTTTGGCAAACGCTTGAGGCGGAACAGGTAGCCGTACAGCAGCTGAAACAGCGGCTCATTGGCGCTTGCCACCGGCTGCTCCAGTAACGATGCCGGAAAGGCGATGCAGGAGTAGTCTGCACCCGCTTGCAGGGGACACCCCACGATGCGTTCAAACTCCCCCACCAGCGACCCGTCGATGCCCTTGGGCACCGACACGTGCAGGGGCCTGAAATCGGGGCCGGCGACAGCCTGCAGCGTTTTCAGGTTCAACAACAGCCCCTGGTAGTTGGCTTGGGTGTTATTGGCAAACCGGGAACGGTCGGCCCAGCGCAGTTCAGCCACTTCAGGAGCACTCTCAGTGGAAATCTCCAGCTCCAGCAAGCTCTCGGACGAATGCACCACCGGAATAAATTCGGACAGGCAGGCGATGGCATCGCGCACGGTCGCGGCGGCGCGACAGAGCGCCACCACACAGCCATAGACGTCTGCAGTCTGCTGCTCCGCCAGGTGCAGGCCAAACAGCGGATCGTCAAACTCAACCGCACAGTGTTCGAACAGTTTCACCAGCGACAGACAGTCCACGAAACTGTTGGCGTCCTCAATCAGGCGGGCATTAATGGAAAAACGCGCCAGCAGCGCACGGTAATCCCCTCCCAGGCGCTCTATTAACTGCGGAAAACGGGCAAGGTTGGAAGAGCGCACCTGGCTGATCTCCGGCAACGTATGCAGCGGCTTTTCCAGGGCAAAGAAAGCGTCCCTCTGGGCAGGGGATTTGGTGCTGTTGGCGGTGAGCATATAAGTGCAACCTCACCCGGCGAGGCTCAGGGGCCGATCACCCGGTCCGATACAAGTAATGTTCACATTTTACCCCCTGCCCTCGCGCTTATTAACCTTACCCCACACTTCTTTACTGCGCTTGTGGTGGCGATGATTTCGAATCACGGCCATGATACCGGCGGCCGGCCAGTTGCGTTGACCGGCCCTGTGATCTGGGCAAGAGTCCACGCTTGGGAACTACCCTATTACCGATAACAATTTCCTCGGAGGAGCCGGACATGCTGGAAGGCAATCATTACCAGAACGCCTACATCACCCGTAATATCGACAAGGCGCTGCAGCAGTTCAGGGACCGCTGTGGTGCGGAGAATGTCACCAGTTTCGAGGTAGAGGTGGATGTCACCTCCACCCAGGGCGAGGGCAAGGCGCGCAACAAACTGGCCTTTGTCTGGGTTAATAACCTCCAATATGAGCTGATCGAGCCCGTTTCCGGCCATGTGCAGGTGTACGCCGATGAGCTGCCGGAGGACGACAGCCTCAAGTTTCACCACGTCTGCATGCGCGTGGACGACTGGGATGATTTCCGCAGTCGGGTGGATGAGATGGGTTATCCGGTGGTACTGGAAGGCGGTGGCGACCAGCTCCGCTACGTATACCTCGACGCCCGCGATTTCCTGGGACACTATCTGGAATACGTGTGGATGACTCCCGAGCGCTGGCAGCAACTGGGCGGTAAATAATCCGCCCTTACCCGCGTCCCCACGGCTGATTACAGTCCCGCCATCACAACCGAGACGATAACTGAACCCATGCAGTCCCCACTCTTCTACTCCGGCTGGCGGGTACTGGCAGGCTCTTTCCTGTCATCCGCGCTGGCCATCGGCTTTTCCATGTACATCTTCGGTATGTTTACCGTACCGGTAACAGAAGAGTTCGGGCTCTCCCGGGCCAGCTTTAACAATGGCGTGATCATCCTCATGCTGGGTATCGCGCTGGCTTCGCCGCTGGTGGGCAAGCTGCTGGATCGCTACCCTGCGCGGATAATCATGGGCGTCTGCGGTACTGGCTTCGGCCTGGCCCTGGTGCTGATCGCCGCTGCCCAGCAGCTCTGGCAAATGCTGGTGCTGCTGGCGATTCCACTGGCCTTTGGCGTGGCGGCCTGTGGTGCCCTCGGCGCCAATACCGTGGTGGTGCGCTGGTTTCAGGTACACCGTGGCAAGGCTATGGGCATCCTCGCCCTGAGTACCTCGGTGGGAGGCTTCCTGTCCCAACCCATTACCGCGTGGCTGATTACCAACTTTGGCTGGCGAGGAGCTCTGGTCATCCTCGGCATCGCCATCACCACCATCTTTGTGCTGCTGAATCTTTTTGTGATTCGCAGCCGCCCTTCACCGGCAGATAAAGGCTATGACGCGGAGTTTGCCGTCAACACGGAAACCGATAGCGCGACCACACAGGCCGGCCGGGCCATCGACAACATCACCTGGGGACACCTGGACCTGCTGAAGAGCCGCAACTTCTGGCTGGTGTCCATCGGCATTGGGCTCTTCTTCGGCATTGACCAGGCAGTACTGGTATCCCAGGTGGCTTATTTCCAGGACATTGGCTATGACCTGCAGACCACGGCCCTACTGGTGTCCATCAAGACCATTTCCGCCATCGGCGGCAAGCTGATTGTTGGCCACCTGGCCGACAAGGTGGACCTGCGAATCCTGTTTGCCGGTGTCGCCTGTTGCAGCATTTCGCTGCTGACCGTGTATATCCTGCAACCTGACTACTGGATACTGCTCTCCTGTGTCGCGGCGTTCGGTGTTGCCGTGGGTGGCGTCTATCCGGTGTGGACGACCCTCACCGCCTGGCTGTTTGGCACCCGCAGCTACGGTGCGGTTATGGGGCTAATGGTGTTATTCACCCAGCCCTTCGCCATGGTGGCCCTGCGCTTTATCGGCCAGATACACGACAGTTACGGCACCTATATCCCGGCGTTTTTTACCTTTATCGCGCTCGTGGGTCTCGCCATCTGCATGATTGCCCTGGTGAGGCCCACCAACCCTGCTGATGCACCGGCCCCAACCCGTGCCTGAGCACCGGCTGCCTGCCACCTCCCCGGCACAAGAGCTCTACTGAGGGTCAAAAGCACGGGCACCGGGCCCACCTGCTGCGGCCTGGTCATCCGGGTTACGCAGCGGACAGTCCTCCACCGTCAGACAACCGCACCCGATACACTCTGTCAGCTTGTCCCGCAGCGCCACCATCTTGGCAATTCGGGTTTCCAGATCCTCACTCCACTGTGACGATAATCGTCTCCAGTCCTCGGCGGTGGGCGGCCCCTTCTCCGGCAAGGTCGCCAACTGCTCCCGAATCTCTGCCAGTGACAACCCCAGGCTCTGTGCCACCCGGATAATCGCCAGCTGCCGCAGGATATATCGCGGATAACGCCGTTGATTGCCCGCGTTGCGCTCACTGCAAATCAGCCCTTTGGACTCGTAGAAATGCAGCGCTGACACCGGAATTCCGCTGCGCTCTGCAATCTGTCCAACACTCAACATCTGCCGCGCCGCAACCCCCGCCTCTTTTTTACCAGCCATAAAATGTACCTTGACCTCAATTAAGGTTGAGGTTTTATGATCGCACCACCTGAAAAATCGTCAAGCCTTTATTGCCAAGGATTTCCCCATGAATGCGCCCACTTTTACTGCTGCGCCGGAGCAGTCTGCTGCCCACAACAAGCCAGAACTTCACAGCTCACGCTCCCGCAAATTGGGAGCTCTCGCCCTGGCGGTGGTATTTGCCAGCGCCATCTTCGCCGCCCTCTTTGGCTGGAAAAGCTGGCGCGAAGCCGGAGCCGCCCCTGCACCATGGCCGGCAGTCGCCGTCTCTGCACTGCAACTGACCCCCACCGATGTGCCCGTCGCCCTGCGGGCAGTAGGCTCCCTGCGCGCTGTGCGCGAAGTGGCCCTCGCCCCCGAGACCGCCGGGCGTGTGGTAAGTGTTGATTTTGAAGCTGGCCAGCAAGTCGCCGCCAACAGTCTGCTGGTGCAACTGTTTGACGCCCCGGAGCGGGCCGACCGCGCCGCCGCCCTGGCCCAGGCCGACCTGGCCAAAGCACAGTTGCAACGCTCCCGCTCGCTGGCGGCAACCGGCGCTGAAGCAAAAGAGGTGCTGGATCAGCGTATTGCACAGCGGGACCAGGCACTGGCGACGGTGCAGCAGATGGATGCACGTATTGAGCAGAAGCAGATCCGGGCGCCGTTTGCCGGTCAGCTGGGCATCCGGCAGATTGACCTGGGCCAGTACCTCAACCCCGGCGACACCATTGTCACGCTCACCGACACCAGCCAGCTGTTTGTGGATTTCAGTTTGCCGCAGCAGAAATTGCGTTGGCTGCAGACCACTGGCTCCGTAGACATCACCTCCGACGCCTGGCCGAAACGGATCTTCAGTGCCCGCGTGGCAACCATCGAACCCCGGGTCGATCCCGCGACCCGCAATATCCGCGTGCGTGCACTGCTGGATAACGGCGACAGCGCCCTGCGTCCCGGCATGTTCGTCAACGCCGCCCTGCAGCTGCCGCCCGAAACGGATCAGCTGGTACTGCCCGCCACCGCCATCCAGACCACGGCACTGGGGGATAACGTGCTGGTGATACGTGGCGACGAACCGACCCACGGCGGCCAGGCTGACTATGTGCGAGTTACCGTCGAGCGCCGTCTTGGTAATCAGGTGGTAGTCAGCGGCGGCCTTAACGCCGGTGATGTGATCATTACCGAGGGGCAACTGAAAGTACCACCGGGCGCCCAGGTGCAGGTGGCCAAACTCCATAGCGCTGAGGAGCACTGAACATGGCCTTTACCGATCTCTTTATCCGGCGGCCGATTCTCTCCATCGTCGTCAGCCTGTTGCTGCTGATGATTGGTGGCAGCGCCCTGTTTTCACTGCCCATCCGTGAATATCCGGCGATGGAAAGTGCCACCATTACCATCACCACCAACTACCCCGGTGCCACCCAGGACGTGATGCAGGGCTTTGTCACCACCCCCATTGCCCAGGCCGTCTCCACCGCCAGTGGCATTGAATACCTGACTTCCACCTCGACCCAGGGCCGCAGCGAGATCCGCGCCAAACTGGTGTTGAACGCCGACGCTGATCGCTCCATGACCGAGATCCTCTCCAAGGTGCAACAGGTGGCCTACCGCCTGCCGGAAGGCGCGGTAGACCCGGTGATCAACAAGATCACCGATGGCGCCTCGGCGGTGCAGTATGTGGCGTTTATCGCCGATGACCTGCCCATTCCGGTGATTACCGATTTTGCCTCACGGGTAGCCGAGCCCCTGGTCACGTCTGTTCCCGGTGTGGCATCGGTCGAATATGGCGGCGCGCAGACACTGGCCATGCGCATCTGGGTCGACCCGAACCGCCTGGCGGCACACGGCCTCTCCGCCGGTGAAGTCTCTGCCGCGCTGCGGGACAACAATATCCAGGCCGCTCCGGGCCAGATCAAGGACAGCGATACGGTGATCAATGTCACCGCCGCCACCGATGCCAGCAGCCTGGAAGACTTCCGCCAGATGGTAATCAAAAGCGGTGAGCACGGCCTCGTGCGCCTGTCCGACGTGGCCACCATCGAGCTGGGCGGCCAGAACTACGACACCACCTTTGCCAGCAGTGGCAACCGCGCCGTGGTCATGGCCATCTCCCCTACCCCCGATGGCAACCCGCTGGAAATCGTCCAGGCGGTCAAAGACCTGCTGCCGGATATCCAGCGCGTGGCGCCGCCCGGACTCAAGGTCATCAGCCAGTTTGATGTGGCCCACTTTGTAAACGCCTCCATCGACGAAGTGACCCAGACCCTGATTGAAGCGGTGCTGATTGTGGTGCTGGTGATCTACCTGTTTCTCGGCTCGCTGCGTGCCGTGATTATTCCGGTGGTCACCATCCCCCTGTCACTGATTGGCACCGCCGTCCTGATGCTGGCGTTTGGCTTTTCACTCAATATCCTCACCCTGCTGGCGATGGTACTGGCCATCGGACTGGTGGTAGACGACGCCATCGTGGTGGTGGAAAACATTCATCGTCACATTGAGGAGGGGCTGTCACCGGTGCGCGCGGCCCTGGTGGGCGCCCGGGAAATTATCGGCCCGGTGATCGCCATGACCATCACCCTCGCCGCCGTGTACGCCCCGATCGGTCTCACCGAAGGGCTCACCGGCGCCCTCTTCCGCGAGTTCGCCTTTACCCTGGCCGGGGCGGTGTTTGTCTCCGGCGTGGTGGCCCTGACCCTTTCACCCATGATGAGCTCGTGGCTGCTCAACGACCGCGTGAACGAAGGTCGCTTTGCCAAGCTGATCGAACACAATGTGGGACGACTGGAACAGTTCTACGACCGTTTGCTGGGCCATACCCTGTCGGCACGCAGCGCCGTGCTGGCGGTGGGACTGGTGGTGCTGGCAGGCATAGTGCTGCTGTTCGGCGGCGTTAAACGGGAGCTGGCGCCGGCAGAGGATCACGGCTACATCTTCACCTCGGTGAAGGCGCCGCAGTACGCCAACATCGACTACACCTCGCGCAACACCGCTGAAATCCTGGATATCTTTGCCAGCCTGCCGGAGTACGAGAGCAGTTTTATGAACAACGGCGCCGGCGGCCAGAACAACGCCTTCGGTGGTGTCATCATGAAGGAGTGGCAGGAGCGGGAGCGCAGCTCGCAGGAGATCCAGGCCGAGCTCAACGGCCGTGTCGCCGGCCTCACCGGTGTGTTTGCCGCTATCTTCCCGCCACCGCCCCTGCCCGCCGGCAGCGGTGGCCTGCCGGTGCAGATGGTGGTGCGTTCAGCCGATGATTTCCCGACCCTGTACCAGTCGCTGGAAGCCATCAAGGGTGCCGCCTGGGGCAGTGGCCTGTTTGCCTTCGTCGACAGCGACCTCGCATTCGACAGTAACGAAGCGCGTATCACCATCGATCGCTCCAAGGCCGGCGAGCTGGGAGTCAGTATGCAAGCCATTGCCGATACCCTGGCGGTACTGGTGGGCGAGAACCTGATCAACCGCTTTAACTGGCACGACCGCTCCTACGACGTCATCCCCCAGGTACCGGATGGCCAGCGGCTGACGCCGGAAAATCTTGGCGACTACTACGTCAAGGCGGAGTCCGGCGACCTGATCCCGCTCGCCACCGTCATCAATGTGGAGGTACACCCGCAAGCCAACCGCCTGCCACAGTTCAACCAGATGAACTCGGTAACCCTGTCGGCGGTACTGGCACCCGGTGTGACCATGGGTCAGGCCGTAGATTTTCTCAGGCAGCAACCGGTCCCCACCGGCGCCAGCATCGACTGGCTGTCGGACAGCCGCCAGTACGTGACCGAGGGCAACCGGCTGATGGTGTCGTTCGTGTTTGCCCTGGTGGTGATCTTCCTGGTGCTGGCCGCGCAGTACGAATCTTTCCGCGATCCGCTGGTGATCCTGGTGACCGTACCACTGGCAATTTGCGGTGCCCTGATTCCACTCTATCTCGGCTTCACCACGCTCAATATCTACACCCAGATCGGCCTGGTGACACTGATCGGCCTCATCTCCAAACACGGCATCCTGATGGTGGCTTTCGCCAATGAGATGCAGGTTCACGAACAGCTGGACCGTATCACTGCCATTCGCAAGGCCGCGCGGGTGCGGATGCGCCCTATCCTGATGACCACCGCGGCCATGGTGGCCGGCATGGTGCCGCTGCTGTTTGCCAGCGGCGCAGGCTCCGCCAGCCGCTTTGCCATCGGCATTGTAGTGGTGATGGGAATGTTGATCGGCACCCTGTTTACCCTGTTTATCCTCCCCACCGTGTACAGCTTTATCGCCAAGGATCACCGCGCCGCCAGCGTCTCTGAACGCGCCCGGGAATTAATCGAAGGAGACGTCGCTCATGACTGACACCACACTACTGCGCACGGCCCTGGGTGCCCTGCTGGGTCTCTCCCTGATCGGCTGCACCAGCGGACCGGATTTCCAGGCGCCGGCGCTGCCGCCGCAGGCAGCTGCCGCTTTCAGCACCCAGCTGCCAGGCACCGATGCCGCGCACGAACCTCCCGCAGAGTGGTGGAAGCTCTACCGGGATGCCGCACTGGACCACTTGATAGAAAAGGCTCTCGCAGCCAATACAGACCTGCGCGAGGCAGAAGCCAACCTCATGCGCGCGCAGGCCATCTTTGGCGCAAGTCGCAGCGCCCGGCTGCCGGCAACAGAGCTCAGCGCCGGCGCCAGCTATGGCCGCGATCAGGCCAGCTGGCCGGGACCGGAGCAGGCACCCAAGCAGTGGAGTTACAGCGGAGGCCTTGGCATCGCCTACGAAGTGGATCTGTTCGGTCGCGTGCGCCGGGACATTGAAGCCGCCCGCTACAACACCGAGGCGGTTGCCGCCAGCCGCGATGCCGTGCGTCTGGCTGTGGTGGCTGAAACCACCCGCGCCTATGTGGACAGCTGTGCGCTGGGACAGGCCACCGAGGTCGCCACCCGCTCCGTCGAACTGACCCGTCACAGCCTGGACCTGATCCGGCAGCGGCAAGGCTCCGGTGCTGCCACGCAGCTGGATGTAGAGCGGGCAGCCACCAGTCACGCCCAGGCACAGGCCAGCCTGGCGCCCATCGTGGCACAGCGACAAAACCGCCTGCTGGAGCTGGCCGCACTCACTGGTGGCACACCGGCGGATATCCCTGCCGTTGCCGCAAGCTGTAATCAACTACCCACCCTAGCCGCCGAGTTACCGGTTGGCGACGGGGCGCAACTGCTGCGCAGGCGACCAGACGTGCGTGCCTCCGAACGACAGCTGGCGGCAGACACTGCCCGCATCGGCGTTGCCGTCGCCAATTTGTATCCAAACATTACCCTTGGCGCCTCGGCCAACTACCTGCGCAACGACAGCCTGCAGGGTGATCGCAGCTGGTCGTTTGGTCTCGGTCCGTTGATCACCTGGAACTTCCCCAACCAGTTGGCGGCGCGGGCACAGGTACGGCAAGCAGAAGCACAGAGCGCGGCTGCACTGGCCCGCTTTGACGGCACCGTACTGACCGCCCTCAAGGAGGTGGAACAGGCGCTGGCGAGCTACGCCGCCACACTACAGGAGCGGGATGCACTGCAACGTGCCCGTGACTACGCCGGTAACGCTTTCACCCTGGCGCAGGCGCGCTACCAGGCCGGCGCCATTGGCTACCTGGATGTGCTGTTGAGCCAGACCGTGCTGGTGAATACCGAAGCCGCGCTGATTGACGCCGGGCAGCGCCTGGGGTCACAGCGGGTCAGCCTGTTCCTGGCGCTGGGCGGTGGCTGGGATTCGACCGAAGATCCCGCCCCGGAAGCCCGGGGCACCCTTGCCCTATCCTTCTAACTGATAGAAACAGTCCCATTGTGGCTGCTGGTTGACCTTGCAACGTAACAACCAGGAGCCACAATTGGGGTATACCGCACAGGAAACCCAGCTATGAAAATTTTGTCGTTTGCCGCCAGTAACAGCCGTCACTCCATCAACCGCAAGTTGCTGGATTACACCGAGACCCTGTTGCCGGAATTTGAGTTCGAACACCTGGACCTGAACGATTACGAGATGCCCATCTACTCCATTGACCGGGAACACGAAGCGGGGATACCTGACCAGGCGGGACAATTTTTACAGGCGCTGGCAGGTGCCGACGCCCTGATGATCAGTTTTGCCGAGCACAACGGCAACTACACGGTAGCCTTCAAGAATGTGCTGGACTGGTGTTCACGACTGGACCGTAATATCTACCAGCACAAAAAGATGCTGTTACTGTCCACGTCGCCCGGCCAGGGAGGCGGCAGCAATGTGCTGGCCATGGCAGCGGGAGCCGCCAAATTTTTTGCCGGTGAAGTGGTCACCACGCTGTCCATCCCCAGTTTTTATGAAAACTTCGATGAGGCCCACGAGGTACTGACACATACGGCCCTGGCGCAGGAGCTGTCAGATGCAGTCCGGCAGTTCAGGGATGCCATCAGCTGACCACCATCCCCCTGCCGGCAGGGGGATAGCGAACAGGTTTATACAACCAGTCCTTTAAACGGCAGCTTGCGTGGCATCTTGCCGGTGGCCGCGAACAGGGCATTGGCCAGTGCCGGCGCGATGACGGGGGTTGCCGGCTCGCCGACGCCGGTAGGTGGTTCAGCAGAGGGTACAATGTGCACCTCCACTTCCGGCATCTGATTGATGCGCAATACCTGATAGTCGTGAAAGTTGGATTGCTCCACTTCACCATCGCGCAAGGTGATCTCACTCATCAGCGCCGGTGACAAACCGAAGCCAATACCACCTTCCATCTGCGCCCGGATAATATCCGGGTTAATCGCCACGCCACAGTCAACAGCGCAGACCACCTTGCGCAGGCGGTACTTGCCATTGCCGGCGTCTTCGATCTCGGCCACTTGTGCCACTACCGAATGAAACGACTCATGCACCGCTACGCCGCGAAACACCCCGGCGGGCAGAGCACTCCCCCAACCGGCCTTTTCCGCCGCCAGGTTCAGCACCGCCAGATGACGGGGGCTCTCCTGCAGCAGGTGACGGCGATATTCCACCGGGTCAGCACCAGCGGCCTGTGCCAATTCGTCCAGGAAGGTCTCTGTGGAGTAAGCGGTGTGGGTTGATCCCACCGAGCGCCACCACTGAATGGGAATCACCGGCGGTGTGGTGTGCTGGTACACCGCCAGGTTGGGAATGCCGTAGGGAAGATTGTTGGCACCCTCCACGGTGGTGCGGTCGACACCATTGGGGGTATCGATAAACGATGCCACCGCCGCAATGGACTGCCCCACAATATGGTGGCGCCAGGCCAGAGGATAGCCGTCTGCACCCAGGGTGGCAGTCAGCCGATGGACATACATGGGGCGGTAGTACCAGCCGCGCATGTCATCCTCCCTGCTCCACACCAGCTTGATGGGCACCGCAGGTTCATAGGCCTTAACGATCTGCGCCGTCTGCTCCACGTAATCCGATACCGGGTTAGCCCGGCGACCAAAGCTGCCACCGGCCAGCAGCATATTGATTTTTACCTGCTGCTTATCGATGCCAAAGACCCGCGCCACCGTTTCCTGATCACCGCTTTGCCATTGGCAGCCGTACCAGGCTTCGACACCGTCACCCCGTTTCTGCATCACACAGTTGAGCGGTTCCATCGCGGCATGGGCGAGGTAAGGGAATTCGTAATGGGCATCGATAACAGCACCTGCAGCAGACAATCCCGCTTCGGCGTCGCCGGCTTTGGCAGCCACCACACCGGGCTTCTCCAGCTCGGCATGATAGCTTTGTAACAGGCTGGCACTGCTGCCTGTAAACGCGCCACTGTTATCCCACTCGATCTTCAGCGCCTTGCGCCCCTGCTGCGCCGACCAGTAGTCCCGCGCCAGTACGGCGACGCCGGCTGGCACCTGCAATACCTCGACCACCCCTTCCACCTGACGGGTGGCAGAAGCATCGAAGGAGTGCACCACACCACCGGCCTTGGGGGACACCGCAATCACGGCAGTGAGCATATCCGGCAACTGAATGTCCTGGGTAAACTGTGCCTGCCCCGTGGTTTTACCACTGTCCTTGCGCGGCAGCGACTGTCCGATAAGGGTAAATTGCTGCGGTTGCTTGAGTTTTACCTTGCCGGGCAGCGGTTGCGTCGCTGCCAGCTCTGCCAGCTCACCAAAACGGGCACTGCGATTACTGGCATGGTGAGAGACTACCCCGGCTGTCACCGTCACTTCACTGGCAGGCACTTGCCACAGCTGCGCTGCGGCAGCTACCAGCATGGCCCTTGCTGTGGCTCCCGCCTCACGCATCTGCTGATAGGCGTTGCGCATGGCAGTACTGCCGCCCGTGCCCTGACGGACGCCGCCCCAGGCCAGATTGCCATAGCGTGCGGTATCCGCCGGGGCCCCTTCGACCGCCACCCTCGACCAGTCCGCGTCCAGCTCTTCCGCCACCAATGTCGCCAGCCCGGTATAGGCGCCCTGCCCCATCTCCACGTGTTTGGATATCACGATCACGCGATCATCCGGGGTCACGCGCACAAACGCATTGGGTTCAAACTCTCCGGCGGGTCCGGCACCGGAGTTACGCAGGGTTGAGCACCCCGCCACTGAGGTACCAAGCATCAGCCCGGCGCCGCCGTAGGAGAGGTTGCGGAGAAACTGGCGTCGATTCACTTTGCCGAATGCACTCATCTCATCACCCCTTCGCCAGCTTGCCGGCCGCGTCTTTGATGGCGGCGCGAATGCGCACGTAGGTAGAACAGCGGCAGATATTGCCGGACATCGACTGGTCGATCTGCTCATCGCTGGGGTTGGGGTTAATCTCCAGCAGCGCCACCGCCGACATAATCTGGCCGGACTGGCAGTATCCGCATTGCACCACCGCCAGCTCGTCCCAGCTCTGCTGCACCGCTTGCGCCACACCCGACTCAAGCCCTTCTATGGTGGTGACACTCCTGCCCTGCACGACCGCCACCGGCGTCACACAGGAGCGAATGGCAGTGCCGTCCAAATGCACCGTACAGGCCCCGCACTGCGCCATACCACAACCGAACTTGGTACCGGTCAACTGCAGGCGATCACGCAGCGCCCACAGCAGCGGCATGCTCTCATCCGCTTGCAGCACTTGCGACTTGCCATTCAGGGTAAACTCAATATCCACTGTTTTCTCCATCAGGGGTAGCTCCATCAATACCGGACCCGTCCAGTGTGATTCCTGTTAATGTCTGGCACAGTGCCAGCAGTTCGTCCTGCCTGTGCAGGTCACAGGCGCGTGCATCCGGCGTGTGCGGCTGCCGATGGTGAAAATATTTGCCACTGACCTGCGCCGCAGGATCATCCGACACCGCCAGCCAGGTCTGGGTTCGATAACCCTCGTGCAGGTCATCGGTGGCCCGGGGGCCACCCATTTTGGTGGCCACCCAACCGGGATCCACCGCGTTGCACAACACCTGCGGCCTGCACCGGGCAACCGCGAACGCCAACACGGTCAACAGCAGCTTGCTCTCCGAGTAAGCCGCTTCCGCACTCCACTGGCGCTGTGCCCAGTTGCAGTCAGCGAGGTCGGCACTGGCTCCCTGATGCATGCTCGAACTCAGGTAGACCAGGCGGGCCGGCACATGCATCAAAGCTGTCAGCACATAAGGCGCCAGTACATTCACCGCAAACACACTGGACAGCCCATCAGCGGTGATCTGGCGCTGCAGCGGTAATACGCCGGCATTGTGGATCACGGCATCGAAGCCGCCAATGCGGTTGGCATCCCTGGCAACCTTGCGCATCTCATCGACACTGGACAGGTCACCAACCACCACCTCCAGGGCTGCCGGTAACCGGGCACGCAGTTCATCGGCCCGCTGTGTATTGCGCGCGTGCACAACAACGGCATGGCCGTCTGCCAACAGTTGCTCCGCTGCCAGAAAACCCAGGCCATCGCTGGATCCTGTGATAAAAACTCTGGCCATTTGCTCCGCCTCCTCGACCCCTGTCCCCGGTTAACTTCGCAACCGGTGTTGCAAGGCCATAACGCTACTTAGTCCATAACCTCAAACACCGCCGTAAAGGGTCCCGACTGCTGCAGTAACCCGATACCGTTCTCAATATGCCCCAGCTTCACCAGCCCGTTGGAGTAACCAAAATCGCGATAAAAAATGGCAAGATTTCCCCAGGGCGCGAAGTAGGTAATATCGCCCACCACCGGGTCCATGCCTTTCGGCGCCCCGGCCGTGGTGAGTTTCTGTGGCAGGTCACTGATTTTTTCAGTCTTGTGGTAATCCTCCAGCGTCAGGGTCAGCGGCAGCAGTGCCGCAAAGGCCCGGGCTGAGGCGTTATCGTCGAGGGTTGCCACCACGTGTGAATCACCAATTGTGATACGTATTTGCATGATTTCCGGATCCGCTTGCAGGGAATTGTTTTGCGGGGATGAGGGCGAGGCCACAACGACGGGTATCAATCCCGGGGCCGCCGTCAGAAGTGTGGCAAATAACATCACCAATGGCAGCCACCGAACTCTCGCCAGCAACCGTGTCACACTAGCTGCCATATTGCTCGTCGGTAACAGGTTCCAGCCAGTCGACGTTTTTGCCATCCAGCATCTCCTGTACGGCGATATGGCTCATGCCGGTGGTCGCCGTGGCGCCGTGCCAGTGCTTGTGACCCGGCGGACACCAGATGGTATCACCAGCGCCCACCTCTACCCGCTCTTCACCGTCACACTGGGTCCAGCCCTTGCCAGCAGTCACGATCAGCAATTGCCCCAGGGGATGTGTGTGCCAGTTGGTACGCGCACCGGGTTCAAAGGTCACCAGTGCTGAAGTGATGCGGGACGGCTCCTGTGCCACCATGTGAATGGGATCGATGCGCACATCGCCGGTAAACCAGTCTGCCGGTCCCTTGATGGAGGTTTGCGAACCATTTTTTGTCAGGATCATGGTGTTCTCCTTAATTGCCTCTGCGTGTTACACACCGTAAGACTATTGCTATGACTTACGGCTGAGCGTTACGGTAGACCTCATCTGTGACCTGCTCTTTCCAGACCACATTGGCGCCATCCTTACTGGCAGTAACCACCAGGTGGGTCATGGCACTCTCCGCCGTCGCACCGTGCCAGTGATCAATACCCGGTGGGCACCAGAGTGCATCGCCTTCGCTGATTGTTATCACCTTGCCATCACGGGTGCCGGTGAGACCGGTACCGGAGGTCACCACCATATGCTGTCCCGCGGGATGTGAATGCCAAGCGGTTCTGGCTCCAGGCTGAAACGTCACGTAAGCACCACCATAGTGAGCTGTGTCATTACCGGGGAAAAGCATGTCGACTTTCACATCACCGGTGAAATATTCATCCGGACCGGTGAACGACGCTTGCGAACCACTTTTATAGTAGACCTGAGCTGCGTCAGTGGCGGCGGATTTTTCTGCTGCCACGGTACACGTGGAAAACACCACCAATAACAGTGACAGTGCGGACTGAAGAGATTTGATTACAGATTGCATCCGGGGCGCTCCTGTACAGCGAAGTTCTAATCGGTAAGGTTCATGGCTTTCACCGCCGCGGCGGCTGAAAAGGCACGGGGCCAGCCGGCGTAGAACGCCAGTTGTGTAATCACCTCCCCGACCTCTGAAGGCTTGAGGCCATTACCGATGCCCTTGCCCACATGCACAGGTATCTGCTCCACATTGCCCTGGGTAATCAGCGCACTGATAGTCACCAGGCTGCGATCCCGAGGTGTCAGGTCATCTCGCAACCACAGGTCGCCATTGAGGGCAGTATTGGAAAAGTGGGCCAGGCCGGGAGAGACATCGCCCACCATGGATAGCACCACTTCCCGTTGCGCCTTCGCAGCCGCTGCGTCCGCCACCGGTTTGGCCTGCGCCAACGCCAGGCTGGAGAGCTCTACGCCCTGCTCCTGAAAGACCCGGGCCAGTACCGCTTCCGCTTCAGCAGCGGCGCTGATACCGGAATAGTAGGCAATGTGTGTGACAGCTCCCGCCAGCTCCTGTGGTTTGACACCATTTTCAAGCGCCAGGGTAAACTGGAACGGCAATTCCAGCAGCTGCCCCTGGGCGACCAGAGCAGTGACCGTCACCAGGCTGCGATCGCGTTTGTTCAGCTCCTTGCGCTCCCACAGCTCGCCAAACACCACCTGTTTGACGTCATTATTCAGGTTGGGAGTTGCGGCCAGTGCGTTGGGCTTGTCCGCACCAAATGCCGAGGTTGCACTGGCGGCCATCATGGCCAGAAAAAGAGAGTAGGCTTTCATAGCGTCTCCTGATTGTTGACTGTTGTTGAGTTACCACCAGTTGCGGAACAACCGGGTATCCAGCTCTGACAGATGAACAGCCTCTCCCGGCAGCGGCGTCAGCAGCCGATAGCCGCGGCCTGCACTGGCAGCAGCCATACGCTGAAAAGGTTCATCCCAGGCGTGACGGGCCAGCGCGAAGCGCCCTACATGGGCGGGCATCAGCGCCTTTGCACCCAACTCTTCCGCGGCCTTTGCCGCATCTTCCGGCGTCATATGTATATAGGCCCAGCGCTGGTCGTACTGCCCCTGATCCAGCACCACCAGATCAAAATCGCCAAAACGCCGGGCAATATCTGCGAAGTGAGGACCATAGCCACTGTCACCACTGAACAGCAGGCGTCGCTTTGGGGTTTCCAGAACGATACCAACCCACAGCGTCTGGTTACGTTTCAGTGCCCGCCCCGAATAGTGCCTGGCCGGGATAAAGTGCAACGTCACTTCATTGGACAGTTCCACGGAGTCATACCAGTCACCTTCAACAACCTTTGCAGGCTCATAACCCCACTGCCGGAAGTAGGAGCCCACTCCCAGGCCACAGGCCACCTGCCCTACCTTTGGTTTCAGGCTAAGTACCGAACTGTAGTCCAGGTGATCCCAGTGATCATGGGTAATCAGCAGGTGATCAATGGGAGGCATCTCCGCCGCAGAGAAGACGGTGGTACCGACAAAAGCCTTGTTGATGAACGACACCGGCGATGCCGCTTCGCTGAAGACCGGATCGATTAACAGGCGTTGGCCAGCCAACTGCACGTAGTAGGAAGAGTGGCCCAGCCAGATCACCATATCCTGCTGGCTGTCGAGTGTGTCGAAGCCAGGATCCTCCACAGGCAGCGCGGCATCCGGTCGCACCCGGTCACTGGTGGTACGCCGGTTTTCGATCAGCACGAAAGCCATGGACTGCTGCTCGGTAAAAAGCGGGGTATCCAGCTGGTTGCGAAACTCTCCGTCAACGTAGTTGGGCGACGCCTGTATCGCAGCCAGGTGCTCGCCATTCGGCAAGCGACCGAACTTCGGGTGCTGCAGAAACAGAGACACACCCACCACCGCCAACAGCACGGTGGCAACAAGGCTATAAAGCATGATTTTCATCAGATAGGCTGCGCCGTGGGCCGGAACAGGATTTCATTCACATCCACATCGTCGGGCTCGTTAATAGCAAAGGCCACTACCCGTGCAAAACTGTCCGGCCGCAGCGCCACCTGTTTGGCGAACTCACGGGTTTGCGCCTGAATCTCCTTGTCACTGATGTGATCCAGCAGCTCGGTGGCCACCAGACCGGGCGACACAATGGTAGTGCGAATATTGTAGGGCTTTACTTCCTGGCGCAGGCCTTCAGACAGTGCCCGCACCGCAAACTTGGTGGCGCAATAGACGGTCGCGTCCGGCCCCAGCTTGTGCCCATAGACCGACGCCACATTGATAATGTGGCCGGATTTCTGCTGTTGCATCTGAGGCAGCGCAGCAGCAATGCCGTACAGGGTACCCTTCAGGTTCACATCGATCATGTGATCCCACTCATCGGTCTTCAGGTCTTCCATGGGCGCCAGGGGCATAACGCCGGCGTTATTAATAATCACATCCAGCTTGCCGAAGCTCTGCACCGCCGTATCGACCAGATGCTGTACCTGCGCCTTGTCGGTGACATCAGTAACCACCGCTTTGGCGCGATAGCCTGCCGCTACCAGCTCCTTTTCCAGCGTAACAATACGGTCCTCCCGGCGTGCAGCAAGAACAACCACAGCGCCCCGCTCTGCCAGATGCCGCGCCGCCGCTTCACCATTGCCGCTGCTGGCACCGGTAATGACGATGACCTTGTCTTTAACGTTATCAATCATGAGGTTTTACTCCTGCAAAGGTGGCCAGGGAGAACAGTTACGCACTGACCAGCCCACAACTCAGTCGAGGTTTTCGGTAAAAAACGCCTGCAGCTTGTCGAAGGGAATCTTGTCCATCTGATCGTAGAGATCGGTGTGATTGGCACCCTCGATAATCATCAGCTCCTTCGGCTCTGCCGCCGCTTCATAGGCGGTTTCGCTGAAGTAGCGGGAGTGGGCGATTTCACCGTGAATCAGCAGCGTTGGACGCGGCGATATTTCATCGATGTAGGAGAGCAGCGGCATATTCATAAACGATAGCGGCGTGGTCAGGGTCCACGAGGCGTTGGAGTTGATGGCGCGAGGGTGAAAACCGCGCTCCTTCGACTTGTAGTAACCGGCATACTCCACCACGAACTGTGGCTCACCGCCCTGCAGCTCCAGTGACACAGGACCCACTGCGGGTGCGCCGTTTTCAGCATCCGCCCAACGCTGCTGACTCAAATGCTCCAGCGCCGCAGTGCGCTCCTCTTTGGTCATGCTGTCGTTGTAGCCTTTGGACATGACACGGGTCATGTCGTACATGGTGCTGGCGGCTACCGCCTTGATGCGCTTGTCCACAGCAGCGGCGTTCAGGGCCATACCGCCCCAACCGCAGATACCGATGATGCCGATGCGCTCGCGATCCACATTCGGCTGCAGGCCGAGAAAGTCCACCGCAGCACTGAAATCTTCGGTATTGATATCGGGCGACGCCACATGGCGTGGCTGGCCACCACTTTCGCCGGTGTAGGACGGGTCAAACGCCAGGGTAATGAATCCACGCTCTGCCATGGTTTGGGCGTAGAGCCCCGAAGACTGCTCCTTCACCGCACCAAAGGGGCCACTCAGCGCCAAAGCCGCCAGTTTGCCGGTAGCGCCTTTAGGCTGGTACAGGTCGGCGGCGAGGGTGATGCCGTAGCGATTGGTAAAGGTCACCTTCTTGTGGTCGACCTTGTCGCTCTTTTTGAACGTTTTGTCCCACTCATTGGTGAGTTCCAGGGATGCCTGTGCGGCGACGGACGCAGATGCAATGCTCATGGCAGCAATTCCTCCAGTTAATTTCAGTAACGTACGGCGATCAATCCCGGCGTCGCCGCTTTGACTCTTCTCTGTGTGTTCGTTCATCTCATATCTCCGTTTCAAATTTGTAGTACACAAGGGCACTAAATGCCCTGTGGCTTTAACAACTGTTTGCCCGACCCCACCAGCAGCAGCGCCAGCCCCGAGAGCACAACACTGGCGATAAAGGTGGCGGTAATTCCCGTGTAATCCAGCAACACGCCGCCCAGCGCGGCCCCCAGCAGAATGGCGGCCTGAATCGCCGCAACCATCAGGCTGCCGGCGGCTTCCGGCGCGTCGTCAGCGGTCTGCGACAGCCACGCCATCCAGCTGATGGGCAAGGCGGTATTCATGGCCCCCCAGACAGCGAGCAAACCGGCTACCACAAACAACTGGCTGCCGAAGGCCAGCAAGCCCAGAGTCACTATCGCCATCACCGCCGGCGTCAGCTGCAGCAGCCGCACAATATGTGTATTAGCAAACCTGCCGCCGGCCCAGGTGCCGAGGAAACCCACTACACCCAACACCAGGAACAGGCGTGTCAGAGTCGGCACATCTGTGCCGGTCACGGTTTCCAGAAACGGGCGCAGGTAGGAGAACATGGCAAACGCTCCGGCAAAGGCACAAATCACGGCCACCATGCCCCGGGCGAAATGAGGACGCTGAAGGATTTTCCTTAGATCGTTGAAGGATAGACGCTCATTAGCGGGCAACGAGGGCAACACCCACCATTGCCAGAGCAGGTTAACCGCAGCGACCGGCACCATCAGGCCAAAGACGCCTCGCCAGCCGATAACATCCCCCAGGTAGCTACCAATGGGGGCAGCAAAGGCTGCAGCCGCCGCCTGACCGGTAAACATCACTGCCAGCGCTCTTGAGACCTCCTGCGGGGGGACCAAACGCATGACCACCGCGGTACCCAGCGCCCAGAAGCCGCCAATGCAGATGCCCAGTATGGCGCGCGACAACATAAGCACGGCAAAGTTGGGGGCTGCAGCCATGAGCGTCAACGACAGCACCATCAGTGCGGTCATCACCAACAGCACATGGCGGCGATCCAGCCGACCCGCGGCCGTAGTCATCAACAGACTGGCCACCACCGCAAACAGGCCACTCACAGAGACTGCCTGCCCCGCCTGACCTTCAGTCGCCCCCAGGCCATCGGCAATGGGGGTCAGCAGGCTTACCGGCATAAACTCCGAGGCAATCAACAACGCGACGCACAAGGACATTGACGCCACCGCTCCCCAGGCATTGGCGGTCTGACGGGTCTCTTCTGTTACTGCAAGCTGGGTGGTCATGGGTCTTGTGTCTCAACGCTCGATGTCTGTGACTTACGAGACACAGGTTACTGGTCATACCGCTGTACAACAATTAGCCTGCATTCATCAGAACAATGAACTGTATGCATCAATAAAGACTTATAAAGGGAGTTTTAGCGGATATAATGTGACCATCACATACCAGGAAAGATCAATGAAACGTGAAGACTTAGGCGACCTGGCCCTGTTCATGACTGTCGCGGAAGAGAAAAACTTTACCCGTGCCGCCGTGCGACTGGGGCTGTCCCAGTCTGCGGTAAGCCACGCCGTGCGCCGGCTGGAGGACTCCATCGGCACCAAGCTGCTCAACCGTACCTCGCGTCGTGTCTCCACCACCGAAGCGGGGGAAAACCTGCTGGCGGCCCTGCGACCGGGTTTCGGACAGATCAATGCCCGCATTGAGGAGCTGCGCCTGCTGGGTGATACCCCGCGGGGCCTGGTGCGCCTGAGCGCCAGCAAAGCCGTCGCACGATCGGTGCTCTGGCCAACCCTGTCGCAGATCGTGCGGGACTACCCGGAGATCCAGATTGAACTGAGCCTGGAGAGCCGGTTAAGCGAACTGGCGGAGGACCGCTTTGACGGCGGCGTGCGGCTACTGGAATTTGCCAGCCCGGACATGATTGCGGTGAAAATCGGGCCGCCCATCCGTATGGCCGCGGTGGCCTCCCCGGAGTACTTCCGCAAGCACGGTGTGCCGACTCACCCCTCGGAACTGGACGACCATGCCTGCCTGACGCTGCGCTTTCACTCCCATGCTCCAACCTACGACTGGGAATTCGAGAAAGATGGTGAAGAGATTATCAAAAAGGTAAACGGCCCCTTTATCTTCAGCGAAAGCGACTTCAGCGTTGAAGCCGCCAGGGAAGGTTTCGGAATCGCCTTTGTCACCGAGCCGGAGGTGATGGAGGATATTGAGGATGGCACCCTGCGCCGCGTACTGAGCGACTGGTGCCCGCCATTTGATGGCTTCTGCCTCTGCTACTCTGGTCGCAGGAATATCAGTTCAGCGTTTCAGCTGGTGATTGACCGGCTGAGGTATCGGGAAGATGTGTCGTGAACAACCAGCCGTCCGGATGCCAACCAGCTGCGACACAGTTCCCTGCACCATGGCGATGATAACCAGCAGCAGTTAATGCAATTTCATCCGTGGCCGTACCAGCCGGTTAAACCGCCCGGCCAGTAACAGCATCAACGTGCGGGGCCAACCGTAAAGCGCCGCCTGGTGCAGGCGATAGAGACTGATGTACATCATGCGGGCGAGCCAGCCTTCGACGAAAAAGTTGCTGCCACGCAGGTTGCCCATAAGGTTACCAACGGACGTAAAGCTGGACAGAGACACCAGCGAACCGCGATCCCGATAGACAAAAGGTTGCAGTGGCTTCATCCCGATCAGGTGTTCCAGGTTGCGAGCCAATGTGATCGCCATCTGCTGGGCTGACTGGGCACGGGGTGGCACGTTCTTGCCGTGACCATCCGGGCAGGCGCAACAATCGCCGAAGGCAAAGATGTAGGGGTCTGTGGTTCGCAGCTCCTGCGACACCACCAGCTGGTTTACCCGGTTGGTCTCGAGCCCGAGGGTGGTCAGAATTTCCGGCGCCTTGATCCCCGCCGCCCACACCAGCAACTCCGCTGCAATGACCTCGCCCTCGCTGGTGACAAAGCCCTCAGCCGTAGCTTCTTTCACCATGGTTCCTGTGTGCACTATCACTCCCATGGCTTCCAGCTGTGTATGGGCGGCCTTGGCAATACTTTCATTCAATGGCGGCAGGATACGGGGGGAGGCTTCTATCAGGTGCACACGCAGCTTGCTGCGGTCCAGGTGCTGGTGACCATAGAGCTTGAGCATGTCCACGGCGTGGTGAATCTCCGCCGCCAGCTCTACACCGGTGGCACCGGCGCCCACTATGGCTATCTCAATGACGGCGGAGGAGTAGTTGGCAGCCATGCAGGTGTTGAGAAAACGCTCATGAAAGCGATCGGCCTGTTCGCGGCTATCGAGGAACAGACAGTGCTCACGTACACCGGGCGTACCGAAATCGTTGCCGTGGGACCCGATGCTGAGCACCAGAATATCGTAGTCGAGGCTCCGCTCAGGCAGGACAGTGTCACCGCTGGAACTGAGGATGGGCGCCAGGGTAATCCGCTTCTCAGCCCTGTCCACCGCTGTCAGGGTTCCCAGCTCAAAACTGTAGTGATTCAACCTGGCATGTGCACGATAGTCGACGGCGTCCAGGTCAGAATCGATAGCCCCGGTGGCGACTTCGTGAAAACGCGGCTTCCAGACATGGACTGAGCCTGAGTCCACCATGGTGATATCTGCCAGCCCCTTCTTGCCCAGCCGTTTACCAAGACGAGTGGCCAACGGTAATCCCCCGGCACCTCCCCCAACAATCAGAATACGAACTGACATAGCACCTGCCTGCAACGCTTCCCCATGAGTTTATACTCATAATAGCCTGCGCAAGCTCTGGTGCAATACTACTGAAGCCGCCCGGGTATGGGACTTTAGCGTTACGGTGTTGCGGTATCACACTGGTCGCTTGGGCAGCCCCAGGTCACCACTGGCAATATCCAGAATTTTCTGATGGATAAACGCATCCGGGTCTGCAGCGTGTTGCTGCATCACCTCCACCACCTGTTCATGGGTGGGGATAAAAATTTTCCCGGTCTCCATTCCATCCGCCAGCACCACGGCTGACTGCTCCGCACTCATCAGACCAAACTGAGAGCCGGGCCCACTCATCACAGCGTCCTCGGACCAGCTCTTCATGGATTTCATCACATTGGTCATAACCGGGCCCGGACAGAAACAGCTGACACGTATACCTTTGGGCTCCAGGTAGAGCGCCAGGGATTCCGACAGTGCGACCACTGCTGCCTTGGAGGCGGCGTAGGGAATGCGATTGGAAGCGTAGGGGTAGAGCCCTGAGAAAGAGGCCGTATTCACGATGTGGCCGCGACCACGTTGCAATAGCTTTGGCAGAAAGATGTGATTGCTGCGAACCACCGGCATCAGGTTTAGATCGATAATCCGTTGCCACTCTGCAGGAGGCACGTCCTCAGGATTGCCGGAGACAATAACGCCGACATTGTTGACGACGATATCAATCTCACCGAATGCCATCTCTGCTTGCTCGATCGTTGACTGAACAGACTCATCACTGGTGACATCGCACAGAAATACGGCCGCTTCTCCACCGGCGGCGGTAATACTGGCCACGGTCTCCTGCGCACCTTCGACATCAATATCCGCCACCGCCACTCTGGCTCCACGGCGGGCAAATTCCAGTGCGATAGCGCGTCCAATTCCGTTGCCACCACCGAAGATCAGGGCTGACTTGTTCGCAAAGCAGTTATGACTTTCTGTGGCCATGGCTTCCCTCTGGCTCATTGTTATTATTGTTCAGTGCTGGAAATATTGCAGGTGAGAGACCGATTCGCCCGCTCCGCGGGCGAATCGCACTGGCAGAATGTATCAGGGACGCAATACCCAGCCGCCGTCCACATTCAACACCTGACCGGTAATCCAGTCACCAGCATCGGAACAGAGCAACAACAGCGAGCCCACCAGCTCATCCGGCTCACCGCGCACACGCTTGGCCACACTGGCCTGCAGGAACTGGAAGAATGGTGAATCGTCAGGCACCAGCTGTTTGCCCGCATCACTGGTCACATTACCCGGGGCAATGGCGTTAACATTAATATTCTCGCGACCCAGCTGCCTTGCCAGCGTGGTGGTCAGACCTACCAGAGCCAGCTTGCTGATACCGTAGATGGATACTGCCGGAAAGGCACCACCGGAGGTCTGGTTGACGATCTTGCCACCGCCGCGCTTGCGCATCAGCGGCACAATGGCCTGCACACAATTCAGCGCACCAGTCACATTGACGTTCATGATGCGGTTCCACTCATCAATGCCGACGTCTACCGCCTGCTCGGATTTCAGCTCAGCCATGAGGGCGGCGTTGTTCACCAGAATGTCCACACCGCCAAACTCGCCTTCGGCCTTGGCCGCCATGGCTTTGACAGACTCCGGATCGGTAATATCCACCTGCACGGCGAGCGCCTTGCCACCCGCCGCCTTGATCTCTTCGGCTACAGCCATGGCACCTTCCAGGTTGAGGTCTGCGACCACCACCGCGGCACCGGCAGCAGCCAGTCCCAGGGAGTAAGCGCGGCCGATGCTGTTGCCGCGACCGCCGGCACCGGTGACCACAGCAACCTTATCCTGCAATTTGAATTGTTCGGTTGTAAATGTCATAAATTTTTCTCCCGCCCCGGCCTTGCCGGTGCTGAATTTCGTTATTGAATCGTCGTTATCAGTTTTCCAGCGCCGCCTTGAGGAAGGCCTGCGCGGTGTCGTGAATCAATGGGTAAGAGGGATCATCACCCAACGCTTCGCCCAGCAGACCTACGTCTTTGTTGAGCATGCGGGCACCGTGAGCAAAGTCGGAAGGCTTACCGATACGACTGCCCACATCGAACGCAAAGCTACGTCCACTACTGACCTTCACCAACTGAATGAAAGCGTCACGATCCACACCCAGTGCAGCTGCGGCAGCCAGCGATTGATGGGCTATGGCAAGATTGGCCGCCATCATGGAGTTGTTCACCAGCTTGGCCATCTGACCCGCGCCCACATCACCCAGGTGAATCAGCAAACCGCTGAAGGTCTCCAGCACCGGGCGCATCTTCTCCAGTGCCTCATCGCTGCCACCCACCATCACAGTGAGGGTTTTGTCGGCAGCGGCACTGCCGCCACCGCTGACCGGGGCATCTATCAGGTAAATACCACGCTCACCGGCAGCAGCCGCCAGCTCCCGACACAACTGCGGGTGCACCGTGGAGTGGATGGCAATGCAACCGCCGGTGGCCATGGCCGGGATCAGCTCATCGCAGACCTGACGCACACCGTTGTCGTCCACCACACAAATGCCGCAGAACTGCACCTGTTCACCCAGCTCCCGCACACTGCCGGCAAAGCTGGCACCGCTGTCGGCGTAAGGCTCCAGTGATTCCGGGCGACGCGCCCAGAGCACAGTCTCATAGCCGGCATCGATAATAGCCTGGGCCATGGGAGCACCCTGGCTGCCGAGGCCGATAAATCCGCATTTCATAGTTGTTGTTCCTGTCTCAATGCACTCCCAAAGCAGCACCCCTGCGAAATCGCTCGCGCAGCCTCCGCTCCGGGAATGGATCAGTGCAGCTGTTAACCCGCAGTAATACCGTTATCAATGGAGATACAGTTACCGTGGTAACCACGGGCTGCATCAGAAGCCATAAACGCCACCGCGTTGGCCACGTCCTCCACTTCCACGGTACCGCGCAGTGGCTTGAAACGAGCCATGAGGCTGTGATCCAGATCCTGCGGCATGTTCATAAAGCTGGAGACAATATTGGTCACCATGCCACCAGGCGCTACCGCATTGATACGGATGGGCTTGTGCATGTACTCCATGGCCATGGCCTTGGTGAGGTTGGTCAAACCCGCCTTGGTTGCGCAGTAAGCAGCCGCGTAGGCCTCACCCATAAAGCTGGCTGAAGACGTGACGTTCACAATGGCACCATTCTGCTCCAGCAGGTGGGGAATCGCCGCCTGCGACAGGAAGAACGGGGCGCTCAGGTTCACCGCCATGGTGGTGTCCCACTGCACCTGGGTCATATCGGTGGAGTGGTTGAAGAAGATCACGCCAGCCACATTGCAGAGAGCATCCAGACGACCAAATTTCTCGACGCTTTCCGCCACCACTGCGTCGCAATTCTCTTTTTTCGACAGATCCGCCGGGCGCACAAGACACTCAACCCCCAGCTCCGCAATCGCCGCAGCCGTCTCTTTCAGCCCGTCTTCGTTCAGGTCCACCACACACACATTGGCGCCGGCTTTGGCCAGGGCGATGGCGGTGCCACGACCCAGGCCGGAAGCAGCGCCGGTTACCAGTGCGGCCTTGCCGCTCATATCACTTGCTTGTTGCATTGGTTTTTACTCCTTTGGCTTGCCGTCCCAGGTCAGGCCCTTCTTAACTTTTTCTGCCATTTCAAACACCACGCCCTGCACGTAGGAGGCCCGCGGCCAACCGGCGTGTACGGCGTACTGCAGCACAAACTCATTCATCTCTTCATAGCTGGCGTTACCGCTGGCCATGGCACCGTAAATGTGGGTGCGGATGGGGGTCTCCGCGGAGGAGTTGGCAACCCCCACCAGCGTCAGCCAGCGACGGCTGCGCTGATCAAGGCCAGGTCGATGCCAGGCTTCACCAAACACGAAGTTGAGGATACCGCCCTCAAAATAGGGCGCTACCGGAGGTGGTCCGCCGAAGGTCATGACATTATGGAACTCTGCCGCGCCCTCCTGCAGTCGCACCTGCGGGTCCCAGGCTTCCGCGCGGATGGGCTCAAAACCTTCCTGCGTCAGGCCCAGCTCTTCAACCGCTCTGGTGATCGCCTGATCGACAGCGGCACCGCTGTCCCAGCCACCGTAGATGGCACAATGCAGCGCAGCTTCCCGCAGCTCCAGCTGGCTGAGTTCATTCGTAGCCAGTGCACCACGCACGTAATCGCACAGGCGCTCGCTCATGACGCCCTTCTCGGACGCGGTAGCGATGGAAATCAGGTAACGGGCGCGCAGATCGAGCCCGCCCCGCGTCCACACTTCGGCAAAGATGTAATCCCGCCAGGAGGACTGGTACAGGGTTTCCGGTTCAGCGGCGGACTTGGCCAGCCGCGTTTCCAATTGTTCCTGGCCACGCTCCGAGCGCGCTTTTGGGTCGAGTAGAGTCATTATTCTTATTCCACTGGTTTCAGATTCATCCACACACTTTTCACCTGCAGGAACTCCAGCAGGCCCTGTTCACCGCCGAGACGGCCATAGCCGCTCTGCTTGTAACCGCCGAACGGCGCGTAAGGCTGCATGCCCTCGCCGGACGCGTTCACCTGTACGGTACCCGCTTCCATTTTTGACGCCACATGATGGGCACGACGCAGGTTCTGGGTATGCACGTAAGCGCCCAACCCGTAATCGCTGTCGTTGGCCAGCGCAATGGCCTCCTCTTCCGTATCAAACGGCGTAATGGAGAGTACCGGCCCGAACACTTCGTGCTGGAACAGGTCACTGGAAGGGTCCACATCGGCAAAGATGGTCAGCGGCATGTAGAAGCCATCGGCAAAGTCACCTTCCGGGCGATCACCACCGCACAGCAAACGGGCGCCCTGCTCTTTGGCTTTGGCGATGATATCTTCTACCCTCTGCTGCGACTGGGCGCTGATCAGCGGTCCCATAACGGTGGTGGGCTGCAGCGGGTCACCCAGTGGCACGTGGGACGCCATGGCCTGGATCATGGCCAGGAACTGGTCATAGATGGAGCGCTGCACCAGCAGGCGGGTACCGTTGACGCAACCCTGGCCGCTGACGCTCACTGCGCCGCTCATGCCGCGCTTGGCCGCATCCTGCAGGTTGGCGTCTTCAAAAACGATTACCGCGGATTTGCCGCCCAGTTCCAGGCCGCAGGGCTTGAGGGTCTGGGAGGCAGTCTGCAGGACTTTTTTGGCGGTGTTGCCACTGCCCACAAACTGCACCTTGTCGACACCGGAACTGGCAACAATCGCCTCGCCCACATCGGGGCCACCACAGACCATGTTCACCACACCAGCGGGGAAACCGGCTTCTTCAAACAGCTCGGCCAGACGCATGACGGAATACGGTGCCAGCTCCGGCGCCTTGATAACCACACAGTTACCCGCCGCCAGTGCCGGTGCCAACACCATGGCCGCCGCAAACAGCGGACCGTTCCAGGGGATGATGGCGCCAATAACGCCATAGGGCTCGTAATTCACATAGTTGTGGGCCGGACCGTTCCAGGCATCCAGGGTCTCGCCCCGAACCTTGTCCGCCCAGCCCGCGTAGTAGCGGAAACGCTGCGCCATCACCATCGGCGTGTAGGGCGAGATCATGGAGGGGTAGCCATTACCCAGGGTGTCCAGCGCCGCCAGATCTTTGGTCTTCTGCTCAATCAGGTCCGCCACTTTCAGCAACAGGTTGCGGCGCTGCTCACCGGTAAGGGCGCGCCAACCGGGCAATGCTGCGCGAGCGGCCTTAACCGCCAGGTCAACTTCCGCCGCTCCAGCCAGCTTCAGTTGCGACGTCACCTGCCCATTGGCCGGGTAGATATGATCCCAGGTAATACCGGAACCCTGTTCGATACGCTCTTCGCCAGCAATGGCGACATAACGCGGAAGATTGGAGGTGTCGGGAAGCGAAAATGCCATGGAAGGGTCTCTCCTGCCTGAAACAGGGCCATACCCGCAGCCGCGAGCGTAGCCAGGGGCCGGCCAAAGCCAGCATTGGTTATGATGTGGGGCAGACTATAATATGCCTATTATTTACCTGTAAAGCGTGAAAAACGGCTTATTTAGCAAATTTACACATATTAATACTTATTTATATGCCTATTATTAAATAATAATGTGCACATAATTACTGCTACAATGCTCTCGCCAGCGCAGCAGACAATAGCTTCAGGAAGGGAACGAGCGTGAAAGAGGACAAACAGCAGAAACGCCATCTGGTTCAGGATGCCGCCGCACGCCTGCGGGAAGTGATCCTGCAAGCAGAGCCCGACAGCAATATCGGCTCGCTCAATGAAGTCGCCGAACAACTGGGCGTCGGCATCGTGACTGTGCAGCAGGCGGCCCGGGTGCTGGAGCACGAGGGCCTGTTGACCGTAAAGCGCGGCCCCGGTGGCGGTTACTATGGCACCCGCCCGGACGACGCGGCCATGGAGCGGGCCTTTGCCACTTATATGCGCATCAATGACATCAGCTACCGGGACGCATTCGAGCTGTCTGTGGTGCTGGATTGCGAGATCATCCGCACCGTCGCCGGTAGCTACGACGCCCGCCACAAGCCCCTGCTGGATGCCCTGCTGGCACAGCTGGAAGCCATTACCAGCGCAGAAGATGTCATCCGTTTCGAGCAGGATTTCCGCGAGACACTGCTTCGCATCTGCAGCCGTCCCTTGCTGGAACTGCTCGCCCGGGTGGCCATGCAGATGTACACCGCCAAGGACAATCCCAACCAGTTTGTGGAGCAGTTCGGTATTGACGAATGGCGTCTGGGCCGCCGCCGAATTCTGCAGGCTGTGCTGCAACATGACCCCGAGCTGGCCTATTTCGAAGCCCAGCGTTTTCGCAACCTGACCCTCAACTGGATGGGCGAAAACCCCCGCTGATCCGGAGCCTGCCAGCGCAGGCTTTTTACCCGCCGCCAGATCTTGCTACAGTGTCCTCCGCACCGGTACTCCGTTCGGCGCCACAGGCGCGCTGAGTGCGTACAGGGACTACAAAACTCCATAACAATAACAGGGAGTCACACCATGCAACTTACCCGGCGAGCGCTGGCTGCCAGCCTTTGCGCCCTCTCCTTCTCCATCCCGCAACTGCAGGCCGCAACCTCTGATAAACCGGTTTTTGACCAGACCGGGACCGTGCAAGTACCCTCGTTCAGCCTTCCGCCATCCGACCTGCAGAGCGAGGAAGCCACTCGTATGCTGCAGATGCGCAGCAAAATGCCGCACCGGGACGCGGTTCAGGAACCGGATGCAATAAAAGCACGACAGCAACTCGCCGCCATGCTGGCACCACAGGTGGAGGGCATGCTGAAAGCCTACCCGGTGAATGTAGCCGAGGAGTCCATCGGCGGAGTGCCGGTGCGAATAGTCACACCCAAAGGCGGCAAGCCGGATAAGGACCGGGTACTGATCAATCTGCACGGTGGCGCGTTTAACACCTGTTGGGAATCCTGCTCCCTGATTGAGTCCGCACCCATTGCCGCCGAGGGTAACTACAAGGTGGTGTCCGTTAACTATCGAATGGCGCCCGAAGCCAAACACCCGGCGGCGGTGGAGGACGTCACCAGCGTCTACCGCGAGCTCCTGAAAAACTACAAGCCGGAGCACATAGGCATCTACGGCTGCTCCGCCGGTGGCTTCCTCACCAGCCAGACAGCTGCCTGGTTACCGCAACAGAACCTGCCGCAACCCGCTGCCATCGGTATTTTCGGCGCCGGTAGTGTGCGCTTTATGACCGGTGACTCCGCCTGGATTGCAGCCAGCATCGACGGCTCCTTCCCGCCGCCATCCACCAAAGAAAAGCCTCAAATGGATCTGACCAGGGGTTATTTTGACGGCGCCGACATGGAAGAGCCAACCGTCTCTCCGGCCCTGCACCCGGAGACCCTGAAGAAGTTTCCGCCAACCATGATCATTACCGGCACCCGGGCCATGGACATGAGTCCGGCCATCTATACCAATACAGAGCTGCTCAAGGCCGGCACAGATTCCACCCTGGTGGTGGGTGAAGGCATGGGGCATTGCTACATCTACCAGAACTACCTGCCAGAAGCGCGGGATACTTACGGGCTGATCGTGAATTTCTTCCGCAAAAACCTGCATTAACTCTCTTGCCAGTAGAGGGGCCCCCACCCCTCTACAACTCTTATGTTCCCATCCCCTCGTAAAAGAAGCCGAAACTTCGCTGATAGATCTGCAATCTGTAAAAGTTGTAGTACCCACGTCATCGACTATAACTTTCTAATGACGCCTGAGATTTGACACCCTCGCACCGGATTTTCGGCAATACCCGCCGTACTGCCATGCCCTTTTCGATAATGGGATTCACACTCCCCCAGTCAACAGGATGACAGACATGACGAACCTGCAGAAAATAATGACTCTTTTTGTCCTCTTCGCCCCCGCATTGACTCACGCAGGAGAGCGCGCCCTGGTTATCGCCACAGACAGTAAAGAGCTGCAGTGGGGCCCCTGTCCGGCATTTATTCCCAAAGGGTGCGAAATTGCGATACTACAGGGAGACCCCGCGAAAAATAATCTGGATATCTTCTTCAAGGTACCGGGGGACTTTGAAATCCCCCACCACCTGCACACGTCACAGGAGCGTATGGTACTGGTATCAGGCACCCTGGATGTCAAATATGACAACCAGCCCATGGCCACTATAAAAACCGGAGAATATGCCTATGGTCCGGCCAGGCTGCCGCACACAGCATACTGCCACAAAGGCGCTGACTGCATTTTGTATATCGGGTTTGTGGCACCACTGGATGCTATGCCGGTGAAGGCTGCTGAGTAGGCACCAGCTACTGGACAGCACAGCATTCACAACAAGCCGCCCAACGCTCTCAGGGATAATGGCAGCCGTCCCCGGAACTGCTAAGCCCTTCAGATAGCGACCTCCCCTCCAATGAACTGCATCACAAAAAATCTTCCGGTTTAAGCAACCGACGAAAAGGTCTCTACCGAGGGCACAGAAGATCATGGCACTATGGCGGTATAAACATCGCAGGTATGACTCTCAGTCAGCTGCGGCCAGGCACCGCCAGTGGCACAATAATTTTCCTGACACTCCTGTGGCGGCAACCAGCAATTGAAACAACAAAAAAGCATAATTTTTGCATCTGTAAACCGGCCCGAACACAAACACTGGTTTCCAATCACCTACAGGGGGTATCCATGGGCACACAGCAGTCTCTTACGGACATGGAGCAACGCTTTGCCCAACTGTGGCAACAACTGCTGCCAACAGGCACAGACTCAGATTACAAGACCGCCTGGAATGCCCTTGAAGAGGGTTATTGCGAACCATGGCGGCAGTATCACAGCGCTCGCCACATCGCGTTCTGCCTGCGTGAATTTGACCAGGTCAAAGCGCAGCTGGAGGTCCCCGATGAGGTGGAGATGGCCCTCTGGTTTCACGACGCTGTCATGGATCAACAGGCCGATGACAACGAGGCACGCAGTGCGGATTTGTTCCGGCAATACAGTCAGGGGCTTTTCGGGGAAGACTTTCAACACAATGTCTGTGACCTGATTATGGCCACCACCCACGACGGCCACCAGACAGGCGATGCCGGCTTTGTCTGCGATATTGACCTGGCGGGACTGGGACTCAACTGGGACTCGTTTCTCGATGATGGCATACGCTTGAAAGGTGAATCGCTCAAGAGCACCGCCGAATACAGTGCCGAAAAGTTGCAGTTTTTTCGTCGGTTACTGGAGCGTCCACACGTCTATATGACCGACTCTTTCCGCCAGCGTTACGAGAACAGCGCAAGGGATAATATTCACCGCATGATGGCATTACTGGAAAGCAACCTCTATTGCTGACGGCACGGGAGATCCTGCCGCTCTCCCTGCCCTCCCCGACTCCCCTTCTTTCCATCTGCAAATCACCCCCCCCCTTGAGATTCACGCCACTCCAGTGCAACACTTGGGTATTAGCCTTCGGGGATTCTCCCGGGAACCTATCCCACGGGCAGAAAACAACAAGGAGTCGTACCATGACGCAGCCCCTGACCGGCCGCAGGCCTTCCCGCCTCAGCGCCTGGATGGATATGGTGCAGGGCGGCACCGGCCTGTTGCTGGTGTTGTTTATGTGGGCCCACATGTTGATGGTGTCCAGCATCCTGCTGGGCAAGGACGCCATGTACTGGGTGGCACGCATGTTCGAGGGAGAGCCCTTGCTGGGCAAGCCCTACCCCATACTGGTGAGTGGTGTGGTGCTGTTTATCCTCGCCGCCATCGTGGTGCACGCCGTTCTCGCCCTGCGCCGCTTCCCCGCCAGCAGCCATCAGTACCAGACCCTGCACCACCATATCCGCAGCCTGCGCCATGGTGACACCACGCTCTGGTACCTGCAGGTGATAACCGGCTTTGCCCTCTTTTTCCTGGCCTCCGTGCACCTTTACCAGATGCTGTTACACCCCGGGGATATCGGCCCTTACGCCAGCTCGGACCGCGTCTGGAGCGGACGCTTCTGGCCGCTCTACCTGTTGCTGCTGTTTGCCGTGGAGCTGCACGGGGGCATTGGCGTCTACCGCTTGGTAGTTAAGTGGGGCTGGTTCCTCGGCAAGGATCCCCGCCGCGGGCGCCGGCGCCTGCAGCGTATCAAGTGGCTTATCACCGCCTTCCTGCTCGCCCTTGGCCTGCTGACACTGGCAGCCTATATGAAGATCGGCATGGAGCATGAAGCCCGTGTCGGGGAACGCTATGTGCCTGCACACCTCCAACCCGTTGCCGAACCGCAAGGAAATCCCTGATGCAGATTATTCACACGGATGCGCTGATTATCGGTGGTGGGCTGGCCGGCCTGCGCGCCGCCATCGGCGTTAAGCGCCAGGGTTTTGAGGCCATTGTGCTGAGCCTGGTACCACCCAAACGCTCCCACTCTGCAGCGGCCCAGGGTGGCATGCAGGCCAGCCTGGCCAACAGCGCCAAGGGCGAGGGCGACAACGAAGACCTGCACTTTCTCGATACCGTGCGCGGCAGCGACTGGGGGGCCGACCAGGAGGTGGTGCGCATGTTCGTCAATACCGCCCCCAAAGCCGTGCGGGAACTTGCGGCATGGGGTGTGCCCTGGAACCGGGTGCAACGCGGCGATCACACCAGCGTCATCAAGGGTAACAAGGTCACCGTCCACGAACGGGACGAGGCCCACGGCCTGATCACGGCGCGCAACTTTGGCGGCACCCAGAAGTGGCGTACCTGTTACGTCTCCGATGGCACCGGACACTCCATGCTCTACACCATGAGCAACCAGGCCATTGCCGAGCAGATCCCTGTGCATGAGCGTATGGAGGCTATCGCCCTGATTCACGATGGCGAACGCTGCTACGGCGCGGTGGTGCGCAACCTGATCACCGGCGAACTGCTGGCCTATGTCAGCCGCACCACCTGTATCGCCACCGGCGGCTATGGCCGGCTATACCGCAACACCACCAACGCCGTAATCAACGAAGGCATAGGCACCGCCATAGCCCTGGAGACCGGTGTTGCCACCCTCGGCAATATGGAGGCTGTGCAGTTCCACCCCACCGGCATTTTTCCCGCTGGCATCCTGGTGACCGAAGGCTGCCGGGGTGATGGTGGCCTGTTGCTGGATGGCAGGCAGGAGCGCTTTATGCCGGCCTACGAACCGGAGAAGCAGGAGTTGGCTTCCCGCGACGTAGTATCCCGCTGTATGGAGACCCACATCGCCAAGGGCCTTGGGGCCCAATCGCGGTTTGGCGAACACCTGTGGCTGGATATCCGTCTGCTGGGGCAGAAGCACATCGATACCCGCCTGCGGGAAGTCAAAGAGATCTGCCATTACTTCCTCGGTGTCGATCCGGCCAGAGAGCTGATACCCGTGCGCCCCGCGCAGCACTACTCCATGGGAGGCATCCGCACTAACTATCGCGGCGAATCTCCCACCCTCAAGGGTCTGTTTGCCGCTGGCGAAGCCGCCTGCTGGGATATGCACGGTTTCAACCGGCTCGGCGGCAACTCGGTAGCGGAGACGGTGGTTGCGGGTATGATCGTGGGCGAGACCATGGGTGAATACCTGGCCGACAACCAGATCACCGTATCCACCGCCCTGGTGCACGACTGCGTCGGTCAGGCCGCGCAACAGTTGCACAACTACGCTCACAACAACGGCAACGAAAACCCGTTCCATATCCTGCGCGATATGCAGCACTGCATGACCGACAAGGTGGGCATATTCCGCAACGGCGAGCGCCTGCAACAGGCGGTGTCCGAGCTGCAACAACTGCAACAGCGGGCCAGCCAGATACGGGTACACTCTGCCGCACGTGGTGTTAACCCGGAGCTGGTGGCCGCCTATCGGGTCGAAAAAATGTTGAAGCTGGCCTTGTGCGTCGCCCATGGCGCCCTGCAGCGGCAGGAGAGTCGAGGCGCCCACTACCGCGAGGACTTTCCCCTGCGCAATGATCGCGACTGGCTCAACCGCACCCTTGCTACCTGGCAGCAAGGTGCCCCGCTGCCCTCGTTAAGTTACGAACAGCTGGATGTCAGAAACATGGAGTTGCCGCCTGGTTGGCGAGGCTATGGCAGTGAAGAACGGATTGACCACCCACACACCGCTGCACGACAGGCCGAGGTGGACGCTCTCAAGGCAAAGGTTCCTGATCGCTTCCAGCTGCAGGAGCAACTGATGCCCTACTGCGACCTGCTGCCACCCTCACTGCGCGGACGCAACGAGCGCCTTGCAGAACCTTTGCAGTCACCCTCAGGAGAGCAACGCCCATGAGAGCAGCGCCCATGACCAACGCCCCTGCCAATGACAACCGCATTGCTGCCAGCAACGTAAACGGCGGTCGCACCCTCACCTTGCGCATCTTTCGCTACAACCCGCTGCAACCAGAGCAAGAGCCACACCTGCAGAGCTTCACCCTGGAGGAAGCGGATACCATGACCCTGTTTATCGCACTCAACGAAATTCGCGAGAACATGGATCCCACCCTGCAGTTTGATTTTGTCTGCCGCGCCGGCATCTGTGGCAGCTGCGCCATGCTCATCAATGGCCGGCCCGGGCTGGCCTGCCGTACTCTGACCCGGGACCTGCCACGTGAGATTACTCTCGCCCCCCTGCCCGGTTTTGAGTTGATCGGGGATCTGTCGGTGAACACCGGCAAGTGGATGCGCGGCATGTCCGAACAGCTGCAGACCTGGATACATCGCACTGGCGGGGCGCCAGACCTGTGCCGGCTGGAAGAGCGCATGGAACCGGAGGTAGCGGAAAACATCTACGAACTGGAGCGCTGTATTGAATGCGGCTGCTGCATCTCCGCCTGCGGTACGGCACAGATGCGCCCCGATTTTGTCGGTGCGGTGGGTATCAACCAGCTGGCCCGCTTCCGTATTGATCCAAGGGACGATCGCACTGATACGCAGTTTTTCGAGGTACTGGGGGATGATACCGGCGTGTTTGGTTGCATGACCCTGTTGGGGTGTGAAGACTTCTGCCCCAAGGATCTGCCGTTGGCTCAACAGATCGCCTACATGCGGCGCAAGATGGTCCTGGCCGCCACCTGAACAAGCCCCCCCTCCGCACACTCGTTGTTTATGGCTCTGACGGTTTGCCCTGTATATTGCGGTACGCCGTCGGCCCCATACCCACAAAGGCCTTGAAGGCACGGTAGAACGCCTGCTGGCTGCCATAGCCCACATACTCGGCCACTTCCCACACCGGCTTGCTGGTTTTCTCCAGGGTATCGATTGCCAGGTACATACGCATGCGCAAGCGATAATCCTCCCAGCTGATCCCCATAGCCTTGCGGAAGTTACGCCGCAGGGTGCGTGGCGACATACCAACTGCATCGCAGACCTCATCCAGGGTAACCGTTGGCAGGTGTTGGCGGGTGTAACCCACCACCGCATTGATGCGCCGGTTATCCGTGGCTGGCAGCACCAGCTGCACTTCCTCCTCCAGCCATTCGCTGCAGAGATGGGCAAAGCAGTTGAAAAACGCCTCACTGACCGGCTCCCGCTCGCCGCTGATGGGCCAGCGCATGGCGTACATGATCATTTCCCGCATCAGGTTATTGGCGGCAATGACCCGGAGGCTGTCACCAGGCAAGGCCAGCATATCCGGGCTGAGGAATACCGAACCGGAACGCACCCCGTGAATGGAGGTGCGGTGAGGCAGCCCGGCGGGAATCCACACCGCAAACTGGTTGGGCACTTTGTAACGACCATGAACCCCCTCCACCTCCACCGACCCCTCGAAGGCGTAGATCAGCTGGTGCAGGTCGTGGTAGTGCCACGGGGTCTCAATATCGTGGTTACCGCTGTTGTAGGCCCCGGCCCGGGCCTCACTGCCATCCGGGCGCATGGGTGAAAAGTCAATCGAACGGGTCAAACAGAACCTCATCAGTCCAAAACTTGGCCGTTAAAGTACAAATAAGGGCCCCTACAATCAAGAGGGCCAGCCGTGGCACTGCTATGCTTTCCTCACTGACGATTGCCCTGCCAGAGAGAGGCGGCAATCCATAACAGCGCCCATTCAGAGACGAGGACACTCACCATGTCGAATGATCAATCCGCAGAAATGAAGAACTCCGCCAAGAGCTATTGGTCGGCCGAAGGCTACACCCGGGGTGGTGTGATCCGCGAGGTGGACTACGCCTCCCAGTCCGGCGGCCTGCACCCGAGCCTGGAAGGCATCAAGATTGTGGACTGTGATACCCACTTCACCGAGCCACCCACGCTGTTTCTCGACCACGCTCCCGCTGCGCTGAAGGACAAGATGCCGGTGGTGAAGCGAGTGGACGGTACCGACCGCTGGTTTATCGGTGATCGCGACTGCGGCACTCTGGGTGGCAACGTTATCCGCAAGGACAACAACAAGCTGCTGGGTCGCCTGGCCTTCCCTACCATCGACGAAGGCCACCCCGGCGGTCACGAAATCGCCCCGCGCCTGCAGGCCATGGACGACATGGGGGTGTGGGCCCAGATCTGCTACCACAACTCCGGCGTGACCCAGGCCGGTATGCTGATGACCCTGGGCGATAAGGAGCTGGCGCTGGCCGTGATCAAGGCCTTTAACGACGGAGCCATGCAGCGCCAGGAAGAGTCCGGCGACCGCCTGTTTACCATGGCTCACCTGCCCATCTGGGACCAGAAAGCCATGGAAGCGGAAGCCCGCCGCTGTATCGATATGGGCCTGAAGGGCTTTGTGCTGCCGGACACCCCGGAGCGCGTGGGTGTGCCCTCTTACATGCACGACTACTGGACCCCGTTCCTGGAGATGTGCGATGCCACCGGCACTCCGCTGAACTTCCACCTCAACGCCGCCATCGACCCCAACACCCTCACCTGGGAAGGCTTCTCCTTTGAGCAGACCCTGTCGGTTGTGGCCACCATGTTCTCCATCGGCAACGCCGCCACCCTGGGCAACTGGATGGTCAGCGGCCGCCTGGACCGCCACCCCAACCTGAAGATCGCCCTGGTAGAGAGCGGCATGGGCTGGGTACCCTTCGCCATCGAAGCGCTGGAACACCAGTTCAACGAGATGCTGCCCAGCAAGACCGACATGCTGCGCAAGCGCCCCTGGGACTACTTCCGTGATCACTTCTGGGTGACCTACTGGTTTGAAACTATCGCCCCGAAAACCATGCTGGAGACCATCGGTGTGGACAAGGTGCTGTTCGAAACCGACTTCCCGCACCCCACCTCGCTCTATCCCGGTGTGCAGGAGCACATTGTCGATACCCTGGGTGGCTACGACCGCAGCGTGAAAGAGATGGTGCTGCAGTCCAACGCAGCGCGGCTCTATAACCTGCCGTTCTGATCTTTCGCCCATCACCCACAGGCCGGCGCACTGCTGCCAGCCTGTGGTATTTCGAGCTTCACCGTCAGCCCACCCCGCCATTGCACAAGATTCGGGTGGCTGCGGAGTCCCTATCCCGTCACAATGCCTGCAATCGCCAACACGCCCTGACGCAGACCGCCGTCGCTACGGCACAGGAACCGTTGCATGACCAGGCAAGCTGACACCGACTATCAACGCATTGAAAAAGCGATCCGTTATATCCAGCAACAACGCCTTACCCAGCCAGCACTGGAAGACGTAGCCGCACATGTGCACCTGAGTCCTGCACATTTCCAGAAGCTGTTCAGCCGATGGGCCGGTGTCAGCCCGAAAAAATACCTGCAGTACCTCACCCTCAGCCACGCCAAATCGTTACTGGCGGCAGGGCAGACCAGCCTCCAGGACGCCGCCTATGCCAGCGGGCTGTCCGGCAGCAGTCGCTTGCACGACCTGTTCGTCACTATCGAAGGTATGACCCCGGGAGAATTCAAAAGCGGCGGCGCCGACCTGACGGTCAACTACCAGTTTGCCGACACACCGTTTGGTGAAGTGATCATCGCGGCCACCGACAAGGGCATCTGCCAGCTGGCCTTTACCGACAACACAACAGACGCCGTGGAGAGCCTCCAGGCCAGCCTGCCCAATGCCCGTTGCCAGGCCGCGAAGGTACCCATGCACAACGAAGCCCTGAAGATTTTTCAACAGGGCTGGTACCCGCCGCAACCGCTCAAACTGCACCTGGCAGGTACACCGTTCCAGTTGAAAATCTGGGAGTGCCTGTTGAGTATCCCCACCGGCCAACTAACCAGCTACGGAAGGATTGCAGAGCAGATTGGCAAGCCGGGAGCATCTCGAGCTGTGGGCAGCGCCATCGGCGCTAATCCGGTGGCCTACCTGATCCCCTGCCATCGGGTGATTCAAAACAGTGGCGGACTGGGAGGCTACCGCTGGGGTGAAACCCGCAAGAGTGCCATCATTGCCTGGGAGTCTGCCCACAATGCGGAATCGCCGGATTCCCGGCAGACCTCTTCATAACGCTCGGCGCAGAAACAAAAATCCCCGCAACAGCGGGGATTTTTGTGTAACGCCAGAGCGAGCTGTTATTCCGGACGCATAGCCGGGAACAGCAACACATCGCGAATGGACGGCGAGTCGGTCAGCAGCATCACCAGGCGGTCGATACCGATACCCTGCCCTGCTGTAGGCGGCAGGCCATACTCCAGCGCACGCACGTAGTCGGCGTCGTAGTGCATGGCTTCGTCGTCACCGGCGTCCTTGTCGGCCACCTGCGCCATAAAGCGCTCGGCCTGGTCTTCGGCGTCGTTAAGCTCCGAGAAACCATTGGCGATTTCGCGGCCACCGATAAAGAACTCAAAACGATCAGTCACGAACGGGTCGTTGTCACTGCGACGAGCCAGTGGCGATACTTCGAAGGGATACTCAGTGATAAAGGTAGGCTGGATCAGCTTGCTTTCCACACTCTCTTCAAACACTTCAGTGAGCAGCTTGCCCAGACCCAGGCGGTCGCGATCGGCGGGCAGCTTGATGTGCAGCTTGTCGCAAGCGGCATACAGGCGCTGACGGATTTCGTCGGCGTTGGCTTCACGGGCTGCTGGATCACGCAGCCACTCTATCGCTTCGCACAGGGCTGCATCATCGCTGTTGTAGTCGATCACAGACTGGGCCATAGAGATCTTGGCGAATGGCTTGCCAAAATCGTAGATCACTTCCGCGCTGACATTGCCTTCCTTGTCACGGGTAGTATTGGTCACCTGGCTCGAACCCAGCACGGTTTCGGTCAGTTTGCGCAGAAGGTCTTCCGTCAGCTCCATCAGGTCGTTGTAATCGGCGTAGGCCTGATAGAACTCCAGCATGGTGAACTCTGGATTGTGACGGGTCGACAAACCTTCGTTGCGGAAGTTGCGGTTGATCTCGTAAACGCGATCAAAGCCACCCACCACCAGGCGCTTGAGATACAGCTCAGGCGCAATACGCAGGTACATGTCGATGTCCAGCGCGTTGTGATGGGTAATAAACGGACGCGCCGAGGCACCACCGGGGATGGCCTGCAGCATGGGGGTTTCCACTTCCAGGAAATCGCGACCGTTCAGGTAGCTGCGGATAAACGCGACGATCTGCGAGCGCAGCTTGAAGGTGTTACGAACTTCCGGGTTGGCAATCAGGTCCACGTAACGCTGACGGTAGCGCATCTCCTGATCCGCCAGGCCGTGGTATTTGTCGGGCAGCGGGCGCAAGGCCTTGGTCAGCAGCTGGTACTCGTCCAGCTGCACGTACAGGTCACCCTTGCCGGATTTGTGCAGTGCGCCGCGCACACCAACGATGTCACCCAGGTCCAGGGACTTGGCAAAGTCGCGGGCCTCTTTGGTCACGTACAACTGGATGCGACCGGAGGCGTCCTGGATTTCCATAAAGGCGCCGCGATTGCGAATCAGGCGACCGGCAACCGCAACCACTTTGCCCAGCTCTTCCAGTTCGGCCTTCTCTTTTTCGCCGAACTCAGCCTGCAGATCCGCACATTTGCTGTCGGGGCGGAAGGTATTTGGAAAGGCATTGCCCTGCTCGCGCAGGCCGGCCAGTTTGGCACGACGTTCGGCGATCAGCTTGTTTTCATCTTGCGGTTGTTGATTGTCGTTCATAAATCAGGTCCCTGGTAGCAAGGCTCTAATGGCTGGGACACCTCTGGCCATGTCATTCCCGCGCAGGCGGGAATCCCGGTCACAGAATCTCTGTAGACTCCCGCCTGCGCGGGAGTGACCAGATCATGGTGGTGTCCTATTGAAAAAAATTTTGAATAATTACAGACCAGCTTTCAGGCTGGCTTCAATAAACTGGTCCAGGTCACCATCCAGCACCGCGCCGCAGTTGCTGGTCTGCACACTGGTACGCAGGTCCTTGATGCGCTGGTCGTCCAGCACGTAGGAGCGGATCTGGCTGCCCCAGCCGATATCGGACTTGGTGTCTTCCAGTGCCTGCTTGTCGGCGCTGCGTTTGAGCATCTCCTGCTCGTACATCTTGGCCCGCAGCATCTTCCACGCCTTGTCACGGTTCTGGTGCTGGGAGCGTTCGCTCTGGCAGCTCACCACAATACCGGACGGACCGTGGGTCAGGCGCACGGCGGAGTCGGTTTTGTTTACGTGCTGACCACCGGCACCGGAAGCGCGGTAGGTATCGGTACGTACATCGGCGGGATTGATATCGATCTCGATGTTGTCGTCGATCTCGGGGGAGACGAACACCGAGGTAAAGGAGGTGTGACGACGGTTGCCGGAATCGAACGGCGATTTACGCACCAGGCGGTGAACACCGGTTTCGGTGCGCAGCCAGCCAAAGGCATACTCGCCTTCAAAGCGGATGGTGGCACTCTTGATGCCCGCCACTTCACCGGCGGAGGCCTCCTCCAGGGTGGTCTTGAAGCCCTTGGCTTCGCCCCAGCGCAGGTACATGCGCAGCAGCATCTCGGCCCAGTCCTGGGCTTCGGTACCACCGGAGCCGGCCTGGATATCCAGGTAGGCGTTGTTGGGGTCCATTTCGCCGGAGAACATGCGGCGGAACTCCAGGGTCGCCAGCTGCTCTTCCAGCTTATCGATCTCGCTCTCTACCTCGGCCACGCTGTCGGCGTCGTCTTCTTCGACCGCCATCTCCAGCAGCTCACGGCAATCGGAGACGCCCTGGTCGAGGGTCTCGATGGTCTCTACCACTGTCTCCAGGCTGGCGCGCTCACGACCCAGCTCCTGGGCCCGCTCGGGCTTGTCCCAGACACTGGGCTCAGCCAGTTCCAGTTCTACTTCGGCCAGACGCTCTTTCTTGTGAGCGTAGTCAAAGATACCCCCTAAGAACGTCAGTACGTTCCTGCAGGTCCTTGAGGGCGTTGAGCAGCGGTGCGATTTCCATACAAGTCTCGTGTCAGGGCCAAAAATCAAGCCGCGAATTGTACAGGAGGCAGGGGGCAAACTCTAGGTGTGGGCGGGGGTATGGCGGCCTTGGCCTGGCGGATGGCAGGTGATTTGGAGGGGGCAGGAGCGCGGCTCCATCTATCCCCCCGGGCGATCTTTGACGGCCAGCGTCGATTTACAAATGTCTCTTGGTCTTTGCGGTAGGCAGCGCCTGCAGCGGGTCATCCGGCCAAGGGTGCTTGGGGTAACGCCCCTTCATCTCTTTTTTTACATGCTCATAACTGCCGCTCCAGAAACCGCGCAGGTCCTGGGTCACCTGCAACGGTCGGCGCGCCGGTGACAGCAGGTGACAGAGCAGGCGTACACGGCCACCGGCCACGGTGGGGGTATCGACACAGCCGAACATCTCCTGCAACTTCACCGCCAGCACAGGCGGGGTCTGGGTGTAATCAATGGCGATGCGGGAGCCGGACGGCACCACCACATGGGTCGGCACCTGCTCATCCAGTTGGGCTGGCAGTGGCCACGGCAACAACGATTGCAACATGGAGAGCAGGTTGAGGCGACGAAAATCCTCCAGTTTGCTAACGTCGTTGATGTACGGCGCCAACCACTCATGCAGGGTCGCCAGCAGGCCGGTATCGGAGACATCCGGCCAGGGGCTATTCTCCCCATCCTGCAGGCTGCGCATCAGCATTACCCGCCCACGCCACTGCTGCACCTCCTCGCTCCAGTCAAACAGCGACAAGCCTCGCTTCGCCACCAGCTCCACCAATGCCTGCTGGCGTATCTCAGGCTGCACGTCCGTAAGCCTTTGCCGCTGCAGAACCAGGCGTCCCAGTTTTAACTGCTCTTCCGCCACCAGCTTACCGGCGCGCTCGTCCCACTCCACCACTACCTGCGATTGCAACCGCTCCGGGCAGAGGGACTGGAACAGCGCCATATCCAGGGCCGCCGCCAGAAATACCCGGTCCTGGCTGCGCCCTTGCTGGCCGCCAGCGGCGGCAATCACCAGTGCCGGCTCCCGCGCCAGCGGATCACCCTCGGCCAGCTCTACCGAGCGACCATTGGCCATTTGATAGTTTCTTCCCTGCTCACTGCGACGTAAGGCGACCCGATCCGGGTAGGCACAGGCCAACAACAGACCCACAGCCTGATCCGCCGTGCAGGCATTTACTGTCCGCCCATGATCAAGGTCCGGCAGAATCCTGAGGTATTGCCTGACCTGCTGGCGCAGGCGCTCCACCGCGGACCGCTGCCGGCCATCGATCTTGCGCTCACCATTCAACAGTTCCAACCGCAGGCCAATATCAGCACTGCCGCTGTTTATGGGATCACGCTCCGACAACAGCGCGGCCAGCTGACAGGCCAGTTGCGCATGCCCCAACTGCTGCCCCTCCAGCATCATGGCCGCCAGACGCGGGTGCGCAGGCAGTGCAGGCAACTGTTGCCCCAGCTCCGTGAGCTGACACAGATCCGCACTCACGGCCCCCAACTGATGCAGCATCTCCAGTGCCTGCCGGAATGGTCCCACGGCAGGAGGGTCCAACCACAACAAATCCGTGGGGTCGTTGCACCCCCAGGCCAGCAGCTGCAGGGCCAGCGGCGCAAGGTCGGCGTTCGTGATCTCCGGGTCCGGGTAGGCCGCCAGCTCATCCTGCTGCTGGCGGCTCCAGAGCCGGTAGCAGGCACCGGGTGCGGTACGACCTGCGCGGCCAGCGCGCTGCTCCGAGGAGGCGCGCGAAACACGACGGGTGTTGAGCCGGGTCAGTCCACTGACCGGATCGAACGCGGGCCCCCGACTGAGGCCTGCATCTACCACCACCCGTACACCATCAATAGTAAGGCTACTCTCGGCAATGCTGGTGGCCAGCACCACCTTGCGCTGCCCCTGAGGCGACGGTGCAATGGCCAGGCGCTGCTGGTCGAGGCTCAGGTCCCCGTAGAGCGGAGCCAGCAATACGGAAGAATCGGTAAGACGTTCCCGCAACTGCTCTTCGACCCGGCGGATCTCCCCCACACCCGGCAGGAAAACCAGCAGACTACCCTCTTCCTCCTGCAGTGCCTGCAACACTGTGGCCACCACCCGGGCGTCGGTGCGCTGGTCAAAGCGGTAGGGGTCGCCATATCGGATATCCACCGGATAAGCCCTGCCCTCGCTGCGTACCACCGGGGCACCACCCAACAGGGTGCTGACCCGGTCCCCTTCCAGGGTGGCAGACATCACCAGCAGTTTCAGGGGTTGCTCACGCAGGTCAGCAAATAAATCACGCCCCTGCAATGTGAGGGCAAGCCCGGTGTCGGCATCAAGGCTGCGCTCGTGAAACTCGTCGAAGATCAGCAAGCCGACACCGTCGAGACTGGGGTCGTCCTGCAGCCAGCGCCCGAGAATGCCTTCGGTTACCACTTCGATACGGGTATCGGGTCCCACCTTTGAATCCAGCCGCACCCGGTAGCCCACCGTCGCCCCCACCGGTTCACCGAGGTTGGCGGCCAGACGCTCAGCCGCGCCACGGGCCGCCAGCCGACGCGGCTCCAGCATGATGATCTTCTGCCCCTGCAACCAGGACTCCTGCAACAGCGCCAATGGCACCAGGGTGGTTTTACCGGCGCCCGGGGGGGCTTCCAGCACCAACTCGTCGCCGGCATTCAGCGCCTCGCGAATGGCAGGAATCACTTCTTGGATAGGGAGTTCAGACATGGGGTGTGCGACAGCGGCTCTGATAGAGCGGCCATGGTACCGAAAGCGTTCACCGAAAGCAGCGCAGGCAACATTAACCAGTGACGTTAATTGCAGGCACTTGCGCGTCAGGCAAGGTCAATCACCTACCACGGCCCCCTGCAGCTGATACTTCGCCGCCAGTTGCTGCAGGCTGCCATCCCGCTGCAGCTGGCGCAGCCTCTGGTTGATAAAGTCCTGCACCCCCGGGCCCAGGTCATTGCTCATCAGCAAGGTAATGCGGGTGGGCGCCACTTCATTGTCCAATGGATAGAAGCGGTAAGACGCCTGATCCTCGCCGAGGTTGGCGAGGGCATAGGCGATGCGCGACGACTCTTCCATGAAATAACTGGCCCGCCCCCCAATCACCATACGTACCGCCGAGCGATGATCCGTGGCCCGCAAAAACTGTAAGCCATTGCGGCCGGCAAAATCATCGGTACCGGGATAACGGTAACCCTGAATCCAGACCACCCCATTGGCGCGCATACGTTCAGGGGTAGGAGCCTCTGTACTGGCCCTGGCCATCAGTGACAACCGATAATCCAGCAGATCCACCTCAGCAAAGGTAGCATCCCCCCACACCCCCTCCTCTTCCCACGAGCGCAGTGCATAGGCCACCCAGCGTGTGGCATTGCCGTTCAGCATGTCGCGTTTGGCACGGCGGATGGGCTTAACCTCCTCCCGGATCCGGTACTCGCTGTCACTGAAAACAGCCCGCACCAGGTCGGAGATAAAACCACTTGAAGGGTAATTCAGGCCGGCGGGATTGAGGATTTGATAAGGCTCAGCTGCGGCGCCGTAGACCAGATAGGTGATGGTGTCGCGCTCGTCGGAATTAATCCCCGGGTTTTCTGCCAGGGCATGGCCGGACAAAGACAACACCAGCAGCAGCGCACAGGAAAGCAACCTGCCTGTGACCACGAACGGAGAATAAGACACCATCTTCAACACACCGCGCAACGAGACGACGACCCGGCCTGCCAGCAGTGAAACGGCATCAGGACCGTGAACAGAAGAGCGAATAGTAACGTGGAGGCCCCGGAACGCCTATACCGGGCACCTATGCCGAACACCTGTAGCAGCGCCACTTCCCCCGTGACCCTGCCGTGTTCAAGGGGCGGTACAGTTGGCCGGCACCTGGGTGCGGCACACATCAGTGTCGCCGCCTGCTGTCAACGCCTGCAACTCCGTTGCCGATTCCTGTAACAGGCCGTTGCCGGGAAAGTGAGCCACTGCGCAGCCAATAACCCGCCTGGCCTCATCGCCGCAACCCGCGGCCTGCAAACTGTAGGCGAGGTTGTTCCAGTGCTGTGGCAATTGCAATCCACGACCAGACTGAAACCAGCCGATAGCCTCTTGGTACTGCTGTTGGCTGTAGGCGATATTGCCCAGTCCCAGTCGCGCCAGACCGTCTGTGTCATTGTCGTCCGGCCACTGTGCCAGTGCTGCCCGGTAACTGGCGGCGGCTGCATCCAGCAATTGCAACTCCTCCAGGTCAGCCGCGGCCCGCAGGTAGGGTAACGGCTGCGCGCTTGCCGGTACCCGATCCGGAGACAGGATCACCCGACCCCAGTAGTCGGCTTTGCCCCAGGTATTGAGAAAGGTCTTCATGGCCACCAGGCGTCGCTGGTCATTGCCCGATCTCAGCACCAGCGTGCGCTGCGGCTGATCGAAGCCAACGACCACGGCAAAGTGCCACTGCGGCAACCAGCTTAGCCCAAGGTTCTGCATTACCAGCACGGGATTGCCAGCCGCCACCTCCCGCAGCAGGTCTTCCAGTGCGGGCTCCAACGGATAGGCCAGCTGCTGGTGCTGGCGCGCCTGCGCCACCAGCTCAATGGCCAGGCTACCTTCGCGACCAGGTATGTAGACCAGCGGCTCCAGCTCCGCCGCCGTGACTTCCGCACCGCGGTAGGCCAGTACAGTTGCCAGAGCCGCCGCACCACACTGCTGCCTGCGCTGGGAAAAGAATGGAACCTCTTCCAGCTCGACCCGGTCGGGTATATCCGTGACCGGCAAGGTGGAGTTCAGCCGGGTTGATGTACAACCGCCCAAAATAAAAATGGCGGCCAGGAGGGCCGCCAGATGCAACTTCATGACGCTTACTTGTTAATACACTTCACGAAGTTAAAGATGTTGGTCGCACACAGCATATCGGTGATGATGAAGACCACAAAGATCAACACCAGCAATCCCAACACGCCCTGACCGGCCGGCAGGTTCTGGGCCTCGGCATTCAATTGTGCCAGCTCCTCACCGGTGAGGGTGTGAATACGCTGCTCCACTGCATCGGCATCAACACCCATGCTCTGCAGCTGTTCCTTAACCCCTTTTTCGTTAATGGCCTGCAACAGTTGCTGGCGGTCATACTGCTCAACCTGGGCAACGACTGCAGACTGGGTGGTAGCCATGGCAGCCTGCGCTGTAACACTGACGACGCTGCTCCAAACCAGTAACCAGCTCATCAGCAGTGTATAGATTGCACGCTTCATTGGTGTGCCCTTCATAGATCCTCCTAAGTGGTAACTCATGATTTCTTTGCCTCATCAGCAACCTGACCAGCATTAGCAGATACAAGATTAGACAATCGTAATGATCTCAGCCAGCGCGACAGTGTGGAAACGGATACTGCGTCATAGTCCCGGCAAGTGCCTGAAACTTAACTGACAATCCGCTGTCGGTGTTGATGGTGAGGAAGGGAGTAGCCGGGACCGCAAGCGGAAAGACCCCCACTCCAACCCACTTCCGCCCATTAAAACCCTAGCCTTTTTGCGACTTCATCCAGGCCATGGCCTGGCCAAGAAATTTCTCCGACTGTTTGATGCCGGCCTCCAGCTCGCTCTGGCGACCGGTATCGCAAATGGTATCCCAGGCCTGCACCACGGCTTCCGGCGTCTGCTCCTCTCCCGGCAGGAATACACCCTCGGTTTCAAACACCCGCGCCGTGGCATAGCCACCGGCACCGGCGCAGAGAATGGTGCGGTTCGGCGCCTCTTCGTGACACAGCACCAACGCACCTGCCGTTACCGCCTCCGGCCGGAACATAGCCAGCAGCTCCTGCGGGAAAATGTCTTCCGTCATACGGGTCGCCGCCACCGGCGCCAGGGCATTGACCCGGATATCATTCTTGTGACCTTCCTGCACCAGGGTGTTCATCAACCCTACCAGCGCCAGCTTGGCAGCGCCGTAGTTGGATTGACCGAAGTTGCCGTACAGGCCGGACGATGAAGTGGTCATCACAATGCGGCCATAGTTCTGCTCGCGCATGATCTCCCACACCGCCTTGGTACAGTTGACGCTGCCCATGACGTGCACATCCATCACCAGACGGAAGTCTTCAATCTCCATCTTGGAGAAGGTTTTGTCCCGCAGGATGCCGGCGTTATTGATGAGGATGTCCACCCGCCCCCACTTGTCCATGGCCTTCTGCACCATGTCCTGCACTTCGTCGAACTTTGCCACATTGGCGCCATGGGCCATGGCCTCACCACCCATGGCCTCAATAGCTGCCACCACCTCCTGGGCCGCCGCCGATGAGGCGCCGCTGCCATCCCGTGCGCCCCCCAGGTCGTTGACCACCACTTTGGCACCGCGACTGGCCAGCTCCAGCGCATGACAACGACCCAGGCCGTTGCCGGCACCGGTCACAATCGCAACCCGCCCATCGAATCTCACTGTCATGATTACTCCCTCCGTCCTCAAACTGGCGAAAAAACACGCAAGCTTTGCGCCACAGCCCCGTGGTCCGGGGCGGCGCCTGCCAAATTGGCCCTACTATAACCCTGCGGTGTTGCAATTACGCGCTTCGACGACCACGCCGCAGGCCGCCGGAGCCCCGCTTGCACAGGAAAGGGGCATATTCCGCAGCCGTTATCTGCCGGGTTCCCCCTCCCTGCATCAAGGGGTAAAATCCGTCGCCATCGAAACACAGCAGGACAACAACCCATGGGCAGAGCCTACCAGAACCGCAAAGACTCCATGGCCAAGACGGCCGATCAGAAAACCAAGGTCTACAGCAAATACGGCCGTGAGATCTACGTGTGCGCCAAAAAAGGCGGTGCCGACCCGGACGGCAACCTCACCCTGCGCAGCCTGATGGACCGAGCCAAAAAGGACCAGGTACCCAGCCACGTGATCGAGAAGGCGCTGGAGAAGGCCAAGGGTGGCGGCGGAGAGGACTTCGATGTGGCCCGCTACGAGGGCTTTGGCCCGGGCAACTGCATGGTGATTGTGGAGTGTCTCACCGACAACCCCAACCGCACTTTCGGTGATGTTCGTATCTGCTTCAACAAGACCAAGAGCAAGCTGGGCTCCCAGGGCTCTGTCAGCCACATGTTCGATCACTCCGCCATTCTGGTATTCAAGGGCGACGACGAGGAAGCGGTACTGGAAGCGCTGATGGAAGGCGATGTGGATGTCACCGACATCGAGTGCGAAGACGGTATGGTGACCGTATTTGCCCCCCAGTCAGAGTTCTTCAAAGCCAAACAGGCCCTGCAGAACGCCATTGAAGGGATTGACTTCGAAGTGGAAGAGATCCAGTTCGTACCCCAGACCACCACCCCCATCCCTGCCGAAGAGATGGAAATGTTCGAGAAGCTGCTGGACATGCTCAACGACGTGGACGACGTACAGCGGGTGTTTCATAACGCTGAAGTTTAAAACTTCAGGAATCAGTTTTCAGGACGCTGCGCTACAGGTAACAGGTAACCCCGTTTCCCGTAGCGAAGCGTCCTGTAGCGAAGCGTCCTGATCTATTCGTATCGCAACACCTCAGCCGGGGCCACCCGGCTGGCCCGCCAGGCGGGATAGAGAGTGGCCACCAGGCTCATGCCCATGGAGACCACGGCCACCAGGATAAAGTCCTGCAATTGCATGGCCGACGGCAGGTAATCCACCGGGTAGATCTCGGCGTTGAGAAACTGGATGCCCAATAGCTGCTCCAGCCAACCCACCAGCTGTTGCACCGACAGCGAACCCACCACCCCCAGCACCAGCCCGGCCAGTGTGCCGACGGCACCGATCACCATGCCCTGTACCATAAACACTGCCATGATCTCGCGGCGGCCAGCCCCCAGGGTTTTGAGGATGGCAATATCCCCCTGCTTGTCCACCACCACCATCACCAGTGTCGACACCACGTTAAAGGCGGCAATGGCAACGATCAGGAACAACAGCAATCCCACCAGGTTCTTGGACATGTGCACGGCGTGATAGAGGTTGCCGTGGGAGCGGGTCCAGTCGGTGCCATAGAAGCCGTAAGGCATGGGTCGTACCAGGCGGTAAATGGTATCCGGGGCACTGAAGAGATCGGTAGTGCGGATGCGTACCCCGCTCACCCTGCCGGGAAACTCCGACAACTCTGACGCTGTCTGCAGCGAGGTCAGTGCCAGGGCGTAATCCAGCTCGGTTCCGGTGTTGATAACGCCGATCAGCTGCAGCGCGCGAAAGTGTGGCAGTTTGCTGCCGTCGCGGCTGTCAGGCGCCAGTACCGTAATGCGATCCCCAGGCTGCACCTTGAGTGCCTGCGCCAGTCCGCGCCCCAGCAAAATCACCGGCTGCCCGCTATCGCCCTGCAACTGCTGTAATAAATTCCCATCCACAAAACGCTCAATCACGGACACGCTGTTTTCGGTCTCTGCATCAATACCGTAGAGGATGGCAGGCTTGACCCGCTTGCCCACCGACAGCATGGATTGAACTTCCACAAACGGTGCAGCCGCCACCACCTCACTGTCCGCCAGCAGCTGCTGACGCAGCGCCTGCCAATTCTCAACACCGTGGCGCTGATAAACAGAGCCGTGGGGCAGGATACCGAGAATACGCTGCTGCAACTCCCGGTCGAAACCGTTCATCACCGAGAGCACAATCAACAACAGCCCTACCCCCAGCGTCAGCCCGAGAATGGAGAGCCCGGAGATAAACGACACCAGCTGCTTGCGCTGCCGGCGCGCCCCGGCGTAGCGCAGCCCGATAAAGACGGTGAAGGGTTTAAGAGCCATCAGCCCTGCTGCTCCAGTAACAGACCATCCTGCAGCAACAGCGTCCGGTCCATCGCCTCGGCCAGCTGTTCATCGTGGGTCACAATCACAAAGCTGGTGGCCAACTTTTCGCTCAGTTCACGCAACAGGTCCTGAATGGCATGGGCAGTGTGGCGATCCAGGTTACCGGTAGGCTCATCCATCAGCACACAGGCTGGCTGGTTCACCAGCGCCCGGGCGATGGCTACCCGCTGGCGTTCACCGCCGGAGAGTTCGGAGGGCTTGTGGGCCCGGCGCGGCGCCAACCCCACCTGTTCCAGCCAGTGGGCCGCTTTTTCTTTAGCCAGTTTCTTGCTCACCCCGGCAATCATCTGTGGCAAGGCCACATTTTCCAGTGCGGTGAACTCACCCAGCAGGTGATGAAACTGATACACAAAACCGAGGTGCTGATTGCGCAGCTGTCCACGCAGGTTGTCGTCTACGGCGGAGAATTTGTGCCCCAACAGGGTCACCTCCCCCTCTGTAGGCACATCCAGCCCTCCCATCAGGTTGAGCAAGGTGGACTTGCCCGAACCCGAACTGCCCACAATGGCCAGTCGTTCACCGCGCTTTAACGTCAACTCGACACCGCGCAGTACGGTAACCGGTGCAGGCCCCTGATCGTAGGTTTTGACCAGGCCGCGACAGGAGAGGGAGATGTCACCCGGGGATTGTGTTGTTTCTGTCATAGGGATGGCTATTTCCAGGCAGTGAATTCAATTCTGGTGGCTGCGCACAACTCAGTCATAACGCAAGGCTTCGGCGGGCTCGATACGGGAGGCCCGGTACGCCGGATAGAGGGTGGAGAGCAGGCTCAACAACAGCCCGACACTCACCACCACGGCGACATCGCCCGGCAGCAGTTTGGATGGCAGGCGGCTGATAAAGTAGACCCGCGGATCGAACACCTGCAGCCCCACCAGGGCCTCCAGCGCCGACACCACCGGTCCGATATAGATCGCCAACAGCGAACCAAGCAACGCCCCGAGGGCAACCCCCAGCCAGCCAGTGGCGGCCCCCTGGACCATAAAGATCCCCATCACCTGGCCCCGGGTCATGCCCAGGGTGCGCAGCACCGCAATGTCGGAGCGCTTGTCCGCCACCATCAGTACCAGGCTGGAAATAATATTAAAGGCGGCCACCGCGATGATGATCATCAGCAGTACGGTGACCACGGTCTTCTCCATCTTCACCGCCGCAAACAGGGTGGTCTGGGTTGCGGTCCAGTCACGCACTGTCAGTGACTCGTCCGCCAACTGCTGTTGCAGCGCAGACGCCACCACCAGGGAAGCAAACTGGTCAGCGGTTTTCACCTCGATACCGGTAACCTTGTCCCCCAGGCGCAACAGTTTCTGCGCATCGTTGATGTGCAGCAGGATCAGGCTCTGGTCCACCTGCGCTCCCACTTCGAACACACCCACCACCGTAAAGCGTTTTACCCGCGGGTAGATGCCCATGGGGGTCACATTGAGCTGCGGTAGCGTAACCGTCACCTTATCCCCCGGCACCACACCGAGGAAACGGGCCAGCAAACGCCCGATCACTATGCCGTAAGTGCCGGCCTGCAACTCCGCCACATCACCCAGCACCATGTGGTCAGCGATGCCTGAAAGCTGCTCCAGGTCCTGTGGCCGCACACCACGCAGTTGCACACCCTGCATACCACGCTCATAGCTGACCATGGCGTCGCCGCTGACATAAGGTGCGGCAGCGATAACGCCTGGTTGCCGCCCTGCTTGCTGCTGCAGCGATTGCCAATCACTGACACCGTCATCAGCGAACACTTCAATATGGGGAATCACCTGTAACAGGCGCTGCTTGATTTCGCGGTCGAAGCCATTCATTACCGACATCACCACAATCAACGCCAGGGTACCCAGCGTCATCCCCAACAGGGAGAATCCACTGACAAAAGAGATAAACTGATTGCGACGCTTGGCGCGGGTGTAACGCAGTCCAATAAAGGCGGGGAGTAACATAGTTTTATAGTGACGCCGGAAACCGAAAGCCGGAGGCTACCATAAGCCCGCCCTCAGGTCTCGGCCACGAAAGAGACCGCAAAAAGATTCGCCACGGTGGTCACATTCAGGACACCGGCGTGGCAGGAGCCTAGGCCTGGCGCAGGGAGTTGCCTTTTCAACCGGATTGGCAGACCATTACCGGTACTTTTTCTAAGCCTTTTCCTGCAGGTTGCCCGCTTCGCGCCGGCACCCGATCCCGTGAGAGAGAGGCCCGAAGCCCGGGCAGGAACAGGCCACCAATGCCGACAACAGGAGTCGTTCATGCGTTTCGTCAGGGATCGCCACACCCGCCCTTCACTCTTGCCAGCTGCCGCCTGCGCCCTCGTGCTGAGCCTGTTTTCCATCACCCCGCTGCAGGCCGAAGAGGTGGCGGTACCGGTTGGGCAACAAGCCACAGGTGTGGAAAAGCCCACCATGGGTATGAGCATGGAGATGGTGGAAACACGCTTCGGGGAGCCGGGGAATCGCTCCGATGCGGTTGGCAATCCCCCCATTACCCGCTGGGACTACGCCGGCTTCAGTGTCTACTTTGAGTACAAGACCGTCATCCACGCCGTCGCACACAAGACCCCGCCCGCCGCACAACCGGCTAATTAAGCCCAGCCATTTCTCCCGCCCCGGGATTAAGCCCGGGCGCGGATTAACCAGCACTGATGAATGCGCGGATTGCGGGCAAAATCCGGATCCAGGGTTTTCGCCGTAATGTTTTCCACCGCAAAAGCCGACAGCGCTTCCTCGTCCAGTTTGAAACTGCGCAGGTTATTGGAAAACACCAGTGTGCCGCCGGGCTGCAGCAACTCCATGCAGCGGTTGATCATGTCCACGTGGTCGCGCTGGATATCCAGCACCCCTTCCATGCGCTTGGAGTTGGAGAAACTGGGCGGATCCAGCATGATCAGGTCGAACCCCTGACGGCACTCCTGTAACCACTCCAGACAGTTACCCTGCACCAGCTTGTGCTTTTCCAGCGACAGGTTGTTGGCGAGAAAGTTTTTCTCCGCCCACTTCAGGTAGGTCTTCGACATATCCACACTGACCGACTCCCGGGCCCCGCCCATGGCAGCGTGCAGGGTGGCAGTGGCGGTGTAACAGAACAGGTTGAGAAAGCGTTTACCGCGAGCCATCTCGCTGATCATCCGACGCACGGGACGGTGATCGAGGAACAGTCCGGTATCCAGGTACTCCCACAGGTTAACCAGCACCGTGACCGGCCCTTCCTGCACAGGAATCAATGGATAGGCGCGTTCACTCTGGCGCTCGTACTGCTGCGCCCCGCGATTGCGGCGCCGCTGCTTGAAACTGATATTGTCCGGCGACACACCCAGTGCTTCCGGCACCGCCGCGCGGATTTCCGCAAAGCGGGCGGCGGCCTTGTCCTCATCGATGGACTTGGGAGCAGCATACTCCTGCACATGCACGTAGTCGCCATAGATATCGATGGCAGCGGAGTACTCCGGCATATCGGCATCGTAGAGGCGGTAACACTGGATCTGCTCGCGCTTGATCCACTTGCCCAGCTGCTTCTGGTTCTTGCGCAGCCGGTTTACCAGCATCAGCGCCCCTTCTGTCAGTTGCGCCTGCGGCTCGCCACCCTCTTCCTGCAGCTGCACCGGTGGCGCATTCACATACTGCTCTGGCGTGACGTCGATCAGCAGCAGCTCACTGGGCAGCGCACCGTTGTACAGTTTGTAGCGTTTGTTGGCCCGCAGGCCCAGGCTCTTGCCCAGGGACGGATTGCTGGTAAAAACCCCCAGTTTCCAGCCCTCAAACTGTTCGCGGCATTTGTCCCCCAGCAGGCGGTAAAGCCCCTGTAACTGCTCCTGCTCTCCCAGCCGCTCGCCATAGGGCGGGTTGGTGAGGATCAGCCCCGTCTTCAACTCCGTGTGCGTGGGCTTGACCCACTGCTCCAGCGGTTTGTGGGTCAGTCGCACCACATCTTCCAATCCTGCCATACCCACATTGGACGCCGCCGCTGACAGTACCTTGCGATCCTCGTCGTAGCCGCGGATCTCGCCAATGGGCCGCTTCAAACCTTCACGGTAGCGACTGAGGGCTTCAGCCCGCAGCTCACGCCACAGGTCAGCGTCAAAGCCGGGCCAGCGCTCGAAGGCAAACTCGGGACGATTGATACCCGGCGCCATGTCCAGTGCCATCATTGCCCCTTCCACCAGAATGGTGGCAGAGCCGCACATGGGATCAATCAGGCTGGCACCCTCTGCTGCCATCTGCGGCCAGCCAGCCCGCAGCAGCAAGGCCGCTGCGAGATTCTCTTTCAGTGGCGCCGCCCCCTGACGGGTGCGGTAACCGCGCCGGTGCAGGCTTTCGCCACACAGGTCGAGGCTGATGGTGACAGAGCCTTTGCTGAGGCGGGCCTGAATACGCAGGTCCGGGTTGGTCTTCGCCACCCCCGGGCGCTGGCGGTGGGTCTCGCGCATCTGGTCCACCACCGCGTCCTTGATGCGCACGGCGCCGAACTGGGTGTTGCGAATCGAGTCGCTGGTTCCGATGAAATCCACCAGCAGGGTGCCCTCGGGGCGCAGGTGCTCGCTCCAGTCAATGGAGCGTGCCGCCTCATAGAGGTCATCGGCGGATTTGACCGTAAATTTGCCCAATGGCAGGTAGATTTTATTGGCCAGGCGACTCCAGAGACAGGCCCTCCAGGCGCTCTTCAGGGTCGCGGTAAAATAGACACCTGCTACGGTTTCGCGGGGCTCGGAGCCCCCCAAATCGGTCAATTCCTGAACCAGAAGTGCTTCCAGACCCTTGGGACACGTGGCAAAAAACTGCTGCTCTGTCATGATTCTGTCATCTTGAGTGGTGGAAAAAGCCTTTTAACTTCATAGCGTTAGCAGGAGTTTCCGAGAAAACTTCAAACTGATATGTCTACTTTCACTAAGCAGGCTTATCAGTATAAGAAATAAATTGTTCACAAGCCCTGTGGCGTTTTGCTTCACTGGATTTTCGTCACCGGCTCAGACTGGTGGCGACATCCCACCCATTCGCTGCCGATGTATGAACGACGGATCAGTCAAGGGATCGGTAGCGTGTCGCAAACTGCACGAAAGAGGTACATCGCCTGATGAAAACCCAGAAACGCAGCAATTCCGAACGAGCTTTTTCCAAAGGTTATCAAGCTGGTATTGACGGACGCTCCCGCAGTCTATGCCCCCACGATACCGGCGAAGCCAGGCAAACCTGGTTAAGTGGCTGGCGCGAAGGACGCGAAGACCACTGGGGCGGCATCAACAAAGCCGCACTGGCTCAGAAAATGAGCACACTCTGACGCTACATCTTCCTCATGAGCCAGGCCCGACAATACGTCGGGCCATTATGCCAAACACCCGTCACCACACTTCCAACACCAACCAACAGGGTAAATCACCCGTCGCATTGACTTCACTACAGCCAGGTCAACTCCCTGCGCGAAATCACCTGCCGTGCAGCCGGCACCGGCAACTGTGATTTACCGGATACCCGCAATCGCGTCCGCGCACTCCTTGATCAAGGCGGGTCCGCGATAGATAAAGCCACTGTAGACCTGCACCAGGCTGGCACCGGCCTCAATCTTCTCTGCAGCATCTTCGCCGTCGAGAATCCCGCCCACGCCGATAATGGGCAGTTTGCCCTGCAGCGCGGCGTCCAGCATACGGATCACTGCGGTGGACTTGTCCCTCACCGGGGTGCCACTCAGGCCACCCGCTTCGGCGGCGTAGCGACTGCCCTCAACCCCCTCACGGGAGATGGTGGTATTGGTGGCGATCACACCGTCCAGCTCGCTCTGCAACAGCACCTCTGCCACCTGTTCCACAGCCACCTGGTCCATATCCGGGGCGATCTTCACCGCCACCGGCACATAGCGACCCTGGGCCTGTTGCAGGGCCAGCTGCTGTTCCTTGACCGCACCCAGCAGCGATTTGAGGCTGTCGCCAAACTGCAGGTCACGCAGGCCCGGTGTATTGGGCGAGGAGATATTCACCGTGATGTAATCGGCGTACTCGTAGACAGCCTGCATACAGAGGCAGTAGTCATCAGCTGCCTTCTCTACCGGAGTATCGAAATTCTTGCCGATATTGACACCCAGCACGCCGTCAAACCGGCGATGCTTCAGGCGCTCCACCATGTGGGCGACACCTTTGTTGTTGAAGCCCATGCGGTTAATGATCCCTTCGTGCTCCGGCAGGCGGAACAGGCGCGGTTTGGGATTACCCGGCTGTGGCCGTGGAGTGATGGTGCCGATCTCCACAAAACCGAAACCCAATTGACCCAGCGCGTTAAAGTAATCGCCGTTTTTATCCAGGCCTGCAGCCATACCCACCGGATTGGGGAACACCAGCCCCATCACCTCCACCGGGCGGTTGGGAATAGCCGGCAGGAAAGGCTTGATCAGCCCCAGCCGTTCTCCGGCACCAAGCATATCCAGCGCCAGTTCGTGAGAGGTCTCGGCATCGAGGCAAAAGAGGGCTTTGCGGGCCAGTTGATACATGGAAACACCACCGGGATCAGGGGAAGGGAACGGCCGCAAGGATACTGAAATCACAGCGCTAAAGCGAGACAGCCAGGCTGCTCACCCGGGGTCACCGGGACGCCACAACCGAATCGCTATAACTGATTGTAGTAACGCTGATCAGATTTTATACTCGGATCGACCAACGACCCGGCTCACACCGCAAGGATGAACCCGGTCACCGGTCAGCTTGAGAAGTCACCAGCCGGACAGCTGCCGACCGGTGACAGAAACACGCGGTGACATTGCGGTGGCGAGGAATACGCCCTTACTGTGGGGGCTTCCGCCTTCGTAGTGGCCAAATCTGTTGCTGGGCAACCCTGACACTCTCTCTATGGCACTCTCTCCAAGGCACAAGGCCTCGTGCCCGACTGAAAACCCTGAGGATCACCCCGGTGAGCTACGACGATATCGACAAGGACAACCCCTACAAAATCCTGCTGGAATCCACCAAGGCCATCCCCTGGCAGATCAATTGGGAGACCAAGCAGTTTGAGTACATTGGTCCACAGATCGAAAAGCTGCTGGGCTGGCCCCGGGAGAGCTGGGCCACCGCCCAGGACTGGATTGACCGTATCCATCCGGACGAGCGCGCCGATACCGCCAATCTCTGCATCACCCAGTCCGAACACGGTATTGACCACGAGGCCGACTACCGCGCCCTGACCGCCGACGGCGGCTACGTGTGGGTGCGGGACGTGGTGCATGTGCTGCGGGAAAACGGCAAAACCAAAGCCCTGGTGGGCTTTATCTTTGATATTTCCGAACGTAAGAAGATGGAGGACGTGCTGCGCAACCTCAACCAGCAGCTGGAATCCCTCTCCTTCCACGACGCCCTCACCAGCATCGCCAACCGCCGCCAGTACGACAAGGCCATGGACGCCGAATGGCACCGTGCCCTGCGCAACCAGACGCCGGTGTCACTGGTCATTATGGATGTGGATCACTTCAAGCAGTTTAACGATCACTACGGCCACGTTGCCGGTGATCGCTGCCTGCGGCAGGTGGCCGAGGCACTCAACGGCGTCTCCAAACGCTCTTCCGACCTGCTGGCCCGTTACGGTGGTGAGGAGTTTGTGCTGATGCTGCCCAACACCGATCGCGATGCCGCCCTGGCACTGGCGCAGAAGTGCTGTCAGCTGGTGAAAGAGCTGCGCGTTCCCCACGCCGCTTCCGCCACCGCGGACGTGATTACCATCAGCGCCGGTCTGGCCACCATGATTCCCAACGACCACACCGACGCCGACAGCCTCTTCAGTGCCGCCGATAAAATGCTCTACCTGGCCAAGCAGAATGGCCGCAACCGGGTGGAGTACGCCGGCCCCCGCCGCCAGCACGACAACCAGGGCCAGTCCGGCGCCTGATCCCTGCGCTCACGGGCGGCTGTTGCTTAAGTTAAGTTACTCAGCCGCCCAGCAGGCAGAGGTCACTGTCATCGTCCAGCGAGACACAGTGCTGACTGGCCTGCGCCAGGTCCAGTAACTCCCGCAGCGCCACCGCAAACATGGCGTAGTCGGAGCCCGCCGCACCCTGCAGCTCATTCACCATGCTGCGCCAGCGTCCCACCAGCAGCTGGTGCTGATCCATCCAGCGCTGCACGGTTGCCATAATGTCCATCTCCGGGCCACCAAGACGAATGATGGCGATGGCGAGCGCCCGCATCTGCGACTCCAGATCATCCATAAAAGCTTCCCTGGCCATCGCCTGCCAGTAGTTCTCCACTTTCACCTCTGACACCTGCAGCGCAAACCACGCCAGTCCCAGGGCGTCGCTCATGGCGAAATAGACCCGCGCCACCAGCTCCGGCTCCACCCCGGCGGTGCGGGCGGCATCCACCATGTAAAGCGACGAGTAGATGGTGACCGGCAGCGAAGCCCGCGACGCAATAGGCTCCGGAATATTCTGCGCCATCAGCTCGTCCATGTTGCGCTGCCACTCGTCCCTGGGTACACCGCAAATAATCTGTGGCAGCTTTTCATTCAGGTCGCGCACGGCTTCTGCAAAGGAGTCCACCTCCACCTGTGGCGAGAGATGACCGCGTCGGTTGCGCAAAAACCAGCGTGTGGTGCGGCGCATACGACGCATACTGCGGGACATGATCAGGTTCTGGGTACCGGACTCCACCTGATAATCAAGCGCCTCCACACTGGCAAAAAACTCGGGCATGTTGGAGATATCCCGGGCGGTGACATAGGCCTTGGCCACCTCGACCATGTTGGCGCCGGTGGACTCCCTCAGCCGCTGGGCAAAGGTGATACCCATGTGGTTGATCATGTCGTTGGCCAGCTGGGTGGCGACAATCTCCTTGCGCAGCCGGTGGTTGTAGAGCTGCTCGCGGAAACGCTCCTGTAACTGTGCGGGAAACGCGCTCTCTACCGCCCGCACCATATAGGGATCGTTCACCAGGGCGTCAGTGGCCAATGCTTCCTTGAGCTGTACCTTGGCGTAGGAGATCAGCACCGACAGCTCCGGGCGGGTGAGGGATTTGCCCTGCTGCTGGCGCTCCAGGATCTCCTCGTCTTCCGGCAGATACTCCAGTTGCCGGTTCAGGTGGCCACTGTCCACCATGGTGCTGATAAAGCGGCGGTATTCGTTCACGCGGGTGGCCGCCTGATATTCCGCCAGCGAGATGGCCTGGGTCTGTTTGTAGTTGTTACTCAGCACCAACCCGGCAACACTGTCGGTCATCTCCACCAACAGCTGGTTGCGCTGCTTGGCGGTCAGGTCGCCGTTGCTGACCACCCCATCCAGCAGGATCTTGATATTTACCTCGTGGTCGGAACAATCCACACCGGCGGCGTTGTCGATAAAGTCGGTGTTACAGGCACCGCCATTGAGACAAAACTCGATACGACCACGCTGGGTCATGCCCAGGTTGCCGCCCTCGCCAAACACCCGGCAGCGCAATTCCCGTCCGTCCACCCTGAGGCTATCGTTGGCCTTGTCGCCGACATCGGCGTGATTCTCCTGGCTGCCTTTGACATAGGTGCCAATGCCGCCATTCCAGATCAGGTCCACCGGCGCCTGCAACAGCGCGTGGATCAGCTCGGTGGGCGTGAGCTTGTCGGCCGCGATATCGAATCGCGCTTTCATCTCCGGCGTCAGAGTGATCGACTTGGCAGCGCGGGAGAATACGCCACCACCGGCAGAGATCAGGCTTTGGTCATAATCGTTCCAGTTGGTACCCGATGTCTGGAACAGGCGCATACGCTCAGTAAAACTGCGGGCGCTGTCGGGGTTGGGGTCGACAAAGATGTGCAGGTGGTTAAATGCGGCGGTCAGGCAGATGTGCTCCGACATCAACATGCCGTTGCCGAACACATCGCCGGCCATATCGCCGATACCCACCACGGTGAAATCCTGTTGCTGTACATCCAGCCCCAGCTCCTTGAAGTGGCGCCGCACCGAGACCCAGGCACCGCGGGCGGTGATGCCCATACCCTTGTGGTCATAACCCTGGCTGCCACCGGAGGCAAAGGCGTCACCCAGCCAGTGGTGATACTCGGCGGAGATGGTGTTGGCGATATCGGAAAAGGTAGCGGTACCCTTGTCTGCCGCCACCACCAGGTAGGGGTCATCGCCATCCACGCGCACCACGTTTTCCGGCGCCCTGACCTGGCCGTCGATGATGTTGTCGGTAATATCCAGCAGCCCGCGAATAAAGATCTGGTAGCAGGCGATGCCCTCTTTCAGCCAGGCCTCCCGGTCCGTGGCGGCGGGCAACTGCTTGGCCACAAAGCCACCCTTGGCGCCGCTGGGCACGATCACGGCATTTTTTACCTGCTGCGCCTTCACCAGACCCAGCACCTCGGTACGGTAATCCTGCAGGCGGTCAGACCAGCGCAGGCCGCCCCGGGCCACCGGGCCGCCACGCAGGTGCACCCCCTCCATGCGCGGCGAGTAGACAAAGATTTCGTACATGGGGCGGGGCTCGGGGATATTGGGAATATCCCGCGGGCTGAACTTGATGGAGATGTAATCCTTCGACTCGCCCCCCGCAGTCACCTGAAAAAAGTTGGTGCGCAGCGTGCCACTGATCAGCTCCAGGTAGCGACGGATAATACGATCCTCATTGAGGTTATCCACCCGATCCAGACCTTCAATCACCTTTTGTTTCAGGCGCTCAATACGCTCACTGTCCTTGCCGCTGCCCTTGTGCACCCTTGGATCGAACATCGACTTGAACAAGGCCACCAGGTTGCGGGTGATATCCAGGTGATTGGCCAGGGTGTGGGCTACGTAGGAGTGACCGAAGTTGAACAGTGTCTGCTTCATGTAGGCGGCGTAGGCCCGCAGCACCGACACCTCGCGCCAGTCCAGTCGCGCACCCAGCACCAGCCTATTGAAGGGATCGCTGACCGTACGGCGGTTCCAGATGGCGGCGAACGCCTCCTGAAAATTACTGCGCACCGAGTGCACATCCACCTCAACGTTAAGATCAAAACGCAGGTCGAAATCCTGTATCCAGACGCAGTGGCCTTCGCTCAGCTGCAGGCGATAAGGGTGTTCACCAATCACCCGCAACCCCAGGTTCTCCAACACAGGAATAGCATCGGACAACTCCAGCAACGCGTCCAGGTGAAATACCTTGAAGCGCATGCTCTGGCGTCCCGCCCCTACCGCCTGATAAAAGCTCATGGCCAGATCGGTGGTCTCCTGCAGGGTGACAATGGTGTCGATATCCTGCACCGCGGCGCGGGCTTCAAAGCTGGCTTTGTAGCTGACCGGAAAGGCTTCACAGAAGCGATCGTAGAGGCGCGCGCCCCGCTCTTCACCGTGATACTCGCAGAGGCTGTCGTAGAGGCGGTCATCCCAGGAGCGGGTAATATCCACAATCTGCCGCTCCAGCCGTGGCACATCAATAAGATGTGACTCACCTGGGTTCACCCGGAACACCAGGTGCGCCCGCGCCAGTACCGATTCCGAAAAGTAGGTGTTGAATTCGTGCTCACAGGCGTTGATCGCACTGCCGATCAGGTTCTGGATATGCACGCGGATCTGGGTACTGAAATCATCCCGCGGCACATACACCAGCGCACTGACAAACTTGCCGTAGGGATCGCGCCGCATAAACAGGCGCACCAGTGGCCGCTCCTTGATACCGGCCACCCCCATGACCGTGGCGAACAACTCTTCGTCACTGCTCTGGAACAGTTCATCGCGGGGGAAGGTTTCCAGGATCTGCTTCAGCGCCTTGCCGTCGTGGGACACAGGGTTGAGCCCGGAGCGCTCCAGCACACCCGCCACCTTTTGCCGCAACATGGGAATCTGTGACGGTGACAGCGTATACACCGGCGAGGTATAGAGACCCATAAAGCGGGATTCGCCACAGACACGGCCCTCATCATCAAAGCGTTTCACCACTACGTAATCTGAATAGGCGTGGCGGTGTACCCGCGATCGCACAGCGGATTTGGTGAAGGAGACCAGCTGCTCACCACTGTGGAAACGCGCCATGCCCTCATTAAACCCGGATACAGGTACCTCGGGCGCCACCGAGCCATGCTGACGGAACAGCCCCAGTCGCCGGCCCGGTTCTTCACGCAGGTAGCGGGCATCGCCCTCACCACAAAAACTGTACTCGGCATAACCGAGGAAGGTGAAACAGCCATCGGCCATCCACTTCAGCAAGGCATCCACCTCTTTGGCACACGCCAGCAAACTGTCATCGGTAATCTGTTGCAGGTTACCCCGGCACTCCGCGACCCGCTGCAACTGGTGCTGGTAATCTGAGACCACCAACTCCACATCCGTCAGCACCGAACGCAGGGACTCCGCCAGCTCATGCATGGCAGATTCATCGGTGTGCAGGTTAATCTCCAGGTAGATCAGCGCTTCATGCTGGTACTGGCGTTTTTTGCTGTTGGCGGGCTTGCTGCCGACGGGTGCCAGCTCCAGCAACTGCCCCTGCTCATCCCGACAGACGGTAAGCTGGGTGCTGGCAATCTCGTGAATGGTGATATTGCGGCGACTCACCTCCATACGCACGGAGTCCACCAGGAACGGCATATCCCGCTGCAGCACCGCCACCACCGTGTGCGGGCAGAGCCATCCATCCTCGTCGAGGCTGGGGTTAAACACCTGCACCCGCGCCGCGCCGCCAGCCTCCAGTTGCTGAATAAAGTTCCAGCAGCCAAACACCCTGCCAAATATGTCACTGATAGCGCGCCCGTCCAGCTCCTCCAGGCTCGTCCGCAGGTAACAGTAGTGCGCCAGGTGCTTGAGGCTGTCGCTGTCCACCGCCGGCCTGCGCTGGTCTATAAAGTCGCCCAGCTGCTGAAAAAACGTCTCTCTGCTGTCAGCCGTCACCATGCTGATATTCACATTCCCTTCCTCTTGCTGCGCCAACCACTGGCCGCCAAATTCAGCATAGCCTATCAAACCTGTATCAACGTGCGTGTGACAGGGACCGGAAACGGATTTGGATAGGGATACTTACAGGAACTTGCGTGCCACATACCGGTCTATTGCCGGGTCCACTTGCCAAGCCTTGTGCAGGCGGTAGAATTTCCCGTTTTTTACCAGGCCGACTTTTACCCTGGCAACAACAGAGAAATGAGTTCTCGCATGAATAATCAAAGCGCGCTGGCCGAATTACAACGCTGGCTGGAATCCCAGATCGTGGGCCAGACCCAACTGGTTGAACGCCTGTTAATTGCCCTGCTGGCCGACGGCCACCTGCTGGTGGAGGGCGCGCCGGGACTGGCCAAGACCAAGGCTATCAAAACCCTCGCCGACGGCATTGAAGGGAATTTCCACCGCATCCAGTTCACCCCCGACCTGCTGCCCTCGGACGTCACCGGAACCGATATCTACCGCCCGGAGACCGCCAGCTTCGATTTCCAGCAGGGTCCGATCTTCCACAACCTGGTGCTGGCGGACGAGATCAACCGCGCTCCCGCCAAGGTGCAGTCAGCACTGCTGGAGGCCATGGCGGAGCGTCAGGTGAGTGTGGGGCGCCACACCTACCCGCTGCCGGAACTGTTCCTGGTGATGGCCACCCAGAACCCCATCGAGCAGGAGGGAACCTACCCGTTGCCGGAGGCCCAGCTGGACCGCTTCCTGATGCACGTTACAGTCGCCTACCCCGATGCCGCCGCCGAACGCGAGATCCTGCGCCTGGCCCGCAACGAAGCAGCCCACAAACCCGTCGAGCCACCTGTGCCGATCACCCAGCAGCTGCTGTTTGCCATGCGCGAAGAGATCCTGGCGCTGCACATGGCCGACAGCGTCGAGGAGTACATCGTCAACCTCACCCTCGCCACCCGCTGGCCGGGGGACTACAGCGAGGAGCTGGCGCGCTGGATCGAGTTCGGTGTCAGTCCCCGGGGCACCATTGCCCTGGATCGCTGCGCCCGCGCCCACGCCTGGCTGCGGGGGCAGGATTTTGTCAGCCCCGGCGACGTGCAGGCCATCCTGCCGGACGTCTTCCGCCACCGCCTGCTGCTGAGTTTTGAAGCCGAAGCCGCCGGTGTTGATCGCGACGCGGTGATCGCCGAGTTGATTCGCCAGGTGCCTGTGGCCTGATGAGTTCGGCAGCGCAATACGACAGCTACTTCCAGCCGGTTGAGGGCGCCTATACGCAGCTCGACCAGTTGCTGGCGCTGCGTTTTGCCGCCCGTGAACTGCAGCTCACTCCCCGCCGCCGCAGTCAGTCCACCCAGGCCGGTTCGGCCCGCACCCGTTTCCGCGGTCGCGGCATGGAGTTCGAGGAGGTGCGCCTGTACCAGGCCGGTGACGATATCCGCAGCATCGACTGGCGCGTTACCGCCCGCACCCAGGTCGCCCACACCAAGCTCTATCGCGAAGAACGCGAGCGCCCGGTGATGCTGATGCTGGATCAGGGCAGCAGCATGTTTTTTGGCAGTCGCCACTGCTTCAAATCGGTACTGGCCGCGCACACCGCGGTATTACTGGGGTGGGCAGCACTGGCCCAGAACGATCGCGTCGGCGGCCTCATTTTCAACGATCGCAGCGAGCGCGACATTCGTCCCAAGCGCAGCCGCCACACCCTGCTGACGCTGCTGCAGGTAATCCAGCAGTTCAACAGCGAATTGCAGTCACCGCTGAGCCAGCCCGATGCCGTACCCCTGCAGCAACGACTGGCAGATTTGCGCCGCATCAGCAAGCCCGGCAGCGCGGTGATGATCATCAGCGATCTGCAGGGGTGGAATGACGCCTGCACGGAACAGCTGCACCAGCTGGGACGGCACGCCGATGTCTCGCTGTTGTGGGTCACCGATCCGCTGGAGCAGCAACTGCCGCAAGCGATGACCCTGACGGTCACCAATGGCATGGAGCGTCGTGCGCTCAACACCGCCGATGCCAACCTTGCCGGCCAGTTCCACCAGGATTTCCTGCAGCGCCAGAGCCGCCTGCAACAGGCGGCCAGCGAAGCCGGCGCCTGGCTCCTGCCCCTCACCACCGCGCAGAGTCCGCTCGCGCAACTGCTGCCACTGTTCGGTAAACGCCCATGTCGTCGCTGACCAGTCCAGGGAGCAACCCGCCTGCCGCTCTCCCCGTTGATCCGCTGGCGTCGTTGCGGGATATCCACCTGCCCGACCCGGTCTCGGCCGCACCCGCCTGGGGCTGGTGGTTGCTGGCTGCACTGCTGGCACTGGCTACCATTGCCGCGGTGCTGTGGTGGTGGCAATGGCGCCGTCGCAACGCCTATCGCCGCCGGGCCCTGCAACTGTTGCAGGAGTACAGCACCACCGGCGCGGATGCACAGCAATTGCAGGCCATCAATCAACTGCTGAAACGCACCGCACTGCACGCCTGTCCGCAGCAGCCGGTGGCGCAACTGCACGGCCAGGCCTGGAGCGAATTCCTGCAACAGACCCTGGGCCATAACGCCTGCGACGGCAGCGACTGCTTTGGCGACAACCTCTACCGCGCCGCCGGGGCTGAAGATATGTCCCGCGCCCGGCAGTTTGCCGCCCACTGGATCCGCCACCACCGCGCGCCCGCTGCTGTTCCCGTCAGTGGAGGCCGCCATGCTTGACCTGCAGTGGCCATGGTTGTTGCTGTGCCTGCCCCTGCCCTGGCTGGTGTATCGCTTTGCCCCGGCCGCCCGTCAGCAGGAGGCCGCCCTGCAGGTGCCTTTCTACGCGCGCCTGCCGGGCGCCGAAACCGAGCGGGGCGTTGTGCGCCCCCGGCACTGGTGGCGACTGTTGTTACTGGCCCTGAGCTGGAGCTGTTTGCTGCTGGCGGCCGCCCGCCCCACCTGGGTAGGGGAGCCGGTCTCCCTGCCCGCCAGTGGTCGTGACCTGCTGCTGGCGGTGGATATCTCCGGCAGTATGGAGACCCGCGACATGCTCTGGGACAGCACCTACTATCCCCGTATTGACGCGGTAAAAGTGGTGGTTAATGACTTCGTCAAACGCCGTGAAAGTGACCGCCTGGGGCTGATACTGTTTGGCACCCGCGCCTATGTGCAGGCACCACTGACCTTCGACCGCAACACCGTGCAACAACTGCTGAGCGAAGCCCAACTGGGCTTTGCCGGTGAGAAGACCGCCATCGGCGATGCCATTGGTATGGCAGTGAAACAACTGCGCGAACGACCACAGGAGAGCCGCGTGCTCATCCTGCTGACCGATGGCGCCAACACCGCCGGTCAGGTGCAACCCATGCAGGCCGCCGATATTGCCGCCAAGGCCGGAGTCAAAATCTACACCATTGGTATCGGCGCCGACGAGATGCTCACCAGCGGCTTCTTCGGCTTTGGCCAGCGACGGGTCAACCCCTCCGCAGACCTGGATGAAGCCACCCTGCAATCCATTGCAGAGCAAACCGGTGGAGCTTACTTCCGCGCCCGCTCACCCCAGGACCTGCAACAGATCTATCTGCAACTGGACCAGCTGGAACCGGTGGAACAGGACGCCGAGACCTTCCGCCCTACCCAGTCGCTGTTTCACTGGCCGCTGGCTACCGCGCTGTTCTGCCTCGCGCTGCTGCTACTGCCGCGGCTCCTTGCTCCCCTGACCCGGGCACCAGTGACGGAGGCGGGCAATGGCTGACTGGAGCACGCTGCTGAACCAGTTCCACTGGTTGCGCCCACTGTGGCTGCTGCTGATTCCGGTGGCAGTGCTGCTGACCCTGTGGCTGTTGCGCCACCCGCAACACGGCAGCCACTGGAAAAAGATCATCGACCCCGCCCTGCTGCCCTACCTGCTGCAACAGGGCGCTGGCGCCCGGCAGCGCTGGCCGGTTGTACTGCTGGGCCTGGCACTGGTGCTCACCTCGCTGGCACTGGCGGGACCGGCCTGGGAGAAACTGCCGCAGCCAATCCACAAGCGCGAGGACGCCACCGTAATCCTGCTGGACCTGTCGCCCTCCATGGAGGCCCAGGACCTGCAACCGTCGCGCCTGGTGCGGGCTCGCCTGAAACTGACCGACCTGCTCAAGCAACGTCGCGAAGGGGTCACCGCCCTGGTGGTCTACGCCGGTGAAGCCCACACCGTCACACCACTGACGGACGACACCGCCACCATTATCAACCTGCTGCCGGCACTGTCACCGGACGTCATGCCGCTGCGTGGCAGCAACACCGAGATGGCGGTGGAGCGGGGCCTGCAACTGCTGCTCGATGCCGGCCACACCGAGGGTGAACTGCTGCTGGTCACCGATGGTGTGGCCACAGACGCACTGGATTCGGTTCGCAGACTGCTGCCCTCCTCCGTGCGCCTCTCTATCCTGGGTGTCGGCACCACTGAAGGCGCCCCGATTCCGCTGGCCAACGGTGGCTTTGCCAAAAATCATCTCGGTAATATGGTGCTGGCAAAACTCAACAGTACGGACCTGGCAGAGCTGGCAGTGAGCAGCGGCGGACGCTTTACACCACTCACCCCTGACGACCGGGACCTGCAACTGCTGAGCCGTAAACCGACACCGCTGCAGAGCGAGACCCGCCAGCTGCAGCGGGAATTCGACACCTGGCTCGATCGCGGCCCCTGGCTGCTGCTGCCACTGCTGCCGCTGATGCTGCTGGCCTTCCGCCGCGGCTGGCTGCTGGCGCTGTTTCCGCTGATGCTGTTCCCCGGAGAACCGGCCCAGGCAGGCGTCTGGCAAGACCTGTGGCAGACACCGGACCAACAGGCCAGCGAACTGCTGCAAGCCGGTGACAATGCTGCCGCCGCAGAAAAGTTTGAGCGCCCCGACTGGAAAGCCACTGCCCAGTACCGCGCCGGTAACTACGCCGAAGCCGCGAAATTGCTGGAACAGGATCACAGCGCCGGGGGCCACTACAACCGCGGCAACGCACTGGCCAAAAGCGGCGACCTGCCTGGCGCCCTGGAAGCGTACGACCAGGCCCTGCAGCTGAATCCCGCGCTGGAAGACGCAGCCGCCAATCGCCAGCAGGTGGAAGCCTTACTGCAACAACAGCAACAGCAGCAGCAACAAAATCAGAACTCCCAGGGGCAGCAAAACGACCCGCAGCAAAATCAGCAGCAGAGCGGTGATTCTTCACAGAACCAGCAGGGACAGGAATCACAGGACGGGCAGCAACAATCATCCCAACAGTCCTCATCCGGGCAATCCTCATCCGGGGAGCAGGGAGACTCCCGGCAACAAGGCGAGGCCGGTGACGAGCAGCAGCGCCAGGCCAATTCACCTGGCGACGCCGAAGAAAAAAGTGACGGCCGCAAACCCGAATCACAAGCGCAGGAGGCCGGCCAGCAAACCGAAGACAATGGTGAGCAGCAGAACGCCAGTCAGGCCGCTGGCCAGCCACAGGACAAACAAAACACCGGCGATGAATCACCACAGCAAGGTGTTGAAGGCATGGCCAGCGAGGACGACGGCCTCAGCGACGAAGAGCGCCAGACCATGGAACAGATGCTGCGCCGCATCCCCGACGATCCCAGCGGCCTGTTGCGCAACAAATTTGAATATCAATACCGGCAGCGACGCCAGGCCTATCAACAGGGCACCTGGGAGCCACCGGAAAACAATGCCGCCCAGCGCTGGTAATTGCATTGGCGAATCCATATGACAACGTTTAACCAGACACAAACATCAGCCATCACGACGCTCTTCCCGTCCCGGTGCCGGACACTCTGCCACTGGATACTGGGTTGCTGCCTGCTGCTGGCCAGCCTCGGCGCCGCTGCCGGCAGTTTGCAGGCGACCGTGGATCGCAACAGCATCAGCCCGGAAGAGACCTTCCGCCTCACCCTGCGCTACGACAGCCAGGTGATGATGGACGCTCCCGAATTCAGTCAGCTGCAACAGGACTTCGACATACTCAACACCCAGCGCAGCAACCAGTTTCGCAGCATCAATGGCCAGAATGAATCCTGGACCCAATGGGTGCTGACGCTGGCACCCCGACACGAAGGCACCCTGCTGATTCCATCCTTTGAGCTCAAGGGCGCGTTCAGTGAGGCCATTGAAATCAAGGTTCAGCCGGGCTCCGGCAAAACACCCTCCTCGTCACAGGAGGTGTTTATGCAGACCGAACTGCAACCGGAAACGGCCTACGTGCAGCAGCAGGTGCTCTACACCATTCGCCTTTTCACCCGTGTCCCGCTCACCGGCCTCAACCGCAGCGAGCTGAAAATCGACAACGTACAACTGAAACAGGTAGAAGAGACCCAATACCGCAAAACCGTAGGTGGCGTGGATTACGGTGTGGTGGAAATTGTCTATGCCCTCTTCCCGCAGCAGAGCGGCTCCATCAACATTCCCGCCACCCTGTGGGAGGTGACCGCGCCCGACCACAGCAACCGTACCTATGACCCGTTTGGCCGCAGCAGCGGCAAGCGCCTGCGCCTGCGCACCTCCCCCTCCACCCTGGAGGTAAAGCCAAAACCGGACAGTTACAACGGTTACGTCTGGCTGCCGGCGGACGCCCTGCAGTTGAGTGAGGAGTGGAGTGGTAACCCGGAACGTATGAAAGCGGGCGAACCCATCACCCGCCGTCTTGTCCTGCAGGGCACTGGCGTTCTCGCCGCACAGCTGCCGCCCCTGCAACCCGGAGACGTTGACGGCCTGCGCTACTACCCCGACCAACCCCAGAGCGAAGAGTCGCTCGGTACCAGCGGGGTCTCTACCCGTAAGGTCGAGAGCTACGCCATTGTCGCCAGCAAGCCCGGCCGCTACACCCTGCCGCCAGTGGTGCTGAGCTGGTGGGACAATGGCAGCGGCCGGCAGCGGCAGCTGACCTTGCCCGCCCGCGAGATCGAGGTAGGTGCCGCCAGTGCCGCGCGCCTGCCTGCCACCGCCACCCCGGAGGCAGTAACGGCCCTGCCGGCCGAGGAACACTCCTCTGCTGACAGCAACCTGCCGGAGGCCGGGCGCCCCTCTGCGCACAACCGCAGCTGGTTCTACAGCACCCTGGCGCTGGCGTTTCTGTGCCTGGTTCTGGGGATGCAGTGGCTGCGTGCACGACGCCAGCTGCGCGCTTTGCAGCCGCAGAAAACATCCCCCTACGATCAGCTTAGCCGCAGCGACGCCGATGCCTTCAAGGCGCTGCGCATTGCCAGCGGCAAGGATGACCTGCAGGCACTGCGACAGGCCCTGCAACAGTGGGCGCAAATCTGGTGGCGGGAGCAGCAGCAACAGCGACCGGTAGCCCAACGACAGGCCATGGCGGCCCTGCCGGGCCTGTGCCTGCAATCCCCGCCGCTGGCGCAGTCACTGCAGCAACTGGATGCCGCCCTCTATGGCGGCCATGGGTCAGCAGATTTCGATGGCAAGCAATTGATGGAAGCGGTTATTGCCCTGCGTCAGGGCAACAGCGGGACACCGGCAGATGAGCCCCTGCCGCCACTCTATCGTTCACACTGACAGATCGTCTGCACACGGCTCCCTGTCAACGATCGGGGGAGCAGCCGACCATTCACTCAATCGCCGGAACGGCCTGGCGTGGCCAACAGCTCACGACACTCCGGGCCTTTACCCCGCAAGCGCGGGCTCCGGCCCGGCCGCCGGACCGGCCACTGATTGGGATAGAGTTCCGCACGCTTGCGCCAGAAGTAGAGGTGGCGCCGGGCGCTGAACCAGAGTTTTACCGGATGATAGAGCAGCGATTCCCGGAACCCCGGGGCTGCGGCGGCGGTCTCCCGTTTGCTGACGCTGGAAGACCCCGCCAACTCATAGGCCGTATGGGGCTCCACCAGCCAGGTATCCAGGTCAAAGAGAAAGAAGTGATCCAGCACATGATCAATGGCTTCATAAATATGGCTGGCGTGGGCGAGGAATTTTTCCATACCCCGGCGGCTGAGCATATAGGCCTGGGTACCCAGCGTTCCCCGCTCGGGGCGTACCAGATCCACACCGGCCGACAGGGTTTTGACCAGCTTGCGGCGCCGTAGCTTGAGAGCCATAAAACGCACGATATCCAGCTGCTCGGGCAGCAACTCTGCCAGCACCGCGGCGAACCCGGGCTCAATCACCACATCGTCCTCCAGCAGGCAGACAAATTCATACCCCTGGTCGTACGCCTCCCTGACGGCGCGCAAGTGTGACAGGTAACAGCCCAGCTCGGTGGCGGTCAAATGGCTGCGACGACGCAACATCGCCATGCGCTGATCCAGCCGCTCACCCGTTTGCAGCGGCGGAAACCCCTGGCGGCCGTCTACCGCGTCGAAGAGCGTGGCATTAATTCCCTGTTGCCGCAGGCTCGACAGGAGCTTACAGGTATTGTCAGCCCGGGGATTGAGGGTGATAACCCGACAGGCCAGGGAAGGGTATGAATCAGGCTGGTGCAAAGGGCGGCTCCCGGTCTCCTGAGACAGGAGACAATCTCAAACAAGAAACCCGTTATGGTGACTACCCAAGCTTAAGAGACCCTTAAAAAAACGCAAACCCAACACCCCGGCCCACAGGGCCTGCGCCTCACTCCCCTGCCAGCTGGCCCCCGCCCGGGCTTTCCAGCAGTGCCTCGCAGGCCCGGCCTTTGCCGCGCAAACGGGGGCTCTTGCCCGGCAATTCCCGGGGCCACTGGTTGGGATACAGCTCGGCGCGCTTGCGCCAGAAATAGAGGTGCCGGCGGCCACTGAACCACATCTTCAGCGGGTGGTAGAGCAGGCTTTCCAGCAGGTTGGGACGGCGACCGGCATCGGCCGCACGCTTGCTGATAGTGGAAGCCGAGTGACGCTCATAGACCAGGTGAGGCTCTACAGCGTAGGTCTCCAGGTCAAAAAGAAAGAAATGATCGAGCACATGGTCAATCGCTCGATGGATATCGGAGGCGTGGGCCAAAAACTTCTCCATCCCGGCGCGACTCAGCAGGTAGGCCTGGGTCCCCAGGGTGCCCCGCTCCGGGCGGGTCAGGCTGAAGCCGGGCAGTACCTCTCCCACCACCTTGCGGCGCCGCAGCTTAAGCGCCATCAGTCGTACAATGTCCCGCGGCTCGCGGGTCAGCTCCCTCACCACACGCCCAAAGTCCGGCTCTATCACCACATCATCCTCCAGCAGGCAGACAAACTGGTGCCCGGCCTCGTAGGAGTGACGCACAGCGCGCAAATGTGACAAATAACAGCCCACCTCGGTGGCCGTCATATAGCGGCGATTGCGCAGCATGGACATGCGCTGGTTAAGGTATTCGCCTGGCTGCAGCTGCGGGTAACCCTGACGGCCATCAACGGCGGTAAACACCCCCGCCTCCACGCCCTGCTGCTGCAGCGAGCGCAGGATCTCCTGCGTCGCAGGTGCCTCAGGGTTCAGGGTGATAATGTGACAGGCAAAATTCTGTTGTTCTTGTGCTGCGCGCAATTCCAACTCCCCCTCCCTCGCAGGCGACGCTGGCGCCAAGCCGGGAAGTACGCTCAAATATTATCGGTATTGTGGCGGCAAAAGAGAAACCACCAGACGCAACAAAGCACAAACCAGGCCAGTTGCCATCGGCTGCGGGTAGTTCAGGTCAGCGGTAAACAGGGAGAGCCGGCAACCCCCGAACGGGAGTTGCCAGGTGATAATTGCCAGAGGCTATAACTGCCAGAGGTCAAACCTGCGGGAAGCGCAGGATCAGATCACTCCCAGCTCTTTCAGTTGGGCGATGGCAGCCGCGTCCATCCCGGCACCGGTAAGCACCTCGTCGGAGTGAGCGCCGATCTCCGGACACGGCTTGATGTCAGGGGTGTAGCCGCTCAGTTTGGGCGCTGGCGCCGGCTGCGGCACACCGTTGATCTCAAGGAAGGTACCGCGGGCCTTGTTGTGTGGGTGTTCGGCAGCCTCGGCGAAGCTCAGCACCGGACCAAAGCAGACATCGGTACCCTCAAGCTCCTCGCACCACTGCTCACGGGTTTTGCCGGCAAACAGCTCGGTGAGGATACGACGCCCCTCCGGCCAGCTGGCAGCGTCCCACTGGTCAGCAAAGGCGGGATTGTCAGCCAGCCCCAGCTTGTCCAGGAACAGCTTGTAGAAGCCCGGCTCCAGCGGACAGACGGTGATGTAATTGCCATCGGCACACTGATAGGTGTCGTTCCAGGGAGCCGCACCATCGGCCCAGCCAGTCTGCAGCTTGTCATCGCGGATCTGGCCGGTGTTACGCATCAGCATCAGCAGGCTGGAGATATAGGCAGAACCGTCGGTAATGGCGGCGTCCACCACCTGCCCCTTGCCGTTGCGCTGGGCATCCAGCACCGCACAGATGACACCCCAGGCCAGCACCATGGTGCCGCCACCCAGGTCACCCACCAGGGTCAGCGGTGCCGTGGGGGGATGGTTCTCGCGACCACCGTAGTAAAGCGCGCCGGAGACACCGATATAGTTGGGATCGTGGCCAGCGGCATGGGCCAGTGGACCGGTCTGGCCCCAGCCGGTCATGCGGCCGTAAACCAGTTTCGGGTTGCGGGCGTGACACACCTCAGGCCCCAGGCCAAGGCGTTCCATAACGCCGGGACGGAAGCCTTCCAGCAGTACGTCGGCGCTGTCGATCAGCTTCAGTACCGCTTCGATACCTTCAGCACTCTTCAGGTTGACCGCCAGGGACTTCTTGCCACGGTTAAAAAAGGATTGGTTGGGGTCATCGCCGGTACCCAGGTTGGCAGCGTTGGCATTGGCCACCTTGCGGTCGATCAGAATCACCTCTGCCCCCATGTCCGCCAGCATCATGCCGGCACAGGGTGCAGGCCCGATGCCTGCCATCTCCACGACTTTGATACCCGCCAGTGGTCCTTTGCTCATATCACCCTCCTCTCTGAGTAAAATGTGGCCTGTTCCGGCCCGAATCTGGCCCATTCTCCCCCATAGGGGTAGCAGCAACAATGCCCGCTTGCATCGCCAAAACGGTCCAAAACTGTCACTGCAGTGCTTTCTGTTGGGGCACGGTACTACTACAATCGACCCCATACCTCCCAGCCCTGCGAGACACTTATGAAACTCTCGGCCTTTGGCGAAAAATTCACCGGCAGAACCGGCATCATCGAACTGATGGACGACCTGGGTTCAGCCCTGAACGAAAATCCGGACATGCTGTTCATGGGCGGTGGCAATCCGGCGCAGCTGCCTGCTATCGAGAAAGCCTTCAGCCTGCGGCTGCAGCAACTGCTGGATTCCAGCGAGCAGCGCCACAAACTGCTGGGAATCTATCAGTCACCCCAGGGTGAGCGGGATTTTCGTGCAGAGGTCGCGGGCTTCCTGCGCCAGCAGTTCGACTGGCCGGTTACCGCCAACAATATCGCCGTGGCCAATGGCAGCCAGGCGGCGTTTTTCGTGCTGCTCAATATGTTTGCCGGGGAGATGCCCGATGGCAGCCACCGCAGCATTCACCTGCCGTTGTCACCGGAATACCTGGGTTATGGGGATGTGGGATTGAGCGAGCAGTTTTTCACCGCCACCCGCCCCAGCATTGAGCGCCTTGGAGACCAGCAGTTTAAATACCACGTGGACTTCTCCCAGCTGGAAGTAAAGAAGAGTGCCGGCGCCCTCTGCGTCTCACGCCCCACCAACCCCACCGGTAACGTACTGACCGATGAGGAGGTAGCGCACCTGGATGAGCTGGCCCGCGAGCGCGATATCCCGTTGATTATTGATGGCGCCTATGGACTGCCCTTCCCGTCTATCGTTTTCAACGACGCCCGCCCCCACTGGAACGACAACACCGTGCTGGCACTAAGCCTCTCCAAGCTGGGCCTGCCCGGTGTGCGCACCGGCATCATCGTCGCCCGGGAAGAGATTATCCAGGCCTACACCAACGCCAACACCATTGTGAACCTGGCCTGCGGCAATCTGGGTCCGGCGTTAACCAGAGGCCTGTTCAGCAGCGGCGAGATCCTGACCCTGACCCGCCAACACGTCACCCCCTTCTACCAGCAGCGTTCACAACAGACCCTGCAGTGGTTCCGCCAGGCCCTCGGAGACCTGCCATACCACATCCACAAACCGGAAGGGGCGATATTCCTCTGGCTCTGGTTTGAAGGCTTGCCCATTACCAGTCAGGAGTTGTATGAGCGACTGAAGCAGCGCGGCGTACTGGTGGTTCCAGGCCACAATTTCTTTATCGGAATTGGCGATGGCTGGCAGCACAAGCACGAGTGTATCCGCGTCTCCTATGCGCAGGATGAAGCCACGGTACAACAGGGTGTGAAGATTATTGCCGAGGAAGTGGCGCGGGCTTATGAGGAAGGTTAGGTAAACAGGACGCTTCGCTACAGGATTCAGGACGCTGCGCTACAGGATTCAGGACGCTGCGCTACAGGATTCAGGACGCTGCGCTACAGTTAAAAGATCGCCCTACAACACCTGTAGCGCAGCGTCCTGAATCCTGTAGCGCAGCGTCCTGAATCCTGTAGCGCAGCGTCCTGAATCCTGTAGCGAAGCGTCCTGAACCCTACCCTATCTCCGCCGCCGCCAACTCACAAATCCGGTCACACAGGACCACAGCAGAAACAACCCCGCCAGGAATACCAACAGGGCGTACACGCTGTTCATGCCGTGGCCACTGTGCAGCGGATAAACCGCATTCAACAAACGACGCGGTGACGATACCTCATCCGCCCGCTGTGTGACCCGCAACGTTTCACCGTCCACATCCAGAGTCACCGACGTGCGACCGTTGGGATGCCACTCGCCCGGCAGGCGGAAGCGAATCCGGTATTGGTTATTGTCACCCTGCGGCAAACGAATATAACTCGGCCAGCCATCGGCCATCACTGACCAGGCCGCCATCATGGCAGCGGATGCTGAGATCCCGTGCCCTGCTGAGGATTCGCTTGCGAGCAGTGATCGGGGCATGGGCTGCGTGGTCTCGGCGAGCGGTGGCAGTAGCGGCTTAATCATGATTTGCCACATCATCACTGCTGCCGTCAGCAGCACCAGCAACAGTGGCAGTGCAGCCACTACACCGGCATGGCGGTGATAGTGCAGCATCAGCGGCCTGCGAATCGGCCAGGGCAGCGCCATGCGCCAGCGAAAACCCCGCCGGGCTGGCCACCACAACACCACGCCGGTAACAGCCAGCACAACACCGCCGAAGGCGGCGATCAATAACAACCACTCACCCGGCTCACCCAGCAACAGCTCGGTGTGCAGGCGAAACAACCACGCCATCAGGTCACCGAGCCAGGGGTTGGCCTCGTACCGCTGCAAACTGCCTATGGCGTAAAGCTCTGGCGTGACGCCACTGTAGCGCAGGGTCCAGTAAGGTTCTTCGTCGCTGGGAGCCTTGATCAGTACCGGCTCATCGGCTGGCAGCGTCTCTGCCAGGCGATCCAGTTCCTGCAACAGTGCCTGGCGGTCAAAGCCCGCCGGCAGCGTTGCCCCTTCTGCCACCAGCAGGCGCAGCAGCGGTTGCTTGTAGACCAGCAATGCGCCACTGACAGCAGTCACCAGCAGCATGACCAGTGTCAGGACACCGAGCCAGCGATGCCAGAACCATAACCCGCGCTTACGTGGCATAGCCGTCACACCTCACAACCACAACTTCCCACATTCAGAAACTGCGTTGGTAAGAGAGGGTGAAGCTGCGCCCCATACCCTTGAAGTTGCGCACATCGTTGGGGCTGACCTGGGAGTAGTAGGTGTAGTAATCGCGATTGGTAAGGTTCTGCACACCGAAACTAAGGCGTCCCTCGAACAGCTCCAGGTCTGTCGTCAGGTCGACCGTGGTGTAACCCTCAAACTCGTTAACCACCTCATCATCGCTGTTGCGGAACTTGCGATCCATCAGGTAACTGACCTGCAGGCGGGTGCTGAGAATATCGGTCCAGCTGCGCTGCCAGCTGGCATTAATGCGATCCGGCGCAATGTTGGTACCGCCCAGGTCGCTGTCCACCTTGCCGTCCTGATCGGAGTCATAGCGCCCGTCAGCGCCGGCGTAACGCAGGCCCAGCAGGTCGACATCGGTCGCACTCCAGTCAACCCGGAACTCGATACCGTCCACCTCGGTCTGCTCACGCTTCACGGTGTAAATACCGTCGACGCCTCGCTGCAGGCGCTGACCAAAATCCGAATCGGAGGCGTAATAGCTGAGTTGCATATGCAGGTCGCCGCCTTCGTACTCCACCCCAAGTTCGGTGTTCTCTGTGAGAATGGGTTCGAGATCAAGGAAGGTCTCCACACTCTGGCCCGGTGTATTAATACCTCGCAACACACGACCCACATCGGGCATGGAGAAAGCTTCGGCGTAGTTGGCAAACACGCGCCAGCCACTGTCGAATTTGTAGGTGGCACCGTAGTTGTAAAGAGTCTCGGAGAAATCAGGATCACCCCCCTCCACAAACTGACTGCCATAGGATGCCAGTGTGGTGAAATCATCCACTTCAAGGCGTGACTTCTCGTAACGCACGCCCGTGGTAACGGTCAGACGCTCAATGCCGGTAAACTCGGCCTGCAGGTAGGGTGCAACATTTTCGTAGCGGGTTTCGGGCACCCAGGTACGCCCGGTCTGGATCAGCGCCTGCCAGGTTTCATCCTCCAGCAGGTCCACACCGTAAATCAGGCTCACCGGCAGGCCAGCGACACTCTCTTTGGCGAGGGTAATCTTGAGCCCGGTTTTCTCGGAGTTGTTCTGCGACTGGTCCAACAGACCGGGGCCATAGGCAGGATCCTGGAAAGTCGCCAGAGGATTCACTTCCGCACCGTAAGTTGCTTCGAAATCCTGGCGGAAGGCCTGTACTCGCAGGCTGTGGCTAAGCAGATCATCGTGGCTGTAGGTCAGGCTTGAGGTCATCACCTTGTTGCGCGCCCCCTCGCCGTCAATTTCACCTTTTACCGCACTGCTGGGGATATCGGCATCCACGTCGCCGGCAACGGAGATGTATTCGTTGTTACCTTCGATATCGTAGCGGTTGACCATCAGCTCCAGGCGCTGATTGTCCCAGTTGTAACCGGTCTTCAGGAACAGGTCCAGGGACTCGGAATCCATGGTATCGCCCTGGGTATTATCGACGCCGATGATGTCGCCATTGGCGTCGTAGGCCAGCCCGCTGCTGCGGTAGCTGACGCTGGCCAGCACATCCGCCTGATCAAAACGGTTGGAGACGCTGTAGCTGACCCCGTAGTCAGCACTGTCGCCAACATCTTCCGACTGGAACCCGGTCTCAACCCGAATGCTTTGCTCCAGCTCATCCGACGGCTTTTTGGTAATCAGGTTGATAATTCCTCCTGCCGCGCCGAGGCCGTGGATGGCGTTGGCACCGTGCAGAACCTCCACCCGCTCCAGCAAGTGGGGATCGATAGTATGGCCGTCACGACCGCCGTTGCGCAGCGGGTTGGACTGCGGAATCCCGTCAATCATATAGAGCGGCTTGCGTCCCCGCAGGCTCTCCCCAGCGCTGGTCATCTTCTGTCGGCTGGGCGAGAAGCTGGGTACCAGGTTACCGAGCACAGAAGACAGGTCATTGGAGACCGCCAGCTGCTGCTGCAGATCCAGCTCACTGATAATGGTGACAGTGTTGGGGATGGTATTAAGCGGTTTTTCGATACGGGCGGCGGTAACTACCACCTCCTCGGAAATGGCTGCAGCCAGCAGATCCACGGCAAAGACGGCACCACACAGCAGTGCCGCCTGGGAAACGACGCGGGAAGTTTTCATAGAGTCACACCTTGGTCCAAACGCGCCAGCCCCCGGACGTGGCGCATAAAATCAGGTGCAACTTTATATATAATGATAACGATTATCAACTAGATTAGTATGTATTTTACCAATTGGACACATAAGAGAATTTTGCTGCCAGATCAAAAAACGGCAGTTGTCAGATCCTGATCCTTTCGCACAAACTGCCGCACCTTTTACAGGGGCCCGGGACCTCTTACACCACATCATGCAGCTGGTATCCTTCAATCTGTTCCGCACCCTGGGCCTGCCCAACACCACCTTCATCAAGCCCGAAAGCTTTCAGCGACACCCGGAGAAATACCAGGCGCAGATCGAAGCCGCCGACTGGGTACTCTTCCCCGAGTACTGGCAGCTCAACGGGCTGCTCTACAGCCTCAACAGCCGTATATTTCCCAGCGAATCCACCTACCGTATCGGTCACAACAAGATCGAGATGACCCGCGCCATTCAACTGCTGACCCCCTCCAACCTGCCCCGCACCCTAATTGCGGCCAACAACGACAGTGATGCCGGGCACCTGTGGCAGGCGATGGAATTGCCGTTTGTGGCGAAGCTGGCCAAGGCCAGCCAGGGAGAAGGTGTGTGGCTGATTGAAGACCGGCAGCAGTGGCTTGAGTACCGGCAGCGCGCCGACAGCCTGTATGTGCAGGAGCACCTGCCCATCGACCGCGATCTACGCATTGTAATGGTGGGTAACGAGGTGATTGCCGCCTACTGGCGCCACCAGTCAGAGAGGAGTTTTCACACCAATGTGTCCCGCGGGGGGCATGTCAGCTATGACGATGTACCGGCGGCGGCCATCGACTATGTGCAACAACTGGCGCGCAAACTGAACATCAATCATGCGGGTTTTGATATCGCCATGGTGGACGGCCATCCCTACCTGCTGGAGTTCAACCGTCTGTTTGGCAACCAGGGTATTCCCGGTGGTGGCCGCGCCATTACTGACGCCATGCTGCGTTACCTGCAACAGCACAGCAGCGACCACACCCCCTGGGACCCGGAGTCATCGGACAACTTCACCCTGGCGGTTTAAGTTGCCCGATCTCCGGCGCAATGAGGATTAATCGCCCAGGTAAGCAATGACCTGTGGCAGGTCCACGGTGGTACGAATACCCGGCGCGGCAGCACACACCACCTCAACGGCATTCACAGCCCGGTGAGCGGTCAGGCCCGGGGTAGTGGCCGCCATATCCTCCTCCTTAATCGGGAAGGTAATGCTCATATCCAGTGGTGTGTCACCCTGCACCTGCACCCGCCAGCCGGTCTCGCGCAAGTCCCAGCCCTTGTCGGTGTCGGTGCCCACGTACCAGTTGAGGCGCATCTTCATCAGCGCTTTGCCGTTGCGCATGCCGGAAACGGTAATGCGCTGGGCACCCACCGTACCCGCCTTCACCTCACCGGCGGCGATGTGAATGGTGTCATTGAGAGCGCCCACTTCCCCGCTGACGGTCACTTCGTCCAGCTCCAGGCCAATAGCCTTGGCCAGCTGGCTGAGGGAGAGGCCAAAGCCGTGTTTCACATGCTCCAGGCGCTCTGCACCGAATTCATAGGGTGGCGCACCAAAGCCCATGATCTTGTAGATCATGTCCGGTGAGTTGCGGCTGCTGACATCGGCGAACTCGTCGATGATCAGGCAGTCCAGGCGACGCTGCAGGGAGAGCATGGGGATGGGCAGTGCCTCGGTAATAAAACCGGGGCTGGAACCGGTGCTGTAGATAGATGTGCCGCCAGTTTCACAGGCGCTCAACAGGCGCTGGCGCAGGTCCGCTTCCAGCAGCTCCGGCATGTGGAATTCCACCCGTGTGGTGACCACATTACAGCCAGAGGCCAACAGCTCGCAGATTTCATCGTAGTCACAACCCTGCGGCATATAGAGCACGCAATCGGCACCCAGTGCCTTGATATCCCCGATCTTGTTGGTGGCAATTACCCCCACCGGCGCCCGGCCACAGATCTCACCGGCATCCTTCCCGGCCTTGCTGTCGGAGTAGACATACAGGCCCACCAGCTCCAGGTGCGGGTGATCCAGCACCATCATCAGGGAACGAAGGCCGATATTACCGGTAGCCCACTGCACTACCTTGAGTGGCCGGGACGGTGAGGAGGGGGAATGGGCGGAGAGCGTCATAACCTTATCTTCCTGTTGTTATTCAGTTATCTGGAAAGGCATAAATGATCACGTGATCACTTGGGAATTGCAATCACTGCAATGCAAAGGTTTGTCATGGCCAACCCGCTGCGGCCGGACAGGCTAGCGGCACTGATCCCACGCCGGGGAGCGGCCATCCAGTGCCAGGATCGCGTCTCCCCTCACCGGCCCCAGCCACAACTCGTCAGCCACTCGCAGGGCCACGGTCCCCATGTGCAGAGGGGTTTTGCGCTGACACTTCACCGTGAAATCGGTCACTCCAATGAGCGCGGCGCCGGTAGCAATATGCCGCTCACAGGGCCCACTGGCCATCACGCAGCGGGCGACTTCGGTGGCGGTGGCGTAAAGCCCGGCCGCCACTATTTCCCCTGCTGCTCCCCAGCGCAAATTATCCGGCAGGAACGGCAGCGTCAGGGTTTGACGCTCACCGGTGGCGCGATCCAGGTGCAGCACTTGCCCCGCCGCCCAGGAGTTGACGTACAACTGCTGACCATCCGTACTCACCAGCAAACCATTCGGGGCGAAGATGTCGCTACCGGCAACCGCTTGCCAGCCCCTGCCCCGCTGCCAGACCAGGACGTCACCCATCCAGCGATCGGTCTTTGGGGTACCGCTGATGGAGGCGCCGTAGTTGGTGACGAATACCTGACCCTGTGCATCAACAGCGACGGCGTTACCCATGGCTCCTGCAGGCAGCAGCAGGCACCCCTGCCAACTCAGGCCCAACGTCTTCCCGCCACTTATACGGTAGATTTCGATGGACTCACGGACGCCGTGGTTCACCACCCACAACAACTCGCTGCCATCTTTCGCCACACTGGTGCTGATACCATGGGGCGCCAGTTGGCCGGCCGCTACCGGCTCCCTGCAGGCCGGATCCCGGCGCAGCCCGGAGTCCCGCAGCGGTGTAATTCTATGGGCGTCACCAGTAGCGACATTGACCGCATACAAACCGCCCTGTGACAACGCCCCGCCCGGCATGCTGCTGGCCACCACCCAGCGCCCGCCATCCACCAGCGCCAGGTCTTCTGCATTGGGCACGTTCAGGGTTCTGGCGGCAGCCAGCGGAACGGCGCAGGTGAGAATTGCCAGCAGCAATAGCCGCTGGCTGCAACCGAAAATATTCTGCAACCGCAGTGTGCCCAATCCACTTCCCTCGACTAACACTCCCCGACCCTCCCGCAGCAGGTTATGCCGTGACCTTTACTACCGTTGCCGGTAGCGGCAACTGCTGGTCGGCAAAGTTCAGCACCTGCCCACCGCTGCGTACCCGCTGCAACCTGGCGGGATCAATCTCCTGGACCAGCCAATCGTCATCATCCGCTGCCAGCGCCTGAATGCCGTCGTCGGTAAAACCGATATCGATGGGCGTGTAGAGTCCGGCCTGTCCCACGTTCACATCAATAAGTTCACTCCAGTCCGCCTCGCCACGCAGCGGCGCCTGCAGTACATAGCACTGGTTTTCCAGCGCCCGCGCGCGGCAGCTTACCGCTACCCGGCTGTGACCTGCTGGCTTGTCGGTGCAGGCCGGCACCAGTATCAGTTCCGCACCGGCGTTGGTCAGCGCCATCACCTGCTGCGGGAATTCACTGTCATAACAGATGGCCACGGCAAAGCCCAGCCCCTGCCAGTGGAAACAGTGCAGAGTGTCGCCGCGGGCTATGGCCATGGGAGAGGTTTCGTATTGGGTGAGATGCTGTTTGTCCTGATAGCTCACCTGCCCGTCCGGGAAAAGCACCCAACTGCGGTTCACGTAATTGTTCAGCTCCGGCTTAAACACCAGCAGTCCCGGTGCCACTATCACCATGCCGCGCTTCTGCGCCTGCTCACTGTAGAACTGCACAAACTCCGGCAACAGCGGCTGCAGGTCCGCCAGCTCCCCGGCAACGCTGCGGCCGGCGGGGAACATGGCGCTCAGTTCTATCGCCCCGTACTCGGGGAAGAGCGCAATCTGGACGCTGGCTGGCAGCGCATCGAGTCGTGCGATAACGGTATTGCAGTAGGTTTGCCAGCTGTCAGCCGGCTGCACGCGGTGCTGGGAGGCCGCAATGGTGTAGTGCATCTGTTTCTGTTCCGTCACAAAGGTAAATCAGTTGCTGGCCGTGTTTAGTCCACCAGTGAGCGCAGCCAGAAGGACATGGTTTGCTGCGAAGATTCGGACTGACCGATCTCTTTCCAATTGAAACCCACTTTCAGTTCCGGGTAGTGGCGATAACCGCGCTTGCGCCAGAAGGCGTGCAGGTCACGGTAGTCACCGGGACGGGCGGGATGATCCAGCGCACGCTCCACCGCACAGAAGCCTGTGACCTCCGCGCCTACCGCCCGGGCGTGGGCTTCACGTTCGTCGAAAAATCTGTGCCCCAGCCCCTGCCCCCGGTACTCCGCTAACAGCACCGACTCCCCAAAATAGAAAAAGCGCTGTTCTGCCCAGGGGGTATCGCGGAAGCAGCTCTGGAAGTCAGCGTCGGCGTCCTGCAACCACAGGCCGGTAGCCGCGCCCACAACACGCTCTCCGTCTTTGGCGATCACACACAGGCTGTCGGGGTGCTCGGCATAGTGGGACAGGTAACGGGCTTCATAGGCAGCGTCACCTTCGTAGAGATAGGGAAACTCGCGGAACACGACGATGCGCAGTTCCGCCAGGCTGGGGATGTATGGCTCGATCTCACGGCCGCGCAAGGGGATTACTTCAACAGTCACAATCACTCCGGCATACGGGTTCGGGCGGCAGCAGCCGCGAAACGGGCAACCTTACCACAGCCGCCCCGACGCAGGGATTACCCCTGTGGAGGTAACCGGTGCCCGGTTATTTTACCGGGCACCGGCGAGTGATGTCAGGACGTTACCGGTAGTCCCTCCCCGGCCTGACGGCGACGCAACCAGAGCAGGTAGACCACCGGAATTACCAGCAGCGTCATCAGCATGGAGCTGACAATCCCGCCCACCATGGGCGCGGCTATGCGCTGCATCACCTCAGAGCCGGTGCCTGTTGAGAGCATGGCCGGCAACAATCCCAGCAGTACGGTAATCACGGTCATCATCACCGGCCGCACCCGCTGCACGGCGCCTTCCATAATCACCGTGGACAAAGGCGTGTCTGCCACAGCCGCTTCCAGTGCCTGGTTAAGGTAGACCATCATCATCACACCATTGCCCACCGTCACCCCTGCCAGCGCAATAAAGCCCACACCGACCACCACCGACAGATTGAAGCTCAGTAACCACAACAGCCAGACACCACCACAGAGTGCAAAGGGCACAATGGTGAGCGCCAGTGCCACATCGAAGGCCCGGCGGAAAGTGAGATAGAGCAGCACCGTAATCAGCAACAACGTCATGGGCACAATCAGCATCAAGCGCTCCGCCGCACGCTGCATGTACTGGTACTGGCCGCTCCACTCCAGCGCATAACCGGGCGGTAACTGCAGACCACTGTCGATGCGCTGCTGCGCCTGCGCCACAAAGTCTCCCAGCGAGCGCCCTTCCACATCGATCAGGACCCGCGCCGCCGGACGACTGTTTTCCGTACGCACCATGCTGGGCCCGTCATCCACATACACCTGTGCCACATCGGCGAGGGTGATGCTCTGCCCCTGCGGCGTCAGCAGCGGCAGGTCGCGCAGTTTTTTCAGGCTGTCGCGGTAGTCCCGTGGGTAGCGCAGGTTAACCGGGTAACGCTCCAGCCCCTCCACCGTTTGCGTGACATCTTCACCGCCGATCGCCACTGCAGCAATGTCGTGGATGTCGGCAATATTGAGGCCGTAACGGGCCGCCTTCAGGCGGTCGATATCCACCCGGATATAGCGACTGCTGCTCACCTGTTCAGCGTAGACGGATACGGCACCATCCAGTGGCGAGAGCAAGCCCTCCAGGCGTCTCCCCAGACGTCCCAGCTCGTCCAGCTCCGGCCCGGTGAGCACCAGCCCCAGGGGTGTTTTGATACCGGTCGCCAACATATCGATCCGGGTGCGGATGGGCATCACCCAACTGTTGCTGACACCGGGCAACCGTACCCGCTGATCCAGCTCCTGGCGCAACCGTTCCGGCGTCATACCGGGGCGCCACTGCGCCCGCGGTTTAAACTGAATCACGGTTTCGATCATGGTCAGCGGCGCCGGGTCGGTGGCGGTTTCCGCGCGGCCAATCTTGCCAAAGACTGTGGCCACCTCCGGCACTGACATGATCAGTTTGTCGGTAATCTGCAGCAGACGTCGCGCCTCACCGGTGGAGATAGCCGCCTGGGTGGTGGGCATGTACATCAGGTCACCCTCATCCAGCGGGCCGAGAAACTCGCTGCCCAGTTGGCGCAATGGCCACACACTTAACAGCAGAAACAGCACACTGACCGCTACAGTTACCCAGGGGCGCGCCAACACCGCCCGCAACATAGGCCGGTAGATGGCGTGCAGGGCGCGGTTACAGGGGTTGCGTGTCTCCGGCTGCAGGGGGCCCTTGAGCCAGTAGCCGATCAGCACCGGAATCAGGGTAATGGTGAGGCCGGCAGCCACCACCATGGCGTAGGATTTGGTATAGGCCAGCGGTGCAAACAGTCGCCCCTCCTGCGCCTGCAAACTCAGCACCGGCAGAAAACTCACCGCCTCGATCAGCATGGAGAGACACAGCGCCGGCCCCACCGCCAGACTGGCCTCCCGCACCAGCGACCAGTGCTCCTCGCGATTGGCCACCCGCCCCTCGCGCTGCTGGAAACGCTGCAGCTGCTTGTGGGCGTTTTCCAGCATCACAATGCTGCCATCCACCATGGAGCCGATAGCAACGGCGATACCACCCAGTGACATGATATTGGCATTCAACCCCTGCCAGTACATCAGCATAAAGCTGCCCAGCACCCCCAAAGGCAAACTGACCAACACCACCAGCGACGAGCGGAAGTGCCACAAAAACAGTGCACAGATCAGCACCACGATCATCAGCTGCAGGGTCAGTGTGGAGGTCAGGCTGAACACGGCCTCATGCACCAGCTGCGAGCGGTCATAGGTGGTGACCAGTTCCACACCGGCCGGCAGGCCCGCCTGTAACTGTGCCAGTTTCTCTTTGACGTCAGCGATAACCCGGCTGGCGTTTTCGCCAAAGCGCATCACCACCATGGCACCGGTCACTTCCCCCAGACCATTGAGCTCGGCGATACCACGACGCATCTGCGGTCCCAGCCGCACATCCGCCACGTCGGAGAGCAGCACCGGAATACCGGCGGCGGTGACTTTTAGCGGCAGGTCCTTTAACTGTCCCACCGAGCTGACATAGCCACCCATGCGCACCATGTACTCGGCTTCCGCCATTTCAATCACACTGGCACCGGACTCCTGGTTAGCGGCTTTCAACAAACGCCGCAGTTGCGGCAGGGTCACGCCGTAGGCGCGCAGCTTGTCGGGATCCGCCACCACCTGGTACTGGCGCACCATGCCGCCGACAGTCGCCACTTCGCTGACGCCTGCCACCGATTGCAGCTGCGGCTTCAGGTACCAGTCCTGCAGGCTGCGCAGTTGTGCCAGGTCGCGCTGGCCGCTGCTGTCGATCAGGGCGTAACTGAACACCCAGCCCACACCGGTGGCATCCGGTCCCAGCTGCGGATTGGCACCGTCGGGCAGGCGCCCGGGCATCTGGCTCAGGTACTCCAGTACCCGCGCCCGCGCCCAATACATATCAGTGCCATCCTCGAACAACACGTAGACATAGGAGGTGCCGTACATGGAAATGCCACGCACATTGGTGGCCCCCGGCACCGCCAGCATGGCGGTGGTTAACGGGTAGGTGACCTGATCCTCCACCACTTCCGGTGCCTGACCGGCGTAATCGGTTTTGATGATCACCTGCACATCGGAGAGATCCGGCAACGCATCCACAGGTGTCTGCCGCACAATCCAGCTGCCAAAACACAACAGCGCCAACGCCCCCAGCATCACCAATACGCGGTTATCCAGCGCCTGCAGAATAATCGCGCGAATCATGAGCCGCTCTCCATACTGTGCGACCCGTGTTCCATGCCCCCGGAGCCGGAGTCCATGCCCGGGGCCTCACCTTCCATACCGGGAATCATGTCATCCATGCGCAGCATTTCCGCCTCCAGGCTGGACTCGGAATCCAGCAGGAACTGGCCGGAGACCACCACCTGTTGCCCCTCTTCCAGACCCTCCCGGATGACGATGCGGTCGCCCACTTCCCAACCCGTCTCCACCGCCACCGAGCGGAAGCGGCCATCGCCCAGACCAAGCACCACACGGTCACCGCCGGCACTGCGGATCACCGCCTGCCGCGGCACGGTGAGGGCCTCAAATTCATTGGAGATAATCTCCACCCTGGCAAACATATTGGGTTTGAGGCGGTGATCCTTGTTGTCGAAGCGCAGTCGCACCCGCTGGCTGCGGGTGGCAGCATCGAGGGTGGGGTAGATGTACTCCACCTGCCCCTCCCAGCGCTGACCGGGGAAATAGTCCAGCGTCATCACCGCCTGCTGTCCGACCCGGATACGGGACAGGTGCCGTTCGAACACCTCCGCCACCACCCACACGCTGTCGATGGAGACCATCTCCAGGGCAATTTCGGACGGTGTCAGGTAACTGCCATCACGCACTTTCAATTGCGCCAGGTGACCATCACGGGGCGCCACATAGGGCAGTGTGCGCATGTTTTCCGGCACCAGTGAACCGCGCGGCAATTTATCCAGCTGGCGAATACGGAACTCGGGAATCGCCAGCGCCCGCATACGGCCCAGTGCACCACGGATCAAACCGGGGTCGCGGGAGTTGCGGGCACTGAGGTAGTTGTCCTGGGCGTGCAGCAACTCCGGCGAGTAGAAGTCGAACAACTTCTGTCCCTTGGTTACCTGCTCACCCACTTCAAACACCTGCAGGTTTTCCACCCAGCCTTCGGTACGCACCGTCATCTGTTCACGGCTGTCTTCGTTGTGGCCTACCACACCAAAGGCGGCGATGACCGGTTTGAGCTGACTGCGCTGTACCTGGCCGAGGGCAACGCCGAGGTTATTCACTACCGCCGGCGACACCTTCACCTCACCGGCGGCCACGGCTTGCTCGTCTTCGTAGACCGGCACCAGGTCCATCCCCATGGGGGATTTACCGGGCTTGTCACGGCGATAGTTGGGGTCCATTGGCGCCACCCAATAGGCAATAGGACGCCCGGTGCTCTTTTCCTCCGCCACGGGAGACATTTGGGTTTGTGCAAATTCGCGGGGAGTCAGCAGCCAGGCAGACGCGGCGGCCAGCACGGCGCCGACACAGGCGCCCCACACAAACGAGGAGAGTTTCATAACAGTAAATCCTGAACACAAAAACGACATGGCGACGCCGCAACCGGGCAGTCACCTCCCGGAATGAGTTCAGGATCTATTCGATAAAACGATCAAACAGCAGAAACAGGGCCGGTGGCCCACGCTGGGGCGGCTCGCTACCGGGATAGCGAGTGAGACGTTGTGGCGCTACGGGGCTGACCTGCAGCCAGGCCTGTGCCAGAAAGACGGGGATTGGCAGGGTGTCCGCCGCGGCAGCAGCACGCTTATCCAGGGCTGAATCCTGGGCGCAGAGGTCACAGGCATCGGCGGCTGGCGGCTGTAACTCTTCAGGGCAGCAGTCGTGGCCGCTGTCACTCTGCTCCAACACCACAGCAACGGTGTTGGCCGCCTGCATACTGGCCTGGCACCACTGCCCGGACAACAGGGTCAGGCAGCATAACGCCAGCAACCACAGGCGTTTGGCCTGGGGTAGTCGACGAAAGCGGTTTGACGCCAGAGGGCGGAGAGGATACAACACGGTGCAATTGACCTGGCTGACACAAGTGAAAGAAGTATAAACCTTCCCCTTGGAGTAAGGTCAACTGACATCTGTGTTCTTTGCTACCCGGGCCATCACCATGTGCGGTCGCTTTAACATCAACCAGACTCCCGGCCTGCAGTCCCTGCTGGAGGCGCTGGGCACGAACGTGGCGCTGGCCAACCAGTACAACATCGCCCCCACCGAAAGTGTGCCCATCATCTATGAAGCGGAGGGCCAGCGCTCCTGCCACCCGGCCCGCTGGTGGCTGACACCGTCCTGGTCACCGGGGCCCGACACCCGCTTTTCCATGTTCAACGCCCGCGCCGAAACCCTGGAGCAGAGCCGGGCCTTCAAGGGTCCCTTCCGTCACAGGCGCTGCGTCATACCCTGTACGTCTTTTGTGGAGTGGAAGACGGAGGGCGGCAGTAAACAGCCCTGGGAAATCTTCCGCCCCGATGGCGCCATCGCCTTTGCCGGCCTGTGGGATCTGTGGGGCGACGAGCTGCTCTCCTGCTGTATTGTCACCACGGCCGCCAGTGAATCCCTCAGCGTCATCCATAATCGCATGCCGGTCATGCTGGATCGCGCCGGCTGTGACCTGTGGCTGGACACCACCCAGCCCACGGCCCGGCTGGCACCCCTGATGCAACCGGAGGCCCCCTACCCCCTCAGCTACCGGCCGGTACACACCAGTATCAACAACGCCCGCCACAAGGTACTGCCGGAGCCGCTGTAGCTTGCCGCCGCAACACAAAGCCACGCACCGATGATGGGCATCCTGGCCCGGAATTAGTGATCCCCGGGCCCCGGTGTTAAATTAAGGGGGTATCCTTACTTTCACGTTCGCAGTAACCGGTTGTATTCGTCATGAGCCAGGCAGTCCATATCCCGTTCGACAATCTGTACGTCACTCTTGATGAGCGGCTCTTCAGTCACCGTCACCCCACGCCGGTCAAACAACCGGGACTGATCCGGGTAAACGATCCATTGGCAAGGCTGCTGGGGATTGACCCGCAAGCACTGCAGTCGGCCGAGGGCGTCAATATCCTGGCCGGCAATGCCGTAGCCGAAGGTTCACAACCCATCGCCACCGTCTACGCCGGCCACCAGTTTGGCAGCTGGAACCCGCAATTGGGGGATGGCCGCGCCATCCTGCTGGGCGAAGTGATTGGCAGCGACGGTCTGCGCTACGACGTGCAGCTGAAAGGCGCTGGCGAAACCCCCTACTCCCGTATGGGCGACGGCCGCTCGCCGCTGGGACCGGTACTGCGCGAATACATTGTCAGTGAAGCCATGTACGCCTTAGGTGTACCTACCACCCGGGCGCTGGCGGCGGTGACCACCGGTGAACGGGTAGCGCGGGATGACATTTTTCCGGGTGCCATCCTCACCCGTGTGGCCCGCAGCCATATCCGCGTCGGCACCTTCCAGTTCTTCGGCGCGCGGGAGGATTGGGAAGCGGTACGCACCCTCGCCGATCACGTGATCGAGCGTCACTACCCCCACATCAGTGGCAGCACCGCCCCTTACCTGGAGCTGCTGCAAACCGTGGTTGAACGGCAGGCACAATTGATCGCCCAGTGGCAAAGCATTGGCTTTATTCACGGCGTGATGAACACCGACAACATGCTGGTGGGTGGCGAAACCGTGGACTTCGGCCCCTGCGCGTTTATGGAGAGCTACGACCCACGCACAGTGTTCAGTTCCATCGACCGCCAGGGTCGCTACGCCTACGCCAACCAGCCGGGCATTGCCCACTGGAACCTGGCCTGGCTGGCGCAATCGCTGCTGCCACTGCTGCACCCGGACGAAAAAACCGCGCTGGAGTTGGCGGGCCAGGCACTGAATGTTTTCCCCGATCTCTACAACCAGCACTACACCCGGCTGATGTGCAAGAAGCTGGGCTTCGAGGAGCCCGGAGAAGAACCCCGCGCACTGATGATCGAATTCCTGACACTGCTGCAACAGGAGTCACTGGATTTCACCCTCAGCTTCCGGGTGCTGGCGGATTACCTGGGCAGTGAAGAACCCGCAGCTGGCAGCGTTGGTGAGCTTTATCCCCTGCCCTTCACATTGAATGATTGGCTGGGGCGCTGGCGGGATGAGTTGGGCGTGGCGTCCATGGACAGTAATCAACTGCAAACCTTGCGTCAGCAATTGCAGAGTACAAACCCGGTATTTCTTCCCCGCAACCATCGTGTTGAAGAGGCAATCCAGGCGGGTAACCGGGGCGACTTCGGGCCCTTCCACAAGCTGGTGGATCTGCTGACCAAGCCGTTTGATTTTGATCCTGACCACAGTGAGTATATTTTTCCGGCAAAGCCGGAAGAGGCGGTTACGCGTACGTTTTGTGGTACCTGAGCCTGTTTTAAAAAAGCCCACTGCCTTGGGATGATTCTGAACTCATTACGGTCTGCAGTGAAATTGAAGGGCTAAGCTTTGCGTTTTGCGCAGTGATTTTAAACCTTGGGTTTCGCCCTCCCGGGCAAGTTACTTTTCTTTGTTTGGGCAAAGAAATACCGATACAGCGGGCACACGTGAGTAGCCAAAAGAAAGCCCAGCCCCACCTCCGCGCCATACCCCATCCACCTTAACCCAACACTGTCATTCCCGCGCAGGCGGGAATCCAATCCCGCGAGCTCCACCGGACTCCCGTCTGCGCGGGAGTGACAAAGATGGAGAGAGCATGGCGGAAATTCTCCTTGTACGCGGAAGTGACAAAGTTGTTGCGAACAGAGCCCACATAAAACCTTACACCGCTTAAACGAAATCGGCCCCAAACCTTTGCAGGGTTGGGGCCGATCTGTTTCTGGTCCGGGCGTTCCCGGCTGCTGTATCAGGCGCTGGCGTTGGCGCTACCGTCTGCGCCGGTCTCCTCTTCCTGTGCCTTGACGATACGGGCATCGCGCTGGTCACCCTCAGGGCGCAGGTGCGGACCCCAGCCGTTGCCGGTGTCGTAGGTACCGAACAGCCAGTCGTAGAACAGGGAGATGGTGGCAAAGTTACCGCCGGTGAAACGGGCGTGGTGTACGTGGTGCATGTAGGACATGTAGTTCAGGTACTTGAACGGGAAGCGGTCCTCCTGCATACGGTCGTGGTTGTGCAGGTTGATCTCGGAGAAGGCTATGCAGGTGATGGCAATGGTGATCACGCTGAAGTCACCCATGATCAGGCCGGTCAGCCCGATGGTGGCACCGTAGAGCAGCACACCGGCACAGGTTTCAATGGGGTGCAGGTAGTTGGAGTCCTGGCGACAGGGGTTGCGCTGCTGGTGGTGCACGGCGTGTACCCATACCAGGGGGCCACCATCGTGGAACAGGAAGCGGTGTACCAGGTAATAGAAGAAGTCGTAAACCATCAGGATCACGAACACGTCCAGCAGGATCTCCCACCAGGCCTGGGATTCGGTGGTGATCACCCAGGGAGTAATGACGTAGAAGTTGATCAGCAGTGCGGTAAAGCCCCAGCGCTTGCTGCGGTTCTGGATAGGGTTGTAGTAGCTCTTTTTAACCTGCTGGGCAGCCGCCTCTTTGTTGGTACGGGATACCTTGCCAAAGGCCGGTACCAGTTTCAGCACAAATGACGCGGCGAAAGGAATCGCCAGCACCGCGATCATGACGTAGAACGCTGCCAGCCACTGGTAGCTATCGGTTGGGTTTTGCATCGGCAGAAAGTCCATGACTGCTTTCCTCTTATGATGGTTATCTGTTATCCCGCCAACCCGGGGCTCTCTCTCACCGGGCTCCGCTCTAAATGAACTGCGGATGTTGGCTGGTCCGGAGCACCTGTGGTGCGACCATGGAGAAATAGTAAACCCCGCTTGTCTGAATGGTCAACATGGTATAACTACCCTTTGATTGAGCCAGATCAAGAAACGTTGACTTCGTGCCCCAGGGAAGGGAAAGAATTCAGTATCCCCATGTTTTTATTCAATTTATTGAAATCAGAGACGAGAGAGGCAGCACCCCGGAATGGTCAACCAGGGTTGTCGATAGGAGGAGATAGCTGCGTTTCAGCAGGAAGTGACAGCAGCGGGCTGCGTGCAAGACCGCTGGCTGATCAGGAGAAGCTGCCCAGGTGGATGGCACCTTGTGGAGGCTGTTGCAGTACCTGCCAGAGCAGGTCGCAGAGTTCTACCGGATAGAGTTTGAGCTGCGGCAATCGCTCGCGATGGACCCACTCCACCGACTGCACGATATGCTCGTCGCCGGCCCCCTGCAGGTTGTCGGTGGTGACCTCCCCGCTCCAGCCTGTGATGCGGTAGAAGAGCTCAACGTGGTAGGTGTGGGAAAACTTCTCGTAGAACTCCCGCACAAACACCAGCTCGCCAACATTCACCTCAAGGCCACTCTCTTCCAGCAGCTCGCGACGGACAGTCGCTACCGTGGAGCCATCCTCACCTTCAAAGCCGCCTCCGGGTGGGCCCCACCATTCGACACCGTTATGGCTGTGGCGGACCAGCAGGATGTGGTCGCCGTCAACGACGAGGCCAGCGGCGCGTATGCGATGTTTCATGTAATTCTACAACCGTTGCGTTACTACCGTTCAAGAGCCCCGATGGTAACACCGATAGCCACTCCATGGCGTTTATGCACTGCCGTTTGCTGGCCGGTAAGTGCCCCCTAACCCGCGGGCGACCTCATTTTGTCCAGAATACGGGCGCAGCGCAGACCGTCGCTGAAGTCCGGTGCCAGCGGCCCGGCCTTTGCAATCGCCTGGCAAACCTCTGCCGCCCAGGCTTTCATCGCCAGCGGAATCACATAGCCACCAACGCCCTCGACTACCTGCTCGTCACCACTGACAGGCTTCAACCTCAGGCTGCCATCCGGCAGGCACTCCAGGCTGCCTTCGCTGCCCAGTACCACTATTCTCGGAGCCAGATTCACCGGTGCGGCAAAGGCGGTATCCAGGGTTGCCGTCATACCATTGGCCAAGCGGAACTGGGCGATCAACGCATCTTCCGCCGTGCATTCAAACTGCTGTGATTGCTGCTCACCGGCACCCTGCCGCACCGGCACATCGATGCGGGGCAGGCACTGCACCTCGGTAATCTCACCGAACATCCAGTGCAGGGCATCGACCACGTGACTGGCGTAAGCACCGATCCAGCCCCCTCCCCGGTTTTTGTCGCACAACCAGCCGTAGGGACGATCCCGCCCGAAATTCATGTAGGCACTGCAGGCGTAATGTTGCGGGGTGCCAATGGCGCCTGTATCCAGCAGCTCTTTCAGCTTCTGGCGCTGCGGCTCAAAGCGGAACTCAAAGTTGAGGAAGTGACGTACCCCGGCCTTTTCAGCCAGCTGCAGCATCTGTTCCGCTTCCGCGGCATTACAACCAAAGGGTTTGTCGCACAGTACATGGCGGCCATGTTCTGTGGCCCACTGCACGTGTTGCAGGTGCATAAAGGGCGGCGAGTGAATCGAGACCAGATCACAAGGAGCCGCAATCGCTGCCCGCACAGCGGTTTCATCGCGGGGTGAAACCACCGTCACCTCGCAGCCAACTGCTTCAAACGCCGGCGCGGCAGTCTGTTTGCCAAAGCCGGTTCCAATAACCACCACTTTCAGGGACATAGTCGAATCCGTATCTGTTTTATTGTCGATGCCCGTACCGGTTTTTCAGACGGTATTGGCGCAAACCATAACACAGAGGCCGGCAAACATCGCGAAGCGCAACCGGAACAGAGGGCAAAGTTTCGCAAACGAAACCGCAGAGACAGGGTTAGAAACAAAAAGGCCCCGCCTGCCACCTGAAGGCAGACGGGGCCTGGTTCCGCATAGTGCCTTAGTTAACGGCGCTGATAATAAACAGCAGATCGCCGGCACTGACCTGCTGACCGTTGGCCACGTTGCGATGCTCAATCCGGTACTTCTTGTCCGATGGGTAGAGCTCGTTGTCCGGGCCGTTGTAGTTATCCAGGCTCAGCTGGCTGAACATCTTCATCGCCTCCACCAGCGCCAATGTAACGCTGGTATCCACCACATCACCCGGCTTCACAAAGTCAGGGTCTGAGGGTGAGGCGGCGGTGTAGAAGACACCGGTGGCCGGGGCAAATACCTTCAGCTCATGGCTGTCATCCACACGGATGGCATCCGCCGACGAGCCTGCACTACCCTGCTGGGCGAACTCGGCCACAAACTCTTCCGCATCCAGCATGGAGAGGAAGCCAGGCAGGTAGTTGGTATCGTAGACACCGTTGCGGAAGGTCTTGTCCTTGAGGATACGCTTGAGCAGCGGGATGTTGGTGGCAATGCCATCAATCACCACGCCATCCAGGTAGTTGTAGAGTTTCTCAACGACATCCTCACGGCTCTCGCCCCGGCAGATGATCTGTGCGATCAGACTGTCGTAGTAAGGCGAGATCTCCACATCGCTGGCGGCGATGGAAATAATCTCCACATCATCACGCTCCGGCATCACACAGTTGCTGATGTAGCCGGGGTTAGGCGCCAGTTTCAGGTGACCGTCGCTGCCCATAACCGCTTTCTCGGCGGTAACGCGAACTTCGATGGCGTAACCTTTATCCTGCGGCTGCAGATGCTCAATGGTCTGGCCGGACGCAATACGGAACTGCGCCTGCACAATGTCGATACCGGAAGTGGCTTCGGTAACCGGGTGCTCTACCTGCAGGCGGGTGTTCATCTCCATGAAGTAGACGGCGTTGTTCTGGATGTCGTAGATATACTCCACGGTACCGGCGCCGGTGTAATCCACCTGGTTCGCCAGCGCCTTGGTGTAGTTTTCCACCTTGGCTTTCAGCGCCGCTGGCAGCATGGTGGAGCCTGACTCTTCAACCACCTTCTGGTTGTCGCGCTGTACGGTACAGTCGCGAATGCCCAGCACGGAGGTGTTGCCGGCGCTGTCGCGCAACAGCTGTACCTCGATGTGGCGCATGGAAGTGACGAACTTCTCCAGGTAGAGATCACCACTGCCAAAGGCAGAGCGGGCCTCGGTACTGATGACGGAGTAGAAACGGCTCATCTCATCGGCGGAGTGAACCACCTTGATGCCTTTACCACCACCACCGTGTACCGCTTTCAGCAGCACCGGGTAGCCAATGTGATCGGCAATCTCTGCCGCCTGCTCGACACCGGTGAGGATCGCGTGACTGCCGGGCACCACAGGTACGCCACAGGCCATGGCGGTTTTCACCGCGTTGGATTTGTTGCCCATGGTGGTCATGCTGTCGGCACTGGGGCCCACAAAGTTGATGCCGTTACTCACACAAAGTGTGGCAAAGGATGGGCTCTCGGAGAGGAAGCCAATACCCGGGTGCAGCGAGTCCACCTGCTCGTACTCGGCCACCTTGATGATGGACGGTGCATTGAGGTAGCTCTCATCGGAGGAGTTACCACCGATACACACCAGGCGATCCGTGGGCTTCAGCATACGCGCCGGCACCGCATTCATATCCGGGTCGGACGCCACCAACACCACCTGGATATCATTTTCCTGAGCCTTGCGGATCAGCTTCACTGCGGTACAGCCACGGGCGTGTACCAGCACCTTCTTCACCGGCGCCATCAGCGCTTTCGGATCGGTGTCGGAGAGCTGGTCATCACAATCCACACACGGCAGCGCTTTCTGCAGGGCACTGGCAATCACATCGTCAACAGTGAGATCCGGCAATGGAATGACCGGGTCAATAGTGCGCAGTGACGCGTCCAGGTCCGCCACAAACGGGTGCTTGACCAGTCCCGCCATCGCGCCCGGGGTGGTGGAGAGGTAGTTGGACAGGGTGGACTGGGATGGCAGGTAGGAAGGCACCACCATCTGGCCGGCAAACGGCATATTACAGCCGGAGAAGTAGTAGGTCTGCACCAGCGGGTGGGTCACAAAGCTGGCCTGGGCACCACCGGTACAGTCACCAAAGCCGAATACCACGATGGGCAGGTCGAAGTCCGCCACAAAGCGGGTAATACGGTCGTTGACTACCGCCATGGAGAAGAGCGCTGCGGCCCCCTCCTTGGTCTGCATACCACCGGAGCTGATAAAGCAGACGATAGGCAGCTGCTGCTGGGCACACTCCACCATCAGGGCGCAGAACTTGCGGGCACTGGCCATATCAAAGGCACCGGCCTGGAACTCCACATTGGAAATCGCCACACCCACACGACTGGGATTGCCGCCGCCCTCACCGGCGATCTCACCGATACCGGTGACCAGGCCACAGGGGCGTTTGTTGGCAGCGATAGCGGCTTCAATGGACTGGTGGAAACCGGGGAAATTTACCGGGTTGGCACTGGTACTGTCAGCGTGGAACTCAGCGAAGTTACTGAAGTAAGTACTGAGGATGGTTTCCGGCTGCGGTGTGCTGCTCTTTTTCACGGAACGCAGCAGGCGCTGCAACAGCAGGTCGCGATAGCCCATGGTCAGGCGGTTCCAGAAATCCTTCTTGCGACCGATACGTACCGGGGTGATAAGCCCCTTGAAAGTGCCACCGTTGAGGCTGCTGTAGTACTCGGGCAACAGCGTCTCGAAGAAATAGGTGAGGATCACAAACAGGCTTTCGTTCATCTGCGGGAAGCCGATGTTCTTCCAGGCTTCCACCTTGGTCAGCAGGTCGCCACGACCGCCGTGATTGGCCAGGTACTTCAGCCACTGTTCGAACGTCTTGCGCTCTTTCTTCGCGTCGCCGCTCTCCATCAGTACGGAGTTGAGGGAGGCCTCCAGCAGATCGGAAACCGACTTCTTCGACAGGCTGCGGCTTTCCATCGCTTCCCGGGCAATGCTCGGCAGGTTGGCAACCACGTTGTCGTAGAGGGCATCGAAGATCAGCAGGTTGCGGCACTGCTGAATAAAATCCAGACGCAGGTCCCGGTGCAGCACAATATCCAGTACATGCATATCGGACAGCTCGGGCCAGTACTCCACGGAAGGTTCGCGGGTCTCATCTTCAAGCAGGTCGATCAGTGCCTTGAAGTTATTCTTCGCCGTGCCCTTCCAGCGGTTGTAGAGGAAGAAGCAGATACCAAACAGCATTGCCTGTTTGGCTTTCTCGTAATTCTCCTGTGGCTCACCCAGCAGCAGGCGGGAAACCTTGTTGCGCTCCTTGTTCTGGCTCGCCATGCGATCGGAGAACTGCTTCCACAGCTTGGTCAGCTCATCGTCGTAGACGATCTTGTCCGGGCTCTCGATCCAGGTGTTAAACAGGCGCGCCTGATCCTGCAGGATACGGTCTTTCAGGTCACCCCGTGGCAGGCGTGCTTCAGCGGTCAGTTCATATTCCCGCACACTGATGGACTTGAGGCGGTTGCTGCTCTGCAGGTAGCGGATGTAGCGCAGGCAGAGGCCGAAAATATTGGGCTGTGCCGTTGGGGATGTGGTGCGACGCTTGGTGTCCAGCGCGCGGTAGTATTCGGTGGGATTGAGGTAGCGGTCCAGGTTGAGCTGGTACTGCTTGATCAGCGACGGATTGTTGGCCACGAACTTGCGCGAGGCCTCCTCAATCGCTTCGATACCGGACACCATGGCACGTTGCAGGTTGTCGCGGCGCTCATCCTGGTCCCAGGGGGTATAGTCGATAATGCCATCGATACAGCCGTTGGAGAGCAGCTCTTCCGGGCTCACACCCACGCTCTTGGCACACTCCTGCCAGGAGAGATTGAACTTACGGGCAATGCTCTGCAGGCCCTGGGGCTGGATGGTGTTAAACACCCCGTCACGCACGGACAGCAGCAGGTTGGCCGCGGCCAGCGGAATAGCACCACCGGAATAGCCCATACCCAGCACAATCCCCAGGGTCGGCACTGAAGCCGAGGCACTGGCGGTAATCATCTGGGAGATGGAGTGGGCCTGGTTGTTCTTGTTGGCAATTTCACCGGCATCGGCCCCGGGGGTGTCGATAAGGAACACAATCGGCAGGCCCATTTCGGAGAAACGCAGGATGGCTTCGCTGGCCTGCAGGTGGTGCTCCGGCATCCAGGCGCCGTTGGAGGAGGTGCGCTCCTGGCCGATGATGGCGATGCGGCGCCTGCCATGGCTGAAGTTCAGCTCGATCTCGGCAATATAAAGGGATCCCTTCAGCTGGCTGGTGACGATAGTGGCATTGAGCTGCTCTACCACCTCACGCACACCGGGACGCTTGTTGTGCTGGGTTGGCATGACCACTTCGTCGATATACTCATCGACGTCCATCCGCACCAGCTGGCGCAGGCGCGACTTGATGCGGCGCTCGTCGATAACGCCATCCAGGTAGAGAGAGGCTTTCAGGGGGTCCCGTTCCGGCAGTACCGAGAAGGTTGCGGCGTCACGATCCGCGTTAATGAAGAGTTCGTCACTTTCCTGGACTTTGGCAAGCTCTGCTTTTGTATTCATGGAGGCCTATTCTTATCCGTAATCGGGGACTTAGTGCGCAAAAAGCGATAGGATCTACCCACCAGGCGCGTATAATTCACGAAACAGCCCAACCATATCGGATATAGTGCGCACTCTGTAGGAATTGACCAAAAACAGACTGTTCCATATCTGAAACAATCGACCAGGGATCTCAGACCACCGATGTTCGATCTGAATACGCTGCTTTTATTCGTCAAGGTTGTTGAATTAGGGAGCTTTTCCGACGCGTCCCGGGAGTTGAATACCCCCAAGTCCACCATCAGCCGCAAGATCTCGCAGCTGGAAGAACACCTCGACGTACGCCTGCTGCAACGCAATACGCGCCAGGTGCAGCTGACCGAGGTAGGCCGCCAGATCTACGACCGCTCGGTGCGCATTCTCAAAGAGGCGCTGCAGGTCAGCACCACAGCCGAGAACTCCCGTCAGGAAGTGGCCGGCAACCTCAAGATTATCGCCCCCATCTCCTTTAACCCGGAGACCCTGACCAACCTGTGTGCCGGCTTTATGCAGAACTATTCCAAGGTGGATATCGACCTGCAGTTCAGTGACGGGGATGTGGACCTGCTGGGGCATAACGCCGATATCGCCATCAAGTTCGGCCCCCTGTCGGACTCCAACCTGATTGCCAAACTGCTGTTTGAACGGGAACGGGTACTGGTGGCCAGCCGCGAATACATTCAGCAGCACGGCCAGCCCACTGACCTGGAAAGCCTCAAAAGCCACGACGGCCTGATTTTGGGTAACTCGCGCGCCATGCCCCTGTGGCCCTTTGGCAGTGGTGAAAATCGCCACCTCGTCAGCATCAAACCCCGCTACCGGGTTAACAGCTCCGCCAGCCTCAAACAGATGGCGAAGGCCGGGCTCGGCATCGCCATGCTCACCCGTACCGATTGCGAGGCTGCGCTGAAGGCCGGATCACTGGTGCAACTGCTGCCCGAGATCCCCATTGAGCCGATCAAGTGCTACGGCCTCTACACCAGTCGTATGCAGCTGGCGCCAAAGATTTCGCACTTTCTGGATTATGTGGTGCGCCATGCCAATGAGCAGCGCGGTGGGCTTCCCAAGTTGTCGCTGGTGGAAAGCTGAGAGTCTCCCCCCCGCAATATCTCAGGCAAGCAGTTGTTGTCGCAGCCTTTCGATATCCCCTTGCCCCAGACCCAGGCCGGTGACGTAGTACCCCTCCATGGAACCATAGGCCTCGATGATTCCCGCAAACGTTGCCCGCAGGTAATCGGGATCCACGGTGTACAACGGCAGTAACGCTTCCGCTTCACGCGCACCCGCCTGATCTGAATCCACCAGTTGCCCGCGAGCCTGGCGGGTTACATCCGTCCGGCCGGTGTAGAACGCCAGGCTCAGCATGTAATCTTCGACAATGGTCTCCTGCTCTACCCCCAACAGAGCGAGAATCAGGGCACAGGCCACACCAGTACGATCCTTGCCACCACTGCAGTGAATCAGTAACGGGGTTTCCCCTGCCCGCAGCAGGGAGAAGATCTGCTGCATCTGCTGCTGCACCTGTGGCCGGGTACCCATGCGCCGATACATGTCGATCATGATCTGCCTGGAAACTTCCGCACTGCCCCCTTCACGGGCACCACTCATCACACCGGCCGTACTGGATTTATCCCGGAAAAATGGCAGATGGTAAAACCGTACCTCGCTTCCCTGATACCACCGGGTAGGTGCCCGGTCCCGCTCGATGTCACGGCGCAAGTCGCACACGGCACGAATACCCAACGGCACCAGCATAGCCAGGTCAGCCTCAGTCAATTCTGACAGCGCAGCTGCACGAAACAATTTTCCCGTCCTGACACAGCCACCCACGTTACTGCGATAGCCGCCAAAGTCACGGAAGTTTTTGGCACCTTGCAGAGCGATGCTGCGCTCACCCGGGGACAGTACAGACAAAATCACACCTCAAAGCATTAACTAACGTCGACCCCTGAAGTGTCAGACCTGACCCGGCTGGGTCGCCGGCGCATAGCCCCGGGACATCAACCAGCGCGCGCTGACGATCAGCAGCATCGACACGAACTGAATACCAATCAACACCATGAACAAGAGCTCATAACCACCGGTCCGGTCATAAATCTCACCTGCACAGCGCACGCCGATGGCGCCAACGATGGCCATGCCGGTGGTGGCCAGGCCATTGACGGTGCCAAACGAGGCCGGTCCGAAGGTGCTGGCCAGCAACGAGAAAAAGACCGGCAAGGTGGCGCCCACAGCGATACCCAGCAGCACACAGCCAATCCTGAGCTGGGTGTAGTTGTCGGCCACCAGGAACACGAAATTGGCCAGCGCCATCAGCGCAAAGCAGGCCACCAGCACCAGGGTGCTGTCAAAACGCTGGCCAATGGAGGCCACCAACAATTTCCCGCACACACCACCACCGGCAAACAGCGACAGCAACCCCGCAGCCGTGGCCGCCGTCAGCCCCATATCCTGCCCCAGGGGAACGATGGTAATACTGAAGGCATGAGCGGCACCGACGACAAAAGAGACGCTCAGGCACATAAACCAGAACAACGGCAGCCGCAGTACGGACAGTAAGGACATGGGTACCTCGGAAGCCGTGGAGGCAGGTGTCCTCTCACTGGCCGGATGCTCTCCGGGTACCTCCCGGTCATTCTCACCGGGCCGATCCCTGACCAGCAGCACCAGCACACTGATCGCCACCATCAACACCACCCCCTCAACAATGAGTGTCTGCCGCCAACCAATCCGCTCCAGCAGAAAACCCAGCAAAGGCGGCATCAGCACCCCGCCAAAGGATATCCCCAGGGCCGCGAGAGCCATCGCCCGGCTGCGGTAAACACTGAACCAGCGAGCGATCAACACCGTTACCGAAGCGGTACCTGCGGCAATGGTGGATACCGCCAACGGCAAGGTAACAATGGCCGCAGAAACATAAAGGGAATCCGACAGGCCTATGGCGATAAGACAGCCACCGAGCAATAGCGCACCTGTCCACATCATCTGCCGCAATGGCCTGCGGTCCAGCAGGCTGCCAACAAATGGCGAACAGACCGCGCAACCAAAGCTCAATAAAATAGCGGCGGTATTGGCCTCCGCGCGGGTCAACTCGAACTCTGTGGCCAGGGGCAGGACGAAAACACCCATGGAGGTAAACACACCGCCGATGATGAGCGTATTAATCACCACCGCAATGGCGACGATAAACCAGCCGTAATAGACCTTGTTCATGAACAGCTCCTCACTCGCGTGAATTGTCTTTATCGTTATAGTGAAGTTCGGCGTTCAAACCACAGCGTATCAGCGCTGTCCGCCATCCACCCGCAGCAGTGCCCCCGTGGTAAAGGATGAGCGAGGGCTGGCCAGCATCAGAACAGCGGGAATGATCTCCTGCGGCTCACCAGCGCGCCGGGCGGCGTTGTTCATGCTGTTCAACTCCTCCTCGGTCCAGTCGGTATGGGCTTCCGTCAGAAACGGCCCCGCCGACACCGTATTGACTCGTACGCTGGGGGCGTACTCCTTCGCCAGAGACACTGTCATCGCATTCAAGGCCGCCTTGGAAGCGCCATAGGGCACCACCTGCGGCAGCGCCATCAATGCACCGGTGGAGCTAATGTTGATAATGCTGCCCCCCTCCCCCTGGGACATGCGGTGGGCAATCTCGCTCGCCAGCCGGAAGGGCCCTTTGAAATTGAGGTTCATCACCGCATCAAATAATTTTTCGCTCACCTGGTGGCTGGGACACCCCGGCGACATACCGGCGTTGTTGATCAGGATATCGATACGGCCAAAGTGCGCGTAGACAGTTTCAATCAAAGCGTCACATTGTTCCCAGCGCCCCACATGGGTGGCCACTGCCAGCGCCCGCCGGCCCATGGCACGAACCTCTTCGGCCACGCGCTCACAGTTTTCCAGCTTGCGACTGGCGATCACCACATCGCAACCACGCTCCGCCAACGCCCGGACCATGTGGTAACCGAGTCCGCGGGAGCCACCGGTGACCACGGCCACCAGCCCGGTGAAATCAAACAAGGCATCCACGCTCAATCCTCCAGCAGGTGGGCGTATTTCTTCTTCGCCAGTGCAAGCCGGGTCGGGTTGTGATCTGTAGGGAAGAGTCCCTCGGTGGCCACCGCTTTTTTTAGATAAGCCTTGGCCACCTGCACCTGATGAACTTCGGTGGGACCGTCTGCCGACGCCAGCGCCGGTGCGCCGGCCCAGATTTTGGCCAGAGGTGTTTCATGGGTAACCCCAAGCGCACCATGCAAATGCACCGCGCGCTGGGCGATATCGAAAAAGATTTTGCCCAGCTGCGCCTTGCACATGCCGATGTGGGTACGCGCGGCACCGTGGGGCTGGGTGTCGATAATCCAGGCGGTTTTTAATACCAGCAGGCGAAACTGCTCCAGTTCAATAATTGAATCGGCGATCTGCGCCTGCACGATCTGGTGATCACCCAGGCGCTTGCCTTTGGTGCGACGGGAGACTGCCCGTTCCAGCATCATATCGATGGCGCGCTGTAACAACCCCACCGTGCGCATGCAGTGGTGAATACGACCGCCGCCGAGACGTGCCTGGGCAACCTTGAACGCCCCTCCCGGCTCACCCAGCATGGCATCCAACGGTACACGCACCTGGTTGTACCGCATGTACGCCGAAGTGGCGTTCTCGCCATCGGCGTTCTCGGTCAACAGCGGCGAGTTGCGGATAATTTCAATGCCCGGGCGATCGGCATCCACGAGGAACATGGACATACGCTCGTGGGGCGCGTTGTCAGGATTGGTCACTGCCATAACAATAAAGAACTCGGCAAAACGCGCATTGGAGGAGAACCACTTCTCCCCTTCAATGACCCACTCATCACCATCACGCCAGGCCTTACACTCAAACTCCAGCGGATCGCTGCCCGCCTGCGGCTCGGTCATGGAAAAGCACGATACAATATCGCCGTCCATCAACGGCTTGAGGTATTTCCGCTTTTGCTCTTCGGTGCCAAACATGGCGAGGATTTCGGCATTGCCGGTATCGGGGGCCTGAGTACCAAAGACCGTCGGTGCCCAGCTGGAGCGGCCAAGGATTTCGTTCATCAACGCCAGTTTCACCTGACCATAGCCCGGACCACCGAGATCAGGCCCCAGGTGACAGGCCCAGAGTTTCTGCGCCTGCACCTGTTCCTGCAGCGGCCGCACGATCCGCCGGGCCTTGCTGTGCTTGACGTCATACATGTCGTGGGGTGTAGGGAACAGCAGGTCCACCAGCTCACACTCCTCACGCACAAAGGTGTTCATCCAATCCAGTTTTTCCTGAAACTCCGGCTCTACACTGAAGTCGATCATGACAAGCTCCTGTTAAGCTTCGGCTTTGCTTTTATGTTTTTCTGACTCGAATACTTTCAGTATCTGATGCCTGGCGTCGACGAGGCCTGCCACACCACCGCATGCATTCGGCTAACCAATTCTCTTCACAATTTCAGCGGCGGAGGCAAAGCAGTCCAGCACAATCCCGGAAAAAAACTCGCCAGCTTCCTTATCCAGTTTGCCGATAGCCGCCTGCGCCACCTTGTACTCCATAATGCAGCCCGCCTTGAAACGGGCGAGAACCAGGTAGTAATCGAAGTGACTCATGTCGCGCCCGGTGCCGGCACCGTAATAGCGGATCAACTCCTGCCGACTGGGCCAGTGGCTGGTATCGTTAAGACTGGAGGTGCCCACATCAGGCATGCGCTCATCGCGCAGCCCACCGAGGAACCAGCCCAGATCCACCAATGGATCGCCGATGGTGGTTAGCTCCCAGTCGATGAGGGCCTTTACCCGGCAGGGCAGGTCTTCGGCGAATAGCATATTGGGCGTGCCCACATCACCGTGAATAATCCCGACCTCATAGTTGGCAGGCGTATTGGCCCTCAACCAGGACTCCACCAACTCATAGCCTGGCAGCTCTCGACCGGGATAGTCGTACTTCTCCTTGTAGGACGCCAACTGGGTGGCCCAACGATCCACCTGTCGCTCCAGGTAACGATCCGGTTTGCCGAACCCCTCCAGTCCAATAGCCTTGTAGTCAACATTGGCCAGGGCAACCAGGGCATCGACCACGGCGTAGGGAACGCGGTAACCGCAGGGCGCCTTATCAAACGGCGCAGGATAGGTGGTGACTCCGTCGACGATCTGCGCCGACCAGCCCTCGACTTTCTCCATGACGTAAAACGGCGCACCTATCAGCCCTGCATCTTCGCAGGCACCAAAACATTTGGGATGGGGAACATTGGTCTGATCAAGAGCGGAGAGCATTCTGGCTTCGCGCAGAACCGTGCGTTCAGCACCGGGGGGAGGTGTTGCCGGCGGCCGCCGCAACACCATGGAGGGGCCTCCCCTGTTAAGGCCAATGACGACATTGGAAAAGCCGCCGGAGATCAGGTCTACCTGAAGAGGCCCGCTTCCCAACTGCGGAACATTGTCATCCAGCCAGGCCGACAATGCGGGCGTATTAACCAGTTCCTCAAGATTATGTTTCAACCCCATCGATTTCCCTCTGTCGCACGTAGGTCTCAATTTCGCGGCGCAGCTTGCGCAGATCCGCCGTAATCTTTTCGCAACGTTTGTGATCCAGGGTTTCTGTTAAGCCCTCTGCGGACTTGCGGGCTCGGGCATCAATTTCAGCCTTCAGTTCAATCCCGCTTGCCGTGGGCTCAAGCAACTTGGCGCGAAGATCGCCGGGATTATCTACCGCTTTTATCAGCCCCTGTTTTATCAATGCATTGGCTGAACGCTGAATCACCTGGCGGGGACTGCCAAGACTGCGGCCGATCTGGGACATGGTGGGAGGCTTTGCGGCAACCACAACCGCGGTCAGTACAGTCACTTCGGTTTTGGTGAGGCCAACATCCTTGAGGGACTGTCCCAGTACCGTACGCAAGCGACTGCTGGTCCTGATCAGCTCGTCGACCATCAGAAACAGGGGATCGGCATATTTGTTATCGAGTGTATTTTTCATGCTGTCTTCATACTGGATATTGTCATCTTTGATGTCAATATTGATTAATGGCCCAGGGCCGTTGAAACCAGCCCTTCCGGCCAGTCATTCCAAGACTATTTTAGAATTAACCCAAACTTTATTATTAATAATAATCATATTTTACCGGCCATATGGCCAGATATTGCAGGTAACTCGGGATTAAAAAGGCTTTGAGTTACGGTAAGTAACTATGTTCATCATATACCCCCCTCCCCGTTAAGTTAGGTTAATTGTCACAGTAGTGACATTCTGCTAGCCTCATTTCTATCCCGAATACAGGAAGCCCATTGCCCAAGATAGATAAAGCGACAGATACAACACTGAACAGTAGCGATTGATGTAGATAAGAAGGATAAATATGCATCCCTATCAATACGCCAGTAGCCATCCACAGCGCCCCGCGTTCGTGATAGCCGATAAAGGGCTGCAACTCAGCTATGCAGAGCTGGAAGAACGCTCCAATAAAGTGGCCCATCTTTTCAGGCAACATGGACTGGCACCCGGCGATCGCGCCGGCGTCATACTCAAAAACACCCTGGACTTCCCCGTCATCTACTGGGGCGCGCAGCGTTCAGGCATTATCCTGACCCTCATTTCGACCCACCTGAAACCCGAGGAAGCTGCCTATATCCTCAACGACAGCCATTCCCGGCTGCTGATCTCCGACAACAGCGCCAGTGAAGTTCTCGCCGTGTTGGCCAGCAGCGAGCTCACACCCGGGGTGGAGGCCTTCTACGATGCCGGTGAGCAACCTGCTCCCGGCACCAGCTCCTTTCACGAGGCACTGGCGCCTCTGCCAGGCACACCGATAGCCGACCAGACCGCCGGTTACCATCTGCTCTATTCCAGTGGCACCACCGGGCGCCCCAAGGGCATCGCGCACAAGTTTACACCGGGCCCCATAGAAAACCTGTCGCCAACCGACAGCTCCGTGCGCCTGTACCAGGCGTTCGACCCACTGGTGACCTTCACCGCAGGCCCGGTCTACCACGGTGCACCCCTGCATACACTGTTGCTCACCCATCGCCTGGGCGGAACCTTTGTCACCCTGAGCAAGTTTGACGAAGAGCAAACCCTCAAAGCGATTCAGGATTGGCACATCAGCGTGGCCCAGTTTGTACCGACCATGTTTGTCAGGATGCTGGCCCTGCCCCAGGCCGTAAGAGAGAGTTACGACCTCTCCTCCCTGAGGTATGTCTCCCATGCCGCTGCACCCTGTCCCGCTGGCATCAAGCAACAGATGTTTGACTGGCTGGGGCCAATTATTCACGAGTACTACTCTTCCACCGAAAACCTGGGCGCGACCTATATTGGCCCTCAGGAGTGGCTGCAAAAGCCGGGATCGGTAGGCAAAAGTGTTACCGGAAAAATCCACATCTGCGATGAAGAGACCGGTGCAGAGAAGCCAGCCGGCGAGCCGGGACTCATCTACTTTGAACTGGGCGAAGGCCGGGGCTTTGACTACATCAATGAGCCGGAAAAAACCCGCAAGGTAAGACACCCTACAGAACCTGACTGGGGCACGCCGGGAGATATCGGCTATCTGGATGAGGACGGCTACCTGTTCCTGACCGACCGCAAGGATTTCACCATCATCTCCGGCGGGGTCAATATCTATCCGCAGATTATCGAAGACACCCTCATTGTGCACCGCGATGTGCTGGATGCCGCAGTGATCGGTGTGCCCAACCCTGAATTTGGCGAAGAGGTGAAAGCCATTATCCAACTGAAAGACCCGGACTGTGATAAGGCATTGGTCAAGGAGGAGTTGATCCGCTGGTGCAAATCACACACCTCATCCATTAATTGCCCGAGGTCATTTGAATTTGTTGACGCGATTCCGCGTTTACCCTCCGGCAAACTGGCCAAACACGAATTGCGCCGCCTGTACGGCTCCGGCAGCGCCTGGTAATGATGGCCAGGCTTTGACACCAAAACAGGATTTACGCAGCAGGATCTACAGAATACGACCAACGACATAACAATAAGAGTCACAGGATCTTTAACCAACCGAAGTAGATGTACTTAAGTCGACCTAAGCTCGCGAGGGTTCGAAGCACTACTGAGCGACAGGTCACCCGCGTTACAGCAACACCAACAACAATAAAATAACTAGATAAAATGGGCTGACGTCATGGAAAAGCAACTCAATAAATCCCTCTTGGCATCCTGTATAGCACTACTCTGCGCCGGAGTCTCCTCACCGGAGACAGTACGGGCAGCCGCCACACTGGAAGAAGTGGTGGTCACGGCAACACGGCGGGAAGAAGGCCTGCAATCGATTCCCGCCAGTATTGCAGCCGTCACCGGCGATGGACTTGCCCAGCAAGGCATTACCGATTTCACCGGTGTCGCAGACAAGATCTCCGGTTTGACCCTCGACTTCCCCTCCACTGCCATTAACGCTGCGATCTATATGCGTGGTGTGGGCACCACCGGCCCGTCAGCGGTGCAGTCGGTATCCACCATGGTCGACGGCGTCTACCAGATCCGTCAGGGCCTGGCCTTTACCGAACTGATGGACATCGAGCGGGTGGAAGTACTGCGCGGCCCACAGGGGACCCTGTTTGGTAAAAACTCCACCTCCGGTGCCATTCGTATTTTTACCGCCGACCCCAACCCGGACGAGTTCTCCGGCAAGGTGCAGGGGGTGGCCGGCAACCTTGACGCGCAGGAACTGCGCGGCATTGTGAACATTCCCCTGATAGAAGGAAAACTGGGCGCCCGTATCAGCGGTTATACCGCCGAACGGGACGGTTACACGGAAAACGTCTATCTGAACGAGGACACCCGTAACGTCGACCGCGAGGGCTGGCGAGCCAAACTGTTGTGGAATGTCACCGACGACCTGCAACTGAAACTCACCGCCGACAATCACAAACAGTCCTCCAGATTGGATAACGGTATCACCGAGTACTCAACCACTGCCCTCAATAACGCAGCTGCACTGGGGGTTACTCTGCCGCAGACGAGTCTGGGTAAAGCCCAGGAAGACCAGTCCTCCTTCACCAAAGAAGAGGTAGAACGCTACATCTTTAACGTGAAGTGGAGCTTCGCCAACCACACCCTGTCGACTATTTCCGCGTGGGAAGAGAACAATGCAATTCTGGGACAGGATCGGGATGAAACCATAGCCCCTGGCCAGGTAGTCGCTGTCCACCCCGTGTTCGGCCCAATTGTTGCGCCCTACACCAACAACGAAACACCCCAGGAAATCATGACCCATGAAGTGCAGTGGGCCTCAGACTTCGAGGGCCCCTTTTCCTACCTGATCGGCATCTACTATCAGGACGAATCCACCGAGAGTATTACCTCGATTCCGCCACTGTTTGATGGTACGACCCCCATTGAAGTAAAGAGCAAGGCCCTGTTTGGTAATGTCTCCTACGACTTTAACGACCAATGGAGCGCCAGCCTGGGTTTGCGCAAGGACAAGGATGAGCGCACCGGCAGCAACTCGGTGGTGGGCCAGAATCACGTGGAGGAGTTCGATGAAGTCACCTACTCCGCCAAGCTCACGTATCAGATGGATACCGACATCATGCTCTACGTCTCCCACGACAAAGGCTTTAAATCAGGGGGCGTACAGCGCGACTTTGCCGGCTGTGGACGCGGCGGCAACTGCATCACACCCGACCTGGCCCTGTGGGATCCTGAAACGGCCTACAACTACGAATTCGGTTTCAAAACCGAATGGTTTGGCAATCGCCTGCGCGTGAATGGCGCGCTCTTCTATACCAAGTTTGAGGACTTCCAGGTCCTGCAGAACGTGCCCTCCGAAGTCAGCGTACTGGTAACCAACGCCGCCGAGGCAGAAACCAAGGGGCTGGAGCTGGAATTCACCGGTGTGGTGACCGACCACCTGACCATCGATGGTAGCGCCAGCTATGTACTGGCCGAATATTCGGACTACGAAGGCGCCCCCTGTGCCTACTCAACCCAACCCGGTTGTGTCGGCGGCCTGCAGGATCTCAGCGGTGAAACCCTGGATCACGCGCCCGAGTTCTCCCTCAACCTGGGTGGTGAGTACCGTCGCGGCATTGGATCGGGCGATATGGAGTGGTTTGGCCGTATCGACATGACCTATCGCAGCGACCAGAACCTCTATGTGTTACTGCCGGAGGAGACTGAAGAGGATGCCTACGCACTGTTTAACCTGCGGTTTGGCCTGGAAGTGGCGAACTCCTGGGGTGTAACCCTGTGGGGTAAAAACATCCTCGACGAAGAGTACCGCAGCGCCGCCGATACCGCCGGTTCTGCGGGTCTCTCTGAGGTGCCGGGGCTGGAACGCACCTATGGCGTAACCCTGGATTGGTATTTCTGATAAGCCCGACTGAAAAAAACCTGTAGCCGCTCCCTACAGTACCTTGCACCCCAACTGCTGCCCTGCAGCACTTGGGGTCTTTTTTATTATCGATGCCAACCTGTAAAGCGATCTCCTTCTGCCACCGGGCCAATACCAGCCCGCCATAAAAAAGCCGGCCCAGGAGGGCCGGCTTTTTCAGGCTGGAAACCGGGTCGCGCCCGGGATGCTGTCAGAGAAAACCTTCAGCCTTCAGGTCCGCCACGGTAGCTTCAATACTTTCGCGTAACACAGCCACCAGGAAATCCACATTCTCCTTGTTCAGGGTCAGCGGTGGTGACAACACGTTCATGTGCGCCAGCGGCCGTACAATCAGTCCACGGGCCTGGCAGTGATCGGCGATACGGTTGCCTACACGGGCTGCCGGATCAATCAGCTCCTTGGTCACCTTGTTCGCCACGTTCTCGATACACATCATGAACTTGCGACCGCGAACATCACCGACAATGGGGAGATCCATCAGGGTTTTCAGTTGCGCTTCAAAGTAGGCACCCATCTCCATGGCGTTGCCACAGATATTTTCCCGCTCCATGATCTCGATATTTTTCACACCGGCAGCACAGCTGACCGGGTGACCGGAATAGGTGAAACCGTGGGTGAAGATGGCGCCGTCCGCCTGCGGCTTGCTGATAACTTCATAGATATCGTCAGACAGGATAGTGGCACCCAGCGGCAGGTAACCGGAGGTCAGGCCTTTGGCGCAGGTGATAATGTCCGGCACGATGCCAAACTCGGCTTCGGAGGCGAACATGTGGCCCAGGCGACCGAAAGCGGTTACCACTTCATCGGACACATAGAGCACGCCGTACTTGCGGCACACTTCCAGGGTCTTCCTGTGGTAACCCTCTGGCGGCACGATAACGCCACCGGCGCCCATGATGGGCTCGGCGAAGAATGCAGCAACATTATCCGGACCCATCTCCAGGATCTTGTCTTCAAGCTCCTGCACCTTTTCATCACAGAACGCTTCCAGGCTCTGCCCTTCCGGACGACGGTAAGGGTTCGGGCAGGAGATGTGGGCCACCATCTGCTCATCGATATCAAAACCGATATGGTCGAACTTTACACCGGTGATGGACATGGCCATGTAGGTACTGCCGTGGTAACCGTCGATGCGACCGATGATCTTCTTCTTGTTGGGCTTGCCCAGCTGGTTGAAGTAGAAGTGGATAATACGCACGGCGGTGTCGTTGGCCACGGAACCACCACAGCCATAGAAGACATGGTTCAGGTTACCCGGAGCCAGCTCGGCCAGCTTGGCCGCCAACTGTGCTGCAGGCACGGTGGTGTGGTGACCAAAGCAGGAGTAGTAGGGAATCTGGCGCACCTGGTCGGCGATGGCCTGGGCCATCTCCTCGCGGGCGTAGCCGATGTTCACACACCAGAGTCCGCCAATGCCGTCCAGGTAGCGGTTACCGTTGCCGTCCTGCACGTGCACGTTGTCACTGTCGGTCAGCACCATGGAGCCGGTTTCTTTAAAGGTGGAGAAGTCGGTCCAGGGATGGATGTAGTGATCCCGATCCTGCTGCCATACCTTTTTTACATCAATGGGTTGTTTGTTGGACATTTCGGGATTACTCCTGATTTGCGTTCATAACTGTTACCCCTGACCATATAGCGGGGGCGCATATAGATAAAATAGTATTTGTCTCACCCTTGCATCAGATAACCTGATGCAGAGGCATTAGCCTTTATGGCTCAATCACTCAGCCGATCGATCAGCCGCTGTACAAACAACTCACACTTGCCGAGTTCGCTGCCGAGAATGTACTCATCGGGCTTGTGGCCCTGGTCCATGCTGCCGGGGCCGCACACCACCGTGGGCACACCCAGCACCTGGCTGAACAGGCCACCCTCGGTGCCGAAGTTGATACTGCCCGGCTCGCTCTCATCGGTGAGGCTGCGTACAAACGCCACCACCGCTTCGTCATCTGCCGTGCTCAGCCCCGGATATTCCGTGGTGATATCAATAGTGATAGCGCAGTCTTCGCTCACCTGCTGCATCTCTGCCACCAGGGTTTCCGCATAGGCGCGGAATTCCGCCAGCAACTGGTGCGGGTCATCGGCAGCGATATTGCGGATCTCAAACAGAAAACTGCAGTGGTTGGGCACAATATTGAGCGCCGTGCCCCCCGCTACCGTGCCGGTATGCACCGTGCTGTAGGGAATGTCGTAACCCGCCTCAAACGGCCCCTGCTCCCGTTTCTGAAACGCCAGCTGCTCCAGCCAGTTAATCAGCCGGGCGGCGTAGTTCACCGCGTTGACACCCATGGGGGCCATGCCGGAGTGACACTCCTTGCCCTGCACCGTGACCCGGGCCGCCAGCTTGCCCTTGTGAGCGGTGACCACCTGCATGGTGGTGGGCTCGCCAATGATGCAGATCGCCGGTTTCAGCGGGTGCTCACGCAACATATCGATCAGCCGCCGCACACCCACACAGCCGATCTCCTCGTCAAAGGAGAAGGCCAGATGGATGGGCGTGTGCAGTGACCGCTTCACCATCTCCGGCACTGCCGCGAGTACCACCGCCAGGAAACCTTTCATATCGCTGGTGCCGCGGCCGTAGTAGTGATCATCCTCTTCCGTCAGCGCATAGGGTTCCCTGAGCCACTGCTGGCCGGTCACAGGTACCGTATCGGTATGGCCGGAGAGCATCACCCCTGCCCGGTCCTGCGGGCCGATGGTGGCGTAGAGGTTGGCCTTGTTCTCTTCTGCGTTAAACACCAGCTGGCTGTCGACGCCATGGGTACGCAGGAAACCCAGCACATACTCCATCAGCGCCAGATTGGAATTGGCACTGGTGGTATCGAAGCCGATCAGGGCCCGAAGAATTTCAACAGTCAGCGTGTTCGACATGCTAGTTCCAGTAATTAATGACAGTTCCGACATTAAATGACAGTGGTTAAGCCAACGCTTTAGCATCGGCCTTCATGGTGTTACTCGTCGCCCGGAACCCCGTAGCTCTCCGCATTGGCTGGATCTTTGGCACGGGTGATGTAGGCCTGCATTTGCGGCTCGTAGTTGTGCCAGACACTGCGCAATTCAGTGATGGGCTGCTCATGCCAATCCACGCGCAGATTCACCACCGGCCACTTGGGCTCGGCACACACCAGCAAGCCCGCCGAATGCACCGGTCCAAGTTCTCCACCGGCCGCAAGACCCGCTTCCAGAGCTTGCAACAGACGTTCCGCCAGATGGCCGCTGCTGGCCTCAAAGGCATTAACAATGGCTTGCGGGACCTGCTCATTCGCCAGCAGGTTACCCATGGCCAGGCAGTTCTCGCCCTGGGCAGTGGCATAGATCCCCAGCGCCTCGCTGCCGCTGAAGGTCACACCCTCACCGCGATTGTTCAAGACGCCCAATTGACGCCAGCTGGCGTCAGTATCAGCCTGTTTAATGGCATCCAGCACCTGCTCCGGGGACTCGCCCTGAGCCAGCAATTCCAGCGCCAGGGGGCCAAGATCCGGGTTGGTCACGTTCTGGGTCAGCGCCACACCGGTGCCGCTGCTGACAAACGCGCAGCGGCTGGCTACACAGATACTGGAAGAGCTGATTGCACAACCCAGCATGCCGGTTTCCGGACAGTAGCCGGCAATGGAAAACGTCATATCGGTTCCCTATCTCTTAATCAGGCTGCGTCATCGGGGATGACGGCGATCACATCGATCTCCATCAGCCACTCCGGCTGCGCCAGCCCCGCCACCACCAGACCGGTGGAGATTGGGAATACTCCTTTCAGCCATTTGCCCACTTCGCGGTAGACCGGCTCGCGAAAGCGCGGGTCAGTGATGTAGGTGGTGGTTTTGACGATGTGGGACATGTCCGAGCCCGCCTCTTCCAACAGCTGCTTAACATTTTTCATAGCCTGCTCGGCCTGCGCCCGCGGGTCACCCAGACCTACCAGGTTGCCGTCAAAATCGGTACCCACCTGACCACGAACGTATACAGTATTGCCCGCCCGAACGGCCTGGCACAGGTCGTTGTCGAGGGACTGGTTAGGATAGGTTTCCTTGGTGTTGAACATGCGAATGCGCGTGTGCGTTGGCATGGACTGGCTCTCTCAATAGTGAAAACGGATGTCATTCATTTCAGGGGCAGGCCCATGCCCGCCCCGCGTCGTACACTCTCAGGATTCCTGATAGGACGAATATTTACGCTGCGTCGCGATATGGTCGGCAATGTGTTTGGCATCGTGCCACACACCCCAGATAAACGTGGAGCCGCGGCGCGACAGCCAGGGCAGTCCGACAAAGTAAATACCGGGCTCCGCCGAAACACCACGCTGATGACTGGGCTTGCCCTGTTCATCAAAGGCGTTCACCTGCAACCAGCTGTAATCAATACTGTAGCCGGTGGCCCAGATAATGGAGGTCACGCCGGCCGCCGCCAGGTCAAGTTGCTGCAACGGGTTGATCATGCATTCCGGATCCGGCAGCTGGCGACGCGCTTCCGGCTCTTCCGGCAGGTCGAGGCCATTGCGCTCGATGTAGGCATCCGCCTCGTCCAGCAGAGACAGGTAGTTGGCATCACCGCGATTGATATTCTCCACCAGGTTGGGGGCAAAGGTAGCCACACCCTTGTCAAAGCCCTGGGTCAGGCCTACCAGGTGCACGCCCTGCCCGGCCAGCTCGCGGAAGTCCACGGTGCCCTTGCCGCCGTGGGCGCCAGTCACTGCAATGGTGACGTGCTCGGTACCTGGCTGCATGGCTTCCATGTCCCACTTGCCCAGCACACCCAGCCACCAGACAAAGTCGCGGTTGCGGTAAGAGCGTGGCGGACGATCGTGGGCACCCACGGAGAGGTAAACCTTCTTGCCGGCACGATTCAGTTCATCGGCAATCTGTACCCCGGACGACCCGGCACCAACCACCAGCACGGCACCTTCCGGCAACTGCGCAGGGTTGCGGTAGTGGGCAGAGTGCATCTGCAGCAGGTTGTCGTCCTGCGGTGCAATAGCCGGAATCACTGGCTTCTGGAACGGACCCGTGGCCGCCACAATTCGGTTGGCCTCAATCACACCTTCCGAAGTCTCTACCGTAAAGCCGGCACGACCGGTGTTGCGGGTGACTTTCAGTACATCGACGCCGGTCTGAATGGGCGCGTTAAACTGCTTCGCGTAATCGACAAAGTAATCGGCGATCTTCTCCTTCGGCACAAAGTCATCGGGACCGAACTCGCTGAACTCCATACCGGGAAAACGATCGTGCCAGGCAGGGCCATTGGCCACCAGCGAATCCCAGCGCTCACTGCGCCAGCGCTCCGCAATACGACTGCGCTCCAGCACCAGATGCGGTACATCCAGTTTGGTCAGGTGTTCACTCATAGCCACGCCGGCCTGGCCAGCGCCTACCACCAACGTATCGATCTGTTTTTTTGTGCTTGTCATGTCTGCATCCCGTATTGCGAGTCTGACGTTTACGGAGCCTGACCAATCACGATGCGCATCCGGGATGCCCATCTGCCGGCCTTCAAATCTCCAACATTTGAATCAAGCCTAGGGGAACAAAATGAATCGTTAAAATATTATTAATTTTATATTTGAATTAAAAAATCTGATGCAGGCTTTGGCAATATAAAGCAGAAGCGACACCATAAAGTCCAATCGAAGACCTCGCCCGATGAACACCCGGCGCTCAAATGTCCGGCTATACCGCTGCCAAACCATTCACGCCGCGCGACAACAGCGCGTCTGATGGCACACAGGCTCAGCCAGACGACAGCGCGGTCGGATGATTAGTTTTCAATCAATCGGAAATCTTTTTTCCTGCACCCAGCTGGTGCGGTTTTTCCCCCGCATTCCCCCAAATGGGGAATCCCTGCCATTTAGCTGATTCCCTATATAAGGAAGCAACAATAACGCACCACCACGCCTTTACGCCCTGTAACGGGGCAACCCCTCTGCATAGGTTTTTTTAAAGCAAAACATAAAAACATAGTTATCAGTTAATGCAGGGCGCTGTGATATACCTTTTAAAACACTGACAAACCCACAGCTTGTGGGCCTGCAATTCATCAGCAGAGCGCCGTTATGAAAGAAATCATCCAGATCAAAAACATGTCCAAGAGCTACGGTTCCTACCAGGCCATCAAGGACATCTCCCTCGATATCTACCATAACGAGTTCTTTACCCTGCTGGGCCCCAGCGGCTGTGGCAAGACCACCCTGCTGCGCACCATCGCCGGTTTCGAGACCCCCACCAGTGGCACCATCAAGCTGCATGGCCAGGACATTCAGGACCTGCCGGCCCACAAGCGCCGGGTCAATACCGTGTTCCAGAACTACGCCCTCTTTCCTCACATGAACCTGGCCGAAAACATCGATTTCGGCCTGCGCATGCTGGACTGGAGTGCCGATGAGCGCGCCCAGCAGGTGGGGGAGATGCTGGACCTGGTGCACATGAAACAGTTTGCCAAACGCATGCCCTCCCAGCTCTCTGGCGGCCAGCAGCAGCGCATTGCCCTGGCCCGCGCGCTGGCACCACAGCCGGAAGTGCTGCTGCTGGATGAGCCCCTGTCGGCGCTGGACCACAAGCTGCGTCAGGACATGCGCGATGAACTGCAGGCCCTGCAACGCGAAACCGGCATCACCTTTGTGTTCGTGACCCACGACCAGGAAGAAGCCCTGGCCATGTCCGATCGCATCTGCCTGCTGGCTCATGGCGAGATTCAGCAGCTGAGCGATTCCATCGACATCTACGAAAACCCCAACAACAAGTTTGTCGCCGACTTTATCGGTGAAACCAACTTTATGCCGGTATCGGTCAAGGACAGGAGCGACGACGCTATTGTGGTGGACACACCACTGGGCATTGACATCAAGGTAGCGAACACCGGCTTCAAAAAGGGTGACGAAGCCACCCTCTCCCTGCGTCCGGAAAAGATCTCCATCAACGCCAAAGATCTGGACGTCAATATCGAAGGCGAAGTGATCCATCATCGCTACATGGGTGGCTACACCCACTACACCGTGCGCGTCGACGGCGGTCATGAACTGCGGGTCTCCCGCGGCAACGAGATCAGCAACGACATTCGCTTCAAACTCAACGAGCGGGTTCGGCTCAGTTTTGCCTACGCCTCGGCACGGGTACTGGCGGCATGAGCAGCGTCCACAAAATGAAAGAGGGCTACCTCAACATCCTCGGCCTGGCCCCCGCCTATGTGGTGATGCTGTTTATGATGGTCATACCGCTGGGCATCATCGTCTATGTCTCGATGATGACCTCCGATCCCTACGGCGGTTTCATCAGCGAATTTTCCCTGGACTCGTTTCAGCAGATCCTGTTTGTCACCGACTGGGACGACAACCTGCAACTGGATCTGCAATACCTGAATATCATCGGTCGCACACTCCTGCTGTCACTGATCACCGCCATCATCTGTCTTTGCCTCGCGTTTCCGGTGGCTTTCTACATCGCCCGCCAATCCGCATCGCGCAAGGCCCTGCTGCTGTTTCTGGTGATGCTGCCCTTCTGGATCAGCATGATCGTACGCGTCTACGCCTGGGTGCTGATTCTCAGCGACAACGGCGTGCTGGAGAGCGTGCTCAGCTTCCTCGGCCTGGTAGATGACATGGACTCCCTGCTCTACAACAACGGCGCCATGCTGGTGGGCATGGTGTACAGCTACATCCCGCTGATGATCCTGCCCATCTACGCCAGCATTGAAAAGCTCGACCTGCGCCTGGTCGAGGCTGCCAGTGACCTCTACGCCAACCGCTTCAACACCCTGTTCCGCATTGTTTTACCACTGTGCAAACCCGGCATTGTGGCCGGCATCATCCTGGTGTTCGTACCCTGCCTCGGCACCGTGCTGGAACCCATGCTGCTGGGCGGTGGCAAGACCATGCTGATGGGCAACCTGATCCAGAACCAGTTTGGGGTCGCCCGCAACTGGTCCTTCGGCGCCAGCCTGACCTTGGCTTTGCTGGCCATCGTAATGATTTTCCTGATGCTGCAAGCTCTGCGGGCATCACGCCTCAAGCAACAGGAGCAGTAAGTCATGAGCCTTTCTATTAACGACGCCGTTAGTGACAACATCAGCGAGCCTATGAACACCACTGCCGAAAACACTCCCAAGCGTCGCAGCGTCAGAAAAAACCACGATGCCAAACACTTTCCCGGCTTCAAGGCGGTTACGGTACTGTTCTTTGCCTTTCTGTACCTGCCCATCCTGGTGGTGATTGGCTACTCCTTTAACGAAAACAAGATTGTCTCGGTGTGGCACGGCTTCTCGTGGAAGTGGTACTCCAGTGCCCTGCAGAATGATGGCCTGATGAGCGCCCTGCAGGTGTCATTCACGGTGGCTGCGGTGGCCACCTTTTTTGCCACTTCCATTGCCCTGGCGGCGGCACTGGTACTGTCGCGGGGCAAAAACGTGAAACACGCACCGGTGTCGGAAGCAGTGGTCAATCTGCCACTGATGCTGCCGGAAATTGTGTTCGCGGTTGCCGTACTGATCCTGTTTTCGCAGCTGGAGATCCGCAACGGCATGCTGAAACTGATCCTGGCACACACCTGTTTCTGCATTCCCTTCGCCTTCCTGCCCATCCGCGCACGCCTGAAAGGCATGAACACCAATCTGGAACAGGCGGCACAGGATCTCTACGCGCCACCCTGGACCACCTTCAAGCTGATCACCCTGCCCCTGATTATGCCTGGTGTACTCGCTGGCGCCATGTTGAGCTTTGTGATCTCCCTGGATGACTTTATCACCAGCAATATTATCTCCGGCGGCGGCGCCACTACCTTGCCGGTCTACATCTACTCGCTGGTCAAGCAAGGGGTATCGCCGGAGCTGAATGCCATCTCCACCCTGATCATGGCGATCTCACTGCTGATTGCCACGCCGTTCTGGTTTCTCTCCAATCGAAAATAACTTTCTTGAACCTTAATAGATTCAACTTAACCCACAAGGAAATAGCGCTATGAAAACCTCTGGTAAAGCCCTTCTCGCGTCTGCCATCACGGCCATGCTGGCCATGCCGGCCATCGCCGCGGAAAAGCTCAACATCTACGCCTGGTCCGAATCCATTGATCCGGCCCTGATCGAGCAGTTTGAGAAAGAGACCGGAATCGAAGTGACGCTGGACAGCTACACCTCCAACGAAGCACTGCTGGCCAAGCTGAAATCCGGCGCTACCGATTACGACCTGGCATTCCCCAGTCAGCACTTCGTCAAGATCCTGATCCAGGAAGGCCTGCTGGAAAATATCGAAGCCAACAAGATGCCTGCCTTTGCCAACACCGAAGACAAGTGGAAAAACATGTGGTGGGATCCTACCTCTGAATACTCCATTCCCTTTGTCTACGGCACTGCCGGCTTTACTGTGAACAGTGACCTCTACAAGGGCCCTGCCGACAGCTGGAAAGAGTTTTTCGAACCAAGCTCAGAATTGAAGGGTAAAGTGGCCGTCTTCGAATCGCCGGACGAAATCATCCCCGCTGCACAACTCTACCTGGGCATTGACTACTGCTCTGAAGACAGCAAAGAGATGAAGCGCGTATACGACCTGCTGGCCAAGCAGAAGAAAAGCGTAGCGGTGTATAGCTCTGACAATATCAGCTCACGGGTTGCCAGCGGTGAAGTGATCATGCACAGCTGGTGGGACGGCACCAGCATGATGGCGCGCAAGAACGACAAGGCACCGGTCAAGTACGCTCAGCCGAAAGAGGGCTTGGTGGGCTGGCTGGATTCCATGGTGGTCCCCAAGGGCGCCAGCAACATCAACAACGCCAAGACCTTCATCAACTGGATGACCACCAAGGACGTTGCCACCCAGGAATTCAACTTCTACGGCCATCCGCCTACTTCCTTTATTAATGAAGAGCTGGCAGAGCACAAGCCTGGCAACTCCCCGGAAGTATTCCCATCCGTACCGGTGAAATTTACCGAGGCCTGTTCGCCTGCCGCCCAGGCGCTGGTGGATAAAGTCTGGACCCAACTGCTGCGCTGATCGCCGCAGTGCTTGCGCCTGCTCCCGGTTTGGGAGGGGCGCAAGGCCACCCCCTGCCGGAGTGCCTGGTTCATACCCGGGTATCCGGATTCCCAAACCGATACTGATTGATATGGTTTATACTGCATGGCTTCAAATGGAATCCTGACCAAACCTGCCCGCAGGGCAGCCGCGTCAGGGCCTGTCATCACAGGCAACCCACAAGCGGAGACCCGAGCCATGCAATTCACCCTGAAGCGACTGCACTATTTTGTCACGGCAGGCGAGCTGAACAGCGTGACCAAGGCGGCGGAAGTCCTGCACGTCTCCCAACCATCTATCTCTTCGGCCATTCTGCACCTGGAAGAGGTGACCGGCCTGCAACTGTTTGTGCGCCATCACGCCCAGGGACTGTCGCTCACCCCGTCAGGGCAGCAATTTATTCTCAAGGCCAAACAGCTGTTGGCGGACGCCGACGGTCTGGCCCACTACGCCAGATCCCTCAGTGAGGAAGTGGTAGGCTCGATCAATGTGGCGGGCTTCCCCACCTTCGCCCCCCTGTTCTTTCCCGGCTTGCTGAAGCAGTTTCGGTCCGAGTACCCGGGCGTCCGGATTCGCTGCGAAGAGATGCACCAGAAGGACATCATCCAGGGCCTCACCAGTGGTCGTTTTGAACTGGCGCTGACCTACGATCTGCAGCTGCCGGCGGAAATTGACTTTCACCCGCTGGTGGAGTTTCCACCCTACGCCATGCTGGGGGCAGATCACCCGCTGGCCGGCCGCAAGAAACTGTCGCTGCAGGAGCTGGCGCCGCACCCCATGGTGATTCTCGACTGGCCGCTGAGCCGCGAGTACTTTGTCTCGCTGTTTATGAGCCAGGGGCTGGAACCCAACTACGCCTTTGAGGCGCAGTCCGCCGATATGGTGCGCGGGCTGGTAGGCAACGGCATGGGCTATTCGCTGGGCAACGCGCCACTGGCCAACCTGCAGGCGCTGGATGGCACCGAACTGAAACAGATTCCACTGAAAGAACAGCTGCGGCCACTGCGTATGGGTGTGGCCCGCCTGGCGGACCTGCGCCTCACCCGGGCGGCAGAAGCCTTTATCAACAAGGTGGAAGAAGAGACCCGCAATATGTTCGCCGCCCTCTTCCCACGACGCTGAAGTACACCCGCGTAGCCGCTGCTCCCGGCCCCCCCTGCGCGCCAAATATTGCATTCGAAAAAATAATGCAAGCAACAGATTAATTGTATTTTACATATACCCACTGCCTGCCTAGGCTGGCTCCAACACCTGCGGCACAAGCTTCGGTGCTTTACCTGTCGCCCGGACAAACTCACGCACTGACGCCACCCTGAAGGGCGTCAACCACGGTAACCCACGGAGTTATTCATGACTGCACAGAGCAAAGAGTACTGGCTCTCGAAACAGCAACAGACCCAACTGCACAGCCAGGCTTTTATTGACGGCAAATTTGTCGACGCCTGCACCGGTGAAACCTACGACACCATCAATCCGGCCACCGGCGAACTGCTGGTGAAAACCGCTGCCTGCAGCCCTGCAGACGTGGATACCGCAGTCGCTGCGGCCCGTCGCAGCTTCAACTCCGGCGTCTGGTCCGAAGCTGCCCCCCGCGAACGCAAGGCGGTGATGCAGAAACTGGCGGCACTGATTCGCGACAACCTGGAAGAGCTGGCCCTGCTGGAGACCCTCAACGTGGGCAAGCCGGTGCAGGACTCACTCAATGTGGACATCCCCGGCTCCGCCGCCTGCTTTGACTGGTACGCCGAAGCCATCGACAAACTCTACGGCGAAGTTGCCCCCACCGACGGTAACAACATTGCCACCATCACCCGCGAAGCCATTGGCGTGGTGGCGGCCATCATTCCCTGGAACTTCCCGTTGGATATCGCCGCCTGGAAACTGGGGCCGGCGCTGATCAGCGGCAACTCCGTGGTGCTGAAACCCGCCGAGCAATCACCGCTGACCGCCCTGCGCCTGGCGGAGCTGGCCAAAGAGGCGGGCCTGCCGGACGGTGTGCTCAACGTGGTGACCGGTTACGGCGAAGTGGTGGGCAAGGCCCTGGGCCTGCACAACGACGTGGACTGCCTCACCTTCACCGGCTCCACCGCGGTGGCCAAGCTGCTGATGGGCTACTCGGCCCAATCCAACATGAAGCCGGTATGGCCGGAGACCGGCGGCAAGAGCCCCAACCTGATCTTCGCCGACTGCAACCTGGATGCCGCCGTAGAACATGCAGCCATGGGTATTTTCTTCAATCAGGGTGAGGTCTGCTCCGCCAACTCCCGCATTCTGGTGGAGAGCAGCATCAAGGATCAGTTTATCGACAAACTGATCGCCAAGGCACAATCGCTGCCAGTGGGCGACCCACTGGATCCCGAAACCCGTGTCGGCGCCCTGATTGACAGCAACCAGGCCCGCCGCGTGCGCAGCTTTATTACCCAGGCCGAGGAGCAAGGTGCCCGTGTGGCGACAGGCGGTGTGGGTGACGAAGCCACCAACTTTGTGGCCCCCACCATTCTGGACGGCGTCACGCCGGACATGACAGTTGCCCGTGAAGAGGTGTTTGGACCGGTGGTGGCCGTGCTGAGCTTTGACACCGAAGAGCAGGCCATCGCCATTGCCAACGACTCCATCTACGGTCTGGCCGCGTCGGTGTGGACTGAGGGCCTCAACCGCGCCCACCGTGTGGCGAAAAAACTGCGCGCCGGTACCGTATCGGTGAACACCATGGATGCGCTGGACTTCTCCACGCCGTTTGGCGGTTACAAGCAGTCCGGCTTTGGCCGTGACCTGTCCCTGCACGCACTGGACAAGTTCACCCAGCTGAAGACCACCTGGATCAAACTGGGCAGCTAAGCCGCTGCCCTTTAAACACACACCGGCGCTGCCCGCAGGCGGCGCCGGTGCTCGTGCAGTTCCCCACCCGGTTTCCCCAACTGATTCCCTGCCTTTTCCCCGACTGATTCCCTAACTGTCAGCCCCGCTCAGCGAGCGCCAGCCGTACCCCCAGCGCCACAAATACCGCCCCCAGGCCCCGGTCCATCCAGGCGGCAATGCGGACATTTTGCTTCAGTGAGCTGGTCAGCCGGGCGCCGAGGATAACCGCCAACGGCTCCACAAACGCCGCCACCACAATAATCAGCGTGCCGTGCAAGAACAGTTGCGCACTGGCAGGGCCGGCGTTGGCCACCACAAACTGCGGCAGAAAGGCCAGAAAGAAGATCGCCATTTTCGGGTTTAGCGCCGCCACCAGCATGCCCTGCCGGAAAATCCGGGCGTTGGAGGTTTGCGGCGCTGCAGTGTCGTTAAGGTAGGAGCCACCACCAGAGCGCAGCGCCTCGATGCCCAGCCAGATCAGGTACGCCGCGCCGATCCATTTGACGACAGAAAAGGCTGTGGCGGATGTCGCCAGAACGGCGGAGAGGCCAACCGCCGCGAGAAGTACGTGGGCAAAGGCACCGGTCCAAATACCAAACATGGCCACAAAGCCCGAGCGCTGTCCGTGGCGGGCGGTCTGGGCGAGGATATAGGCGATATCCGGTCCCGGAGAGAGGTTCAGCAGCACCGCCGCCACGAAGAAGGTCGTCCAATGCGCCAGAGAATAATCAAACATCACATCACCCGGATTGCCTGTACTGTGCCACTGTGACCGTGGCCCGATAAAAGTCCGGCACTGTATACCCCCTACCGGGCGGCCAGGCAAAGACTTTCTGGTGCTATCGCGGTCAGGATCAGAACAGGTTCAGGTACTGGGCCAGCTCCAGCCAGTCCTTGCTGCGCTGGCGGCTGTCGGGGTTGCGCCGGGCCACCTGGTCGCAGAGCATATTGGTGGCCAGCACCAACCCCCAGGTGGACTCCAGAAACAGACCGGTTTTCGATTTCGCGTGAATAATATGGGGCGTAAATTCCCGCGCCCAGTAGCAGAACTCATCCGTGATGATCACCACCTTGATGCCCTTGGCGGCGGCTATCTCACAGAGCTTCTTGCCCTCCTGGGCGTAAGGCACCACATCAATCAGCACCAGTACCTTGGAACCCGCCTGGGACGGGTGATTGTCCCCCAGCCACTCCCCCAGCATGCTCTCGTGGGCCGACAGGTAGCGCACCTCCGGCCGCGCCAGTGCCAGCCGGCGGGTGAAATCCTCGGCGATGCCGCGCACGGTCTGGAAGCCGGAGACGTACACCTGACTGGCGGCGGTGACACAGTTGACCAGCCCCAGCCAGGTGTCGGTCTGAAACTGACTGAAGAGATCCACCAGGATCTGCAGGTCCTTGTTGAAGGTGCTCTTTAACCCCTCGTCGGTGAGGGTCGGGTAGCCGGCGCGGTCCTGCGCCAGGGTCTCATCCTGCATCACCTCCTGCTTGAGCTCCACAATCCCCTTGTAACCCGCCCGCTTGAGAAAGCGACTGACGGTGATGGGGCTCACCAACGCCTTCTCGGCAATGGACGCTCCGGTCTCGTAGGCGATGCGCTCCAGGTTCAGCAGAATGTACTGCGCCACCCGCGCCTCCGACGACGGCAGACCGGGCAGCAGGGCCTGAATATTTTTGGCCGTGCGCCCGGAAATGTAGTCACCACTGGTGGAAAATGTGTTCTCCAAAGTCCTGCCCCTCCCAACCCATTTCCATGCCGCTCAATATCGGTGCAACCCCTATCAAAATGCATCATATTGGCGCACCAAATGGAGCAAATATTAGCCTACAGCTACTCAAAAAATATCTAACTGAATGATTTTTATAAGGTTACCGAATATGTTACAGAAATAACACATGTTGTTATTGAATGATATATATCAATCACCCTAGAGTTTATGCCAGATAACTAACCAACACCCATACTTGGAGGTGAGACCCATGAAGGCTGTAGATTCCGCTGCCGCAGGCAGCAAATGGATTAAAAAGACCCTGGCCATGGCGTGCCTGGGCGCGTCCTGTGCCGGTGCGGCAATGGCGACACAAGCGGCGGGCGTACTCAACCTGTACAACTGGGGCGACTATATCAACCCCGAGGTACTGGAGCGCTTCACCGCAGAGACCGGCGTTAAAGTGAACCTGGACACCTACTCTTCCAACGAAGAGATGCTGGCCAAGCTCCAGGTGGGCGCCACCGGTTATGACATCGTGTTCCCGTCAGTTCATATGCAGGACATCATGGCCACCCTGGACCTGCTGGAAAAGACCAACATCAACCAGTCCGCCGGCTTTGAAAATATCGACACCGCTCACCTGATTGCCGAGTCCGACCCCAAAGGCGAATACTGCCTGCCCTACGGCTGGGGCACCGTCGGTATCGTCTATAACAAGAAGGCCGTGCCAGAGCTGAACAGCTGGAAAGAGTTCTTTGCACTGCCCGGGCAAGGCAAGAAGATCGTCATGCTGGATGACATGCGCGAGGACATCGGCCTGGCCCTGCTGCTGGATGGCAAGAGCGTCAACTCGGTAGACCCCAAAGAGCTGAAAGCGGCGCAGAAATTCCTGCTGGAACAGAAACCCAACGTCTCCGCCTTCACTTACGACAGCATCCCCATGGTGCAGTCCGGCGATATCGCCGCAGCACAGTGGTACGTGGGCGCCATGATGTACGTGATGGAAGACCCGGACACCCTGGCCTATGTGATTCCGGAAGAAGGTGCCACCATGTATCAGGAGAACATGTGCGTACTCAAGTCAGCCCCCAACAAGGCCAACGCCAAGCTGTTCCTGGAATTCTTTATGAAGCCGGAAATCTCCGCCATGAATACCGTGCAGCAAACCAACGGCTCCATGAACAAGGCCGCCATTGAACTGCTGCCAGCCGAGATCCGTGACAACCCCAGCATCAACCCCTCCGCCGAGACCAAGGAAAAGCTGCAAATCTTCCGTGAGCTGGGCAAGGGCACCAAACTCTACGATCGCATCTGGACCAAGTTCCGCACCGCGTCCTGATCTCTACTGATCAGCCGCGTATTCGCGTGATAACACCCGTGCGGGCCCCCGAGGCCCGCACATTTTTTCGAGGTTAGTTATGTCTGCTCAACAGCCTTCTCCGGACTTCCTGAAAATAAAAAAAGCCTACCGTCACTTTGTGACGCCGGAAGGCGGCACAGTGCGCGCACTGGATGGCATCGACCTGAGTGTGGCATCGAACGAATTCATTACCTTGCTGGGCCCGTCGGGCTGCGGCAAGACCACCCTGCTGAACATCATCGCCGGCTTTGAGCGGCTCGATCGCGGGGAAATTTTACTGGCCGGCGCCTCGCTGCTGGAGTCCCCGCCCCACCGTCGCCCGGTCAATACCGTATTCCAGTCCTACGCCCTCTTCCCGCACCTGAACATCGGTGACAACGTCGGTTACGGCCTGGATGTGGCCGGTGTGGCCAAAAAGGAGCGCAACCAGCGCGTGGCCGAAGCACTGGAGATGGTGGGCCTGAGCGGTGTGGAAAAGCGCAAGCCATCGCAACTCTCCGGCGGTCAGCAGCAGCGGGTGGCACTGGCGCGCGCCATTATCAATCGTCCCAAAATGCTGCTGCTGGACGAACCGCTGTCAGCTCTGGATCGCAACCTGCGCGGCAAAATGCAGATTGAACTGAAGAACCTGCAGGCCGAGCTGGGCATCTGCTTCCTGTTTGTCACCCATGACCAGGAGGAGGCGCTCACCATGTCCGATCGCATCGTGGTACTGAACCAGGGCAAGGTGGAGCAGCTGGGCACGCCGGATGAGGTCTATCATCGCCCCGCCAGCCGTTTCGTCACCGAGTTTATCGGTGAGAGTAATATCTTTTCCGGCACGGTTGTGGAATCCGGTGGACAGCTTGCCCGGGTCAATGTGGGCGGCACCGAAGTAGTGTGTAGCAACCACAGCCTCCGCGCTGGCGATGAAGTCTCACTGTTGTTGCGCCCGGAGCACTTCCAGCTGAAGCCGGCAGATCAGGTGAACGGTACCAACGGCATCAGCGCCGTGCTGGAACAGTCGGTGTTTATCGGCCGTGATCACCAGCTGCACTGCCGCATGGCCAACGGCCAACCGCTGTCAGCGCTGATTCGCAGCTCCCTCTCCGGCCTTAAGCCGGGACAGGCACTGACGCTGGAGTACGACCCGACCGCATGGCACGTGATCCCCGGGGCCTCAGGAGTGGGCACTGCGCAATGAGGTCTTTCACCAGCCAACAGAAGCAGCTGTTACTGCTACTCTCCCCGGCGACACTTTTCCTGGGTATTTTCTTTCTCGGCCCGCTGCTGATTATGGCGGTCTACAGTTTTTTGGAGCCGGGTCTTTACGGCGGTGTAGAGTGGAACTTTTACCACTGGAACTACGGCCGGGTACTGGGCTGGGCCGACGGCTTCTACGAAGAGTTTGATATCGTCTACCTGCAGATCCTGTTGCGCTCTGCCGGTCTGGCACTGGTGACGGTGCTGGTGACGCTGGCCTTCTGTTACCCGGTGGCTTTCTGGATCAGCCGCATGCAGTCGCGCTGGAAGTCCTTCTGCATTTTCCTGATCGCGCTGCCCTTCTTCTCCAGCATGATCATCCGCCTGTACGCCTGGATTCTGATCCTGCGGGACTCCGGCTTTGCCAACCAGATCCTCATGTCACTGGGCATTATCAGTGAGCCGCTGGACCTGATGTACTCCGGCACCGCGGTGATCATCGGTATGGTGTACATCTTTATCCCGTTCATGTTCCTGCCGGTCTACTCCAGCGTGGAGAACCTGGACCCGAAACTGATCAAGGCCTCGCAGGATCTGGGCGCCACGCCGTTCACCACCTTCCGCCGGGTGATCTTTCCCATGACCCTGCCCGGTGTGGTCTCCGGCTGCATCCTGGTGTTTATCCCGGCGCTGGGCAACTTCGTGGTGCCCGCCATGCTGGGCGGCGCCAAGGTGGTAATGATCGGCAACCTGGTGGAGCAGCAATTCCTCGCTGCCCGCAACTGGCCCTTCGGCGCCACCCTCTCCATGGTCATGATTGTGTTTATGTTGCTGGTGGTTTCCGTGTACCTGATCCGGGCCATGAAAAACCCGCAGCACTCGTGAGGCTCTGACACCCATGCGAAAAGTCTTCAATCACCTGCTGTCAGGCTACGGCGCGCTGTTTTTTATCTTCCTCTACGCGCCGGTACTGCTGCTGATCGCCTACTCGTTCAACTCCAACCCGGTCAACGTCATGATCTGGAAGGATTTCACTTTCGACTGGTACATCAACCTGTTTGGCGGCACCACCAGCCTCAAGGATGACAGCGCCTATGTGGAGTCCACCGACCAGCTACTGGCCGCGCTGCGGGTAAGTCTGACCGTGGCCGCCTTTGCCACCGTCATTTCCACCGTGCTGGGCACCAGTGTGGCCGTGGCCCTGGCCCGCTACCGCTTCAAACTACAAGGCTTCTACAGGGTTTTGCTGATGATTCCCATGGTGATGCCCGACATCGTGCTGGGCATTGCGCTGCTGATCTTCTTTGTCGGCGTGGGGGTCAACCTCGGGGTTACCTCTATTGTTATCGGCCACTGCACCTTTCTCACCAGCTACGTGTTCCTGGTAGTCAGTGCACGCCTTGCCGGTATGAACCCGCTGATTGAATCCGCCTCCGCGGATCTTGGGGCCAGCGAGTGGCAGACCTTCCGCCGCGTCACCCTGCCGCTGATCCTGCCCGGCGTGATTGGCGGTGCGCTGCTGAGCTTCATCATCTCCATGGACGACCTGGTGATCACCTATTTCATCAGTGGCGTCAACTCCACCACCCTGCCGGTGTTCATCATGAGCATGATCCGCCGCGGCGTGAAACCGGAGATCAACGCCATTGCCACCATGATGCTGGTGGTATCCGTCCTCATAGCTTCCGCCGGTATCTACTTCAGATCCCGCAAGACTGACAGTTAAGGTTTACACCCAATGACACACAAACGCGCCCGCGATTTCGGCTTGCCCTTTACCGGTACGACCGGCCCCCACAACGCCATCACCGATGTAGCCGGTGTGGAAGTGGGCTACACCACGCTGATCAAGGACGACCCCCACTCCCCCGCGCGCACCGGCGTCACCGCCATTCTGCCGCGGGGCAAGAAGGCGGAGCCCCAGCCCGTCTGGGCCGGCACCTATGCCCTTAACGGCAATGGCGAAATGACCGGCACCCACTGGATCCAGGACGGCGGCTACTTCACCGGCCCGCTGCTGATCACCAACAGCCACAACGTGGGCATTGTCCATCACGCCGCCACCAAGTGGATGATCAACCACTACCGCGATTACTGGCGCGACAACCACCTGTGGGCCATGCCAGTAGTGGCCGAAACTTACGACGGCGTACTCAACGACATTAACGCCCAGCACGTTACCGAGGCCGATGCCCTGGCGGCACTGGAGAGCGCAGCCGGTGGCGCCATTGCCGAAGGCAATGTGGGCGGTGGCACCGGCATGATCGCCTACGAATACAAAGGCGGTACCGGCACCTCATCGCGGCTGGTGGAGGTGGATGGCGAAACCTACACCGTGGCTGCCCTGGTACAGGCCAACCACGGTATCCGCCCCTGGTTTACCGTCTGTGGCGTGCCCGTGGGCAAGCTGCTGGAAGCCGAGGGTGAAGAGCGGGTGCACACCAAGGAGCAGGGTTCCATCATTGTGGTACTAGCCACCGACGCCCCCATGCTGCCCCACCAACTCAAGCGTATGGCCAAGCGCGCCGCCATCGGTATTGGCCGCAACGGCTCCCCCGGCGGCAACAACTCCGGCGATATCTTTCTCGCCTTCAGCACCGCCAACGAAAAGCCCCTGCCACAGCTGTCAGGGCCAAAATGCAGCATGGAGTACCTGAACGACGAAGTGTTTGATGCGTTTTACCTGGCGGCGGTGGATGCGGTGGATGAGTCCATCATCAATGCCATGGTGGCGGCAGAGGATACCCCGACCTTCAAGCAGCCTGCGGGACAGATTTGCAAGGCGGTGGATGCAGAGAAGCTCGCCGAACTGGTGTGCCGAGCCCGCGTTGAACTATAACCGACGCTGGCAGAAGCTCGCAGGACCTGGGCCAGTTTACGCGGTGAAGGTCGGCAGAGACGCAGGAGCATTCCGCCAGGTCAATGGATACCGGTTCCAATGGCTCTTTGTGGAAGCTATGCCAGAACCGCTGATACGATGACAAATAACAGCCGCCCACGGAGGGGCGGTGCAGGTCTTCATTACAGAGATATTTTGTACACCGAAAGCCATACCTATCCTTGTATCGCTTCCGGGCACTGCCGACATTACGAGCGGTGACCTTTCTGGCGCTACTGTAAAATCCCGCCTCATCAATGATGAGCAACTCCCCCGCCCGGAATTTGACCCGGGCAAACCGGCCCGCCTGAGCCTGCGTCGGCTTTTAATAACCCGGATTAATCCATACAATACGAGCACTGAATTTATACGAATTCCTGTTTGGCAAGTTCAACAACGGCCAAATTATACAAGAGCCAAGACCAGACAATGAGTAAGAAGAAGCCCAATAAAAAGCTCTCAAAAACGGTGAACATCCGCATCAACCCGACGGGCCCAATAAAGAGCATGACCATTGGTGCTGTACTTGAGCAAATACAGACCGCCAAAAATGCCAAACATTTCGGCGCCGTGGAATTCCTGTGTCGGCAGTTGCTGGATGAAAAGCCAGGATTGGAGGAGGCCTACCTTCCCCTTTTTATGATTTATCATGAGCTTGGCAAGTACCCTGAACTGGAAGATATTGCAACCCGCTGCCTGGAACACTGCAAGAAATTCACCCCCGCCTATTTGCATTTGAGCTTTGTCTACAGAAGAAAACAGCAGCACCAAAAAGCACTGGATGCGATCCGGAAAGCATTAAAGATCGAACCTGATAATGCCAGGATATTGAATAATCTCGGCGTGGCATACAAAGAGTCTGGCGACCTTGAAAAGGCACTGGAAGCCTTCAACAAGTGTGTGAAACTGGATGCCAATTATGTACAGCCCTATTGGAACAGGGCGGATCTTTATAAAGATATTACAAGCGAAGAAATTGCAAGGATGGAAATCTTCGCAAACTCCACCAGGAAACCCGATAGCGACAGGGCCTTACTATATTATTCCCTGGCGAGAGCGTCGGAGCACAGGCATGAGTACAAAGCCTGCATAGATTACTTAAATATTGGGGCTCCACTAAAGAAATCCTGTATTAATTACGACCACAATAGAGAAATAGATGAGCATGAAGCGATAAAGAAAATATTCACGCCCAACATGTTGAAAGGTGTGAGCTCCTTATCTTTTCCCGCAAAGCCTATATTTATTTGTGGTCTGCCCCGTTCGGGCACGACATTAATAGAGCAGATTCTATCCAGTCACAGCTGCGTCACGGCAGGTGACGAACTGATTGAACTGTCTGCAGCGACATCCGAATTACGGCAACAGAAAAGACCTCAGGAGGACTCTCTGGAGTGGTTTTCCGATCTGGACATTAAAGACTGGGAATGGCTTGGAAAGCGCTATATGGCTTTAACAAGCGAACTTCATCGAGAAGCCAATGGTTTTTTTACCGACAAAATGATGATCAACTACAAAGCTATCGGTGTGATTCACAAGGCTTTGCCTGATGCCATTATCATTGATTGCCGGCGCAACCCCCTGGATAATATTTTTGCTTGCTATAAGCAACACTTCCAGGATGGCCTGAAGTTCACCTACGACCTCAATGATCTTACTGATTATTATCTGGCCTACCATAACCTGATGGATTATTGGAAGAAGCATGTGTCCAATAATATTGTGCAGGTTAGCTATGACGACCTGGTACATAATTTTGAGAGTGAAGTAAGACGCATAGTGGATGCAGTGGGACTTGACTGGGAAGATGCCTGCCTGGATTTTCATAAAAATGACAGACCAGTACTGACAACCAGCAGCATACAGATAAGACAGCCTATCTATAAAGGCGCTTCCGGTTATTGGAAAAATTTCATGCCGCAGCTGCAATCCATTAAAACGCGGCTCGAAGAGCATGGTTTGACAGTGGATTAAAGCGATGACCCTATCCCGCTCTAACGCGGGATGGGAAACTGAAGTCCTGCAGGGCCCGAGCTAAAGCCGTCACCGGACATTGCAGAGCCCCCCCAAAAAGCTCTCTGTACCATTCTGGCAAGTCAGCCATTCACGCCGCGCACGCGCCCCTATCCATCGAAGTTGTACAGAAAAATTAATGTCCCGCCACGCAAGTCACTGCCATAGTTCAGGTTGATACCTACCCCAAGATTACTGACCATACTCCAGGATTCCGGGGCGTCAATTAACCAGGCCACTCCGGCCTCATAGTAGTGGTTGGCCCCGAGCTGCCCCGTTAAATCCCCGCCCATATCGATGCGCGACAGACGAAACCATAGGCTGTGCCCTTCCCAGCTACCCGCCAGATTCCGCTTCACCCTGAAGCCGTTGGACCAGTACCAGGCCTCGGGACGAAGGTGATGAGCGGGATTGTCGACCTCGATGGGCTCGCCTTTTATGTAGTGATAGTCTGTAAACAAGCGGTACTCGGTGGCGCGTTTTCGCCAGCCGTAATGTAAACCCGCGATAGGCTCAAACATCACCAGGTCAATATCGATATTGGCAATCACATCTTCCAGAAAAGGCTCGAACAGCCGTGACTCCGGGGTGTTAAAGTCCAGCTCATTGCGATAGTGCATCCAGGTCGCGTAGCCCTTCAGGGATATGCCCCAGTGTGCGTCCAGCGGCTTCTGGTATCCAAGCCCCAGCCCCAGCGAGGTGACCTGCTGGTAGATGCGGTCCTCCTTTCCCGACTGAGAGGGGAAAATTTGCTCTTCCCGCTCCACATCCAGATAGGCCATCTTCGCCAACACCGCGAATTTCCCGGATTCACCTTCCGGGGACAGCTGCCAGCGAAAAGGAAAGCTCAGTTGCCGTAACGATTGCCTCAGTTCTGTTGACTCATCGGAGCCAAAGCCCTCGTCCTCTGAATCAAGGATATCGTTGGGATTAAAATCCCAGATACCAAACTTGATAACATCCGAATCCGCCAACAGGGACGCCGTGGCAAAACTGGCGGACAAACTGTCCTGTACGTTCCGCTCCAGGGGGGTAAGGGAAAATGCATGTGCGGCGAATAAAGCCAGTACTAGTCCGCCACCGAGGCGCAGTGGGCAAAGTCCCTGCGTAGAGGAATCCCGACACCGAGAAACCCTCCTGCCTGCAGGCTCTCCTCCGCCATGAAAAATCATTTTTTGCATTCTCCTTATACAATTCCCGCACCCAGACACTGCCGCGCAAGCAACACACAGCACACAGCACACAAGAACAGATACCCCCACACCGTTCATCTCGCCTTTACGCCGATTAGCACTGGCTGAAAATAGACATTATCCAGGCGTTCAACAGCTTGAAAACCCGCCTCGCTCATAAGCCGCAACATTGTATCAGTGGTTATCGCGTAGTACCTCGAACGCATAACCCGTGTACGGGCTGAGGTTCCCGTCATATCATCTTCGACGAAGTACATGGAAACCGTGTAGTGATCGCCTTCGAAATCCCAAACCTGCCAGATCAGGTAACGTGTATCGCCGCTCTCACGCACCCCGTAGGGCTTCACTATGCCTTGTCCGCGAGGCTCTTTGGCATAATCACGCTGAGTTACAATACAGTAGCCCCCGTCACGCAAACGGGAATGCATGGCCCGCAGGGCCTCCAGTATGGCGTCGTCTGACAGCAGGTGCGGCATCGAATTGTCCGCACAGAGCACCACGTCAAATCCGCTTCTGTGATGACTCCCAATCTGCCTCATATCACAGACGGAAAATGCGATATCCAATCCACGGAGAGCCGCCTCCCGACGCCCCCTGTCCACAGCACCCGGCGACAAATCGGAAGCAGTAACTGCATAGCCGAGAGCTGCCAAACCCAGGCTTTGTGTACCAATACCACAAGCTACGTCCAGTATAGACGTTGCCTCGCCCTCGACCCTGCTGCTGATAAACTCGGAAAGCTGGCGCCCCTGTAGTTCGACACTGGCATCCCAGTCCGGGTAGATCAGGTGATAGAAAGGTGACAATTGATTATAGAAGTCGTCCATAACTTGCTCCGGGCAGCCTGCTCCCTTCTGCGACCAATATTTCCCCGTTAGTCCGCGCCGGTTTTCTGTTCTCCATCAGGCATAAAAGACCTGCGGGCATCCGGTGTCTCGCAAGACTGAACCTGCGGTCTATTCGTCGCATTCAATCATAAACACAGGCCCAGGCGTCGCATTAAACCAGCTCCGGAAGCTTCCCCTAAGGCTGATGAAATTCAATCACGTTGCCGTCCGGATCCCGGGCAAAAATAAAAGATGCCCCACTATCAAGGACAATGGGGCCTCCGGTAAGCGGTATACTCATCTTCTCTAAATGACACCTGACGGCGGACAAGTCGGTGACTTCAAGTGCAACATGGGTATACCCCGGATACTTTTCCGGAATATCCATTAGCAGATTCGTGCGCTCGGCGGCGTTTGCATTCAGAATAAAGTTAATATTGACTCCCGAGGGGTGCTCCATGACCGCAACGGGTTCCGGCCCCATCGGTCCGGCAATAAACCTGAACCCCAGCTTCTCGTAGAATTCCCGGGATACATCCAGACTATAGACTCTTAGCCCGATATGATTAATTCCTGTGATCTCTTCCATTAGAACTTCCTTTTAGTCCATTAACGATTAACTGCTTATGCTCTCAATAACAGTAGCCAAACCGGTATAGCCATAATTCGCTATCCGGCCTGTGGCGCTGAACTGAGCTACAAAGGAACGGATAGGCCTGACGAATTACCGCTACCCAATCCTGTGTCACGACCGCGGCCGATTAGTTCTTTTGCCGGGCTTCCAGCTCCTTTCTTGCTTCCTTCTCTGCCTGGCGCTTTTCTTCCTCATATTTTCTGGCATCCCGGCTATGGCCGTAAATGACATCCTTGCTGCAGGAGTCATGGTCTGCTTTCGACTTCTCCCAGCATTCGCTGCCGTTTTGATTCAGGCAGAAGTCCAGTGTACGTACTGCGAGCTTTTTGCAGGGGATAAATTCGTTATCGGTTGGCGAGGCGCTAATGGTTCCAGCCCAAAGCAGCCCGCCAACAAACAGCTGCACCGGCAGTAATCCCGAAATTTTTATATTCATATCTTTCCAAATTAATGATTCTTGCAAAAGTGACCCCGGTTTATGCGCTATAGCGCTTTCCGGTCGCCGGCGCCTGCTGCCTGGACTTTTTAACTGCTTGCGTAGCCTGAACGGCGAAATACAACACGCCACCAACAGCTCCGCCGGAAATACACATCTTGTGTAATGATTCGATAGATATTAAGCCCTGAAATTGGTTGATTGTTGAAAAAGGATAAAATGGCTCAACATCATAGTGCATTACACTATCAAGGAGGACATGTGTGTATGTACCGATGAATGCCGATACAAAAGTAACCCACCAGGCAATCTTCACCTGCCATTGCCTGTTTAGCCCCAGCATAAACAGGCCCATTTCTGAAAGATACTTACCAGTAAGTGCCGAGAACAGCGCCAACAAGGTTGCCCCGACATATGTATGACTAAAACCGTGTAAGTGGCCCTCACCGGTTATCATCATCATCAGGGGCTGGATATCCATGACGATTTGCGCCCACCCAAATACCATGAGGCTGAAGCTACCTTGTAGCACAGCCTTAATCGCTATTCCCGGGCCCATGTGCAGTGGAGTAAATGGCACACTCTTTCCTTTTTGACGAAATTTGGCAGGCCAGAGTAAAACAACTTTCCAGCCTGGATAAAGGGGCTTGGGCCGGAATCGGGGATCGGAGTGAGAGACAACGGGGGGGATGGACCAGAAATAGCCTGGGGGCTATTTCTGCCCTGCGGGTTCGCTGCGCGAAGTCCCGATTGCTGTGCAATCGGTCGAACCGGGGGTATTTGTTAAATCCGCCCGCCGATGCGCGGGCAATAAAAAGGGCCTACCCATGCAATTGGCGCTGGAGTGAATTGGACAACGGGGGGGATGGACCAGAAATAGCCTGGGGGCTATTTCTGCCCTGCGGGTTCGCTGCGCGAAGTCCCGATTGCTGTGCAATCGGTCGAACCGGGGGTATTTGTTAAATCCGCCCGCCGATGCGCGGGCAATAAAAAGGGCCTACCCATGCAATTGGCGCTGGAGTGAATTGGACAACGGGGGGGATGGACCAGAAATAGCCTGGGGGCTATTTCTGCCCTGCGGGTTCGCTGCGCGAAGTCCCGATTGCTGTGCAATCGGTCGAACCGGGGAATTTGTTAAATCCCCCCGCCGCTGCGCGGGCAATAAAAAAGGGCCTACCCTTGTGGGGTAGGCCCTTTTTTATTGCGTGTGGCGGAGAGGGGGGGATTCGAACCCCCGATACGTTGCCGTATACACACTTTCCAGGCGTGCTCCTTCGACCACTCGGACACCTCTCCGGATTCGCTAAAACTCCTTATCTATCGGGAGGTTAGCGATGCCCTCTTTCGAGGGAGGCGGTACTTTACACAAACCCTTCGGGAAAGACAATGCTATTTCGCTGGCCACGCCTGAAAAAATTCCGCCGTGGGCGCTGCCGGCACGGGCTTCATGGGGGCATCGCAGGTACCAAGGTAGACAAAGCCAATGATGGACTCGTTTTCCTGGATGCCGAGGCCTGCGCGCACTACAGCGTGGTCGGTCAGGGCGCCAGTGCGCCAGTAGGCGCCTATGCCGAGGGCGAAAGAGGCATTGACGATATTTTGTACAGCGGCGCCGGTGGCGACCAGCTGCTCCCAGCGCGGGACTTTGGGGTGGTCGCTGTAGCGGACGATGGCCACCAGCACCAGCGGGGCACGACCGGGCATGGCGCGGTAGCGTTCACGCTGGGCGTCGGGCAACCCGGGGTTGTCTTGCAGGGCTGCAGCTTCGTACAGGGCGCCCAATGCGTCGAGCCCCTGCCCCTCCACCTCCAGGAATCGCCATGGCTGCAGGTTGCCGTGGTCCGCCGCACGCAGGGCTGCGCGGTAGAGGCTGTCTCGCTGCTGCGAATCCGGCGCAGGGCCGGTTAATTTGCCACAGGAGACTCGGTTGGTAAGGGCTTCAATTGCATCCATGGGGTCACTCCAGCCTGAAGAGGCGACATTGTAACCATCGCCCCTGCCGGGCTCCAGTAGCAGGCGCCCGTCATCGGGGTTACGATGGATAAACCTGATGACAGCACCCGTCCCTGCCCATGGCCTGCGGCGGGCCTCAAAACGGGCCTGTAGCGTTAGACAAAACCGGGTAAAACCCCTACTATCATGCGCGTCTGGCGGCAATAGGCAGGCAGTATTCCGGTTTCCGGGCCAAAGGGACGAGGCGGGAACGGAATCGTGGGATCGAAATCATGAGACAGGTAGATCCGCTGCGCCCGTGGTATGCCACCTCTCTTGCGCCCAATCACTCCTGACCAACAGAAGGTATTAGTCCTGCATCAAGAACAGGACATGCAACGTATGACGGACACCCCGGCAGGACAATTTGACGCTCTCAGAGCACAGCACTTTTTCAGAGCCCTGATCTGTTTTGCGGCAGCGGGCACGCTGGCGTCACAGCTGACGCTGAACGACCTCAACCCCCTGCTGACAGGCGCCATTGCTCTCTGTCTTATTTATATCCCCTTTGCCCACATGATGATTGGCTGGGCCAAAGCCAGCCGACACGAAATAGTCACCCGCCTGCTGGGCTGCACCGATGCGGCATTGATCGGCCTGGTGCTGGCGCTGTGCAACTTCAGCCTGCTGCCCACCATCCTGTTTGTCACCATGATCCAGTTCAACGCCTTGCTGCATGGCGGTGGAAGGCAGTGGGCGGAACACTCGTTTTCGTTGATAGGGGGCATATTGCTGGGGCTGCTGATCCACCAGCCAGCCTGGGCCTTTACCACCCAGCTGAACGTCAGCCTCGCCAGCCTGATTGGTATCTCCACCTACTTCTGCGCTTCGGCCATATTTACCTTCAGCCAGATTCGCTCGCTGAAAAGCCAGCTGCAGACGATGGAAGACGAAAAGAGCCTGCTGAAGGTGCGCACCCACCGCCTCTCCCGCTACATCAGCCCACAGGTTTGGGCGGCCATCAGCGAGAACCGCGACAGCAGTCTGCAGACCGAGCGCAAGAGACTGACCATCTTCTTCTCTGACATCAAGGACTTCAGCCAGCTCTCCGAGGAGCTGGAGGCCGAGACCCTGACCGAGATCCTCAACACCTACCTGAAAGAGATGTCCAAGATCGTCGAGCAGTTCGGCGGCACCATCGACAAGTTTATGGGCGACGGGATCATGGTGATCTTTGGTGACCATGGCAGTAAGGGCATCAAGCACGACTCCATCCGCTGCGTGGCCATGGCCATCGCCATGCGCAAGCGTATGAAAGTGCTGCAGCAGATGTGGCTCAGCCAAGGCATCAAGCGCCTCATGCAGATCCGCATGGGCATCAACACCGGCTACTGCACCCTGGGTACCTTCGGTACCACCCACCACCTCGACTACACGGCACTGGGTACCCACGTGAATCTGGCCAGCCGCCTGGAGTCTGCAGCCGCACCGGAAGAGATCCTGGTTTCCCACGAAACCTGGTCCCTGTGCCGCGACACCATTATGTTCCGCGACAAGGGCGAGATCAGCGTGAAGGGTTTCAGTCACCCCATCAAGGTCTACTCGGTAGTGGGACTGCGTAAGGATATGGGCAAGAACCAGAGCTACTTTGAGCACAGCCTCGAAGGCTTCTCCATGCACCTGGACCTGGATAAAGTACGCAACTACGACCGCGACCGCGCCATTGCCGCGCTGCACCAGGCAGTGAGCGCCCTCAAGGAAAAGCGCTGAACCCAGCGCTCGCCCCACGAGCGAAACCTTCTTAACAAGCGCCTGCTACCGAAACTCCGCACGCTCATCCCTGCAGGCGCTCTCCCCTGCCCTAAAACCCCGACTACTGACGCAACAGGCGTGGCATCTGCGGCCACTCAGCCTCAGTAGTACGACAGGGATTGATATCCAAGCCGCCACGACGGGTATAGCGCGCAAACACCGTCAGGCTCTGTGGCCGGCAGCGCTGCAGGATGTCGGTAAACATCCGCTCCACACAGTGCTCGTGAAAATCCTGGTGATTGCGGAAGGAGATGATGTAGCTGAGCAGCGCCGCGCGATCGATACGGGGCCCGCTGTAACTGACGCTGATCGTGGCCCAATCCGGCTGGCCGGTGACCGGGCAGTTGGTTTTCAGAAGTTCACTGTAGAGGGTCTCGGTAACCAACGCCTCCCCGGCCACCAGTGACAGCAATTGAGGCTGCGGCTCATAGGCCTCAATAGTCACGTCTTCATCATCCAGGCAGAGGCCGGGGCACTCCGCCACGGCGGCGTCGGCAATGCCCAGCAGGCGCGCCTGCACGGCAGCACCAGCTGCGGCACCGAGGTCAGCCATCAGTGTTGCCAACAACTCATCCGTATCCGCCAGCCGGGCCTGGTTGAGGGAGTTGAGGTAGAGCTTGAACGACTTGGACTCCACCATGTACGGGCTGTCCGCCGGGAAGGCAAACTCCACCACCGCCACCTGCGGCTTGCCTTTGGGGTTGAGCCAGGAGACCTCATAGCCGGTCCACACATCCACGCCACGGAACGGCAGCGCTGCGGCATCAATACCCAACACCCGCCGGGACTCTTCCCGCGCAATGGGGAACAGCAGCTGCGGCGCATACTGCGAGGGGTACTCGGTATGCTGTCCCAGCAGCAGGGACTTGGCATCCTGGTCCGATGAACTCATCTCACTCACCCGTACATTCAAACATTAAAAATTGCCATCAAGCCCGCAGCCGCTTACCGGTGCGCAGCAGGTGCAGGCAATAGGCGAACAGCACCACGATAAAAACCCCCACACCGGCAAAGGCATTGCCGATATGGATGTCGGACACACCCAGGATGCCGTAGCGGAAGGCGTTAACCATGTAGAGAATCGGGTTCAGCTGCGACACTCCCTGCCAGAACTCCGGCAGCATGGAGATGGAATAGAAAACGCCCCCCAGATAGGTCAATGGCGTCAGCACAAACGTGGGCACAATGGAGATATCGTCAAACGAGTTGGCGTACACCGCATTGACGAAACCCATCAGCGAAAACAGTACCGAGGTCATGATCACGATAGCCACTGTCACACCGATGTGATGCACCTGCAGGCGGGTAAACAGCATGGAGATCATGGTGACGATAAAACCCACCGCCAGGCCCCGGGCCACGCCGCCCAGCACATAGCCCAGCAGGATAATGTAGTTGGGCGTGGGCGATACCAGCAGCTCTTCAACACTGTGCTGGAACTTGGCGCTGTAGAAGGAGGAGACCACGTTGGAGTAGGAGTTGGTCAGCACCGCCATCATGATCAGCCCGGGCACTACAAACTCCATGTAGCTGAAACCGGACATGGTGCCAATACGTGAGCCAATCAGGCTGCCGAAGATAATAAAGTAGAGCGCCATGGTGATCACCGGTGGCACCAGGGTCTGCACCCAAATGCGCATAAACCGGTGTATCTCCCGACGCAGGATGGTGAGGAATGAAATCCACTGTTCCCTTGGGTTCATGCTGACTCCTCCTGCGCATTGATACGCGATACAAACAGCTCTTCCAGGCGATTGGCCTTGTTTCTCATGCTCACCACATGCACGCCCTGCTGGCTGAGCCCGGCGAACACCTCATTCAGGGACCTGCCCTTCTCCACTTCCACCTCCAGGGTGTGCTCATCCACCAGGCGCAACCGGTAGCCGGGAACTTCAGGCACATTGGCCAGAGTCTCCCGCAGGTCCAGCACAAACACCTCTTTGTTGAGGGTCTTCAGCAGCGCCTTGATGCTGGTGTTCTCCACAATACGACCATGATCAATGATCGCGATGTGGCGGCAGAGGCTCTCGGCCTCTTCCAGGTAGTGAGTAGTGAGGATAATGGTGGTGCCCTGGGCGTTCATCTCCTTGAGGATCTCCCACATGGAGCGACGCAGCTCAATATCCACACCGGCGGTGGGCTCATCAAGAATCAGCAGCTTCGGCTCGTGCACCAGCGCACGGGCGATCATCAGGCGGCGCTTCATACCGCCGGAGAGCATACGTGCCGGGGTGGAACGCTTGTCCCACAGTCCCAGCTTTTTCAGGTACTTCTCGGTGCGCTCTGTGGCCAGCGCCTTGGGCAAACCGTAGTAGCCCGCCTGGTTGACCACAATCTTCTCCACCGCTTCGAAGGGTGAAAAATTGAACTCCTGCGGCACAATGCCCAGCAGCTTCTTGGCTTCGCTGAATTGGGAGTCGATATCGCAGCCAAAGATGCTCACCGAGCCGGAGGACTTGGTGACCAGCGAGCAGAGGATGCCAATGGTGGTGGACTTACCGGCGCCATTGGGACCCAGCAAGGCAAAGAAATCACCTTCCTTCACCTCCAGGTCGATACCCTTAAGTGCTTCGAAGCCGTTGTCATAGACTTTTTTCAGCTGTTTTATCGAGAGTGCCAACGTCATAGTCGTATCTTTCCCGGCCTTAACGGCCAACTGTACATTTCCGGATCCACCCGCCGCGGTGTTTGCGTTACCATGCCGCCAGCAACGTCACACCCACCACCGTCGTGCAGGGGATCTCATGAGCAAAACATTTTTTCAATTTCAGCAGCTACTGCTGCAGGGCCTGCTGGATGCTGCCAGCCAGCAACTGCCGGAGGAGCACCGCAGCGAGGACGACCAGGCCCTGATCGACACCCTGGCCACGCTGGCTCAGAGCGAGTCACAGTCCGAAGAGTTCCGCAGCAGCGGTCAATGGGCCATCACCCGTATCGTCTCCGCCTACCCGGCCCTGACACCCCAGCTGCCCCGCGACCTGTTCTGGCTGTTTGGCGGCGAGTGCCTGCACTACATGCCGGATGACGAGATCGAGCGCTTCCAGCAGCTGGACGAACGCCGGTTTGCGGCCGGGGATGATAACACCGAATTTGATTACGAGAAGGAGCGCGCTGCGATTCTGGGCCTGCACTAGGCACCGCGACCAGCCCTGTTCAGGCAGGGCTGACTACAGAGAATAGCCGCCATACACCCCGGCGGAAATCAGCTCAGGGCAGACAGAACAAATTCGGGCTTGTGTTCGCGAAAAACAAAAAGACCCGGCAGCCGAAACTACCAGGTCTTCAAATTGGAGCGGGTAACGAGGTTCGAACTCGTGACCTCGACCTTGGCAAGGTCGCGCTCTACCAGCTGAGCTATACCCGCAAAAATGGCGTCCCCTAGGGGAGTCGAACCCCTGTTACCGCCGTGAAAGGGCGGTGTCCTAGGCCTCTAGACGAAGGGGACAGAAACTTGGTGATCCCCTCTCATGAACAATCACGGCTCATGGGAGAATCATACAACTTTCTTTCCTAGGAAAGAAAAGCCGCAGCAAAAAAGCTACGGCTTTAAGTAATTTGGAGCGGGTAACGAGGTTCGAACTCGTGACCTCGACCTTGGCAAGGTCGCGCTCTACCAGCTGAGCTATACCCGCAAAAATGGCGTCCCCTAGGGGAGTCGAACCCCTGTTACCGCCGTGAAAGGGCGGTGTCCTAGGCCTCTAGACGAAGGGGACCCCGGACCTCCTGCACCAAGTAACTTGGCCGTCAGAAGTGGGGCGCATTCTAAGTAGCACCGGCACACCTGTCAACAAGCAAATAGACTTTTTTTAGTATTCCACAACAATGACTTACGGCCCCACAGGGGGGCGCAACGAGAGGCCCGTCAACCTCCCCCTGGCACCTCCTGCCGCGAGACCAGTTGCGGCTCCAGCGCAGCGGAGAGGTCCGCCATAAACGCCTCGATGCGTGCGGCATTGGCTCCCAGGTCGCCATTGCCCACCCGTGAAACCGAGCGCATATCCACCCGGCTGCCAGTTGCAGCACGGGGTTCCGGCGGGGCCATTTTAATCGCGTCGGCATCCTCGACGGTTTCTGCACCCGCTTCTGCGACCACCTCTGCTTCCGCCCCGGCAATAGCCGCGCTGTCTTCACCGGCAGCTTCACCGGCAGCTTCATTGGGAGCTTCAGCCATACCGGGAACCTCAGCCATACCGGGAGCCTCAGCCATATCGGGAGCTTCAGCCCTATCGGGAGCCTCAGCCATCACCTCGGGCCTGACCCGGATAATGACATCGTCACGAAACCCCATAAGCTCGGTTTCCACCACCGCTTCCAGCTCGCCTGCGGCGGGATCGCTGCGCAGCACCTCCCACCCCCTTTCTGCCACCAACGCCTCAACGGTGGCATAGGTAGTGCTGACATCCACTGTGGTGACCAGTGGTACCACATCCGGGTAGTGGCTGACCTGCAACCGGGCAATCTTTGCGCCTTCGTACTCCAGGCTGTTTTCCCTGATCGAGCGGGCCACCAACGCGGCGCGATACTGGGGCACATCCTCAATGTCGGTGGTCACGTCATGGATAAGCGGTTTATCGAGCCCCGACCCCACCATGGAGAGCCCCACCACTATCAGCAACACGGTCACCCCCACAATCACCGCCAGTTGCGGCACCCGGGTCGGGTTGGCGGGCAGGGAGCTGCGCCGGCGGCGACGCCCCCTGCCCCTGCCGTGATCACTACCCTGGGTCGCACTTGTGCGCCTGGGGCCCTGCCTGATCAGGCGGCGCAACTTGCGATAACCGATCCAGAGCAACAACCCCAATGACGTCAGCCCCAGCAGCAGAATGGCCACCAGCTCCGCTGCCATAGCGGTCGACAGCACACCAAAACCCCACCAGTGCCACTTGTGGCCCGCCATGGTCAACACCAGGGCTACCACCAGCAGCAACTGCAGGATCATCATTATTCGGGTCATACCTGTCCGGCCTCCTGCCTTCTGACTGTTCTTGTTGGTTTTATAGAATCCCTGTTCGAGCCCCGCCAGCTCAGCTCAGCTCACATTAACGGTATAGGATAGCACCCGGCTGATCTCCGACAGGCTGCGGCCGGACTGCTCCTGCCAGCTATTAAAGGCCTGTTGCACCGTCTGTAATGCTTTCTGGCTGGTGGGCATCTTGTCCACGACGCCTTCAGCCTTGAGCACATTCACGACATCGTCGGTAAGTAAAAAAGTGTCCTTGCCCATCATGCGCAGGAAACGGGCTCCGGACTGGCCACCCAGCTGGCTGCCGTGCTTTTTCAGCTGCGCCCACAGGCCAACGACATCCTCCGTTGGCCAATCGGCTATCCAGCGCCCGAAGGAGCCCTCGCGGCCCGCCACTTCCAGCATCCACACGGCATTGGCCCGCACTGCCCTGATCTTGCCGAAATGGCGGATGATGCGCTTGTCCTGCATCAGCCCCTCCAGCTCCTCGTCGCTGAACATGGCCACCCGCACCGGATCAAAACCGAAGAAAACCTCTTCAAAAGCCGGCCACTTGGCGTCCACCATGGAGTGCTTGAGACCCGCACGGAAAATACGCAGGCTCAGGGTTGAAAGGTAACGGTCATCAGTGATGGCCGCCAGCTTCTTGCTGGAGAGGGGCTTGGGCAGTTGTGCTTCCACCTGGGCCTCGCCCCCTTTATGCAGCACCGCCGTGGCGTAGAAGCTGTCAAAGGGGCGCAGGCTCACTCACCCGCCTCCGGCTTGAGCTTGATGGAGGCCGAGTTGATGCAGTAGCGCAGCCCGGTGGGTGCCGGGCCATCGGGGAACACGTGACCCAGGTGGCAGCCACAGTTGCTGCACATCACCTCGGTGCGGATCATGCCGTAACTGGTGTCCCGTTCCTCGTCGATCTTTTCCGCCTGCAGGGGCTCATAGAAGCTGGGCCAGCCGCAGCCCGCATCAAACTTGGTGGCGGAGGCGAACAACGCCTCGCCGCAGCAGCGGCACAGGTACTCACCGGGGGTGGTGGTCTGCCAGTATTCACCGGTGAAGGCACGCTCGGTGCCCTTCTCCCGGCAAACGTGAAACTGTTCCGCTGTCAGCGCCCCGCGCCAGCGTTCGTCATCCCTGAGGTCGTCGTTTTTTGTCATACGATCTGCCATAATCCCGCGCTGGTTTGAATCACGGAGAAAGAACTTTCCAGCTTGTTGCCGCGGGCATGCAACAAGTGGATCAAGCCGCGGTCTGAAGGTCGCCGACGTCATATAAGCTATAACCGTCGACCCCGGCCACCCGAGCCCTGTCTCATACTCATACGATGGTAATGCAAATGCAGCGCTTTTATAAATCCCACAAACTGGACGATGTCTGTTACGACATCCGCGGTCCGGTTCTGGAACACGCCAACCGCCTGGAAGAGGAAGGTCACCGCATCCTGAAACTGAACATTGGCAACCCTGCCCCGTTCGGTTTCGATGCCCCTGACGAGATCATCCAGGACGTGATTGCCAACCTGCGCGGCGCGCAAGGCTACTGCGAATCACACGGCCTGTTCGCGGCGCGCAAAGCCATTATGCAGGAGTGTCAGCAGCTGCGGGTACCCGGTGTTGAAATCAACGACATTTTCCTTGGCAACGGCGCCAGCGAGCTGATCGTGATGTCCATGCAGGCGCTGCTTAATAACGGCGACGAGGTGCTGATCCCCTCCCCCGACTACCCCCTGTGGACCGCGGCTGTGAACCTGGCCGGCGGCAAGCCGGTGCATTACGTCTGTGACGAGCAGTCGGATTGGTTCCCGGACATCGACGACATCGCGGCCAAAATCACCCCCAACACCAAGGGCATTGTGGTTATCAACCCCAACAACCCCACCGGTGCGGTGTACAGCCAGCAGGTGCTGGAGCAGATCGTCGAACTGGCCCGCGCCCATAACCTGATTATTTTCGCCGATGAGATCTACAGCAAGATCCTTTACGACGATGCCACCTTTGTACCCATGGGCCGTGTCGCCCAGGAAGATGTGCTGTGCGTGAGCTTTAACGGTCTCTCCAAGGCATACCGTCTGGCGGGCTTCCGCTCAGGCTGGATGGTCATCAGCGGAGCCAAGCACCGTGCCCGCAGCTACATCGAAGGACTGGAGATGCTCTCCTCCATGCGCCTGTGTGCCAACGTGCCGGCCATGTACGCCATCCAGACCGCACTGGGGGGCTACCAGAGTATCAATGAGCTGATCCTGCCTGGCGGCCGCCTGAAAGAGCAGCGCGATATCGCCTGGAAACTGGTGAATGACATCCCCGGCATCAGCTGCGTCAAGCCCAAGGGTGGCCTCTACCTGTTCCCGCGCATCGACCTGAACATGCACAAGATCCACAACGACCGGCAGTTTGTGCAGGACTTCCTGATCCAGGAGAAGATCCTGCTGGTGGAGGGGACTTCCTTTAACTGGGCGACCCCGGATCACTTCCGTATCGTGTTCCTGCCGCGGGCCGATGACCTGGAGAAAGCCCTCACCCGCCTGGGTCATTTCATGGAGCGCTACAGCCAGTAGCGCGACGACATTCACACCGCAGCATCGGAAGCCGTTTCGTGAGCGATCTTCACATCGACGATTTTTATAAGGACGCCGGCAAGATCCTGGCACAGCTCTACCGCGCTTTTCCGCGCAAGACGCTGCTGCTGGTGGAGGACATCTCCGGGGCGGACACCCCGGATGAATACGGCCTGCACAGCGTGCGCCACCAGGCCTGTTTCGGAACGGCCATCTGGCTGGCCGAGTCAGGCTATATTCGCTACGCAGAGACCCTGCGGCAGGAAGGGCTGGACGAGGTGGTACTGACTCACAAGGGCTTCACCCTGCTTTCCGCCCGCGCCAACCACTTGCCGGAAGGTTACCTCGGTGACAGCGACCTGCCGGAGTCGGTTATTGCCGCCCAGCAGACCAATATCCACCAATTACGCGAAGCGCTGAAGTCAGGTTCTTCGGTGGAGATTGGACAGGTGATGCAGCAGATGCTGTTGCAGTCCCACCAGCACTAACCGCACAGGGCCGGCCGGCGCCAGCCCTGTTATTCCCCTCTGTTTATTCCCCTTTATCCTCGGCGCGTCGACGCCACTTGCTGTCCAGCTTGCCCAGCAGCGCCTTCAACCGGTGAGAGAGCTTGCCGCGTTTGGATTTACGCAACTTGTCTTCCGCACTCACCAGCCAGGCAATCTGGATGGCCCGTCGTTCCCCCTCAAACGGCAGGTGGCCGTGGAAGGAGTTCTCCGCCCGCTTGAACGCCACCAGCGTGCCGTAGTCGGGCACGATCTCAGGCACCACGGTATCGTTAATATCGTCCAGCTGGTTGAGGAATCGCAGGCAACCGGAGGTCCGGTCGGGCCACTCCTCATTCAGGTACAGCAGCATGGTGGCCACCTTGGACTTACCGTCGGTATGAATGCGGCCGTGACGCTTGTTCAGGGTTTTCGAGATGGAGACATAGGTGGGAAATTGCGAGAGCCGCTCGATACCCAGGGCACTGCCCAGCTGATCGGCAAACTCCGGAGCAACCAGCTCCTCGATGACGCCTTGAATGCTGGGGCCGCACAGCGCCTCCTCATAGGGCAGGTAACCAGCGCCTTTCATGGCGGGAAAGTCCCTGACAAGCTCCGGCTTCTGATCCTCTGACACCAGGTTATGGGCCACCAGGAAAGGAAAAGGCTCTGAGCGGATGGTGGTATCCGCTTGCTGCAGCTGTGCAACGTTGACCCGTGGTTCGACTACCAGCTCTTCCATACCTACTCTCCCTGAATGATGAAATGAGTTACCGGCGCGCCCATAGCCGGAGCGCGCGGCGACACTGACCGCCTCGTTATGATGATAAATACTGACCGCTTTTGCAGCCCTGCACAATGCCCCGATACACCGGAGCGATGTCCTGGAGCAGCACCTCAAAGCCATGCCTCAGACACACCTCCGGGGCAAGCGTTCCACTCTCTTCATCACCTGACCAGGGCACAGGACTCGCCCGTATTTGACCGAAAATCCGCCTATCCGGAAATCCCGCTTGTGACGCCGCTGCAGCCCCCCTAAAATAGGCGCCTTTCCTAAGGGGAGGCCCGGGGCCTGAGATGCTGTTTACACAGCAGACCCTTTGAACCTGATCCGGATAATACCGGCGTAGGGATAGGGCTTCGCAACACTCATGGACTGGTATTGCGCCGCACAATTTACGCACTGATCCGGGTCTCCTGTAGCTTATGGAGCCCAATATGCCATTCAAGTACCAGCGCCTGGCGCACCCATTGATGTTGCTTGCCCTCTCCGCCGGGGCGACCGCACAAACCAGCCCGCAATCCCTGCCTGAAGTCACGGTTACCGCCGACTTCCGGGAAACCAGCATCACCGAACTGCCCGGCAGCGTTACCGTTATTGGCGAGGAAACCATCGCCGATCGCAATGCACTGCACCTTGAGCAACTGCTCAACATGGCCCCCAACGTAAACTTCTCCAGCGGTGCCTCACGGGCGCGCTTCTACCAGATTCGTGGTATCGGAGAACGCAGCCAGTTTATCGAGCCGGTGAACCCTTCTGTAGGCGTCATCATTGATGACATCGATTTCAGCGGCATCGGTACCGCCGGCACCCTGCTGGACATAGATCAGGTGGAAATCCTGCGCGGCCCCCAGGGTACCCGCTACGGCGCCAACGCCCTCGCCGGCCTCATCTACATGAAGAGTGCCGATCCCACCGAGGAACTGACAGCAAAGGTTAACGGTACCCTGGCCAACTACAACACCTGGTCTGCCAGTGGTGCCGTCAGCGGCCCCCTGGGCGACAACGTCAGCTACCGCATCGCCGGCCAACAGAACCGCAGTGACGGCTTTATCGAGAACGACTACCTCAATCGGGATGACACCAACAATATCGACGAAGCCACCCTGCGCGGCAAAGTGCGCTGGCAGGCCACTGACACCCTGACGCTGGACTTCACCGGCCTCTATGTCGATATAGACAACGGTTACGATGCCTTCTCGCTGGACAATACCCGTCATACCCTTTCCGACAAGCCAGGCCACGATCGCCAGGAAACTACCGCCGCTGCGGTTAAAGCCACCAGCACCACCTTCGATGCCTTCCGCATTGAGGTGATCGCCAGTGGATCCGATTCTGACCTGGAATACGGTTACGATGAGGACTGGTCCTATCCTGCCATCTGCGCCGGCCTGGCCTGCGATGGCTGGGAGTACGCCAGCGTCGACAACTACCTCCGCGAACGCCAGACGGCGACTCTTGAGGCACGACTGGTCTCCACTGCGGACGGTGCCATCATCAACGGCACAACCGGCTGGGTGGTGGGCATCTACGGCCGCGGCCAGGACGAAGACCTGCTGCGTCAATACACCTATGCCGCAGGTGACTTCCGCAGTGACTACGAAACCGATCGCATCAGCGGCTACGCACAATTGGAGACCCGCCTCAGCGAGCGGCTGGTGCTGACCACCGGCCTGCGGCTGGAAGAGTTTACGGCGGACTACCGCGACAGTGACGGTGTCGACTTTGATACCGACGAATCCCTGTGGGGCGGACGTATCGCCCTGGAATTCCTGCTCAACGACCAGCACCTGCTTTACGGCCTGGTGTCCCGCGGTTATAAAACCGGTGGCATCAACAGCAATAACAGTCTCTCTGACGAACTGCGCGACTACGACACCGAGCACATGGTCAACTGGGAAGCCGGTGTGAAGAGCAGCCTGCTGGATGACACCCTGCGTACGCAGATTGCACTCTTCTACCAGCAGCGCAAAGACGTGCAGGTGAAACAGTCCTTCCTGGTGCCCGTCAGCGATCCCTACGCCCCCGGTGAGTTTATCGACTACTTCAGCAACGCCGCCAAGGGCACCAACTACGGTCTCGAGGCAGAGCTGCAGTGGCAGCCCAGCCAACAGTGGCTGTTCAGCGCCGCCCTGGGCCTGCTGGAAACCGAACTGAAAGACTTCGTTAACAGCGCCGGGGTCGACCTGGAAGGTCGCGAGCAGGCTCACGCCCCCTCCTACCAGTTCAGTCTCGCTTCGCAGTATCATTTCGACGAGCACTGGAAAGCGCGGGTGGAAGTCGAAGGTAAAGACGAGTTCTACTTCTCCGACAACCACGACGAACAATCCTGGTCCTATGAAACAGTGGGTGCCAGCCTGACTTACACAGAGAGCAACTGGAATGTATCGCTGTGGGGCCGCAACCTCACAGACGAGGATTACGCCGTGCGTGGCTTCGGCGGTTTCGGCAACGATCCGCGCAAGTTCTACGCTGAAGAGCCCTACTACCAGTACGGCGAGCCGCGAACCTTCGGCATCAGCTTCGGCTACCAGCTGTAATTAACCAGCCATAAAGAAGACACCAGCCCATGACATTGATGACCTGGATCGAAATTCTGGCAACCGTCGCCAACCTGCTGTTTATCGTGTTACTGATCAGGGATCGGGTCATCAGTTGGGCCTTCGGGATTGTCGGCTCGGCCCTGAGCGTGTGGCTGTTTGTGCACGCGAAACTCTACTCCGAGGCCATTCTCTACGGCTTTTACGTACTGTTTGGCATCTGGGGCTGGATTCGATGGTACCAGCGGCAGGACTATAACCCGGTAACACGCCTGTCCCTGCAACAGCACGCTATCCTGATCGGCACCTGCAGTTCACTGGCGCTGCTGTTGGGCTACTATTTTGAACACCACAGCGACGCCGCCCGCCCGCGAATTGATGCCTTTACCACCCTGTTCAGCTTCGGCGCCACTTACCTGGAAGTGAAAAAGGTGCTTGATGCCTGGGGCTACTGGCTGATCCTCAACGGCGCTTCCATCTGGCTCTACCACGATCGCAAGCTGGATATTTACGCCGCACTGATCGGTGTCTACACGGTACTGTCCGTATGGGGGCTGTGGCAGTGGTATCGTGAATACCAGCAGCAGGAGCTGGCAGACACTGCCGCCGCCTGAATCTACGAGCCCAGCACAGGAGTAAATCATGTTAGTCAGTGTCGATATCAGCCTCTACCCCAACGCCGAAGACTTCATCCCGCCGATCAAGGCGTTTATTGCCCAACTCAATCAGTACGACGACGTGCAGATTGAGACATTCCCTACCTCAACCGTGATTCAGGGCGACTTTGATCGCGTCATGGATATTCTCAAGGTGGAGATGAAGGCCTATCGCGAAACACACGGCATGGGTATTTTTGTCACCAAGTTCCTGCCCGCCTACCAGGCATTGGACTGATTACGGCGTGCAGGACGCACTGCAAGCAGTACTGCAGCAGTGGCGCAACTGGGATGCGCCGCTGCAATCCCGGCCGCTGTTGTTGCGTGAACTGACGGACGGCCTCAGTCACCAGAGCTATCTGGTGGGTGATGACGAACGCCGCTACGTGGTGCGGATTGAAAATCCCGACAATCGCCAACTGGCGCTGGCCAAACACCGCGAGCTGAACCTGCTGCGCGTCACCGGTGCCCTGTCACCACAGCCGGTGTGGTTTGATGAGCACACCCTGGTCTGCACCTGCATCGACCTGCCCCACTGGCAACCGCCACACCACCTGGTCCGTATCGGCCAGACGTTGTCACAGCTGCATCGGCTCACTGACCACGAACCGCCGCTGGACCTGACCGCCCACCTGGACGCCTATTGGCAACAGCTGCCACACACACACCGGGACCATGAGTTGCACCGGCGCATGCTGCAGCTGACGAAGCAGGCACTGCAACTTAATCCCCTGCGCTGCCTCTGCCACAACGATTTGATTCCCGCCAACATGCTGGTGGATGACAGCGGCTGTGTGCTGCTCGACTGGGAGTACGCCGCCGTCAACGCGCCGGGGTTTGATCTCGCCACCCTCGCCGAACACGGCGACCTGAACGACGACCAGCTAAAACAACTGCTGCGCGCCTACAGTGGAGGGCAGGACACCGCCGGGCTCCTGTCGCAGGCCAATGCCTTCCGCCCCGTGGTGCGTTATCTGGAGTGGTTGTGGCTGTTGTTACAACCCAACCCGTCAGCAGCCAATGCCGTATTAACCCGCCTGCAGCAGTTGCTGGCATCTGCCAACTGAAGTCCGCCAACGGTAGCCGATCTCCAATCACGACACACTTTTCCTACGCCAATAAAACCACGAACACCTCTCGCAACCGCTTGCCACTGTGGCTCACGAGGTGGTACTGTTCGCCCCACTTGTCGGGGTGCCGATGTGAATTCGCTATAAGCGACACGCATTGGCTGAGATCCGGAAGCCTTGTTACAGAACAACGCTTTTGATGGAACCCGCTGCACCTGAACAGGTTAGTACCTGCGTAGGAATCAAGTGATACCGCACTGACGCCAGCCATGCGCTGCCCGTCTGCCACGGAAAGACCGCACGCCTTAACCGTATTTTTTTTGCGGCAAGGCCGCCGGAAACGGCACAAGCACACGGTTTTTCTGCCCCGCGGCTGCAGCTCCCCGACGTTGACAATAACCCGTTGACTTTAAAACCAGGGAGCCCGATAGCCATGTCAGACGTCACCCCCATCCGCAAACTGAGCGAGTCCGCTCAGGTGGACGAAATTTCAACCTCACCACTGTCCGGCTCACGCAAGATCTACCTCAGCGGTTCACGCGCCGATATCCGCGTACCCTTCCGCGAAATTGAACTCTCTCCTACCCGCCTGCAGGACGACCAGCTGGAAGAGAACCCGCCTGTGCGTGTGTACGATACCTCCGGCCCCTACACCGACCCGGATGTCACCATTGATGTGCGCAAGGGCCTGGCCAAGCTGCGGGAGAACTGGATTCTGGAGCGCGGCGACACCGAGCTGCTGGAGAACCCCACCTCCCACTACACCAAGACCCGTGAACTGAATATCGCCCTGGAAGCGCTGCGCTTTGAGGGCACCCATCAGCCGCGCCGTGCCAAAGCCGGCGCCAATGTCAGCCAGCTGCACTACGCCCGCCAGGGCATTATTACGCCGGAGATGGAGTACATTGCCATCCGCGAAAACATTGCCCGTGCGCAGCTGGCGCAGAGCGACACCATCCACCAGCAGCACCCGGGACAGACCTGGGGCGCCAACGTGACCCAGGAGATCACCGCCGAATTTGTGCGCAGCGAAGTTGCCGAAGGCCGTGCCATTATCCCGGCCAATATCAACCACCCTGAGCTGGAGCCGATGATTATCGGCCGCAACTTCCACATCAAGATCAACGGCAATATTGGTAACTCCGCGGTGACCTCCTCCATCGAGGAAGAGGTGGAAAAACTGGTGTGGGGTACTCGCTGGGGTGCCGATACCGTAATGGACCTCTCCACCGGTAAACACATTCATGAAACCCGCGAGTGGATCCTGCGCAACTCTCCGGTGCCCATCGGTACTGTGCCAATTTACCAGGCGCTGGAAAAAGTGGACGGTGTAGCCGAAGACCTCACCTGGGAAATCTTCCGCGACACGCTGATCGAACAGGCAGAACAGGGGGTGGACTACTTCACCATTCACGCCGGCGTACTGCTGCGCTATGTGCCCATGACCGCCAAGCGCCTCACCGGCATTGTCTCCCGCGGCGGCTCCATCATGGCCAAGTGGTGCCTGGCCCATCACCAGGAGAATTTCCTCTACACCCACTTCGAGGAAATTTGCGAGATCATGAAGGCCTACGACGTCTCCTTCTCCCTAGGTGATGGCCTGCGCCCCGGCTGCCTGCAGGACGCCAATGACGAGGCGCAGTTTGCCGAGCTGCACACCCTGGGTGAGCTGACCAAAATCGCCTGGAAGCACGACGTGCAGGTTATGATCGAAGGCCCGGGCCACGTACCCATGCACATGGTAAAAGCCAACATGGATGAGCAGCTCAAGCACTGCCACGAGGCGCCGTTCTACACCCTGGGCCCACTGATCACCGACATCAGCCCCGGCTACGATCACTTCTCTTCCGGTATCGGTGCCGCCATGATCGGCTGGTTCGGTTGCGCCATGCTCTGCTACGTCACCCCCAAAGAGCATTTGGGCCTGCCCAACCGTGAGGACGTGAAACAGGGCATCATCACCTACCGCATCGCCGCCCACGCCGGCGACCTGGCGAAAGGCATGCCCGGCGCCCAGGTTCGCGACAACGCCCTGTCGAAAGCGCGCTTCGAATTCCGCTGGGAGGACCAGTTCAACCTCAGCCTCGACCCGGATACCGCCCGCTCGTTCCACGACGAAACCCTGCCCAAGGATTCTGCCAAGGTGGCTCACTTCTGCTCCATGTGCGGACCCAAGTTCTGCTCCATGAAGATCACCCAGGAGGTGCGCGACTTCGCTGCACAGCAGGAAGCAGAGGCGGAAAAAGGCATGAGCGAAATGTCCCAGCAGTTCAAAGAACAGGGCAGCGAGCTCTACCACAAGGTCTGATGCCCGGGCGGCTCGCTCCGCGTCTGCAACCGTAGGAGCGCAGTGGCCCAGACCATCCTCTCTTCCGCGGGGCGGAATTCACCTTATCCCCTGCGCGAGCTTTGTGGCTGGAGCCATGACCAGAAGGAGAACACCATGAACATCGGTATCGCCGGCGGCGGCCTGCTCGGCCGCCTCTGTGCCTGGCGCCTGCTGCGCGAAGGCTGCCAGGTCACTCTGTTTGAAGCGGGTTCACTCACCACCTGCCCCGGTGCCGCACGCACGGCAGCGGCGATGATTTCGCCACTGTCCGAGCTTGTGGACAGTGATCGCACGGTCTACGACATGGGCATGCACAGCTTGCAGCTCTGGCCGCAGTGGCTGGCGCAGCTGCAACAACCGGTGCACTACTATGACGGCGGCTCACTGGTGACGGCCCACCGGCAGGACCAGGGACTGCTCAACCAGTTTGCCAACACCTTGCAGCACAAGCTGGGTGAGAACGGCTATCAGTGGCTCAACCAGGCTCAACTGCAGGCGCAGGAACCGGACCTCAGCCACTTCAGCCAGGCGCTCTACCTGCCCGCGGAAGCCTACGTAGACAACCACGCCCTGCTGGATCAACTGCTGGCCGACATCACCGCAATGGGCGGCACACTGCACGAACATTGCGCGGTGGAATTGCTGCAGGACAATCGCATCTGCAGCAGCCATGGCATTGATACATTCGATCACGTACTGGACTGCCGGGGCATCGGCGCCAAACAGGCGCTGCCACAACTGCGCGGCGTACGTGGTGAGGTGATGTGGGTGCAGACCCGCGAAGTGCAACTGCAACGCCCGGTTCGTTTTATGCACCCGCGCTACAAGCTCTACATTGTCCCCAAACCGGATCACCAATTTATTATCGGCGCCACCGAGATCGAGTCTGAGGACATGAGCGCAATCAGCCTGCGCTCCAACCTGGAGCTAAGCAGCGCGCTCTACGCGGTTAGCCCGGCCTTTGCCGAGGCCCGTATTACCCGCACCGATGTCAATTTGCGCCCGGCACTGTTAAACAACCACCCACAAATTCTGGTGCAGGGTCGCTGCCTGCGGGCCAATGGACTCTACCGCCACGGCTACCTGCTGGCCCCCATGATGGTGGAAGCGGTGCTCGACCGCCTGCTGCAGCGCCAGCACAGTCCGTTTATGGAGCAACTGCTCCGCACCACACAACCGGAAGCAGTAACACCATGATTCGAGTATTGGTAAACGACGAGGCGCGGGAACTGCCCCCGCACACCACCCTGCAGCAGGCACTGGAGCAGTGGCAGGTGGAAGGTGAACGTATTGCCTGCGCCATTAACGGCGAGTTCACCCCCCGCAGTCGCTATGAGGAAACGCTGCTCTGCGAGGGTGACCGTATTGATCTGGTGAAACCGATTGGTGGGGGTTGATCCAGAAAGAGTGGCGAATGGCGAATGGCGAATGGCGAATGGCGAATGGCGAATGGCGAATGGCGAATGGCGAATGGCGAATGGCGAATGGCGAATGGCGAATGGCGAGAGGCGAGTGGCGAGTGGCGAGTCAGTATGCTGGTGTAACGGACGCCCGCTGGCAAGTGGATTCCCGCCTTCGCGGGAATGACGAAGCCGGGAACTGCGCGCCCCGCACCCCGTCGCCCCCGCGAAGGCGGGGGCCCATTGCACGGGCATGCGCCAAACAAACAGTACACACAAGATGGGACGTAACATCATGCGTAATACAGACACGGGGTCCCTGACCCTCTACGGCGAGACCTTCAACAGCCGCCTGTTACTGGGCACGGCCCTCTACCCGTCGCCCCAGGTCATGGCCGACAGCATTGCCGCCTCGGGCACGGAGATCGTCACCCTCTCCCTGCGCCGCCAGAACCTCAACCCGGACAGTCCCCAGCAACAGCAGGCGGATGTTTTCTGGCAGCATATCCGCAGCAGCGGCTGCCGACTGCTGCCGAACACCGCCGGCTGCCGCACCCCGAAAGAGGCCATCAACCTGGCGGAGATGAGCCGTGAGGTGTTTGAGACCCACTGGCTGAAACTGGAAGTGATCGGCGACGACTACAACCTGCAGCCCTGCCCTTTTGGGCTGGTGGAAGCGGCAGCAGAATTGATCCGCCGTGGCTTTGCGGTACTGCCCTACACCACCGACGATCTGGTGCTGGCGCAAAAACTGCTGGATGTGGGCTGTCAGGTGCTGATGCCCTGGGGCGCCCCTATTGGCACCGGTCAGGGACTGCTCAACCGCTATAACCTGCGCACCTTGCGTGAACGCCTGCCGGACGTCCCCCTGATTGTGGACGCTGGCATTGGTGCGCCGTCACAGGCGGCAGAAGCCATGGAGATGGGCTTTGATGCAGTACTGCTTAACACAGCCGTAGCCAAGGCCAGCAATCCGGTGCTGATGGCCCGCGCCTTTGGCGCAGCGGTTGAGGCCGGACACGACGCCTGGCGGGCCGGACTGATGGAAAAGGCACAGACTGCCTCGCCATCCACCCCTACACTGGGGCAACCCTTCTGGCACCAAAGCTGAGCCGCACCATCATGACCACAAAAGCCACCACCCATGTCTGCCTGATCTCCGCCTATGACAGCAGTGGCCACGCCGGCCACAGCTGCGACCTGCGCACGGTGCAGGACCTGGGCGCCCACGGACTGGGGGTCATCAGCGCCCTCACGGCGCAGAATTCACAGCGGGTGCTGGATATCACCACCACACCACCACAGAGCCTGGCACAGCAGTGCGAAGCCCTGGAGCAGGACATACAGATTGATGCCATCAAGATTGGCATGCTCGCCGGCATTGAGCAGCTGGCAGTGCTGCAGGACTTCCTGGCCCGCCAGCAGTGCCCGGTGATAGCCGACCCGGTATTCGGCTCCAGCAGCGGCACCCGCTTCGCCGATGCTGACTTTATTGCCCGCTACCTTGAACTGCTGCCCCACATCACCCTGCTCACACCCAACCTGCCGGAAGCAGAGCAGCTGCTGCAACGCCCTCTCAGGTCTGCCCCCGAAGTCGAGGCAGCCGCGGCCGAGCTGCGCCAGCTGGGTGCTGGGGCGGTACTGATCAAGGGCGGACACAGTGACTGGGGTGGCGATGAAGTCGCGGACTACTTCGATGACGGCGAGCGCCGCATCTGGTTAACCCACCAGCGCCAGCAGACCCTCTACAGCAGGGGTACGGGCTGCATGCTCTCCTCGGCCATCGCCGCCCTATGTGCCGGGGGCAAGGCGCTGCCGGATGCACTGGTTTTGGCAGAAGCCTATGTCCAACAGGGGCTGCGCACCGGTTTTGCCATCGGTGAGTGCGGCGGCCTGCTGGGCAATTGCGGCCACCCGACACGGCTCAGTGACTTCCCTAGCCTGCACCTGCCAGAGACTGCAGACAGCCGTCCGGCGTTTCCTGGCTGCGGGGATGAACCTTTGGGGCTCTATCCACTGGTAGACAGCGTCGAATGGCTGCAGCGAGTTCTGGACGCCGGCGTCAGCACTGTACAACTGCGTATGAAACACGCCACTGAGACGGAGCTGGAACAAGCGGTTACTGCCGCTGTAAAGCTGTCACAGAGCTATGGGGCGAGGCTGTTTATCAACGACCACTGGCAGCTGGCGATCCGCTCAGGCGCCTACGGTGTGCATCTGGGCCAGGAGGACCTATCCACAGAAGCGCTGGATGCCCTGGCCAATGCCGGCCTGCGCCTTGGCATCAGCAGCCACAGCGAGTTTGAATGGCTGCGGGCGCTGGCCCTCAAACCCAGCTACCTCGCCCTGGGTGCGGTGTTCGGAACTACCAGCAAAAGCGGGGTAAAAGCCATAGGTCTGGAGAATTTACACCGCTGGATGGCCATTATTGACTCAAAATTACCGGTAGTGGCCATTGGAGGCATCAATCAGTCCAATATCGGAGAGGTTTTGAGCGCCGGGGTCAGCGGTTGTGCGGTGGTAGGGGCGATTTCGGGTCCAGGCCCTTGCATTACTGGGCTGCAGGCCCTTCAGAAGAGCTTCAGAATGCATTAGGCGTCATATCCCGCAACCCAAAAAGAAGTCTCTTATGCCACATTTCACAAAAAAAAGGAGTCTTAGTTCTCAAATTTTACTTCCACATTCAGATAACGCCGCTAGACTGATAGCATCTTTTGATCTATCAGGCCCCTACCTTCATGTTACGGGAAATCACAAAGGAAGTGATTACAGCCATGCTGGAGCTTACGAGTGACGGCATTTGGGACTGGAACGCCCTCACCGGCTACGTCTACCGTAGTCCCGGCTGGTTCCGCATGCTCGGCTATGAGCCCAACGAGCTGGCCGGGACCGTATTGACCTGGGAAGCGGTCATCCATCCCGACGACTACGATCAGGTGATGGAGCTTTTTGACGACTACGTGCAGGGACGCAGTAGCGAATACCATATCCAGTACCGCTGCATCACTAAAAAGGGTGGTGAAATCTGGGTTGAGGATCGCGGCTTTATTGTCGCCCGCGACGAGCATGACCAGGTCGCCCGCATGATTGGCGCCCAACGTGACATCTCCGCCGAAAAGCGCCTGCTGCAACAGTCAGCCCAGAAAAACCTCTCCCTCCACAAGATGGTCGAGCGCCGCACCCGGGTATTGCGCAACCGCAACAAGCAGCTTGCCACCAAGGTGAAAGAGGTTGAGAACATTGCCATCCACGACTCGCTCACCGGGCTCTACAACCGCCATCACTTTGACGAAAAGCTGAAGACCGAATGCGCCCGCGCCAGCCGCTTCGACGAACCCCTGTCATTGCTGGCCATTGATATTGATAACCTGAAACCGATTAACGACCAGTACGGTCACTCAATAGGTGACATGGCGCTGGTGTGGGTGGCTTCCACCCTGCGGGACAATGTCCGGGAAATCGATGTCCCCGTGCGCTGGGGTGGGGACGAATTCATGCTGCTACTGCCAAATACCAGCCTGGATCAAGCCGGCATCCTGGCGGAAAAACTGCAGCAACGGGTGAGTTTATTGACTCTGGAAAGCGAGCTGCCCACCAGTGTCAGCATCAGTATTGGTGCAGCCCAACTGCGCAGCAACGAAGGCCCACAGGAGCTCCTGGATCGGGCTGATTCGGCGCTCTACAAGGCCAAGCATAATGGCGGCGGTCAGGTATCCCAGGCCTGGGATAACATCGCCGAGCAATAACCCGCCGCACCGCCGGACAGGAACTCAGAGGGGTTTTTCCATAAACAGCGCCTGGCCACACTCCGGATCCAGCTCATAGCTGGCAAATCCAAAGCCTGTGTAAACGTCCTGCGCCCGTCGATTACCGGAGAGTACTTCCAGAGTCAATTTGCAGCAGCCCCGCCGGCGGGCTTCATCCTCGGCGGCCTGTAACAACTGGCGACTGATCCCCTGACCGCGACACTCCCGCAGCACAACAATATCGTGGACATTCAGCAAAGGCCGGCCGCGAAAGGTGGAAAAGCCAGCAAAACAATTGATCAACCCCACAGGTTCATCACCACGCCAGGCAATGGCACTGTAGCTGCCGGGAAACTCCGCCAGCTGTTTGGGCAGCTCAGCCAGCAGCGCCGCTGGCAAGCCCTTGCCGCCCCCCATGGGGTCACAGGCGTAATGCTGCAGCAATGCCTCCAGCGCCTCGCAATCCTGCGTCCGGCTCCAGTCAGCCCGGCGCACTTCAGCCGCCGTCATCAACCGGCCTCCTGCATTTTTGCCTGCCAGTGATTCAGTACCCGCTGCACCCTCTCCGCCGGCTGCAATCCCTGCGGCAGGCTGTCGACAAAGCGGATACGCGGCAACAGTCCCTCGCCATTGGCCACCTGGATGGCCAGTCCGGGACGGGCATTCAACTCCAGCAGCAACGGGCCCTGATGGCTGTCGAGCACGATATCCACCCCCAGATAGCCAAGCTTGCTCACCTCGAAGCCCCTGGCCGCCAGCAGCAGGATCTCCTTCCAGTGGGGGATATACAGCTCGGACAACAGGCGACTGGTGTCCGGGTGATGGGTCAGGGGGCGATCGAACTGTACCGCCCTCAGCGCCTTGCCCGTGGCCATGTGCAGCCCGACTCCCACCGCCCCCTGGTGCAGGTTGGCCTTGCCATCCGACACGTGGGTCGAGAGGCGGGTCATGGACATCACCGGGAAGCCTTTGTAGACGATCACGCGGATATCCGGCACCCCTTCGTAGGAGTAGCCATCGAAATGGTCGGAGAAATGGATCAGGTCCTCGATCAACACCACATCCGGCTTGCCCCCGAGACTGTAGAGTCCACTGAGGGTATTGGATACGTGGCGGCAGAGCTCCTCATGGGTCAGCTTTTTGCCACTGGCTTTGACATAGTCATCGCCGTCGCGCCCCACAATCACCACAATCCCCTTGCCGCCGCTGCCCTGGGCCGGCTTGAGCACAAACTGGGTGCGATCCCTGAGGAATTCCTTTAGCTCGTGTACATGCCCTTCCACCCGGCAGACACCCAGCAGCTTGGGCACCGCAATGCCGTGCTCGGCGCACAGCATCTTGGTTTTGTATTTGTTATCCACGTTGGGATAGAGATGACGCGGGTTATTGCGGGCAATCAGCTGCACGTTGCGACGGTTCATGCCGACAATGCCCTTGCTGCGCAGGAACTCCGGTGATGCCATGCCCAGACGCTGCCAGAAACTGCTCATCAGTCGTGACGCTCCAGCGGCTCAAAACGGCGCAGGTCAGACAGCCGGTAACCGGTGTAACTGCCGATGGCAATAATCACCGCCAGGATCACCAGCAGCAGTTCCGGGTAGAGGAAAATGGTATCGCTGATCAGGGTATTGCCCATCAGCAGGTACGCGAGGCTGGCGGTCACCAGGCTGCCACCGGACTCCACCATCACCTCCCGCGGGCCGGCTTCGTCCCACAGGATCGACATGCGTTCGATGGTCCAGGAGAGGATGATCATGGGGAAGAAAGTCACCTTCAGTCCCCCCTGCCAGCCCATCTTTGCACTGAGGATACCGATGGCGCCGTAGATAATAATCACGAACACCAGCACCGAGGCGATCCTCGGCACCAGCAACAGGTTAAGGTGACTGAGATAGGAGCGCAGGATCAGGCCCACACCCACCACCACGATAAACAGCATCACCCCCACCACCAGCGTGGTCTGAAGGAAAGTCAGGGCGATCAGCACCGGCATAAAGGTGCCTGACGTGCGCAGTCCCACCAGGTTGCGCAGGATCACCACCACCAGCGCCCCCAGCGGGATCACCAGCAGCAGTTTGAATGTGTTCTGCTCCGACAGCGGCAGGCTGTAAATGGAGAAGTCGATGAGCGGGTTTTCGGCGTGGCTGGCGGCGTCAACCGCCGAGGCAAAGGTGGCGCGCTGCAGCTTGTTGGTGGCGTAGGTTACCCGGGAGTCCTTACCGCCGAAAACTTCCAGCAGGGGCTCCTTGTTGCGCTGCAACAGCACTATCCGGTCCCAGGGAATAATCTCCAGCTCACGGGTATCCAGCAGCCACTTGCGGCCGTCGATAAACACTTCCAGAAAGTGGTTAATGGTCTGGCTGCGGCTTTTATCTTCCAGGAAGATGCCACCCACCGGCTCCACCTGATAGCCGGCCAGGGCCAGGACCTGCCCCATACGATAGGTACGTTTTTCCGGGGTGGTATTGCCCCGCAGCAGGATCTCTACCCGCTGCTCACCCGGCTGGTTGAGGCTGCGCATAATCTGCAGGGCGCCATCAATGCCGGCAGCTGGCTGTATATCCCGCAACAGGCTCAGGCCGGTGCGACGCAGGGGACCGTCCATATCGTCACCGAGAGGACGTGCCAGCGGGCTCTCCAGGGCGTCTTCGGTATCGGGAAAATAGCTGAGGGAGCGCAACAGGATTACCTGCTCGCCTTCAATCCCCTCGCCCCGCCAGCGGGCCATACGGGCGCCCTCTTCCTCAATCTCATCGAAATTGAAACCGGGGGCGATAAAATCTGAGGAGACCAGGCGGCGGCTGGGGTTGTTGTCCGGCAGGTTAAGACGCACTTCCACCGGCATGCCGGGCTTCGCGTCAAAGACAATCTTGCCCTCCAGCTGCCAGATGGTTTCCGTTTCGGAGGCGAGTAGCGGGAAGCCCAGCGCCAGGTGCTTATAGGCCGCAGCACCCAGCCCGACACAAAACAACAGGACAACCAGCAGGTGCACCTGATTTGCAGAAGAAAGCTTCAATGACTCCCCCGATATGACTCTAAAGCCTGACAAATAGCGCGCAGATTAGCACGCTCTTCACCTTTTTGGGGTGAACTACGTCTCTCGACGCCGCGTCAGACTTTACGCGGGTTATCGCGCCTTCGCTACTCCTTCTGCAAGGTCAGGTACTTGCGACTGACGTCCACAACAGCCCTGCCCTGCAGGAAGTTGCGGCCGATGAGGATCGGGTAGTCAAACCGGTCACGGTCCGCCAGGGTGACTTCTACCTTGTCGTGCAGGCTGCCCATGCGCAGCTCCAGGCGCACCACCTGACGGCGCACATTTTCCACCCCGTGCTGCTTGATTCTTACCCAGCGCACTACCGGCGCCTTGATCTCTGAAACCTCGCCGGTACGGCGGTCTTCCACCTTGAACTTGACCCAGCTTTTGCCATCACGCTCGAACTCTACGATATCCGAGGCGTCAATAGAGGTGGTCTCGGCACCGGTATCCACCCGCGCCTTCTTGCGCATGTTGATAGGCATTACGTCCACGTACTCCACCTGACCAATAATGCGCAGGTCGCCGCGACCGGTAACATCACCACTCACTACGGCGGGACAGGCGGTGGGTTTGGGCTTGGGACAGGAGAGCGCAGGCGGCTCCGGCTGTAACGGCTTCTCCTCGACCACCGGCGGCTGCTCTGCCGGCGCTTCGGGCTGCGGGCAAGCCGGGGCCTCGCCGGGCTCCTGTGACTGCACCGGCTGCTGTGGGTCAGTGGTGGTTTTCTGCTCCAGCAGACTGCAACCGCTGAACACCAGCACACAGGCCGACAACATCAGCGAATTCAACAGTTTTTTGGGCAAAGCCAGCATGTAATTGCTCCTCAGGTGGGTACTCGTCACTTCCCTGTCTGCACGGTACTGCTTCCCTGCTACCGGAACCGCTTTATATAAAAAAGGCCCCGCCGTTTCCAGCGGGGCCCGCATATTGTTCGCAATTCGGTCAATAAGCGATCAGTTGGTCATCGCCTGAACCATGGAGATCATAACACCGGCAGCCACTGCAGAGCCAATCACACCCGCAACATTGGGGCCCATGGCATGCATCAGCAGGAAGTTCTGCGGGTTGGCTTCCAGGCCAACCCTGTTGGATACCCGTGCCGCCATGGGCACCGCCGACACACCAGCTGAGCCGATCAAAGGGTTGATCTTCTGGCTGCTGAACTTGTTCATCAGCTTGGCCATGATGACACCCATCGCAGTACCAATACCAAAGGCGACGATACCCAGCGCCAGGATACCCAGGGTTTTAGGGTCCAGGAACTTGTCAGCCGCCAGCTTGGACCCTACTGAGAGACCAAGGAAGATGGTGGTGATATTGATGAGGGCGTTTTGTGCGGTGTCGGAGAGACGATCTACCACCCCGCACTCTTTCATCAGGTTACCAAAGCAGAACATACCCAGCAGCGGCGCCGCCGATGGCAGGAACATGGCCACCAGTACCAACACCACAATGGGGAAGATGATCTTCTCGCGCTTGCTCACCACCCGCATCTGGGTCATGACAATCTTGCGCTCTTCGTGGGTGGTCAGCGCCTTCATGATCGGTGGCTGGATCAGCGGTACCAGTGCCATATAGGAGTAGGCCGCAACGGCAATGGCACCCAGCAGCTCCGGCGCCAGCAATGATGCTACATAGATCGCCGTCGGGCCGTCCGCACCACCGATAATACCGATGGCAGCTGCGTCGGCGATGCTGAAATCCATAATACCGAAGTAGTTCAGCGCCACTGCGCCCATGACGGTAGCGAAGATGCCGAACTGCGCCGCCGCCCCCAGGAACAGGGTTCTGGGATTGGCCAGTAACGGCCCAAAATCGGTCATGGCACCCACACCCATAAAGATCACCAGCGGTGCAACACCGGAGGCGATGGCTACGGAGTAGAAGTTATAGAGCATGCCGTTGTTGTAACCGAAGTCCGCCGCAAGGTTGGCCAGCTGCGCATGATGAGTGGCGGAAGCCACTTCATAGGCGTGCTTGATGGCTTTAACACCAGCGGCCGGATCGATGCCAAGGGCGTTGGCAAAGGCCGCCATCACGTCAGGGTGCGCCGCGTGCAGTGCCGCGTCCACCGCCGAGGAGGCCAGCTCCGCACCGGGAATGTTAGCCAGAATGCCACCGAACCCGATCGGCACCAGCAACAGCGGTTCAAAGTTTTTGTTGATGGCCAGGAACAGCAGCACCATCCCCACCAGGATCATAATCACCTGGCCGGGCTGCATCAGGTGCAAGCCCGACTCCATCCACAAACCGAGAAAGTTTTCCATTGTCTTAATCCCCCGGCCTTAAGCGATGGTCAGCAGCGTATCGCCCACAGCGACGGAGTCACCTGGCTTGACGCTGACGCTACCAACAGTACCCGCCTTGGGAGCGCGGATCTCGGTTTCCATCTTCATGGCTTCGAGGATAATCAGCAGGTCACCTTCCTGTACCGACTGGCCCGGTGCAGCCAGCACCTTGAAGATATTGCCTGCCAGCGGCGAAGGCAGCGGATCACCACCACTGACCGGCGCTCCGCCGCCAGCCGCTGCTGCAGGGGCTGCGCCACCCACAGGTGCGATGCCGGTGAGGTCGCCGCCGTTGGAGACAGTTACGGTGTAGGACTGGCCTTCGACGGTGACGGTGTAGACCTCTTCACCGCTGTCGTTAGTGACCACAGAGCCCTCTTTACCGGTAGGCACAGGTTCAAAGGCATCGGCGTTGCCACGGTTCTCGAGAAACTTGAGGCCGATCTGCGGGAACAGAGCATAGGTCAGCACATCGTCGATTTCCTGCTCACCGGCGGCCAGTTTGATCCCCTTCTCGGAAGCCAGCTGCTTAAGCTCCGCCGCCAGCTTGTCCATTTCGGGTTCCAGCAGGTCCGCAGGGCGGCAGGTGATAGGCTCGGCACCATCCAGTACGCGATCCTGCAGCTCTTTGTTGAACGGGGCAGGCGCTGCACCGTACTCGCCCTTGAGCACGCCCTGGGTCTCCTTGGAGATGGACTTGTAACGCTCGCCGGTCAGCACGTTCAATACCGCCTGAGTACCCACAATCTGGGAAGTGGGCGTTACCAGCGGGATGAAGCCCAGGTCTTCGCGAACACGGGGGATCTCCGCCAGCACGTCACCGAAGCGGTCGGCAGCACCCTGGTCCTTCAGCTGGCTCTCCATGTTGGTGAGCATGCCACCCGGCACCTGGGCGGTGAGGATGCGGCCGTCGATACCACGCAGGGAGCCTTCGAATTTGGCGTACTTCTTCCGTACCTCGCGGAAGTAGTTGGCGATCTCTTCCAGCTTGCCCAGGTCCAGGCCTGTGTCACGGTCAGTACCCTGCAGGATGGCGACCACGGACTCGGTTGGGCTGTGGCCGTAGGTCATGGACATGGAAGAGATGGCGGTATCCACATTGTCGATACCCGCTTCCACACACTTGAGAATGGTGGAGGTGGACATACCGGTGGTGGCGTGGCACTGCATGTGAATGGGAATGTCACAGGCCGCTTTCAGCTTGGTCACCAGCTCATAGCCGTCGTAGGGTTTCAGCAGGCCCGCCATGTCTTTAATGGCGATAGAGTCAGCGCCCATGTCTTCAATGCGCTTGCCCTGCTCGACCCACATGTCGATGGTGTGCACCGGGCTGGTAGTGTAGGAGATGGTGCCCTGGGCGTGCTTGCCCTGTTTTTTAACCGCTTTCAGCGCAACGTCGATATTGCGCATATCGTTCATCGCATCGAAGACGCGGAACACATCGACGCCGTTAACCACACAGCGCTCGACAAATTTTTCCACCACGTCATCGGCGTAGTGACGGTAACCCAGGATATTCTGACCGCGAAACAGCATCTGCATCGGGGTTTTGGGCATCGCCTTTTTCAGCTCGCGGATACGCTCCCACGGGTCTTCGCCCAGATAGCGGATACAGGCATCAAAGGTAGCACCACCCCAGGTTTCCAGAGACCAGAAACCGATCTCGTCCAGTTGCGCGGCAACAGGCAGCATATCGTCAAGGCGCATGCGGGTGGCAAACAGGGACTGGTGCGCATCGCGCAGCACAACATCGGTAATGCCCAGTGGCTTTTTGTTCTCACTCATGAGAATTCCCTTATCAGGTAACTTTTTAAAGATGGAGGATCCTGCTGTCGTTGCCGGCCCGGAAGCGGGCTGCGGCGGTCACAGCGGTTACTTGTTTTTGGCCCGGTGCTGATCCACAGCCGCCTTGATCACGGCGATCAGTTTGGGATCGGTTACGCCAGCCGGTGCCGCAGCAGGACGCGGTGCGGGGATAACCGGGGGCGCTTCCGGTAAAAAGCGTTGCACGAGTGAAGACATGATTGCGGTCGCAATCACCAGCAGGGTCAGGAAAACGAACACCGTTCCCATCCCGTAGAGCATCAGGTCGACGCCCTGTTGCATGATACCTTGTTGCATCTTGTCTGTTTCTCCTAAGTGCCGGCATCAGGGATCTCAGCCTGGTGTCGGTGTCCACAGGGCATCTCATGGAAGCCTGACTGTTCTCAGTGTGTACGGGTTAAGCCGATAAGCTCACAGCGACCTGGCAACGATCCTGTTTCACAGCCTGCCGGATGGTCAGGAGTGCTGCAGAAATCGGGCCGTCTCACAGGCCGTACATCCCCGAATTTGGGGGCAAAAACTCTATCCCGACGCGGTGTTGTAAGCAAATTTTGTTAACTACTACAAATTTGGCAAATACTTTCGCCAAATTCTGTAAAAAAACTACCAAACCATACCCTACACACCGCCCCAAACAGATTAAATACTAGGCACCATGAACACTTTTTACCACACCACCCGCTATCAGCACTGTCTGATAAGCGGGCAAACCGCTACAATCCGCCCCCTTTTGTAATTCCACGCCAACCCGACTACAGACCATTCCGACCTTTATGCGCCTTTTTATGGCCCCGATGGAGGGGGTAATTGACCACCATGTCCGCCAGCTGATGAGTGCGCTGGGGGGTGTCGACGTCTGCGTCACGGAGTTTGTGCGGGTTAGCGAGCACCAGCGCCTGCCGGAAAGGGTTTTCAAAAAGCTCTGCCCGGAACTGGACCAGGGCAGCCGTACTGCTGCCGGTACCGAGGTGCGCCTGCAACTGCTCGGCGGCCATCCCGGCTCCCTGGCCTGGAACGCCGCCAAGGCCGCCAGCCTGGGTGCCGCCGCCATTGACCTCAACTTCGGCTGCCCGGCGAAAACCGTCAATAACAGTGACGGCGGCGCCTGCCTGCTGAAAACCCCGAACCGGGTTTACGACATCGTCCGGGCGGTCCGTGACGCCGTACCGGGCACCATCCCGGTAACTGCCAAGATCCGCCTCGGCTTCGAAGATCGCAGTCTCTATATGGACAACGCCCGCGCCGCCTTCGAGGCCGGCGCCAACGAACTGGCGGTGCACGCCCGTTCCAAGGCCGACGGCTACCGACCGCCCGCCTACTGGGAGTACATCGCCCGCATCCGCGAAACCCTCCCCATACCAGTGATCGCCAACGGCGACATCTGGTCACCCCAGGAGTGGCAACGCTGCCGCGACATCACCGGCTGCGATGATTTTATGCTGGGCCGGGGCATCCTCACCCGCCCCGACCTGGCACTGGCCATTCGCGCCCACGCCGAGGGCCGTGACTACGAGGCCATGGAATGGTCACAGGTGGCGGAGCTGCTCTACAGCTACTACCTCACCACCAAGCCCCTCTACCCGGGCAAATTTCTGGGCAACCGTATCAAACAGTGGCTGGCCTACCTGAAAGTCCATTACCCGCAGGCTCTGGTGCTGTTTGAGAGCATCAAGCGGCTGAATGAGGCAGCGGGGATTGAGGCGGCGTTTGTGCCCCATCTTGTGGGGGAGCGGGAGTTGGCGGGCTAGCCGGGGCAATAAACCCGGTAAATCGGGATGACGTGCGATTAGTTGTTTTTTCTGTGAATCAGGTGCGCTGGTTTCGCCCTGCCGGGCGAGTCACTTTTCTTTGTCGCCCAAAGAAAAGTAACCAAAAGAAAGGGCGCCCCGGGTTCGCTGGTCAGCTGGTAAAAAACACCAGCAGACTCCCCTCTCTCCGGGCTGTCTGCGGGGGCCGGCCTGATGGGCCCTCCTGGCCCAACAGGCCTGAAGCGCACGTCCATGTGCGCTTCTCCGCCACAGCCAGCCCTCCGTTCGGCAGCTCGCACGGGGTTCAAGTCCGCACTCCGAACCACACGTTTAAACAGACACCAGTTAAAGCTGATAACCAAAAAAATCGGTCATGGATTCCCGCCTGCGCGGGAATGACGGAATGTACAATGAAACGAACGCCGATGTGGCACGGGCTCCGGGGCCCCTGCGTAGCGCCGAGCACCGCAGTGGTGGAGGGGGAAGACGGCCATGGACGGCCGGCTTAGCCTTGTTGCGCCAGGGACGGCGCATCAAGGCGACCCCGGAAGCGCGAGGAGCGCAGGGAACTGGAAAGCGTCTTTTTGCTTTCCGGCGCGGAGGTGGGGCTGGGCTTTCTTTTGGTTACTCACGTGTGCCCGCTGTATCGGTATTTCTTTGCCCAAACAAAGAAAAGTAACTCGCCCGAGCAGGGCGAAACTAAAGGTTTAATTTCATCACCAAACACACCTTAATCTTCCCGCGTAGGAAACAACACACTCCGCACCCACCCCCACGTCGAGTTATCCCCCGCCAGATACCTGTTCAAATCCCGCTGGGTCTGATGAAAACTGTCGCTGTGCTGAAACATCCGCTCACGCTTGAGCATACGACGCTCAGGATTGAGGTGTTTGATAACGCGTGCAGGATTGCCCCCCACCACCACATTGTCCGGCACGTTCTTCACCACTACGGCACCGGCCGCCACTACACTGTTTTCACCGATGGTGACGCCCTTGCCAACCCGGGCACCGTGACCGATCCAGACATTGTCTTTCAGCACAATGGGCTTGCTGCAGCGAAACGGTCGCAGACGATTGTAGAGGCCGTGCCAGTCGCTGTCGGAGATGTAGCTGCCAGCGGCGAACATGCAATTGTCGCCAATCTCGATGGCCGCCGCAGACATGATATTGGTGCCCGGTGACAGCAGGCAGTAGTTGCCGATACGAATGCTGCCGTCCAGCCCCTTGCCCTGCCAAGTGGTCAACTTGACCGGATTGTCACGACTGCTGATCAGGTGCAGGTAATCGCCGGCGCAGATATTACGACCGAATACTTCCGCGGAGAGAGGCTTCACCACCATGGGGTGACAACCCAGTTGATCAAAATGTTTGCTGAAGAAGTGACGCACCAGAAAATCGTTACACATTTCGCCGGCGCGCTGCAGCCAGTATGGTTTGTGGTTGCGTCGCACTAAAAATTCATCCCGAATGTTGCCTTATGGTTCTTCTGCTGTTGCCAAGCCAGATGCTGGCGACTACCTTGTTCGCCTGAACAATAACAAGTGTTCGCCTGAACAATAACAAGTGTTCGCCTGAACAATAACCCGTGCCACAGGAGCCACGAATGACGGTTGCTTTACCCAAACCTCAATTGCCCATCGACATTGACAGCATCAAGGGCTTTCTCGCCGACGATGAAGGCACCGCCCTCTATCATTACGCCCTCGAGGCTTCGAGGCTCGGCCCCTGTCTGGAGATCGGCAGCTACTGTGGCAAGTCCACTGTCTACCTCGGCAGCGCCTGCCAACAGAACGGCGCCGTACTGTTCGCACTGGATCACCATCGCGGGTCAGAGGAGCATCAGTTGGGCGAGGAGTACCACGACCCCGATCTGTACGACAACGGCGTACAGCTGATGGACTCCTTCCGCACCTTCCGCACTACCCTGCGCAAAGCCAAGCTGGAAGAGACGGTGGTGCCGGTCGTCTCCTCTTCAGCGGTAGCCGCACGCCAGTGGGCCACACCACTGGGCATGGTTTTTATCGATGGTGGCCACAGTGAGGAAGCGGCACAGACCGACTACCGCAGCTGGGCCAGGTTTATCAAGCCCGGTGGCATCCTCGCCATTCACGACATCTTTCCCAACCCCGCGGATGGCGGCCAGGCGCCCTACAACATCTGGAAACTGGCTAAAGCCTCCGGCCTCTTCGACGAGCTGCCAACCATCAACACCCTGGGCCTGTTCCGTCGCCGTTAACCGGCGGCGAATCCGTCAGGCCTTCGCCGCCGCGCCGTGTGTCCGCACACGGCCCTCTTCCCCGGCCGTAACTTCACCAGCCTTTTCCGGCAACAACTGCGACTGCAGGAACAGGCGCGCCGCACCGGTGTGCTCGGTAATGGCATCCGCTGCCAGTATCACCGCGGCTGCAGTCCAGGTGGGCTTCTCTTCCGGCCACAGCACCTGCTCGCGGTACTGGTAACCGGTCCAGTAGGCACCGTCACTGCCATCGCGCCACTGGTGCAGCCAGCCGTATAAATGAATTGCCTTGCCGTGCTCCCCTGCTGCCAGCAGCGCCATAGTCAACTCGCAGGACTCGGCTACGGTCACCCAGGGTTCGTCGCTGACACAGACACAACCCATATCCTTGCGTACAAACTGATCCCAGCGCTCGTGCAGGCGCTGCCGTGCTTCCGCACCTGCGTACACCCCTGCCAGCACCGGATAGAACCAGTCCATGGAGTAGCGCGCCTTACTCTCCCAGGTGCGATCAAAACACTCCGGGTGGAAGCGCAAGGTGTTGAACAGCTGGTGGTAAGCGGCACGCCACAGGCTGTGCTCCCGCTGCAGGGTGGCGGCAATATTGACTGCGCACTCCAGGCTTTTCAGCACCGAGGAACAGCCGGTCACCAGAGCATCACGCAGTGGCTCCCCATCTTCTCCCACCGCCCAGTAGATCTCTCCGGTGGGGGACTGGTAACGCAGAACAAAATCGATGGCACGCTCTACACAGGGGTAGAGTCGCTGCAGAAATGAAAGATCTCCTGTCACCAGGTAGTGGTGCCAGACACCGGTAGCCACGTAGGCCACGAAATTGGTTTCGCGCTTGTCGCAGTAGAGCGGCTGGTTGTCGAGGTAATTGGCGTACCAGCTGCCATCCTCCAGTTGTTGTGCCGCCAGCCAATGGTAGGCCCGCTCAGCGGCCTCGTGTTCACCGGCAATACTCAGCCCCATGGCGGCTTCCACATGATCCCAGGGATCCGCCTTGCCCCCCTCAAACCAGGGAATGCAGCCGTCTTCCCGCTGCACCGACAGGATGTAGTCCACGGTCTGCTGCAGGTACGCCGCCGGGTAAATCCCCCGGCTCAGTAGCAAACTATCCATGCTTGCGACTCCCTGTATCCAGGTTGGATTGGGCCTCGAAATACATCACCACGCTTTTGCCCAGCAGCGGATTCAATAACCACTCCAGCCCGCGGGTCAGCCAGGGGCGCTGCATCAGGTCCCACACCAGCAACTGGTGATACCAGCGCACCAGGGGTTGGTCGTCCTGCTCCCAGAAGCAGCACTTGAGCCACCAGAAGGGGGAATGCAGCGCGTGTGCCCAGTGCCGCGCGTAACGGCGCCAGCCCAGCTTTTCGACGTCGAATTTCAGCTGTGTGGCGTTGAAAATACGAATATGGCCGCCTTCCGACTGCCGGTACTGGGTCGACAACTTCCAGCAGATCTCTTCCGGCCAGGCGCGCGGAACACTGATCGCCAGCAGTCCATCGGGCTTCAGTACCCGGCGAATTTCCGCCAGCACGCCCTGGTAATCTTCGATGTGTTCCAGCACTTCGGAACAGATCACCTTGTCAAAACTGTGGTCGGCAAAGGGCAGCTGCAGGGCATTGGCCCGCTGGAACGTCAGGCTGCCGGCGCTGCCACTGGGTTGCAGGAAATCACGCGCCCGTTCGCGCGCTGTCTGCAGGTCGGTCTCGCTGAGATCAACACCCACGGCGTGCACCCCAGCCTGCAGATACGCACCAATGGTGTGACGGCCCTCACCGCAACCCACATCCAGCACACAGTCGCCGTCGCGCAATTTCAGCTTCTCAAAATCTATGGTTTGCACGCTACCTCCGGAAAAGTCTCTTCTGCACTGCGTGCGTCTTTAATCATGGAGCGGTAATAATCATCAAATTGGGACGCGCAGACCGACCAGCAAAAACGCTGCAGAATCCGTGCCCTGCCCCTGGCTCCAAGCGTTTGCCTCATCACAGGGTCTGCCAACAACTGATCCAGTGCCGCCGCGAGGGCATGGCTGTTACCGGCTGGCACCACCACACCTGCGTCACCCACCACCTCCGGCAGCGCACCGCCATCGGAGGAGATCACCGCGCAACCACAGGCCATGGCTTCCGCCGCCGGCAGGCCAAAGCCTTCATAGAGCGAGGGTGACACCACCACGGCGGCCTCATTGTAGAGGTGCACCAGTTCATCGGTACTGATGCCGCTGACAAAGCGGACCCGGTGGGCGATGCCCAACTGCTGCAGCAGCGCATCGGTTTGCCCACCCTCTTTCAGTTTGCCCACCACCAACAACTCCAGCGCCGGATAGCGCGGCAACAGGTCCGCCACCGCCTGCAGCAAAAAGCGCAAACCCTTCAGGGGCTGGTCCGCTGAAGCGGTGGTCATGATACGCATGGGATGCCGCTCGGCATTATCCAGAGGTCGGAAGGTCTCTGTATCAATTCCGTTATGGATCAGCTCAATCGCCTGCCTCGGACGACCAAACTCGGCGGCAATATCACCGCGGGATTGTTCCGATACGGTCACCACGTGCCGCAGTCGCTGCACCACCTTTTTCTGCATACCGAGAAAAGAGTGCCAACGCCGCACCAGCAAGCGGTGCCTCCAGTTGGGCGCAGCCTCCAATGCCAGTCGCAGGTCGCGGGTGATGGGATGATGCACGGTCGCCACTACAGGAATGCCCATGCGCTGGATCTCCAGCAAGCCGAAGCCGAGGCTTTGGTTATCGTGCACCAGGTCGTACTCATCGCGATGCCGGCGCAGGTAATGCACCACCCGGCGACAGAAAGTGTAGGGCTCGGCAAAACCGCCGCTGAGCATGCTCCACCACTCAAAGAAGTCGGACCAGGAACGCAGGTGGCGCCAGCGCAGGGCGGTGACGTGATTGTCAGCGGCGAACAGGTCAAGACTGGGGATCTCGATCAGCCGTACCCGGGGATCCAGCTCGGGATAAGGCGGGCCGGAAAGCACATCCACCTGATGCCCCTGCTCCACCAGTGCCTTGCTCAGGTAGCGGATATAGATCCCCTGCCCGCCCACAAACGGGTGACTGCGGTAACCCAACAGGGCGATGCGTAACGGGCGTGCGGCGGGAAGATGGCCGGACATGGGTGTGAGGTCGAGTGGCAGGGTCTCGGGGACGGTCATCGGCCGTGGGTCTTCCTGATCGGGAGGCTAAAACTATTGTTTGAATTTAGCCCGCAGTCTGACACAGCCGTCCCCACGCGGCAACGCAACAGCTCCCTGTAGCCAAACGCAGCGCACAAAAAAGCCGGAGCGGTAACCCCACTCCGGCTTTCTGCTGTCGCGCCTCTGCAGACGGCGCGTCAGAACCAGTAACTGCCTGCCCGCTCGCCGTGAATTTCCATGCAACCAACCAGCTTGCCTTTGGAAACCACCCGGTGATTAAGCCACAGCCATCCAACCATGCGACGCATCCTGAGCTCCTGTAATGCCAAATCAGGTAAAACTTGCTCCTCCCCGGTTCGCGATCACCAAATACCCAAATAACGGGCGCAAAAAAGCCCATGCGTGATGGGCTTCAGATACGTAACAATCCCATGCCACGCCGTTGCGAGGAGCGCCTGTCAGCTCCGAAGCAACCCATGCCTGACACCGAATCGGCCAGACTGAACAGACATGGATCGCCGCGCTGCGCTCGCGATGACGATAGCGAAGAATGTTACAGGCTGAAGCCCAACACTGACGGGCTTTTTAGAATCGTTATGAGCCTTGCTGGCAGGGTACCACCGGAGTTCTTATGACTGCGTTTGCCCCTGCCCGGGTGTTTGAGGGTAATCACCGAACGTGCGGCGCATGATACATCAATACACATTTTTGTCAAAAATCGACCAACATGAACAGGAATCAGGCGCCATCCGGAAATCAGCGAATCACATCCCCGACACGGACAATTTTCATGGTATTGGTACCACCGTGAACATTGAGGTAGTCGCCCTTGGAGATAATCACCAGATCCCCCTCGGCCACCACCTGCCGCCGCAACAGCTCATCGACAACCGCCTGGTTGAGGGTTTCCGGCTGCAGCCCGCGGGTGCTGAAAGTCACCGGCACCACCCCGCGGTAGAGCGCCAGCCGGTTCTCGGTGCGCGGATGATCCGTAAAGGCAAACACCGGCAGGCTGGAGCTGATACGGGACATAAACATGGGTGTACGTCCGGTCTCGGTAAAGCTGATGATGGCCTTCACTCCCTCCAGGTGGTTGGCGGTGTACATGGTGGCCATGGCGATGGCTTCATCAATGCTCTCGAAATTCTGGTGCAGGCGGTGCGCAGAGGTGACCGTGGTCGGGTGCAGCTCGGCACCGCGGGCAATGCGATCCATGGCTTCCACCGCTTCCACCGGGAAGCTGCCGGCGGCGGTTTCGGCACTCAGCATCACCGCGTCAGTGCCATCCAGCACCGCATTGGCCACGTCGAACACCTCGGCGCGGGTCGGCAGCGGGCTGTCGATCATCGACTCCATCATCTGCGTGGCCGTGATCACCGCAGTGTTGAGATCCTCCGCACGGGCAATCATGCGTTTCTGCACGGCGATCAGCTGCGCATCGCCGATCTCCACGCCGAGGTCGCCACGCGCCACCATCACCGCATCCGATGCACGAATAATCTCATCCAATATCGCCGGTTCGGTAGCTTCGGCCCGCTCCACCTTTGCCACCAGTCCTGCCTGGCCTCCGGCGGCGTGCAGTAACACCCTGGCCTTCTCCACATCAGCGGCGCAGCGCACAAAGGAGACCGCCAGGTAATCCACCCCCAGCTCGGCCGCCAACACGATATCGCGATGATCCTTCTCCGTCAGCGCATCTGCCGACAGGCCACCGCCTTCGCGATTGATACCCTTGTTGTTGGAGAGGCGGCCACCCACCAAAGTGCGTGTGGCAATGCGGGATCCCTCCACACCGGTAACCTGCAGAACGACGCGGCCATCGTCCAGCAACAGTTTGTCCCCGACCGTGACATCGTCGGGCAACTGGGCGTAATCAATGCCCACTTCCAGGCGGTTACCCGCCTCCTTGTCGAGGCCGGCATCGAGGAAGAAATCATCACCCACGCCCAGCTCAATGGGGCCGTCAGCAAAACGCGCAATGCGAATTTTGGGGCCCTGCAGGTCGCCCAGCACTGCTACAGTGCGATGGCTCTTGTCCGCCAGCTCCCTCACCATCTCCACCCGGCGCCGATGATCGTCGGCGGTGCCATGGGAGAAGTTGATGCGAACCACATTCACCCCGGCCCTGATCAGTTTTTCCAGTACTTCGGGGGCATCAGTGGATGGTCCCAGGGTTGCTACAATTTTGGTACGTCGAATACTCATCTATCCCTCACGGCGCCAACGCCTTGTCCCACAGGATATGGCCGGTGCCAGCGGCCACTTTCGATACAGCAGGCGGCAACAATACCCACCTGCTGCACAACGACTTTACAGCGACCGGGTTCAAAAACCATGACGGCCGCCGCAATTTCCCATCAATCAGCTTTTACCACCGAGGCTGGCGGCCTCTGCCGCAAGTCGCTCAATCTCAGCCCAGTTACCGGCCCGCACCAGATCCGCTGGCGCCATCCAGGAGCCGCCCACACAGCTTACGTTTGGCAACGACAGGTAACTGGCAGCATTGGCCGGCGTCACACCGCCGGTGGGGCAAAAGCGCAGCTGCGGCAGCGGACCACCCATGGCCTTCAGCATAGGCACACCGCCGGCGGCCTCCGCCGGGAAAAACTTCAGGCAATCAAAACCCCGCTCCAACAGGGTCATCGCTTCGCTGGGTGTATTCACACCGGGCAACAATGGCACACCGGCCTCGACACTGGCATCAACAATGGCGGTGGTGGTGCCCGGGGTAACGATAAATTCAGCACCGGCCTGCAGCGAATCAAAGAGGTTGCCGACGTTAATAATCGTGCCCGCGCCAACGACCGCGTCCGGCACCGCCTCCTTGATCAGGCGGATGGACTCCAGCGCCGCGGCTGTGCGCAACGTGATCTCCAGCACCTTGAGGCCGCCGTTCACCAGGGCGTTGGCCAGTGGCACGGCATCTTCGGCACGGTCGATCACCATCACCGGAATAACCGGGGCCAGCTGCATAATCTCTTGAGTTGTAAGTGTCATAGGATTTCCGTAATTCTGATAATGTGTTGTTTTTTGCAGCTCTTGTCTTCGTAGCTGTTGTTTTTATAAGTGTTTCAGTCAATCAGCTGAAAGGAGTTTCAGTAAACAGGGTGCAGGCCCCCTCTTCCGAGGCGCTGGCCAACCGCCGCATGCCACCAAACAGTTCCCGTCCCATACCCCAGCTGTGGTCGCTGGCGCTGTTGGCCAGCGGGATACGACTGTCAAATTCGGACGCTTCCACCAACACATTCAACTCACCAGTGTTGGCATCAAAGCGAACCATATCGCCGCTGCGTACCTTGGCCAGCGGGCCGCCGTCGGCGCACTCCGGCGACAGGTGAATGGCGGCAGGTACCTTACCGGACGCGCCGGACATGCGACCATCGGTCACCAGTGCTACTTTGAAACCACGATCCTGCAACACACCCAGCGGCGGCGTCAGTTTATGCAGCTCCGGCATGCCGATGGCCCGTGGCCCCTGAAAACGCACCACGGCGACGAAGTCCTGTTCCAGCTTGCCCGCCTTGAACGCCGCCACCAGATCGTCCTGGTCATCAAAGACAATGGCCGGCGCCTCCACCACACGATGCTCTTCCGCCACGGCCGATACCTTCACCACACCGCGGCCGAGATTGCCCTGTACCAGGTGCAGGCCGCCGGTGGGATCAAACGGTTCGTCACAACTGCTGAGTACACTCTGGTCCAGCGATGCGGACGGTGAATCCTGCCAGCAGAGCTGGCCGTCACGCAGCTGGGGTTCCCGGTTGTAATTGTGCAAACCCCTGTCATCGCCAATGGTGATGATATCGCCGTGTAACAACCCGGCCGAGAGCAGTTCAGCGATCAGCACCCCCATACCACCGGCGGCCTGGAAGTGGTTAATGTCAGCCTGTCCGTTGGGGTAGATACGGGTCAGCAGCGGGATGACATGGGACAACTCATTGAAGTCATCCCAGTTGACCAGGATACCGGCGGCACGGGCAATGGCGATCAGGTGAATGGTGTGATTGGTGGAGCCGCCTGTGGCCAGCAATCCGATAATGGCGTTGACGATGGCCTTCTCGTTAATCAGGTGTCCAATGGGACGGAAGTCTTCTCCCTGGGCGGTGAATTTCACCACCTGCCGCGCCGCGGCTTTGGTGAGCTCATCCCGCAACGGGGTATAGGGATTGATAAAGGAGCTGCCCGGCAGGTGCAGCCCCATAATCTCTACCATCATCTGGTTGCTGTTGGCGGTACCGTAAAAGGTGCAGGTACCGGAGCTGTGGTAGGACTTTGATTCCGCCTGCAGTAACTCTTCACGCCCCACCTTGCCTTCAGCATAGAGCTGGCGGATACGCACCTTCTCCTTGTTGGGCAGGCCGCTGGGCATGGGTCCGGCCGGCACAAACACCGCCGGCAAATGCCCAAAGGTGAGCGCACCGATCAGCAAGCCGGGAACAATCTTGTCACAGACGCCAAGGTAGAGGGCACCGTCAAACATATTGTGGCTGAGCGCCACCGCTGTAGCCTGGGCGATAACATCACGACTGAACAGCGACAGCTCCATACCCGGCTGTCCCTGGGTCACGCCGTCACACATGGCCGGCACTCCGCCGGCAAACTGCGCCACGCCGCCGGCAGCGTGCACCGCCTCCTTGATCAGGGCCGGCGCCAGGCGGTAAGGCTCATGGGCCGACAGCATGTCGTTGTAGGAAGAGACGATGGCAATATTGGGACGATCGCTGCCCGCCAGCGCCGATTTTTCGTCGCCGGAACAGGCGGCAAAGCCGTGGGCCAGGTTGCCACAGGAGAGGCGCCGTCGATGGGGCCCCTGATCCAGGGCTGCCTGCAGGTGATCCAGGTAGCGCTGTCGGCTGGCGCCACTGCGCTCAATAATCCGGTCGGTGACTTGCTGCACTTTGGCATTCAGTTGAGCCATACAACACTCTCTTTGCTATCAGTGGACCAATAGGTTGCGGCGATGCGGCACACCGTCAGGGTGCCCAGTAAACCTCCAGTGACGCAGCCTGCTGCAGAAACAGGCTCACTGGCGACAACAGCGGATCGGCAGCCTCCAGTGCCTGGCGATACACCTGCCACTTGTCTTCACCAGTGATCAGCAACACCAGCAGACGGCTCTGCAACAGCGCCTGCGGCGTCATGGTCATACGCGATGTGTACTCACCGGTAACCGCAGAGCGCTGCGCTTCGATGGCCGCACAGGGCCCGGCACTGGCAAACGCCTCTGCCAAGCCCTCCGCACCGGGAAACAGCGAGGCGGTATGAGCATCCGGGCCCATACCCAGCAGACACACCGTAGCGGGCATCTGCAGCGCCCGGTAAGCGCGGTTGCAAGCCGCAACACCATCAGCCGGTGTTGCGGAGCCGTTTTTCATGGCAATAAAGTTGGCCGTGGCAGCCCGGTTCTGCAGCAGGGTCTGCCGCAACAGGCGTTCATTGCTGGCGTCGTGATCAGGCGCTACCCAGCGCTCATCCACCAGCGCCACCTGCACCTGCTCCCAGGGCAGCTCTACCTCGGACAACAGCCTGTAGAGTGGCCCGGGGGTGGAACCGCCGGAGGCCAGCAACGACGCCCCGCCCTGTTGCTGTAAATCTTCCCGCAGCGTCGCCACCACAGATTCCAGCAGCGCCTGGGTCAGCGCCTCGCGATCACTGAAGCGGTGTTCGCGGATCATTTGCGCTTGCGCCGGCCGGTGCCACTGTTGTGCCAGGCACGATGATCGCTGTGCAGCAGCGCCGCCGACGCATCCGGCCCCCAGGTGCCCGCCTCGTAGGGCGCCGGCTGCATACCCAAGCCATTCCAGGCCTCGATTATGGGGTCCACCCAGGCCCAGGCGAGATCGGCTTCATCACGACTGGCAAACAGCGACAGGTCGTTGTGAATCACGTTGAGCAGCAGTCGCTGGTAAGCATCGCTGCGAATATTCTCGAACGTCTCGGCAAAGTTGAGATTGAGTGGCACCTGCTGCAGCCGCATCTCGAACTTGTTGAGTTCCTTGGCCATCAGCATCATCTGGATGCCCTCATCCGGCTGCAGGCGGATCACCAGGCGGTTGGATTCCAGCTGTCCGCTCTGGCCACCAAAAACGTTGTGGCCGACGGACTTAAACTGGATAACAATCTCCGCATAGCGCTGGCGCAGCCGCTTGCCGGTACGAAAGTAAAACGGCACCCCGGCCCAACGCCAGTTGTCCACATGGGCCTTGATGGCAACAAAGGTTTCGGTGTTGCTGTCACGCCCCAGCTCATCCAGGTAACCCGGCACCTCGCTGCCATTGATCATGCCTTCCACATACTGGCCGCGCACCGTGGTGTGCAGTACATCCTGCCCCTCAATCGGTCGCAGCGCCTGCAGCACCTTGAGCTTTTCGGTACGGATGTTATCGGCCTGCAATTTGTGCGGTGGCTCCATGGCCACCAGACACAGCAGCTGCAGCAGGTGGCTCTGCACCATATCGCGCATGGCACCGGCCTGGTCGTAGAAATCGGTGCGTCCCTCCAGCCCCACCTGTTCAGTGAGACTGATCTGTACATGGTCGATGTAGTTGGAATTCCACAGGGGTTCAAACTGGATATTGGCGAAGCGCAGCGCCATCAGGTTCTGCACCGTCTCCTTGCCCAGGTAGTGATCGATACGGAAAATGCACTGCTCGGCAAAGTACTCCCCCACCAGGTTGTTGATCTCGTCCGACGTTTCCCGGTCATAACCCAGCGGCTTTTCCAGCACCACCCGCGCGCAGTCGTTGATCAGGCCGTGCTGACTCAGCTGCTCACAGGTAGCACCGTAGAGACTGGGGGGCATGGCCAGGTAGAAGACCCGGTCGCCCACCAACTTGCAGGAGAAGGCCTCCCGCAGCTTGTCCCACTCGCCACTGCCGTCGACCACATCCAGCGAGTAGAAACTGATGCGGGCAGAAAAGGACTCCCAGTGACTTTTGGAGCACTCATCCGCCTTCAACTGGCTGGAGAGCCACTCCTGGATACGCATCAGCTCCCGCTCCTCACCTTCGTGCTCGCGGGTGGTGAGGTAGATTTTGGCCTGCTGGGGGAGTTGTCCGTTGAGTTCACAGCGATAAAGCGCTGGCAGAAGTTTGCGGCGGGAGAGGTCTCCCAGACCACCGAAGATGATAATGTCGCAGCAATCCGTCACCGAAAACCTCATATTTCTGGGTATGACCTGAGAATAGCAAGCAATTTCCATTCACAGATCAATGGCGCCCTTTTCGGCACCTAATGTAATTTAATTACATAATATTCAGTTTGACGGCGTAAAACAACCGATTAAAATGTAACTAAATTACATATTGAGGAAGTTGGTGTAACCGGAGGCCATAACAGTGCACCGGAATGAACCAGCAGACCCCGGGACCACCACTATGATACTGAGCCGGCTGCAAAGTGAACTTGAGAGCTTGAGCAAATCGGAGCGGCGCCTGGCAGAGGTGATCCTCGCCAACCCGCAGGCGGTCATTACCGCCAGTACGGCGGAACTGGCCCGCCGTGCCTCCGTCAGCGACCCCACTGTCTCCCGGCTCTGCAAGAGCCTGGGCTGCAGCGGTTTTCCCGATTTCAAGGTACAACTGGCCCAGGACCTGGCCCGCAACCCGTCGCAGGTGAATCCGGTCATCGGCGCCGGTGACGATACCCGCACCTGTATCGACAAGTTGATCAATGCCAATCAGGCAGCACTGGAGCACCTGCGCAGCGCGCTGGAGAGTGACCAGGTGGATGCAGCTGTAGAAGCGCTGAACCGCGCCAAACGGATTGAAATCTTTGGTATGGGGGCCAGTGCGGCTATCGCCCAAGATGCACAGCACAAGCTCTTCCGCCTGGGAACACCGGCCTGTGCCTATGAAGACAACCTCAAACAGCGGATGGTCGCCGCCGCTGCCGACAGTGACAGCCTGATACTGTTTATCTCCTTTACCGGCGAGACCCGTGCCACCCTGGAGGCAGCCCGGATTGCCCGGGAGAGCGGCGCCTTTGTGCTGGGGATTACCGCCCCGGGGTCGCCCCTGGCGCAACTGTGCGATATTTTCCTGACTTCAGGTAATGCCCTGGAAGACACCACGGTCTATATCCCCATGGCGACCCGTATCGTGATCCTCAGTGTCATTGACCTGCTCTGCACCCGGCTGGCCCTGCGTCGCCAGCCGCAGATCAACGACACCCTGCAGAAGATCAAACGCAGCCTGCACGCCACCCGGGTGGGTGATTCAACCTGAGGTGGAATATCACTTATCCAGAATGGCGCTCATGGACTGACGCAGGTTGGCCACCAGTTTGCGCACCACCGGCGTGCGGGTGTAGTTGGGGCGCATCAGCAGGCAGACCTCACGGTTCGGGGCCGGATCCTTGAAAGGCACATAACAGATACCTTTATCACCCTGGCGATTCAGGGTTGCCAGCTGCGGCATCAGGGTGACGCCCATGCCGGTTGCCACCATGTAGCGCAGAGTCTCCAGGCTGGTGGCACGGAACTGCTGGTCCTCCCTGGCGCCGGCGGCAAAGCAGTAGCCCATGGCCTGGTCCCGCAGGCAGTGGCCGTCTTCCAGGGTCAGTACTCTCTCCCCTTCAAGGTCCTGCAGGGTGACAGATTTCTTTTTCGCCAGCGGATGATCCGCCGGCGTTGCCAGCAGCAGCTTTTCCGCAAACAGCTCGTAGCGCTCGAAGCTCTCCATCTCATCCAGGTAGGGCAGGATCAGCACATCGAGGCGGCCTTCGTTGAGGTCCCGCAGCAGTTTTTTGGTGCGATCCTCATAGAGAAAGAAGTGCAGTTTGGGCAGTTCCTGCCGCAGCGATTCCATGATGTGCGGCAGCAGGTAAGGCGCCAGTGTGGGGATCAGGCCAATGTGGATATCCCCCGCCAGTGGATCCAGCAGGCTCTCGGCGGTAGCCTCGAAGGCTTCTGCCGCCTGCAGCACCCGCTGCGCTTCCCGTACCAGTACTTCGCCGGCCGGGGTCAGCATGACGCTGCGCTTGTGACGCTCCAGCAGTTGCAGCTGCAACTGCTCTTCCAGCTTCATGATCTGGCCACTGAGGGTCGGTTGACTGACGAAACAGGCCTCCGCCGCCCGGCCGAAGTGTTTGTGCTGGTCAACCGCTACCAGATACTCAAGGTCCCGCAATTTGATTGTTGCCATCCGCTATCCCGGCCATTGGTGAAGGATTCCGGGTATTCAGCTGCTGCCCGGAGCCTGACAAGTCATGGCAAGATAGTAACGCAGCCCCGCAGCCAGGCGAAATCAGGTCACTTAATGTGGTTGATTGTTTCAGGTTATGGGGCCCAGCCGATGTCCCCGGCTGACAGGGTCAGGGACGCCGCTTCGCCACGGCTCTTACCCGCCAGCCAGGGGTGCAGCCGGGGCAACAGCTGCGGTAACCCCGCCATCACCGGCAGCGGTAATAAAACGCTGTCACCGCTGCTGTTAAGACGCACCGCATGTTCTTCCCCCTGCCGCACAGCTGTGACACTCAAGCGCAGCCAATCAATATGGACGCCGTATTGTTGCTGCCGTATTAGCTCGTTTACCAGCGCCATGACTTCGACCAGCAGGGCATGGCAAAACTGCCGCTGTTCCGACAGGTTACCTCCCCGCGAGAACTGCAGCTTCAGGCCATCATAGCTGCAGCGCCCTCCGGCTTCGGTGAAGGACCACAGAGGAGTGACACTGCCGTCCGTCCGGGGTGACGCTGGCAACGCGCTGCCGGGCGCCAGCTGACTGCAATCCCGGAGCTGGCAATATTGCTCGAGCACAGTCTGTTCATAGACGAGCTGTTGCCGGGGACGGGGAAAGGTGAGCACCACCTGCTGACCACCCGCCTCCAGCACGGCTCCGGTTGCCGGCGCCATATAGAGATTAACCTCCTGTCCGGCCTCTATATCCATCTGCAGGAACAGCAGCTGGTTACCGTACTGCTCCACCCCACGGGACCAGCGTCGCCGCTCACCGGGTGTCAGCTTGGGATCCGTGAGCGCCAGCTCCGCTTCATGGATATAGGCCTCGGCCAACTGCGTCAGCGCGATACGGGCGAAGTCAGCTCGCCATTGCGGGTCAGCTCCCTGCAAGGCAGCGACGGTGCTGGCAAACGGATCGGCGGCGGGCGCGGCGGCAGTAGCCGTAACACCACCGGCACACAGGGCCAGCGCGGCAAAAAATGATCGGTACAGAGAGAAGACTTTCATGGGCGCAGCTTACGCCGGTTGCGCGTCAAAGAACGGACCTGCCAGGCAAATTGACCAGGCTGACGCGTGACCATCCCGGCCGCCGGCAGGCGACGGGATGACCATACAGTCAGGTAATCAGAACTTGCCGACGGCGTTGATGAACATACCCTTGCTGTCGTAGCTGAGGTCGGTCAGGTCGTCAGAGAAGTCGGTGGCGTTGTAGCCGACACCCACCTTGAGGTTATCGCCAAAGTGACGGTAGATACCCACCAGCATACCGCTGCGTTGGTCCTGGGCATCCGGCAGGTCGAGCAGGCGTGCTTCCATCAACAGGTCCCAGTGGTGCAGCACGTGCCAGTCGGCGCGCAGGATATAGAGCGAGGCATCACTGCGGAAGAACTCCGGATCCTCACGATCCAGCGACAACTCGCCGCGGCGGTAGGCGTACTTGGCACCCAGGCTCCAGCGTGTGGTCAGGTCGTAGATCACATCGGTGGAGATCACATGGCTCTTCTGCACATACTGCGCCGCCGTGTTGGAGACAGTCACCTGATCGGTGGTTGGCATATTGTAGAAGTAGGTGTACTTCACCAGCGCGTTGAGGCGGTCGTGACTGACCGGGCGATAGGCGTAACCCATGACCGCTTCGGTGTAGTTGCCATCGTAGAACTCACCCAGGGAGCTGGTGCTCTCGGACATGTTGAGCTTGCCGATCAGGCGCCAGTCTTCGCTCATCTGTACCTTGAGGCTGTTCTTGCTGAGCCAGGTCTTACGCTCGGACGTGATGCCGGTGTCAGCGGCTTCGCTGTCATCGACACGATACTCCAGTGCACTTGCCACCGTGGTTTTATCGAAACGGTAACCGACGCGGCCACCCAGTGCGGTGCGCTCGGTCTGCGCCGCGGTCTGCGAGTCCTTGAGCGTGGCGATGTCCAGGTTGGCACCGTAGTTCCAGCGCTCGTTGGGCGCCAGGTCGATACCCGCGGTGTGGGTCAGGCCACTGGGCACATCACCATGGGTGTAGCGCTCTTCCATATAGACACTGGCGGAATCGGAGTAACGGGTACGGAAACCGGATACCAGGTTGCCCTGCTGCGCCCGCAGACCGTTATCGCTGCGCTCGTTTTCCACTACGTAGTTGGTATAGACGCTGGTGCGATCGGACATCAGGTAATCGGTACCGATGCTGCCCAGGGTACCCAGATCACCGCCGGAGATTTCACCCAGCAGCGACAGCTTCTCGGTCACCTGGTAGGTACCACCCACACCGGCGCGATTGTTTTCATCACGGGTGCCACTGGAAGTGACAGTGCCCTGTACAAAACCATAGGTCGTCCAGTCGGTGCCGGGATCGTAACCGGCCTGTACACGCAGGTCAGCGCGCTCACCCTCTTCCTGGGTTACCGCCACCACCGGCGAGTTGTCGGTGCGTTCGTCGTAGCGCACACCACTGCTCAGGGTCCACTGCTCAGACAGCTTGTAGTCCACGTCCACTTCCGTGGCGGTGGTTTCCAGCCCCATGTCCTGCTCGCGCACATCCAGCTTGCCGCGCATGGTGGCAGACTCTGTCAGTGGTACCGCCAGGGTACCACCGTACTGCTGGGTATCGCGGTCGGTCTGCAGGCCCGGGGCCGAGTAACCGGCTTCCAGCTCCTGCATATAAACCGTCATCTGGCCAGTAAGACGTTCGTCCACATCGCTCAGCGCCACGCTGCTGTCGATGCGATAACCGCTGGCGCTGGCGTCCGGATCGGTAATGGAGTTCTCGCCGAAGGTGAAACCACCGTCAGCAGAATTGAGTGTCTCAACACCGGCGCCATCGGTTTGTGCCGCTTCCACCTTGACCCAGGTGCTGGTGCTCTTGCGCCAGGTCAGGTTGGCGCCACCCAGACTGCCCTCTTCCTCGTCGGCTTCGTTGCTGTAAGCGGTGATACCCACACGCCAGTTGTCGTTCACCCAGTAGTGAGCCTCACCACCGAGCGCCATGGTATCCAGCTCGTCAAAGCCAGGGGTGTATTCGTAGCGGGAGACCAGGAACACTTCGCTGCCTTCACCACCGTCGCTGTTGATCAGCATATCGTTGGCGTAGGAGGCAGAGAGCGGCTGGGTCAGGACGATTCGCCCCTGGATATAGTCGATGTCGTAGTCGAGACCATGGACCAGGTTTTTCACGCCCAGCACCAGGCCGGAATCGCGGTCACGCACCTCGACGCGAATATTTTCCGAGCCCTGGGTAATGTCCTGGTGACGCAGGTAGTAGAGGGAACCACCGGTACCACGGAACTCATCACGGCTGGCAATGGTGCCGGGATCGGCAAAGAAACCGTCCACGCCCATGCGTTCCTCGCCAAACTCTGTCAGGTCATCGGACTCATAGTGGCCGTTAATACCATAGAGGGTGCGATCCACCAGCGTCAGGCTGTTGTCGGTGTAATCGCTGTCGAAGTTACCCCAGAGGCCGTAGTTCTTGTCCTTCTCCACTTTCACGTAGAACTTGCCCAGGGTGGGAGCCCCCTCTTCCACCGTACTGTCGTCACCGAAGGTCGGATAGTAGTAGTCCGGGTCCATACGACGGAACAGCCCTTCAGCGGTCTTGTCGGTAAAGTTGGTGAAGAGTTCATCCACCGGGCCTTCGCGGGTGTCGGCGCTGGCGGTCAGCTTCCAGTCGTCACCAAAGTTGCCGCGGGTAAAGAACGCCAGGCGGCCATCGATGCTAAGGTCGTTGTCGTAGTGACCGTCCTCCTGGGTGACCAGCTCTGCCGGACCGTTGGTGTCGTCGGTGGCGATGGTCAGGTCGGCAATACCCACATAGAACCAATCGTTCTTTTTGAACTGCAGATCGCGCTGGAACAACTCACCGTTACCCTGCTCATCCAGCACTGCCACCTCGACGGTGTGCAGCCCCTTCGGCAACAGCTCCTCGGCAACAAAGCCCTGGCCATCGCTCATGGGCACCGGACGGCCTGCAACCCAGATGGTGTGGCCTTCGGGGATACCCTCACCCAAAACCTGAATGGTGCCGCCGTTAAGCGGGATATTCTGCTCGGCCAGGCGGTTTTCACCATAGCCAACCAGCAACTCCCTGTCGCGCTCGGCAGCTTGCAGTTGCTCGCTGTCGATAGCGTTCACTACCCACAGGGACTGTGCCTGGGTCTGGTCAAAACGACCATCGGCATCATAGACACGCAGCAGGTAGTTGAGGTGCTTGCGAGTGCCTTCGATATCCTCGAACTCCGCCAGCCACTCGCCTTCGCCATCCTCGTTCAACTCGATAACCGCCAGCGGCTCGGAACGGTTGGATTCGCCGGCTTCAAACAGGCGCACTTCCGCACGCTCGAACATGCTGCGGTAGTTACTGTAGAGTTTGAAGGTAACCTTGTTCTCCACCACGCTGGTATTGAAGTCGTCGTTGTAACGCACAGTCGCCGGCCAGGCGCTGACGTTCAGGCGCGGCTTGAACTCCAGGTTATCGTGACGGAAATGGATCTTGGCACGATCCAGGGCCACGTCAGTACAGCGCTGGACATCCGCTACGCTCTTGCCGGGATCGTGCAGCGGTTTGCCGTCCACGGTAATGCGCATCAGGTTCAGGGCATAGGGGTTCTGGGTAGTGACTTCACGGGTGATGCGGGTGATGTCCAGGTTTTCCAGGTCATCCAGCAGCGCCAGCTCTTCATACACCACTTCCACTTTTACCCAGGAGCGCTCGGCGTCGACAAAGCCGGCATTAACCACATCATCGGCCTGCACATAGCCCTTGCCGAGGAACTCCGCCTGCTCGTCGTTGAGCGTAATCTCGGTGCGCACCTGCTGCATCACACGGCGGGCACGGGCGGTAGAGAGCCCGATATCATCGCCGTACACTGCGGCAGTACGACGCTCCAGACGCTCGTTGCTGAGGTAACCGGTAAAGCGCAGGCGCACCTTGGCCTTGTCACTGACCTCGCCCATCAGACGTTGCAGTCGCTGGCTGAAGCCCGCTGGCAGTTGCGGCTTGCCATCGTTGAAGTAGATCGGCTGGATATCCCCGGATGGCGGGTTGTAGACCTTGGTCAGGGTCTCGGCACCAGCCTGTTCAGGACACATCTGCGGCTCATCCGGTAACGCCTGCAGTGGATCGTCATACCAGAACTCCACTTCGATACGACGGTTCAGCATGCGGCCTTTTTCGGTCTCATTGGAAGCCACCGGGCGGGTGGAACCGTAGCCGTCACTGTCGATGGCATTGCCTGCCAGCCCCAGGCGCTCCTGCATCGCCAGTGCCACACGACGGGCACGGGCACGGGAGATGGCCAGGTGGTTGCCGTAGATGCTGGCATCGTGACCTGTGAGCAGGGCGTTGTCGGTGTGACCAATAAAGCGCACCACCACGTTGGTTTTACCACGCAGGTTATTGAGGGCCTGAAGCAATTGTTCTTCGAAACGCGGGGTGATATCGAGCGAGGCCGGGTCGTAACGCAGCGGTGCCACCAGGTTCTTCACCTTGGCACGACGGTCATGACCTTCCTGGTAGCGCAGCTTACAGACAGTCTCGACGCGGCACACCTTGATGCGGTTCATCTGTGCCTGGACCAGCACCTCTTTCTCCACATCCTCTTCACTGATCTCGTCGTACCAGACTTCCACTTCCACGCGACGGTTTTCAGCGCGACCGCCGACGGTACGATTGCTCGCTACCGGCTGGCTCTCACCCAGCCCCTCGTAGGAGATGGATTCTGCTGGCAGGCGCAGGGCGTCCTTGAAGAACTCCGCCGCAAAACCGGCACGGGCGCGGGACAGTCCCAGGTTATCCGTGTATTGCGCACGCAGTTCCGGACTCAGGGACTGGTCGTCCGAGTGACCGACAAAGTGCAGGCGCACGTTGGCGCGCTCCTGCATGGAGTTGAGCAGGTCACGCAGCAGCCCCACATACTCCGGCGGGATCTGCGCCCGGCCCGAGGCAAAGCGGATGGGCGGCACCACGTTGCGCAACTTGACGGTGTTGGCTACCTCTTCGGTAACGGTCTGCGTCTCCAGCCGGTCGCTCTGGTCCTCGGTATCCGGCAGCAGCCACTGCTGGCCACCGCGCATATCGTTGAGGTGGCTCTCGGTATTATCGCCGTACACGGCATCACGGTTCAGCGCCGGCTCGGCAAACTGGCTCTGCATCCACTGCACACTGCCGGAGCCCCAGACATTGGAGTCAGAGACCCAATTGCCGCTCTCCGCGTTATTGCCAGAGGCCCCGGTTTGAGCCAGCACTCCGGTTGCTCCCCCAAGGAGCAACCCTATCAGCAACGGGTACTTCACGCTGCGTACAACCCTCTTGCTCTGCGCTTTATTCTGCACGTTATTTAGCCGGCTCATTTGATCACCCCCGATTTGTCAGGTGGTGACCCTCGTCGCCAATATATTTCCGTCTCAACATCCAGCACGTAGCAGCAGTCGATCTCCTGCCACTGGTCGTTGATCAGCTCTTTCAGTACCGCCACACGTTTTTTCACCAGGCGCTCGCTTTCCACATCAGCGAGGTAGGAGACACGCAGCACCGAAGGTGCCTTCTGCAACTCGGCAATCAGCAGTTGCAGACGAGGCAGCCACTGCATGCGGATCTCGGTGGAGTCCGGCTCAAACACACCAGCGGCCACATCGAGACGCACCACGCGATGCATGGTGGCACCGAAGTTAAACTTGGCGGCCTTACCGCGGGTGAGGCGGATCACACGGGGGTTTTCGCTGGTGACGCGGTAACCACTGGGGAGGCTGCGCTCATCCAGTTTGAGAATGAAGTTAGAGCCACGCAGTTCGTCCGGAATCGCCGCGCAGGTCAGGTGGAAACGGCCGTGCTCGTCAGCGGTAATCAACAGGCCACGGGCGCTGACTACACGGGCATTGGGAATGCCTCGCTCACCGGCATCGGGGTAACCGTTGAAGTTAACGTCGTCGAACACCTTGCCGTAGATGTCAGAGCAGTCGAGGGTCGGATCAGGTACGACCCGCACAGCGGCACTGGCGGTATTGGAAAGCGCCTGGCCGGAAATAGTGCTCTCGATGTGAGCGCGGTTGATGTACTCACCCTCAACCACACCGGCGCCCGGAATAAACAGCAGCTCCAGCCGGCTCTCGCCACTGGCACTGAGACTGATGCCGTCCCAACGCAGCTGGCCACCGATCAGCGCAGGCTCTGTCTTGACACCATTGAGGCGTGCAGAACCCTCCACATACTTGAAGCCTGGCGGGAAGGTGTCCACCAGGGTCAGGTCCTGCAGTGCGGACAGGTAGGAGTTGTTGACGATAATGGTGTAAGGCACCAGATCACCGCGGGAGACAGTCACCTTGCCCGCCACCTTGCGCACGGCCACAGCGTTATCCAGCACCGGATCCAGAGGGATGTGGTTGTTGAACAGCTGGTTCTGGCCCGGCACCAGCACGTTATCCAGTGCCAGGTGCAGGTAGTAAGTGGTGCCTGCGGTACCCGAACCGACGGAAGTGGGCGGTGCTGTCGCCAGCGCGACGACTTCACAGATAGCCGGCGTGCTGCTGACCGCATCGTTACCGCTGCCCAGACAGGACGGCACATCAAAGGCGGCACTGGTAGCGTCATTAGCCGGTGCAATCAGCTGTGACACACCACTTTCATAGGTACTGGATGGCGGTGTCACCTCCAACAGGTAAGTGTTGGTGGTTGGACAGGCCGGGTCGCTGAAGTTGATATCGAAGCGATAGAAGCCCTCACCGGCAACCACCTGCCCCTGTTGTACCGAGTCGTCGAAACAACTGCCTGGCAGAGCCTGCAGACTGCCGGCGTCCAGCATGCGCACGATGGCGCCGCTGACTGGCAGACGGCTCACAGCGTCGTAGATCACACCGTTGGGCACCACAGGCAGGTTGAGGTTGGTCAGCACATCGTTGCCGGCCACAACAATAAGGTTAATCGCCTGCAGCTGGTCGTCGAACGGTGAGTCGGCCACACCCAGCTTGGCGGTATTGGCGCCTGCCGCCGGTGCAGTAAAGCGCACACTGTAAGTGGCAGAGCTGGCGTCATTGGGCGGCACAGCCACAAAGGCGTACTGACCACTGCCGTCGGTCTGGGTAGTGGCTACCAGTGTGGTGTTGCGATAGAGAGCGACATCCCAACCGGCCAACAGGGTTTCATTGGCATCGGCTTGCTGGTTGTCATCCATATCACGCCATACGGTACCGCCCAGGGTCGCATTAGTACCCGGGGCTGCACCGATAACCACAGAGGCGCTGGCCTGGTCAGTCTGTGTGCCCACGTTCCAGGAGAGGTCGGTAATGTTGGTGAGTGTGGTACCACTGGTCAGGTTAGTGTCGATCACCGCCTGGAAACGCAACACGGTGGTTTGGCCACTGCCCAGTGCACCATAGGTCGCACCATACTGTCCGGTGATGGTAGTGCCGCTGACGCTGACGCCGGCGGTGTTACCGTCGAGGCGACCAGAACCGGTGACGTAAATCAGGTCACCGACCACCGGCAGGTCCATGTTACTCACCAGCTGCACATCGGTGGCGTCGGTGTTGGCGCTATTGGTAACCGTGACCACAAACTCCAGCGTATCGCCGGGCATGATCACACCGCCGTTAATGTCGAACACTTCCTCGATCACTGTCAGCAGCTGGGCATTGCCCACCACGATATCCGTAGGCTGGTCACCATTGCTGTCGATACCATCGGCATCGGTGGGCTCATCATTTTGCGAGTCACTGCTGACCACACCCTGGTTGCGGATCAGGTCACCCGGAACCGCAGTACCTGCTACGGTCACATCAAAGGTGACGGTAGCGCTGGCACCAGCAGCGATAACACCGGCAGCGGCACCGCCGGACTGAATCGTGATACCCGCCACCAGAGGCGATACCCCACCGTCAGGCTGGCCGACGCCAGTGCCGTTGAGAGTGACAGTGTTGGCCACGTAGTTACTGTTGGCCGGAACGTCGTCCTGCAGCGACACACCAGAGGCATCAACGTTGCCACTGTTGCTCACCACGATGGTGTACTGCAGGCGATCACCGGGATCGGCCTGGCCGTTGCCGTTGATGTCCTGGGTAATGGCCACGGTCTTGAGTGCATCAAGCAACGGCGAATCACCCACCACATCGACAGTTGGGTCATCAGCGGTAGTGGTGGATGGATCGTCTGACGGCGTTTCGGTAATGGTACTGCCGCTGGAACCGGCGCCGTTCACAAAGCCCTGGTTGGAGATCACGGTGCCGTCCAGCACACCCGCATTCACGGTCACATCGAAAGTAATCGTGGCCGTGTAGCTGGCGTTGCCGGTACTGTCTGCCGGTACCAGGCCGGCGGTGGCGTCGGCAGGCGTATTGATCTGCATACCGTCGCGCAGTGGTGATACACCGGCAGATACATCAGCAACCGCTACACCGTTAAGGGTGGTAGTGCCAGCCACATAGGTGGTGTAGGTGGGCACCAGGTCCCGCAAGGTAACGTTGGTGGCGTTCTCGGTACCGGTGTTGCGCACGGTAATGGTGTAGCGCAGGGTATCGCCGGGTTGCAGGTCCGCCGGATCGCCGGTGAGATCCTCGGAGATCTTCTCTACTACCAGGTCGGCCGCCGAATCAATCAGCGTAGAAGTGGTATTGGTCGCCGTCTGCGCCAGGTTGTCGGCACTGAGCAGCGCCGTGTTCAGCACCGTGGTACCGCTGTCGATCACCGCAGCCAGCTGGGCCGTAAACACAACCGTGAGCACATCCTCGCCGGAAGCGTCACCCTGGGGCGCCAGGGTAATACCGGAAAGGCTGACCAGACCGGTACCGTTGGCACCACCGTTCGCCACACTGGCATCGGTGTAGCTGCTGACAGAGACACTGTCGATCACCAGCGTGCCCGGCACAAAGTACGCATCCAGCTCATCAATCAACGACACACCGGTAACCGGAATCAGGCTGTCGTTGGCGATACTGATGGTGTAGCGCAGGGTATCTCCCGGCGAGGCGTTATCACCCGGGTTCTGGCCGGTCGTATCGTTGATCACAGACTTGCCGTAGGTTACCGCCAGCTGTGTGATGATGCTCGAAGAGGCCGTCGTACAATAGTCATTGGGTTCGTTTGGACAGTCGGAACCATTGCGTTCAAACGGGCTGCTGTTGTCTTCGTTCTGACTGGTCCACTCGACATACACATCATTGGTCAGGGTCTGCCCTGGCTGCGCTGATACTTCTACCCGCGTCTGATACTGCAAGGTAACAGCAGTGCCTTCGGCCACATCAATATCGCTGCCATAAGCGAGGCTCCAGAGCAGTGTCTGGGCCACCGATGAGCCATCCCCGTTCACCAATGGTTCATTCACGGAACCCGCACTGATCGAACTGCTGCCGGCAATATAAACCTGTCCCAAACTGAGGCTGTCATTGAACAGCAGGTCAAAGGCGTCGGCGAAGTTATCGCCCGCCGCTCCACCACTGGCGGTAACAGTGACGCTGTACTGCAGAATATCGCCAGGGGCCGGAGCGACCCCGGGGCTACTGTTATTCACCACACTCTTGGCCACCACCAGCTCGGGCTCGATGATGGTCAACAGTCCACTTTGCCCTCCGGTTACTGCACCCGCAGGCATCCCGTCAAAGGTATAGGAGGCGCTGTTGGTGAAGCTGTTACCAGCATTGGCATCGGTGTTATTGGCCACACGGGTGGTCAGGGTAATGGTGACCTGTTCACCCGCCGGAATGGAACCCACGCCCAGGATGACATCCTGTCCCGAGGTGTTGTTGGTCAGGGTCACGGTATTACTGCCACTGTCCACCGCGGTGGCACTGACAAACTCCAGTGCGTTGTTCAGGGTGCCGTTAACCCAGACGTTATCCAGCTGGCCATTGACCGCCGAAGCAGGCAGGGTGATTTCGTAAATAACATCATCACCGATGGTGGCTTCCGCCGGAGTGATCAGGCTCTTGGTGAGCGGCGTAACCGTGTACTGGTTGGTCATGTAGAAGCCCACAGGACCCAGGGCCGCGTACTGCTGGCCACTGGTCGCTGGCAGCGACCAGTACTCATCCAGAGTCACGTTGTTGCTCCAGACCTGGTTGAGGCCGAAGTCGGTGTAGAAGCCGATGTTGTAGTCGACGGTGACACACTGGCCCGGATTCACCGGCACATTAAGCAGTACAGACAGGCTGCCATCCCGGCCCGCAGGTGGGGTGTAGACATAATCTGCGCCGGGGAGCACGTTGCCATCCAGTCGCACTACCGGCGCAGTCATGCTGCCCTCATCCAGCTGAGGCGGTAAGTCATCGTTCAGCAACACACTGTAAGCCGGTGCCAGGCCAGTGCTGTTACAGGACTGCAGACGGAACTGCATAACATCGCTGGTGACATCCACATTTAGTGGTGTACCCATGGTGCCGGTGCGACCGAGACGATCGGTTTTGCTGAGGCTGTCCATCAGCGGTTGCCACAACGTGATCGTCGCTTCACTTTCGAGTCGCGTTGGATCAACAACCGGGCTGCCACTGCCATCGGTGTACGCGAGCGTGGCCGTGTTGGTCAGCGTGGTGGTGGGCGTATGGGGAATACCGGCGTTGGGCAATACCCGGGCCCGATACTCGATGGTGAGGGTATCGATCTGTGTGCCATCGTTACTGGCGGTATTGGTGATATCCCCAAAGTCCCAGGTCAGGGTGCCAGTGGCACCCGCGCCGGGCCCGGTTGGTCCGGAATAGCTGAAGTTACCCCCGGCCGACTGGGTGATACCCACCAGCGAATCAAACTCCATACCACTGGGAAGAACATCGGTGACGGTGACATTGTCGGTGCTGCCTTCCGCCAGGTTGATGGCCAGCTGGTAAGTGACGGTGTCGCCCACACGAACCGTGGCATCCACTGCGGTACTGAGGCTATCGACGTAACTGTCGGAGAGCACGCTCTTTGTCAGGCTGTTACTGTCAGCAACCGTAATACTGGCAGTGTCGCCGGCACAGTAATCATTGGGCGCAGTGGTAGTTGGGCACCCTGCCCCCGTCCGCTCAAACGAACTGCTGTTGTCGAGGGAGGTCCAGTCTACCGCCACCGAGTTGACCAGCGTGGCGTTGGTGCTGACCAGAACCTGTGCCTGATAGGTAATCACCAACTGACTTCCGGCCGGCAGGTCCAGTGTGCCGTCACCATTATCGCGGCCCCACACCAGTGGGCCGGCGGGAGCACCGGCAGGTGTTGAGGTAAAGCTGACTGGACTGCTACCTGCACCACTGATAATTGTGGCCGTTGGGGTGAAACCGCTGAAGAAAGCCAGCTCCGGCGGCAATGTATCAACCACATTGATGTCGTAGGCGGTGGAAGTGCCGCTATTGTCTATGCGTACGCTGTACTCAATCAGACTGCCACCCACAACCGGTGTTGAGAGCGGGGTAGCTGTTTTGATAACGCTGATATCGGGTTCAATAACAGTCATCACACCGGTAGTGCTGCTACCACCGTCAATCACACTCACCGGATCGCTATCAATCTGGTTGTAGCTGTAGGAGGCTGTGTTGGTAAAGGTTTGGCCAATGCTATTGCCGGTGGTGTTATCCAGGCGCAGGGTAATACCCACCTGAATCTGCTCACCCGCCGGAATTTCAATACCGGAAGAAGTGTCTTCAATGACCAGAGTGGATCCTGAGCCGGTATTTACCGGAGTCCAGGTCTGGGATCCGGACAGCTTCACGGCACCAACGAAGGTAACATCCACACCCAGACCGCTGAGGTCATCGGTAATGACCACATCGTGCAGCGCTGTCGCTGCCGGATCCTGGGGGATGGTTATGGTGTAGGTAAACTCCTGGCCGATGGTCACTGTAGGATCGGCGGGGTTCTGCTTCAGGGGCGCCCCAGGCGTCAGGGAGTTAAGTGGCAGACGTGCAGTGATACTGGGACCGTACTCCTCCCGCTCGCTGGCGACGGCTCCCGCCGGAATCGCTTCGTCATCAAAGGAGTAATAGAGAGTCGCAGTAACCGCGTTCTCCAGTGTCAGGCCGGGGCCAAGGTTGTTATCTGCGTTGACGGTGTATACCAGACGCAGGGTTTCACCGGCGGGAATGGTGTAGGCATCGGCAGCGCCACTGTCCAGGTTCCAGCTGGCAATACCGGTGCTTGAATCGTAAGACGGTGCCAACAACGGCAGACTGGTGCCGGCATTGACCAGCGTCATACTGGTGGTAGTCACCCCGCCCTGACGCATCCCAACCGGCAATACGTCGTCCACCACGGTGTCGAAGGCTGGTGCCGTACCACTGTTGACGACGTCAACGGTGAAGGTAATGGCCTCACCCGCTTCGATCAGGGTGTCACCATTGGCCGGCGCTGCCGTCTTGGTCACACTCAGGCTGGGCTGCAACAGGGTAATGCTTTCACTGTCTGACTGGCTGCCAGGAACGGTGGCGGTGTCATAGGTCAGTGTGGCGCTGTTATCCAGGGTGATGCTGTTAACCTGCGGGTGCACATCGTTATTCATCACCTGTGCGCGGTAGACAATAACAAATTCGTCATTGGCGGGATTGTTGTCGCCAACGTTGGTGATATCACCCAGGGTCCAGGTCACCGTGCTGTCGCCAGTAGCCGGGTCGCCAGAGGTAACCGGGGTGTTGATCGGCGAGTGACTGAAGGGTGCTGCGGCGGCGTAGGATGGGCCTGAGGTGACACCATTGATGCTCACTACACCGTCGAATTGCAGGCCCTGCTGCAGGACATCTTCCAGCACCAGATTGGTGTGCTGGCCTTCGTCCAGGTGAATACGCAACTCGTACTCCACCATATCACCCACACGCACATTGACATCTCCGCTGCCGAAGGTGTCGCTCAGGCGGGTTTTGGTCAGTGTGGTGTTGTCCAGCGTGGTCAGGGGCGGAGCGGTTGCAGGCCCGTCCACATAATCATTCACTGCGGGCGACTGGGTACCGGTGCGCTCATCGGCACTCACCCCATCAAGACCGGTCCATTGCACTACCGCACTGTTGGTAAGGCTCTGCCCTGCCTGCACAGAATCCAGCACACGAACCTGATAGGTGAGTGTGACGACCGTGCCTTCAGCCACATCGATGTCGGCACTGCCATCGCCAAGACTCCAGGTAAGGGTCTGGGCAGTGGAGACACCATCCCCAATGATGGCAGGGTCGGTGACGCTACCCACATCCACCGCTGACGAACCGGCGACATACTCCAGCCCCAGGCTCAGTGAGTCGTCCACCTGCAGATCGAAGGCATCGGAGAAATTGTCCGCCGCCACGCCACCACTGGCGGTAAAGGTGACGGTGTAGGTGAGGATGTCACCTGCGTTGGGCGCGGTCATCGGTGCGACTGACTTGGCAATCACCAACTCCGGCTCGACGATGGTGACGGTGTCGGCAGCGGTCGCCTGGGTCTGGGTCGGATCGGTCATGCCGGTGTAGGTATAAGCCGCCGTGTTGGCAACCACATGACCGGCGGTGGCAAAGCTGTTATTCGCCACCAGCGTGGTCAGGGTAATGGTGACCTGCTCTCCCGCCGGAATGCTGGCGATGGCCAGGCTCACATTCTGGCCGCTGATGGTTTCGCCCAGCGTCACCGGGTTGGTGCCACTGTCTACGGCAGAGGCACTGACATACTGCAGGGCATCGTCCAGTTGATCGGTCACCACCACACTATCAAGGGCTACGTTGACCGGGGTTGCGGGTACAGTAATCTGGTAGCTGACCACTTCGCCGACGGTCGCTTCGGGACCTGTTGTCTGTGCTTTTGCCAGGGGTTCTACCGTCACCAGGTTGGTCATCCAGACCTGGGCGATATCGGTTGGCGTATAGCTGCGCCCGGTTTCCGAAAGGGGCAGAGACAGGTATTGGGTCAGGGTAGCTTGGTTGCTCCAGGTACTCTGTGTCGTCAGATCCGAATGGAAACCGATATCGTAGGTGATGGTGACACACTCGCCGGCAGGTACGGGCGCGGTGTCCAGCAGCTCAAACTGCATAGTCCCGCCGCGGGGCGCGGGTGTCAGGGTGTAATCAGCAGGATCAAGTGCGGCTTCGCTGCCGGAGGGCCCGATGGCGACAACCGGTGGCGTGGTGGTGAGATCGGTTTCATCCAGTTCGGAGGCCAGCAGATCGGTAAGAATTACGCCATAGGCAGGCGCCCCACCCACGTTACAGGACTGAAGGCGGAAGCTCATCACATCGCTGACGATGTTGACCTGATACGGGTCAGCGTTGGTACCGGTGCCAGTGCGGGAGGCGGCTAGGTCATCCACCTTGGTGATGGCGCTCATCTGTGGCTGCAGCACGTCAATGGTGGCGGTGGCCGTCAAAGCCGGATTGGCAGGATCATACCCGGTGTAGGTAACCGAAGCGCTGTTCTGCAGGGATTGCGGGGTACTGGTATCAATGCCCACGGTTGCCGGGGCGATGACCACACGGGCTACGTAACGGATGGTCAATGGATCGGTGACGCCGTCGTTAACGGGGTTGGTGATATCCGTAAAAGTCCAGGTCAACACATCCGGATCAGCGTTCGTCGCGCCTGCCTGCAAATTAAAGGCCTCGGGCGCATAAACAAACGCTGTGCCACCGGTTTCGATGGTGTAACTGACGTACTCCATACCGGGTGGCAATTGATCGGTGACAACCACGTTGGATGTGGTGCTCTCTTCCAGATTCAGAACCAGGTCGTAGGTAACCGTGTCGCCCACGCGTACCACGGCGTTACCGGTACTGGCCGGAGTTTCAGCGTAGGAGTCGTCAAACACCAGCTTCGCCAACGAGGTATTGTCCTGGGTAGTAACCGATTCACTGACCGGGCCGGAACAATAGTCGTCCGGGTCACTGAAGGTGGGACAGCCGGCGCCGCTGCGCTCTCCCGTAACAACACCGTCCAGTGAGGTCCAGTCAGCATAGACGCTGTTCACCGATGGGGAGGCCGACGCCGTGTTCACTACCACACGGTAAGTTAAAACCAACTCGCCATTTGCCGGTACATCAAGCGATTCATCGCCATTAATGCGCCCCCAGATCAGTGAGCCGTCACCCGGCTCCAGCGGTGACGCCACAAAACCCGCCGGCTGCACCGTGTTGATGGTCAGGGTTGGGGTGAAACTGGTATCCAGTGAGAATTCAGCGGGCAGAAAATCGGTGATGTTGACATCAAAAGCGGTAACCGTATTGCTGCTGTTCTCCCAGGTCACCACATATTCCAGGACGTTGCCAATGACCGCAGGCGCACCTGGCGCAGAGACATTACTGACTGTCTTGATACCGGCCAACAGCGGCTCGACCACTGTCATTGGGTCGGTGGTGTCCGGCGACGTGGTCAGTTGGGTGCCACCGTTGCTCCGGGCATAGGTGTAGTACGCGGTATTGGTAAAGCCCGGTGCCCCTTCGTAGTTCAGGGTCGCGTCATTGCGCACCCGCACGGTCAGGGTAACTGCGGCAGTCTCACCAGCCGGAATATCGAGGGCGTTGGTGGTTTCCACCAATTCCAGATCATTGTCGGCACCTGCGCCCAGATCCACCAACGTATAGTTTGTGGCGCCTACCTGCGCCGAAGCACTGATAAATTCCAGGTTTGCCGGCAGGGTATCGTAAATGCGGACATCGTAGAGTGTTGCGGCTACAGATGCAGACGGAATGGTAATGGTGTAATCGAAAATCTCTCCGACCACCACATTGGTAGTAGCGGGATTCTCTTTCACCAGGTCCGAGGGGACCACAATAGTGACGACGGTTTCGTCTTCATCACCGGTAACGTCAGGCTGTGCAACACCATTTACAAAGGGGTCATCACTCAGATAAGGCCCCGGAACGCTGATACCACTGGCTGTCAAGGTCGCCTGGTTTACAACGGTATCACCGTTCAGCAAACCACTTGCCAGGGTTGCATCAAACTCGACAATCAGGTCGTGCATCACCGGCAATTCCAAGGGCACACCACCCTGACCTTGCACCGTCAGCAAACCACCGCTGAAGGTACACTCAGGCAATACGGTCGGTGCTACTCCCACAATTTCACAACGGGATGCTGTGGTTGGGAGTGTTGCAAACTGCCCGCCGGGAAGCGTGTCAGTGATAACGATACTGGTGATGGTTTCGTCTACGTTAAACAGACGGATGGTATAGTGCAGCTGCTCTCCCGGCACTGCGGTGACTGCAGGATAAGCACCGGTATTGACGTTCTCTACAGTCTTCTCGAAATAGAAACCGGACAGCGCAACAGTAACAACCTCGTTATCTTCATGGTCGGTTGTTCCCGGTGTACCGGTGGTCAGGTTACGGGTGATTTCGATACGGCCGGTAACGCTGCTGTCGGCGTTGTACCAGTTTGTGGCTGCGGCGATATTATCCAGATCGCCAGTGGGCAGCGGCAGCGGATCCGTCAGGATGTCGTAATCCAGCTGCGTGTCAAAAGTGATAACCAAATGTTCATTGGGTTGCAGAGAACCGCCGGCATCGGTCATCTCCAGGCTCAACTGGCAGGTGGTTGCCGGATTACCGGTCGAATCGTTCCAGTTCAGGGTGTAGTCGGTTACCGCTGTCAACGAGCGCACCAGTGAGCCACCCGCATCGCGCACCTCCGCCTGAACCGATCCCGAAGGATCTGCCCCGCAGAAGCCATAACCGGAGCCATCAGAGGTATCTTCCGGCAGTTGATCTACCACGGTTACATTCCAGGCTTCGCCACCACCAACGTTCTGCACGTCCAGCGTATAGGTAATAGTCTCAAGCCCGACAGAAGGTGTGGCAGTGGACTTTGTCATCACCAAATTCGGAGCCACAATCACCATGGGCGGTGCGATGCCTGCTTCACCCGGCAGAGGGTTAAAGAAGGTATCGGGGTTGCCGTCACCGGTAGTATCAATCTGGCGGGAGAACTCCCACTCCGCGGTGTTCACAAAGACTGTACCGGCGACGTTCGCCGGATCATCATCCAATACAACCTCTACCTGCACAAAAAGCTGCTCGTTAGCAGCGGTATTAGGCAACAGGATATCCAGGAACTTGCTTGTACTGTTGTCTGCCAGCACTGCTACCGGATTCCCCAGCGCGTCCTCAACAGTCACATCCAGCAGGGTCATTTCTGCACCTGTGGCAGCAGCCGTCAGGTCATCCCAAACATGGATATTGCCCAGTGGGTTGGGAGAGCCCTGGCTTGGATCGCCCACGGCCTGACAGGATTCAGCCGTGGGGTTCTCTACACAGTACTGGCTGAAGCCCGGCACAAACATGATCGGAATACGCAGGGTATAGGTGAAAGGCACCCCTACCCGCGCCGTCGCTGCCGGAATCTGCTTGTCGATTTTCTCTACAGGAATAAAGAAATCCTGACAGTTGGCACCGACGTTGGCGAACTCGGTACCGTTGACTGCCCACAGGGCGACGAAATCCAGGTTATTACCACAGGACATGTTGCCGGTGGAGTAGACATTATCGAAGATAATCAGCGAGCCTTCCGCCGTATCCGGGTAGCTTATGTTCCACTCAAACGGATTGTCCGGGGTAAAGTTGCGAATCGTACAAGGGGCATCCATTGCCAACTGCCCGAAGTTGGTGAGGTCCGACGGCAGGTTCTCACCATCAATCAGACGCGCACCCGGACGATCGGGATCCACCGGCCAGTCCGCACTACAGGCATCGTATTGGGCAGCTTGGGCGGCGCCAGCCATACCCAGCAACAGGAGGATTACGAAGCCGCGTAGCCAGCCGGAGTGGTTCCGGGGGGCAAGGGGAGCGGAACGTTCAACTTTGGTTTGCTTGAAATTCACAGACATTCTCAATGCAACATCAGACGCGGAAACATTGAGGGTCGGGATTCGATCGGAATCTGCCGGTCATAGCAGCTTGTACCCCCAATTCCTTAAATCAACTGCCCCGCCATTGGCCAGGCAAACAGAAACTTGTGTATCCCTGGCAACGCATTTCGCTTAACGGAAAAGTCGCTGCCGGTTTTTTAACCGGGTTGTGCAGATTGGCCCCTGTGATCAGGACCTGGATTTGTTCTTGATGTGTGAGAAGCCTGCACAGGTCTATCATTGCCGCCCATTTTTTCGCCAGCCCGCTTAAAGCTTCAGCAAACAATTAATGGGGGACTCCGGAGCTTTAATATTATTCTATTTTTAGCGCCATGAATGCTGACTGAGATCTATTTTTCTTGAAGTGTTAAAGAGTTACAGAGACTTTGTGAAGTGGCTCCGCATCTGCGGAGCAAATGTGTTCCAGATCAAACTAACCGGATAAAAATTGCCCAACCCCTGTTTTCGGACATTACCCGACATTCATTCCCCGAAGTCATAGGCCGGCACGACGGGTGCGGTACTGCATCACACACCTGTAGTGAATTGCAGGTGTAAAACCGAGCCACAAATAAGTTTCCTACCCAGCTACCAACCAAAACCCCTACCACCGTCATCGCGAGCGAAGCGTGGCGATCCATGTTTACCCCCGGCTGGCCGATATTGTGCCAAACATGGATTGCTTCGGAGCTGAAACGCGCTCCTCGCAATGACGGTATAGTTTTTTTGGCTAAACCGAGCCGGAATACGTTCCCACTTCAGCCCCCCTCCGTCATCGCGAGCGCAGCGAAGCGATCCATGTTTAACCCCCGGCCAGCCGATAAAGTGCCAAACATGGGTGGCTTAGGATCTGGAAAACACTCCTCGCCATGACGGGACTGTTTTCTTGATCAAAAAAAAGCCGGGAACAAGTTCCCGGCTCTCGATTTACGACCTGCCTGGCTTACGCCGCAGGCAGGAAGTCGATTGGGTAGAGAATGGTCACCGGAGGCACACCATCTTTCGGTCCAAAGTTGAAACGCTTGACCCGGGAGATAACTTCGCTCGACAGGCTTGGCGAATCCATATTTGTCGACTCTACTGTGGCGAAGGAGACCGAGCCATCCGGTTCGATGGTCAGCTTCAGCACCATCTTGCCCTTGAGCAGCGGGTTGTTACGCAGCTCGCGGTTGTAGATGCGGTAGAGAGCAGCCTTGTAGCGGTCGAAGACAATCTGGATCTCTTCGTCGGTACGGGATGGACCCACACCGTCGCTGAGCGGCCGGTCGTCGGCGATCATGTCGGTACCAATGGCACTCTCCACTCGCGCAAACGATATACCTGTACCCATCTGCCCACCGGCAGCACCGCCAACACCCTTACTCAACTTGGCGTTGTTAATACCACCACTGCTGGCCGTGGCCTGGGACATCACCAGGTTACGACTGGCCTCACCCTTGGCCGAAGAGGCCTTGTTACGCAGGTTGGCAGTAGCCCCCATGCGCATGTCATCTTCGTCAGAGAGCAGGTCATTAAAGCTGTCCTTGAAGGCCAGCACCCCGGAAGTCTCGGCCTTCTTGCGAGCCTCAGCCTTCTCGGTAGGAGTCGGTTTGGGCTTCGGCTTATCCTTGGCCACCTTCTGTTCTTCTTTCTTCTCTTCTTCCTTGGGCTTCGGCTTGGGCTCAGGCGGCTTGGGCTTGGGCTTGTCCTTCTTGACGATCTCTACCAGGTACTCGGGTATCTCTACCTCTTCCGGCGGGATCTCAGGGATCTCCCAGAACAGAATCAGCAGGTTGAGCAGCAGCAGGAATACCAATACCCCGCCAAAAGACTTGCGCAGGCGATCCCGGTCCTCTTTGAAGGAGAGCCATGGCAGCAGCATTGGCCGCCCTTCTCTCTCTTCCTCTTCACGCTCGATAATATAGTCAGTAAGCGCACGCTCTTCCTGATGGGCGAGCTCATCCAATTCGTCGTGGAACAGCTCAATTTCGCCCTGCTCAGCAAAGATCTGGTTTTGCAGTTCGGATTTTTGCTGGTTGAGCGTATCCGTCTTCTGCTGGAAATCACCCACCAGCGTCTGCAACCTGGCGCGGTGCTTGTCCTTCGCCTCTTGCGGCGTGGTATTACCCCAGAACAGGTATCCCGCTTCCAGCTCATCCAGCTTATCGAGGGACACGCAAATATCGGACAGCACCTGAAACTGCTGCCCACTCTCCAGCAACCCGCTCAGCTCTCCGTCTCTGTCGCTGAGCTGCTGGTTCAGGCTTGCCAACCGCTCTTCGGCATCGTCAATCTGCCGTTCGAGCTGCAAGCGTCGTATATCGAAAGAAGTCGTCACGGGCTACACTAACCTTGCGAAGCTTTTTGGTTAACAGCGAGGGAAATCTTGGTATACCCCACGCTGGTACAGACGGACATCAGCGTCTTCAGCACATTAAAGGGCACTTTCTGGTGCGCCATAATCGTGACTTCGCTGTTCTTGGCGATGGCCTCTTCGTTCAGCCCCAGCGCACTATCCTTGATGGTTTGCAGCTTATCCTTCAGCGGCGTGTCTTTTTCCACACCCGCCTCCAGCACATCCTCAACACTCATCAACGGCTCGCCGGCAATAGTTATCAGGTTTTCGCTGACCATCACAACCAGTGTCTCTCGTGGCTTGGCCTCCGCTACGGAATCCGGCAGCACCACCTCCTTGGGTGGCTCCACAACCTGTACCGAAGACTGGTTAACCAGCAGGTAGAGCACCAGGATGGTAAACACATCCATCAATGAGGTCAGGTTGAGGCCCGGCGCTTTGTTGCGATGGGCCCGCTCCATTCGTTTTAATCGACGACTGTTCTTCATGGCGCATCGCCCAGTGAAATTTTAGGAAACAGGGGCACCCTGGTCAGTTCTGTCTGGGTCGGATCCTGTGCTGGAACCTCCGCCACCTTCACCGCATCCATAATGTGGATAACGTCTTCGTATTCGATATCCGCCTCCACCAGGATAACCGCATCGTCTTTTTCTTCGCCGTACTTATCTTTCAACGCCAACAGACGCTGGGACAACTCAGCAAAGTCGTGCTTGTCCTCTTCCGTCTTTTCGATGGTGTCGGTAATGCGCTCGCCGTTGGCAATTTCCAGCTTGTCCTTGCGCAGAATCACCTCGATCGTAATCAGTGGCTTGTCGGGCGCCTGGCCCCCGGCAGCCTGCTGCGGCAGGTTGAGTTCCTGGATGGTGATGCGGGAAAACACCGCAGTAATCAGCAGGAACGGGATCAACACCACCATCAGGTTCAGGAACGTGGTGACGTCGATATCCGCCGCATCCTTCTGACGCCGATGACTTCTTCTGGATCTCATGGTTACACCCAACCTGATTTAGAGTTAAGCGGCCTGAGCCAGCTCAGCGCGCTTGGCCTTACGGGAGATGATGTTCAGGGTACGAACAGAGATCATCTCCAGGCTGTCCACAACAGACCCGGCCTTGGAGTTCAGGAAAGAGTGAGTCAGCAGCAGTGGGATTGCAGTAATCAGACCAAATGCCGTGGTGTTCATCGCTACCGAGATACTGGCGGAGAGCAAGTCAGCTTTCTCGGCAGGGTTGGCATTGGCTACGGCGTTAAACGCGGCAATCAGACCCAGAATCGTACCCAGCAGCCCCAACAGGGTGGAGATGTTGGCGAACAGTGCTACGGAAGAGATACGCTTCTCCAGGGTCGGGATAAGACCCATCATCTCTTCTTCCATGGCGATTTCGATATCTTCGCGGCGACGCACAGTACCCTGCAGCGCCAGGCCGGCCTCCAGCAGACGGCTGACAGTGGATTTATCATTGGCGGCAATCTTGCGCGCTGCGTCGAAGTCACCCTTATTGAGCACCTCCTGTATACGCGTCCACGCAGATTTGTTGGCCAGTTCAATACGGGTCAACGTAATAAACCGCTCCACAGCGATTGCCAGACCGACTGCACCGACAATCATGATCGGATACATCCAGAAACCACCCTCAACAAAGAAGGCGACGATAGTGTTAATGAAGCCCATGCAAATTTCCCCTCACGCTCTTGCGTCAGATATTGGTTGAAAACAGACCGGTGTCGCACGGAGCAGAAACCACACCGGACCTTGAAAATCCTATTGCGAACTACGGATATCGAAGTAGTTAAGTTCGCGGTTAAAAACCTCTTTATCCAGAGGCCGCAGGGATCCATCCAGCAGACTTTTGGCAGTAAGCCCTGACTCAAATCCAATTTCCGAGCTTTTCCAGGGCACAATAAACAGAGACTTGGGGGCCTCATCGTTACCAACGATGGACATACCCGAAATCTCCTTCACTTCGTTCTTGCCTGCGCCGTCCTGCCCCAGCACCGGCGGCACCAGCAGCAGAAAAATCACACAAATAGACCAGATCCTGTACATTTGTCAGCCCTCCAGCTTACGCCGTAGTGTCGCCACCCACAGCTTGACGGTTTCATCTTCAGGATGAGCTTCGCTGTAGGCTTCATATTCACGAATAGCGCAGGGGGTATCGTTGAGATAGAGATCGCACAGAATCCCGAAATTCATGCGCGCCGGCATGTATTCGGGGTAGCGGGCTACAACTTTTTCGTACAGCTGCCGTGCCTCCTGGAAACGTCCCTGGCCACGGTAGAACAGCGCCATCTCGTTGAGCGCGACCGGATGGTTGGGATTAATAGCCAGGGCTTGCTGAAAGCTGGCCTCAGCCTGCTCGTTTTTGTCGAGACGACTATAGGCAATAGCAAGGTTGATATAGGGGGCGGAGTTGTTCGGGGTCTGCTTGGCCACCCTCTCCAGTATCGTGATGGCCTGCGTGTACTGCTCGACCTTCATCAACTCCACAGCCTGGGCGAACTCGCGGCGCACCGCCGCATCGATACTGCGGTTCTCGGTGAAATAGATACTGTCGTCTTGACCACTGCTGGCGGGTTTCTGCACACCGGGGGCACAGGCAACCAGCAGGCAAGGCAACAATAGCAGCGGCAGGCGCCGCAACCAGCGCCCGGCATTCAGCAGATTATCAGCTTCAGCCCTACTCACAGTCAGGTGCTCCCCAATGGATAATCGACCAATCCCGTACATTACATTCGCATCCATGCATTACATGGTTCTTCTTTTCTTTGCAGTCATTCTCGCTGACTGCGCCTTTTCAGTCTGTTAACACGCCGACAATTCGCTTAACACCAGCCCGCTGTGTTACAAAAACTTGATTCAGATCTCGTCGCCAAGGGAACTAAGAGGGTGCACAGCCGGTCACAGCACCTCGGTCGCGCCTGGCATTACCCCACCGGAACCCACCTCATTGGCTGCGGATTGAGCATCCGGAGCCACTTCAGGCTGTGCTGGCACCGCTTCACCTTCAGGCACCACAGGTTGCGGAGTCCTGATGATGTAGCGGAAATGGTCTATCGACTCCACCACCCCGGAGTGCTGCTCCTCGCGGGCATACATTGCCGGGAAGGTTTCAGCCAGCTTGCCAATACTCTTCTCGATCCACCCACTGTAGATACCGGCGTAGAGCAGCTCGACGTTCTTGCGGTGAACCGCAATGGCCTTTTCCTCAAACGGGTAGATCTGATCTTCCAGCGCCAGCTCGTACTCTTCCAGCTCGAGGTCGCTGAGATTGGTCGGCCGCTCGGATTTGGCCAGCGCCCGGCTGAAGTTGAAATAGATCTCGGCGGTGTAGAAGGTGGCCGCTGCAGTCACATCGGCCACTTCGTAATCCAGCAGCTTGCTGAAGGCGTTAAGCGCTTTCTTCATCAAAGCCTTTTTGTGCTCCAGGCTGGGCTTGATAGGCTGCACGATCTGGACTTCGGCAAACTGGTCGAAATAAGGCTGCGCCAGTACCAAAGATGCTTCCGCGGCCAGGTACTGGGTGCGGTCGGTACGGCTGGCACCCGCATCGCGATCAAGAGCAACAATGGTACGCAGCGTAGTAATGTGCTGCTTGCCCTGCCCTTCAGCCAGATAGACAGCAGCCATTTTGCTGTAGATTTCCAGGGCGTTTTCCAGCGGTGCCGGGAATGCCTTCACAAAAGTCTTGTAGGCTGCCAGCTGCTTTCCGGAACTGCCTGCCTCTTCATAGAGCTCTGCTGCCAGCAACAGGGAGCCGCGACGCACCTCCTCATCCTGGGACTCCCCGTAGATGCGCTCGTACTCGGCACCAGCCAACTCGGACTTGCCGTCAGATTTGTAGACGTAAGCCAGCTTCTTGGTGATCTCCGGCTGCAACTCGTGGCCTTTGAAACTTGAACGGAAGTTGAGCAGCACGCCGGTAGCCCGGGTCCAATCCTGCAGTTCTATCAGGGCAGTGGCACCATCAAACTCGGCGTTGGCGCGAATGGTGGAAGTCGGAGCCAGCACACCCACACGCAGGAAATGATCTGCGGCCACCTGATACTCGCCGGCCTGGTTGGCCAACTCGCCCTGCTTATAGATAGATGCGGCCAGGTTATCAAACAGGGCCGGACGTGATACATCGTTGGCTGGCGTCAGGGCCAGTACCTGCTGGTAGCCCTTCTCGGCTTCCGGATAGAGGGCCTGGTCGAAAGAACCGTGACCCACCACCAACCAGGCTGAGCGACGCAGGGCCACCTCCGCATCCGGGTATTGAGTGATCAGTTTCTGCGCGGTGGATACCGCCAGCGGGAAGTTCTGCATCTTGTAGAGGTCATCCGCTGCCGCACCCAGAACCACAGTGACCTTCTCATGCTCCGGATAACGATCGGCAAACATCAATGAGGTATCGACCACCTTCTGCTGGATCGGCGCCTGGCGCTCCACGGGGACAGACTTCAGGTATTCGCGATAGGCGTATACCGCCGCATAACCTGCGGCAGACGACTGGTCGTGCAATGGATAGTTATACGCGGTGTATTCGTAGGCTTCTGCCGCCTTGCCGAAGTCACGGTTCTCCATCATCAGGTCCGCCATCTGATAATGAATTGGCGGCGTGTCTTCACCCTGCGGGAAGGTAGACAGGTAACGGCGATACCACACCAGCGCCTCGGCGTAGTTGACCACTTTCTCCTTGGCAAAACGCTTGTCCTGGTAGAGCGCGTGATAGTGCCCCGCCAGGTCTTTCAGGTTGCCCTTGAGGAAATCCACCACTTCCGGGCGACTATCGATGTCGTTATGCAGCCAGTACTCCGTATCAAGAGCGTAGGTGTCCGCAAACTCTTTCTTGGTCTCGATCACCAGCTGGCCAAAGCGACCCTGGTGGTAGATCTCCACCATACGCATGGCGAAGTGCGGCGAGATTTCCGCAAACGGGTGACCATTGATAAAGGTCTTGTAGGAGCCGGCGGCATCAGCGTAGCGACGCTTGTCCAGATAGAACTCACCCAGATTGCTGTAGACCTTGTCTTCATAGTCCCGCGCACCGTTGCGGGTAAAGTACTCGGCCACCACTTCCGGTCCGCCAAGGTTAGAGAAGCCCAGGCTGATTACCCGGTAGGTATCATCCACCAGCTTGCTGTCGATAGGGTCCAGCTGCTGATCGAAGTCGTAGCCGATGGAGACCTTGTAATCCAACAGGGCGATAAACTGGTCCAGTGACTCCTCGAACAGGAACTGCTTGTAATAACTCCAACCCAGCTTGTAAAGGGCCAGCTCGTAGTAGTAGGAGTTCTCCCCCATCGCCACGATGCTTTTGTAGGCATCTTCCGCGTCGAAGTATTTTTTACGGGAGAAGAAGAACTCGGCGCGACGGAACTGCACCTCGTCCATATAGCGGGAGTCCGGGTAGGTAGTGATGAACTGGTTCATCACCCGCATGGCCTCTTCGATTTCACCCAACTCCTCGTAGGCGCGGGACATCTGGTACAGCACCTGGTCGTTGCGGTCGTAGAGCGGGTATTCAGCCAACAATTTCTTGTAGAGCGTGATCGCCTGACGGGCGTTGGCATTCTCCAGGTCACTGGCAGCGCCCGGGTGGTCACCCAGGCCCTGCTCTTCTTCGTGAGCCCTGGTCGCCACTTGACTGGCGCGATCTTCGAAGGCGCGGTCACTCTCGGAGCTTCCGCCACCAATGGCTGTGCCGGAAGCCATTACCGGCTCACGACGAGCCGGTTTTGCCGCTTCCGGCTTATCCAGTTGACGCCCTTCGCCAAGTTCCCCGGCGCCACCGGCAGCGGGCGCCGGCAGGTCATTCACGTAGCCGTACTCTTTCTCCAGCGACAGGTCGGCAATCCGGCGAATCGCCTCCGGTGTCATGGCGGATTCCGGAGTCTCCTTGAGGAATACCCGGTAGCTGTCCATGGCCTTGTCCAGGCCATCGGCAATGGTGGCATCTTCCAGTACCGGGCGAACATTTTTCAGTTCCGCCAGAGTACCCTGCTGCTGAACACCGGAGCAGGAAGCCAACAGCGCGGGCAATCCCAGCGCAGCAATGGTGCGGAGATACTTCATAGCACACCCCGATCTTCAGCTTTGGTTTCCGGTGCAGCCGATTGACTGGCCTCTGCCGGCGCCTTATCCGGTGAACCCATGGTGGCCCGGTCGTAGCTCTCGGCCAGCGCAAAGCGCGCCTTGACCTGCGCCACCTCCAGTTGCTGGCTGCGCTGCAGCAGCTCACTGATGGCCATTTTTTCAATCATGCGCCCCTGACGAAGCATAAGGGTCTCGACCGTCTTCATGGATTTTTCTGTCTTGTGGCGCAGCTGGGCAATGGTTTTGTCATAGCCTTCGTAACTCTGGGTCGCGGCCTGACGGGAACGGACAAACTGCTGATAGATGGCGTTCAGGCGTTCGATATCCTGGTCCAGTGCCGCCAGGTGTTCAAAGGTATCGGTCAGGCGCTGGTCGTACTCTGTGATCCAGATCCAGTTCAGGTGACCCTTCAATCGATCCACCCGCTTCTGGGTAGCCTCGTTGTTGTTGGCCGGGCTGCGCTCGAATTTGGTTACGGCGTTCATGCCCAAGCGTTCACTGGCGGTGGCCAGAAAGTCAGGGCGCGGGGAAACCAGCATGGATTGCAGGCGGGCGTGTATTCGATCCCGCTGCTCCAGGCGCAGGTTGATCAGCGAGTCCAGCTGACGGAATTTTTCGTCGATGGCAGGCAGCAGCGGCTCGTAGTAGCCACGACGCAGGGCGATGACCTCTTCGTAGGCACTGTAGTAACGATCCCACTCCTCCAGCTTTTTACGCAGCTGCTCCAGGTCAAAGTAATTCTGCAGCGAGGACTGGAAGTCGTGCGACGCCATCAGTTCCATCAGGTAGAAGGTTTCCGGGGTTTCCGGCAACTCCCGCAGGCGCACCACCCAATCCGGCACCTGGCGAATCTCTTCACGCACCAATGCCTCAAGGAACTTGCCGTCCTGGATGGATTTAACCGACTGATCCAGGCGATCCAGCTCCTGGTTCATCAGCTGCAGGGCGTGACCATATCCCAGCGCCGCCTTGCCATACAGGCCAAGCTTGCCGTAGGCGTAGGGAACGCCCAACAGGGCCTCCTGTACAGCGGGATCGGTGACATGACGCTTGCTGAGGATGGTCCAGGGCACCAGCGCCTGCTCATAATTCTCTGCCGTCGCGTTGGCCCACCCCAGCCCGCTAAGTGCCTTATTGGAGTAAAGTCCATCCAGGCGCACCCGCTCCAGGAACGGCACTGCGCCCTGGAAATCACCGGTGTCCATCAGACGGCTGCCCAGCAGCAAGTTGGCCTTGTCACGAATGGCGAGTACCGCCCGGTCGGAACTGCGTGCACGACCGAGCGACTCCAGTGTGGTTACCGCCTGTGTGGTTTCGTCCTGCGCCAGCTGGGACAAACCCAGGTTGTAGAGCGCATAACCTTCGTGCTCATCCGCCCCGGTCAGGGATTGGAAGATTTTCTCGGCCTCCTCAAAACGGCCGTTGACCATATAGATCTGGCCCTTGAGGTAGGTGATGTCGGTGGCCAGCCCCTTCGGCAGCGGACCTTCGATGCGCTCAATCGCGTGAAAGGCGTTGAGGTTCTGCTCTTTCTGGAAATAGAGCCGCGCCAGGCGGTAGATAGCTTCATTGCGCACTTCGGGGGCCACGTTGCCCTCGATCACCGCCTGAATAGCCCGTCCTGCCTTGCGATGCATGCGATAGGAGAGTTCGAAATCGCCCACCGAGAACTCGGCGTCGTTGACGTGATAGTGCAGCTTATCCAGCTCCCGCTCGTCAACACCGCGATGCAGTTTCAACTCGGTATCCAGACGGGAGATAGCCTCGAAGAATTCCTGCTGCTGGGCGTAGAACAGGGCCTCGCCAAAGAAGGCGTCGCGCTGGGGCTTGGGCTCCGCAGCTACCAGCTGCTGAGAACCCAGCAAACAGAAGAGTGCGCAAATCGCTGAGAGACGCATGGGCTACTGATCGGAAAACTGAATACTGTTGGAGCCCAGTGCCGATCCCAGCAAGCGGATTTCCACAATGCCGGGGCCGACGCCCTTACTGAAGGTGTAGCTGGCCACTTCGGTAAATTCATTACCCAGGCCGGTCAAACCCTTGAAGCCCACTTTGATGGAATGTTCCCCGGTACGCAGGTTGCCGGTGTAGATCCGCTGCAGCCCACCTTTTTGCAGCGCTTCCAGCTCCTTGAAGGAGTAGATGTGGTGCGCCACCGGATTTCCGTCTACCGCCACCTCAACCGCATCGACACGCAGGCTGTCAGCCCCTTCCAGCGCCACAAACAGGGAGACCTGGGTGTTGGAGGGATAGAGCAGCTTCTCTTCCAGCAGCTTCAGTTCGGTGGAGATAGCCAGCACATCCGCCTTGATGTCCTGCACCTGCTCATCCAAACCCTTGATCTGCTCTTTGGAAATCTCTTGCGCTGCGACAGGCAGTTGCAACAGACACGTGAGCACCAGCAGAGACCATTTGACCGCGATTTTCATAGAATGAAACGAACCCCCAAATGCAATAACTTTCCGGAAAATCGACAGCCGCCTTACCTGCAGGTACATGACCAACCGGAAAAATACTGTCTGTAAAGCAAAGTTTTGAATTGTTGTACTTTCAGTGAGCCCCAATGAATCTGTCAGCGGACAAGCATCTCACGGACAGACGAAGGGAGGATTACAGGAAGAAATTAGCAGAATCGCAGGACATAATGACAGGCAGCAGACAACAACTTTTTCTAAACAGTAACTCGTTCACACAGCCAATCGTACCTGCATCGCGCAGTTTGCGGAACCAGTTTTCCACGTCTGCCCGCGCCTTATGCAATTCGGATCAAGACTCATCAGGAAGAGTAAAAACCGTACAGGCAAAAACACCGAATCGCACCGACTTCGACCGCAACCTCCCCGCACTCAGGAGCAAAACTCTCCCCGGGCCAGCTTAAGCTCGATAAAAGCGTGACGCTTTTCCTCATAAGACTTCATCAACAGATTGAGTTTGCCGCGCCGATAAAGTTGACTGGGGCGCTCAGGTAAGCCAAACAACTTACCCTCACCCATCAGCCGGCTGGCAGTCTCATTCAATGACTTCCAATCCTTGCGATGTCGGGAAAACCAGCGCCGCTTGGGGTAGCGCAGATTAAACACTACCTGCACAACCTTGCCGTCACTGCGCAATACATCCATCCAGCCAACATGGCTCTTTTGCCAGTTGAAACTGTGGGTCTGCTGGGTGGGATCCCAGGGCAGGTTGGTGTACCTTAACCGGTTCTTCTCTTCCGGCCGCGCCTGCTTTTCACTCAACCAGGCGTCCATCTTTTGTTGCCGGTTGGCACCCACCGATTCGGCCACCAGAGTAAACAGGGAAACTGCGTCTGAGTCGGACATAAATTAGCAAAGATCAAAAAAGAAACTGACGCCACATGCTAATGGGGATGTCCCGGCAAAACCATAAGCCGGTAAGCCGTCGACCGAGAACCAATCCACACCTTCAGCAGACGGGGAGAATTACACAGAGTGAAACCGGCACCTATATTCCAACCAGAGATTGCTTTAGCGAAATTCGGAGAATCCGGTTATAAAATTTGACCGACATGACAAATGGCCGGTGACGACGTGAAAAGCCAAAAAGCCACAACCCGGGTCACCACCGGCGCACATCAAACAGCGCCCACTCGCCAGCGCTTCCCTTACGCACCAGCCCGAGCACGGCGGGCACAGAACGAACAGCACACCCACAGAGGTGCACCTGAATCCATTTAAGAAGCGAGACTGGAAGGCACCGGCCACAATGCCCGGCACGGGAGAGACAAATTCAAAGGCAGGACTGAGCGCGTCCGTCATACCCCCCCAAAAAAAAGGAGAAGCCCTGACAACAATACCGCACCGGAAACAAAAAGGTCGTGGCATTGCTGCTAAGCCCTTGTCGTATAAGGCGCATCCGGGAGGGCATCAGATCACGAGGCTAGCGACATACCGTTTCGCTGTGATCGTTGCGGCGAAACTCTGTGATTTGCGACCGGGAATCCGAACCGTTGTCACGGTGCGGGGCAAAAAAAAGGGCCCAGCATTTCTGCTGAGCCCTTCTCGTATATGGCGCATCCGGGAGGATTCGAACCTCCGACCGCTCGGTTCGTAGCCGAGTACTCTATCCAGCTGAGCTACGGATGCGTTGCTGTTGAGGCGCGTATAATAGGGATCGACCCATGATGAGTCAAGCCATTTGTTAGAAAAAAAACGGTAATTTTATCAGTCACTTAATCAGCGGCTGCGCGACGGGATCTGAACCAGGGCCAGGCCCTTTACGCCACTGTACAAGGTTTATCCAGCACGGCAATTTCCGCCCCTGAAAAGTGCTGGACAGCGGCAACATCCTTATTGATAATATTTCTCATTATCAAATGGAGATTGTTATGCGCCAGTCCCTATCCCCACAGCAGCGCCTGTCCTATACCCGCCACCCCGGCAGTGCACTGACCGAGTTTCGCAGCCATATGTCCGCTGGCCGCGACCATCACAACCGGCAACAGTTTGCCCTGGCGGCAAGGGAATTCAATCAGGCCCGGTTGATTACCCAACACCTGATCGATGTGGATCCCCTGCCCGGTTACCAGTGCTACCTGAAACTGAAAGTAGCCTCATGCCACAATCTGGCCGCAGCCTTCTCCGGCATGGGCAAGCTGCAACACGCTGAAGCGGTACTGCGGGAACTTCACCAGTCCCTGCTGAGCCTGTGCCGATCGGAACAGATTCCAAGATCACTGCGTACCCATGCTCTGGGAGCCCTGGACAATGCCCTGTTTGCTCTCACCAGCCTGTTGGGGCAACAAGGGAAGCTGTGTCAGCTGTTTAAGGTGATTGAAGAGACGGACCGGACCGCCGAGCAGGCGGCGCAGCAGATGATGCATTGAAGAAAGGGCCTACCCATGCTGCGCGTACTAGAGTGGAGTGAGCCTGAGCCGAGGGATTGATGCTTTTCGGCCTAGGGGCCGAAAATCACCCTGCGGGCGCCTGCGGCGTCTAAAACGCTGTGCGTTTTATCGAACCGAGGAATTTGTTAAATCTCTCCCGCTGCGCGGCTAATAAAAAAGGGCCTACCCCTGCCGCGCACGCTAGAGCGGAGTGAGTCCGAGCAGAGGGATTGATGCTTTTCAGCCTAGGGGCCGAAAATCACCCTGCGGGCGCCTGCGGCGTCTAAAACGCTGTGCGTTTTATCGAACCGAGGAATTTGTTAAATCTCTCCCGCTGCGCGGCTAATAAAAAAGGGCCTACCCCTGCCGCGCACGCTAGAGCGGAGTGAGTCCGAGCAGAGGGATTGATGCTTTTCAGCCTAGGGGCCGAAAATCACCCTGCGGGCGCCTGCGGCGTCTAAAACGCTGTGCGTTTTATCGAACCGAGGAATTTGTTAAATCTCTCCCGCTGCGCGGCTAATAAAAAAGGGCCTACCCCTGCGGGTAGGCCCTTTTTTATTAGATGGCGGAGAAGGAGGGATTCGAACCCTCGATACCGTTTCCGATATATACCCTTAGCAGGGGCACGCCTTCAGCCACTCGGCCACTTCTCCGGCGCTCATCGCATTCACTACAGTACTTGCGACGACGGAGCGGCATCATACCATATTCATTAAAGAATCAAAGACTTGGACGTAAATTTCTCATCATTGAAAAGACCCTCGTCCAGCCGCTGTCCGGGATGGTCATTTCTTCGCCACGAACAGCAATCCACAGGCACAAAAAAGCCCACTCGAAGTGGGCTTTTTTGCTGTCCGCAAGGAGCACTCGGCCTCTTAGCGGTTGCCGTTTGGCTCCTGATCTTCCTTTTCGCGTTGGATACGCTGGTAGATCTCTTCGCGGTGAACAGCGATTTCCTTGGGCGCGTTCACACCGATACGAACCTGGTTGCCCTTCACACCGAGAACGGTGACGGTGACGTCGTCGCCAACCATCAGGGTCTCGCCAATACGGCGGGTCAAAATTAACATTACTATCTCCTTAAAGCATCCTGTGAGTACAACGGACAATACCTTTAACCGCTGCCGGTTTCTTACCTTAGCCCTTACCGTCTGACTGACACGGTGTCGCAGTGTCTTTGTCTGAGACTAAGTATTGTCCAGCTTTTCTAAAATGAAAGATAAATGGCGCTTGAAGCCTCTTTTTCTTCACCCTTCCGCCCCCTTGCGGGTACGGACACGGACTCTGCTGACGCCTTATAGGTATCTTTGGATCACCCCAAATCGCTTATTTTGCGTCGAGCTCGAACGCCTTGTGCAGACTGCGCACAGCCAGTTCGAGGTAACGCTCGTCAATGATCACGGCTATCTTGATTTCAGAGGTGGTGATCATCTGGATATTGATATTGTCGGCCGCCAGGGCTTCGAACATCTTGGACGCCACGCCAGCGTGGGAACGCATACCCACACCAACGATAGACACCTTGCAAATCTTGCTGTCGGTCAGCACTTCGCGCGCACCCACTTCCGCAGACACTTTTTCCAACACACCCTGGGCTTTCTCCAGGTCGTTACGGTGCACGGTGAAAGTAATGTCGGTGGTGCCGTCGGCGCCCACGTTCTGCACGATCACATCTATCTCGATATTGGCAGCGCCGATGGGAGCAAGAATACGCGCAGCAACGCCGGGCATATCCGGCACACCGGCAACAGTAACTTTGGCTTCATCGCGGTTAAACGCGATACCGGAAACGACTGGTTGTTCCATATCGGAATAGTCCTCATCGAGGGTAATCAGGGTTCCAGGACCGTCCTGGAAGCTGTGCAATACACGCAGGGGTACGTTGTACTTGCCTGCAAATTCTACGGAGCGGATCTGCAGTACCTTGGATCCCTGGCTGGCCATTTCCAGCATCTCTTCAAAGGTGATGCGATCCAGGCGACGGGCACCTTCACAGACACGGGGATCTGTGGTGTAGACACCATCAACATCGGTATAGATCTGGCACTCATCCGCTTTCAGCGCTGCAGCCAGTGCCACACCGGTGGTGTCGGAACCGCCACGACCAAGCGTGGTGATGTTGCCGTTCTCGTCCACACCCTGGAATCCGGCCACAACCACCACGCGACCCGCTGCCAGGTCCGCACGCATGTTGCCTTCATCAATCTCCAGGATACGTGCTTTCATATGTGCGTTGTCGGTCAGGATACGAACCTGGCCGCCGGTGTAGGAGCGGGCATCACAACCCAGCTTTTTCAGCGCCATACACAGCAGCGCGATGGTCACCTGCTCGCCGGTGGAGACCAGCACATCCATCTCGCGGGGATCCGGATTGTCCTGAATGTCCTTGGCCAGAGCAATCAGGCGGTTGGTCTCACCGCTCATGGCGGAGACGACTACCACTACATCGTGGCCCTGTGCACGGAAACCGGACACCTTTTTGGCCACAGCCTCAATACGCTCGACGCTTCCGACCGAGGTACCGCCATACTTCTGTACAATTAAGCTCATTGGCAACCTGTGAGAATTTCAAACGCCCATGGGGGGCACTTTCAAAAGGGCGCCATTAAACACCAAAATGGCACAAAAGTTAACCATCTGGTAAGGCACCCTGTCCCTTTGCCGGCGCGGCCTGCGCACCGGCGAAAAATCAGCCCAGCTGCTCGCCTACCCAACCTGCAACGGTCGCCAGCGCACCCGACAGCGCACCGGTGTCGGTACCGGCACCCTTGGCTTTATCCGGCTTACCGCCACCCTTACCACCCACCAGCGGGGCGAAGTACTTGATCAGGTTGCCGGCCTGTACCTGGCCCTGCAGCTCATCGGCCACACAGGCGATAAGGTTGATCTTGCCGTCGGCCGGCGCAGCCAGCAGAACCACTGCCTTGCCCAGCTTGTCTTTCAGCTGCATGGCGGTACTCTCCAGCGACTTCATGTCAGCACCTTCGAGGGTTGCCGCCAGAACTTTCGCACCCTTCACCTCAACGGCCTCACTCACCAGGTCGCCACTGGCGGCACTGGCCAGCTTGCCTTTCAGCTGCTGCAGTTCTTTCTCCAGCTGGCGGTTCTGACTCAGCAGTTGCGCTACTTTCTCGGCCAGGTTATCCGGGCGCGCCTTGATCTGGCGGGCCACGTCCTGCACCAGCGCCTGGGTCTCATCGAACAGTTGCAGCGCTTTGGCACCGGTTACGGCTTCGATACGACGAACACCCGCCGCAACGCCAGACTCGGAAGTAATGCGCAGCTGGCCGATATCGCCGGTGCGCGCGGCGTGGGTACCACCGCAGAGTTCTACCGAGAAGCCATCGCCCATGGAGAGTACACGCACTTCATCACCGTACTTCTCGCCAAACAGCGCCATGGCGCCCTTGGTCTTGGCAGTCTCCATATCGCAGACTGCCGTTTCTACGGCGCTGTTGGCCAGGATCTGCTGGTTAACCATAGTCTCGATGGTTTTGAGCTGCTCCTGGGTGACGCCTTCAAAATGAGAGAAGTCAAAACGCAGGCGCTCGGAGTCCACCAGAGACCCTTTCTGGGTCACGTGGTTCCCCAGTACTTCACGCAGTGCCGCGTGCAGAAGGTGGGTTGCCGAGTGGTTGAGCGCGGTGGCCTGGCGCACGCCAGCGTCCACTTGTGCACTCAGCTTGTCGCCCACTTTCAGGCTGCCCTGCAGCACTTTGCCCTGATGCAGGTGGTGGCCACTCTGCTTCTGGCAATCAGCTACTTCGAATCGGCTGCTGGCACCGGTCAGGTAACCACTGTCTCCCACCTGGCCACCGGACTCGGCGTAGAACGGCGTTGCTGCCAGTACCACGCTGCCCTCGTCGCCTTCGTTCAGCTGCTCAACCCGCTCGCCATCTTTCAGCAGGGCCACAACTTCACACTCGTCCTGCAGACTGCTGTAGCCACTGAACTCAGTCTCGCCATCCAGGTTGAGGCTTGCGCTGTAGTCCACCTTGAAAGCGCCGGCAGCACGGGCACGGGCCCGCTGCTCGTCCATGGCAGCCTCATAGCCAGCCTCGTCCACTTTCAGCTCACGCTCGCGGGCGATATCAGCGGTCAGGTCCAGCGGGAAACCGTAAGTGTCATAGAGGGTGAAGAGCACATCGCCGGGAATGGTGTCGCCCTGCAGTCCGGCCAGCGCCTCTTCCAGCACCGCCATACCCTTGTCCAGGGTCTTCTCGAACTGCTGCTCTTCCGCCAGCAATACTTTCTCCACCTGAGCCTGCTGTTCCGCCAGCTCCGGGTAGGCCTCGCCCATCTCTTTCACCAGCGCTGCCACCAACTTATGGAAGAAGGGCTGCTTCTGGCCCAGCTTGTGGCCGTGGCGGATAGCGCGACGGATGATGCGGCGCAGCACGTAACCCCGCCCCTCGTTGGAGGGCAGCACGCCATCGGTAATCAGGAAGGAGCAGGAACGGATATGGTCGGCGATCACACGCAGTGACTTGTTCTCCATATCGCTGGTGCCGGTCTTTTCGGCGGCGTCCTTCAACAGCGCCTGGAACAGGTCGATCTCGTAGTTGGAGTGGACGTGCTGCATCACTGCGGCAATGCGCTCCAGACCCATACCGGTATCTACGGATGGCTTGGGCAGCGGCGCCATGGTGCCATCGGCACTGCGGTTAAACTGCATGAAGACCACGTTCCAGATCTCAATGAAGCGGTCACCATCCTCTTCGGGCGAGCCGGGAGGACCGCCCCAGATATCAGCGCCGTGATCGTAGAAAATCTCGGTACAGGGGCCGCAGGGGCCAGTATCGCCCATGGCCCAGAAGTTATCGGACTGGTAGCGGCCGCCCTTGTCGCCAATGCGGATAATACGTTCGGCGGGCACACCCACTTGATCTTTCCAGATGCCATAGGCTTCATCATCTTCGGCATAGACGGTAACGGTGAGCTTGTCGGCGGAGATGTTCAGCCACTCACTGGAGGTGAGGAATTCCCAGGCGTACTTGATGGCATCCTGCTTGAAATAGTCGCCGAAACTGAAGTTGCCCAGCATCTCGAAAAAGGTGTGGTGACGGGCGGTGTAACCCACGTTTTCCAGGTCATTGTGCTTGCCGCCAGCGCGCACACAGCGCTGGGAGCTGGTGGCACGGCTGTAGCTGCGCTTGTCGTCGCCCAGGAAAACGTCCTTGAACTGCACCATGCCAGCATTGGTGAACAACAGGGTGGGGTCATTGCCCGGCACCAGCGAACTGCTGGGGACAATCTCGTGACCTTTGCTCTCGAAAAACCGTAGGTAGGCGTCGCGTATTTCTGCGCTCTTCATATAGTCTCAATCCAATGGCTGACACAGGGAGGGATGCCCACGGGCGGGCCCTGACCCCGATTCAAAAGGGCTTAAGTATATAAGAAGCGCGGCAAAACACCGAGACCCGGGCAGATATTTTTATGGGTGGAGTGTCGATACGGCGGGGGCTGGCGGGTGGTTGATGATTGTGCTGGCGGAATGACTGGAGAACGGGCGGCGGCTGGATCTGCCCTGCCCCGCCCGGGGTCGCAGGCCGTGCCGGCCTGCGGCAGGGTCGATCAGAAGCCCAGCCCCTGCTCGGTATAGGTCTTGCCACCCAGGATATGCAGGTGCAGGTGAAATACCGTCTGGCCGGCTTCGGCACCGTTGTTGACGATCAACCGGAAGGCGTCGCCGATACCCTGCTCGCGGGCGATATCCCCGGCCTTGAGCATCAGGCGTCCCAACAGAGCCTGGTCCTCGGCACTGGCATCCACCAGACGGGGTATCGGCTTGCGGGGGATCAGCAGCAGGTGCACCGGGGCCTTGGGGGCAATGTCCCGGATACAGATGCAATCCTCATCCTCATAAATCTTGTCGGACGGGATTTCGCCATCCATTATGCGGGTAAAAATCGATACTTCGCTCATACTGCTGCCTCTGTTCAGGTACTGATCAGTGCGCCCGATGGGCCTCTTTTTCGGCTTCGCTCAGCTGACGAGCTTCCGATTCCAGCATCACCGGGATGCCATCACGCACCGGATAGGCCAAACCACTGGCCCAACAGACCAGTTCATCCTTCTCTTTAACGTACTCCACCGGAGCCTTGGTCACCGGGCAGACCAGCAAACCGAGCAGTTTTTTGTCAATCATGGCGCAACCTTTTTCAATGTTCTGCACGACGGGCAAGTCTAACCAGTCACCCGGCAATTGTCTTGTGCCGCTACTCTTTCGCCTTTGACCATACGGTATTCATGGGGGGTACCAGCACCTGCGGATCGACACGCTGGTCAAACCAGTTCATACGCCAGTCCAGGTGCGGACCGGTGGCCCGCCCCGAGGCCCCCACTTCAGCAATCGGCTCACCCTGCTTTACCTCCTGCCCCTCTTCCACCAGTACCTTGTGCAGATGGATAAAGGTGGATGAGAGCCCCTGGCCGTGATCCACGATCAGGGTGCCCCCGGAGTAGAACATATCCGGGTGTACCAGCGTGACAACACCACTGGCCGGCGCCACCACCACGGTGCCCGTGGGTCTGGCTACATCCACACCGTAGTGCGGCCGGCGCGGCTCACCGTTGTAATAACGCTGACTGCCGTATACACCGGTAATCGGTCCGGTCAGGGGCCAGACAAAGGTCTCCGCGAAGTCCTGCCGATCCAGAATTTTCGCCCGCGCCTTGCGGGTTAAGGCCGATTCCGCACGGATACGGGCCAGATGCTCTGCCGAGGGATTCACCGTGCGGGCAGGCACCCCTTCCACCCGCTGAATCTGGTACTCCCGTTTCTGCACAGGGTATTCGAACGCCTGGGTGGTGCCATCCTCGCGCCGCAGGGTCAGCCTGGCCACAGAACCAAAATCGCGATCCAGGCCAATGACGAATTGCCCCTTTGGGCTGACAGGCACATCATGCCCCTCGAAGCGCAGCTGGCTGCCAGGTTCAACCTGCCCCCGCAAGATACTGCCCTGCTCCCACGCCCCCTCGATCTGTGGTCCGGTGGTGGCGTCGGCCACGGTGGCATGAATACCAGTGAGAGAAAGGCAGAGGGAGACGAAAATTGGGGAGAGAAACTTCATCAGTAATACAACCCAGCAGTGACAGGCCAGCAACAGAGGAGCCCTGCTAGCAGAGCCCGGATGTCGCCGACAGTAGCAAAAGAGCCCAGCGCTTGCCAGCCACCCCACCGCCGGAATCACCGGGCAGTGAGGTGGTTATCACTCCTATACCGCGCCTGCCAGGGCGCCCCGACCGCTTAACTCACCTGCAGGTTGCTGTCATCCAGCAGCTGCTGGATGATCTGCTGATCCGACAAAGCCCCGAAGTCAACATTAGCCAACACCACGCTCTGGGTGTCCGTACCCGCACCGCTGCCATCGGCATCAATGGTGATAGTGGTGTTGGTACCATCGGAACTGAAATCCAGGTAGCTGTCGAGGGTGGCGGCATCAGCAGTCTCCCCCTGCAGCAGGTCGGCGAAATTCAGTACATCACCACCGACGCCAGTCTGGAAATCGGTAATAGTGTCAACGGCGCCGGCATCGGCCACCTGCCAGACGAACGTGTCGGAACCCTGGCCGCCGGACATGGTATCGCTGCCAATTCCCCCGTAGATCACATCCTCACCGTCACCACCCAGCAAAGTGTCGTTGCCGGCACCGCCGTACAACTGATCGTCACCACTGCCGCCGTCCATCCAGTCAGCGCTGTCGGTCCCGGTGAAGCTGCTGCTGGCAGAGCCACCAATTACGGTTTTGGCCGAGCTGGAACCGTCTACCACTGTGATTTCGACATTGGGACTGTAACCGGCAGCAAGAGGGGTGGCTGTGGTCAGGTAAATACCATCCCCGCCATCAGCTGCCAGAGTGCTCAAAACATCAGAGAAAGCTGAGAGATCGTACTTCCCATCAACTGCAGAAATCTCGGTATAACTACCGGTTGAGTCAACCACGGTCAGAGAAATGACATCCGCAGGCAAACCGCTTAGCAACAGCTCCCCAATACTCTCTGAAGTGCCGACGGTATCCTGAATGGCCGCATAGAGTTCAATGGGGTAAGTGTAAGTTGGATCACCTGTCTGGGATGCCTCGAAGCTCACGTACGAGATCTGATAGCCATCACCTGAAGTACTGAATGTATTCTGGGAATCGTTACCAAAACGTATCTCGGAGAGGTCTGAGCTGTAACTGAGCTGGACCACATCGTCAGCCTGACCACCATTTCCGAAGAGATCGCCATCGACCAGTGTTACAACCTTAACGTCAACTACATTGGTCATATCGACTGCGCTGTAATCGAGACTCCAGCTACCATCAGGACTCAGCGAGGCCTGAATGGTAACAGGCGCGGTACCATCAGAGAATGTGAATACGGCGGATATACGTACCGTTTCGGGCGAGGTGTAATCGACCGTCTCGTTTGGTTTCAGGCTGTCGATGTAAGCCAGAGAGGTAACCTGCCCCTCCAGAATCGTCGTGCCCGCCGAGGACGCTGTCTTGAGATCCTCAACGTCCATGATTGCCGTTATTACAGGCGTATCATCGGACACGTTCTTTAATCCCATGGCCACAAACTGTATCCCAACCGGGAACTTGATACTGACCTCTTCAGTCGCTTCGATAGCGTCATTATTACCGTCGGTTGCAGAGTCGACACCCAGGCCTGACCCATTGTTAAATGCGAAATTTCCGCCCGTAATAACGGACAGTGTTACGCCCTCTGGGAAGCCATAGTTCGCGCCGCTACCGAGATCAACATTACTTTCGATCTCAGGTCCGATATAAACTGAAGTATCTGTGCCCGGAATGGGATCAGCTACGGGATCAATAGTGATTGCCAGTGTATCGGTAGCCCCGGTATTGGTGGTATAGGTAACCACCGGCAGGTCACCGCTGTAATCCGGCTCAGGGACAAACTCGTAACTACCGTCAGCATTCAGCGTTAACGACCCAACACCAGCGATGACAGCGGTCTGGCCAGCATTGTAATTCTCATCACCGGCCACCCCGTCAACGTTTACCGAGAACCCTGTTACGGACAACGTATCATCTTCGTCGAAGTCATTGGCCAGCACTCCAGCTGCAATCCCTACAGTGAGTACCTCATCCTCAACACCTGTAGCAGAATCGGAAACAGTCACCGTCGCATCGTCCACCAGGGTTAGTTGCGGATCATCACTGTCGGAAGCTGAATTATTGGCGGCTCCACTGTCGTCGGTGACGGTCAAATCAACCGCTGGCAGGTCATTACCGGCATTGGCGTATGCCGCACCGGCGGCAGTCAGGATAACGGTGAGGGCTCCGGTATTGAGGAGGTACAATGCGTTTCCATTGGTATCCACCGGGCTAGAGCCACTGGTCCAGCTGACAGACAAGACATCACCATCCAGGTCATTGACCGAGTAGGTTGCGACAATCGCTCCCGCTGCTGTACTGGCTGCATCTTCAACAAAGTCGTTAGCTGTGACGGATATCGTTGGAGCCTCGTTCACCGCCGCCACGTCGAACGTGATGGTGTTGGCTGACACACTGTCGGTCGTACCGTCATTCACCGTAAAGCTGAAGTTAGCGTAGTCCGTGCCGTTCTCATCGGCAGCCGGCGTAAACATCAGGTTGGCAATGTCCGCCGCACTGATCTGGTCGTCCGTACTCACCGGGTTGCCATTCAGGGTTAGACTGCCCGCCGCCGGCAGGCTGGTGATGGTGATGTGATCAAGACTGTCGCCATCGACGTCACTAAAGCCGAAGTCCGCCGCACTGAAGGTATGGCTGCCGTCTTCGTACATACCAATAGTCTTGTCAGTGGCCGTCGGCGCATCGTTGCGACCCT